>NZ_BAZK01000004.1 GCF_001310815.1 Pseudovibrio denitrificans JCM 12308
CAGCTCAGCTTATAAGCCGAAACAACCAGCCAGTGCATTTAACAGTTTGTCAGAGAAAAGCAAATTGCCATAGCGCATCCAAAGAAATGCGGTGGCCGCGATCAGCAGTAATCCAACGGCGGCTGTGCCTGCATAAAGAGCTGCATGATCCTTCATATCTTCATCCCAAAATGGGTGCCTGAATTCTCAGACACCCTAAACTTATCTTAGCTACCAAGCAACTTTCTGATTTTAGGAAGTGCTGTTTCTTCTGGTTCCTGATAGCTGATGGTTCCCACGAAATCCAAATCACCATTCAGCATGTAAACCGCTGCGGTGTGGTCCATGGTGTAGTCACCGTCATCCAGAGGTACTTTTCTCGCATATACGCGGTAGTCTTTGACGACTTTTTTAACCTGGTCGACGGAGCCAGTCAGTGGAACAACGCGAGTGTCAAACGCTGCAACATAATCTGCAATCACGTCTGGTGTATCGCGCTCAGGATCAACGCTGACGAAAACGAAGTTCAGATCGTCCGCCTTAGGGCCCAGATTCTCAATCCAACCCTGCATGTCAGAAAGGGTTGTTGGGCACACATCAGGACAGTACGTGAAGCCAAAGAACATCAGGGTTGGTTTGCCATTGAGGTTCTTGTCGGTAAAGACTTGACCTTTGCCATCAACCAGCTCAAACGGACCGCCAATCTGTACAGTTGCGGCCTGAGGCACATCTTCCTGTACAAACTTCATCACCGTCACAGCAGAAACTGCGGCAACGAGAACGGCAACAGCAGCCCACGCTCCATATCGAATTGTTTTCGCAACGTTCATTTTATTCCACCCGTGCACAGTTCAATTGGTTAGTGGTGCATTTTGCCGGACTTGGCACCCATCTTCATAACTGGGAAAGTTACGTCTACTGGACCGGCTTTTTCGAATTCCAGAGTAACATTGAGCTCTTCGCCCATTTTGAATGGCTGGTTCAGGCCCATGAACATCACGTGGTAGCTACCAGGCTTCAGCTCAAGGGTTTCGCCTGCTGGGATAACAACACCTTCGTCCAGCTTGCGCATTTTCATGACACCATCATTTACGGCCATTTCGTGAATTTCAGTGCGTTTGGCATAGTTGGACACTGCACCGGTTAGGCGCGCATCTTCGTTGCCATTGTTGGTGATGGTCACAAATGCTCCGCCACCTTTTGCTTTTGGTGGGGTAGCGCGTGTCCAGGCATCTTTGATTGTCAGGTTGCCATGCTGAATGCTTTCCGCAAGAGCAGCAGAACCGGTGAACGCAACAAGAGCTGCTGCAACAAGAAGAGCACGTGTTTTCATAATTTCCATCCAAGGAATAGCTCTCTACCTGTAAATATAGGCAGTAGAGGACAGTCAAATCAGGTTTTGTTGATCGGAAAAGAAAAACTAGACGACTGGAGGAGCCCGGATGAGGAAATTATGACCGCGGAGGCTTTTTACATTTCCTAGAGCACTTTCAAGGGAGAGAGAACCGACAACCACGAGGGTAGGGCTCTGCCAGTTCTCGGGCTCTATCGAAAAATAAGTCGCCTGCTTGGACGTATGCGGGCACATGTACGTGCAATCGCAGCCTATTCCCAGCGGATTTTCGGTATGAGTCGAGCCTTCGATCTTGGCAATATGCGAGCCCCCTGAAGGGGCACACAATTGCATGAGCGCAGCAGCAGAAGGATCAGCCGTTGCGCCGGAAAAACTCAGGACAAGCAGCAGTACTCGGGCCAGCATCGCAACGCTGGCAAGCAAGACAAGCGGGTGTCGCTCGCTTCTGAGTACATGTAATGTATTACGCGGCTTGACCATGGGTCTTTCTTAGTTGCTTCCATCGAGTGTGTCTACACTTAGCCAGAAGGGAATCTGGAATTATCCTGAGTCTCATCAGTTGTAGGCGGATTCTCACCCTCATCATTGCGATTTGGCAAATCATCCGTTTCTTCTGATGGTTCTTCCTCCTCTTCCTGTTCATAGGCAGGGAACTCTTCAGGCGGAATAACATAAGGATCTTCGATATCTAGCGGATCAGGCGTAAGCACAGCACCCATGTTGGAAGTTGCACCGTATTCGAAGTCTGTCTTCTCTAGAGCCTCGTCTGCAGGACGGATGAACAGGCGACTGATAACGAAGAGCGCCAAGGCGACTTCAACAAGCGCAACCCAGACAAACAGCCCTTCCGGACCAATGCTGTACATCAAACCAGCAGCAAGGGTAGGGCCGATCATTGAGCCGATTCCGTTCGACATCAACACGCCAGAGGACGTCTCAACGTAGTCTTCAGCTTCCACGTAGTCGAAGGCGTGTGCAGCAACAATCGCGTAAGTCGGCTGACTGGCCATGCCCAGCATCAGGAAGATGGTGAAAGTTCCCCAGAAGTTCCCGCTCTCAAGGATGAAGAGCAGCAGAGATGCAGCAGCAGCTGTAAAGCCGAGCAGCAAGATGATGATACGACGATCCACACGGTCTGAAAGACGACCTATCGGCCACTGTGTGATCGCGCCACCCAAAACGATAGCCGCCGCAAAATAGGCCGCTTCATTGGTGCTATAGCCAATCTGCTTGGCGTACAGAGGTGCAAGCGCCCACATGGAACTGTTGGCAAGGCCGATGAGTAGACAACCAATCAGCGCAACAGCTGACGTCTGATAGAGATTGATCGGGCGGAACCGCACCAGCGTAATCGGCGCTGGCTGCACGGCTTTGGTGAGCGCAACGGGCACCACTGCGATGCTGACAAAGATGGACGCAATCGCAAAGGGTACGAAAGTGCTGATGTCAAAACCGACAACCATCAGCTGGCCACCCATGGTCGCACCCAGATAGCAGATGATGTAGAGCGACATCACTGTGCCGCGGTTCTCATTGGTTGCCTGGTCATTCAACCAACTTTCGACAACTAGCAAGATACCGGCAAAACACAAGCCGGTAATGACGCGAAACAGCGCCCACGCCAGTGGATCGAGAAGGATAGGGTGCAACAGGGCTGCACCAGACATCAACGATACCAGCGCAGCAAACGCACGAATATGACCAGCCCGTAGGATCAGGAACGGGCCAAACACACACCCGATCACAAAACCGATGTAAAAACTGGACGAGATCAGACCGATCTGGAGGTCTCCAAACCCGGCTAAATCAGCTCTGAGGGGGATAAGCGTCGAGGAAAGTCCATGCCCTGCAAGAATGAGGGCCGTAGACAACATTAAGGACGCAAAAGTTGCAAGCAGCAGGATCATGCGCGTACCAGCCAACAATGTAAAACTGGAGTCACATTACATGCCATGTGCAAAAAGAAAATAAGAAGGGCAGCCTAAGCTACCCCTCAATTATCTTTTTCGCTGAGTTATGAACAAAAATGAGTAGTTCTAAACAAGCCTTAACGGCAAATCCTCAGCTTTACCAAGGGTTTCAAAGACGCGATGTACAATCCCTGATGCGTCTAGTCCTGCATCTTTGTACATGGCTTCTGGCTTTGCGTGGTCCTGGAAAGCATCCGGCAGGATCATGCTGCGCACCTTGAGTGAGCCATCCAGCAAGCCATTGTCAGAAAGGAACTGTAACACCTGACTGCCGAAGCCGCCGATGGAGCCTTCCTCGATGGTAATCAGCACATCATGCTCTTTCGCAAGACGGCCAATCATGTCGGTATCGAGCGGCTTGGCAAAGCGTGCATCTGCCACTGTGGTGGAAAGACCAGCTGCATCAAGAGTATCCGCTGCCTTAAGCGCTTCCTGCAGGCGACCGCCCAAGGAAACCAGAGCAACGCGAGAGCCTTCTTTCACGATGCGGCCTTTGCCGATCTCCAGTGGAGTTCCAACCTCTGGCAAATCAATGCCAATGCCTTCACCGCGTGGATAGCGGAAAGCAATTGGGCCTTCATCGTAAGCTGCTGCGGTGGAAACCATATGCACAAGCTCAGCCTCATCACCTGGAGACATGACAACCATGCCCGGCAGACAGGAGAGGAAAGCAGTGTCAAAGGAACCAGCATGCGTCGCGCCATCAGCGCCCACGAGACCCGCACGGTCAATTGGGAAACGCACTGGCAGCTTCTGGATCGCTACATCATGAACAACCTGATCGTAGCCACGCTGAAGGAAAGTGGAGTAAATCGCACAGAACGGCTTGTAGCCTTCTGAAGCCATACCTGCCGCGAACGTCACTGCATGCTGTTCAGCGATGCCCACGTCGAACATGCGGGTTGGGTGAACCTTTTCGAATACGTCCAGACCAGTACCATCCGGCATCGCAGCGGTGATACCAACGATCTTCTCATCCTTGTTCGCTTCTTCAATCAACGCATTGGCGAAGACTCGGGTGTAGGACGGCGCGTTTGGTTTTGGCTTGGACTGCTCACCAGTCACAACATCAAACTTGGCAACCGCATGGTACTTGTTGCTGGCGTTCTCAGCTGGCAGATAGCCCTTACCCTTTTGCGTCACCACGTGAACAAGGATCGGACCTTCTTTGGCATCACGAACGTTTTTCAGCACTGGCAGCAGGTGATCGAGATTGTGTCCATCAACCGGGCCTACATAATAAAAGCCAAGTTCTTCAAACAGGGTACCACCAGTAAAGAAGCTGCGAGCAAACTCTTCAGCTTGCGCTGCTTTCTCCTGCAATGGCTTTGGAAGTGCGCTCGCCACCTGTTTGGCCGCTTCGCGGAAACCTGTGTAAGTCTTGCCGGAAACAAGACGTGCAAGGCTCGCAGAAAGAGCGCCAACTGGTGGAGCAATCGACATATCGTTGTCGTTCAGAATAACGATCAGGCGAGAGTTCAACGCACCAGCGTTGTTCATGGCCTCATAAGCCATGCCAGCTGACATTGCGCCATCACCGATAACGGCAATCACATTGTTGTCGCCACCAGCAAGGTCGCGGGCAACAGCCATGCCGAGACCAGCAGAAATAGAAGTAGAGGAGTGGCCCGCACCAAATGGGTCATACTCGCTCTCAGAACGCTTGGTGAATCCACTCAATCCACCGTCTTGACGCAACGTACGTATACGTTGCTTGCGATCGGTCAGGATCTTATGTGGGTAACATTGGTGTCCCACATCCCAGATCAGGCGATCTTTTGGGGTGTCGAAGACGTGGTGGAGCGCAACAGTCAGCTCAACTACACCCAATCCGGCTCCCAAATGGCCCCCGGTGACAGAAACAGCATCAACCATCTCCTCACGCAGCTCTTCAGCAACTTGTTGAAGGCGGTCTTCCGGGACCTTTTTGAGATCAGATGGATTATGAATTTGATCTAGCAGGGACATCTGGGTCTTCTTGAGTCTTTTGACTATCTGGCAGCTTAACACCTATGGAACCGACCATGGTATATGTTCCAAATTATGGCCGGGACAAGTGTCTTCCGTAATTGATCACGATTATAGCAAGGCTGCCCACTGCGCAATTGCCTGTCATGAATAATTGATCGTTTATGCTAGGTCCTTTTGTAGGGATGTCCCTAAGAATCCCCTGTCAATAGGGGATGAGAACGTATTTTTTTTCATTTGCTAGTACAAATTGCGCTTTTGTCACCCCATGGGGTGATGCAATCTGCGACGAAACGTCCTATGTCGAATGTGTGGTCGATGGGGCCACGTGCACAGTGATCGACTTGGGGCTACGGTTTTCGTAGCCCCCTTTTTTTTGTCTGTGCCAATAACCCGCGATAAATGAAGAATACTTACCAATTTAAACTAGACCGTCCGGTCGGTAATACGATCAATGATGATCTTTGTATTCTCTGCCCTGAAACAATATTCTGTGAAATATCTCCAGTTAAGTATTGTTCCAATTAAAACTTCACAGTCCCATAGAATAACAAGTGTGTGTTGTGCTCAGTAATTTTTGTCCAATTTTATTTAGTAGGCTAAATAATTAATTATCACGAAATTTTTATCAGCGAAGTAAATCGGTGTTCTGGATGTTTCACAGGTAAACAAAAACCCCGCTCGAGGCGGGGTCTGTTGAAAAAATGAACGCGTGTACTAGAGCGTAAATTCTAGTTACTACTGATAAAACTAGAATTTCTGTTCCGGACTAGCTGAATTTCTTAGTTATCCAGTGCTTCTGTACCAACCGCGTTTCCAGAGGTGTTCATCTGGATTTTTTCCACCTTCTCTTCGGCAGCTTTGAGCAGACCGTCGCACTTTTCACGCAAAGCTTCGCCGCGCGCATAAAGCTCAATGCTCTTTTCCAGCGGTACGTTGCCTTGCTCCAAATTGCGAACAATGGTTTCCAGCTCAGCTAACGCTTGCTCAAAGCTAAGATTTTCAATGGAACCGGCTGCTTCTTCTGTCACCAATATGTCCTCGCTCAGTTGGGAACAGGGGCTCCCAATTAGTAATCCATCAATGTCATTACATGAGCAGCAGCGGATCGCGCAAGGCCTTCCAGATCATACCCACCTTCTAATAGGGAAACGACGCGCCCCTCACAGCAATCATCTGCGATCTCGATAAGCTTGCGAGTCGCCCACGCAAAATCCAACTCTGTCAGGCGCAGCCCACCCAGTGGATCACGCTCATGCGCATCAAAGCCGGCTGAGATAATGATGAGGTCTGGAGAAAACTCCCGGATACGAGGCAGGATGGCGTAATCCAGTGCCTCACGGAACTGCGTGCCATCATCACCCGCTGTCAGTGGAGCATTGACGATGTTGTTGTGCTCTCCGGTTTCATTCACGGCCCCAGTTCCCGGAAACAGCGGCATCTGATGCGTGGAGGTATACATCACCGAAGGATCAGCCAGAAGATCTCCTGAGTGCCATTTCCATGGTGAACGTCAAAATCCATAATCGCTACACGTTCGAGCCCATAAACGTCTTGCGCATAGCGTGCTGCAATCGCAGCATTGTTGAACAGACAAAAGCCGGAGGTAACCGCTGTCTCTGCATGGTGCCCCGGAGGTCGGCAGGCCGCAAAGGCATTGGAAACGCGCTTGCTCATCACCTCATCTACACAGCGAGTGGATCCGCCAACAGCTCGCATCGCAGATTCCCAACTACCAGGGGAAAGGTTGGTATCCGGCGCAAAATCAACGAGCCCCTCTTCAGGATTCATATTGTGGATGGAGTTGATGTAGTCGGAGCTGTGAACCCGGGCAATATCCTGAAATGTTCCAAACGGTGCGATGTCGCGATCCAGCATAAAGAACCGTTCGTTCTCAAGCATTCGATCGATAGCCCGCAAACGGTCAGGCCGTTCCGGGTGACCAAGTGGAGTAAGGTGATTTAAAAAAGCCTGATGGTGCAGCAGCAAAGTACTCAAGATATTGAACCCGTAAAAAATGAAATCAGGTACACAACCGACAGCCAACTCTAAAGTGAAGGCACCTAAATCCAGTCCTGTGAAAAATTGGGCGAATTAAATATACCACTCCACAATGCGGAGTGATCTGTCAATTGCGCAACCCTTCAGTTGATCTCGGCAATTGGGATGAGGTGCTCGCAAAAGACCACGTTGATGCCGGCATGGAATGCCCCTGAGATCGGTCATGGAGACAAGAAAAATCCGGAGTGCGTGTACGACACGCAGCCCCGGATTAAAGGTGCGAGCAATCTGTGTTGCTCGTGGGGGAGGTCCGCTGCATCTCTAAGAAATACATGACTGTAATATTGAGCTAATTCTTGAAATTTGCACGCCGTTTATTCGTGCGCTCCATGAATTCACACTGAGTGAAATGAGAAAAGGTTAATACCTATTCTTTATGTGTTGCATAAATACAAGGAATTCTACAATAAACCCAAAGTATTCAGGGGGAGTTATCCTGTGCTCTCAACGGCTTGCAGGAGAAGTTTGTAGGCAAAATGCAAAGAAGAGTGCAGAGCGCTGTCTGTTTTCAGCGCTCTGAAAGCGTTTTAATCGCGTGGCGCTGCGGCACGTGCCAGCCGGTCATTAATAGCTTCGCCCAGTCCATGATGAGGGATTGGCATGACCGCAATTTTTCCGTTCTCACCCAGATCTGCTTGGCGCAAAGCAGTAAACAGACGAGCTGCAGCTTCGGTCAGATCCTCTGAGTCGCTTAGGGGAACCAACTTGGCCGCCTTGTCTGAGCCATCCGGCAGCGTACTGCCAAAGGTAATCAGAGCTTCATCAGCTGCCACATCCTCCGCATTCAGGCGAATATGGGAGTTGGGTGCATAATGAGAAGTCAGCATGCCTGGCGCCATTGGCGCGCTGTCATCAGTCCCCGCACGCACCAGCTTTTCACCAAGAACGGCTTCAACATCCTCACGCGCAAGGCCACCTGGACGCAGCAGTGTAGGGCGGTCACCAACCAGCGAGACGATGGTTGATTCAACACCCACTGGGGTCGCACCTGAATCGATAATGTAAGACAAGTGATCTTTAAGATCGTTGATAACATCTTCCGCCGTTGTGCCGCTGATCCGGCCAGACAGGTTCGCCGAAGGCGCTGCCAAAGGCAGACCCGTCCGCTTGCACAGGGCGCGCATAACAGCAGAGCGTGGCACACGAAGCGCTATGGTCTCCAAGCCCGCAACAGCCAAATCAGAAACCGGACTGGTTGGCAGTTTCGGCAACACAAGGGTCAACGGCCCCGGCCAGAATGCTTCTGCCAGTTTCAAAGCGCGGTCATCAAAAAACGCGTGGGTTTGTGCCGCTTCCAGACTGTCGACATGTGAGATTAAGGGATTGAAACTAGGTCGCCCTTTAGCCTCATATATACCGGCGCAGGCCTTTCCGTTGGTGGCATCGGCTGCCAGTCCATAAACCGTCTCAGTAGGTATGGCGACCAGCTTGCCATCGCTCAGCGCATCGCAAATATCCTGAAAAATTTGCGTGTCTTCCAACTGGGTATCAGATGGGTTCAAGCGCCAGAGTTTCATACCTTTTCTTTCTTACTAAGACGAATGTAGGGGGCTACCTGCCTTTAAGGGATGCTTGACGTATAGGTTAATCGCACTACTGTCCCAAACAGGAAAAATTTCTGTAGCGGCCTTTTGATAGGCAAAAGCCAATTCGTCAAGTCGCTATAGCGTGTTCCTGAGACGTAGCGCCGGTTTTCGGACAAGGATATGCGCGAAACTACGCGTATGTCCGCTGAACAGCCGCCGATAGTCGGTAGGGAACACCGCAAACGCACATCTCTGAAGCCGCTCGCTGGCCCTATATGCAAGGTAGGCAGCTTCAGAAGGGGAGGAAGATAAAAAATGTATCGTGCACCACTAAGTGAAATTGCATTCACGCTGAAAGAAGTGGCAGGACTGGGACAGCTACAAGCGCAGCCAGGACAGGAAGAGCTCTCAGATGACCTGATCGAAGCTATTCTGGGTGAAGCTGCTAAGTTCGCTGAAGAAGAGATTGCACCACTCAACCGGGTTGGAGACGAGAACCGGCTCAGCTGATTAATGGCAGCGTTAAAACCTCACCGGGCTGGAAAGATGTGTATACCCGTTGGCGTGAAGGCGGATGGAACGCGCTGACCGGTGATCCGGAGTTTGGCGGACAGGGCCTTCCAAACATGCTCCACGTAGCGGTCTTTGAGATGTGGAACGCTGGCAGCATGGCATTCACCCTCTGCCCAACCCTGACCACAGGTGCCGTGGAAGCCATCGAGAAGCACGGCTCTTCAGAGCTGAAAGCCAAGTACCTTGAAAAGCTCACCAGCGGTGAGTGGACAGGTACCATGAACCTGACCGAGCCTCATGCAGGATCTGACCTCAATGCCCTGCGTGCAAAGGCAGAGCCTGTTGGGGATGGGTCCTACAAGATCTCCGGCCAGAAGATCTTCATCACTTACGGTGATCACGACATGACCGACAACGTGATCCATCTGGTGCTGGCACGCTTGCCGGATGCGCCAGCTGGCACACGCGGTATTTCTCTGTTCGCGGTTCCAAAATACTTCGTCAATGATGATGGCAGCCTGGGCGAGAAGAACGATGTCACCGTTGCTGGTGTGGAGCACAAGCTCGGCATTCACGGCTCACCAACCTGCACCATGTCTTATGGAGACAATGGCGGTGCAATCGGTTGGTTGATCGGCGAAGAGAACCGTGGTCTGGCGTGCATGTTCACCATGATGAACAACGCCCGCCTCGCAGTTGGTGTTCAGGGCCTCGGCATCGCAGAGCGCGCTTTCCAGGAAGCGCTGGCATATTCTCTGGATCGCAAGCAGGGACGTGGTGTTGGGTCAAAGACCGATGGCATGGACCCAATTGCAGTACATCCGGACATTAAGCGTACGCTCCTCTCCATGAAGTCACAGACACAGGTTGCCCGCGCGATCTGTTATGCCTGTGCCCATGCACTGGATATGGCCAAACTCGCACCAGATGCAGAGCAGAAGAAGTTCTGGTCAGAGCGTGCGGGGCTGCTAACCCCAATTGCAAAAGCACTCTCCACCGACTTCGGCGTGGATGTTGCTTCCCTCGGCATTCAAATCCATGGCGGCATGGGCTTCATTGAAGAGACCGGTGCAGCACAGCACCTGCGTGATGCCCGTATTGCTCCAATCTATGAAGGCACCAACGGCATCCAGTCCATCGATCTGGTGATGCGCAAGCTGCCAATGTCTGGCGGCGATCAGGTGCGCAGCCTCATCTCTGAAATCAAGGAGATCGCATCAAGCGTAAACGCAGACAACACCGGTGAGCTGGGTGACCTCGGTTCCAAGCTGGATGCAGCAGTTGCTGATCTGGAAACAGCCACCGAGTGGATGTTGGCAGCGCAGGCAGATGGCAAGGTCTCTGAAGCTCTGGCGGGCGCCACACCATACCTGCGTCTGGCTGGTATCACGCTGGGAGCTGGCCTGCTGGCCAAAGGTGCACTTGCATCCAAGAGCGCGCCAGAAGCACTCAAAAAGCCGCGCTATCTCATGGCACGCAGCTTTGCGGAAACCGTTCTGGGTGAGAGCGCTCCGCTGAAAGACGATGTAACCCGTGCAGCTGAAGCAATCCTTGCATTCGATGCTGCTGAGCTTGCCTGAAGTTAAAACAGGCCATCGCATTTTGGAGGTGAGGCCGCATAGGCCTCACCCAGTTAGTTTGGGAGGGACATATGATCAGTATTGAACGGGACGGCGCAGTCCAGATCATCCGCATGGACCGCGTAGAAAAGAAAAACGCACTGACACAGGCCATGTACATGGACATGGCAGAAGCACTGAAAACTGAAGATGAAGGCATCCGTTGCCACGTGATGCTTGGTCGTCCGGGAGTTTTCACGGCTGGCAATGATATCGCAGACTTCCTCAAAGCCGCTATGTCTGGCGAAGGACTGGAAGCAGGCGGCGTTGGCAAGTTCCTCGGTGCGCTCCACGCGCCATCCAGACCAGTGATCGCAGGCGTTGACGGCCCAGCCATTGGCGTTGGCACCACCATGCTGTTCCACTTCGACATGGTCTATGCGACCGAAAACGCACTCTTCAAAACCCCATTCACCGATCTGGGTATCATCCCGGAAGCAGGATCGACACTGATCGGTCCGGAAACCATGGGTTATCACAAAGCGTTTGAGCTGCTGGCATTAGGTGAAAACTTCACCGCTGAAATGGCCAAGGAAGCTGGTTTCGTAAATCACGTGGTCTCACCAGATGAACTAGAAGAGCGTGTGATCGGCATGGCACAGAAAGTGGCTGCCAAGCCGCAAAACGCACTGCGTATCTCCAGAGAGTTGCTGCGCGGCAAGCGTGAGCCTCTTGAAAAGCGCATCTACGAGGAAATCGGCCTCTTTGCAGAGTTGCTGAAGTCCGATGAAGCGCGTGAAGCCTTCATGAAGTTCATGAGCAAAGCTTAAACCATTAGGAGGCGGTGCTCAGCACCGCAGTCCATCTCAGAAACTGGGGGGAACATGGGAAGTCTGAAGGGTAAAACGCTGTTCATTACCGGCGCGTCTCGTGGAATTGGGCTCGCCATTGGCAAGCGTGCGGCGCAGGACGGTGCGAACATCGTAATTGCCGCAAAAACCGCAGAACCGCATCCAAAACTGGAAGGCACGATCTATACAGCTGCCAAAGAGATTGAGGATGCCGGAGGTCAGGCACTTCCGCTCGTGGTTGATGTGCGCAGTGAGGAAAGTGTCGACAACGCCATGAAGGCCGCTGCTGAGAAGTTTGGCGGCATTGATATCGTGGTCAACAACGCCAGTGCGATCAACCTGACACCCGTGCAGAAGATCGACATGAAACGATTTGATCTCATGCATCAGATCAACACCCGCGGCACATTGCTCTGCTCAAAACTGGCTATTCCTTATCTGAAGGAAGCTGAGAACCCACACATACTGATGCTCTCGCCTCCGCTTGATATGCAGGAAAAGTGGTTCAAGAACCACACGCCATACTCCATTGCAAAGTATGGTATGAGCCTTGTCGTACTGGGACTGGCAGGAGAGCTGCGTTCCAAGAAAATCGGTGTAAACGCTCTGTGGCCGCGCACCACCATTGCAACCGCTGCGGTTCAGAACCTGTTGGGCGGTGACATGATGGTTCAGGCCAGTCGCACACCAGACATTCTGGCAGATGCCGCGCACCTGATCTTCACCAAGCCATCCGGCGATACCACCGGCAACTTCTTCATCGATGACACGCTGCTGGCTGAAAACGGTATGACCGACTTCGACAAATACCGCGTCAACCCGAAGGTCAATCTGCAACCAGACTTCTTCGTCCCAGACGACAGCGAAGCCCCGGCCAGCCTGGCAGCAATCGAAGCTTAGGCAGCTGTAACGACAAATAAAATCATTTGAGAGGGCATCGTGTTTGGTTTCACGGTGCCCTTTTTGCTAGAGGTCAGCAGTTGTCTGCCAGGAATGAAAGTTGCGAGTTTCGTTACCTGAGCAAAGGTTACTTTTGTGTTTGCTAGCTAGTTAGAATCTGGAGGGGGAATTTCAAAAAACGGAATGATATGCTTTCTCGTGCTCTCTTAACGGTGCTTTGATCGGGGCTTAAGCCAGTGTTTCGGGAGTGAGTTGCCGAGGTCAGCCTGATGCTGGGAGTACGGAGATAAGAGGTGGCCGTTGGCATCTTTCAGTTAAGTGGGCCAATCAAGGTAATCATAAGCATATTCGCTTTGATAAGCGCTTATATCATCTGGGATTACTTCTTTACGTACACAGCAGATGCCTACGTTTCAGCAGATGTCGTCCTTGTTGCTCCAGAGATTTCTGGCTTCGTAACTGAGGTTCCGGTGGATCGGAACCGACAGGTCAAAGCCGGAGAGTTGCTCATGCAAATCGATCCAGAACCCTTCGCCCTTGCAGTCCAGCAAACACGGGCGGAAGAGGCAAGAGCACTGGCAAATCTGAGGCGCTCGGAGGCCGAGGTTCAGGTCGCTGAGGCCGCAGTAACAGCGGCGGTTGCCAAAGTTGCAAACCTCGCAGCTCAGCAGCAGCGCTTTGAAGAACTGACCAACAGTGGTTTTGTTACCCAGCAACGGCTCGATAACATCAGTCTGTCTCTTGAAGAAGCAAACGCGGAAACTGATAGCGCGCGCGACATGTTACGCGCAGCAGCACATCAGGTAGAGGTGATGCGGGCCACTTACGAGGCGGCTCAAGCGGCAACCGCCCTTGCTCAATATAACCTGCGTAAATCTTCACTGACCTCTCCAGTTGATGGAATAGTGAGCGAGTACTCGGTCAATCCCGGCAATTATGTTCTGGAAGGTGTGCCGCAGTTAGCGCTGATTACAAACACTGATTGGCGGATTATTGCCAATCTGGTTGAGCGTCATGCTGCACGATTGAAGCCGGGGCAGACAGTCTACTTTCAAGTCTCCAGTGATCCTTACCGCATCCATAAAGGCACAGTCAGATCCATTGGGCGTGGAGTATCGCGCATGGATGAAAACCCACGTGTTCTTCCCTTCATTCCGCTGACCACGGCCTGGGTCCGACTCTCGCAACGATTTCCCGTTGAAATTGATATGGGGGAATTTCTCTTAAATCACAAACCGATGCACGGCGGTGATGCGCGCATCTTCCTTTTCCATTGAGGGGCGAAATGAAACTGGACTACTACAACGGCTTTCGAACCGCCCTGATCATTACGTTGGCCTCAGTGCTGGCATTGGTTCTGGATGTGGATGATCCATGGTGGTCGGGTATGCTGGCCCTCACAGTCGCCAATGCCAACTGGAGCAATGCCTGGTTTCAGGGAGGCCAGCGCATAATTGGTATCTATATTGGAATGATTGTCGGATACCTTTTTGTCATCCTGTTCAAAGATGTACCCATTCTGCAAATGGCAAGCATTGGTGGTTTAGCAGCTCTGGCGGTTTACAAACGTCTGGCAAGCCCCGACTACAACATCGCATGGCTCCTGGGAACTATCAGTGCGATGCTTGCGCTCTACATCTCCGTTGTTGAAGTCGATCAACTTTTTTCGATCATGACGGATTGGGGAGCTGCTGCAACCATCGGCATCGGCAGTGCAACGATCGTCATGTATAGTCTGACAAAGGACAGCCCCATTGGCATTGGAGCAGGTCCTATCACAATCCGTCAGCTGGATGATGTTGAACGCAGTTGGGTAACAGCTCTTTGCATAACTGCAGCTGTTGTTTCAGTTCTGGCGCCAATTGTTTACGTCGGCCATGATCTGGTTGCTATGCTACAGATCACCATAACAACACTGATTGTGCTTTACGGGCCGGCGGAAGATGTCAAAAAACTTGCCCTAAACAGAATGGCTGGCTGCCTCCTCGGTGGAGGGCTAGGGCTGCTGTTTGTTGCATTGGGTCTCGAGACATTCTTCTGGTGGCTGGCCATATATGCAGGAACCCTGTTCCTTGTCTGCTCACTTCATCACAGCACCAATTACTGGGCATATTCAGGAACGCAGGCAGGGTACGCATTTATCGTCGCTGCTTTGGCTTCTGCAGGACCGGTCAACGATATTGAAGGCGTTCTGGATCGACTAGTCGGCATTTATATTGGTGCTTTCCTAAGTATTGCCGTCTTGTTTGCCGTGCGTGTTTGGCAAGGAAGGCAGGTGCATGACATCAAGCGGTTGGTGAGTGAAAGTGAAGGCGGGACCGGTGATAGAGTGTGACTTGGCAAACGTGCAGTATGAAGCGTTGCGCAGCGTCATGGAGTGTCAGCTCAGATAACTGTCAAACCTAGCGGCAAAATAAAAGGCGGGGTGACCCGCCTTTGTTGTATGTTCTGATCAGTCGAATTCTGGTCCGCGAGCCGTGTAGGGCTTCACTTCTTTCCAGGCGCGCATCAGGTTTTCCAGCTCTTCGTCGGTCTGTTCTGGCAGCACAATCTCTAGTCCAACCAGAAGATCGCCGTGGCCGCCTTCCTTCTTAGGCAAACCCTTGCCTTTCAGGCGCATGGTTTTGCCGCTGCTGGTGTTGGCTGGAATTGTCAGGTTCACTGCACCGCTGAGCGTTGGAATGCGAACCTTGCCGCCCAGCACAGCTTCATAAAGGGTGAGGGGAACATCCACACGGATATCTGCGCCATCCACTTTGAACAGCTTATGGGTCGAGATGCGAACTTCCACCAGCGCATCGCCAGCCTGTCCGCTCTTGGCAGAAGCAAAGCCCTGACCCTTTAATCGGATCTTGTCGCCGCTCTGCGTGCCAGCTGGAATTTTCACATTCACAGTCTTGCCGCTTGGCAGCTTCACTTGAACCTTGCCGTGATTGGCAGATCTTCAAGCGTTACACGGGCGATCAGGTTGGCGTCTGCACCCTTGGTTGGGCCTTGATGGAAGTGAGATTCACCGCCACCACCTGCACTGCGACGTTTGCCGCCGCCAAAGCCGCCGAGGATGTCATTGAGAATGTCGTCAAAGCCGCCGGCATCCTGCGGGCCGCCGCCACCGTGACCATCACCAAAGCCCTGCTCGAAGCGGAAGCCGCCACGACGTCCTGCATTGCGGAAACCGGAGAAACCTTCAAAGCCGCCAGCACCGCCACCCGGGCCGCCATAAAACTTAGGCTTACCTTCAGCGTCGATCTCACCGCGATCAAACTGACCGCGCTTATCTTTGTCGCCCAAAATCTCATAGGCTTGATTCGCTTCTGAAAAGCGCTCCTTGGCCTTTGGATCATCTGCATTCTGGTCTGGGTGATACTTCTTGGCCAGCTTGCGAAACGCTTTTTTGATCTCTGCCTCACTGGCATTTTTGCTAACACCAAGAACAGAATAGGGATCTCTCATCGTCATCCATCAAATAGAAATTGGGGCAGTTTACAACTCACCCATTACATAACCATGCAAATGAAAACAAGCAAGCAGCCGCAGCCGAACTTAGCTAATCAGAAGTGAGTATTTCAGCGCTTTTAATGTGTTGGCTTACTTCACGTTTTGCAAAGCTTAGGTGAGGAACACGTTATTGGGCAGGAGCTGCGTCAACCTGGAACGGAGCCAACTGGACAATCTTCATTTTGTGATTGGTGTCCGGGCAGCTGCGGCCCTGATACGCACGCACACCGCCAACAGTGTTTGCGCTGGTCACAAAATCAGTACAACCGGCAATGCTTCCGGTCTTATCAACAGACATCAGGGAAGTAATTGTGCCACTGTTACCACTGACCGGATTGGTCCAGGCCATAGGCGCAAAACTACGGTCATCTTTTCCACCCTCATTCAGAGCTTCCTCGATGGTATCCGTAATAACCGTACGGTCTGTGCGGTGGATTTCGCTATCCGCGACCTTTTGCTTGGTATCAACCGTCTCAGTCAGGTTGAGAGGTTCTTGATACTCACTGTTGTTCACCGATATGGACATCTGAGTGCAGGCAGGAAGCAACAGCAAGATCGCAGCCGAGACAAAACACGACTGGCGTAAACTGGTTTTCTTGCTATACAAAACTGCCATATTACTACTAGAGCCTCAGGTTGAAGCCGCTGCTTTTACGAGTTCCGGTTCATCCACAGTGTGAGGATCCTAAAGGGACTATTAACTATGAATGGTGACATCCAAAATCTGGAAGAAAAGTTTACAAATAGTTACTCCGAAAGCGTAGAGGTTCCTTTTCAACTATTTGGCGACTGGTTGGCCCTTGCTGAAAAGAGCGAGCCCAATGATCCTAATGCCATGTCAGTTGCGACTGTAGATGAGAATGGCATGCCTAATGTACGGATGTTACTCCTTAAAGGTTACAGTCCACAGGGATTTGTGTTTTATACAAACTTTGAAAGCACAAAAGGTCGGGAAATTCTTGCTCACCCTAAAGTAGCTCTATGTTTTCACTGGAAAAGTCTGCGCAGACAAGTTCGTGTACGCGGCAATGTTATCCACGTAACTAATGAACAGGCAGACGAATACTATAACTCACGGCCACGAAAAAGCCGCATTGGTGCGTGGGCGTCCAAACAGTCCCGCCCTCTGGAGAGCCGCTTTGCGCTCGAAAAAGAGGTCGCAAAGTACGCTGCTAAGTATGCCGTCGGTGATATTCCGCGTCCCGAATACTGGAGCGGTTGCATTTTGCAACCATTGGAAATCGAGTTCTGGCACGACCGCGCGTTCCGTCTGCATGATCGATTTGTCTTCAAGAGAGACAGCGCAGACGCCGAATGGGACAAGGTCCGTCTGTATCCTTAATACATACTGATTTGATCTGGAGACGCACCACACAGCTGGTGCGTTTCTTGTTTGTAGAGGTCTCTCAGGCGTCCTATGGGCGTTGGCTGTTCGGAAGGGGAAGGGCTGTAGGTGCACTGCACCAAAAAAGTAGCTTGTGGCCTGAAACTGAACGAAAGGCAAAAATTAAGGCGGCTCGCAATCCTGCGGGTCGCCTTCTTTAAGCAGATGACTGAATGTTCGTTAGATCATTAAGCCTCTTTGAAGCCATGCCAATCTGGGCCATGACTATGGGATGCAGCTGCTACCAATGTGATTGGAATACATAATCAATCAATTTGCTTCGTGCAAAACGGAAGCCGAATGCCTGATCTGCAGCCCCTGACGCATCAGTCAGTCGGAAGAGGATATTCTTCCTGAACCTTTGGCTGATAAGACTCTTTCTGCTTACCTGAACAGCAGTTTGCAGCGTTGACAGCCTGAATGCCGACTGGACGATAAAGCTTGTCCAGATCAGGTTTTACGTTTTTGTTTTGTTGCTCAGTGGTTCCGAAGGCCATTTTAGTCCGTCCCCTTGGGACAAGTTGTGTTGCAGAAATTGCGATGCTTACCCGGAATGAGTAGCCGGATAACCCGATATAAGCGTCAGCTCATATGCAGGAGTGATACTCAAATCGGGCATGAATATGTTAGCGCCAAAAAAACTAAAAAAGCCAATCTAATTTAGAGGGGGGAATTTCCCAATAATCTCAGCAATTTGAATGCATGAAACATGCCGTTAACTATTTACCTGAGATGTATTCTGGAAATTTGCTATATTATACAAAAGGATAAGGTTTTGGGTTGTGAGTTGATTAAAATTATCGCCACTAAACCATTAATGTATCAGGCCATTTTGGGTGACATTTGGCCGCAATTTCCCCGAATACGAAACTGACAAAAAACTGTGTATTTATTGTGCGACTAAGCTTGTGGCCGATTGATTAGCACCGTTCATAGTGATTGGTGCTCGTAATACTCTGTATAAGTGCGTAGATTGAGCCGCTTGCAAATAACACCTCTGTTCAGGCTTGGCCTGAAGACGGTCTCCCATAAAAGCCGTCAACTGCGCTAAAGGAAAATGACAATGAACGTGCGCGCCGTTTTGTTTGATCGCGATGGAACCCTGATTGATTTCAATAAGACATGGGGCACCGTGCTCCAGCATGTTCTGATGGATCTTGCGGGTGGGGATGTAAAGCTGGCCACCGAGCTTGGCCATCTCGTTAAGTTTGATTACGCCAGCTGTGCCTGCGAGCCGGGCAGCCCGATCCTGACCAATCCACCAAGCGGTTACAGCGAGCCATGGGCCAACCATCTTGGCGTTGAGTTCAACCGCGCATTTCTGGATCGGATCGAAGACCTCATTCTGGAACATGCCGCTGAGTGCGTTGCAGCATTTGATGACACCACTTCATCCATCAAAGCATTGGCTGCAGCCGGTTTGCCAATCGGTCTGGCAACCAACGGCACCGAAGCCAGCGCGATCGCCCAGCTGAAGCGTCTGGGCATCTTCGACTACTTCACCTTCGTCGTGGGTTATGACAGCGGCCATGGTGAAAAACCGGAGCCGGGCCAGCTGTTCGGCTTTGCTGAGCATACTGGCATCGAACCACAGCACATCGCGATGGTAGGGGACAGCCTGCACGACATGCACGCCGCTCAGAACGCAGGCATGCTGCGCGTCGCAGTCACCACGGGCGCATTGACCGCAGAAGAGCTGAAAGACCACTGCGACCATCTGTTGGATAGCCTGACAGATCTCGTGAATCTTGTTGGCCTTAAGTCAGCAGGTGAGGGCGCAGCAGCCTGATCCATGAGTTTGATCGCGGCGGCCCCCCGTCGCGGTCCTCCCAGAAGCTGCGCGAAAATAATAAAGGCATTCAACCCTCGGTAATTCTGGACTGCTATAATCTGGTATCGCGAAGTAAAGAGCTGTAACCTGCCTGACGAACGGGTAAGTTAAACTCTGAGCTGCAGATCGAAGAGAGTGGGATAGAATGACACTGCAACTGCCTTTAAGACATTCTCGCACTGCCATGCGCAGCCGCCGCATCGGCGCCATTGCGATCCCGTTTCTCATTCTCTCCGTTGCTGGTCATTACTTCGAGCTCTTCAACACAGAAGTGCTCCTCGTCCTCTTCGTCATCGGCTTCTTCATGGGAGCGACAGCCATTGTGCTGGCCGCCATTGCTGTGGTCGACCTTTGGAAGGATGGCGGCAAGGGCTTTGGCAATTGCTTCCTCGGCACATTTTACGGCTCAATTGTTCTGACCCCGCTGTTCATCGCAACGCTGGGGCTCTACATGTTCCCACCGCTCAACGACATCTCTACAGATATGGAAGACCCGCCCGCATTGGTGGCAGGTGATCGCATTGATGATGAGATTGAGCAGGATAAGCAGTTGATGCAAAAGGCCAGCTATCCGGACATCGTGCCTCGCCGCTTCCGCTTGCCACCGCCAGAGCTGCACAACGCTGTCTCCAGCGTGGCCTCCAGTATGGGCTGGAAAACCGTCTATGAACTGCCAGCAGGCTTTCCGGATGAGCCAACCTATCTTCTTATGGAAGCACGCATGCCGTACTTCTCTTTGAAGGATGATGTCGCAATCCGCATTCAACCAGATCGTGTCGGTACGCTGCTGGATATCCGCTCCGCTTCCCGCTTTGGCAGTCATGATTTCGGCACCAACGCCCGCCGGATCAGAGGTTTTCTGGCAAGTCTGGATAAAGTCCTGCTGCAAAACTACGGCATCACAGCGAGGGTAGAAGAGCCGGAACTGGTGCTGCAGGAAGAAATAGAGCTGGACGAGCCACAAATCACAGAGCGCGCGCCGCTGCTGGAAGTTCCTCTGGAACTGCCACCTTCAATTGCATCCATGTTGAAAGAACGTGGCTCCGCACCAATCCCCGCTCAAAAACCAGCACAGTAAGAAGACGTTCAGCACCGGGAAGGTCCGGACTGCTCGCTATTCGTGATTTGCTTGAGAAAGTAGCCCCAGAAACAACATAACCAGCGCCGGGGAAGCACTGGTTATGAAAGCTTGCGTGAACAACGAGTACCGCTTTAAGGCTATCGCGAAACTCGAAGAGTTCTTAAAGCCGGGGAAGCCGTCGAACTCTGTGAATCTAATATGACTCATTTAATAGCATATGTGTGTGATTATTGTCACGCACGCACAAAAAAATACGCCCAGAAACGGGCGTATCTTTGATAACTCAAATTATCGCTTTGAAATCAGGCGTTTGCTGCATGCGAAGATCTGCAAAAACATCTTCCAGACGTTTGATTGCTTCTTCAACTGTTGATTTTGGACAGGCCAGATTGAATCGCAGGAAGGTTTCGCCACCTTTTCCAAACGTGCTGCCAATGTTGACCGCAATCTTCGCCTGTTTCTGGATTCGGTTCACGATCTCATCAAACGGTAGGTCTACATCTTTAAAGTCGACCCACTCCAGATAGGTGCTCGCCATGCGCATCACTTTGGCACCCGGAATAGCCGCTTCCAGCCCTTCAATCAGCAGCTCCTGATTGGCCGCAACGTAGTCGCACAGTTCCGCCAGCCACTCTTCGCCATGGTTGTAAGCCTCAGTGGTTGCCTGAGAGCCAAGCGGAGTAGAGTGCACACCACAAGCGGTGCAGACCTTGCGATAGGCGTCACGCAGCTCTTTGTTGCTGATGAGGCAAGCCGCAGTCGCAAAACCGGCAAGGTTGAAGGTCTTAGAGGCGGAGGTGAACGTAATCGTCCGCTCTGCAATCTTTTCAGAAAGGGTGGCTGTCACAACGTGCTTGGAACCATCCAGAATAAGATCGTGGTGGATCTCATCAGAGATAATCAGGATGTTGTTCTCAAGGCAGAATTCACAAATGCGGGTCAGTTCTTCAGAGGTCCAGACACGACCACCCGGGTTGTGAGGGCTGCACAGCAGAAGGATCTTGGTTCGCTCGTCAATCTGGTCCTTCAGATTGTCGAAGTCCATGTAATAAGCACCATCACGCTCAATCAGCTGGCTCTCAACAAGGCGGCGGTTGTTGTCGCGCACGGCGCGGCCAAACGCGTGGTAAACCGGTGAGAACACCAGTACGCCATCGCCTTCTTCCGAAAACGCCTGAATAGCCATGGAGTAACCAGCCACAACGCCGGGCACGGTGGTGATCCAGTCTGCAGAAACGTCAAACTGATGGCGACGCTTCATCCAGGAGATGATGGCCTCTTTATAAGGCACGTCATTGCCATAATAACCGTTGATCCCGTGCTCGGCAGCACGCGCAACCATATCGTTCACGGCCTGAGGCGGGCGGAAATCCATGTCCGCAACCCACATAGGCAAACCGTCATCACTGCTGATGCCGTAGCGACTTTCCATCTCATCCCATTTCAGAGAATGAGTGTTTCTGCGATCGATCTTCTTATCAAAAATACTGGTCATTACGTCTCGAAAAGTTGGAGAGATCGGTTTCTCTGGGGTGTCGTGACAGCGTGTAGGTCTGGCTATGCCGTCTCACGCAGCGTGAATTTTGCGGAGAGTGTAACCTTACCATTGCACAAGACAACCCCTTGCGCGATGAGATCATCCAGTTGTGCAAGTACATTGAGCGCCGCAGCACCGTGCAGCTTTGGATCCACATCGGTGTAGATGGCTTTCACCATGGTCATGACATCATCATCTCCGGCACGCAGGCGCTCCATAATAGCGTCAGAGCGCATTTGGCGATGCTGCTTCAGCTGAGCAAGAAACACTTTCGGGTTGTTCACTTCACCGCCATGAGAAGGAAAGTAGCGGGTTTCGCCACGTGCCATCAGCTTGTCCAGCGACTTCATGTAGGCGTTCATGGAGCCATCTGGCGGCGCTACAATGGTCGTGGACCAGGCCATCACGTGGTCACCTGGCAGCATCACACCGTGGTCGGGCAGGGCAAAAGACAGGTGATTCTCGGTATGCCCCGGGGTCGCAACCACCTCAATCACCACACCATCAACAGAGATTTTGGCCCCATCTTCCAGCTCTTCATCCGGTGCAAAGTCCTTTTGAGAGCTCGCATCCATCGGAGTTTCATCCATGTCCTCGAAGGAAACTGCACGTCTGTGCGGGCCGCAACCCATCACGGGTGCGCCGGTTTTTTCTTTCAAAGGACCTGCAAGAGGGGAGTGGTCCACATGGGTGTGGCTCACAAGAATGGCCTTCACAGGACGACCATCAATCGCTGCCATCAGAGCGTCCAGATGCTCCAGATCCATCGGGCCCGGATCGATGACGACAACCTCGTTTTTGCCAACGATAAACGTGTTAGTGCCTGCAAACGTTAGGGCACCCGGGTTATTGCAGGTCACCCGCGCCAGTTCGTCGGTGATTGCAACAAGCTTGCCGTGTTGTGCATCAAACTCGCGATTGAAATCCATCTTGCTCATCTCAGGTCCCTCCCGTTGCCCCTATAAATAAGCCTTTGGCAAATAAGAGGCAATGGCAACTAGGCCTGATTGATAGTCGACTTTCTGCTCACTTCAAACGCTCCATGAGAATGGCAGCGAAACAACAAATTTCAGAAAGCTTCATTTTTTTATTGCTATTAAGAATGAGTTGCAACTAGACTGGGTGAAGAAACAGGATACCTGCGGAAGATCTGGTGGTATCTATATTTTAAAGAGCTCAGGGCGAAGATATTGGCCAAGGACAAAGCGGCCAGATCGGAGAACTGCAAAAGATGAAGAGCCGGTACGTTTGCTCAAGTCGTTTTAGAAAGTTGGACTTTATGCGCTACTTTAAAGCTGCTGCACTTGCAGTCACTCTGATGATCTTCGCAGGCTTCTCCAGCCTGTCAGCGGGCTTTGCAAAAACTCCAATCAACGCAGTGGCAACCGTTGGCATGGTGGCAGATGCAGTCCGCGCTGTCGGTGGTGATAACGTCACTGTCGAAGCGCTCATGGGAACCGGCATCGACCCGCACTCTTACCGCCAGACCCGCTCTGATGTTGTGAAGATGGGCCGTGCAGACGCAATCTTCGCAAACGGTTTGTTTCTGGAAGCGCAGATGGAAGATCTGCTGCTGAAGCTGCAAAAGCGCAAGCCGGTCTTCTTTATTGGTGAGACCATCGACTCCGCAAAACTGGAAGGCTCAACGGCCTACACAGGTCGCTATGACCCGCACGTCTGGATGAGCCCAACTCTCTGGAAAGGTGCAGTTGATGGTGTCACAGAAGCACTCATTTCTATCGATCCTGAAAACGAGCAGGAATACCGCGACAACGCAGCAGCTTACCTTGTGCAGGTACAGGAGCTTGCTGACTACGGCGACAAAATCCTCAAGACAGTCCCGCAGGAGCGCCGTGTTCTCGTAACCGCGCATGATGCGTTCACCTATCTTGGCCGCGACTTTGATCTGGAAGTGGTCGGCGTTCAGGGCATCTCCACCAACTCAGAAGCTGGCCTGCAGCGTATTGAGGAGCTGGTGGACCTTCTCGTAGATCGAAAAATCACAGCAGTGTTTGTTGAATCGTCAGTATCAGAGCGCAACGTGCGTGCCCTGGTGGAAGGTGCTGAAGCCAAAGGCCACAAAGTGGAAGTGGGCGGCGAGCTTTTCTCCGATGCAATGGGGCAGTCCAACACCTATGAAGGAACGTATATCGGTATGATCGACCACAACATGACGTCGATTACCCGCGCTCTGGGCGGTGAAGCTCCTGCGCGAGGCATGCAGGGTAAACTTGGAGCAGGTCACTAACATGCACGACAGAAGTTCTTCCGGCCTGCACCTGTTGCACGATACCGATGCAGGCAAAAACATAAGACCTGAAGATCTGCCGTTCACCGTGCAGGGCATGACAGTTGCGTACCATCACAAGCCAGTTCTTTGGGGCGTTTCCTACTCTGCCCCAAAAGGATGCCTCACAGCGATCATCGGTCCCAACGGTGCAGGCAAATCCACATTCCTCAAAGCAGCGCTGGGCCTGATCCCGAAGCTTTCTGGTGAAACCAAAGTATTCGGTGAGCCAATCGAAAAGGCTCTGAAGCGCATCGCCTACGTCCCGCAGCGTTCAGCTGTGGACTGGGACTTCCCGGCGACAGCTATCGATGTGGTGATGATGGGCCTTTACGGCCAAATTGGCTGGTTCCGCTGGCCATCTCGCAAGCATCGCCAAAAGGCAATGGACTGCCTGAAATCGGTCGGCATGCAGGACTTCGCAAACCGCCAGATCGGCCAGCTTTCAGGTGGTCAGCAGCAGCGCGTGTTCCTTGCCCGTGCATTGGCGCAGGACTCTGAAGTCTATCTGATGGATGAGCCGTTTGCGGGCGTGGATGCTGCGACAGAAAAAGCCATCGTGGCCGTACTTCGTCAGCTTGTTGCTGATGGTAAAACCGTGCTCGTCGTGCACCACGATCTTGAAACCGTGCGCGATTACTACTCCCACATCCTACTGCTTAATGGTCAGCATGTGGCGGACGGTCCGGTTGAAACAACCTTCACCCCGGAAAACCTGCAAAAAGCGTATGGCGGACGCCTCGCCAGCACCCAGCTGGACGGCCTCTCCGAAGCCTCAGGCGCATAAGGCAAAGCCATGGAACAGTTCTTTGCCGCCCTCACTCTGTCTGCAGGCTATAACACAGCACTGGTCTGCATCGGCGCTGCCCTCCTGGGCGCGGCCAGCGGCGCAATCGGCGTTTTTGTTTTGCTCAGAAAACGCACGCTGGTCTCTGATGCGGTCAGCCACGCGACGCTTCCCGGCGTAGCGCTCGCTTTTATCATTGCGCAAGTCTACTTCGGCTCAGGCCGATCCCTCCCGGTGCTCCTGTTCGGCGCAGCGCTGTCTGCTGGTATCGGCGTGCTGGCCGTGGACTGGATCAAAACCCACACCCGCCTCACAGAAGATGCTGCCATCGGCACTGTGCTCTCCACCTTCTTTGCAGTCGGTATGGTCCTTCTGACCATCATCCAGTCCATGTCCATCTCAGGGCAGGCGGGTCTGGAGGGCTTCCTCCTCGGCGCAACCTCCGGCATGCTCAAGTCCGAAGCGCTGACAATCGCAGTGGCTGCAGCCCTCGTTGGCCTTGCCGTTGTGCTGCGCATGAAAGAATTCTCGCTGCTTTGCTTTGATGAAGGCTTTGCAGCAGCCAGTGGTTACAACGTCCGCTGGCTCGACCGTACTCTTCTTCTCTTGCTTCTCGGCATCGTGGTAATCGGCCTCAAAACCGTTGGCCTCGTGCTCATCATCGCTCTGGCCATCATCCCGCCTGTGGCTGCCCGTTTCTGGACAGACCGCGTGCCGGTGTTGGTTGCCATTGCAGCAGGAATTGGCGCCTCGGGAAGCTACATTGGAGCTGCTCTCTCAGCCAGCGCACCAAACATGCCAACCGGCGGTTTGATCGTGCTGGTGCTCTTCAGCTTCTTTGTGGTTTCCCTCCTTGTCTCGCCCGTTCGCGGTGTGCTCGCCGCAGCGCTCAAGCATTACCGCTTCCAGCGCATCGTGCACCTGCGTCAGGGCTTGCTCGCCATCGCGCACAACGAGCCGGTGCTCGAACCGCTGACCCGCTCCATCCTGCGCAGAGGCGGCTTTATGAGCGGAGACGGCCAACCGACCGTGAAAGGCCAGTCAGAAGCACGCCTGATCGAGCGTGATCAGAAGCTCTGGAACCTCTACCGGGAAATGCATCCGGAAGAGTCCCATGCGCTGGCTGACTGGTCCCTGAAACCAATCGGCGAAGTCCTGCCTGCTGACACCGTTAAGGTGCTGGAGCAGGAACTCAGCCCCCATGTGGTGCACCCTGAAGAAAGCGGTAAAGGAGGAGCAAACTGATGGATATCTTCCTGCAATTTGACCTCCCAAGCATCCTGCTGGGCTCTCTGGCAGCGCTGGCCTGCGGTCTGCTCGGCAACTTCCTCGTCCTGCGCAAACAGGCGCTCATGGGTGATGCGATCTCCCACGTGGTGCTTCCCGGTATCGTGCTCGGCTTCCTGTTCTCTCATGAGACCGGTTCCTGGGCCATGATGATCGGGGCAGGGATTGCTGCCATCTTCGCCGTGCTGCTTATCGAGCTCATCCGCCGCATCGGCAATGTAGAACCCGGCGCTGCCATGGGTGTGGTCTTCACCACCATGTTCGCAGCTGGCGTTGTCATTCTGGAGCAAACCGGAACAGCAGGCGTCCACTTGGATGTAGAGCACGCTCTATATGGCAATCTGGAAAGCGCCATCTGGCTGGATGCTTACACCCTCTCTGATCTTTGGAACTGGCAGGCACTGTCGACCCTGCCGGAGAGCATCAAGCAGCTGTTCATCGTCAATTTGTTGGTGATCGGCTTCATCGTGCTGTTCTTCAAAGAGCTGAAGATCTCCAGCTTCGACCCGCTGCTCTCCGCCAGCCTCGGCTTCTCGCCAAAATGGCTCGGCCTCTCACTCATCGTGATGGTCGCCATTGCAGCAGTTGCAGCGTTCAGCGCAGTGGGCTCAATCCTCGTGATTGCCATGTTCATCTGCCCGGCTGCCACAGCGCGCATGCTGACCGATAACCTAAAGACCCAGCTCTTCATCTCAGGCATTGCATCCCTGTCCGCTGGCCTGTTCGGTTACCTACTTGCAGCCTTCGGTCCGGGCCTGTTGGGCTATGAGTTCTCCGTCTCCGCTGCCGGTATGATTGCTGTTGTCGCTGGTCTGCAGCAGGTGCTTGCCATGTTGTTCGCGCCGCACTACGGCGTCGTCATGCGTCGCCGCCGGCAAAGGGAGCATGTCAGCGCCTGAAAGAGCCTGTAGACTTCGACAATGAAAAGGGAGTGCCCCAAAAGGCGCTCCCTTTTTTAGTTTGCCAAATAAATAACAGATTGAAATTACCTAGAGTTTTTCGCTCAACTTATAGAAATACAAATACAATATTGCGTAGCTCGCTAATAATGAGCTACGCTCGATAAGTTAATATACGTAAATTGTCATGGGTCTGTCACAGGTTGCAGTTAGCTGCCTAGGTGATGGAACCAGAGAGGTGTCGAATCTCTGCATCGCACCTTGGTTGCTATTAGAATTTCTTAGTCTCTTGAGGGCCCGTTAATGTCTATCTCTCGTCGTTCAGTACTGAAAGGCACTGCTGCAGCGTCCGCCGCTGCTGTTGCTGCTCCTGCAATTTTGAAGGCCTCTGATGCGCTGGCATCTTCAGGTCAGGTGAATGTGTTCGCATGGGGCGACTACGTTCAGGACAACATGATCAAGAAGTTTGAAGGTGACACAGGGATCAAGATCAACCTGTCCACCTTCGGCTCCAACGATGAAGCTGAGCAGAAGCTGAAAGCAGCTGGCGGCAAAGGCTTTGACGTGATCTTCCCGTCCATCACCAACGGCGCGAACTACTACCCGGATGACCTGCTGGCCCCTCTGGACGAAAGCAAGCTCAAGGTGGATGCTGTTGTGCCATCCATGCTGCGCGACAGTGTAAAGCTCGGCGGTACCTACCGCGGCAAGCGCATGTTGCTGCCATTCGACTGGGGCACAGAAGCTATCACCTTCGACAGCACAGTCTTCCCGCTCTCAAACGACGAAGTCTCCTTCGGCTCTCTCTGGGCTCCGGAAGCCAAAGGCAAGGCTGCATTCCGTCAGAAATCCGCTCTGATCGGCACAGGCCTGTACCTCGATGCAATCGGCAAGGTGAAATCCAACCGCATGCTCGACGTGTACAAGACCGAAGAAGACGCCCGCCGCGTCTGGGATGAAGTGGCCAAGTTCATCATCGAACGCAAAGAAAACATCGCAGCGTTCTGGAACAACGCAACCGAAGCAACAAATGCCTTCAAACAGGCAGGCGCGTCCATCGGCCAGACATGGGACACCACTGGCCTGCTGCTCAGCCGTGAAGATGCAAAGTGGAAGTACCGCATGCCAAAAGAAGGCGGCATGACCTGGATGGACTCCATGGGCATTCCAAGCGGTGCTGAAAACACTGAGCAGGCCTATGCGTTCATCAACGCCATGCTTGATCCGGAAATGGCTGGCATGTTCAGCGCAAACACCGGCTACAACTCCGCTGTTGTGGGTGCCGCAAACCATGCAGGCGAAACCTACAAGAAGCAGTTCCTGGAGATCTACAACAACGACACCCTGGCGAACCTGTGGTGGTACCCGGCTGACACGCCGTGGTTTGCACCGCTTCGTCAGGAGTACGTGGACAAGATCACCAACGCCTAGCGGCGTTGACAGCAAAGCGCGGCATCAGCCGCGCTTTGCATATCAGCTTGCAATCGCAGCGGCGGCACAAGCCCAGTAGTTTGCAAGGAAGGAACTGCGCTCTGGTACGGCCAGAAGCCGAGCGGAAAACCTCAGGTTTCCATCCCTGAAAACCATAAGATAAAGCAATAGGCCCTTCATGCATGGCAATGATGTAATTCTTGAAAACCTCTCCATGAGATTTGGCGATTTTGTCGCCGTTCAGCCCACGAACCTCAAAATCAATGCTGGTGAGTTTTTCTCTATCCTCGGCCCGTCCGGCTGCGGAAAAACAACCATCCTGCGCATGATCTCCGGCTTCCTCAGTCCCTCTCAGGGCCGCGTCGTCATTGGCGACAAAGACATGTCCGGCATTCGAGCCAATGCCAGACCCACCGCTCTGATCTTCCAGAACCTCGCGCTCTTCCCGCTCATGAGCGTACGAGACAACATCGCCTTCGGTCTGGAAGCACGCGGCATTTCCAAAAAGATCCGCCACGAAAAAGCGCAGGAGCTCCTATCCCTCGTCGCGCTGGACGGGCAGGGCGATAAACTGCCAACCGAACTGTCCGGCGGTCAGCGTCAGCGCGTTGCCATTGCCCGTGCTCTCGCAGTTGAGCCATCCGTGCTCCTGCTTGACGAGCCGCTTTCCGCGCTGGACCTAAAGCTGCGCCAACATATGCGCGCTGAGCTGAAAGAACTGCAGCGTAAAACCGGCGTCACCTTCATCTACATCACCCACGATCAGGGTGAGGCGCTCACCATGTCAGACCGTGTCGCCGTCATGAACCACGGCGTGGTGGAACAGGTCGCCACCTCTGACGAAATCTACGCCCATCCTGTCACCCCATTCGTCGCCAGCTTTGTGGGTGAGCAGAACGTCTTCAAGGGCAAGGTCGTTGGCAAAGAAGGTGACTTTGCCGTTCTGGAAACCTCCCAAGGCAAGCTGTTCGGCCAGAACGCACATGGCTTGAACGAAGGGGAGGAGGCCATCCTGTTCGTTCGCCCGGAACGCGTCACGCTGGAAGAAAAGGACGGCCAGCAAAATGGCCTCTCTGCAAAGCTGGAACGCCGCGATCTGGAAGGACCGTTTGTGAACCTGCATATGCGGGCAGGGGATCAGCCAATCGCAGTCCATGTCACCAACGTGGAGAAAACACACCAGCCACTCGGCTCTGATCAGAACCTCTGGTTCGCAGCACAGGATGCTGTTGTGATGCGTCCAGGAGAGCTGGCCAGTGAATAGTCTGATCAAAAGTTACGGCAAAGGGCTCACGGCTCTTTTCATGGGGCTGGCAGCACTCTGGATCGTGCTCCTCATCGTCCTGCCTCAGTTTTCCATGATCGAGCGTGCCTTCACCTACGAAGACAGGGGCGGTGCAGCGGCCACACTGGCGCTGGAAATTGATCGGGCCTATGAAGAAGTGTTCCAGATCAACACTTCGCTGGAAGAGCTGGACGCAGAAAAAGATGCTGTCAATGCAGGGGAGGCAACAGCCAAACCGCAGGACGGCGCCTCCTCTCTCAACCCGTTTGCCACACCAGAACCCTCCACCCCTGGCGGAGCATCTGGTCTAAACCCATTTGCAGAGGAAAGCCCGGCGCCGTCAAACGATGCCACCGGCCTCAATCCATTTGCAGAACCTTCCGGCAATGACACCACCGGCCTGAACCCGTTCGGAGCACCATCGTCTGGCGGGGCAACAAGCGCGACCCGCACGATTGCTGAAATCGAAGCTGAAGTAGAACCGCTTCTTGCCAGAAAAGGCGAGCTGGAAGCAAAGATCGCCACACTGGAAGCCGAAGAGAAAGCCACCAGCGAAAGTGTTGGACTGGATACTTCGTACTCTCTCAAAAATTTCACGATGATGAGTTCGATCCACTTCCAGATCTTCCTGGCAACCATCGCCTATGCGCTTTGCGTCACCATTCTGGCGTTCATCATGTGTTACCCGGTGGCTTACGCTGTCGCCACAACAACCAGCCGCAACAAACTTGCTATCCTGATGATTGGCCTGCTGATCCCCTATGCGATCAACGAGCTGTTGCGCATCTTCTCGTGGATCATGATCCTGGAGAAGCAAGGCATCTTAAATGGACTGCTCGATCTGTTGGGCATCATTAATCTGGAAGCAGGTGAGGGCTTCCGCTTTGTCGCCTCAAACGGCGCAGTCTTTACGGTGATGGTCTATGCCTACGTGCTGTTCATGGTCTTCCCGATCTACAACACCATCGACACGCTGGACAAAAACCAGATCGAAGCGGCCCGCGATCTTGGGGCCTCTACATGGCGCATCCACTGGCGCGTGGTCTTGCCGCACGCCAAACCGGGCATTGCCGTTGGCGCGATCATGACCTTCATGCTCTCAGCCGGTTCCATCGCAGTTCCAAGTGCCGTGGGTCGTGGTCTGCACCCAGACTGGTTTAGTCAGGTGATCTACCGCCGCTTCTTTGAGGCTGACAGCTGGAACCAGGGCGCTGCTTATTCACTGGCACTTCTGGTGGCCTGTATCGTCTTTATTCTGTTTAATATGTGGGTCTTCCGCGTCGGTATCCGGGATATCGCGAAATGACGGCAACAACTCTTGAAAGTACCGGCGTGACAGAAACAGCTAAAACTCCAATTGATTGGGCGTCCGCCGTCCTCAACGGCTATCTGGTGATTTTCTTCGCCTATATGTTCCTGCCGATGATCTTCATGGTGATCGCAGCCTTCAACTCAGCGCCAACACCTTCGGTCATTGACTGGCAGGGCTTCACGCTGGATTGGTTCCGCGCTTTGCCGCAGGATCAGCGTTTCATTGATGGTCTTGTCCATTCGCTTATCATTGCGGTGGGCGTGATTATCATCTCCATCCGCTGGGCCTTGCAGGCGCATTGCTGCTCACCCGCCTGCAGTCTCAGGCAACAACCTTCCTCTACACCGTTCTGGTCTCGCCCATGCTCACACCGGGCATTGTACTTGGCGCAACCACGCTCATCTTCTGGCGGGATGCATTTGGCGTGGAAGGCGGCCTGTTCACGGCCACCATCGCCCAGTCCAGCTTCATCGCCTCCTACTGCATGCTCATGTTCATGGCCCGCTTGCAGCGTCAAGATATCGTGCTGGAAGAAGCAGCGCTGGACTTGGGGGCGTCCTCGTTCTTCGTGTTCCGCCGGATCACGTTGCCCTTCTTGATGCCCACCATTTTGACCGCATCCGCCATCGCGTTTTTGCAGTCCATTGAGAATTACAACACCACCTTCTTTGCCATCGGCCCAAGCTGGACCCTTGTGACAGAGATTGGCGCGCGCATGCGCTTTGGTATATCCCCTGTCATCAATGTCATCGGTGTTCTCTTTGTAGCAATTACGATAATTGCTGCTACAGTCTATGTGATGGCAAGCCGCAGGAAGGGACGCGGCTGACAGAACTATTTTGGGGGGAAGCAATGACATCAGGCGAAATGGGTGTCTTGGAGCAATTTTCATTGTGCAAGGCAGAGGTGCTTCTGCCTGCCTCTGCTCAAAGCGCCTATGTGTGTTTTCTGGAGAAAATTGATGCCTGGTGGCCTGCGGAATACAGGTTCTCCCCGGACGGGGTTTTAGGCATAGAGCCGCTGGTGGGCGGCTCGTGCTTTGAAGACGTGGAAGATGGCAGGCGCCTGCACTGGGGTACCATTCAGGAGCTGGAAGAGGGTAGCAAGATCGTCCTTGCCTGGCAGATCTCTCCCAAACGCCTGCTCATTGAAGACCCGCAAAAGGCTGGCATCGTGACAATTCAGTTTTCAGATGTTGAGGGTGGCACCCAGCTCAAACTGGTGCATAGTCACTTTGAGCGCTACGGAGACGGCTGGCGGGAGTACCTGCGCGCCATGAACTCCAGCGCCGGATGGGCCTACTGCCTGAACAAGCTGAAAACCGCCATTGTGAAGATCTAGGCACCTCGCTCAAAGCGGTGCCGGTTCTCCAATGAAACTATGCATTTAGGAGCCCTCATGAAGCTCAAGTTCCGTTGCCTGCCAGAACTTCATGGCCATATTCCAGAGCCGGTTGAGGCAAAATCAGCGCTTCCGGAATGGTTGAAGGACATCCCTTCGACCGTGGAAAGTGAGCTGCTGGGTAACGAACAGGTGCGCACCCTCAAACACTGCCCACCCATCATTGACGTTTTCTCTACGGGCATCCTCTTCAAGTTGCCCTGCGATGTGACAGTCAAAGACGGTGAGTTTTCGTGGCACTGGCCCAAACCGGTCTCGCCCAAAGCACAGCAAACCCGATCCCCCATCGGCCTGCATGTGCCGGAACAGGCAACCGGGGCTCCGCTGGGCACGAACCCGGGCGACTTCATCATCAAGCTCAACAACTTCTGGAGCATCGAAGCGCCGGAGGGCATCTCACTGCTCTTCACCCATCCCCTCAATCGTGAAGAACTACCCTTCAGAACGCTGGCTGGTGTGGTGGACTGTGACCGCTTCAAAGGTGGTTTTGTGCACTTCCCGGCACTCTGGAAGAACGCGGAGTTTGAAGGCACACTCAAAGCTGGCACCCCAATCGCACAGGCTTTCCCGTTCAAGCGAGAAGCAATGGAGCTGGATTGTGCGCCGATGGATGAGGCTGAGTTCGAAACCCATCTGGACACGCAAAACAAGCTGCAGGCAGAGCCGGGGCACTACCGCAAGTCTGTTCGGGCCAAGCGCTCCGTGGAAGCGTAAAGGTGAGGGGGCTTCTAATCTCTAGGGCAGCATAGCCTTTGAGTTGAGCGGCACACGGCCAAAGGAGCCCTGGCTCATAATCTTCAAAAGTTCAGGACGCACAGGTGGGTTGTTGGCAAACAGGCGCCGCAGCATACTGATACCTTCTTCATCCCCCATCATCTGCATGGCCTCGGCAGCACCCAGAATGTTCTCCGCATCATTCTCAATCTCAGCCCGCTTCTGGAACGCCTGCAACGCAAGATCCGGCACTTCCATGTGAAGCGCAATGCGCGCCAGATTCAGCAATCCGTCTCCGTCATCGGGGTAGGCGGCTGTGTACTCGGCGAAGTCATTCAGGGCGGTGTTGAAATCTTCCATGTCCAGACAAGCCGCAGCCCGCTCAAACATTGCGCCTTGGTGCTGCGGTGAAAACTCCAGTGTCTTCTCAAAGTTCTCAAGGGCTTGAGCATTGTTGCCGGCGCGGCGACGAACAAGGCCCAGATTGTACCAGAGGCTCGGGTTGGTCTCGTCTTCTTCCAGCATGAGAAGAATATACTTCTCTGCTTCTGGCCAGTTTTCCTGCGAAATTGCTGCTTCCAGTTTTTCCAGAATCTCTTCCATCATCAGCCCTTCGTTCCGTGCCCTAAAGTCTTCCCCGGCAAGCAAATTGCCTTCGCTCTCAGGTCCGTCCGCAGTACCTATTTAAAGGCGCAGGCCATTTAAATACAATTACCAAAGGTAAGAGAGAGATGACACTTCGCATCAATTGAGCTCTAAACGCAAAAGATGAGAGTTGCGTGACGTTGAACCTGCTTCAAATGAAGCTTTGCCGATTAATTATTATTCCTCAGCTTCTCTTCTGCTTGATTTGTTAAACCTGCTAAATATATAACCGCGCCAATGCGTCGAAAATGTCTGAGTGGATCTACGCTATTTCCTGAGTGGACCGAACCTCCAAGATCCTTGGTTTCGCTACGTCTCCTTGTGGGGAAATTGCAAAAATGAGCAGCCGCCGTCGCGAGAATGTCATGCTGACCCTGTTAAATTCTCGGTCAGTCTGAAAGAAAAAACAACGTAAACGCGCAGCGGCGTTTAGAGAGTGGCACGTATGTCCCTGGATACTGACAAGGAAGAAAAGCAGGTAAATCAGGAGCCGTTGAGACTGGGTCTCAACAGGCAGGCGATTTATCGCAAAACCGTCGATGTACGCTGGATCCTTCTGGCCGCCGCAGGCATTTTTGCTGTCTTCTCTATTGCCTTTCAGGTGCCTGTCTGGGCCTCCTTCTTCGCATACGCGCTCATCTTCATTCTGGTCATTGGCGGTGGCATGAAAAGCCGCACCAAGGTCAAAGCGCCAAGCGGTGTCAGCCGCAAGGAAGCCAGCGAGATCGTGGATCGCGGCATGAAGTCCGCCGTCAACGCACTGCCGGATCCGTGTTTCGTCGTCGACTACCGCGGTACCACCCAGTACGTGAACCTCGCCGCACAGCGCCGCTTCGGCACCATCGCGGTGGGCGACCCTCTGTCCTTCCGCATCCGAGCACCTTCCCTGCTGGAAGCGCTGGACCGTGTCTCCAATGGCGGTTCCACAGAAGTCATTGACTGGTCCGAGAAGGTGCCAATGGAACTCTGGCTTGAAGCGCACATTGCGCCGCTCTGGTCTGTCTCCAGCGGAAACCTCGCCGTTCCTCGCGGACGTCCGGGCCTGATCCTCGTCGTCATCCGCGACCTGACCGAAGCCCGTCGTCTGGAGCGTATGCGCGCCGACTTTGTCGCCAACGCCTCCCACGAGCTGCGCACACCGCTCGCATCCCTCACAGGCTTCATTGAAACCCTGCAGGGACCAGCGAAGGGCGACCCGAAGGCTCAGGACCAGTTCCTCGGCATCATGCTGGATCAGGCAGAGCGCATGCGCCGCCTCATTGATGATCTGCTGTCTCTGTCCCGCATCGAGATGAAAGTGCACGTCCAGCCCGAAACCCTCGTGGACCTCGGCCTGATTATGCGCCACTCCGTGGAATCGCTTCTGCCCGTCGCCAAGGAAAACGGCGTCGAGCTGAATGTGACAGTGCCCGATGAACCTGCAGAGATTCGCGGTGAGAACGACGAGCTGGTGCAGGTCTTCAACAATCTGGTCGAAAACGCCCTGAAATACGGCTCCAGCGGTGGCCGAGTCGATGTCACATGCCGCCCGGACCCTGATTCCACCGAGACACCGCACTGGATCGCAGAGGTTCGTGATTACGGCCCGGGCATCGATCCGGAGCACCTGCCGCGATTAACCGAGCGTTTCTATCGGGTTGACGTGGTCACCTCCCGTCAGATGAAGGGCACAGGCCTCGGTCTGGCCATCGTAAAACACATTCTCACTCGCCACAGAGCCCGCCTGGAGATCGAGAGTAAGCCAGATGAAGGCGCCTGCTTCCGTGTGTTCATACCCGGTGCCGTTATTTATGACGAAAATGAACTCGATTAAAAATATGTAGCAAAATCAATATCTTGCGATGTCATAAAACTGATACTCAACGTTCATATAACCATCACAGCCAAACGCTAGGTTACAGCCAGCTCACAGCCGGGGCGCTGTGAGGTGAACGTAATTAATCAGTTTTAAAACCAAGACTCTCAGGAGACTTCAGGTGAAAATCAAGGCATTCGCAAGCGTCGCAGCGCTCGCTCTCGCAGGTACCATTGCTGCAGGTTCCGCACAGGCTCGTGATCAGATTCAGATCGTTGGTTCCTCCACTGTTTTCCCATTTGCAACAGCAGTAGCTGAGCAGTTTGGTCAGAAAACAAACTTCAAAACACCAGTTGTCGAATCCACTGGTTCTGGTGGCGGCATCAAGCTCTTCTGTGAAGGCGTTGGCGAAAACACACCTGACATCACCAACGCTTCCCGCCGCATGAAGGCAAAGGAGCTGGTTAAGTGTAATGAGGCTGGCGTAACCCCGGTTGAAGTCACTGTAGGTTTCGACGGTATCGTTCTGGCAAACTCCAAAGCGGGCGCTCAGCTGGACCTGACCCTTGATCAGGTGTTCCTGGCTCTGGCCAAAGAAGTCCCAGTCGACGGCAAGCTGGTTGCAAACCCATACCAGAAGTGGTCCGACATCGACCCATCTCTGCCAAACACCAAGATCGAAGTTCTCGGTCCTCCTCCAACATCCGGCACTCGTGACGCATTCGCTGAGCTGGCAATGCAGGGTGGCTGTAAGAAAGTTGCTGGCGCTGCAGAACTCGGCCTGAAGAAAAAAGCATGTCACGAAGTTCGTGAAGACGGTGCTTACATCGAAGCAGGCGAGAACGACAACCTGATCGTTCAGAAGCTGGAAGCAAACCCGAACGCACTCGGCATCTTCGGCTTCTCCTTCCTCGACCAGAACGCTGACAAAATGCAGGGCGCAAACATCAACGGTGTTGCTCCTACTTTTGATGCGATCGCAGCTGGTGACTACCCAGTGGCCCGTTCCCTGTTCTTCTACATCAAGAAAGAGCACGTTGGCGTCATCCCAGGCATCGCAGAATACCTGGCTGAGTTCACCAACGAAGACACCTGGGGCGACGAAGGTTACCTGGCAGACAAAGGTCTGATCCCACTGCCAGCAGCTGACCGCGCATCAGTTTCCAAGTCTGCATCAGCTCTGACACCACTTGCATTCTAATTGCAAAAAATCAGAGAGCGGTCAGCACCTCAGCTGGCCGCTTTCACGCATCCGCAAAAGGTCGACAGCGCATTCGGGTGCTTCCAAACAAACACCATGAATTCGCTATAACAGTTGCAGCGTGTTTCCGCATAACAAGCCTGATCTGCAGGCAGAAATACGCTCTGACAGAAGAGCCCAATAAGGCGACGCAATCAAATGTTCTGGACTTACGCTGCCCTTCTTCTACTGGTCTTCGTAGCCGCTAACGTCTATGGACGCTTCCGGGCTCTGCAGGTCGCTGGTCACCAGCTTTCCGTGCTTCACTCCCGGCCAACTTACCACGGTGGGTATCTGGCAATCCTGTCCACACTTCCGGCATTTGTGCTCCTGATTGCATGGGCAGTCGTTGAGCCGCGCATGCTGGACATGATGGTCATCAGCGCCAACGCCGAGGTGATTGAAGGACTATCCAAACCAGAACTTCAGGCATTCCTGCGCGATGCCCGTGCTATCGCATTCGGCGGCATTGTTGCCTTCTCCGATGCTGGCAAGGAGCAAGCTGCTGAGGTGTTCGCCTCGCTCGCTCAAACCTCCTTTGTGCTTAAATCAGTTCTCATGGTTGGCCTCGTGCTTGGCGGCCTTTGGTACGGCAACCGTGCCATTCGCCCCACAATGCGGGCTCGCCATTTTGTAGAGCGCACCGTCATGGGATTGCTGATCCTGTGTTCTGCTGTTGCGATCTTCACCACCATCGGCATCGTGCTCTCACTGATCTTTGAAAGCCTGATGTTCTTCCGCCAGATCCCAATTCTGGACTTTGTCTTCGGCACCCACTGGAGCCCGCAAAGCGCGTTTGAAGGCGCAGGTGCAGAACACGGCGAAGCAAACACCAAGATCTTCGGCGCAATCCCGCTTCTGGTCGGCACCATGCTGATCACCGCAATCGCGATCATCGTGGCCGCACCAATCGGCTTGCTCTCAGCGATTTACCTCTCTGACTATGCAAGCACACCAGTGCGCGCCATCGCAAAGCCGGTATTGGAAATTCTGGCTGGTATCCCAACAGTGGTCTACGGCTTCTTCGCTGCGCTCACCGTGGCACCGTTCATTCGTGGATGGGGCGAAAGCATCGGCCTGTCAGTCAGCTCAGAAAGTGCACTGGCCGCTGGCCTTGTCATGGGCATCATGATCATCCCGTTCGTCTCCTCCCTTTCTGATGATGTGATCAACGCGGTGCCTCAGTCTCTGCGTGATGGCTCTGCGGGCCTTGGGGCAACCAAGTCCGAAACCATCCGCCGTGTGGTTCTGCCGGCAGCCCTGCCGGGCATCGTCTCGGCGCTGATCCTCGCCATCTCCCGCGCCATTGGCGAAACCATGATCGTGGTGATGGCAGCAGGCCTTGCCGCCAACATGACAGTGAACCCACTGGAAGCAGTAACAACCGTGACCGTGCAGATCGTCACCTTGCTGGTCGGTGACCAGGAGTTTGACAGCGCGAAAACACTCGCAGCATTTGCTCTCGGTCTTCTCCTCTTCTGCATCACACTTGCTCTGAACATCTTCGCTCTGCGCGTCGTGAAGAAATATAGGGAACAGTATGATTGATATCGCTCAGGACACTGCCGGTTCCGCAATTGGCGGACGTGTCAAAGGCATTCCTTCCGGCGTCCATACGACAGACGAAGCTCGCAAGCGCCTGAAAAAGCGCTACAGCATGGAAGCGCGCTTCAAGGCTTACGGCATCGGTGCTATTGCAATGGCCGCAACCTTTCTGGTTCTGCTGCTCTTCACAATTGTCGGCACTGGCTTGCCAGCCTTCACCTACAACTACGTGAGCGTGCCGCTAAACCTGAGTTCTGAAAAGGTTGATCCTGCCAATCCGGCAGGCGCCAGCTACAATAAGATCATCCGCGATGGTCTGAAGGCTGAGCTGCCATTTGCATCCGACCGCAAAAACCGCCGCGTGCTGTACTCGCTGGTGTCCTCCGGCGCCAACGTCATCCTGCAAAAGCAGGTGGTCGCCGACACATCCATGTTGGGTGGAACTGGCCCGGTCGCCATCCCACTCTCTGACTTTGCTGACCTTTATGTCAAAGGCCTGATCACGCAGAAAAACGAGATCACCACAACAAGCGCAGCAACTGTTTCCGGAACCGAAGGGCAGGTGACCATCACCGCCGAGAAACCGGAGTTCGGTGCGCTCATCGCGGCGCTCAAGTCTTACTACGAGAACGAAGTCACACTGCTTTCTGACAAGATTGAAGCCCGTGGCCGTTCTGAAGTCAGCGTCAACACCAAGATCACAGGCCTCGAAACCCGCCTGAAAAGTGAAAAAGATCCGCTGGTCGTACAGCGTCTGACTGCTGAAGTTGAGAGCAACAGAGAAGCGCTTGAGAAAATCAAGTCCACTCTGGAAACCCGAAAAGCTGAACTGGCAGTATTGCAAGGCCATCTCGCCAATATTGAAAATGGCGGCACGCTCAACAACAAGATGCCAAGCTTCTTTGTGAACGTGAATGGCGGCACCATCAAAGCGGAGAAAGTAACGCCAACCAGCGTCTCCGGCACCGCCTTCATCCCGCTCAGCTCCGATGCAGCCGTCGCTGCTGGCCAGTGGGGCGTTGAAGAGTTGGAAACACCGGAAAGCTTCCGTAAGTTCTCCGACAAAGAAATCGCCTACACGGACTATCTGGTCTCCAAAGGCACCATCGAGAACCAGTGGAACTCCATCTTCTTCAAATCCGGTGCAAGCCGTGAGCCTGAGATGGCTGGTATCTGGGGCGCAGCTGTTGGTTCCTTCTGGACCATGCTCGTTACCTTGTCTCTGTCGTTCCCGATTGGTGTGGCCGCTGCGATTTATCTGGAAGAGTTCGCGCCTAAGAACCGCTGGACCCACCTGATTGAGGTGAACATCAACAACCTGGCAGCGGTTCCATCCATTGTCTTCGGTCTGCTCGGTCTGGCGGTGTTCCTCAACGTCTTCGGATTGCCGAGATCCGCGCCGGTCGTCGGCGGTATGGTGCTGGCGCTTATGACCCTGCCAACCATCATCATCGCCTCCCGCGCAGCGCTTCAGGCTGTGCCGCCAAGCATCCGCGAAGCTGCACTGGGTGTTGGAGCTTCTCGCTTGCAGGCTGTGTTCCACCATGTGCTGCCACTGGCAATGCCGGGCATCCTGACAGGAACCATCATCGGCATGGCGCAGGCTCTGGGCGAAACCGCACCGCTTCTCATGATCGGTATGGTGGCTTTCATCGTCGACATCCCGGCAAACCCGGTTGATCCATCGACCGTGCTGCCGGTTCAGATCTTCATGTGGGCAGACTTCCCCGAACCGGCCTTCCAGCAGAAAACCTCTGCCGCGATCATGGTGCTGCTCGGCTTCCTGATCTCGATGAATGCAATCGCAATCGTCCTACGTAAACGTTTTGAGCGCCGCTGGTGATTTGAAAGGCAAGATCATGGCATTGGAAATGACCACAGACACCGAGAGTGCAATGGATACAACAATAAGTGCCCCTCCAGCCGTATCCGCTGAAGGCGAAACGCTCAAAATGCGTGGCCGTGATGTAAAAGTGTTTTACGGCGACAAGCAGGCTCTGCATGGCGTGGATCTGGATGTGCGCAAAAATCAGGTGACCGCACTGATCGGCCCGTCCGGTTGCGGCAAGTCCACCTTCCTGCGCTGCCTCAACCGCATGAACGACACCATCGACATCTGCCGCGTGGAAGGTGATATCCTTCTCGACAACGATGATGTCTATGACCCACGCATTGATGTGGTGGAACTGCGGGCCCGTGTTGGCATGGTGTTCCAGAAGCCAAACCCGTTCCCGAAGTCCATCTTCGAGAACGTGGCTTACGGCCCACGCATTCACGGTCTGGCACAAAGCAAGGCCGATCTGGAAGAGATCGTCGCCAGCTCCCTGCAGCGCGCCGGTCTGTTTGAGGAAGTGAAAGACCGTCTGGATGAGCCGGGAACCGGCCTCTCCGGTGGTCAGCAGCAGCGTTTGTGCATCGCGCGCGCAATCGCAGTGTCTCCGGAAGTGATCCTGATGGATGAGCCATGTTCCGCGCTCGACCCGATCGCCACCGCAAAAGTGGAAGAGCTGATCGACGAACTGCGCCAGAACTACACCATCGTGATCGTAACCCACTCCATGCAGCAGGCGGCGCGTGTTTCGCAGCGCACTGCATTCTTCCACTTAGGAACACTGGTGGAAGAGGGTCTGACCAACGACATCTTCACCAACCCCAAAGACCAGCGCACGCAGGATTACATCACTGGCCGTTTCGGTTAAGAATAATAGGCAAGGAGGTCTAAGGAGATCATCCGATGAAAGATCATATCGTCTCGTCCTTCAATGAAGAACTGAAAGAGCTGGCCGGTCGTGTCGTCGAAATGGGCGGCCTCGCAGAAACGCTGGTACATGACGCCGTCAGCGCACTACTGAGACAGGACCGCGAGCTCGCAACCCGCACCATTGCGGCGGACAGACGCCTCGACAACATGCAGGCCGAGCTGGAAGAGCTGTGCATCTCCGTGATTGCACGCCGCCAGCCAATGGCAAGCGACCTGCGCGACATCATCGCCGCTATGCGCATCTCCAACGATCTGGAGCGTGTTGGCGACATGGCCAAGAACATCGCCAAGCGGACACTGGCAATCGAGAGTGAGTTCAACAACAAACAGCTTGCTGTTGGTGTGGAGCATATGTCCGATCTGGCGTTGGAACAGCTCAAAGCGGTTCTCGATGCTTACACCTCTGGTGATCTGGAAGTCGTTCAGCGCGTGCATCTGCGCGATGATGAGGTCGATGCGCTGTATACCAGCCTGTTCCGTCAGCTACTCACCTACATGATGGAAGATCCACGCTCCATCACCATGTGCGCCCACCTGCTGTTCTGCGCAAAGAACATTGAGCGCATCGGTGACCATGCGACCAACATTGCCGAGAACATCTACTACATGATCTCCGGAAATCAGCTTCCGGCTGATCGCCCAAAAACGGACGAACTGGCAGACAGCAGCGCTGTCTGAGACGTGCCGCTCTCCGGGACGCTGCAAGCCCGGAAGGTGAACACGTTGAACAAGGTTTGGAGTGTCGGGTTCATTACGCGGCACTTCATGCGTCAAATCAGAGGGCGGCTTCGCGTTTCTGATAAGAAAAGACGCAACTACAAAAGGTTAAAGTGGTTTACATGCACAGTGATGACGGTAAACTGCTTTATAACAGAAGGTGCAAAGAGAGCACTAGGGTATGCCTAAGATACTGATTGTAGAAGACGAAGAACCCTTAAGCCTGCTGCTGAGATACAACCTCGAAGCGGAAGGCTACAATGTCGACGTATGCGCAAGAGGAGATGAGGCAGAACTCCTGCTGCAGGAAAGTCAGCCGGACCTGCTCTTGCTGGACTGGATGCTGCCCGGCCTCTCCGGTATCGAGCTTTGCCGCCGTCTTCGGGCACGTTCAGAAACCGAACGCATGCCAATCATCATGCTCACAGCGCGTGGGGAAGAGTCCGAACGCATCCGTGGGCTGGCAACCGGAGCCGATGATTACGTCGTCAAACCTTTCTCCATTCCGGAGCTTATGGCCCGCGTGCGAGCGATCTTCCGCCGTGCATTGCCAGAAGTTGTCTCCACCATGCTCAAGTCCGGCGACATTGAGCTCGACCGCGAAACCCACCGCGTCCGCAGAACTGGCCGCGAAATCCACCTAGGCCCAACCGAATTCCGCCTGCTGGAGTTCCTCATGAGCGCCCCAGGCCGCGTCTACTCCCGCGAGCAACTGCTCGACGGCGTGTGGGGACACGATGTTTACGTGGATGAACGCACTGTCGACGTCCATGTGGGCCGCCTGCGCAAAGCCATCAACAAAGGCCGCATGAAAGACCCAATCCGCACCGTCCGCGGCGCCGGATACGCTTTCAACGACCAGTTTGCTGTCGGGTAATCGATTTCTGCTATATGCGCATTGTGAAACTGCATCTCTGATCCGGAGGTGCAGACTAAAAACAATGCGGATAACAAATGAAAATCAAGACGGTTGATAGAGCAACCGCTCATATCTACGACAATCTCTGCCAGGCTTATGAGGCAGAGTTCTCGCCTCTCACGCACAAACAAGCCGACGCCAACGGTCTGTTCGCTAAGGACACGCTGCTGGAAGGCAATATCACCGGCTATCTGGTGTACAGCGACGACCTTCCGGCAGGACTGGCGGCCATCAAGCAGGATGAGCACGCAGAGTTCGAAGTCTGCGAATTCTACGTTGTACCTTACTACCGACGACACAAGCTAGGCCTGCAGTTCGCCAGCGCGCTGTTTGATCAGATGCCCGGTAACTGGCAGATCAAGCAGATCGAAGGGGCTGACCACGCCACTGCCTTCTGGCGCGCAGTGGTGAATGACTACACTTCAGGCCACTATCAGGAAGACAGCTACAACGACCCGTACTGGGGCAATGTCACCCGCCAAACCTTCAGCGCTCAGAAGCACTAAACGCAGTCACAGGCGGATAGTCGTTACATTACAGGCATCCAGACAGCAAAAAGCCGGGTACTGGACCCGGCTCATAACGCTTGCTGTCAGTCTGTCTTAGCTGGCGCGGCGGTTGCGGCGGTCGCTGACTGGCTGATAGGCAATGCTGCGGTGATGCGCGCAATACGGTGTGCCTGCATCCGATTGACGACCGCAGAAGTAGAAGTCTTCAGAACCCGGATCGCCAATTGGCCACTTACAGGTGCGTTCGTTCAATGTCAGGATGGATGCGCGTTCGGAAACCGGAATAAAGATTTCTGCGACTGGGACGGGAGCGATTTCGGTCTCGATCGTTTCAATTGGCTCAACTTTAAGGGCGTTGGCGCCTGCCACTGTTGGCTGAACTTGTCGAGGAGTAGGAGAGGGAGCTGCTGCTGCGACCGCTTCGGTCACTGTTGGTTTAATTGGAGAAGCTGTTCTTGCCGCTGGGGCAGTTGCCTTTCTCGTCTTGGTTGCACCGCCCCCTGATTTAGCACGCCCTGAAAGCCCGAGCCGGTGAACCTTACCAATTACGGCATTTCGGGTCACATTGCCTAGTTCTCCAGCGATCTGGCTTGCGCTTAACCCGTCTGCCCAAAGCTTGGTTAGTAACTCTACACGTTCTGCTGTCCAGCTCATTAAAGGCCCCCGTCTTCCTTCAGTGGCGCGCAAAACAGTATTCGCTCAGCTCGGACGTATCCGAATTTGCCGCTAACCTGAGCGTGTGTGCTTGCAGCGTTCAGTAACTACGAGATGGTGTATAACTCTTATCGCACAGTACTATATCGGCGTTCCTACGAGCAATAACCTCAAAGAATTGAGGTGGGGAAGACTCTGGTTTTCCCCAGAATTGCCGTACTACTACTTACCTATAACAGCCTTCTTGTGGTGGGAGAAGATTATCAATCTAAAGAATAGGAGCTGTTTGTTAAACCAAGTTCCACCGCATTCTTTCCAACACAAAGTAAGAGCTGATAGCGTTACCCCGTTGATATTTAATACATATATTTACCACTGAAAAACAACTAGTAAAAAACACTAGTAAACTACAAATTGCAGTGCAGATGCACTCACCGAATGACACCTTCATATGACGCGGTACACGCTAGAGGTGTATTGAATAAACCTTAAGAGATATGGAAAAAAACTGGCCAGTGAAGAGGGGATTAGACCTCTACTCCACCATTTAAAAATGCCACAATGTGCCCTTCCTCAGGTAGCAGACCAACCAGAATGCTCCGATAGGAAGAGCAAAAAGCCGGCTGCCCATTCCTGAACAGGAGTAAGGTATTGCTGGCAATACGTGTTATTGACTGCCCTGAGGGAACGCGGTTTATATGTCGCTTCCCTTACAACCGGACACCTTCGGGTGTTGAATGAAGCGCCAGATGGCGTTTTTTGTTTTTGTAGCAACCAAGATTTTTGAGCCCAGAGCTCAATCCATGAGGAGTGAGAAATGACGACTTCGTCGCTAATGCAGACTTATGCACGTTCAGACCTGGCGTTTGAGCGTGGGGAAGGTGTCTGGCTTTATGCGGCTGATGGTCGACGATACATGGATTGTGCCTCGGGTATCGCCGTCTCCGGCTTGGGTCATGCGCACCCAAAGCTCGTTGAGGCGCTCAAGTCTCAGGCTGAAAAGCTGTGGCACGTCACCAACCTCTACACCATTCCAGAGGGTGAGAAGCTCGCAAAGCTGCTGACAGACAACACCTTTGCTGACGTTGTGTTCTTTACCAACTCCGGTACGGAAGCAACTGAAGGTGCCATGAAGGCAGCGCGTCGCTACCACTTTGCCAAGGGCAACCCGGAAAAGAACCGCATCATCACCTTTGAAAATGCGTTCCACGGCAGAACCATGGCAGCTCTGGCTGCTGGTGGTCAGCAAAAGTATCTGGAAGGCTTCGGTCCTGCACCAGAAGGCTTTGATCAGGTGCCAGCTGGCGATCTGGAAGCAGTCAAAAAGATTGTTGGCCCGGAAACCGCAGCCATCATGCTGGAGCCTGTTCAGGGCGAAGGCGGCATCCGCTCCATGGATCCGGCTTTCCTGAAAGGCCTGCGTGAGATCTGTGATGAAAACGACTTGCTGCTGATCTATGACGAGATCCAGACCGGCGTTGGTCGTACCGGCAAGCTCTTTGCCCACGAATGGGCTGGTGTTGCACCAGACCTGATGGCGATTGCAAAAGGCATCGGCGGTGGCTTCCCGATGGGGGCGTTCCTCGCAACCAACGAAGCAGCCAGTGGCATGGTGCCGGGCGTGCATGGCACCACATTCGGCGGCAACCCGCTGGCGATGGCTGTCGGCACCGCTGTTATGGAAACCGTTCTGGAGCCGGGCTTTCTGGAAGCTGTTCAGGAAAAAGGCCTGATGCTGAAGCAAAAGCTTGCCTGCATTGTAGACCAGCACGGCGACGTGTTTGAGCTGGTGCGCGGTGAGGGCCTGATGCTTGGCCTCAAATGTAAGGTTCCAAACACCCAGCTGCTGGTTCACATGCGTAATAATGGCTTGCTGCCGGTTGGTGCGGGAGACAACGTGCTCCGCATTATGCCGCCAATGACCATCACCGCTGAAGAAATTGACGTGCTCGCCCAGAAAATTGAAGCCGCTGCTGCGGACATGGAAAACGAGCTGAAAACTGCCGAGACTGCCAAATGACTACACTGACAAAACCACAGCACTTTCTCGATATCAGTGATTTTTCAAGTGACGAACTCCGTCACATCATGGATGTCTCCAAGCAGATCAAATCCACCCGCAATGGCGTTCATCGCGGGCAGGGGCCTCTGGCAGGCAAAGTGCTGGCCATGGTCTTCGAACAGCCATCCACCAGAACCCGCATCTCCTTTGATGTGGGCATGCGTGAGCTCGGCGGCGAAACCCTGATGCTGACCGGTGCAGAAATGCAGCTTGGTCGTGGCGAGTCCATTCCGGACACCGCCCGCGTCCTGTCCCGCTTCGTCGACATGATCATGATCCGCATGCTGGACCATGATGCCGTCAGAGAGCTGGCGGAATATGCAACCGTGCCGGTCATCAATGGTTTGACTAAGATTTCACATCCTTGCCAGATCATGGCAGACATCATGACCTTCGAAGAACACCGCGGAAGCATTAAGGGTAAAACCGTTTCCTGGGTGGGTGACAGCAACAACGTTCTTTATTCCTGGATCGAAGCGGCATCCATATTTGACTTCAAAATTAACGTTGCCGCACCAAATGAACTGACAGTACCCCTTGAATGGATCGAAAAGGCCTATACATCCGGTGCTGAACTTTCAGTAACAGACGATCCGTTTGCTGCTGTTAAAAACAGTGATTGTGTTATCACCGACTGCTGGGTTTCCATGGGTGACAGCGATGCTGAAACCCGTCACAACATGCTGGCTGCCTATCAGGTGAACGAACGCCTGATGAGTGAAGCCAACGATTCAGCCCTGTTTATGCACTGCCTGCCTGCACATCGTGGGGAAGAAGTGACAAATGAGGTGATCGACGGCCCGCATTCTGTGGTATTCGACGAGGCAGAAAACCGACTCCACGCCCAAAAAGGCATTATGGCGTGGTGCATGGGTGCATCGCCTCAAGGATAAAGCATATCGCTGAAAAGTGGCTGCTGGTTTTCAGGTAACGATATGCGCAAGCATAGTGCATATCGCTGAAAAGTGGTTGTCCGGTCTTCAGTTGAAGATATGCGCAAGGATAAAAGAACAAGATGACAAATACACCTGCTCAACCGACCGCCGCCGGCGTTGACGCTGTCGTTCCATTTGCTGTTGAAGCACTGGACGTTCGCGGTCGGGTTATCAATATGGGGCCGGTGCTGAACTCAATGCTGGCGCGGCACAAGTACCCTGCGCCGGTAAACAAGCTGCTGTCAGAGGCCATTGTCCTGACATCCATGCTTGGCAGTACCCTCAAGTTCGAAGGTCGCCTGACCCTGCAAGCCCAGACAGACGGTGCAGTCTCCATGCTCGTGGTAGACTTCAACGCACCTGATGGCCTGCGCGCTATGGCTCAGTTTGACGAGGCAAAGGTTGCTGAAGTCGCAAGCAAGGATGGCTTCAAGCCAGACCAGCTGCTCGGCAAAGGCCATCTCGCCTTCACCATCGATCAGGGCGCCCATACCAGCCGTTACCAGGGAATCGTGGTTCTGAACGGCACCACTCTGGAAGAAGCTGCGCATGAGTACTTCCAGAAGTCCGAACAGATCCCGACATTCGTACGCCTCGGCGTTGCTGAAGTGCTGACCAAAGCGGAAGAAGGGGGTGCAGAGCACTCCTGGGCTGCTGGCGGCATCATGGTTCAGTTCCTGCCACAGTCTCTGGATCGCCTGAGACAGGCAGACATCCACCCGGGTGACGCGCCAGAAGGGCACGAAGCTCATCAGGTTGATGAAGACGACGCATGGGTCGAAGCGCGCTCACTGGTTGAGACCGTGAAAGATGACGAACTCATCGATCCGAGCCTCACCGTTGAAGGTCTGCTCTACCGTTTGTTCCACGAACGTGGTGCATCCGTCTTCTCCCCGCAGAGCATGGCAGACAAGTGCACCTGCTCTGAAGAAAAAATCACTGCCATGATGCAGAACTTTTCTGATGCAGACAAAGCTGAGATGAAAGCGGAAGGTACGGTCCACATCAAGTGCGACTTCTGCTCCAAGGATTATGAGCTGGACGCCAACAAGGTGTTCAAGGACTAATCCTTTCAGGAAAAGCGTAAATAACGCAAACGAACGCAATAAAAAACGCTGTCAGAAAACCTCTGGCAGCGTTTTTCTTTAACTCATTGAAACTGAATGGATTATTCCGCTAAACACGATCAAAGATCGACCCCATACGCGGGCTGAACAGCCGGTCATAGGTTTTCAGCAGCATCATGTCTGTCATGCTGGCAACGTAATCACAGATGATCCGTGAACCCTCTTCAGCCTCTTTGAAGTCCGCGTAAACATCTTCCGGCAAAAACGCTTGCGGCTCGCTCATCAGCGTCTCAAAAACGGCAACCACCATGGTTTGCCCTTTGAACTCAAGATGCTGAACGTTCGGCGCCTGAATAACCCGTTTAAAGACAAAGCCTTTCAGTGCATCCAGAACCTTCGCGTGGCCTTCTGGCAGAACAGCTTTGTACTTCAAAAGCGGCTCGCTGAACGCTTCTTGTTCCTTGATCTGAACGGCCACGATGAAGAAATGAACCAGCTTACCGATGAACTGCTTTCGCCGATTGGCATTGCCAAACAGCCCTGCAATCATCTGCTCATAGGGATCTTTTGAATACTTACCCGGATTGCTGGAAGCCAGATCTTCAAGGAATGCCGAACAGTCTTCTTTTGAGATATCCTCCCGGAACTGCTCCTCTCGCACCAGCCCCAAAGCAATCGCATCTTCAAAGTCATGAACCCCGTAAGCGATGTCATCAGCCAGATCCATGATGGAGCAATCCCATGATTTAAAACGGGATTTCGCGTGCTTACCGTCTTTACGCGCAAAGCTGCAGAACAGCGAGCGATCCTGCTCAGAGAGCGGCTCCAGCACCCAATCGACGATCTCTTGTTCCCCATCCATAAAACACTTAGGCGGAGCTGAGCGTTTCCTGTCGATCAGGCTCACCGTCGAGGTGTTGGGACTAAGCTGCGGGGATAAATCGGGATTATGCACGCGGGAAAACGCGACCGGATACTTCATCATGCCCAGTAATGCCCGCCGTGTCAGATCCGCCCCATGCTTGGCAGACATCTTCTCCAGACGTGAAACAATGCGCAGGGTCTGGCCGTTGCCTTCAAACCCACCATTCTCCCGCATGCAGTAGTTCAGCGCCACTTCACCCCCGTGCCCAAACGGAGGATGGCCGATGTCATGGCAATAGCTGATTGTTTTAACGAGGCTTTCTTCTGGGATGAAGTCATAGGCCGGGTGATCTTTGAAGAAGGCCCGAAACTGCCGCGTGATGCCGGAGGCAATCTGCGCCACTTCCAGTGTGTGGGTCAGGCGCGTGCGATAAAAGTCGCTGTCCCCCAGATTGAGGATTTGGGTTTTCCCCTGCAGGCGGCGAAAGGCATGAGAGTGAACAATGCGGGCATAATCTACATCATAAGGCGTTCGCGCATCATCCGACTTGGGAACCCAGCCACTCTGACGAGCAGTCCAAACAACATCACTCACGTCTAAACCTCACACAAAAAAGCCCTGCACAACAAAGCGCAGGGCAGAAAAAAGCTTAAGCTATCAGGCTCTTAAGGAACTCGGCGGTCTTCGCAGCAGACTGTTCGATATTACCGTTCCAGGTCGCGGGAGACGCCCCGCGCGGCGCCAGATCATGGTTGCCATCCTCCAGCCAATCAATGCTGATTGTCTCAGGAAGATCAACAGCTTGCACCTCGCTCTGGTTCCCCATCTGATCCCGGTCTCCCTGCGCAATGAAGATCGGACGCTGCGCATTTTGCAGCGGCTCCATACGCCAGTCTGCCAGATCAGATTTCCCAATAGCATGAAAGGGATAGCCCAGACACACAACGCCCAGAACCCGCTTCGGAAGGCTCTCACCACCCGCCAGCATCGCCGCAACGCGCCCACCCATGGACTTCCCACCAATCAGTACAGGCCCATCAGCACTTTCCAAAATCAGCTGCACAGCCTTTTGGTACTCACCAATCAGCTTGTCAGCTCTTGGTGGAGGCGATTTCTTCCCTGTTTCCCGACGCTTAGCCATATAGCCAAACTCAAACCGCGCCACAGCAACACCATTTGCCGCCGCCGCTTCCGCAAACCGGTTCATAAAATTGGCATCCATTGGCGCACCCGCACCATGAGCCAACACCAGAGTGCCAAGGCACTCACCTTCAGGACGTGTCCATAAAATCTCAGTCATGACGCTATTTTAACGCCTCTTTCACATCAAAAGTGACAGGAAATTTACTTGTCCCCGTCTTCAATAAGACCCATATTCAAATTAGCTAATATAAATGCGTAGAACCTACGCGAGAATAGAACGGAATACACTATGGAAGAAGGCGCCATTCGCCTGGGAATTTTTGCAGGAGCGTTCCTCGTGTTCGCGCTGCTGGAAATATTTATCCCCCGGCGCTCCGAGAGCCAGGAACGGCCACAGCGCTGGTCCACCAACCTTATCCTGTCGGCAATCAATACACTTATGCTGCGCTTTGCCCTGCCTTTTGCTGCAGTTTCAACGGCTTACTGGGCGCAGATGCAGGGCTTCGGTTTGGTTCACTGGCTGGTGCTGGATCCCGTGCTCGGCGGCATCATCGCATTCTTTGCCCTCGATTTCGCAGTATGGGCCATGCATGTCGCAAGCCATAAAGTCCCGTTCCTGTGGCATCTGCATAAGGTGCACCACACCGATCCGCGCTTCGATGTCACCACCGCACTTCGCTTCCACCCGCTGGAAATTGCCGTCTCTATGCTCTGGAAAGTGGTCGTGGTCGCCTTGCTTGGCGCGCCTGTTCTCTCAGTTGTGATCTTCGAAGTGGTCCTCAATGCCGCTGCTATGTTCAACCATGCCAACATCAAGCTTTCTGAGAAGGCTGACCGTGTGCTGAGATGGGTGATTGTGACGCCAGATATGCACCGCATCCACCACTCAACCCGCCCAATCGAAACCGATAGCAACTACGGCTTCAACTTCCCTTGGTGGGACCGGTTATTCTCCACCTATGTCCATGATCCGAAAGGCGGGCAAGAGAACATCACGTTTGGTCTGAAGGAATTTCAGGGCAAAGAGCCACGCCAGTTAGGTTGGGCATTGCTCTTGCCTTTCAAGGCCTTAACTCATGTACAAGGCTGGCTGTCCAGCCGTGTCAACAAAGATGGAACGCCAAAAGCAGGGCACTAGAAAAAGCCACGTGGGAAATATCTGAGATAAAGCTCCCCCAAACGGCCATTGGATTGAAGGCGGGTAAGACCAAGATTGATCGCATTCAGCATCTTGATATTGCCTGCCTTTGTTGCAATCGCCAGCCCGCCACTGAAATAACTTGGGTCCAGCCACGGCCCCCCGGCAAACTTGCAGCACCCGTTGGCTTTCTGAGTATCCAGCCAGAACGACAATCGCATCCCATCGCCGAACAAAGCATCTACCTCGGAACTCACAAGAGCGTTTCGTGCAAGTTCTTCATTCTCAAAGGGAACAGCAACAGCATCGGTAAAGAACCGCTCTAAAAACGCCTCGTGACGAGACCCTTGAACCACCGCAACACGTTTACCGCCCATTGTTTCAGGTAGAGGCTCCAGAGTGCTGCGCTTGCTGGTTACAAAGCGCCCTGGAAAGCGCATGTAAATCTGTGAAAAGGAAAGCTTTTCAAGGTTGGCCGGTGTCATGCTGACACCAGCAATCACAGCATCAGCCTCACCATTGGCCACGGTATTGGCCAGATGATTAAACGGCAGGATCTTCAGACTACAAGCCGCTTTCAGGCTCTGGCAGATCTCACGGGCAAGATCCACGTTGTACCCCATCAGACGCTCTTCACTATCCCGGAAAATGAAGGGCGGAAAATCATCGGCTGCAATGAAACGAATACGCTCTGGCACCTTGCCAGTTGTCGCTAAGCCAGATTGTCCACCTGAGAACAGTGGGATTGTCACGGAAGAGGGAGCTTTTTGCGAGTTTACTGCATTTTCAGAGCCATCGTTTCCCGCTCCCAACAAGGGAGAGCTCTGGGAAATCGCCCATGTATCAGTGCCATATGCATTCTGTGCCATGGCATTTGACGCCGCGAAAATGAGCGGCTGGGCACTACAGAAAATCAGCAATATGAAGAATAAAGGGAAACGCAAAAGCTATCCAATCCAGTTTGCAACAGAGCGTAAGCCTAACGGGAAATTCTCAAGGAGATACTAAGTGAATGTCTGCGAGAGGGAAAGGCCTGTAGCCGGAAACCAGCCTCATGGATTAACAGGGGCGGAAGTATCATGGGGAAGTCGGGAATACTCTGATAACTCAGTGAGTAACGAACCATCGAGGTCAGTGCAGCAGGCAAACACGCTGCGCTCTCTGGCGCTCTCCATCAGCCGTATCGACAGCATGCGCTCCGCCGAAGCCGGGCAAGCCCTACGAAGCCGCATGACCACCATCTCACCGCTAGAAGCTCCTTCGCATTCGCGGAGGACATCATCAGTTGTTCAGAAAATCTCAGGCAGCCAAGACAAAGAACGCTATGTCCCGGAATTTCTACGTTTACGCAATGCTTTAGAGCGAGAAATCTTGCTGCAATGCAACTGCTCTGATGCCTTGATTGATTTTGCAAAGTCCCGATGCTCAGCTGAAGATAAATGCGTCAGCAGCTATCTGATTGACCAAGGGTTTCTGGATGCCTCCGTGTTTTATTGGGGCATCTCCGGCAAAATGAACATCCGCTACGCTGCGGATGGCAGCCTATCTGCCATTGCCCCCATCTCGGACAAGCTAAAACCCTTTGAAACAGAAGGCATTCTGTTTGTACCAGCACTGGACCTGAACCAGAAAGTTGTCTTCGCCGCCGCTCCCCTCGGACACCAACTGGAGGCCTTTGAGCGGGCGCTTGGGTACTTTGACGAAGCCACCAGCAAAATTGTCGTGGTAACGCCTGAGTACCAGAAGGCACTCACCGTCACCACAGCAAGCTCTAACGCCTTGGTGCAAGACAATCTTTCCATGTCAGCGGTTCATCGTTTCATGCCGTCACAGCGAAAGCTTCTCACGGTCTCGCCAATCTTCTTCCTCGGCACAATCGGCTTTGCATTTGATGTGTTCTATTGGGCCCTGTTCATACTGCTGACGCTCTCTCTCGGAGCTATTGGTTTGCTCAGGATTGCCTCCTTCTTCACCTACTCCGACAAACAGGATTTCGTGGTCCCAGAACTTGAAAAGTGGCCGCATTACACCGTTCTGGTCCCGCTTTACAAAGAGTCAGCTATCTGTCGCCAACTGGTTGATGCATTGGATGCATTGGACTACCCAAAAGAGGCGCTCGATGTCATCTTTCTGGTGGAGCAGGATGACGAACTCACGCAAAAGAACCTCCGCAAACTTCTGCGCAAGTCCATGCGGATGATCATCCTGCCTCCCGGCAAGCCTCAAACCAAACCAAGAGCACTTTCAGTTGGCCTAGCTGCCACAAAGGGCGAATTTGTTACGGTTTTTGATGCAGAAGACCGCCCAGAACCGCAGCAACTTAAGAAAGCGATCTGCCAGTTTGCGTTGGAAGGCCATGACGTCGCCTGCCTGCAAGCAGCGCTATCTATCGATCATGCCAAAGAAGGCTGGCTCGTGCGCCAGTTCGCCTTTGAGTATGCCGCTCTGTTTGATGTCTTCCTTCCGTTCCTCTCGCGCAACAACCTACTGCTCCCGCTGGGTGGCACCTCCAACCACTTCCGCGTCAGCGCACTTCGCAAAGTAGGGGGATGGGATCCCTTCAACGTCACTGAAGATGCAGATCTCGCCGTCAGGTTTGCCAGACAGGGTTTCAGAACGCGCACCTTGAACAGCTCCACCTATGAGGAAGCGCCACTGACGCTCAAAGCATGGCTGCATCAGCGCACTCGTTGGCACAAAGGCTGGATACAGACACTGGCTGTCCACCTCAGAAGCCCACGATTGATCTATAAGCAACTAGGCGCGAATAACTTTACACTACTGCTGCTGACTTTCTTTGGTGGTATGCTGTGCCTCTGGGCGGCTCCACTGACAGCATTGATGTTTGCTGGAGTCCTCTGGGGTGTCCACCAATCCGGTCTACAAGCCTTCGATGCTTTCAGCATATACGCTCTTTTCTGCTTCCTGTTCGGTTTGGGGGGGACTGTCGTGACTGTCCTTCAAGGCAGCGCAAAGCGGGGCTTCAGACCTCGCGGCTGGGAGATCGTAAGCATTCCGCTCTATTGGGTACTTGGCTGCATTGCCTCCTACAAAGCCTTGTTTGAGTTCATCGTCAAACCGCATTACTGGCGAAAAACCGAGCACGGCATCGTTCGGCACCGTGGAAAAATCAAGGATGCAGAAGGAGCCTAGCTCAGCGGATGCGACTAAGGTTTCCAGGGGATGCGGAGTGCATCGACTGTAAGCTCACAGGGTTGGCCCTCATAAAACTGGTTGAGCACCTGATGAAACACTGTTGGATCATCTGCCGCATATGCAAACAGGGTGGCACAGCTGCGTACCTTCATGCTGTCAATCTCACCAAGGATCTGACGGGAGGTAAGGTCGATATGCTGAAGCAACAACTGGCAACATCCGCGCAAACGTGAGGCGAGGAGGGGATAGGCAAGATACCGCTGTGCCTCTTCAAGGTTTTCAATCCCATAAAAGTGGGCTGTTGAGGAGCGCCCAAGCTTTCGAAGTTGCGGGAAGATGAACCAGATCCAGTGACTGGTCTTATGGCCTTGCTGCAGCTCCTGAACCACCTGTTGAAACACTGGCTCCTGCCCAATAACAAACCGGGTGATGTCGTCCTTAACGGTTCTAACCATGGGATTTCCTCCACTTGGTTTCAGCTTAACAGTAAACACGGTGACTACGACTTCCCAGCGAAAACACGAATACTTTTGACGTTCAACCAGAGCCAAAACCGTGCAGATACCTAAGAGTGAACTACATTTTTATCTCACTGAGTAATCTGCTGTTTGCTGTCCTGATAAGTTTCACATTGCAAGAACATAAAAAACATCTGGTTTCGGAGTTTTAATTGACCTTCCCTAACGTAATGTCCTGGGTATATGGACGATGCGAGAAAAACTTCGTGCGATCATCGAAAGCAAGGCTTGGGAGTACACAATCATATCCATTATCGCGTTGAATGCGATAACACTAGGGATAGAAACCAGCCAGACTGTTCAACAACATTACGGCCCAATTCTCCGCACATTGGATGACATCGTAGTGGGCATTTACGTGGTTGAGATCTCTCTTCGCGTATATGCATATGGCTTACGGTTCTTTCGAGGAGCCTGGAATCTCTTTGATTTCATAATCGTAAGCATTGCTCTTGTTCCAACCACCGGCCCAGCTGCCATACTGCGCTCACTCAGGATCCTGCGTATCCTGCGCCTGATCTCAGTTGTGCCATCACTCAGACGCGTAATAGGAGGGCTGGTTCTGGCATTGCCCGGTATGGGTTCAATCATGCTGCTCCTGTCTCTCGTCTATTATGTCTTCTCCGTCATGGCCACACAGCTCTATGGCGAGACCTTCCCCGAATGGTTCGGCACAATCGGCGCTTCAGCTATTCTCTGTTCCAGATCATGACGTTGGAAGGCTGGAGTGACGCGATTGTGCGCCCGGTCATGGATGTTTATCCAAATGCCTGGATGTTCTTCATCCCCTTCATCCTCACAACAGCGCTGACTGTGCTGAACCTGTTCATCGGCGTGATTGTGGCAGCCATGGAGGAGGAGCATGAAAAGGAGATGGAAGAACACCATCACTATGTGCGCATGGAAGCCAGTGAGATCATGAAAGAACTCAGAACTCTGCGGCAGGATGTGGCAAAGCTGAGACGCAACCGTAAGGCCAGCCACAAACAGAAAGTCGAAATGACTTAAGCGCAAAGATACGACCGCCGGTTGTCAAAACAAGCGGCGGTCTCAATGCCACGTTATCGAAGTTCAAACGACATCTTTCATGCCGACCCTCTCATATTTCTCAAAGCAACAGCCTCTGGGCGGGTTGCTGCCGCAATATCTACAGAATTTGAACAAATTTGTGTAAGGTCTTGTGGAAACGAGCAACCCCATGAAAACTATAAGCTAAATTTGGTGGTGTTGTTTCACCTTTACTACCTCTAGTTCTTGGCGATTTCTTCATCTCTGCGCGCCATTATTTTGCTGGCCCCTTTCAACTTGAAACCATCAGATAAATACTTAGGGTGGGCCCAAATACGTATTGTGAGGTCAAGTGTCGAAATGCGGGCGAAGTTGCGATCCATCATTGAAAGCCGCCAATGGGAATACACAATTATTAGTATAATCGCGTTGAATGCTATTATCCTGGGGTTGGATACAAGCATGTCGCTGATTGCGAATTACGGCATGATCCTGCGGTTTTTGGATGAGTTGATCCTCGCAATTTTTGTTGTAGAGCTGACCTTACGTATCATCGCGTTTGGCCCAAGTTTCTTCAAAGGTCCTTGGAATCTCTTCGACTTCTTCATCATTTCTATTGCGCTTGTGCCGGCAACAGGCCCGGCAACCATCCTACGTTCCCTGCGAATTCTCAGGATCTTACGCCTGATCTCGGTGGTTCCATCGCTCCGAAGTGTTATCGGTGGCCTTATCCTCGCGCTGCCAGGCATGGGCTCCATCGTTCTGCTCATGGGCCTCGTGTTCTATGTCTTCTCCGTCATGGCGACACGGCTATACGGCGCAGTGTTTCCGGAATGGTTCGGCTCCATCGGCGCTTCGGCCTATTCACTGTTCCAGATCATGACGCTGGAAAGCTGGAGTATGGGCATTGTGCGTCCGGTGATGGAAGTCTTCCCGAATGCGTGGATGTTCTTCATTCCGTTCATCCTATGCACGGCCTTCACAGTGTTGAACCTGTTCATCGGTATAATCGTTGCAGCAATGCAGCAGGAGCATGATAAGGATCTTGAGGAAGACCGTATCAACGTGCACGAAGAAACACGCCACGTTTTGCACGAACTCAAAGATCTGAAGGTTGAACTGCTCAGTGAGCTGGAGCGCATCCGAAAGGACCGCAAGAAGGGCTGATGTACTCTCAGGTCTTTGCAGCAGGAGCTTCTTTCCCTTCAAAGGGTTGCCGCTGCTGTATTTGCGATCAAGTCGTGTTGAAGTAATCTTGATCGCAGCGCGTGTGGATTGCGGGTTTGCTAATATAGGCACCTGCATAAAAAAGGCCTAAGACGAAAAGCATATCTGATAGGATACGATATGTTTGATGCAAAACTCCGCGGCTATATAGATCCCCCGCTCAACAGAATGGGAAAAGCACTGGCAGATCTTGGGATTACGGCAAATGCTGTAACCTTGGTTGGCCTCGGCTTTGGTCTTGCCGCAGCTGCGGCAGTGGCTGCTGGTCAGTTCTATACAGCACTGCTGTTCATCCTGCTCAATCGTTTCGCCGATGGGCTGGATGGGGCAATCGCTCGTGCAGCCGGATCCACCAATCTCGGCGGGTTTTACGACATCACATTCGACTTCATCTTTTACGGAGCCATCCCGCTCGCCTTCGCGTTTGTCGCTCCTGAACAGAATGCCCTGGCCGCCGCCGCGCTACTTTTCAGCTTTTACATTAACGGTTCCACATTCCTTGCATTTGCCACTCTGGCACAAAAGCTGGGTATGCAGACCACATTGCGCGGTAAGAAGTCCTTCTATTATCTGGGAGGGCTGGCTGAAGGCTTTGAAACCATTGGCGTCTTCGTCGCGTTTTGCCTGTTTCCCACTTACTTCTCATGGGTTGCGTGGACTTTTGCTGCGATTTGCACACTTTCGGCCATTTCTCGCGTTTTCATGGTCAGGCATATGGTTTTGAACCACCCAGATCCCTCGGTGTAAGATCGTTGCTCTTGCGAAGATCGGGGTGAAAAGGCTAGACTTATTAAAAATAGGATGCGTACTGCTGTTGTAATTGCAGCGGAATTTTCCTGAAATATGGGTTGTGCTATGTATCGTGCCGTTACCCGAAATATACAGATCACTGTGGAACCGTATTATCTTGCTGAGGAGTCTACTCCCGAAGATGAGCAGTTCTTCTGGGCCTATACGGTCTCGATTGAAAACTTCAGCTCCGAAACAGTGCAGCTGCGCTCACGTCACTGGCATATCATTGATGCCAATGGTCATACGCAGGAAGTCAACGGAGCAGGAGTTGTTGGGGAAGAGCCAATCATTGAGCCCGGTGGCTCATTCCAATACACATCCGGCTGCCCTCTCAACACCTCCTCAGGCATCATGACAGGCAACTACCGTATGCAAACGGACAAAGGCGAGTTCTTTGCAGTAAAAATTCCGGCATTCTCGTTGGACCTGCCAGATATGGTCAAGACAGTGCACTAGGGTTCTGTCTGCATTACTCCCTCAGGGCGAGGGAGGACTTGCGGGCAGCCAAACCGCCCGCCTTCCATAACATGTTGACTTACTGAGTACGGAAACGCGCCTGTGCACCGCGCTCAATGGCAGCGATGGTCAGCTTGTCCAGCTTCAGGTGGTCGCGCAGCAGCTGCAGCATGCGCACTTCTTCAGGGCTTACACGAAGGTCAGCCGCTGCAATCTCAACACCAAGCGCATAAGCCGTGTCATGCAGTTTGGTTGGCAAGGACTCTGCCACAAGCGCCAATGTTGCGTTCATGCCATTTTCGCCGGAAAGACGCTCAGCGCACTGCTGGGTGATCTTGATCAGGTCATTGTCATCAAAGTCTTTGAAGACAGGGAGAATGCCCACAATATCGCCAAGCTGACGCAGCTCTGCATCGCTCATCGCGCTATCAGCGGCAGAAACCATCACCATCACATGAATGAGAGCTTCTTCTACGCTCAGTAATCTATCTATTGTACCCATATCTCCCCAAAGCAAAAAGCTTTGCCTCTTGGTTTGCTTTAGTTTTTTGCTATGCCAAATCGTCCGGCAGCGGTTAATGACTGCAAAGGTAAGGGGGCTTCCTGCCTCATACAAGGGGTTACAACCGAAAACCCGAGAACTGTCATTGACGTGGGCGCCAGTTTTACATAAGTTCGCGCAGCTTTCCGGCATCAAATATAGCTGGTGAAAGCAAAACTCAGTTACAATTTAATCTCCAAATACGGATCTCAAAATCCATGTCTACGAACAGTTTGCCTCAACTCGATCTCAGCCCAGAACTTATCGAGGCGGCACAGGTATCTAAAGCCTGGCCGTTTGAAGAAGCACGCAAACTGGTCAAACGGTTGGAGAAGAAACCCAAGACCGGGCCGGTCTTGTTCGAGACCGGCTATGGTCCATCTGGTCTGCCTCATATGGGCACCTTTGGCGAAGTTGCCCGCACCACCATGGTGCGCACCGCCTTTCGTTTGCTCACACAAGACAAGATCCCGACCAAGCTGATCTGCTTCTCAGATGATATGGACGGCTTCCGCAAAGTTCCAACCAACGTGCCTAACCAGGAAATGCTGGCAGAGTACCTTGGCAAGCCACTCACACGTGTGCCGGACCCATTTGGCGAGTTTGATGGCTTTGCCCAGTCAAACAACGCGAAGCTTATGGCGTTTTTGGATAAGTTTGGCTTCGAATATGAGTTCGCGTCTTCCACCGAGTACTATACATCCGGTGTGTTCGACAAAGCGCTCCTGCGCATGCTGGAAGTCTACGACAAGATCATGGCGATCATCCTTCCAACACTGGGAGAGGAGCGTCAGGCAACATACTCTCCGTTCTTGCCAGTTTGTCCGCGTACAGGCGTGGTGCTTCAGGTGCCAATGGTGGATCGCAATGTCGAAAAAGGCACTGTGACCTACATTGATCCGGAAACGGAAGAGCGTGTGGAAGTGCCGGTAACCGGTGGCGCAGTGAAGTGTCAGTGGAAAGCCGACTGGGCGCTGCGTTGGTACGCGCTGGGCATCGATTATGAGATGGCTGGTAAGGACCTGATCGACAGTGTGAACCTGTCTGGCAAGATCTGTAAGGCTCTGGGCGCTCCAGCTCCGGAAGGCTTCAACTATGAGCTCTTCCTGGATGACAAAGGCCAGAAAATTTCCAAGTCCAAGGGCAACGGGCTGACCATGGAAGAGTGGCTGACCTACGCTTCTCAGGAAAGCCTGTCTCTGTTCAACTTCCAGAAGCCAAAGACTGCGAAGAAACTGTACTTCGATGTGATCCCGAAAGCGGTCGACGAGTACTGCACCTTCCTGTCCAAGTTTGACGGTATGGAAGCAGCGCAGAAGCTGATGAACCCAGTGTGGCACATCCACTACGGCAACCCACCGAAGGAAGAAATGCCGATCTCCTTCGCAATGTTGCTCAACCTCGTTTCTGCATCCAACGCAGAAAACAAGGATGTACTGTGGGCTTTCATCTCCCGCTACGCACCGGGCTCTTCTGCTGAGACGCACAAGATGCTGGACGAGCTGGTTGGCTACGCAATCCGCTACTACGACGACTTCGTAAAGCCTACGAAGAAGTTCAAAGCGCCGGATGAAGTTGAGATCGAAATGCTCACCAAGCTGGACGAAGTGCTGGCTGGTTTGCCTGCTGATACGGACGGCGGTGACATCCAGAACGCAATTTACGACATTGGTCGTAATATTGAGCGTTACCAGAACACAGCCAAGCCGGGCCCTGACGGTCGACCGGGTGTCGCGCAGACCTTCTTCTCCGCGATTTATCAGGTACTTCTGGGACAAGAGAAAGGTCCTCGTTTCGGATCCTTCATCGCTCTCTACGGTATTCCAGAAACCCGTAGTTTGATTGCAAAAGCACTTGCAGGAGAGCTTGCAGCGTGATGAATTAGCCCCCTCAAACGAGGGGGCTTTTTTATGTCTTTTCCCAGCTGGCTTACTTGGGCACTTTTACCCGTTTATATTGTCGAAGGTTTGCGCGCACGCGCCAACTCCGTGCGTTTTGCACCTGCTCCTGGTCCGCAATCCGGCGAAATCGCCGGGCAGGGCAAACAGATAAACCTGCTCGTTGTCGGAGATTCCTCCGTTGCAGGTGTCGGCCTTGATCACACTACAAATGGCCTGACCTACAAGCTGGCCACCAAACTCTCAGAAATCAGCGGCCAGCCCATCAAATGGCGGGCTGCGGGCAATAACTCCGCGACATCAGCGCAGCTGCGGGACGTTGTGGTGCCTAACTTGCCGGATGCTGATTACACCCACGTTTGCATCAGTATCGGCTTCAATGATCTGAAGAACTTCAAATCCGGTCGTGCTTGGAAGAAGGGCTTTGGCGAGTTGATCTACGCGCTGCGCACCAAGTATCCGAATGCGCGCCTTTTCTGGCCCAACCTGATGTCTCCAACCTACGTGCCAGCCCTTTCAAAAGCGCTGGCAGGGGTTCTGGAGCCTCGCCGTCAGATGATCAACCGTGTCGGCACACAGCTCTGCTTTGAGCGTGGAGCTATCTCCATGGCGGCCATACCAGAAATCACCAGCGCTGCCTTTTGCGAGGACGGCGTGCACGCGACATCGCTGGGGAACCAGATATGGGTGGACCACATGGTCGCTGATCTGCTTGAGCGCGGTCTCCTAGGGTTGGAAAATAAGGATGAAGTAGAAGACAAACAGAACCAGATGGACAGCGCCCTGTAGGGCGTTCGTTCGGGTTCCTGTGAAGGTGATCATGCTCAGGATCAGTGTCAGGAGCAATAGGATCATATCCGTATCCTTCACGCCCAACACAATGTGAATGTCAAAGATCCCGGCTGCGATCAAAACCGCCGGGACAGTCAGTCCAATGGTCGCCAGCGCCGAGCCCAGACAGATGTTGACGGAGCGCTGCAGCCTGTTGGCCAGCGCAGCACGGAAGCTGCCAAGCCCTTCCGGCGTCAGAACCAGAAGTGCCACAAGAACACCGCCAAAGGCAGCAGGCATGTGGAAGCTGGCAATGCCAAAGTCCACCAGAACCGCGAACTTTTTGGAAAGCAGCACAATCGGTAGCATGGTTAGGATCAGGAACATCGCATGATAGCCGGTGGAGTAAATCTCCAGGTCATGATGATGGTCATCCTCATCATGAGCGTGCTTGTCATCCTCCACTTCATCCTTCGCCATCAGAAACGATAGAGCCACACCTGAGTGTGGTTTCGGCTGAATGAAGAAAGACTTATGCCGGATACTCTGCGTTGCAAGGAACACTGCATAAAGCAGGCTGATCATCACCGCGAAGGAAATCTGCTGTCCGGTGGATAGGGAAGGATCTGCGGTGGAAGTGGTGTAACGGGGAAGGATCAGAGAAAACGTTGCAAGCGGAATGAGAACTGAAAGGAAGGAGCGGGCACCCGTGGTGTTGAAGGGCTGTTCTCCGTATTTGAGGCCGCCCAGCAGAAGACTGATGCCTACCATGCCATTCAGCACGATGTTGAGCACCGCGAGCATCGTATCGCGCGCCAGAGGCTCATTGGTACCACCTGTCAGCATAATGGAAACAATGAGCGAGACCTCAATGCCGATCACCGACAGGGTCAGGATCAGTGTCCCGTAGGTTCCCCCAAAATAACGGCCAGACAGTCTGCATGGCGCACCACACCAAAGGCGCACCACAGCATGACGCTGAAAAGCCAGATGAAGCAGAAGATCTGCACGGCAAGGCCTGCAGAGGGCTGCAACAGATCCGCCCCAGCCAGAAAGAAAAAGGCTGTGGTTGCAGCACCTGCCAGAAAACAGGCTTCTCGTTTAAGTGTACTCCAAAACCCTGACATTATACTTTTGTTCTCCAAGGCCCTGTAAATAATGAATTATTCTGTTGCAGAGGTCTCCGCAGTAACGTCTTCGCGTGGACGCCAGATGATGGCAGGTTCCCCTTCCATCACCAGTGGTGTCTCGGAGGTGCTGTCGTCCGCGAGCTCCTCCCATGAGTTCACCAGTGTGGCTGACTCATCATCACTCAGCTGCACCAGCTTGGAACGCCAGATACCCTGTTCAGCCCGCCGCGCCTTCGCAGCAACGTCTTTCAGGGCCTCAGGGGCATCTCGCTCAGCCTTTGCCCAACCATTCTCAATCAGCCAAGTGGCAAGATCATGTTTGCCCACGTTGCAGGTTGCAGCGTAATCATCCCCTTGCATCGGCTTCATGTCAGAGCAGGTGACACGCTTCTGGCGGATGAAAGCACGCAAAGCCGTCCGTGCTCTGATCCCGCAAGGCCATCTTTCACCATCTTCACTGGGGCATGTTGTGCTGAGAGGAACAGCTTGAACGTGATGAAGCGAAATCCGTTTCTTTTTATCGCTCAGCGTGGCTCCATCCACCGCAACAGGGCGATAGAGCACTAACTCCTTTGGAGGAGGCTGCTTGGACTTGCGAGGTACTTTGACGTGAGCAACACGTTGCAGAGTAGCTGTTACCGCAGGAGGAGGCGTGCGCGTGCCACCCACATTACGCAGTCCATCAGGATGTTTGGGAGGTGTTTTTGGGATTTTGGCTTCAGCAGCAAGGCGAGCAGCTTCTAAAGCCGCCAGTTCCTTCTGCTTTTCTTCAGCGCTTGGCTTATGCTCAACCGGAAAAGAGGAGGGGCGATAGAGGGTGCGGGCGTTTCCACGCAGAGCGGTTTCTGCATTGTGCTCAATGAGCGCATAAAACCCGACGCCAAGAAGCGCCACTCCAAAAAGAAAACACGTGGTCTTGGTAATCCGCATAAGCACCCTGTCTGCTTATTGGCTCACCCACAAAACCCTTGCTGTCCAGACCAGATCCGCAACTTGAACAACCCTTGGTGTGTCATCCGGGTTGTGCCGTCGAAATTCAATGCGCTCGTTCGTTTGTCGTTGCAACGGGCCGCAATGTAAATCTCCGGTTTTAGTCGCTATCAAAACATGATCATTTCGCCGCAAAGAGCTCTCGGGAGAGACGATGAGTATTTGTCCTTCCCTGTAGTATGGTTCAAAACTATTACTCGAAACTTCCAGTGCGAAGAATTTCTCACTCTGAGAACTGGGAAAAATGAAGCTATCGCAGAATTTATCTAGCTGAAAACCCGAGAGATCCTCAAGATCCACCTCTCGTAACTCATCACTCGTGCATAAATACGCTGGAAATGACCGGAAATATGTACCGGTGATCTCTGTTTTGTCTTGCAGTATTCCGGCAAAGTCCACGAAGGTCATTTGAGTGACTTCGAGCACCTTGGCAAGCGATTCCGTTGACGGCCAGCGTGGGCGGCCATCAGCAGCAAAGCGCTTGGAAGGATTGAAGGAGGTCGGATCGAGTCCGGCACGTCGTGCAAGGCCAGAGGGTGTCAGCTGGTGCCGCTCAGCCACTTTATCAAGCGCTGCCCAAAGGTTCTCGTGATCTAACATTCATCCTCCAACAGCGGGAATAACCAGACATAAACCGTACAGATTTGCTGGAAAAACAGCCTTGTTCTGCACCTCTTAGAAATCTTGTATGTGGTGAATAAAATCCTATTGCAAGCACTAGTCGAAAGAGAGGGGTTGCCAGCCACCGATTTGTGGATGTATGAGCATGGCTTCAGTTGAGTAGACGTCTCTCCTGAAAGGCAATTCCCATGTCCCTCATATTCAAGATCGCCCCCGAGGCGCTTTGGCAGGAAGCTGAAGCCGCCGGTATCTTTGCGGGTGCTCCGATCGATCTGGCCGATGGTTACATCCACTTCTCCAGCGCTGAGACCGTGAAAGAAACCGCTGCTTTGTACTTTGCGGGACAAACCGACTTGCTGCTGATTGCCGTTGAGAGCGAAGACTTCCCGGAAAATGAAATGAAATGGGAAGCCTCCCGAGGTGGCACGCTCTTCCCGCATCTTTATGGCGAGTTTCCTGTCTCCAAGGCCAAGTGGGTCAAACCATTACCATTGGATGCTGAAGGCAATCACGAGTTTCCGGAGCTTTAAATGTCGATTGAAAACCTGATCAACAAAGTGGGCATTCGGGCACTACATTGTCTGGATCCTGAGACTTCTCACAACGCAACCATCAAGATGCTTGCCTCTGGCCTGGCACCAACATTTGGCCAAATCGAGAATAAAGCACTTGAGTACAAGCTTGGTGATCTGACCTTCAAGAACCCGGTCGGCATGGCAGCAGGGTTTGATAAGAACGCAGAAGCCATCACACCACTCATGAAGCTCGGCTTCGGGCATGTGGAAGTGGGCACTGTGACCCCGCTGCCGCAGGAAGGTAATCCAAAACCTAGGAATTTCCGCCTCAGCGCAGACCGCGCCGTGATCAATCGCTACGGCTTCAACAATGACGGTCACGATGTGGTCTACGAGCGCATCCGCAAAGCAGGTCGTACGCCGGGAGTTCTGGGCATCAACGTAGGAGCCAACAAACTCTCCGAGGATCGCGTTGCTGACTATGTGCTAGGCGTCAAACGTTTCGCTGAACTGGCAGACTACCTGACGGCCAACATCTCCTCTCCAAACACACCGGGTCTGCGAGACCTGCAGGAGAAAGACGCGCTTGCTCATCTGCTCTCTGCCATCGTCAACGCACGTGATGAGCAGGAAGACCATCTGGGCCGCAAAGTCCCGGTCATGCTGAAAATCGCACCGGATGTGATGGAAGAAGCGCTTAAGGAGATTGCTGAGGTTGTCATGACCAACAAGGTCGATGGCATGATTGTTTCCAACACCACCATCGCCCGCCCATCCACGCTCAAAGATCAAAAGCAAGCGAAGGAAGCCGGCGGTCTGTCAGGCGCTCCATTGTTCGAACGCGCAACCATCGCTCTGGCGAAAACCAGACGCGCTGTAGGACCGGACTTGCCGCTCTTTGGTGTTGGTGGAGTAGATACGCCAGAAAAAGCGGCTGCCAAGATCTTTGCAGGGGCCAACCAGATCCAGCTGTATTCCGGCATGGTCTATGAAGGGCAGACGCTGGTGAAGAAGATCAATCAGCATCTCTCTCGTCTGGTCGCAGCCCGAGGCATTTCCAACCTGCAGGAGCTTGTCGGCATCGACAACGACATCTGGGCAGACAAAACGCTCGACTAGTAGAGACTAGGCGAGGTGCGTATCAGTAGCCTCGCCTTTTGATCTCGTGATCAGCCAGCCCTACTGGAAGCTGGCTGCAGAGCGCCAAAATACTGCCGCTCACGCACGACGCACAGATAGCTCAGCGTCAACCCACGTGCACCGAAGAACACCAGCAACGAGAACCAGAGCCCGTCGTTTCCATAGATCGGAAACAGCAGATAGTAGCTGGCAAGGAACAGTATGGTTGAAACCACCACAGAGTTCCGCATGTCCTGGGACCACGTTGCGCCAATAAATATTCCATCCATCTGGAAAGCCAGAGTGCCTATGATTGGCGTTAGGACAGCCCAGAACATAAAGGTCCGCGCTGTCTCTCGTACTTCCGCATGGGTGGTCAGCAGATCAATCACCACACCACCGGTCAGCCACAGCACCATTGCTGCGCCAAAGGAAAGCCCAAAGCCCCAGCCGATGGAAAGCCGTAGAGCCTTACGGAAGGCCGTGCGTTGCTTGGCACCAATCGCTTGCCCAACCACCTGTTCGGCAGCTGATGCCGTTCCATCCAGAAAGAACGCAGCAACCAGAATGAACTTCTCCAGAACTGCATTTGCAGCCAGAACCACTTCACCTTGAGCTGCACTGCGCGATGTGAAGAAGCCAAAGGCAAACAGCATCACCATGGACCGGATCATGATATCCCGGTTCAATGCCAGCATTGGCTTGAGCTTTTCCCAGATGATAATCTGAGAGAAGGTCGGCAGCGGTGCGCCATTCAGCTCGCGCTTAATCAGGTAAAGCCCCAGACAGAATGTCAGCATTTCCGCAATGAAGGTTGCCACAGCAACACCCGGAATGCCCCAGTTGAACCCAAGCACAAACACCACCGAAAGCACCATATTGGTGACATTCAGGAAGGTCTGAATAAGCAGCCCGATGCCCGCCTTGCTCAGTCCAAGATACCAGCCAAGGATGGAATAGTTGGCGAGCACAAACGGGGCAGAAAACGCACGGATTGCAAAATAGGTCGCCGCAGCTTCCTGAACTGCTTCCGTACCGCCAATGATCGGCAGGCCAAAACTCAGGATCGGCCATTGCAGGAAGATAACAATCACACCGCCAATCAGCCCCAACAGTAGCGCCCGTGCCAACACAGCCCGCATCTCGTTGCCATTGCTGGCGCCAAGAGCTTGTGCGGCCAGACCCGTAGTACCTGCACGCAGGAAGTAAAAGAACGCACCGATCACATCAAACAGGATCGTACCCACAGCCAAACCACCCAGCAAAGCAGCATCATGCAGCTGCCCGATCACTGCAGTATCAACCAGCCCCAGCAATGGAGTGGAGATATACGCCAGGGTCATCGGGACAGCGAGCGCAAGGAAAGAGCGGTTTGTCACTTTGAAACTTGTAGACACGGAAAAACCTTTAAACGCACGAGAGCAATGCGGGCCTGCAGCTCAAATGGGCTTGGGGAAATTGAAGTCTCTATGCTCATATTGGTTTGTTCTGTTTTTGTCCATATTTATAATCTTGAGAGATCAGTTAGATTGGCTTGAAACAGAGAAGGTGTTGCTCTCGTGAGACTACCAATTGTGCATCATCCCGCCTACACAGCGGACATTCCGGAGGACCATCGGTTCCCCATGAGAAAGTATGCCGAGGTCGCACGGTGCTGAAAGAGACAGACCCGCAGGGCGCACTCTATGACTTCCATGAGCCAGCCCCCATCTCACGCGATGATCTGCTGCGCGTTCATGCAAGGGAGTATGTGGATCAGGTGCTGAGCTGCACGGTACCGCACGCCGTTGCCCGCGAAATCGGCTTTCCCATGACTGAGAGCGTCTCCTTCCGTGCCCAGTGCGCAACAGGTGGATCCTTGCTGACGGCCATGCTGGCGCTGGAGCACGGCGTGGCCTGCAACACCGCCGGAGGTCCCACCACGCCCGCATTGCGCAGGGTGCTGGCTTTTGCGTCTTCAATGATGTTGCAGTCGCGGTGAGGGCAGTGCAGGCCATGCGTATGGTCCGCCGCGTACTGATCATCGATCTGGATGTGCATCAGGGGGATGGCACTGCCGATATCTTCGCTCACGACACCAGCGTCTTCACCCTCTCACTCCATTCAGAGAAGAACTACCCCGTCCGAAAGAAAGCCTCTACGCTGGATGTGCCGCTGGAAGACGGCATGGAGGACGACGAGTACTTGTCAATTCTGGAAGATACTCTCAAACGCGTGCTCACCACGTTCAAAGCAGATCTGGTGTTCTTCAATGCCGGTGTTGACCCTCACCATGACGACCGTTTAGGCCGCCTTGCCCTCTCCGATGAAGGGCTGCGAAAACGGGAGGAACTTGTCTTTAAACTGGTAAGGAATGAAGGTCTTCCACTTGCAGGTGTGCTGGGAGGTGGTTATTCGTATAATCTTAGACTATTGGTTAACCGGCACTCAAACCTGTACCGCGTGGCAGCGAAGTACTTATAATTCAAAAACAAGTCCTTTTTATATAAAATTTTAGTAAAATATAAAATTCCACCTTTAAGAACTGAATAGGTAAATGTGTCTTGCCATTTTATGAAAAATGCGCAGTATCCCCTCCGTAAAGTGCAAATAAAATGCCTCGGAAGGCTAGGAGACACATATGGGTGTTGTGGTCACCAATAGAAGCGTTGTACTGGATACTGCGGATTACATGATCCGGGAAAGCGGACTGTTGGGCTTGGATGTTGATCAGCTTGCCAGTTCCACCGGAACCAGCGAACAGGACATTTCTGAAATGTTCTCCTCAGTCAATGGGGTAGAGCGTGCTGTTCTGCAAAGATACATCGACCGCTTCCTGCAGATCCTTGGTGATCCTTCCACACAGACGCTTCATTTCCGCAGAGCACTGGACACTTACATCGCAGCTTTTCAGGCTGGCATGGCAGACGGCGGCGAGCTGTTCCTGTCCGCAGTGCTGGGCGATAAGGACGAAGAACTGCCGGAAGACCTGCAGGAGCTTGCTGCAACCTTTGCTCGCCGTGCCCGTGTATGGCTCGCAGACCTGTTGGAGTACAGCGGCAACTGGTCCTCAGAAGAAGCTCTGGTAAAGTCGGACTTTGTTCTGGCAGCACTGGAAGTGGCTGTTCTGATCGGCAACACCAGCGAAGATCCGGAGATCTTCGACAACCTGTCCGTCAACATTCACAATATCTGCATGCAGTAAGTTAAGAGCAGGCGCGGTTATCGTCCGCGCCAGTTCATCAGCCGTGAGATAAACCACAGCGGCACCACCACAATGGCTCCAAGGAAGAAGTAGGAGCCAAAGCGCTCAATGGCTGAGAAGCCCATATTCCAGATCCGGATAAAGAAATCCTGCACGGAGTAGATCAGGGTCAGCGGCGAAAAGTCCAGCGCAGACAGCACAATCCCGACAATCAAAGATAGAAAAATCAGCCGAATGAGCACGCGTCCCGGCGTGTCTCCAAGAAAACGGTTGAACTTATCGTTTGACATCAAAATCTCCGCAATAGCCGTGCTCAAAAAGGGCAGTGGACGTAAAACCCAGGCAAAGGACAGGGTAATAGCAAACTGCTTTACAATGCTTTGATCCCTATATAGGCACCCAGCCTACTCTTTCATATGGGGCGACGCCAAATTTTCTATTCCATTCCATATACGCAGTAATCGGTCTTTCCTTTAAGTGCGTCTTCCTTACAGTACCTCCAAAACAAGAGGATGGCCGCCGGAGCGTTAACTGCACGTGCCCAAAGGCTGGCAAAGAAGACCATAGGATAGCCCATGAAAGCTGTGACCTACCACAAAGAGACCGACGAGTTCGTGCTGGCTGACGTGGAAAAGCCCACCCCGGCAAAAGGTGAAGTGCTGGTAAAGGTGGTTGCCACCGGCCTCAATCCGGTCGATGCAAAGATCAACAAATGGTGCGCTGCTGCGCGAGACATGAGTGACAACTGGGTGCCCGGTTTGGACGTGTCCGGCAACATCGAGCAGGTCGGCGAGAGTGTCACAAACTGGGCTGTGGGCGATGCAGTTCTGTATCACGGCAACATGTTCAGGCCCCACGGTGGACTTGCAGAGTTTGCTGTCACCGATGCTGAGGCACTCGTCAGGCACCCGGATGTGGACCCGGTTATAGCTGCGGCAACCCCATGCGCAGGCTGGACTGCATGGCGCGCCCTCGTGGATAAGCTGGACATCGAAAACCGCAATACTCTGCTGGTCATGGGCGGCTCAGGTGGTGTGGGTGGCTTTGCCATCCAGATCGCCAAACACTTCGGTACAGAGAAAATTCTGGCGACGTGTTCTGAGCGCAATCTCGACTACGTGCATTCTCTCGGTGCGACCCGCGCGATCGACTACGGTTGGGAAGATGTGATTGGCATCGCTTTTGAGGAAACCGGACGGCAAGGCGTTGATGTAGCGCTTGATACGGTTGGCGGCGACAACGACATTACCGCTGCAAGCTGTCTGGGCTTTGAAGGGGAGATGGTCGAACTCGTCAGCACCGTGCGCCCTGCTGCCTATGACAATGCATTTCTGAAAGGCCTTAGTTTCCACCAGCTCAGTCTGGGTTCAAGTCTGCGCGCCGGCCCAAAAGCCAAAGCCAATCTGGTCAAAGCAGGCACAGTCTTTTCAAAGCTTCTGGAAATTGGCGAGATCTCTGTACCAAAGATCAGGCAGATCAGTCTTGAAGATGTAGGGCCTGCCCTGAAAGAGATGAGAAACCAACGCACTGTTGGCAAGATTGTGTTGAAGATCTAGGCAGTTATCCAATACCTTCTCTCCATCGGAATCAAATGAGGCTGGCCTGTCCAGCCTCACCGGCGGAGGCAGGGATGAGTGAGTTTGTAATCTACGCAGCAGAGCCCCAAGATGCAGAAGACCTGGCGGCCCTGCGCGTAGAAGCCATGCGCGAAAGCCTTGAAGTGCTGGACAGGTTTGATCCGCAAAGAGCACGAGAGCGCTTTCTCAAAGGGTTCGAACCTGAGCAAACCAATAAGCTCGTCAGCGGTGTAATGCCTGTTGGGTTTTATGTGCTACGAGACCGTCCTGAGCACATCTGGCTGGATCACCTCTACATCCACCCAAAAGCCCAGGGGGGAGGCATTGGCGCTAAGGTAATCTCGCAAATCAAAGCCTACGCTTTTGCAAAAGGAAAACCTGTTCGCCTTGGTGCACTCAAGCAGAGCAAAGCCAATACCTTTTACCAGCGCCACGGCTTTCAGCACACCCACAGTGAAGAGTTCGACAACTACTACGAACTCCCTCTGGAACATATAAAACCAGGAACACCAAAGTTCATCCTGAAGCGCGCAAAGCCCGAAGATGCGGAACAACTGGCTGACCTGCGCCACGAGGCCATGAAAGATGAGTGGGCCGCCAATGGCCTCACCAACTACCCCTTGGCCCGCAGCCATTTCTTCGAAGATTTCAAACCCGATGCCACATGGAAGATTGAACTCGAAGGGGAGCTGCTGGGCTTCTATGCATTTCACTCCTATCCAGACCATTTCTATCTGGACATGCTGTTCCTGCGGCCAGCCGCGCAAGGGAAAGGGATTGGCTCAAAAATACTTCATCACCTGAAAGAGATTGCCACGAAAGCAGGTAAGCCAATACGCCTTGATGCGCTCAGGATCAGTCGGTCAAATGAGTTCTATCAGACCCATGGCTTCTCTGTGATCCATTCAGAAGGCTACGAGAACATTTATGAGTTCACGCCCGAACCTGCCTTCTATCTCGAAACAGCTTCTCAGGATGACTTTGAAGAACTCCAGCACATTCGCTACACATCCATGAAGGAAAGTGCAGAAGCCAATGGCTTGTTTCATCATGACAAAGCCCGCGAGATGTTCCAGAACGAGTTCGCGCCTGAAAAGACGCTGAAAATCCGCAGAAACGGCAAAACCATTGGCTTCTATGTGGTCCTGAACCACCCGGATCACCTCTATCTGGATATGTTCTACCTGCTGCCCGAAACTCAGGGTCTCGGCATCGGGTCTAAACTCCTGAACCAGATCAAGGCACAAGCGGACAAGCAAAACAAACCCATCCGCCTCGACGCCCTCTGCATCAGCCCCGCCAACGCCTTCTACCAGCACCACGGCTTCCACCTGACCCACTCCGAAGGCGTCAACAACTACAATGAGTACACTCCGAAGTGCCTAACCAAGGCGGAAATAGCGTAAGCCACATCCTTACTTGGCCAGCACTTCCAGCGGTTGCTTAGCGACAGTGATAAACTCCCAGGCATTGTTGGGATCAGCTCCCGCCTGTCGAAGCAAACCGTCGATTTTTGCTGTGAACTCATACTTCTGAGTTGGAGAGAGACCGCCATTTGCTTCCAGAGCGTCCTGCAGTTGAGATTTGACATCCAGAAACTGAAACTCAATCTCAGGATCGCCTGACTCTACATTGAACCAGCCTTTAGCAGCCTGATAGTAGACCTCAGGATTTTCCTTTGTCAGCTGAAAGAGATCTTCCGGGCTCGCCTCTTGCAGATTGCCGGAGGAGCTCGGCCCAAACCACAAGCTTAGCACCTTGCCGTCTTCTGCGCCAAGGGCCACATGGGTGTCAGCAAAAAAGAAAACAACGTCGCCAGCCTCAAATGAAGTCGCTGGCTCGCTCTCGTCATATCCGACAACCTCATCCAGAATTTCATTGTAGCCAATGTCGTCGCTGACGCTATCCTCAAGTTCGCGAATAACCCTGTTGCTTTCTGGCGTATCAGCATAAGCCTTGAGGCCCATCAGCAAAACGGCTTCCTTACAGTTCATGCAGCTGTGCGCAGTGGGTTGAAGTAAGGCAGCTTGGTTGGTCAGGTTCTCGCGAAAGTGCGAGTTATCTTCCAGCGGTGTTGCCCCAGATTGCCAGCTGAGGCTTCCTTTCCAGGATTGTCCAACTTCAACGGCTTTATTGGTGCTTTGTACGTTCTGCACACCGGCTGCTGACTGCAGCGGATGTGTGGCCTGAACATTGGTAACGCTCTGAGTGTTGATAGGCATCGCGTGATCTTTGCTAGGTTGTTATCTTCAACCTCTGGTATAGGATTTGCGCAGTCAAGCGAGTGTCCTTCAGCACATTGCAAAATCAGCGTGCATTCAAAGATGCATGAGTAATCTCATCGTGAAGTGGGGAATGATGAAACAAAACGAATTGGAGAGCTGTAACGATGACCAGCAGGCTCTCATAGAGCGGCCTTCATGGCACATAGTACCTGCTGCCGCCGCTGACTTTGACTTGCTCGCAGACCTTCGCCATCTGGCCATGAAAGACAATATGGAAGCCAACGGTATGTTCGATCATGAGCTCTACCGGCAATATTTCAAAGACAGCTTCGACCCTGCCTCCACATGGAAGATCATCGAGAACGATGAGGTTCTGGGCTTCTACGTTCTTTGGGACAAACAAGACCACCTCTATCTGGAACGTCTGTACTTCCACCCCAATGCACAAGGTCGCGGTATCGGAGCGGAGATACTCACCCTCCTGAAACAACAAGCCATCGCCCATACCAAACCCATCCGCCTCGACGTCCTCCCCAAAAGCCGCGCCAACCCCTTCTACCTCCGCCACGGCTTCGAGCTGATTGAGGAGAGAGAGGAGGAGAAGGTGTATGAGTGGAGGGGATCTGGTCTTAGGTAACTGAAAGTATGAGTCTACTAGTGGGGACCAGCGTTTATAAAATGGTCTTCCTGCAAAACTTCCCAGCAAGCACAGTTACCAGCCACATAAAACTCTGAACGCCTAGTCTCTTCTGTTGTCCAATTGACAGTATTCCAGTCTTTTGAATGCATTGCACCAAAATTTATGAAGGTTTTCTGGCCGTCAAAAGTAATTATGATTTCGTCATTCAATACTGAATATACGCCACCTGACAGCTCTCTGAACCTAAACTCGACTTCTCCAGAGACTGTTATCTTAACGTACATTTCTGGTCCAAAAGTACCATGAGTAGTTCTTGAAACATCGACAGCCTTAAAGAACAGCGAGACAGTATAGTCGTTTTGCCTGTTGCTAGTGACATATTCAATTTTTTCTAGGACTGCTCCGTCAAAGCTTCCAAAGCGATCAAGAAACTGTTTGAAATTGCTTACTTTGATTTCTCCCATATGAGGTTCGCTATATCGCACTCATTGATATCTTGGTTCCGATGACTGAACTATAACGCTTATCCTTACAAGCCCTAACCCGCAAACACAAAGAACCACCAGAGGCTTGCTGTGGCTAGGGAGAGGGGGACGCCGACGCCGATGGTGGCGGCGACCAGTTCGCTCTCCAGGTTGTACTGCAGGGCGATCAGGCTTGCGCCCAGCATGGGGGGCATTGCCATTTCCAGAAGGGCGATGCGGGCGATGTTGTTTTCCAGCTGCCCAAGCCCCGCATAAACCAGATACAGAAACAACGGCGCCAGAACCAGGCTGAAGGTGAGAGCGAGGCCAATAGGAGCCCATCGCCCTTTTAAGTGCTCTAATCTCAGGGCAAAGCCCACAGCTGCAAGAGCCATCGGCGTTAGCGTGTCGGCCAGCGTGCCGACCACATCATCAATCCAGATCGGACGGCCCAGATGGTTGGTCGCAAGCGCAACAATGATCGCCCAAAACGGGGGGAACGTGAGAATGCGTCGGACGATTACTGGGAGTTCAAAAGCGCCAGCACTAGCAACGGTGGCAATGCTGATCCCGAGAATGGAGAGGGCAAGGTAAGAACCGAAGAGGTCGATCACCAGCCCGACGCCAAGATACTGGCTACCCGCTAAGGCTGAGATCATCGGCAGGCCGACAAAGCTGGTGTTTGCCCATCCGGCAACCAGCAGAAGCGCGCCAATCCTCTGCCAGGACCACTTGAAATACTTGCCAATAGGAACAAAGAACAGGATCGCGAAGCCCACACCGATCCACGGAGTTGCAGCTGCAAACCACCAGTCGGCTGAAACGGTAACGCCATGCACATTCTTGATAGCCATGGCAGGCAGCGCAACGTAGATGACCCAGCCGCCAAACACCTTCGTTGCTGAGTCAGGAAGCGCTTTGGTGAGCCGCAGAACAATCCCGATAACAAGGCAAAATACGATGAGAACAATCTCGGCCATGGGGCATCATGCCTGCGTTATGAAAACAACCTTCCTCTTCAGCAAAATAGAAGAGCAAGTTAAACGCGGCATGAAAGAACTCATGAACACCGCCCCGATGCCGTAAACGCTTCTTAAAGCCAAAAGCTAACGACGAGAGCTATTCCAACAAAAACGCCGATGAGATGTCTCCCACCGGCGCTTCAAACTTAGACCAGAGGGCTGAGGCGTAAAGCCCAGCCGGGTCTGTATTACTCAGCAGCTTCTGCCACAGCCTCTGCAGGAGAGAACTTACCGTAGTAGGTCTCACCAGCTTCTGCCATTGCGCGCAGTTGCTTGTTTGGTGCGAAGCGGTCGCCCCACTTGGCAGCCAGCTTGTCACAGCGCTCTACGAACTCTTTGGTGCCGATGCCGTCGATGTAGGACAGCGTACCACCAGAGAACGGTGCAAAGCCAAAGCCGAGGATGGAACCAACGTCTGCTTCACGAACGTCTGTCAGGCAGTTCTCTTCAAACACGCGTGCGGTTTCAAGAGCCTGAATGCCCAGCAGACGGTCCTTCAGTTCTTCAACGTCAAACTCATCAGCAGACTTCGCTGGGCCGGTGATCTCGGTGATACCAGGCCACAGAGCCTTGTCTTTGCCTTTGTAGTCGTAGAAGCCCTTGGTGTTCTTACGGCCATGACGCTCATGCTTCACAACCATCGCATCAAGGATCTCATCGAACCCGCTGGATGGGTACGCATCACCAAGGTCTTTCTTGGTTGCTTCCTTAATCTTCCAGGCAAGGTCCAGAGCAACTTCATCACCCAGCGACAGCGGACCAACAGGCATACCTGCCATCTTGCCAGCGTTCTCGATCATCGCTGCTGGAACACCATCGGAAAGCATCATGATGCCTTCGCGAACGTAGGTGCCAACAACACGGGAGGTGTAGAAGCCACGGCTGTCATTCACAACAATCGGAGTCTTCTTGATTGCTTTCACGTAGTCCAGAGCAACAGCAGTTGCCTTGTCCTCGGTCTTCTCACCCAGAATGATCTCAACAAGCATCATCTTGTCCACTGGGGAGAAGAAGTGAATGCCGATGAAGTCTGCTGGACGGGAAGAAGCTTCTGCCAGAGAGGTGATCGGAAGCGTAGAAGTGTTGGACGCATAGATCGCGGAAGCTGGCATCGCCGCTTCTGCTTGCTCGGTCACAACGCGCTTCACTTCACGGTCTTCAAACACAGCTTCAATAACCAGATCCACGTCAGACAGCGCGCTGTAGTCGGTGGTCGCAGTGATCAGGCTGAGCAGCTTCTCTTTCTTCTCAGGCGTAGATTTCTTACGCTTGATAGCCTTGTCCATCAGGTCTGAAGAGTAGGACTTACCCTTGTCAGCAGCTTCCTGAGACTGGTCGATCAGAACAACTTCCAAACCAGCTTTTGCTGTCACGTAGGCAATGCCTGCGCCCATCATGCCTGCGCCAAGAACGCCAACCTTCTTCAGGTTGCTTTCTGGAACGCCTGCTGGACGGCGTGCGCCTTTGTTCAGCTCCTGCATGGAACCAAACAGGGAGCGAACCATAGCAGCGGCTTCCTTGCTCTGCAGAACATGCGCAAAGTAGCGGCTCTCGATGGTCAGACCAGTGTCGAATGGAACCATCAGACCTTCAACAACGGAGTGCAGCATGTAGCGTGCGCCCGGATAGTTGTCATAAGTGTTCTGACGATAGATCGCGTTCGCTGCTGGCCAGAACTGCATGCCGGATGGGGAGTAAACCTTACCGGTAGGGATCTTGAAGCCCTTCTTGTCCCAAGGCGCAACAGGGTCAACACCTTCAGCAAGCATCTTCTTGGCAGCGTCAACCAGCTCAGCTTCCGGCGCAACGTCGTCAATCAGCTTCAGGCGCAGGGCCTTCTTGGCATCTAGTTCTGACCCATCAGCAGGAACTGCAGGCCGCCCTGAAGATCCGGCACCATGCGCATCACACGCTGCGTACCACCAGCACCTGGGAACAGACCCACCTTAACTTCAGGCAGAGCCATCTTCAGGCTTTCTTCAGCGCCAATACGCTTGTGACAAGCCAGAGCCAGCTCGGTGCCTCCACCCATGGAAACGCCGTTGATTGCAGCCACGTATGGCTTGCCGGAAGTTTCCATTTTGCGGAACACGAGTGAAAGCTTGCGAGTGCCCTCAAACAGCTCTTTCGCAGCTCCTTCCGGATCGATGCTCTGACGTTTCTTATAGGCGCCAAGAGCCTTGCCGATCATGGAAAGGTCAGCACCTGCGGAAAACGCTTTCTTGCCGGAAGCAACAACAACACCTTTGATGGCGTCATCAGCAGTGATGTCGTCGATGACTTTGTCCAGCTCGTTAATGACGGACTCATCAAACACGTTCATTGGCTTTTCAGGCGAGTCCCATTTCAGAACTGCAAAGCCGTCTGCATCGGTTTCAAGGGTAAAGTGTGTGTATGTCATTGTCGTTCTCCCCCCTTAAACGCGCTCGATGATGGTCGCAGTACCCATGCCTGCACCAATACAAAGAGTAACAAGAGCCGTGTTCTTGTCCTGACGCTCCAGCTCATCCAGAACTGTGCCAAGGATCATTGCGCCGGTTGCACCCAGTGGGTGACCCATCGCAATCGCACCGCCATTCACGTTCATAATGGAGTGGTCAATTTCAAAGGCCTGCATGTAGCGCAGAACAACAGAAGCAAACGCTTCGTTCAGCTCAAACAGGTCGATATCGCCAATTTCCATGCCTGCGTTTTTCAAAAGCTTCTCGGTCACATCAACCGGACCAGTCAGCATCAGAGCAGGGTCAGAACCGATATTGGCAAAAGCTTTAATGCGTGCACGGGCTTTAAGGCCAATCGCATCGCCAGCTTCCTTCGTACCCATCAACACAGCAGCTGCACCATCAACGATACCGGAGGAGTTACCAGCGTGGTGCATGTGGTTGATTTTCTCGATTTCAGGGTGAGCCTGAATACCAACAGCGTTAAAGCCGCCCATGTTGCCCATCATTTCAAAAGACGGGTTCAGGCCAGCCAGAGACTGCATGTCTGTTTGCGGACGCATGTGTTCGTCATGGTCCAAAATGGTCAGACCGTTGATGTCGCGCACAGGTACAACCGAGTTTTTGAAACGACCTTCGTCCCAAGCCTTCTTCGCGCGCTTCTGGCTCTCAACCGCATAGGCATCCACGTCATCACGGTTGAAACCGTATTTGGTGGAGATCAGGTCAGCGGAAACGCCCTGAGGCATGAAGTAGGCAGGAATAGCCACCTGCGGGTCTGCAGGCCATGGACCGCCGGAAGCACCAAGTCCAACGCGGCTCATCGCTTCAACACCACCAGCAACAACAAGCTGGTTCTGGCCGGACATGACCTGAGAAGCACCCATGTTCACCGCATCAAGACCGGATGCACAGAAACGGTTGATCTGCATACCAGGAACAGAGCGGTCATAATCTGCTGCGAAGACAGCTGCACGCGCGATGTCAGAACCTGCATCACCCACTGGGTCAACACAGCCAAGCACAACGTCGTCTACAAGCTTGGTGTCAAGCTCATTACGGTCTCTGATGGCTTCAAGAGCGTTCGCTGCAAGGCGTGCTGTCGAAACTTCATGCAAGGAGCCGTCTTTCTTGCCGCGCCCGCGTGGGGTGCGAACATGATCGAATATAAGGGCGTCTGCCATATTGTCCTCCGCGAAAAAATTGGTCAGGCTGGTGTAGGCAAGGGGTGGCCGGGCATCAGGTCATAAGGGGCTACCCAATGGGGCAGGGCCTTAATCCGCTCAAGCCATGCATTCACATTTGAATAAGGCCGAAGTCCACACCAATCTCTTCTGGCCAAAATAAGTATCCGCACACCGAAAGGTCTGCGATTGTTGGGCGATTTCCAACAAGGAAGTCAGTGTCCGCAAGGCGCTGGTCCAGCACCTTCAAAGCGGCGATGGCCCGGCCTTCAAAAAAGCGGGTCACATCAGTCTCACCGGTTTTCACCATGGCTCGCATGTAGCGCAGGGTCGCCACATAGCTGGTCAGCTTGTGGTTGTCCCAGAACAGCCAGCGCAGGATTTCCCGGCGTTCTTCCTCGTTCTCCCAGCCAAATGTGCCAAGCTGCTGGGAAAGGTACTCCAGTATCACGCAGACTGGGTCAGCCGTGTCTCCCCGTGCCGGAGCACAGGAATTTCTCCCATCTCATTCTCTTCACTGCGGAACTCAGGATCGCGGGTGGCACCATTAAAAAAATCGACCCACACCGGGGTCCATGATGCCTGGGAAAGCTCCAGCATCAGCGCAACCTTGTAGGCATTGCCGCTCTGCGCAAAACACTGAAGTTCATACTCCGCCATATCGCACTCCTAAAATCTGTCAGTTTAATATATCAGATCGAGAATAGGGCAGGACAAGAGCCCAAGAAAGATCCCGGGCTCTCGAATTGCGATAAAGTGATTAGAACGCTTCCGCGTCCAGGCTCATCATGGTTTCAGAGCCGGTGGAGATGCGTGCCAGATGCGCTGAAGATTCAGGCATCACGCGTTCCATGAAGAAAGTGCCAAGGGTCAGCTTGGTTTTCAGCCAGTCTTCCTGACCGTTTGCACCGTCCTTGATCTTGCGGTTCGCAGCAATCGCGATCTTGGTCCACATGTACCCAAGAGCCACCAGACCGAACAGGTGCATGTAATCGGTAGAACCAGCACCCGCGTCATCCGGGTTCTTCATAGCGTTCTGCATGAACCACATGGTTGCGGCCTGCAGGTCTTTCAGGGACTGCTTCAGGCCCTTCATGTAAACGCCAAGCTCTTCGTCGCCTTCGTGTTCTTTAATGAACGCGCCGACTTCCTTAAACCATGCCTGGATCGCACGACCGCCGTTTGCTGGCAGCTTACGGCCAACAAGGTCAAGCGCCTGAACGCCGTTAGCCCCTTCATAGATCATGGCGATACGAGCGTCGCGAACGAACTGCTCCATACCCCATTCCTGAATGTAGCCGTGACCACCGTAAAGCTGCTGAGCCATAACGGTGTTGTCAAAGCCCTTATCAGTCAGAACGCCTTTAACGACAGGTGTCAGCAGACCCATAATGTCGTCAGATGCCTGCTTTTCAGCATCATCCTGAGACAGGTGGGACACGTCACCATGCAGAGAGGTCCACATGTAAAGCGCACGCGCTGCTTCGTTGAAGGAACGAATGGTCATCAGCACACGGCGGACATCCGGGTGAACGATGATTGGATCAGCTTGTTTTTCCGGATTTTTAGGTCCGGTCAGCGAGCGCCCCTGAATACGGTCCTTCGCGTAGGTCACAGCGTTCTGGTAAGCCACTTCAGACTGAGCCAGACCCTGAATACCAACGCCAAGGCGTGCTTCGTTCATCATGACGAACATCGCACGCAGGCTTTGTTCTCTTCCCCAACGAGATAGCCCACGGACTCATCATAGTTCATGACACAGGTCGCGTTGCCGTGGATGCCCATCTTCTCTTCGATGGAACCAACGGACACACCGTTCATCTCACCCGGATTTCCGTCCGCATCCAGCTTCTTCTTCGGTACGACGAATAGGGAAATACCCTTGGTGCCTTCTGGAGCACCTTCGATACGTGCCAGAACAAGGTGGACAATGTTCTCGGAAAGGTCCTGATCACCAGCGGAGATGAAGATCTTTGTGCCGGAAATCTTGTAGCTGCCATCGCCCTGTGGCGCTGCTTTTGTGCGCAGCATGCCAAGGTCGGTACACAGTGTGGCTCGGTCAGGTTCATAGTCCCTGTCCACTCACCAGTCACCATTTTCGGCAGGTAGGTGTCTTTAATTTCGTCATTTGCATGAACAAGCAGAGCTGCCATGCACCGGCGGTCAGGCCAGGGTACATCGCAAACGCCTGGTTTGCGGAACACAGATACTCATTCAGAATAACAGAAAGGGTCGCAGGCATGCCCTGTCCACCATACTGCTCAGGAATGGACAGACCGCCCCAGCCAGCTTCCACGTAAGACTGGTAAGCCTCTTTAAAGCCTGGAGGTGTTGTCACGGTTCCATCGTCATGGCGGGTACAGCCAATCTTGTCGCCGCTCTGGTTCAGTGGCTGCACGATCTCTTCAGAGAACTTTGCGCCTTCTTTCAGAATAGCTTCAACAAGATCCGGCGTTGCCTCGGCGAACCCTGGCAAGTTGGAATGTTTCTCGTAGCCCAAAACGTCCTTGAGCAAAAAGAGGGTATCTTCAACGGGAGCACTATAACTCGGCATCTCAATTTTTCCTTCCGACCAACCCTAGAGGCATGGCTTTAACGTTTGCGTAAACGTCAACTTGTTTCGGAATATAGAGCGCCCTCGCGCCTGCGGCAAGTTATACCCAAGTGTAATTTCTTAGGGGCAGGTACGTATCCGCGGAATCCTGCGGGTTCCCACCTGATAACTTCCCTGTGAAATCTCAGTGTGCCTTGCCTCTAGCACTATGAAAGTGACGGGTAACCTTTGTCTGCCCCTCAATTTTAAAGGGAAAATATGGCGTGAAAGCGAGAATCGCCGTCTCGGGAAAACTCAATGATGCGACTACCCTCAACACGCTTGGCCCAGCCTTGATCCAGAAAGAACGAGAGCAGGGAGGTGCCCGCAATCCCCGCCAGATGCGAGCGCCGCGCACTCCAATCCAGACAGGATTTGCACAAAGGCCGCCGTTTCGTCTCCTTCTCAGGAAGCACCACACCCAGCTCGGTTAAGAACGAGCGCCCGTCACCCGTCAGATGCAACTGCTCGCCATCCTCCACGAGAAAATCCCGCGCCAACAGACTATCGTAAGCCTGCACACCATATTCGCCCGCCAGATGATTGTAGCAAACCCGCGCTTTACGCAGGGCCGGTTCTTTGGGGCCGGTGCGCACGCGCGTCATACCAGTGCGCATGGCAATCCCGCTCATGGCCTCCAGCAGAGCCGCCACATCACTGTCCGCCAAACTGTAATACTTGTGCCGCCCCTGTTTGCGCAGGCTCACCAGCCCGGCCTCGGCCAGACGGCTCAGGTGAAAGCTGGAGGTCTGCGGCGTCACGCCCGCTTCCTGCGCCAGTTCACTGGCAGTGAGGGCAACGCCAGTCATCAGAGCCTGCAACATGTTTGCCCGTGCCGGATCTCCAATCAGCGCGGCGATCCCGGCAATGTTTGGTCCTTCTTTCATGTGCGGCTCCATTCGTGAAAACGTCCTCGGACTATAACACACACAAAGAAGTGATAGTTCGATCACGATCGAAACAACACCGTATTTCGCCTTGCTACACCATCAGCATCACCAAACCGAACCGGAGACCTGTGATGCTTACATGTATCATTCGCTATGAGATCGATCCGACAAAACGCGCGGAATTTCAACAGTATGCCCGCAATTGGGGGCAGGCGATCCCGCGCTGTGGTGCAGATCTGATCGGCTATTACGCACCTCATGAAGGCTCCACCACATTGGCCTACGGCATCTACAATGTGCAAAGCCTTGCCCACTACGAAGAATACAGAGCCACTCTTGCCAAAGACCCGCTGGGGCGTGAAAACTATGAGTTCGCAATGAGAGAGAAGTTCATCCTGAAAGAAGACAGAATCTTTCTCACTCTGGCATCTGCTCCACATGCCAAGCCCTGATCGCCATTCTAATCAATGAAAGTTCCCAGCATGATTGCCGTTATCTTTGAAGTTGAGCCCTTCGCAGACCACAAAGCCAGTTATCTGGATATGGCCGCCTCCATTAAGCCGGAACTGGAGAAAATCCCGGGCTTTATCTCCGTGGAGCGCTTTCAGAGCCTCACCAATCCTGAGAAAATTTTATCACTGTCATTTTTCGAGGATGAAGAGGCCGTGCTGCGCTGGCGTGCTCAGGAAAAGCATCAGGAAGCACAGCGGAAGGGAAAAAACGAATATTTCCAGAAGTATCGCATCCGCGTGGCGAGCATTTTGCGAGATTATGGCTTGGATAACAATTAAATTAAGAAACTGCACAAGCACGAGAGAGTTTCAATAGCTGAATTTTATTGAATGTATTCTCTGGGAATATATCGAGGCGCTGAAACAGAGCTGCCAAACAAAAAAGGTGGGGTGTGTGCCCCACCTGTTCGAGCTTGAAAAATCAGCTCTTTTTCTCTCGCAGCATACCTTCGACAATCGTCACGGTGCGCTGCAGATCTTCAATCGCTTCATCGATATTGGCGCGCTGACCTTCCAGAACTTTGATCTGTTCCTGGAAGCGTCCAAGAGCGACCTCCAGCTGCGTGACCTGACCGTCGCGCAGATCATAAAGGTCCAGCATATCGCGAATTTCAGAGAGCGAAAAACCGACCCGCTTGCCCATCAGAACCAGCTTCAGGCGTGCGCGATCCCGACGGTTATAAATACGATTAAGCCCGTCCCGCTTAGGATTCAGGAGTCCCTTATCCTCGTAAAACCGAAGAGTGCGGAGTGTAACATCAAATTCTTTTGCCAGATCACCAATTGAAAACTGGGTCTTCTTTCCCTTACCCAGCTCATTGGCAACAACATCAACAATCATCTCATTGATATGTAGGGCTTCGCTCATCTGCTTGACCTGTTCTTTTTTGCTTCCGCGACACTGCCGGTAACCCGCGACATGTGTACATGAGTACATGCTAAATGATGCACCGCGCAATTTCTATCAAGTTTATACATTGGCAGGAACACGTAGGTCTAGCAGAAGCCGCTTGATAACCCTTAATTCGAGTAAATCAGAACACGAATTATTTTCATGAGTTGGTTCCGTAACCCCTAAAAATGCATGGTATCTGCCCGATAACAGCCATAATTCACATTCCTTAAGGGCTCTTCACGCAGAATTCGACCTATTAACCCACTATTTACCTAACGAGTAAAAAAATAGTCCCACGAGTTTTGAGACCGGTGCAAAACCGCAAAGTGATTCGTTCCTTGACCTATTCATGCACTGCGTAAGGCAGTTGACGTTGATTGAAAAAATTGGATTAGGGCAAGTGAACAGGACACCGCGCGGGACCGGACAGTTTTATGGGGCCCTTCAGGCATGTCTTGGAATAAACCAGAATTTGGAAAATCCGCTTCAGACACGTCCTTTGGAGAAGGGCTGGATGCAGACCACATTAAGTGGTTGGAGGAAAGTGGAATGGCGCAACGAAATCCTGCAGCAGCAAGGCATGCGACCCACTCTCCATATGCTGACGAGTATGGTGGCGCGAGCCAGCAACCCTACGGACACCCTCAGCCAACCTCTCAGGAAGAGGCGATGAATGAAGTGGCTCAGGCATTAAGCCGCCTGATGCACGCAGAACAAGGCCGTCCGTCCCGTGGTTATGGCGAACCTCAGCCGCAACCACACGCACACAATCCGCGTCCGCGCGATCCATGGCACCGCTCTGATCTGAGATCCGGACTGGACCAGTCCACCAGCCCGCATGCCTATGAAGACCAGTATGATCCATCCGTGGATCAGCACTTGTACGCACGCGCTGGTATCTCCCGCGATCCGTTATCGCATCCGCGCCCGCCAGTCATGCGCCGCAATGAGCAGCTTGCCATGCGTCCTGCGCCAGAGATGGGCGCTGCTTATGCGCCGCGCCATCCTGCGGAGCCGTATACCGAACCTGCTCCTATGCCAATGCGCTCTGAGCAGCCATCTGCTTACTCACCATCTCCTTCACCACAGGAAAAGATGGAATGGGCTGCCCCAACTGCAAAGCAGGAAGAGGCGCCAACCGCAGAAAATTCCAAGGTCAAGCGCATCAGCTCTGTTCTGGATGCACTGAACGCTCTGGACGAGCGCCTCAACTCCCTTGCTCATAACGAGAATGAAAAAGGGAAGGGCATGCCGTCCAAGGCTGAAAGCAATGCATCTGTTTGTCAGCCTGAGCCAGCACCGCAAGAGCCATCCTGGGCACCAGCTGCACAAGACTTTAACCGCCCGCCTGTGACCCAGATGGAGCCGCGCTTCAACACCGCTGCAGCCCCTCATGGTGTGCAGCCGCAGCAAGCGCCACAGCCTGCCATGCAGCAGCCGGAAAAATCTGCGGAGTATTCCGAGCTCAACACAATGATCGACGGCCACTTCAAGCATTTGGCCGAACAGCTCGACAATATGCGCGAGCCGGATGAAGCACGTTTTGAAATGCTTCACGATGGTATGCAAACCCAGCTCAACAGCCTGCGCGATGAGATGATGGATCGGACCTCCGACAATCGCGCACAGCTTTCTGAAATCATTGGCCGTCTGCGCGATGAGGAAGGCAATGGCCTGCTGCTTAAGGAACTGCGCCACGAGCTAGAGCAGATGAAGGCGTCTCTGTCTCGCTCCGACATCGAAGACAGCCTCAACGCTCTGGGCATGGCCCATGCATCTATTCAGTCCCGCCTGCAGGAACTGGCAGAAAAGAACGTTGACCCGGCGATTTATGAAAGCCTGTCTCAGCGAATGGCAGAGGTGGAAACACAAATCCGCCAGTTGCCACGTGTGGATCAGCTCAACTCGCTTGAAAACCGTTTGTCCTCTATGGGCGATCGTCTGGAAGATGTTCTGCATCGTTCCGGCACCGCTGGCCTTGAAGTTGTGCGCGAAGAAGTAGCACAGCTCAGAAAAGTTATTGACCGTCTGGACTCCGGTCGCATGATCCATGATGTGGATCAGCGCATCCGCTTCCTGACTGCACGCATGGATGAGCTGGACCATTTCTCCGCTATCCAGCGCGATATCCAGTCCCGCCTCAGCAGCGTTGAAACACGCATGCCCGATGGTGAAGTGATCGACCGCCTGCATGGCCGACTGGACTCCATCTCCAACATTCTGGCTGAAGGCCCGGAAAACGCGGGCAACAGTGATCAGCTGAACCGTCTGGAAGAGCGTTTGTCCAACATTGGTCAGCAGCTGGACCGCATGGAGCGCAGCCCGGAAACCTCAACCGGCTTCGATCAGGCGTTCACATCCATCGAAGGTCGCCTTGATCACCTTTGCAACAAGGTGGATGACATTGAGGTTCGCCTCGCTGACACCTCCTTCGAAGTTGCTTTGAACGAGAACGAAAGCGCAGCGCTTGCCCGTCTTGAACAACGTGTGATGACGCTGACCCAGATGGTGGAAGACAGCGCACACGGCGGCTCTTCTGACAAAGCTCTGTCCATGATCCGCGCCGAGATCGCAGAACTGCGCGGCCACATTGGCGCGCTGGCAACCAATGGCGATATCGAAGCTCAGCTGCAGGATCTGGCAGCAACCATCTCCAGCCCATCTGGCCTGTCTTCTGACGTCGAAATCGACCGTCTGGAACAGCAGATCGCGGACTTGTCCCATAAGCTGGATATGTCACAGAGCCAGTTCGGTTCCATCGGCAATCTGGAAAACAGCTTTGGCTCCATTGAACAGGAACTCAAAGGCCTGCACACCGACATGGTGGACAAGGCCCAGCAGATCGCTCAGGATGCTGTAAAAGCGGCCACTGACAATCTGGCTCTTGGTAACGGCGAACATCAGGGTGAAGCTGTTGAAGCGGCAATCTCCGCCCTCCGTCTCGACCTGCAATCCCTGCTGGAAGCTTCCGGTCAGAAGGGCGATGTAGACCAGCATGCGCTGCAAGACGTGCGCGATGTTCTGGGCACCATCTCCAACCGCTTGGAAAATCTGGAAAGCATCCGCGCCGCCATTGGCGACACCGAGATTTCCGAGGAACACCAGAAGCTGGTTGGCGATAAGCAGATCAGCAGCATTCTGGGTGCCTTCAACATGGGCCGCAAAGGCAACACGGCTGCACAGTCAGCTGTCGCCGCTGAGCCGGAAGAACCACGCAACCGCAAGGCAGACTTCATCGCCGCTGCACGCCGGGCTGCCAAAGCAGCTGCCAAGGAAGCAAAAGAGGCGAAGAAGGAAGACGCCAAGCCAGCATCCGGCAAGAGCAAAGCACCGGAGCGGGCACGCCGCCTGCGGGACTACATCAGCCCAAACCGCACCAAAAACGTTGAGGTGCCTGAAAGCCTGCGCGCCAAAAAAGCTGCCGCAACCGCTCAGGTTCTCAGCAAACTTCAGGTCGCTGAAGAGCCGATCTCTCTGAGTGCAGAAGATATGGTTCCTGAGACAGAGACCGCTGTTAAAGAACCAATCAATCTGTCTGCAGAGCCAGTTGAGCTGGGCAAAGCTGAAAAGCCAGCCAAGGGCAAGAAGAAGGAAAGCAAATCCAGCCGCCGCCGTGCGATCATGCTGGCTGCTGCTGCAATTGTTCTGACCATCGGTGCTTTCCAGGTGTTCAAGTCTGGCGTTTTCTCCAGTGCTGATGGCGTGGATACTGCCGGTTCTGAGGCACAGCCAAGCATCATGGCGCCAAACGCTGAAATGCCAGGCAAAGACGACACCTCTCTGCTGAGCGGTGGCGTTGATGCAGTGGCAGCGCCTGACGTTCTCAGCAGCGCAACAGGTTTGCCATCAGAAACAGAGTTACCGTCACCTGTTAGCTCCACAAGCATCTGGCAGTCCGGCTCCGCCACAGCGCCGTCCGAACCAACCAAGGAGCTGGTCTTCGGTCAGGCAACGGATATTGGTCCGGCAGCTGGAAACGCCCAGCCAACCCAGAAGGTTGCGCCGGAAGTTGCCGCTGACCCAATCACCACCGCCAGCGTTCCCACTTCTCCGCAAGCATCGGCAACGAGCTTTGGTGAGCACGTGACACCAATCATCCCGCAGCCGCCAATCCAGCAGGTTGCGCCAAACCAGTCCGCCTACGATCTGCCATACGCCATCGGTCCGATGGACCTGCGTTCCGCAGCTGTTTCCGGTGATGCTGCCGCTCAGTTTGAGGTGGCGCGCCGTTACACCGAAGGCAATCTGGTTCCGGCAAATCTCGGTTCCGCCGCTGAATGGTACCGCAAGTCCGCCGCACAAGGTCTGGCCCCTGCACAGTATCGCCTTGGCAGCTTCTACGAGAAGGGCCGCGGTGTTGTGAAAGATCTGGCACAGGCTCGTGACTGGTATTCACTGGCCGCTGCTCAGGGCAACATCAAAGCCATGCACAATCTGGCGGTGCTCTTCGTGGAGGGCATCGATGGTGAGCCTGACTACACATCCGCCGTCAAATGGTTCCGCATCGCTGCAGACCATGGCGTAGCAGACAGCAAGTTCAATCTGGCAATCCTTGCAGCCCGTGGCCTCGGCATGGAGCAGGATCTGGTCGAAAGCTACAAGTGGTTCGCTCTCGCTGCCCTTCAGGGTGACGAGGATGCAGCTGGCAAGCGTGATGAAGTTGCCGCCAACCTCACCAAGCGCCAGCATGCAGAAGCACTGGAAGCTGTAGCGACCTATCAGATGAAGCCGGTCGACCCTGCTGCGAACAAAGTTGTGATCCCGACCGAATGGTCCGGCAAGCCGAAAACCACCGTTTCACAGGCGGGTTCTCCCACTGTGAAGAAGATGCAGCAGGCGCTGCTGAACATGGGGTACGATCCAGGCAATCCGGATGGTGTAATGGGACCAAACACGCGCCGTGCAATCAAAAGCTTGCAGGCTCGTTTAGGAATGGAAGCAACGGGTGAACCGGACCAGCGCCTGATGACGGCACTGGCCTCTCAGACCATATAATTTAACGTTACTAGGGGATTTCTGGTTAGATTTGCACTTGCTGCTCCGCGTAGATTGACAGAGCGTCTGGAATGGCGCTTAACACTCTACAATGTTGTTGGATAAAAGGTGACTCGGGGCGCTCTGTCAGGTCACCTGTGTTACCCGCGGTGCCACTTTGCAGATCTATCTACCCATTGCAGAACTGCCGATTAATGTCTTCATGATTTTCGCCATGGGCGGAACCGTCGGGTTCCTCTCAGGGCTGTTCGGCATTGGGGGCGGCTTCCTCCTTACACCGCTGCTCATCTTCTCCGGAATTCCGCCGGCAGTCTCCGTTGCGACCGTCACCACACAGATCGTCGCCAGCTCTGCATCTGGCGTTCTGTCCTACTGGCGCAAAGCGGGCATCGACTTCAAACTGGCAGGCGTGCTCCTGTGTTCCGGTGTGATCGGCTCGGCCCTCGGTGTCTGGATCTTCGGCATCCTGCAAAGACTTGGGCAGCTGGATCTGGTGATTTCACTGGCCTACGTCACCTTCCTCGGCACTATCGGTGTGTTGATGCTGGGTGAATCCATGAAAGCCATCATGCGCCGCAAGAGCGGCAAAGAACCCGCCGGGCGCAGACCCGGTCAGCACAACTGGGTTCACGGTCTGCCATTCAAAGTCCGTTTCCGCCGCTCCAAACTCTATGTGAGTGTTATCCCGATCTTCGGCATCGGCAGCTCTATCGGGTTCCTCGGCTCCGTCCTGGGCATCGGCGGCGGCTTCATGATGGTGCCTGCGCTCATCTATCTGCTGCGTGTACCAGCCAACATCGTGATCGGCACCTCTCTGCTGCAGATCCTCGCTACCATGGCCGTGGCAACCTTCCTGCATGCCATCAACACCCAGTCCGTGGACATCGTGCTCGCCCTCACGCTCATGATCGGCGGCGTCATCGGCGCCCAGTTCGGCGCACAGGTGGGGCAGGGCATGCGCGGCGAACATCTGCGCCTTGGCCTCGGCCTGCTGGTGCTACTTGTCGGCCTGCGTTTTGCGTTCAACCTTGTTGTGGAACCGGAAGATCTGTACTCCGTCAGCGTGATTGAGGAGCCAGTCAAATGAGGCTCGCACTCCAATCCCTGACCACACTGCTGACCGTCACGCTGATCGCATTCTCCGCTGCTGCACCGGCCCTTGCTGAGAAGCTGGTCTCAGCCGTCTCGTCCTCCCGCGTGGCCATCACCTCCAACTTCACCGGAACGGAGATCCTCGTTTACGGAGAGATCGCCAGAGACGCAGAAACCGTCTCCAGAACCGGCAATCAAGATGTGGTTGTGGTCGTAGAAGGCCCGCTGGAGCGCGTCACCACCTGGCGCAAGGATCGTATCCTCGGCCTCTGGATCAACGCCACCTCGCAGACCTACATCGCCGTGCCCAGCTTCTATGCTGTTCACGCCACCGATGATCTGCGCAACATCGCTTCAGAAGATTGGCTCAAGCAATACCGCATCGGGCTGGAGAACCTGCCGCTCGCAGCCCTGGGCACCCGTGCTCCGGCCACAGAGCGCAAAGCGTTTAAGGAAGCTTTCCTGCGCGACCGCGTGCAGCACGGCCTCTATTCGCAGATGTCCAAGTCCATCAACTTCCTAAGCCCGACCCTGTTCTCCACCACGGTTGACCTGCCAGCCACCATCCGACTGGCGACTACAAGGTAACAACCTTCCTCTTCAGTGGGGGCGTACTGCTGGATAGCCAGGAGCAAGTGCTGACCGTGGCCAAGATCGGCTTTGAGCAGGTGACATTCAACCTGTCTCGCCAGTATCCAGCTGTCTACGGTGCACTGGCCATCATTCTGGCCCTGTTCACCGGCTGGATCGCAGGCGTGATCTTCAAGAAAGACTAAGGCGTATCGCTGATAAGCAGCCACCGGTTTTCAGATAAGAAAAGCAGATAAGAGAAAAGGCCCTCAACTCAGAAGGGCCTTTTTTGTTAATCGCTTAAGAGCTTGGAAGCCGTGAACGGGAACAAGCGCCCGTTGCCCAGCATGAACACCGAAAACCGCTTCTGCGCAAACACATCCGTAAAGGCTCTGTCCATCACATTCAGGCCACCCGTCAGGGCACCAAAGGCTGGCAGTACTAGGCGGTTGCCGTTGGTCGCAAAGCAGGCTCTGCGAATGGTGCGGCCCATGCGGCGCACTTTGGCTGCTGGATGCAGGTGTCCGCAAATCTCACCACGCTCAGCGCCTTCCTTCGGCTCATGGCGGAAGCTGAGAGAACTGATAGACAGCTCCTCATAGCGCTCACCACAAATGTGGCTGGCAATCTCAGGGTCGTGGTTACCGGTGATCCAGATCCACTCACGCCCCAGCTGCATGGTCGCCAGCATGGCAAGATACGCCGCTGGCATGCGCTCGGAGCTTTCGCTGTCATGGAAGCTGTCACCCAGACAGATGACACGGCTAGGATTGAACAGATCAATCAGAGCTGCCAGCTTTTCCAGCGTGGCAGCCGTGTCATAAGGGGGCAACATAAGCCCCTTACTCTTGGCAATACTGGCTGCTTTTTCCAGGTGAAGATCAGAGACCACAAGGGTCCGTTCTTCTGGCCACCACAGGGCTCCACTGTCGTGAAGGCCAACAAGTTCTCTTGCGAGAGACAAGTCATGGCATACAGGAATAGGTTGACGATAACTCGGTTCTACTCGTGGCTGCAACTGACTGTTAAGTCTCACAATTGGGCCTCCAGTATCAAATCATCTGCTGCGTCCGCCAGCAGCGCTTCTGTCGCACTTCCAAATATAGGCTCTTTACCAATCTCAAGAAGAACCGGAACAGCCAATGGGGAAACACGACCCAAAGCACTATGCGTGATTCTTTTGTCGATACGAGAAAGAAAGTGACCTAAACGAGAGATATCCAGAAGTCCTGTTGCTGCATCCGTCCACGTTGCTTGTAAAAGCAAGTGGTCGGGCTCGTGTTCGTGCAGTACGTTATAAATAAGATCCGTATTTATAGTTATCTGCCGCCCGGTTTTCTCTTTACCGGGGTGGCGTCTTTCCACAAGACCAGAGATCATGGCACAATTTCTAAAGGTACGTTTCATCAAACTACTTTCAGCAAGCCACGCTTCAAGGTCGTCTCCAAGCATATCTTCTTCAAACAGCTCATCCAGCCGCAGGCGCCCGCTTTTAATCGCCAGCCCCATATCCCGCAGGCCCCAAAGGGCCAGAGAGTACTCCGTGGCCACAAACCCCAGCGGGTGCAGGCCAGCGCGCTCAAGGCGGCGTGTCAGCAGCATACCAAGCGTTTGGTGAGCCAATCTGCCTTCAAACGGATAGCACACCAGATAGTGTTTATCGTTCCGCGGAAAGGTCTCTACCAGTAGACGTTCATAATCTGGTAACTGTGATTTTTCTTTTTGTAGCTCCAACCATTCGCGAACCTGACCGGGCAAAGATGACCAAGTGTTAGGATCAGAGGCAAAATGTCGAACGCCTTCAGCAAGATAAGTACTGAGGGGGAATTTGCCTCCCTGATAGCTAGGGATCTTGGGATCCTGTGAGGAACTGCGAGACACATAGGCCTCACTTTCCTTAAGGCCTTCAAACTTCAGCACTTGCCCGGCAAACACGAATGTATCACCTACCGCAAGCTGCTCAATGAACCACTCTTCAATCTCACCCAGCATCTTGCCGCCAAATCCCAAGGGGCGTTTGCTGTTGGGTCCACGTGGCTTCACCTGCCGCACTTTAAGCGTGGCCGCATCCAGAATTGTGCCGGAGTTGAGCCGGTACTGCTGGGCAAATTGAGGGTGAGAAACGCGAAACAGCCCCTCTTTGGTTGGGCGCAGCTTGGCGTATCTGTCATAAGCCTTCAGTGCATAACCACCAGTGGCCACAAACTCCACAGCCTTCACAAACAGATCATAGTCCAGATAGCGATAGGACTGGCTGCTGATCACTTCCTCATAGAGCTTTTCAGGCTCAAAGGGAGCTGCACAGGCAACGCACATGATGTGCTGCGCCAGAACATCCAGTCCGCCCTGACGAAGGGGAGGGGTATCCTGCTCTCCAGCCTCTGAAGCTTCCAGTGCAGCCTGACACTCCAGCACCTCAAACCGGTTGGACGGCACCAGGATCGCCTTGGACGCCTCATTCATACGGTGATTGGCGCGGCCAATGCGCTGAGCCAGACGGCTGGCACCCTTGGGCGCGCCCACATTGATCACCAGATCGATATCACCCCAATCGATGCCCAGATCCAGTGAGGAGGTGCAGACAACCGCTTTCAGCTGACCTGCCGCCATATGCGCTTCCACCTTGCGGCGCTGGCCCACATCCAGCGAGCCGTGGTGCAGGGCAATTGGCAGTGTCTCTTCATTGATGCGCCAAAGCTCTTGAAACAACCGCTCAGCCTGAGAGCGCGTGTTCACAAACACCAGCGTGGTGTTGTGGGCTTTGATCTCCTCATAGATTTCCGGCAGGGCATAAATGCAGGAGTGACCTGACCACGGCAAACGCTCCTGCGTTTCCAAAATGCTGATATGTGGCTTGGCCCCACCTTTGGCCTGCACAATCTCAGCGTGGTGGACCTGTTGTGACAGCGGTTGCTCCACCAGATACGCCCGCAGATCATCCGGATGCGCAATGGTTGCAGAGAGCCCGATACAACGCAGGTTCGGCGCCAGCTTGCGCAAGCGGGTTAAAGCCAGCGCAAGCAGATCGCCGCGCTTGGAGGTCACCAGCTCATGCAGCTCATCCAGAATGACATACTGCAGATCAGCAAACAGCCGCTCGGCGTTCTTGTCAGAAAGCAGAAGCGAGATTTGCTCCGGTGTGGTCAGCAAGATGTCCGGAGGAATACGCTTCTGCCGCTGCTTCTTATGGCTTGGCGTATCGCCAGAGCGGGTCTCCAGTTTGATGGAAAGCCCCATCTCCTCAATCGGCACTTCAAGGTTCCGGTGAATGTCCGTCGCCAGAGCTTTAAGGGGAGACATGTAAAGCGTGTGCAATCCGCCTGAGACTGAGGACGCAGCTGCTCCCGGCTTTCGCGTCTCAACCTTCGTGCGTTGGTGCAGATCCACCAGATAGGCAGAAAGCCCGCAAGGTCTTACCGCCACCAGTAGGCGCGATCAAAAGCGCTGAGTTGCCAGAGGTCACCTTCTCAAACAATTCCAGCTGGTGCGCACGTGGTGCCCAGCCACGGCTGTCAAACCAGTTGGTGAAGACGGAAGGTAGGAAAGTGGTATCTGCCAACGACGAAATGTCCGATCCTGAAAACAGTTGAGCGCACTTTGCCACCAATGATCACATGTGCCAATCAGAAATGGGGCAAACCGAGAACATATTCAGTGTATCTCCGAAAAGTGGGCACTGGTTTTCGGATAAAGATACGCGTGAAACAACAGCTAAAGCAGCTCAAACGGTTAGGGTTTAAGGAGAGCTACTTTAGCGCAAGCCCGCAGGGAGGGGGATAAATCGATCCTGCTCAACTTAGGACTGTCAAACCATGAGATTTATTCTGTGATGTGGTTGGGGAACGGGCATAAAAAGCGGAAAATACCCATGAATTTTGTTTCCTTCTGAAAAAAGGACTGGCAAACTAAGCCCTATCCACGGCATATAAGGGAAAACGGGCTCCAGAGCCCGACCTACGTGAAAAATGCTGGCACATCAATAAGCTGGGAAAAGGGGCAGTCACTATGAGTGTTCAGGACGAAACAGAACTAATGCTCTCCGAGTTGTTTGATAGCTATGCAGATGCTTATGAGGACTATGACGCCGGGCAGATCGCAGATTGCTTCGCATTTCCATGCGTGATCTGGCAGCTGGAAGAAGGCCACGTCTTCAACGACAAAGCCGAACTCTGCGAGAACATCGAAGCGCTCCTCGAGGTGCACCGCGAGCATTATGTGACCTCTTCTATCTACGAAGTTGTCTCCTCCCACATTTCCGGCTCCACCGCGAGCGTCAGCCTCGACTGGCAGCAGGAAGATGACGAAGGCGAAACCATCTTCGATTTCACCTGCCACTACCTGCTCATCAACATCGAAGGCCAGTGGAAGATCGCAAGCATCGTGAACGAGCCTGCCTGATTGAATTCCTCTCAGGAATGAAGAATGAAGCTCCCATCCTTCAGGTTTGGGGGCTTTTTTGCATTTGAACGCACCAAAACCATAAAGAACGCAAACCAACGCACAAAAGAACGCAAACGGGATTTGGAGTGCGCAAACGGATATTTGCAGGCCTCATACGTAATGCGCGTTTTTGTGAACGCTTGTGCAGGGCTTACCCATTGAAATCCGGCTTTTTTTGCAACAGGATAAGCTCGACTGTATACAGTGAGGAACAATCATGACAGCACAGATCGATTACTTTTACACGCACCTGTCACCATGGGCATTTCTGGGTCATCAGGAGTTCCTGCGCATTGCGGAAAAGTATGATGTCACCGTGACCTTTCGCCCGGTCAACCTTGCTGTGTTGTTCCCGCTCACCGGTGGCCTGCCACTGGGCAAACGCCATCCGGCCCGCCAGAAGTACCGCTTCATCGAGCTTCAGCGCTGGGCAGAAAAGCGTGGCGTGACAATGAATTACAAACCAGCCCATTTCCCAACGGACATCGCATTGGCAGATGCCATCGCAATTCTGCTGCAGGAGCAGGGCGGCCCGGTTGGCGCTTATTCCCAGAAAGTGTTCGAAGCCGTCTGGCAAAAAGACCTTGATGCAGCCGGGGAGAACGTGCTCTCTGACATCCTCAAAGAGCTTGGCCTTGACGCGGATAACTTGATTGAGGCTGCCAAATCCGCCGATATGCTGGAAGCCTACACCGTCAACTCCCGCATGGCAGAAAAGGCAAACGCCGTCGGTTCCCCAACCTATCTGCTCAACTCCGAGCCATTTTGGGGACAGGATCGCCTCGAACTGCTGGAAGATGCGTTGAAAAGTGGCCGCGGCCCTTACGAAAGCCTCGAGTAGTCCCCATTTCACTCCTATGTCTGATCGGATGGTCAAGGCGCTCTGATTGCTGCTAAACTGAAAGCCATACCTGACAGCAGGTGTGGCACTGCAAGCATCTGACACCTTAACTCATTGATTTGAAACAGAGATGGGAAGAAGTCGTGAAACAGTCTTATCTGGCCAGTGGAATTCTCGCCCTCGCAATCGCGACGGGTGCACCAAGCGCATTTGCCGAAAGTGAGCCGGAAGTCCCCGTTCGCTTCGAAATGCAGGAGACGGATAACGGACTGCTGCGGCTCGACACCCGCACGGGGATAGTTTCCCTATGCTCCAACAAAGGCGACACACTTGTCTGCCAGCCTTCCATCGACGGTATTAAGGTCTACGAGGATGAAATCACCCGTCTGGAAGCAGAAAATGACAAGATGCGTCAGGAACTTAGACGTATCTCCGAAGCACTTGCTATCCTGACCGAAGAGGCTAGCATCGCCGCCATCAAACCCGAAACCGGCCTAGACCTCTCCCTCGCCAACCCCCAGGAAGAAGGCTGGTTCGGCAAAGAGGAAGAGCAAAAGCTCAATGAAGCACTGGAGTTTACCGAAAACGCCATGCGCCGTTTCTTCTCTGTTGTTGAAGAAATGAAGGACGATCTCCAAAAGGACGAGCAGTCCGGCTCTACCAACTGAGCGGGCATAAAAAAACCGCCTTCACAGGAAGGCGGTTTCTAATTCCTTGATCACAAAGATTATTGGCTCTGCAATGCCACCAATGCAGTGCGGAAATCTTCAGTCAGCGGAACAGTCTTACGGCTGTTCAGGTCCATGCTGATGGACACCTGATCACACACCGCAGCCAGTCGCTTAGTCCGCGCCTCAAACAAATGATGGCGGATTGTAAACGTGTTTTCCTGCACACTGGTCAGCGTAGAAATCACCTGCACCATATCACCCAGCTTCAACGGGCTGATCCAGGAAAGCTTCTGCTCCAGCGCAACACGGCCATACTCGTTCTCATCCAGCCACGCCGTATTCATCGGCGTCCGTTCCCAAACATGGGCAGCAGCATCAGAGAAGCAGGAAAGCGCAAACGCATCTTCCGCCTTCTGCTCAGCGTTCAGATGACGTGGCAGAACAGTAGAGCGACCAGTAATCATCGCACCGCTCTTCAGTAAATCATCAACAGTCGGCTTACCGGAAAACGGGCTAGGAGAGATGCCACGTGGAACCGCTGGCTTGGAGATGTTCTCTTCAACGTCTTTAAAGCGAGCACGAAGTTGCTTTGCAGAGGAAGGGTTTGGCGTGTAGCCATCAATCGCGGTCGCGCAGATTTCCCCGGTTGAGCCTTCAATCATTTCATGCACAACGGAGAGCATGTGAGGGCCATCGAAAGCCACGTAAGACTTAACTGTAATCAGCGATGCAGCAACCAACTCTGCATGATAACGCACGTGCCGAACCCGGCGCGCACCAACCAGTGCTTCGCTAAATCCGGTCAGCATTCTAAATTGACGGTCAGCTTCTTCAAACTTGGAGAAGTAAAACTGCACGTTCAGATGGTCGTTCTCGTCGCATTCCCATGTATTCACAAACGAGAGAAGTGTTTCTAAGCTTGCCATATCCAACCCTTTGTGCAGCCTCGGTCCATAAGCGCTACTGCGATACCCCACTAATTATTAACAATTAGCTCAGGTCGAACCGAATTTCGTCCGAAAAAAACTATCTATCCTTTGGGTGCTCAGCTTGGCAAGAGCAAGATCAAAACTTTGAAAAACATGACATCCATGGGGATAAACCTCAAGTGAGGCGTCCACTCCAGCCGATTTCAACCGTGATGCGAGAAAACAAGTATCATCCAGTAGGGGATCTTCTGTACCTACACTTAACAGTGTCGGCGGCATTCCTTCCAGCCGGGCATAGAGCGGGGAGATCTGAGGATCATCGGGGCTTTCTTCTCCCATCAAAAAATGCTTTCCAAACATCCGCATATCCCGCGTGGTTGGAAACAAGACCTCATTTCCCCACAAACGAGCAGAGGGCGTCAGGCCGATATCATACCATCCTGATAGTAAAACCAATGCTTTAAAGGGAACCATACCGTGTTTATCACGCAGTCGTAGTGCGGTTATCAGAGCCAGAGTTGCCCCCGCGCTTTCCCCTGTCAGGCCAAAGCTACTCCATCCAAATCTGCTTGCCCCTTCATTCAAAATCCAATGACAGGCCGCCTCACAATCATCCGGCCCCTGCGGAAAAGGACACTCCGGTGCAAGCCGATACTCAACGGAAACCACGTCTAATCCGGTGTTTTTTGCCATCTCTTCAAGATAGGGATCCTGAAAAGCGGCTGAACCAAAAACAAACCCACCACCATGAAAATGAACAATAACGCCCTTTGATGAATTTTCGTCAGCTCTGAACAAGCGCAGTGAGATTGGCCCGTGTGGTCCTTCAATCTCCAGCTCCTCTGCATTCTCGGAGTAGGTAGGGATCGGAAAGGCACCCAGCCCTTGCAGTCGGCGCTCACGGGTAACAGAAGGGGGAAAACTCCATTGATCAGGGAGCGCTCGCAGCTGCTCCGTCATTTCCTTGTTAAATGCCTTTGCTTCTGCGGCAGCCTCTTGACTTATCGACAGAGGGGCGAAATTCTCAGCCATGTAGTTTCTCCGGAAGCGACAATAAACAGTTGCCAATATGTTTGTTATAGAAGTTGTCGCGCAATCTCGCGTCAAAGACAACGACACGATCTTAATTAACTAATAATAAGGGGATGGGTTTCCAGCATGTCGGGTTGGTCGAAAACAAAGAATAGCTGCGAAGTCTGGACCATTGATAGCGGCCAGACACAACTCTCCCAGTCTATGGGACGACTGGTCTTCATGACACAAGGTCTCGGCTTTTATGAAGTCACCAACGAGATCCGCGAGTGGGCGAAGTCTGTCCAGCTCAAAGATGGCCTGCTCACCTTGTTTGTCCGCCACACCTCTGCATCTGTCACCATACAGGAAAACGCTGACCCAACCGTCTTGCAGGACCTGCAAAAGGCCCTTGCAAACGTAGCGCCGGAGAACGGTGGTTGGCTTCATTCCTATGAAGGTCCGGATGATATGCCCGCCCACATCAAAACCATGCTGACTGGAGTTTCCTTGCAAATTCCAGTGGTTGATGGGGATCTGGATCTGGGCACCTGGCAGGGTATTTACCTGATCGAGCATAGAAGAGCGCCACACCGACGCTCAATGACCCTGCATTATCTTGGCTCATAACCCCAGTTTCAGATCAATCTGAGAAACTGGCAACAACGCTGACAAACCAAAGCCCCAAAGCAACCACCATCGCGCGCTTGGAATACTCATGGTAGGCCGTGCGCAATGCATCGCTGTGCAGTCTGTTGGGGTCTTGGCTGCTGCTGTCCTGGCTTTTGATCAGGGCCCACGCATCATCGCCATCATTCTTGTTGAATGGCATGTTCCAGGCTTTGTAAACAAGAGCAGCACTCAAAGCGATTGCAAGCATGGCGCCTGCGCGAAATGAACTGGCCGGATCAAAGCTGAGCGCAGCCATAATGAAAAGCACGCCAAGGCAGTAAAATCCGCAAATACGGGCAACGCTGGCACGGGCAGCACGTTGTAAAGCGTCCATAGGTTTCTCCTAGGCTTCTATTGGAGATAAACTATAAACGCAGCTCTATTGAATTCGACTTATCGAAAGTTGCAAACTGGAATTGGCGTAAATGGACTGCAAACGCCCTCTAGTAGATGTAATGGTTTGATTAGAACTTTCTGAAAATTACGTCTTAATCTCTATGAGTTCTTCTGGTTTATCCTTGTCAGAATTCTCAGGGATATCTATCGTAAGATCTCGTTCATCTGGCTGCTCAAGCAAACTTGCGAGGTGAAAATGGCGTTCATCTTCAGAAAAAGTGACGTAACTAAGTGAAATGCCAACCGTAAAACTTAAGAAGGCAGCAAGCAAACCGCCCATCTCCGCTGGGAAGCCAAACCAGAACCCTGTCGATCCGCTCTTAACTGCAATCGCATAAAGCACAGTCGCCAGAATACCTGCCAGCATTGCGCTATAAGCCGCAGTTGCATGGAAGCGGCTCCACCAACATGAGAGGATTAGAGCCGGGAAGAAGGTCGCGGCTGCAAGTGACAACGCAAAAGCCAACATATCCAGGAAGAGTAGGCTTTGGCTGTAGGTGAGATAGGTGACAAAGGCACAAACCCCCAGCACCACAAGGCGGGCCAGCACGATTTTCTGGCTCAATGAAGCTTTTGGCAAAGCAAAGGTCTCAATCAGATCTCTGGAGATGCTGGTGGACAGAGCCATCAGCAAAGCAGAACTGGCTGCCAATGCTGCCGCGACAATGCCAGAGCGGATCAAAGCTGCGATCAGACCGCTCTGACTGCCTTGATCAAGCGCATTGGGACCAAGCAGACTTTGCAGTCGTTCATCAGCCAGAAGCAGGAAGTAGGCCGAGCCGATCACCATCAGCAGAAGGAGGAAAGAAAGAGAGTATCCGGCAGCTCTCCTCGAGTCTGATGAGCTCTCCGTACCCTGAAACTTGCTGAGCAGATGCGGTAAGCTCGCCATTCCAACAGCAAAGAATAGCGCTGTTCCGATTAAAGGCCATAGGCCACCTGCATAGGGGCCTTGGGTCAGGAACCAACCAATGCTGGTGTTTTCGATGTCAATAATTGCAGCGAGTTGAGTGTTCAACGATGTTCCAACGACACTCGTAAACTCAGCACCCTCTACCACGAGAGGAGCGGTGAGCTGATCCAGAACAAGCAGGATGACAGGGGACAGGCACGCAAACACCATCAGCACCCCCTGAAGTGCCTGCGTCCACACAGCCGCGCTGACACCACCTAAGACCACGGATATCAGCAGCACAGCTGCAAAAAGAAGAATGCCGGTTGTTGCTGTTGCTCCAAGAGAGGTGGCAAGCACTTGTCCTCCAATAAGCATTTCAGCACACAGTAAAGGAACAGCCACCAGAACAAGCAGTCCACTTGCAACCAATCGAACCAGATTGCTTTGTAAGCGCACACCCAGAAACTCAGGAATGGTTGCAGAACCAAACTTTCTGAGCGGTGATGCAAACAAGACTGCGCACAGAACCAGACTGCTCACCCAGCCGAGAATGATTGGAAAGCTCACATACTCTGGTAGAAAGATTAGGGAGAGAAAGAGCGGAAAGAAACTTCCACCAACAAAACAAGCTGCCAAAGTAATGCCGGTTAGCCCTGCGGGTACATTTTTACCACCCCAGTGAAACTCGGTGAGCTTCATGGTTCTGGCAAGGATACCAACCATGGCAAACACCAGCAAAGGCAGCAGGGCCATCAGCGCTTCGATCAGCACCACCACAACACCAGCTTTCTCCATAACAGCCAATAGACCCGTCAGTAGGAACAGGGCCAGAGCAAAAAGGGAAAGTGCAAGCGGAATGCCTTTGTATTGCGACGGATGGGGATCAAGGCTTGAAAGACTCATGGCTTGCCTCCCTGACGTTTGGAAGCGCCAGTACTGCCTTCATCAAGCCGATCTTGTGCACCGCAGAACCATGAGATTAAAATGCTGGCGGCAAAAAACAGGATGCATCCCCACACATAGCTGTTTGAAAGAGAACCAAAAAGTCCATTCAACGTCTCTTGGGATGCGCCTTGCCCCTTGGACGGAGCGCCGTAGTAAATCGCCAGACAGAAGAAGATGAGCCAGAGTGTGAGGGTTGCGGCCATGAGCGCACGGGTTTTGGTCCAATAGGCGACTCTATTTGGTGTACGCACTCCCACCTCCAGTAATGCTTACTCAACGTATACATACTCTACAGTGCCCAAAGCGAACCGCTAGACTAAAATTCTACTACCTAATACTAATCCCCAATCCTCGAAGCACTGAAAGCAGAAAAACATCGACAATTTGCGACCCATACTTTGGGCGCAACTATTGAGATCTGTGCATGCCTTCTTGCAATATCTTAATGATTACTGGTTGTTTTGTCGTAAAAGTGCATGAGATGGGTGAAAACAATCAACTTCATGCTTGCCAGCACCTCCTTGTTTCGCATAATGCTTTTGTATAGGGGGTTGCGATCAATGAGACTCTGCGGAGTTCACTGGTTGTGAAAAATCTATCGTGGCGTTTTGGGAGAGCTGCGAAATTCTCGCTCATGCTCCTGAGGCGTCGAAAACTGTATGTCTGATGATCGTATTTCGATGAGACGGATCGAAGACCATTGGAAACAGTCCACGACAAGAAATGGAGGAGCACAGCGTGCACAACGCGGTCCACCGCTTTATTATCGCTGATGACCACCCGCTGTTCCGTGGTGCAATGCGTCAAACAATCGAGAAGCAATTCGCGTCGGTAAAGATTATTGAGGCTGGGAGCTTGATGAAGTTACCGCAGCTCTCGATCGGGAGGAAGACGTAGACATGATCCTTCTGGATCTGTCCATGCCGGGCATGCGAGGTTCTCTGGTTTAATGTACTTGCGTGCTCAATATGTGGGTGTGCCAATTGTCGTCGTTTCAGGAACAGAAGATCCGACCACAATTCGCAGTGCCATTGAGTTTGGCGCGTCCGGGTATATTCCAAAGTCACTTGGTATTGATGTTATTCAGGATGGTGTTTCTGTTGTTCTGGAGGGAGGCGTTTGGATTCCACCGGACATCGATCTGAACACCGTTGATGAAGCAACCAAAATGGCTCAGCGTCTTGCATCGCTGACACCGCAGCAGGTGCGGGTGTTGATGATGCTTTCGCAAGGTTTGCTGAACAAGCAGATCGCCTACGAACTGTCCGTATCTGAAGCGACTGTCAAAGCACACGTTTCTGCGATCTTGCAGAAGCTGGGCGTTGAAAGCCGTACACAGGCAGTGATCGCAGCGGCGAAGATTGAAGCGGGTCAGTGGCAAAGTATTGCTGGCTGATCAGGCTTTGATATGAATTACGAAAAAAGGCGCTCTCCGGAGCGCCTTTTTTGTTGAGCCAATGAAGGAAACGATTGCTGATCAGCTCTCCCCAAGCGCTGCTTTGCATCGCATCAGATGGGCTCGAAGAACAGCAGGCTTGAGTGGCTTGTGGATCATCTCCATATCCTTGTCAGTTGCTTCCGCGCGGACCTCAGCTGTTCTGTCAGCTGTAATTAGCATAGCAGGGAAGTGAACACCAAACTTCCAGCGCAAATGCACCACTGCTTCAATGCCGGTGCCCTGATCCAGATGATAATCCGCCAGAATAATATCTGGCTGCGTTTTGCTGGAGTAGATCACCTTAGCCGCTTCCTGCGCATTTGGAGCCGTGACCACATTACACTTCCATGTGCGCAGGAGGGATTCCATGCCCTCCAGAATTTGCGGTTCATTGTCGATAGCCAGAACATTGAGGCCTGCCAGCTGGCTTACGATAGCCCGCGGCTGTGCCTGCTTCTCAGCCACTGGCACACTCATGGCTTCTTTAATCGCGACAGAGAAGCGGGAGCCTTTGCCATCCTGTGACTTGAGCGCAACGTTCAAACCCAGCACCTTGCTGATCCGCTCAACAATGGAGAGGCCAAGGCCGAGGCCGGATGCAATGCGAGCACCATCATCAAGACGGCGGAATTCCTTGAAGATCAGCTCCTGCTGTTTTTCCGGAATGCCTATACCGCTGTCATAGACCTCGATGTTGGCCATGTTGTTCTTCGTCTTACGAACACCAACAACAACGCCACCTTTCGTGGAGTACTTCAGGCCGTTGGAGATCAGGTTCTGCAGCAACCGGCGCAACAGGCGGCGATCAGAGCGGACGCAAACATCTGTACTCCGGATTTTGAGCTTCAGGCCTTTCTCTTTAGCAATCGGCGTAAACTCAACCCGCAGCGGATTGAGTATGTCATCAAGACGGAAAGTCGAAATCTCAGGTTTGAAGGCCCGCGTATCAAGCCGCGAGATATCCAGCACTGCACCGATGATCTCTTCCACGGACTCAAGAGAGGCCTCAATATTGCTTACCAGCTTCCGGTCTTCTGGGTCACCATCTGTGAAACGGTCAGTGAGGGTAGAAGAATAGAGCCGTGCAGCATTGAGCGGTTGAAGAATATCGTGGCTGGCAGAAGCAAGGAAGCGGGTTTTATCCTGATAGGCCAGCTCTGCCGTCTTCTTGGCTGCTTCCAACTGCTCATTCACCTTGGTCAGCTCTTCGGTACGGTCCCGAACGCGCTGCTCCAGATTCTCATTCGCCCGTGCTAATGCTTCTTCTGCCAACACGCGCTCTGTGATGTCCGTGTAGCTGGTCACCAAGCCGCCGTAAGGCATTGGACTAGTCCGAACTTCCAGAACCGTACCAGCACTCACCAGATGCTCCTGATAAGTCTCCTGCCGATTGATGAAGTTGTGCATGCGAAGGCCGACGATTTCATCGACGCCCCATCTCCAAACTCACCCGCCTCGGCAATGTGTCGGATCATCTCTTCAAGCGAGGTGCCCACCTGACCAAACTTAGCTGGCAACATCAGCATCTCACGATACTGCCGGTTCCAGCAGATCAGGCGGAGATCCTTGTCGTAAACGGAGATACCCTGACGAACCTGGTCCAACGCAATTTGCAGAAGGTCACGGTTGTATTGAATGGCCTCAGTCGCATCATCGAGCAGCTTGATCGCTTCCTGTGTACCCGGGTCACGGCGCTTCAGCAGCAAGGACAAGACAAGGCGGGCAGAGGCTGAACCGATCGCACTGGCAAGCAGCTGCTCGGAGAACCTTAGAATGACAGCATCGGCTTCTTCTTTACTGTCGATCGTGATGCGGTGTTCAGCAGCATACGTATCAAAAGAGCGCTGCGTCCGTTCTTCGCCCACATAGCGGGAGATGGTCGCCTGAAGGTCACCAACAGTAATAGTAGTCCGCAGCTTCCGTAGGGCAGGCGCCTGCGTAATACCGGTTGGCACAAAAGTGTTCGCCTGAATGCGCTCAATGGCGGTTGGCTGACGGGTCAGAGAGAAAGCCACATAAAATACAAGACCGGCGACAAGGCTCCACAGCACACCGTGAACGAATGGATCTACATCCAGATAAAGCAACGCTTCTGGCTTGAGGATCTCAATACCGAATGGTCCGTTGTTCAAAATGGTGGCGCCAAAGATGTTCTCCCGCGCAAATACCGGCAGTAGCAAGGTGTAAAACCAAACTGTGAAGCCAGCGAGCATGCTTGCAATTGCCCCACGTGCATTTGCTCTGCGCCAGATCAGACCACCAATGAAAGAAGGAGCAAACTGCGCAATAGCTGCGAACGAAAGTAAGCCAATGCTGGAAAGAGCAGCACTGTCACCGGCAACGCGGTAGTAGACATAGCTTCCAAGAATGACGAGGAAGATGGACATACGCCGAATGCCCAGCACCAACTGGCTCATATCCTCACCAGAGGTGGAGATGATCTCATCTTCACTGCGCCGGCGCAGTATGATCGGCATCACCAGATCGTTAGAGACCATAATCGACAGTGCAACTGTGGTCACGATCACCATAGCGGTTGCGGCTGATAGACCACCGATGAACACAAGCAAAGTCAGCCAGTCCGCATCATATGCACGAGGCAGAGCCAGCACGAACATGTCAGGATCAACTGTGTTGCCCAGAATGGTCAGGCCAGCAAGAGCGATAGGAACAACAAACAGGTTGATGGCGATCAGGTAGCTTGGGAACAGCCACGTTGCTCGCTTCAGTTCCGCTTCGCTGTTGTACTCAGTGACTGTCACATGGAACTGGCGCGGCAGCAGAACTATAGAGAATAGAGAGAGCAGCGTGATCACTGCCCACTTGCTGGCATTGATGTTTGTGAACAGATCCTGCGAGCTGTTGGTATTGGCAAAGGAGGCGTGCAGCAGATCCCACGGGCCATCAAAGAGCATGAAGGTGACCCAGATGCCGATTGCAAGGAAGGCCACAAGCTTGACGACCGCTTCCGTCGCAATGGAAAGCATCAGGCCTTCCTGGTGCTCCGTTGCATCAATATGGCGTGTACCAAACAACCAGGTGAATACCGCCATGAAGATGGCGATCATCAGTGTTTCATCACCAAAGATTGAGATCTCAGCATCATCCAGCGACAGCAACGGGTGCAGCACAATAGTGCCCACAGAAAGGTCCAGCGCTTTCAGTTGCAATGCGATGTAAGGGATCATGCCGATGAAGGCGATAAGCGTAACGATCGCACCAACCATCGGGTTCTTGCCATAACGGGCGGCGATAAAGTCAGCAACGGAAGTGATCTTTTCTGCCTTTGCCAGCTGGATGACCCGCAGGATCAACGGGTACCCAAAAGCAAACATCAAAATGGGGCCGAGGTAGATAGCAATAAACTCGAAACCATTTCGGGAAGCAGATCCGACGGATCCAAAAAATGTCCATGATGTACAGTAGACCGACAGCGAGAGGGCATAGATCAGTGGCCGCCCTCTGGTCTTCTTAACGCGGGTTTTTGCGACTTTGTCACCGTAGCTCGCGATAACAAATAAGAGCAGTATGTATGCCAAAGCGACAAGGACTACGATCCAACCTTGAAGCATGCTTCCCCCGCCGGACTGGTGCGTCCGTTACTTCCATTAAATGTTTTTTGTCTCTCAATATTGCACAGTTGACCGATCTTTTGCGAAAGGCAAGAGTTCAATATGAGTTATTGCGTCTTTGTAACTGTAGAATTTTCTGACCTCGACGAAAGGCTATGAGTTGGGACAACAACGCAATTCTACAAAAGAGAACAGGCAAGGGGCCTTTGAAAATATTGAGAAAGTTTCTCTCGATAGTCCAAGCTGGCTGAAGCGCCTTTATGCGTTCTTCTTTTATAGATCCGACCTTGATACCCTCGATAAATTAAAGGGGTATTTAGGGCGTAGTGCGGCCTATCTCACACACAAGAATGTTCAGGAATATTCACGTTCTCGCGCCGGTGTTCATTGGAAAGCTTTGTTGGACGAGGAAGAGTTCCAACAAGCGTTGGAAAGTTCCCGCTGGAACTCGTTTTCAATCACTGTCGAGCTGGTTGGTGAGATGGCACTCATCGTGCTGCGCCAGAAAACCAGAATAGATCCACAGGATCTGGCGGGAATGATCGGCCAGTTGCTCAAAGAGATCATCGTTGAGCATCAGGAAGCCTCAGTTTGCTCTTCGCAGGAGTGGAATGCGGCAGCACTCAACATGCAAACCAAAATGCGAACAGACGCCCTAGTGCCTTCCAGAAACGTTGCGGACATTGCAGCAATGCATGTCTCGAAGATTTTCTGCAGTCTTCCAATCCATAAACGGCTGCATGGTCACGACGAGCTGTTGCTGCTGAATGGTCTGCGTTTGAACCTGCTGCAGCTGCAACATGAGTTCTCTATCCGCGCAAATTGCAAGGCGCTTTCAGAACTGGCGAAAAACCATCAGATGCGCTCTCCAGATCCTGATTTATGATCAGCGAAATATTATTTCAAACAGCACCGGCGACTCAAACAACTGCCTTCGATACCGTGTGTTTTGGAATGAAAACCGCCTGCATCGGTGGAAAACCTAGGCTTTGGGGAAGATATATCCTGCGACATATACGCGCCGTATAGGTGAACACGCTTACTACTTTTGGTTTACTCTATTTAGTCTTATTCCAAATTTGGCAATGATTTTGCGCGAGCACCTGAGAATTGTAAAATAATATTTTCCGTAAACTAACCTAAGGGTTCTCAGGGTTTTGTAGCGCTTGTAAGGCCAATCGGTAGGCATGCATGCTGTGTTTGAGACCTCTTACAGCTCTAAGTTTGCACGCCTAGGTTTAGAGAACGCATGTCTCCTACTTAATATATCAACAAATTTAAGGGAATTAATCGTTAAATCAGTCGCAGGCTAGGTGATTGACCTAGCTTAGGCCATGGGATAGCTGATTAGTCAAAATACCCATCTAGATACCCGTTTAGATAAGCGTGCGGGTACGCTTACAACAACTAGGAAACTACTATGGTCTCCTCTTCATGCTTGCATAGTGTTCTGGATACAGCCGTTAATGGCATCATTGTCATTGATGATAACGGAACGATCCTGATCTATAACCGTGCTTGCGAGAACATGTTTGGCTACAAGAGCGCCGAAGTGGTTGGCAAGAACGTCAACACACTGATGCCGAGCGCCGTTGCTGAACAGCATGACCAGTACATCCAGAATTACCTGAAATCCGGTGATGCCAAGGTTGTTGGTATTGGTCGTGAAGTTGTCGGTCGCCATAAGGACGGCACCGAAATTCCAATAGAGCTCTCTGTTGGCGAAGCGCAGACGGAAAGCGGGCACCAGTTCATTGGTGTTCTGAAGGATCTTCGCGCCACGAAGGAATATGAAGAACGCCTTCGCGTGCTTCAGTCCAACCTGGTGACGATGACCCGTGTGAATGCCCTCGACGAAATGGGCGCCGCAATTGCGCACGAAGTCAACCAGCCTCTCACCGCTCTGATGCTCTATCTGCAAACCGCCGCTCGCAGAGCGCGCGCAGCAGAGCAACCAGATGATGCCATGATCAGCTTGATGGACAAGGCAGTCGTTGAAGCAGAGCGGGCAGGGCAGATCATCCAGCGCATGCGCAACTTTGTTGAACGGCAGGCTCCGCAATGCATCGGAACCGGGCTGGCAACACTGATTGATGATTGTCTTGAGTTGGTTCGCGTGGGCCACGAAGCTGATGATGTCGAGTTCATCTCTACTTTCGTGGACTACGATTACCAGCTTGAGTTGGACTCCGTACAAATACAACAGATTCTTGTAAACTTGATCCGAAATGCAGGGGAAGCCGTAAAGGATCAACCTGTTAAGCAAGTAGTTGTCTCTGTCGAACGCGACGAGGACAATGTGTTTGTTAAGGTTACGGATACTGGACCAGGCCTGGATGAGGAAGCAGTGTCGCACCTTTTCAAGGCCTTTACTGGGACAAAGCGGCGCGGTTTGGGTATTGGACTTGCGATTTCTCGTAGTATAGCCCAAAACCATGGTGGCGATTTACTTGTAGAACCATATGAGGAAGGTAAAGGTGCAACCTTCACTTTGCGGCTCCCGGTAAACTCAAAAGCAACGAGCTGAGCTGAAGCTGTTGTTTAGAACAACAAGAATAAGGACCTGAGCAATCATGACAATGCCGTCTGTGATCCATATTGTTGACGATGACCCAGCGGTTCGCGACGCGCTTTCTCTACTGTTTGAAACAGAAGGGTTTCGCGTAAAATCCTTTGCGAACGCTGAAGAGTTTCTTGGTGGGGTAGAAGAAGAGACGCCAAATTGCGTACTTCTTGATGTTCATATGCCAGGACGGTCAGGTATTGATATTCTGAAAAGCCTGAACGGCGAGAACTTCCCAGCACCAATCTTTATTATTTCCGGTCAGGGCGATATTCCAATGGCTGTTGAGGCGATCAAGTCTGGCGCCTACGACTTTATTGAAAAGCCATTCGACGTAGAATCCATCATCTCTCGCGTTCGTGAAGCAGTTTCCAGAACTGCACAGGCGAGTGGTGCGAACACAATGACCTTCCCGGGTGCAGAAACTCTGACACCTCGTGAGCGTCAGGTTCTGACCGAAATCACAGCAGGATCTTCCAACAAGGAAGCTGGCAGAAACCTCAAGATTTCTCCACGTACTGTAGAAGTTCACCGTGCGCGCATCATGGAAAAACTTGGTGCACGTAATGCTGCGGACCTCGTTCGCATCGTCCTCACAGGTGAGCCTCCAGCTGCTTGATGTAGCGCAAACTAATAGGGAATGACCGGCTATACTTTCGGCCAATCTTGTTATTCCCGCGTGTTACTACGCATTACAAGACCCCGGCGCTTGTTTATGGTGGCTGGTGAGACAAAGTGCTGCACCTATTGTGCTTTGTCTCTCGAGCTACGAGAACAACGCTGGGGTTTGTTGTGATCTATATCGTTGAAGATGATGTATCTGTACGCGATGCAATTGCGGAAATGTTTGAGAGCCTTGATCTCACATGCACCGCGTTTGCAGACGGAGAATCGTTTCTCTCAGATGCATCACCGCGTGTAGATGACACCGTTTTCGTTGACCTGCACCTGCCTGGACTCGCGGGATCTGACTTGATTGAGAAGGTTGCCGCTTTGGATGAGGCGCCACAAATTGTCGCAATCAGCGGTCAGCCTCTTTGGAAGATCACGCGGGAACTGCCAAAAATTAGCTCAACACCAGTTGTTCGTAAGCCATTGAAAGAACAGGATTTATTGGATTACGTGTAAACTTGATCTAACGCAAAATTTCATTTGTTTCAGATCAAATTACTGAAATATGAACCTGCTCCATAAGTTTTAATGCGTATTTAGACGTTGCATTCTAATCAGTAAATCTGCATCAACAGGTCAGGCAAGCAATGACGGATGCTTGTCATGGCCAAGAGGCATTTAGAGAATAAACGAATAGTTCTCGCTACTTGCCCAGGCACGATGTTTGCGGAGGTTTCCGCGAGGAGGGATTATGGTATCGGCCACATTGACAAAGCTTAGCGACCTTGATGGCCAGGCACCATTCAACGGTTGTCAGGAAAACTTCAGGCAGCCAGAAGTAATGGAAAAGCACTTGGGTCGTAAGCAGCGCTTGTCCGCGCACGATGTACTTTTCTATGAAGGTGACAAGGCAGAGCGCCTCTATGAAGTCGTTCGTGGAGTGATGATGCTCTACAAACTGCTTCCAGATGGTCGCCGCCAGGTGGTCTACATTCTGCGCGAAGGGGATATGCTCGGTTTCTCCAATCGCGACTTCTTTGACTGCACCGCGGAAGCTCTGACCGAAGTTGAGCTTCAGGTCTTTGAAAGCCGTGAGATCTCTACTTCTCCGATGATGCAGCACTACGTAAACCGTTGTCTGCTCTCCCAGATGGAAATCCTCCACGAGCATACCGTTCTGCTGGGCCGTAAGTCTGCTCTGGAGCGTGTTTCTACCTTCCTGATGAGCCTGGTACCAAACCGTGGTGGACACGGCTGCACAGGCCCAAATGAAGAAGGTAAGCCAGATACCAAAACCGTTGCTCTGTCCATGACACGTCAGGAAATTGCAGATTACCTTGGTCTGACCATCGAAACCGTCAGTCGCGTGATTTCTCAGCTGAAGCGTCGCGGTCTGATCAAAGTCGAAAAGCAGGACAGCATCCACATCACCAACATCTGTGGCATCTGTCAGCTGACCGGTATGCACTAAGCTGAGCTTAGGCAGGGTGCTCACCGCAGAGCATTCGTAATTAGAAAAGGAAACAGGCGCTGCACGCTCAGCGCCTTTTTTGTTGTCAGCATGTCTGCAAAAAGAAAAGCGGCCCGCAAAGGCCGCTTCTTTCGTTCTGGTATGTCGTCGCTCTTAAACCGCGACGGAGTGCCGTGCCTGCTGAGTGGCAAGGTAAGTGTCAAACGCAGCAGCAACCACGCGCACATACCGCCGGCCCGCATCTGTCACGGTCACAACAGTACCTTCTAGTGTTGCTACGCCGTCTGCAATCATTTCCTGCATATCCGCTGGGATGCTGGCGAACTCGCTAACCGGCAGGCCGTGCTTTTCAGCGGTAGCTGCGTAATCGACCTCATAGTAGGTCATCAGCTGCATTATGATCTCTGCGCGGCACAGATCTACCTTGTCGACAGCAATGCCTTTCTTGATCGGCAGAACATCATCAACCACCATACGCTCCCATTCGCGAGCAGATGGAGTTGTCTGAATGTAGCCCTGTGGCAGGAAGCCGATGGAGCTGCAGCCAAAACCGATCAGAGTGTCAGCAGTATCTGTTGTGTAGCCCTGGAAGTTGCGGCGCAAACGGCCTTCCTTTAGAGCAATCGCCATTTCGTCAGTTGGCAGAGCAAAGTGGTCCAGACCGATCACTTCATAGCCAGCTTCAACGAGCGCATCGCGGGAAACGTCAGAAAGACGGATACGTTCATTCGCACCCGGCAGGTTCTCTTCTTTAATCAGCTGCTGATGCTTCTTAAACCACGGAACGTGCGCATAACCGAACAGAGCAACACGGCCAGGTGCAAGTTCCTTGGTGTATTCAACAGTCTCGCGGATCGTCTTTTCAGACTGCCCCGGCAGACCATACATCAGGTCGAAGTTGATATCGTGCAGCCCAACATTGCGAAGGGCAGTCACTGCTTTCTTCACTGTGTTGTAAGGCTGGATACGGCCGATCTGCTTCTGAACGTCTTCATCGAAGTCCTGAACACCCAGACTGGTGCGTGTGATGCCAGCCATCTTGAGGGTTTCAGCCAGATAGTCGCCAACTGTTCTTGGGTCGAGCTCGATTGCGTGCTCAATATCCTCTGAGAAGACAAAGTTGGCTTTCAGCTTGTCGACGATCTTCAGAAAAGCTTCACGAGGGACAAGGCTTGGTGTGCCGCCACCCCAATGGATATGGTGAACCTCACGACCTGTGCCCAAACGCTTCAGCACAAGGTCAATCTCTTTGAGCATCAACTCCACATACGCAAGCACCGGCGCCATCTTGCGCGTCGCCTTGGTGTTACATCCGCAGTAATGGCACATTTCCTGACAAAACGGCACGTGCAGATACAGCGACAGTGGGGTGTCACGAGGAATACTCTCCAGCCATTCTCCATAAAGAGATGGCGTCACTGCTTCACTGAAGTGAGGGGCAGTTGGGTAGGAGGTATAACGAGGTACGTTCAAAGACGCATATTTTTGCTCTAGATCGGTCATGACGCTACCATACGCAAATGGACTAATTGAACTTTGATCCCTGTCAACATCACTGAGTTTTTAAAAAACTCAAGTCCCTTCAAGCAATTCGCAGCTGTTTGCGAACAGTTCTAAACTCTATGATTGAAATGATATATTGATTGATTGAATCAAGATTGATCATATGAATTTTGCTTTGTACCTCTTCTGTAATGACCCACGCTGAGAGGTAAGCTAGTGAGTAAAAACGACATTCTGACATTACTAGGTGTTTTGGCGCTCGGCGGAGCGGGAGCTGCTGCGTTTGAAGCACTGTCACTTCCTGCCGGTTTTCTTGCCGGACCGATGGTAGCTGTTGTTCTCGCCAAATCTATTTCTCTTCCCTTGCTCAAAGATAACAGCTTCACCTTCCCCAAAGGCCTGATCTCTGCCAACTTCATCTTCATTGGCGCAGCGATGGGATCCGCTGTCTCACCTGACTTCTGGGCAGGTGCTGCCTTATGGCCGCTCTCTATGTTGGCGCTAGTTGCTGTCGTGAGTGGCATTACGTCCTGCGTTTACCTCTACACCCATAAGAAATGCAGGTGGGGGCGGGATGAAGCCTTCTTTGCAGGCCTGCCGGGTGCATTGGGAATGACTGCTGCTCTCGCGCAGGAGAGGGGAGCGCCAATGGATCGCATTATGATCGTCCAGCTCGTGCGCCTCTTTCTCCTGATCGCAGTCCTGCCTCTGATCATCTCCAGTGTTGTTGAGGGCAAAGAGGTCATCTTCACGGAGGCAAATCATGCAATGAGCCTGGGGGATGGGCTTCAACTTGTCCTCGCATTGCTGATCTGCGCTGTCTGCGGGTATGCTGCTCTCAAGCTAAAAGCACCTGCGGGAATGCTGACCGGTGCCTTCTTCGCCAGTGCTGCGCTCAACTCAACGGGCATGCTGGAGTTCGCGCTTCCGGTATGGCTAGCGACGCCCTGCTATATACTAATGGGCACCAATGTTGGTCTCTACATCGGTAAGATGGATCGCAACGCCTTAAAGCCAATGCTGGGCACCTCGCTTATCGTGTTTGCTATCAGCCTTTCGGTCGCTTTAGGTGGAGCTGTGGTCACCTCATGGGCTCTCGAGATCTCCTTCGATAAGGTCTTTCTGTCATTTGCGCCCGGTGGCATGGAGGCCATGCTTCTCATCTCGATCTTGCTGGATATCGATCCGGTGTTTGTGGCCACCCATCAATTGGCTCGCTTCATGGGGCTTCTGGCCTTCATGCCGATCGTCATAAGATATGTGCTGGGGCCTGTTTCCGCTGATCCGGCAGATGAGGCGAGGGCGCAGAGTGCGACCTAAGACGCATATCGCAGCGGTGCTTTTGTGCGCTGCAGAATATCGCGAGGAACTTATCCAGCTCACCATGATTCTATGTATGCGTGCCTACGCTGATTTACCTATCAAAATACGCTAATTTATACCGAGCCCGCCAAAACACGCTTCAAGCTGCGCCAAAACAACGCATCTCGGGCTAATTATATGTAATATATGACGAAAACCCCAAAATAAGGGGTGTACTTGCGAATTAGAGTAATTTTATTTTTTTTGTTCGAGTTCTTTTTGACATGTATCAAGGGCGGGGCAATTTGCCACCCATAGAACTACGGTCAGGTAGTCCTATCTGGACGAACTTGTTTACTTTATATGGGGCGAACATCATGGGTGAGCGGAAAGTCAGATATCTGTCGCTCGAGGAAGGCGGATTTTCCCTCCTTCTTCTCGCGGTAGCGATTTTCTGTCTGGTCATTGCAGGGAAAACCTGGGATCAGGTCTTGGCATTTCATACCGCATTGATTGCACTAGCATCATTGGCCGGTATTTTCTTCATTTTTCGCCGATACTTCGACGGAAACAACACGCCTGCACCGCTGGAAATTAACGGTAAGCCAAACTACAATATGGCTCCTGTTAAATTTGCAACGTGGGCATCTGTTTTCTGGGGTATCGCGGGCTTCCTGGTAGGTGTGATCATTGCATCTCAGCTGGCATTCCCAGCTTTGAACTTTGACCTGCCATGGATCAATTTCGGGCGTCTTCGTCCGCTGCATACTTCAGCTGTTATTTTTGCATTCGGCGGTAACGTTCTTATCGCGTCTTCATTCTACGTTGTGCAGCGCACCTGTCAGGCCCGTTTGCCTGGTACAATCGCCCCATGGTTTGTAGTCCTCGGTTACAACCTCTTTATCGTTGTTGCGGGTACCGGTTACCTCCTCGGCGTAACTCAGGGTAAAGAATACGCTGAGCCAGAGTGGTATGCGGACTGGCTGCTGACCATCGTTTGGGTTGGCTATCTGCTCACCTTCCTCGGCTCCATCTGGCGTCGTAAAGAGTCCCACATCTATGTGGCAAACTGGTTCTACCTTGCGTTCATCGTAACAATTGCAGTTCTGCACCTGTTCAACAACGCATCCTTGCCAGTAAGCATCTACTCCACTAAGTCCTACATCGTTTGGGCTGGTGTTCAGGATGCGATGGTTCAGTGGTGGTACGGCCACAACGCAGTGGGCTTCTTCCTGACAACTGGCTTCCTGGCGATCATGTACTACTTCATTCCGAAGCGTGCTGAGCGTCCGGTATACTCTTACCGTCTGTCCATCGTTCACTTTTGGGCACTGATCTTCCTGTACATCTGGGCTGGTCCTCACCACTTGCACTACACCTCACTGCCACAGTGGGCGTCTACTCTTGGTATGACCTTCTCCATCATCCTCTGGATGCCGTCCTGGGGTGGTATGATCAACGGTCTGATGACCCTGTCCGGTGCTTGGGACAAGCTGCGTACTGACCCTGTTCTGCGTATGATGGTTGTGTCTGTAGCGTTCTACGGCATGGCGACCTTCGAAGGTCCTCTCATGTCCATCCGCGCTGTGAACGGCCTGTCACACTACACTGACTGGACTGTTGGTCACGTACACGCTGGTGCGCTCGGCTGGGTTGGCTACATCTCCTTCGGTGCTCTGTACTGCCTGGTTCCTTGGCTCTACAACAAGAAGGCTCTGTACTCTCTGCGTCTCGTTAACTGGCACTTCTGGATCTCTACTCTGGCATCGTGTTCTACATCTGCTCCATGTGGGTATCCGGTATCATGCAGGGCCTGATGTGGCGTGCGTACGATGAGCTGGGCTTCCTTGAGTACTCCTTCATCGAAACAGTGGATGCGATGTATCCGTTCTACGTCATGCGTGCATTCGGTGGTCTTCTCTTCCTCTCTGGTGCTCTCATCATGGTTTACAACCTCGTGATGACAGTTCGTGCAGGCGAAGAAGTTGAAACCGAAGCTGCAGGCCAGCCTGCAATGGCGCCAGCGGAATAATCGGGAGATCACGAATGTCTGCTTGGAAAAAACACCAAATCTTCGAGAAAAACTCGCTGATCCTGATTATTGGCATCGTCATCATGATCTCAATCGGCGGTCTCGTTGAAATCGTTCCTCTTTACTACCTGAAGAGCACGATCGAAAAAACTGAGGGTATGCGCCCTTACACCCCGCTTGAGCTTGTTGGACGTAACATCTACGTGCGTGAAGGCTGCTACGCTTGTCACTCACAGCAGATCCGTCCAATGCGTGATGAGCTGCAGCGTTACGGCAACTACTCCCTGGCAGCGGAATCCATGTACGATCGCCCATTCCAGTGGGGTTCTAAGCGTACTGGTCCTGACCTCGCTCGCGTAGGTGGCAAGTACTCTGATGAGTGGCAGCGTGATCACCTGGTTGATCCACGTTCCGTATCTCCGACTTCTGTAATGCCTGGCTACCCATTCCTGATGGACGCTAAGCTTTCTACAATCGAGATCGAAAACCACCTCAAAGTGAATGCACTTTACGGTGTTCCTTACACTGAAGAGCAGATCGCAAGCGCTAAAGTAGACCTCTTAGCTCAGGCTCAGCCTGACAGCGATGCGGCAGAAGGCTTCGAAGAGCGTTACCCAGGTGCTCTCATCCGTGACTTCGATGGCAATGCTAAAGAAGTGACTGAGATGGACGCACTGGTGGCTTACCTACAGATGCTTGGCACACTCGTAGACTTTAGCCTCTACGACGAAAAAGCAAACTTGCGCTAAGGAGGCGATGATGGACGCGACTTACACCGCCCTCGCACACTTCGCGCAAACTGGTGGTCTCCTCTATTTCATGGCCATTTTCGCAGGCGTAATTCTTTACGCTTGCTGGCCAAGCAATGGGGAGCGCTTTAACGATGCTTCACAGATCCCGCTTCGGGAGGACGACTAATGGCTGAACATAAAAAGGAAATTGACCAGGTATCGGGTGTCGAAACCACTGGTCACGAATGGGATGGCCTGAAAGAGCTGAACAACCCGCTTCCGAAGTGGTGGCTCTACATGTTCTACGGCAGCATCGTGTGGTCAGTGATCTATTGGGTCCTGATGCCAAGCTGGCCGTTGGTCAACGGTTATACAAAGGGTCTTCTGGATTACAGCCAGCGTGCTGTTGCGACTGAAGAGTTCAATGTAGCTGCTGCAGAACGCGCCGAAACCGGCAAGATGCTTCTTGAAGCGTCTCTGGATGAGATCCTCAACACACCAGAACTGCTCGAGTATGCGAGTGCTCAGGGTAAAGTGGCATTCGGTGACAACTGTGCACCTTGTCATGGTACCGGCGCAACTGGCTTTGAAGGCTATCCAAACCTTCAGGACGACAGCTGGATCTGGGGTGGCGATCTGGACACTCTGGCAACCACCATCTCTTACGGTGTTCGTTCAGAACATGACGAATCCCGCTTTGCAGAAATGCCTGCATTTGGTCGTGATGAACTGCTCGAAAAAGAAGAGATCGTTCAGGTTGCCAACTATGTTGGTTCAGTTGCAGGTCTTCCAACGCAAGACGGCGTAGATCTGGAAGCTGGTAAAGTTATCTATGAAGAGAACTGTGCAGCTTGTCATATGGACAATCTTAAGGGTGATATAGAAACAGGATCTCCAAACCTGACGGCACCTACTTATCTCTATGGCAAATCTGTAGATGACATCATTGCGCAGGTAAATGCACCGCGCCACGGTGTGATGCCTGCATGGATCGATCGTCTGGGTGAAACAACAGTCAAGTCTCTGGCTGTGTACGTTCACTCTCTCGGCGGCGGTCAGTAAACTCTCTTTATTCGCTAAAATAAAAAACAAGCGAGGACGCGCAAGTGCCCTCGCTTCACTTGCACAAATACATCGCCAACTGAGGAAGACGTTATGTCTAGCCAAGTTGAACCCATCGATAACGAAGAGGATGAGTCCTGGTTTGCGTCAGCTGCCAAAGTTTACCCCATGGAGGTAAAAGGCCGTTTTCGTAAAATCAAATGGGCAATTCTTTTTATTACCCTTGGAATTTATTACTTTACCCCCTTCATTCGTTGGGACCGGGGACCTTTGCTCCCGGATCAGGCTGTTCTGGTCGATTTCGAACGTAAAAGAGGTTACTTCTTCTTTCTCGAAATCTGGCCTCAGGAAGTCTATTACCTTGCCGGATTGCTCATCATTGCATCTGTTGCCTTGTTTCTGATGAACGCAATCGCAGGTCGTCTCTGGTGCGGTTACCTCTGCCCGCAGACGGTCTGGACCGACCTTTTCTTCCGCGTTGAAAGCATGATTGAAGGCGATCGCCGCAAACGGATCGCACTGGACAAGCAGCCTTGGAATGCTGAAAAGATTCTCAAAAAGGGAACGAAGCATTTTATCTGGCTGATGATTGCCTGGTGGACCGGCGGGGCGTGGGTTCTTTATTTCGCTGACGCACCAACCCTTGTTTATGACCTGGCAACCGGACAGGCAGCAATGTCTGCATATGTCTGGATCGGCATTCTGACCTTCACCACATATTCGCTGGCAGGTCACATGCGCGAGCAGGTCTGTGTTTACATGTGCCCTTGGCCACGGATTCAGGCCGCTCTGACTGATGAGCACGCGCTGAACGTAACTTATCGTTACGACCGTGGTGAGCCACGTGGGCACCTCAAAGAAAGCAAGAAACGTCTCGCAGAAGGTTTGCCAGCTGGTGACTGTATCGACTGTAATCAGTGCTTCTACGCTTGCCCAACCGGTGTTGACATTCGTAAGGGCGCGCAGCTCGATTGTATTCAGTGTGGCCTGTGTATCGATGCTTGTGACTCGATCATGACCAAGGTTGGCAAACCAACTGGCCTGATTGCATATGACACCGACATCAACATTGAGCGCCGCGAGAAAGGTGAAGAGGCAGTCTATCGCCTGATCCGTCCACGTACCGTGATCTACACTGCAATCATTGCTGCGATCGCCGGTGTGATGCTGTACATGCAGCTCAACCGCTCTATGACAGATCTGTCCGTCGTGCACGACCGTAACCCGCTCTACGTTCAGCAGAGTGATGGCGGTTTCAGAAACGGCTATGCACTCCGTCTTCTGAACAAGCACAACAAGGAACAGGCGTTCACTCTGAGTGTTGAAGGTATGCCAGCAGGCACTACACTTGAAGTGGTTGGTGTTCATAAGAGTGCTGCGGACCTTACCAAGGACACGAAGATCACCCTGACAGTGGATGCAGATACCACGCGTTCTGTTCGTGCGCTTGTGTTCTCACCTGCGGGTGTTGAGCTTCCAGGTTCCAAGCCGATGAGCTTCAAGCTGATCGACAGCGAGACCGGTGAAACCACTGTTGTGAGCGACTTCTTCCGGGCACCGGGTAAATAGAAGCCCTTTGAGGTAAAACTACCTATTTAAACTTGCGTGATGAGGGGTACGCCCCTTATCACTTAAATGGTCATAATGGCGAGACTCTCCCCATCAAAAGAGCCGCAAGAAGGAGCTAGGATATGACAATGGCTGTAGACCACAAGTCTCCGCGCAAACCTCGGCAGATTACTGGCCGCACGGTTCTGTTCAGCCTCATCGCATTCTTCGGTGCAATTGCTGCTATGAATGCCGTGATGATCTATATCGCGATCGATACATTTCCTGGGCTGGAAGTAGATAGCTCCTATAAAGTTAGCCAACGCTACAACAAAGAAATTGCCAAGGCGAAAGCTCAGGCCGCACTCAACTGGAGCGTAGATGCTGTCATTGAACGCAATGGTGATGGCTCCGCTCACATTCGGGTAATTGCAAAAGACAAGGCTGGCGCACCAATTACTGGCGAAGCCGTCACCGTAAAACTGCATCGCCCAACAATCACCGCAGCGGATCAGGATCTCATTTTGTCTGAGCGTTCAGCGGGTGAATATGTCGCCAATGCATCTGGTGTAGGTGCTGGCCATTGGAACGTCATCGTAGAAATCGCAGACCGAAACGATAAAGCGCTGCCGATTTTCCGTTCCAAAAATAAGACTTTCTTCGCTGAGTAAGGCGGTATTGCTATGTCTGCGCCTGAGAGGGATTGGGCTGCATTCGTAACAAATACGGACGATGGCAAGGCTCATATGGACCTTGCTGTCGACGGTATTACGTGTGCTGCATGTATGTACGAAATTGAACGCGGCCTCCAGAAGCTGGATGGCGTTGAAAAAGCGCGCGTAAACCTGTCATCCCACCGGCTCTCCGTAGATTGGGATGAGGAGAAAACCAACCCGTCTCCCATCGTCGATATGCTGCAAAAGCTCGGATACAAGGCATATCCCTTTGATCCGGCACAGGTAAAATCTCGTGGTGATGCCGTCGGAAAAGAAATCCTGCGAGCCCTCGCGGTCTCCGGCTTTGCCGCGATGAATATCATGCTGCTGTCGATCTCCGTCTGGTCCGGCAATGCCTCTGATATCGATCATGAAACCCGTGCATTCTTTCATTGGATCTCAGCTTTGATCGCGCTGCCAACGGTGGTCTATTCCGGGCGTATCTTTTTCCGCAGTGCCTATATGGCAATCAAGACCAGCCGTCTGAACATGGACGTGCCGATCACGATTGGAGTGTTGCTCGCAACTGGTCTTTCAGTCTGGCAAACCATTTCAGAAGCCGAGCACGCATACTTCGATAGTGCTGTGATGCTCCTGTTCTTCCTGCTGGTGGGTCGTTACTGCGATCATTTGATGCGCAGAAAAACGCGTTCTTTTGCAGAAAATCTCGCGACTTTGAAAGCTGAGAGTGCAGCGAAGATCCAGGACGACGGAAGCACGCTCGATGTACCGCTCTCCAAACTTGCCGTTGGTGATCGTGTGCTTGTCCGCGCTGGTGAGCGCATCTCCGTAGATGGTCGGATTGCGACAGGCACTTCTGAAGTGGACCAGAGCCTCGTAACAGGTGAAACTCTGCTGCAAGCTGTTGGGGAAGGGGATCTTGTCTACGCTGGTACCATGAACACATATGGTGTTCTGGAGATTGAAGTCACCGCAGCTGCCAAAGGCACATTGCTGGATGAGGTGAACAAGCTTCTCGAAACAGCCATGGAAGGCCGTTCCAAGTACGTTCACATCGCTGACCGTGCCTCTCAGCTCTATGCGCCTGTGGTTCATGCAGCCGCTCTGTTGACCCTGATCGGCTGGATCATGCTTGGCATGGCGTGGCAGCCAGCACTGGTCATCGCTATCTCGGTTCTGATTATCACATGCCCATGTGCGCTCGGCCTTGCGATCCCTGCGGTTCAGGTCGTTGCCAGCGGATTGTTCTTTAATGAACGTGTCTTGCTGAATGCTGGCGATGCTATTGAGCGCTTAGCAAGTGTCGACACCATCGTGTTCGACAAGACTGGTACCCTAACCCTTCCGGAAGCATCGCTCTCACAAGAGCATGGGCTCTCAGCAGAGCAGTTAGAGCTGGCTGGCCGTCTGGCACTGTCTTCGTCACATCCACTGTCTCAGGCCATTGCAAGAGCCACTGGCGCGCAGCAAAGCTTGCCAGATGCGAAGGAACTAGCGGGTAAAGGCGTTGAGGCGCAGATTGACGGCGTGCAAGTAAAGCTGGGCTCTCCCGCATTCTGCGGTGTTTCAGAAGAGCAACTCGCTCAGGCGAAAGAGCAGCATCCGGATGCATCTTTCGTTGCGTTTCAGATGGGAGATGAGGCGGCTCATCTTCTCCCTGTTGGCCAGTTTATGCGGGAAGGGGCGGTTGAGACCATTCAGAAGCTGAAAGATGCAGGCTTTGCGATTGAGATCCTCAGCGGTGACCATGCAGGTGCAGTGAAGCATGCTGCTGATCTACTTGACGTTGAGAGCTGGAAGGCTGGTCTGAAACCTCAGGACAAGATTGACCGCATTGAAGAGCTGAAAGCTCAAGGTAAGAAAGTGCTGATGGTCGGTGACGGCCTTAATGATGCACCATCCCTGGCAGCTGCAAACGTCTCCATCTCACCAGTATCTGCTGTTCACGTCAGTCAGGCTGCAGCAGATGCTGTGTTCCTGGGGGATAGTCTTGCACCAGTCATGAGCGCTCTGATAATTTCCCAGAAAGCGCGCTGGGTGATGAACCAGAATCTTGCCATCTCTGTCATCTATAACCTGATTGCAGTGCCATTTGCGGTGCTAGGTTTTGTCACACCTCTCGTTGCAGCCTTGGCTATGTCGGGTTCTTCGATTATCGTGACGCTAAATGCAGTACGCCTGAGAATGATTGCAGGCACATCATCCCAGCCGAGCCAGGAGGCCTAAGCAGCACTATGGAAGTCTTAATCTACCTTATCCCGGTTGCGTTGGTTCTTGGTGGCGCAGGTTTGGTAGCGTTCCTATGGTCTCTGCGTGCAGGGCAGTACGATGATATGGAAGGGCCGAAGTGGCGTATTCTGGATGATGGTGATCTGCAGGAAAACAGCACACCTGTGGAAGCTGCCAAGCGCAAGGCATCCTAATCAGTTACCAGCTGTATTTAGCGAAAAGAACAGATCAATGAGAGGCTTGTAAGCGATCCGCTTCAGGTCTCTTTTTTATTGGTGGGTGAGGGCAACAAAAAAGGCCGACGAAAGCGCCGGCCTTTTGGTGTTTCTATGTGTTGGCGCTTAGCCGCCAGCAAACTGATAAACAGCCTGACCTTGTGCAGCGTCCAGCTCTTCTTCTGCTGGAGCGTCGGTAAATGGCAACTCAAGGGTCTGCCATACATCAACCAGTGCGTCGCGCAGGTGATCAATCAGGGCGTCGTTATGGACAGGGCCCGGAGTGATGCGCAGACGTTCTGTGCCGCGTGGAACGGTTGGATAGTTGATTGGCTGAATGTAGATGCCATGCTTATCAAGAAGAAGGTCGGTTGCCTGCTTACACAGATCAGGATCAGCCACGAGGACCGGAATGATGTGCGTGTCAGAAGGCATCACAGGCAAGCCTGCTGCTTTCAGTACGTCCTTGGTGCGCTGTGCCTGACGCTGCTGGCCTTCACGCTCAACACCGGATTCTTTCAGGTGCTTGATGGAAGCTGTTGCAGCTGCAGCAAGTCCTGGAGGAATAGCAGTGGTGAAGATAAAGCCCGGAGCATAAGAGCGAACCGCATCAATGATGGTCTGAGAAGCGGTGATGTAACCACCCATTACACCAAATGCTTTTGCCAGTGTACCTTCGATGATGTCGATACGATCCATCACACCATCACGCTCAGCAATACCTGCGCCGCGTGGACCGTACATGCCAACAGCATGCACTTCGTCGATGTAAGTCATCGCATTGTACTTGTCGGCAAGATCACAGATGCGCTCGATCGGTGCGATATCGCCATCCATGGAGTACACGGATTCGAACACGATCAGTTTTGCGCGGTCATTGCCAGCAGCCTTGAGCAGGTCTTCAAGGTGCTCAAGATCGTTGTGGCGCCATACCTTCTTGGAAGTCCCTGCGCCGCGAACACCCGCAATCATGGAAGCGTGGTTCAGCTGGTCGGACAGGATCAGACAATCAGGCAGCAGTTTTGCAATGGTGGAAATGGAGGCTTCGTTGGAGACGAAACCACTTGAAAACACCAGAGCGCCTTCTTTGCCGTGCAGGTCAGCGAGTTCTTCCTCAAGCTGTACCAGAGGGTAGTTCGTGCCCGAGATGTTACGCGTACCGCCTGCGCCTGCTCCCATGCGCTGAACGGTTTCTGTCATGGCTTCAATCACTTTAGGGTGTTGACCCATACCCAGGTAGTCGTTCGAACACCAAATGACGATTTCACGGAGGTTTTGATTTTCTTTACGCCAGAGTGCGTGTGGGTGACGCCCTGCAATGCGCTCGAGATTAGCAAATACGCGGTACCGTTTTTCATCCTTCAAAGAAGCAATCGCCTCATTGAAGATATTTTGGTAGTCCATTTTTTGCCCCTTATATTGCGGCGGTATTATTCGGCGATACTTTAGAGTTAGCCTAAACTTAGCGATAATCCTTATCCCTGTCGAAGGACACATTGACGCGGTCCATGGAAATGCGGATTTATCAAAGGATATTTTCACCTAACGCATATCAGCCTATCTATATCGCAGAGACAGTCTTTGACATAGAACTATAATTGGGCAGTCTTGCAATTTGTTATGTTCTCTGCCACACCTTGTAACTAATAACTGAATTTCTGTTCTAATTAAATTGGGTTGCGTCAAGTGACCGGGGCATGACTGCGTGAGTATAGACCTCTCATCCTTATCATTTCTGGTGGTTGAAGATAGTGCGTACATGCGCACGATTCTGCGGACAATGCTCCAGGGGTTTGGTGCCCGTAAGATCGTTGAGGCGGAAGACGGAGCGTCAGGCCTTGAAGCGATGGATCGCGCGAACCCGGATATCCTGATTCTCGACTGGGTTATGCCAATCCTCGACGGTGCGGATATGGTTCGCATGATCCGTACCCAGAACAATCCATATGCCTATATCCCAATCATTATGGTGACCGCGCACACAGAGCGTAGCCGTATTATTGAAGCCAGAAAACTGGGTATACATGAGCTGCTCTGTAAGCCGATCTCGGCAAAAGCGCTCTACCAGCGCATCGCTTCGATCATCCTGCAGCCAAGAGACTTTGTGAAAACAGCTGGTTATTTCGGTCCGGCACCGCGCGAAATCCGCGGGCACAAGAAAAACTGGGATGGAAACAAGGTTCTGACAGACGCAAACTCTGCAATGGTCTGATCAGCTTTTCTAATAATCTATGAAATTGAAATGCCTCCTCGGAGGCGTCAGCCTGCCTCCAAGGTGGTAGCCTGTTATGCGATCCATGTACCCCTGACAGCAACCCCGATATTCGGAGAGGGATAGGTGGGCGTTAAGGCTTGATGTGCAGCGCGTGTAAAGAAATGAACGCGAAGAGCATTAAAGTGAGGTGAGGGCCTCGACTGCCTTTTCCCATTTTTCCGAGGGAAGGCTGGAAACTAGTCGAATGAGTTGCGCAAACTCTGCTTCTTCGAGCTGGTAGCGGAGCATCTGTAGCTCTGCCTCAGTAAACTTGCCGGTTGCAGCTGCGGGAACATCCGCTTCGATGACTGCCTGATCCATTTTCACCTCCTGAAACTCCAACAAAATGAAAATCAGTGGACACTTGCACAAGAGCTCGCGCAAGTGCGCTTGGGAGGCATATCCTCTTCCCCGGTTCCGCAAAAACGGATGTTGGAAAACTACCCCAATACGCCCCCAAGACCACAGAAACGTCGCAGGACCGCCGCCATATGTAAACCAACCCCAAGATGAAATTTGGTAGAATTGTGGCACGTTGTATCTGAGACACAGTGCCGTTGAGGCAGCCAGGGTGCAGCCGTGCGCAGTGGAATTTTATTTCCATACCGTGATATTTAAGTGTCCTGCAAAGTTCGAATGTTTCGTAAGGCCTTTGGATTATCGATGGATTAGCGTTGATAAGTGCTAGTGCGTACCTGGCGAACTTGTGAGGATAACAGCATCTGCTCACGGCAGAGTTGCAAGCTGTTCTAAAAATCTGTGATTTTTTAAAATCTGATTTCTCATTTTGGGGAAATGCAAAAGCAAGACGCAGCGAATTCAGTGCGGAAAATCTAACAATGTAGAAGAAGAATGGTGCTGCCGGAGAGATTTGAACTCTCGACCTCTCCCTTACCAAGGGAGTGCTCTACCCCTGAGCTACGGCAGCGCGCCGAATGTGTGCATCGCCTTTAGAAGAATGGTGCTGCCGGAGAGATTTGAACTCTCGACCTCTCCCTTACCAAGGGAGTGCTCTACCCCTGAGCTACGGCAGCATCGCATAAATATGAAGCAGTTAAGCGCTTCTTGTATCTTCCAAACCAGCGTTTTTGCAACGAGGTAAGTGCTCCGTGGGCGCTGCCCTCGGAACGAGGAGGCTTATGTCATAACCTTTTTAAACCTGCAAGAGGTTTTATTGGCAGTTCTGTGGAAACTGAATAACACAACGAAATGAGAGCATTGCCATGCACTTGTCGTATATTAGGGCACTTGGCTTCAATCGCGACCTCGTGTACCAGTTGCGCATGACAGATTCAAAGAAAACAGAAGGCGAGGATAAGGCGATAAAGTCTGCATCCAAGCCAAAAAACGATCCGAAGGCTGATCGATTGGCTGAAGCCTTGCGCGCAAATCTGCGCCGCAGAAAACAAGCTGCAAAGCGAAGCGCTGACGAAGATTGAGCTTGCTCGCCATACGCGTTGGGGCGTGAAAAAGGGCGTTAAGCAAAAATCTAGCAATTTTTCGCTAAATTAGAAATACATGTAAAACTCGTCAGAAACTGAAGGGTTTTGACGAGGTAAGACGCTGCGGACTTCGTATATCCTGCTAATTGCGAAATATCAGTAGGATCTATTGGGGAAAACCGTTGGGGAAGCAGCAGGGCGAAAGTGACGCCTTGTTTATGCCATAGCGCTGATGTTAGTGGGCACAATCAATTCCTCTTCAAATTTGCGTTTCCCTCTGCGGGCTTTATTGGGGTTATGAAATATGGACAAAATTCGTATTGTTGGTGGTAATCAGCTAAATGGTGTTATTCCGATCTCAGGCGCGAAGAATGCTGCGCTGCCTTTGATGATCGCGTCACTGCTCTGCGAAGATACACTGACACTCGAGAATGTGCCCCGCCTGCGCGATGTCGCGCTGCTCACTCAGATTCTTTCCAACCATGGCGTTGATTATTCTGTAGATGGCAAGCGCGCTGGTCAGGACACAATGACTGGCCAGACCATTCACCTGAATGCAAGCAACATTGTCGACACCACGGCTCCTTACGAGCTGGTTTCCAAAATGCGTGCAAGCTTCTGGGTCATTGGCCCATTGCTCGCCCGCATGCACAGCGCGCGCGTTTCTCTGCCAGGTGGCTGCGCAATTGGTACCCGTCCGGTAGACTTCTTTATCGACGGCCTGAAAGCACTCGGCGCTGATATTGAGATGGACCGCGGTTATGTTCAGGCAGAAGCAAAAGGCGGCCTGAAGGGCGGTCGTGTTGTCTTCCCTAAAGTGTCTGTTGGCGCAACCCACACAGTTATGATGGCTGCGACACTGGCAAAAGGCGAGAGCGTGATTGAAAACGCGGCTCAGGAGCCAGAAGTCACAGATCTCGCAAACTGCCTGATTGGTATGGGCGCTAAGATCGAAGGCGCTGGTACAGACACCATTCATATTCAGGGCGTGGATAGCTCGGCGCACATCGTCACCCGGTTATTCCTGACCGCATTGAAACTGGCACCTACGCAATGGCTGTTGCGATGACAGGTGGTGAAGTCACGCTGGAAGGTGCACGCGGCGATTTACTGGAAAGCGCGCTGGACGTTCTGCGTCAGACCGGTACTGAGATCACTGAGACCAACATGGGTCTCAAAGTACGCCGCAACGGTGCAGGTATCAGCCCGGTTGATATCTCCACAGAACCATTCCCAGGCTTCCCAACGGACCTGCAGGCACAGTTCATGGCGCTCATGACACGCTCCAAAGGCGTGAGCAAGATCACCGAGAATATCTTCGAAAACCGCTTCATGCACGTTCAGGAGCTGGCACGTCTTGGTGCCAAGATTACTCTGGACGGGCAGGTCGCTTCCATCGAGGGCGTCGAAACTCTGCGCGGTGCTCAGGTTATGGCAACAGACCTGCGCGCATCCGTTTCTCTCGTGATCGCAGGCCTTGCTGCTGAAGGTGAGACCACGGTCAGCCGTGTCTATCACTTGGATCGTGGCTTTGAGCGTCTGGAAGACAAGCTCTCCCGCTGCGGCGCAGTCATTGAGCGCATCTCTGCTTAATACTCAGAGCGCAAAAGATGTGAACCCGGTCTGTTTCAGGCCGGGTTTTTTCATGGAGAATTTCTCAAAGAAGACGGACCGTACCTTCAAGCTTGAAATCTGCTGCGTTCATTCATAGATGTTTTTCTGTAAATTGTTGTAATAGTAAGGATGTCTCGCGCTTATGTACGGTGCGCGGGCCTAGGAAATTCTGCAAGGGATCGATATGGAACAGGTAAAACCGATGAAGCTGATGGCACTGGATCAGGAAGACTTGCAAGTCATCTCTTCCATGGTGCAGGACAGTGTTCTGAAACTCGCGGATATCAAGTACTTACCTGGCGAACGTCGTCTGGTTCTCACAATGAATCGGTACCTTTGGGAAACAGACGCAAACAATCAGAAGAGACGCATGCGCGCACGTTCTGTGCTCTCCATCTCTCGCGTTGATGCTGTCAAAGCACAAAAAATCAACCAGACAAACAAAGACATGGTCCTGTCTTTGCTCTGTGTGTTGTTTGAAGAGACAAATGCGCCGGCTGGTCAGTTGAAGCTTGAGTTTTCCGGTGGGGCTGCTATTGCAGCAAACATCGAATGCATCGAAGCACAGCTTGCTGATCTGGGCTCTGTCTGGGAAACCGATAACAGACCCGAACATCATCTGGAAGGCTAGTTGGAAAGCGCGGGATAGTTTCGTAAAATCCCGGCACAACTTAAAGGCTTGGACCGCAATTCGAAAAAATGGAACATCACCTCAGAGGCAGTAGTTCTCTGAGAACAAAAGTAAATTGGGAACGATAACGTGGCGATAAAGCTCTCCTCAAAGTCTGAAGGTTTCGAAGAAGAAATTCGTGCCCTGCTTGGAAGCAAGCGGGAAACTTCAGAGGATGTGGATCATATCGTGCGCGACATCCTACATGATGTCGAAACGCGCGGTGATGCGGCCGTGCTCGAGTACACCAACAAGTTTGACCGTATGTCGGCCAAATCTATGGACGAGCTAAAAGTAACTGAAGCGGAGATTGAAGCAGCTGTTGCTCAGATCCCTGCTGAAACACTGGAAGCATTGCAGCTTGCCCATGATCGTATTCGTTCCCACCATCAAAAGCAGCTACCGGAAAGCTACACCTATAAAGACGCAATTGGCGTAGAACTGGGTGCAATCTGGACTGCAGTGGAAGCTGTTGGTGTCTATGTACCTGGCGGCCTTGCCAGTTATCCATCCTCCGTTCTCATGAACGTTGTCCCTGCAAAGGTAGCGGGCGTTGAGCGGATCGTGATGGTGGTTCCAAGCCCGGACAACGTGCTGAACCCACTTGTGCTGGCTGCTGCCAAAATGTCTGGCGTCTCTGAGATTTACCGCATCGGTGGTGCTCAAGCTGTAGGTGCACTGGCATATGGCACGGAAACAATCGCACCGGTCTCCAAGATTGTTGGCCCGGGCAACGCATTCGTTTCCGCAGCAAAGCGCCGTGTATTCGGCACTGTCGGCATCGATATGATCGCTGGCCCTTCCGAGATCCTCGTCGTAGCAGACAAAGACAATAACCCGGATTGGGTCGCTGTCGATCTATTGTCTCAGGCTGAACATGATCCGGTCGCGCAGTCCATTCTCATCACTGACAGTGAAGAACTGGCACAAGCCGTTGAAGAAGCTGTCGAGCGTCAGCTGACCACGTTGCCACGAGCAGACGTAGCCCGCCAGAGCTGGAATGACTTCGGCGCCATCATCACCGTCGATAATCTGGACGATGCCATGGTGCTATCCAACCGCTTTGCACCAGAGCACCTTGAGCTCTGCGTTGATGATCCGGATGCGCTGCTGCCGAAAATGAGAAACGCTGGCGCTGTGTTTGTTGGTAGGTACACACCAGAAGCAATCGGAGATTATGTCGGCGGCTCCAACCACGTGTTGCCAACGGCGCGCTCTGCTCGCTTCTCCTCTGGTCTTTCCACGCTGGAGTTCGTGAAAAGAACATCGCTCCTGCGCTGTAACCCGGAAAATCTAGCGCAGATAGGCCCGGCAGCCGTCACCCTTGCAGAGGTCGAGGGCTTGCAGGCACATGGACGTTCAGTCTCAATTCGCTTAAATCACTAGTCACTTGATCCAGTAGGGAAAAGATCGCTCGATGAACAAGGAAGTCCCTGTAAACGAAGAACAGAGACAACAAGGAGGAGAACGCCTCTTTGAGGTGGTTCTTGACCGGGATTCGATTGTGCGCGCTGACAAGGACGTCGAGCGCGAGCGGAAAATTGCGATCTTTGATCTGGTAGAGGAAAACATGTTTTCTCCGGTCGGGCCCGATCTGGGCCCGTACCGACTGGATCTTGCGATGATCAAGCGCAAGCTTGTGCTTGGAATTCGAGATGAAATGGGCAGCGAAATCGCAACTCATATCCTCTCGCTCACGCCTTTTCGGAAGATTATCAAAGACTACTTCATGATCTGTGAGAGCTACTACGATGCCATTCGAAGTGCTTCTCCCAAGCAGATTGAAGCCATCGATATGGGGCGCCGTGGACTGCACGACGACGGTGCCTGCATATTGGAAGAGCGCCTGAAGGGGAAAATCACCATCGACCATCAAACTGCCCGACGTCTGTTTACGCTTATTTGCGCCTTGCAGCATCGGGGGTAAGGATGGCCGAGTTTATGTCACGGCCAAGTTCGATCCTGTTTATTTGCAGAATGAACGCCGTACGCTCCCCGATGGCGGAGGGGCTGACCAAGCTGCTGTATCCAAAACAGGTCTACACCCGCTCTTGCGGCGTCTTCGCAGGCGAGCGAGATCCTTTCGTGGACTCTGTAATGGACGAGCTGGGAATGGATCTGAGCAACCATCATCCCAAGACCTTCGAGGATCTGGCGGAGGAGGGGTTCGACCTCATCGTGACGCTGGCACCGGAAGCGCATCACATGGCACTGGAGCTGACACGCACCCAGCACGTCGATGTTGAGTACTGGCCCACAATCGACCCGACAGTGGCAACGGGCAGCCGCGCACAGATCATGGATGCCTATCGTGCGGTGCGTGATACACTGAAGCGGAAGATTGAACAGCGCATGCAATAAGCTGCTGAAAACGCTCTACGCGTGGCCTTTGCATGTGTTTTCCACCCAAAAACAAGAAATATGCGGTAAAACTCGTGAAACTGCCCTCCAAGAAATGGAGGTAGCCTGTTCACTTTTGACGAGTTATCCGGTAGGTTCCGCGAAAATTCCATTTAACAAATCAGGAATCCTAATGGCTAAAGAAGAAATGCTGGAGTTTCCAGGCGTCGTCGTCGAACTCCTTCCAAATGCGACTTTTCGTGTGAAACTTGAAAACGATCACGAAATTATCGCTCACACCGCTGGTCGTATGCGCAAAAACCGTATCCGCGTTCTGGCTGGCGATAAAGTGCTCGTGGAAATGACACCATATGACCTGACAAAGGGTCGTATCACCTATCGCTACAAGTAAGCGATCCACTGAGCGCGGGTTCATGATGAACCTGCCTTGGTTGAGCTCTGGTCTGTAATTCTATCGGGGAACTGGCATATGACCAAAGAACTGCCGCTAGTATTGGCCTCCGGGTCACCACGTCGTCTGGCGTTACTTCAGCAGATTGGTATTGAACCGGATTTCCTTCTACCTGCAGACATTGATGAGACGCCTGTGCGTGGGGAAAGCCCGCGCGCGCTGGCGCAAAGACTTGCACGCGGCAAAGCCGCCGCGGCTCGTGTCCTGATCGACCGGGATGAAGAAAAAGCACATTCCATCATCCTGGGGTCTGACACCGTAGTCGCAGTCGGGCGCCGCATCCTTCCTAAAGCCGAGAGCAAAGAGCAGGCCAGTGTTTGCCTTCAGTTGCTGTCTGGCCGTATGCACAAGGTCTACACCGGCGTATGCGTGAACATGCCGGATGGCGTGGTCCGCACCAAGCTGGTTGAAACCCGCGTCCGTTTCCGCCGTTTGTCTGCAAATGACACGGACAAGTACCTCGCTTCTGGTGAGTGGCGCGGGAAAGCAGGCGGATATGCTATTCAGGGCCTCGCAGGCGCGTTTATCGCCCGTGTGATTGGTTCATACCCAAGCGTGGTAGGATTGCCGCTGCTGGAGACTGCAAACCTTCTGCAGTCCGCTGGCTATCCGACACAGAAGGCCTGGGATGAAGACGCTGTTCCTGCTGCCTAAACAGCAGGGCTAACGCGCAAACCCTCCAACAGTCTGAACATATCGCGGTGAAAGGCTCGCAAGAGCGTTTCGCAGCTCCTGTGTTGGCTTGCCATAAACGGTCATACCCGTTGGATGCAGCGTGTCCATGAACTGCTTGGCGTAGGTGTTCGAGAACCACGTCAGATGCAGCAGGGCAGAGTTGCTGTCCTTGAAGCTTGTAAAGATCTCGCAGGATTGCCCGTCCTCACACAGGTACCAGACATAGGCTGTGGTATCACCTTGCATCTGCTGGACAGATTTCACCATCTCAACCATCAATCCTTCAAAGACCTTTGGTTCTGCAGTGGCCAGGCGCGCTGTAAGGATCCAAGAAACTTCGTTATTCATTATACGCTTCCCCGGTTTTCGCGAGATACTTTCAAATAGATAAAGAACTCATGGCGTATCCCGACAAAGTGCTTCCGGTTGTTGGGCAAGGATACGCGCATACTTAAAAGTGCCTGCCTATGAGTAATCTTAGTCCGAACTTTAGCAGCTGCAAAGTTGTTTGCACCTAAACTGATTAACACCTTAAATTTGGGAGATAATTTGCAGTTGTGAAGAGGTCGGGGAGCTGTCTTTATTCCAAAATCGACAAAACCTCGGAAGTGGCCTGAGATTATCTCTTGATGTCCTTGCGAATTCTGGCTAGAGGCTCTGGCAGATACTCCGCTGAGCCGGAGAGGCAAACAGCCATATCTGCGAAGACCAAAACCAGCAGTTGAGAGAGATGATGAAGAAGCCATCCGCAAAATGCCCGATCTGCGAAAAGCCGACGCAGGAAGCGACGAAGCCGTTTTGCTCAGACAGGTGTAAGCAAGTGGATCTCAACAAGTGGTTGAGTGGTCATTATTCCGTACCTGCAGTTGAGGAAGAGTTCAGTGAATCTGAAATCTCTGACCTAGAAGATCCACGTATTCTGCACTGAGCATTTGGGGATAAATATTTCGAAAAATTGAAGATTTTTTTCGACAATTTTTACCTATTTTCGGTGTTTTCTACCTCTGATTTGTTGAGCCAAGAAGTTGATATATTAAAAGGATTCTCAACAATCCTACCCCTTGCAACAGGTGCCGGATAGGTAAGCGATAAAAAAGTCAGGCTCTGAATTTTTTTTCAATTAGATGGCGAAATATATCTGCTTTAGTCTTGTGCCTGTCACAGTTATGGGCAATTGTACCGAGCGTGTTCTTGGGAGGTTTGCGCGGATATAGAGATTCTCGCGTAGCCGTCTCGTTAAATTGCTTGGGGCAATTGAAAAAAGGCAAGACCTATGAAAAAGCATCTCTTGGGCGCAACTGCGCTTTTGTTGTCTTTTGGTGTTTCTGCACCGGCTATGGCAGAATTTGATCTGACAATTTTGCACACGAATGATTTCCATTCCCGCATTGAGCCAATCAACAAGTACGACTCTACTTGTTCCTCAAAGGATGATGCAAAGGGCAAGTGTTTGGGTGGCACTGCTCGTTTGGAAACAGCAATTAAAGAACGCCGCGCTGCTGCGAAAAACTCCGTTCTGGTTGATGGTGGTGACCAGTTCCAGGGTTCTCTGTTCTACACTTACTACAAAGGTAAGGCTGCAGCTGAGTTCATGAACACTCTCGGTTACGACGCAATGACCGTTGGTAACCACGAATTTGATGATGGCCCAGAAGTTCTGCGTGGTTTCATGGACATCGTAAACTTCCCTGTACTGCTGGCAAACGCTGACTTCTCTAAAGAAGGCAAGCTGATCGGCGTTCTCAAGCCAACTTCTATCGTTGAGCGTGGCGGCGAGAAAATCGGTTTCATCGGCCTGACACCAGATGACACTCACGAGCTGTCCAGCCCAGGTGAGCACGTATCCTTCTACGATCCAATCGAAGCTGCAACCAAGCACGTTGCTGAACTTCAGGCGCAGGGCGTGAACAAGATCATTGTTCTGTCTCACTCCGGTTACGACGTGGACAAGAAAATCGCTGCTGCTGTTGACGGTATCGACGTGATCGTTGGTGGTCACACCAACACTTATCTGTCCAACACTTCCGACCGTGCTGAAGGCCCATACCCAACTTGGGTTGAAGCTCCAAACGGTAAGAAAGCTGCGATCGTATCTGCATACGCATACGGTAAGTTCCTTGGCGAGCTGAACGTTAAGTTCGACGACAATGGCGACGTGATCGAAGCTGTTGGTGAGCCAATCATCATGGATAAAGAAGTTGCTGAGAACGAAGCTATCAAGGCTCGTATCGCAGAACTCGCTGGTCCACTTGATGAAATCCGCACCGAAGTTATCGGCAACACAACTGCTGCTATCGATGGTGACCGTAAGTCCTGCCGCGCACGTGAGTGTGAAATGGGCGTTCTCGTAGCTGACGCTATGCTCGACGCAACCAAAGATCAGGGCGTTCAGATTGCAATCACCAACGGTGGCGGCCTGCGTGCATCTATCGACGCTGGTGAAGTAACCATGGGCGAAGCTCTGGCAGTTCTTCCGTTCCAGAACACTCTGGCGACTTTCGACCTTCAGGGTAAGTTCATCAAAGACGCTCTGGAAAACGGTCTGTCCAAGATCGAAGAAGGCGCTGGCCGCTTCCCACAGGTTGCTGGTCTGAAGTTCACCTTCGACGCTTCCAAGCCTGCTGGTGAGCGTATTGTTGAAGTGACCCTGGAAGACGGTTCTGCAATCGACGCAGAAAAAGTCTACAAGATCGCAACCAACAACTACGTTCGTAACGGTGGCGACGGCTACAAGATCTTCTCCGCAGAAGGTAAAAACGCATACGACTACGGCCCAGGCCTCGAGTTCGTACTTGCTGACTTCCTGAAAGCACAGGGCGGTGCATACGAGCCAAAACTGGCTGGTCGCATCACCGACGCTACTGCAAAATAAGCAGATCTTGCTTAGCAGATGATTTGAAGCCGGAGGTTATGCCTCCGGCTTTTTTCATGCCATCCTCTCTGGCACCAAAACCATCAACTTCAGCTGCGCTTCCTATTGTTCTTTGCAAACAGGGACTTGCATGAAGCCGCAGGAAGCCCTTACAACTATGTGGGTTCCAAATCTCAAGAGGCGTGTGGATGTGGGCAATCTAGAGCAAGAGCAGCAAAAGCTCATCGACAGGTTCCATGCGCAAAAGCCAATCCGCTCATGGTCCATGATCATCTCCATCTTTGGCGACTGCGTTGCTCAGCGTGGCGGAGAGCTTTGGATGGGCAACATCACTGAGATCATGCAGATGATCGGCATCAATTCCGGTGTCGTCCGCACGGCTATGTCGCGCCTTGCATCCGATGGCTGGCTGGAACGCACCCGCATAGGCCGGAACTCTTTCTACCGCCTCACCAAAATGGGCCGTGAAGCTTTCGGTCAAGCCACTCCGCGCATTTACGCCCGAGGCCCGGCCAAGGGGAATGGCAGCTGGATCACCGCGATCCTGAGCGAGGGCGACGACCGGGTAGACCGCCGCGAGCAACTGATGGAGCAAGGCTACGGCGTCATCGCGCCCAATGTGCTGATCAAGCCAGACAACGGGCAGGGCACTCCCAGGTCCTCTGGCAAGATCGTCTACATGCAGTCAAAAGCCCCAGCAGACAAAGCTCTACAACTGGCCCGACAAGCCTGGAATCTGGACAGCCTGCAACATGGCTACAGCGAGTTTATCGAGAACTACCACGGTCTCCACGCATGCCTCTCAGAAGCTTCAGGAAGCGAGCCGGGTATCTCTCCAGAAGATGCGCTGGCCATCCGCATCATGCTCATCCACGACCTGCGAAGACTTGTTCTGAGAGACCCTGAGCTGCCTCTTCAGGCCTTGCCAGACAATTGGGCAGGAAGCATCGCCCGAGAGCTGGCGGCAGACATTTACAGCGCCTTGAGAGACCGCGGTGAGATCTGGCTTGATTCTAATGCCAAGAATGCAGAGGGCACTTTGCCGCCTCCTGAGCCCGCTTTTTTTGAACGGTTCCAACCTTTGTAATCATTAGCGAATTTAGAATTGTCCTAAAATGCGCCCTTAAATGTTACAGAAAAAACTTGTGAGAATGATATTCTGTGACATATTGAAGCGGAGACGAACATTGGTGTGCTCTTGGGAGGGACGTGACCTATGTACACGCAAGCATTGAACAACCCAGCTGTCGAAGCCGAGGTTGAGGACGAAGAGAAGCTTGCTGCTTTTCAAGCCCGTATTGACCGCGAAGAGAAGATTGAACCCAACGACTGGATGCCAGCAGCCTACCGCAAGACGCTGGTTCGCCAGATCTCTCAGCACGCGCATTCCGAAGTGGTTGGCATGTTGCCGGAAGGAAACTGGGTCACCCGCGCTCCATCCCTGAAGCGCAAAGCCATCCTGCTTGCCAAGATTCAGGACGAGGGGGGGCACGGTCTCTACCTCTATTCAGCGGCAGAAACCCTGGGCGTTTCACGCGAAGAGCTGGTGGATCAACTGCTCAGCGGCAAGGCCAAGTACTCTTCCATCTTCAACTACCCAACTCTCAATTGGGCGGATGTTGGGGCTGTTGGCTGGCTGGTAGATGGTGCGGCCATCATGAACCAGATCCCGCTCTGTCGTTGCTCCTTCGGCCCTTATTCCCGTGCGATGATCCGCATCTGTAAGGAAGAAAGCTTCCACCAGCGTCAGGGCTACGATCTTCTCGTTGCATGATGAAAGGCACTGCAGAACAGCAGGAGATGGTGCAAGACGCGTCAATCGCCTGTGGTGGCCAGCGCTGATGATGTTTGGCCCCTCCGACAAGGACAGCAAGCACTCTGCAGCCAGCATGAAGTGGAAAATCAAACGTTTCACCAACGATGAACTACGCCAGAAGTTCGTAGACGCGACCGTGCCACAGGCAAAGGTTCTTGGCATCACACTGCCGGATCCGGACCTCAAGTTCAATGAGGAAACAGGCCACTGGGAACATGGCCAACCGGATTGGGACGAGTTTTACAACACCATTCAAGGCAATGGCATCTGCAACAAGCAGCGGATGAAAGACCGCATCAAGGCGCATGAGGACGGTGCCTGGGTACGTGAGGCTGCGCAGGCGTACGCTGCAAAGCAAGCCGCAAAGAAATCAGCTGCTTAAGGGAGGGCGGAACATGAGCGAACAAGCAACACCACTTTGGGAAGTATTTATCAGAGCGCGCAATGGCATGTCTCACCGGCATGCGGGCTCAGTCCACGCAGCTGATGCAGAGATGGCACTTCAGGCTGCACGGGATGTATACACCCGCCGCGGTGAAGGCCTCTCCATCTGGGTTGTGCCATCTGCGGCCATCGTAGCAAACGATCCAGACGAGAAGGGCGAGATGTTTGAGCCAACAGCCTCGAAGATCTACCGCCACCCAACGTTCTACGAGCTCCCTGACGAAGTCGCGAATATGTAAGGAGGCCATGATGAAAGATCCGGCACTATTTACATACTGCATGCGACTGGCAGACGATTCCGCAATCCTGAGCCAGCGTTTGAGCGAGTGGTGTGGTCACGCTTCTCACCTGGAAGAAGACATCGCACTCACCAACGTTGCACTTGATTTGATCGGTCATGCCCGCGAGTTGTACACCTATGCAGGTCAGATTGAAGGCAAGGGCCGCGATGAAGATGCCCTGTGTTTCCATAGGGTTGAGCGCGAATTTACCAATCTTCTGCTTGTTGAACAGCCCAACGATGACTTCGCTTATGCCATCATGCGCCAGTTCTTGTTCTCCGCGTTCATGCATCCTTTCTGGGAAGCTATGATGAAATCGGAAGACGAGCTGCTGGCTGGTCTGGCAGCAAAGGCAGAAAAAGAAGCAGCCTACCATCTGCGTCATTCTGCAGAGTGGGTGATCCGTCTGGGTGACGGCACCGAGGAAAGCCACAACCGCGTCAGTGATGCGCTGGAGTTCCTCTGGATGTACACCGGCGAGATGTTTGAGTGTGACGAGGTTGTATCATCTCTTGTTGCAAAAGGCATTGCCGTAGATCCCATGTCTATCAAGCACTTATGGGACGAGACAGTGAACACGGTACTGGTTCGCGCCAATCTGGAACGTCCAACGGAAAGCTGGATGCAGACCGGTGGCCGTAAGGGCGAACACAGCGAGCATCTGGGACATATTCTGTCGCCTATGCAGTACCTGCAGCGCTCATTCCCGCAAGCCCAGTGGTGATTGGGAGTTAACCCATGGCAGTTGCAGCGAAAATTCTGAGATCTGAACTGGACCAAAAAGCCTGGAATGCGGTGTGCGATGTACCGGATCCCGAGGTGCCGGTTCTGACCATTGAGGACCTTGGTGTTCTGCGCGATGTGCATGTGCAGGCGGATGGCTCTGTGCAAGTGACCATCACACCAACCTACACCGGTTGTCCGGCCATGAGCATGTTCGCTTTCGATATTGAAGCGGCTCTGCTCAACGCCGGATTTGACAAGGTGGAGGTGAAAACCGTCCTCAATCCGGCCTGGACCACAGATTGGCTCTCAGAAAAAGCGCGTGAAAAGCTAAGGGCTTACGGAATTGCACCTCCCAATGGCAAGGCCTCGCGTCGGGCTTTGTTCGGGGAGGAGCAAGTCCATTGCCCCAAGTGCAACTCTGCCAACACCAGTCGTATTTCCGAGTTTGGCTCAACCGCTTGCAAGGCGCTGTACCGCTGCAACGATTGCTCTGAGCCTTTTGATTATTTCAAGTGCATCTGACCGGTTCAGGTGCAAGGGAGGAAACCATGTCGCCACGGTTTCATAGATTGAAGATCAAGTCAGTCCATCAGGAAACGGAGGAGGCCGTCTCCATTGACTTCGAGATACCTGCGGACTTGAAGGAAGATTATTCTTTTATTCCAGGGCAGTACCTCACGCTGCGCGAATTTATCAACGGTGAAGACACCCGCCGATCCTACTCCATCTGCTCCTCTCCCAAGGACGATGACATCCGCGTTGCGATCAAGAAAGTGGAGGGAGGCCGCTTCTCAAGTTTTGCGCTCGACCATGTGGCTGTTGGCAACGAGATTGACGTGATGACCCCAATGGGCCGTTTCAATCTGCCACGAGGAACCACAGAAGATGCAAGGGTTTACGCCGCTTTCGCAGCAGGGTCCGGCATCACGCCGATCATGTCCATGGTGCAGGCGGTGCTGGAGGATGAGCCGAACAGCCATTTCTTCCTGTTCTATGGCAACAAGAATTCTCAGAGCGTGATCTTCAAGGACCAGCTGGACGACCTGAAAGACCGCTTCCTCGATCGCCTGAGTGTCTACCATGTTCTGTCCCGCGAAGAGCAGGAACTGAGCCTCTTTAATGGCCGCTTAACATCTGAAAAGATTGAGGAATTCATCACCAAGACTGTTGGTGAAAACAGCATCGACCATGTCTTCCTCTGCGGTCCCGGTGATATGATCGAAGCAGCCAAGCAAACCTGCCAGAACCATGGTATCCCGCTGGAACACATCCATAACGAGCTGTTCGTTCCAGCTGATGGCGGTGATCCGCACGCAGCCCATAAAGCTAAGGATTCCAGTGCAGTAGACCACAACGCCAAAGTCTCCATGATCGTCGATGGAGCCCGTCACGACATCACGTTGGAGCCGGGTGAGACCATCATTGACGGTGCCCTGCGCGCAGGCATCGAAGCACCATTCTCCTGTAAGGGCGGAATGTGCTGCACCTGCCGTGCGAAGGTCGTCTCCGGCGAAGTGGACATGGCCGTCAACTATTCTCTGGAACCATGGGAAATCGAAGCAGGCTACGTGCTCACCTGCCAATCCAGACCGAAAACTGATGATGTTACAGTCGATTACGACGACATTTGATCAGACAAACCACCTGTTTGCGTTGGTTTGAAAAGAAAAGCCGGAATTTGCGTTATTCCGGCTTTTCTTGCGTTTATATGTCGGCATTGCGCTTTCAGGCCGCCTCTGTCGTCGGCACCGGGAACACCAGATCATAGGCCCAGTTGTAGACGAAGGCGTAAACCAGAAAGAACACCGCAAAGCCGATATCAAGCAGCAATGCCTGAATGAAATTCATCTGCAACCACCACATGATTGCAACGATGCCGAAGCCGAGCAGTCCGGCTTCAAACAGGATCGCATGCACAACGCGCAGGGCGATGGTTCTTGGCTGGGTACCACGGTTGGCCACATACCAATTGTCGAAGAGCCAGTTGTAAACAAAGTTCCAGCCCATGGCGATCAGGGACATGATCAGTCCGAGAACACCGATCTCTGCGAGGGAATGACCCGTAATCCAGCTTCCGAACACCGCGACGATTGAAAGGGCGATCCCTTCAAACAGCACGGAGTGCCGAACTCTGTCCCAGAAACTTCTCATGTCACACCTATCTATCTAAGTAGCTTTCTGGATAGATATATTCAAACTATCTTTCTGGCAAGGTTTAATTTAGAAAACCGATAGAGTTGTGATGAGGATCTCATGTCAAAAGCCTACCCAATGGGCAAAGCCCTTGAGCTAATGCGCCAGAACTGGCCGGAAGCCGTCTCCGTTGAAACCGAGCTGTTTCTCAGCATGAACCGCTTCGCCGAAATCCTCGATCAGAACTGCACCAAAGAGTTGGAAGTCTATGGCCTGACCAATGGTGCCTTTGAGGTGCTGGTGGCTCTGCGTGGCCGTCCAGAGCCCTGGGAAATGTCCCCCAGCGACCTGTACCGTGCTCTGCTGATGACATCAGGCGGCATGACCAAAATTCTCAAACAATTGGAAGCAGATGGCCTCGTCACCCGCATTGATCACGACACCGACAAACGCAGCAAGATCGTGCGCCTGACAGAAGCGGGCAAAACCACCGTCGAAAAAGCTATGGACAGCGTCATGGCCGGCGACCGCCGCGTGATCTACCAGAACCTCACCAAAGAAGAAGTCCAATCCCTCCGCGACACACTCCTCAACGTAGTCGTAAAGCTGGGGGTGTAGGGGGATAACACCCACGCGGACAAAGCATCACACCCTACCCAGTACCGCCCGGGCCTCCCTTCGCATAGTTGATCAGGGTCAGGGCTTGGTCTGCGGAGAGGCGGGTGGTGGGGTTGAGTTTGAGGAGGCCGATGATGGCTTCCTTCATGTTTTGTGGAACACCTGCCAGATGTCGTTCCAGCAGAATGCGCAGCTGGTTGGAATCCGTGTTTGCACCATTGCGGAAGTCCGTCAGATCCTCCTTGAGAAGATTTGCAGTGCGGCTCCCGGCAACAGCTGTCACCAGCAGAATACCAGCGGACCACGCATCGATCTTCTCGCTCAGGTTTTCCTTGTTGGGGCCGGGGTTCTTGGCTTCCGGCGGCATGATGTCCGGGGTGCCGCTCAGATCGAACCCATCAGGCTCGCCTTCACCTGTGCCGGTCGCCACGCCTTCATGGGCGGTGGCAAGGTCATAGTCGATGATCACCGGCACCTCATCACCTTCCTCGCGGAACATGATGTTGTCGGGCTTCAGGTCCTGATGGACGATGTTACGCTTGTGCAGGAAGGACAGGCCATTCAGCAGCCCGTTGGCGAACGCTTCTGCCTGTTCCTCAGGCATACCACGTTCCTCTGGGATGCGCTCTGTCAGGTTTCCGCCCTTCAGCTTCTCCATCACCATGTAGGGCTCTTCCTGTTCGGTGATGCCGGTGCCTTTGATCTGAGGGATGTTCTCGTAGCCCTTTGCTTCATCAAAGTCTGCCAGTGCCGTCAGGATCTTCGCTTCATGTAGAAGCTGCGGAATGCCGATATAGGTCAACGGCTCTCCGGCTTCCACCTGCACTGCATTGGGTCGCTTCAAAACTGCATTTTCCATCTCTGGGAAGTCCTGAAGCACACCAGTTGCACCATGGGCAAGAACGCCAGGCTGATCGTGTTCCCCATCAACGATAGGGGGCGGAACATGCTGGTTCATGCGCAGGCTATGCCGTGTTGCGCGATAGCGGTTGCCATACTGGCGAGCATCACGACCGCGCTGAGGCACCATCTCAATGCCTGTTGGCACACTGTCTGGTTCAATCACCAAAGTGCCATTGCGTTTTCTCTGAACGCGAATAGGACTACCTTCCTTGGGCTCGTCGCTATAGACCGGTTCTGGCTCCTGTGGCTCCGGCTCTTGCGGCTGTGGTTCAGGTTCCTGTACCTGAGGCTGCTCTTCCGGCACAAAGTTCGGGTTGTTCTGCTGCATCAACGCAAGCGCTTGCTCAGCTGTCAGGCGCTCGCCCACCTCAACCCGCATCATGCCTTTGATAGCCATTTTGATGTGCTCAGGCGCAGTGCCTAACCGACGATCCAGAGCTTCATCAACAACAGCCTGATTTCCCTCGGCCTGTCTGGCTTCCTGCACCAACGCCTGCTGGCTTTGCTTGCCAATCACTGCCGCTGCCAGACAAAGCCCACCAGTCCACGAATCCGCTTTGGGAGTGATCTTAGCCAGATTGATCTGCTGGCCTTGCTTTTCAGGGGGCTGGATGTTCGGTTCGCCATCCCGCTCGTAGCGGAACTCCTCATAATCATCCGTTGCTGCCGCAATCCCTTCAGTGGCAGAGGCTGCGTTGAAGTCGATGATCACCGGCTCAACACTGCCCTGATCACGGAACATGATATTGTCGATCTTCAGATCCTGATGGATCACATTGCGGTTTTGCAGGAAGGAAATGCCGGAGAGCAACCCCTCCGCAAACTGGTCCAGCTGCTCTGGAGGCAGACCTTCATTGGCAATACGATCATCCAGCGTGCCGCCCTTCAGGTTCTCCATGATCACAAAGGGCTCGCCGCCACCGGTCACGCCAGAACCTTTCACCTTGATGATGTTCTCAACGCCTTTGGCACCTTCAAACTCCCCAAGAGCAGACAGGATGGTCGTTTCGTGAATGATCGACTCCATCCCCAGAAACTGCTGGTCCTCTCCCTCACCATAGCTGTAAGGGCGCTTGATGACGGCGTCTTCTATGTCGGGGTAAGTCTGCAGGTATCCCGTACCACCACGGCCAAGAGCTTGTCGGCTAATGCATCCCCCTGAAGTGGTGGTGTGATCTTGCCTTCTACATCGGTTGAGTATCTGGTCGGTGCGTAAACCGCATGGCGAACACCATCCAGTCCGGCCCCATGAGCTGTCGCAATCGTGCGGGGCACGGAGTAGGGATCAATGACCATGGTGCCATTGTCCTTGTACTCCACCTGCATCCGGCTACCTGCCTTGGGTTGCTCATTGGGGCGGTTCTGCATGGGAACAGCCAGCGGCGGCATCATGGGCTGGCCCGGTTGCGGAGGCTGCTGGGCATCGGCATCGTTGACCCGCACCTCTGGTGGAGCCTGGTTTTCTGGTTGTCCAACGGGTCTCTCACCTGCCAAATCCGCTGGATCAAACTGCAGGTTCAACTCCTGCCCCATGGCCTGTATCCAGTTTTCATGATCCGGAGCAGGATTTTCATTGGGCTGTTGTTCGTTATTGTTGCCAGGAGCCATAAGCTTGCCCTTCTTGCCGACAATCTTAATCAACTAGCCAATTATGACTCGCAGCGCTCACTGCAGAAATAATAAAACCAAGGAACATTATCTATTGTTATCAGCCCGATAACGCGCACAACGACTATCGATTCAAGTTTGCATCTGATCTGAGATGTCTCGCATGCGATCGGTGCTGTATTAGGCCATGAGGGAAGGGAGTAGGAATGCTGGAAACACCCATCCAAACACCCCGCTGCATCCTCGCCAAACCAACACCCGCCGATAAACCAGATCTCATAAAGCTGTTCTCTAACGAGAAAACCAGAGAGTTTCTGGGAGGAAAGCAAAGCGAGGCAGCAATTGAAGCTCGTTGTTCAAGCGTAGTGGCTGCAACGGAAGTGTATCATGCAGTCGTGTATGCCGGAGACACAAGCAACTTCCTCGGTCTGCTCACGCTGGGCCCTTATCATGACCGCGAATACCACGAGATTTCCTATGAGTTCCTGCCGGAACACTGGGGGCAGGGATACGCAGAAGAATCCCTCAAAGCCTTCCTCCCCATCGCTATGGAAAACCTGAAGCTCATGACGATCCTCGCCGAAACCCAACTCCAAAACACCCGCTCCATCCATCTGCTCCAAAAACTCGGCATGAAGAAAATCCGGCAACTGAAACGGTTCGGTGAGCAGCAGGCTGTTTATGCGCTTGCAAGGAGCACTCTCCCGATCAAACGCCACGAGCACAGCTAGTCTCCAGCCTGCTCTGATAGTGGGGAGTTCTGCGAAGCTACAGATTGAGTGGATTGCAGAAAGATGCTCGATCAAAGTCAATCGTAATACAGCCTTCATCTCCTGAGTTCTGGCAATGCAAACGTATGATGACAACTTCTTCGGAAAGATTCCGATGGAGATTGAAAAACAAGCAACTGAAGACTTCCTGCGTTACATCTTGGAGACTGTGACGGACGGTGAGAAGGAGTTTGATCACCTCTTCATGACCGCGGGTGAACAAGCGATACAGATTTTGGAGCAGACGAAGATCTGCGAGAATACTGGGATCGGTGGGAAGCTGCGAGTTTCACGCGAAAAGATTTCCAGTCATTTAGAGAAACTGGAGGAAAACAGGCGTCCACTCCTGGAAGACTGTGTTGCTGTTTCCTTATGTGTCGCCACGCAATACGACAAACACCCGAATAGAAACAAGAGCTTTTGGGACACCGTAGAGTTTGCCCCTCAGTTGCAGTCCATACTCAAAGATATCGGTTTAATCCGCGCGAGTAACAAACCACACCCTAACTTTGTTCCTTATCTCTTGGACAATGCAATGCTTGTCTTGGATCAAGACAAGCCAAATCCGGAGATATCAGCGATTGTTTCTGATGTCGCTTTGAACACCTGGCTCAATGCGCCTAAGGAGTTCAAGAAGATCATAAACGAAAGGCGAGGAAAGATAACTGGTTTCCATTACGGCTTGTGGGCAGGTAATTGGCGTTATGGGCGATGGCTGACTAAAGCTGAAATAACCAGGAAAATTGAGCTGTTTAACTGCCTGATTGATGGGATAGTGATCGACAAGCTCTATGAGATTTTGATTGAACTGGGCGAGTTGGAGCCCGGACCAATTCCCACAACCCGTAGTTTGAGAGAGCAGCAGAGGTCGCCTGCTAACTCCTGATTTTGGTTGGTGGCTCTTGCTCTGGAACTAATCATATTCGGCATCGATGCCGATTGTTATGCCTGACGGTGGGCAATACCCAGCTCAGTGCTTCCTCCATAACGGCGAAATCGCGTTTTAAGACCTAGGCTACACCGCATCACAATGCAAAGCAGCTGCCTCAAACATAAAGCGGCAGCTGCCTTCAATCGTGTTGGAGACTACCCCAGCATCCCAGCTGCTTTCACAGCCTTCACGGAATCCCGTTCTTCCATCAGCTTTTGGAAAGCGTGGAACTTGGGGAAGGGGGTGATGTCGACTTGATCGCCCTTGAGCCAGGTGCTGACCACGTAAAGGTAGGCGTCGGCGATGCTGAAGGTCTCGCCAAGCACATAAGGGCCGGTGACGATGTTCTCTTCCACATACGAGCAGCAGGCTGTCATGGTTTCTGGCACTTTAGCACGCATGTCTTCCCAGCTGGATTCCTTATCTGCCCAACGGGCACCGCGCAGCTTGTGGGCGTGGTTCACGTGCATGGTGGACGCCAGATAGTACATGGCCTCGCGCATCTTGGCGGCCTTGTAAGGATCAGAGGGCTTCAGGCTCGCATCCGGTGCAAGGTCGGCAACGTAATCCAGCAGAGCACCGGCTTCCGTCAGAATACCGTGGTCGGTCACCAGAACAGGCACACGGCCTTTCGGGTTCACCTCTAACAGCTGCGGACGGCTGACCTCCGGGTTCTTGAAGTCGATTTTGTGCGTGGTGTACGGCACGCCGGATTCTTCAAGGGCAATGGCAACGGCAATTGAGATGGTGCCGGGAGCGTAAAACAGTTTCATAGATCACTTGCTTGGCTGAAATGATAGGATGCTTGCACACTATACGTAGCATCCCCAACCTGCAATTGAGGTTATTGTGACCAGCACTTAAGCTAGCATCCCTTAGAGCGTATTCCCGAAAAGTGGTTCCGGTTTTCGGATAAGAATACGCGTTAAAACAAAAGGTTAGAGCTGGATGCGTGAATGCAGATGAACGCAACCTGCTCTAGCGGCGATAAAGCTCGCCCTGCATATCTGGCCGCAAATCCATCAGCGCATCTGCCAGAAAGTCCACAAAGCGGCGGATACGCACGGTCTTGCGCAAATCAGCATGCAGCACGATCCAGAGAGTTTGCCCGAATTCCAGCGGCGTACCGGGCACACGGCACAGGTCAGGAAAGAACTTCTCAAACACCACTGGTAGGGGAGAAATGCCACAGCCTTCCCGAAGCATCCGCAGCCGCATGTATCCATCAGAAACGCTATGGCGGACGTCGGCCTGAGGAAAGGCGGACTGCGAGATCCAGTTGCTGAACGGGCCATTCTCCGGCCATCCTATCCACGATAGACCTGCACCTTGTGGGCCAGCCTTTGCAAACGTAGTGTGGATGTAAGCCTTGCTGGCATAAATGCCCATCGCCATAGGATAGAGCTTGCGGGCAACCACGTCGCCGCTCACATCATAGGCGGCTCGCAGTGACACATCCGTCTCGTCCTTGTTGATGTTCTCAACCGCAGAGGTCAGTCGCAGCGCCACCTGAATATCCGGATAAGCTTCCTGAAAGCGACTGATGATCGGTGTAATCACATCATAGGCAAATGTGGGCGTAACGGAAAAGCGAAGCGTTCCGGCCTCGGTCTTGTCCAGCCCTTCAACCCGTTTGCGCGCATTGATGATTACCTGTTCAGCCTGTTCAGCAAATGGCAGTACAGCCTCGCCAGCCTCCGTCAGCTTGAAGCCCTTAGTGGAGCGCACAAACAATGCCACCCCATAACTCGCCTCCAGTGCCTGAATGTTGCGGTTGACTGTGCCGTAGTTGGTGTGAAGCAGCTCTGCCCCGGCCCGCAAACTGCCAGCTCGCGCCACTGCGAGAAAGGCGGGCATCAGTTCCCAATCAGATGACTTCATGAATGCTCCATTGTTCCTCTCATGTAACACAATGTTGCGAATGATAGCATTCTTGTTCTCATCATGTAACGTAAAATGTGCTCCAGAATTGATCAGGAACTCGTAGGCAGGTTCCTTGAAAATGGATGGAGCATGCAATGACAACTCGATATCACCCGGTTTTAGTCGCCTTACACTGGATTGTCGCCCTTATGATTTTCATGGCACTGGTGGTGGGCGGCCCCATGCTGGCCGAAATGGATAACGCAGACCCCGAAAAGCTGACGGGCATGACAGGGCATATGATTTGGGGCATGACTGTTGGTGTGCTGATCATCCTGCGCCTCATCACCCGCTTCGTGACGAACAAACCCCGCAAAGCTGATGCGGGCAACACCGCCCTCAACACGCTCGCTGGGTTGGCGCACTGGGCGCTTTACCTGCTTATTGCAGCGATGGTTGTCTCAGGCCTGATCATGGCCATAAACGCAGATCTCTTCGCAATCGCATTTGGTGGCTCTGGCCAGGCACTCCCGACAGATCTGATGATCTATCCGGCACGCGCTGCTCATGGAATGATCGCCACCTTACTGAGCGCACTGATATTGCTGCACATCGGTGGATGGGCCTTCCATCAGTTTATCCTGAAGGACCGGCTGTTCGGCAGAATGTGGTTCGGCAAGCGAAAAGTGTCTTCTGAAACAGAAGAAACACCTCAGGCACTGAAGGCCTAACCGGAGTAAGAGATGGCTGCTGGGATGTCCCCGGCAGCCGTTGCTTTACCCGCGAACGCGAGCGGGATTGCCCACACGGTTGCCCCGGCGGGCACATCCTTGGTCACCACGCTGCCAGCACCAACAATGGCCTCATCGCCAATCGTCACGCCCGGCATGATGATTGCAGCCCCGCCAATCCAGACGCGCTTGCCAATGGTCACCGGCTTGGCAACCTCCAGCCCGGCACAGCGCTTTTCTGCATCCTTATGGTGCTGCGCGCAATAGATCTGCACATTCGGCCCCAGCATGGTCTGCGCCCCAATCCGCACCGTTGCACTGTCCAAAATGGTGCAGCCCGCGTTGAGGAAGACCCTCTCTTCCAGATGAATGTTGACGCCATAGGAGCAATGGAACGGTGTTTCGATGATCGTGCTGTCTGTGGCACTGCCAAGCAAGGCACGTAGGCAGGGCTGATCAGCCACGTTCACTTGGGTGCAGTGTGCGATGTTCATGCACGGCGTGATAGGCCGCTTGACGCAATGCCTCCAGCTCATCATCAATGCAGGTGTACCACTCACCCGCCTCCATCTTTTCACGTTCTGTTTTCATGTGGGGCCATTCCTTGAGTCTTGCTGTAACTCTCGGAAAATTCGAAGAGTCTTGCAAGCAGCATTTTCACTGTCACCTGCATTTCGCCAAAACCTGAGCAGCGCATCAGCGGAATCTGCTGGTTTGCGTTGCCATAAAATGCGATATAGAACATATAGTGAACGAATGGGGTTGGAGATGCAATGGCTACCTGGGTTCTATTGGAAGGAGAGGGACGGCCAGAGAAACATGTTTGTTGGCGGCTCGCTGCTGTCCTTCGAAGTTGCAATCTTGCTTTGGGAAGAGCTGGCGATGCCGCCATGTCTCATGTGGCAATGGCAGATTTTGCATAAAGCCTATGTGAGAGCATCCGGAGGAGAAGCAACAAAGCCGCTTGGCACCATCTCCTCTCAGATTGCCTACTGTCATTATGTTGGCTCGCTCAAGGCGCAACCACCTGAAAGAGAAGAAATGAGAAAACCGAAATACATCTGGCCCCGCTGAAGGAGCAAAGATCGGCGACGGCAGAGGCATTGGCCGCGTTCCCGACAATCCTGAGATTTGTATGCGCGTTGACCGCTTCACCCAGGAGAACGGTGCGATAGGCTGGTACTATGTGGTGTCCGAAGGTCGCGAGTTCATCGAAGACGGACACCGTCTCAGTAAATGGGAAGCCGTTTTGGCGGCTGAAGAGGTCTATGACAGCAGCGGCATCTGCAAGGCCTCTCTGATCTGACCGCACGCCTCAGGTGGAAATCCCCACGGCACGGTGAAGGTACTGCATGTCTGAAAGCTGGCGACTGAGAAAACCGGCGATGTCTGCTGGGTGGATCTTCAGCGAAAGGCGCGGTTCAGATGGGGGGAAGTTCTCTTTGTAGTCGCCGGTTGCCAGCTCTGGAGCAAACGCGCTGGGCCGCACGATGGTCCAGTCCAGACCGCTCACCCGCACCAGCTCCTCCTGCAGTTCATGGTCTTTGAATACAGGCCGCAACAACGCACCAAACATGATCCGCTTCCAGAAGAAGTTGAGGTTTGCCCAGCTCTCATGCGCCCCAAGGGTGGACTGACAGATCAGCCGCTTCACCCCGTGCTTTTGCATGCCCAGAATGACATTGCGGGTGCCGTCTGACCGGATCGTGCTGCTGCGCGACATGCCGGCTCCCAGCGTAATCACCGCCGCCTCATGCCCTTCAACCGCTGCTGCAACCTCATCAGCAGAGGCCGCATTGCCTGCCAGAAGCGTTAGGTTCTCATGCTCAATCTTCAGCTTGTCGGGTGTGCGGGCAAAGGCTGTCACCCTGTGCCCATCTGCCAACATCCTCTCCGTGGCGAGCCTGCCAACGGTGCCCGTTGCACCAAATATGATCGTTTTCATCGTCATACCTCTCTAACTTTACATGGTGTCAAGTTGACATCATGTCAATCGCATCTATATTGACACCATGTCAAGTCAGAATATTCCCACACGAGATCGTATCCTGAAGTCCACCTGGCAATTGCTGGAAGTGGGGAATGGCAATGCTGTGCGCATGTCAGATATCGCAAAGGCCGCCAAAATCAGTCGTCAGGCGCTCTATCTGCACTTTCCCAATCGCGCAGATTTGCTCACTGCCACAACGCGTTATCTGGATGAAGTGCACGATATCGATGCAAAACTGGTCAAAAGCCGGAGCGCAGCATCCGGCACGGAAAGACTGGAAGCCTGGGTCGAGACCTGGGGCAATTACATCCCGACGATTTTTGGTGTAGCCAAGGCGCTCATGGCCATGCAGGAAACGGACGACGAAGCCGCTGCCGCGTGGAATGACCGAATCCTTGCCATCCGCGATGGCTGCGAAAAGGCGGTGCAGGCACTGAAAGCCGATGGCAAGCTAACGGATAACATGAGCGAAGAAGAAGCAACCGATTTGCTCCTCACGCTCCTTTCGGTGCGCAACTGGGAACAGCTGCGTATCACCTGCAACTGGACGCAAGACCGCTACATCGACATGATGCAGCAGCTCACCGCGCAGGCACTGGTAAAATCAGAATAAGGGCAGGGGAGATCAGCTCGCCGCGGTTCCCTGAATGGAACGCGAGCCATTCAACAGAAGCTGCACCACCAGATCCGCATATCCTTCGCGGCTCAGGTCGCCCCCTGGTTTAAACCAAAGGTAAGACCAGTTGAGCATGCCAAACAGGCTCATGGTGACGGGTTTGATCAGCGCGTCGCCATCACCAAACTGCGGATTGGTGGCAGCCACAGCATCAGCAAAAATGGCAACCAGCTTGCGCTCCAGCTCAATGATGTCCTGTTTCTTCTCGGTTGGAAGAAACGAAAGCTCATTGATCTGCAGCTTGTGCTCTGAATCTGCGTCCTCATAGGCCATCATCAAAGCACGGCACAGGCTACGCAACCGCTCCAGCGGTTCTTGCTCCGCCTGACCAGCACTCTCCACCGCATCTACGAGCTCCTCAAGGTGCGCACTGATAATGTCAATCAGCAGCGTCTCTTTGTTCTCATAGTAGTGATAGAGCAAGGCCTTGGAGAAGCCGCAGATCTTGGCGATCTGCGCCATGGATGTTTTGTCGTAGCCATGCTGCGCGAAGGCGCGCGCCGATAACTTCAAGATGGATTTGCGTTTATCGTCATAATCCGCTGCTCTGGTGCGCGCCATGCTTTTGTATTTCCGTTAATCTTCTTTAGGCCGCAGGTCCACAACCCGCTTGGCCTTGCCTTGGCTTCGTTCTATGGAATTTGGCAGGCCCACGTCTACCCCAACCGAAATTCCGATGTTGTTTTTCACATGAACCGCCAGCTCTTTCGCGCTCGCCAGACGATCTGCATCAGAGGTGGCATGGGCAGCCGCTTCCACCTTCACCATCAGCTGATCCATGCGGCCCTTGCGAGCCAGCTCAATCTGGTAGTGAGGGGAGAGGCCATCACAGCGCAGCATCTGCTCTTCGATCTGGCTTGGGAACACGTTTACACCACGCACAATCATCATATCGTCAGAACGTCCGGTGACCTTTTCCATACGCCGCATCTTGCGAGCCGTGCCCGGCATCAGGCGTGTCAGGTCGCGGGTGCGGTAGCGGATGATCGGCAGACCTTCCTTGGTCAGCGTAGTGAACACCAGCTCACCCTCAGATCCGTCGGGCAGAACCTCACCGGTCACCGGGTCAATAATCTCAGGGTAAAAGTGATCCTCAGATGTGCAGACCATCCTTGGTATCAACGCACTCCTGCGCCACACCCGGGCCCATGACCTCTGAAAGGCCATAGATATCAACCGCATGCATATCGAACGCCTGTTCGATCTCTTCACGCATGGAGTTGGTCCACGGCTCAGCACCAAAGATGCCAATCTTGATGGAGCTCTTGCGTGGATCCAGACCCTCTTTGCGATACTCATCCAGAATGGAGAGCATGTAAGACGGGGTGACCATGATGATCTCAGGCTTGAAATCCTCAATCAGCCGCACCTGACGCTCTGTCATGCCGCCAGACATGGGGATGACGGTACAGCCAAGTGCTTCAGCACCGTAGTGCGCGCCCAAGCCACCAGTAAACAGCCCATAGCCATAAGCGATGTGCACTTTATCACCCGGCTTGCCGCCTGCTGCACGAATGGAACGCGCAACAACACCAGCCCAGGTCTCAATGTCCTTCTTGGTGTACCCCACCACAGTCGGCTTGCCCGTGGTGCCGGAGGATGCATGAATGCGGCAGATATCTTCCTCAGGAACAGCAAACATCCCGAATGGATAATTGTCGCGCAAATCCTGTTTGGTGGTGAATGGAAACTTCGCCAGATCAGCCAGACTCTGCAAGTCATCCGGATGCACGCCAGCTGCATCAAAACTGTCTTTATAGAACTTTACGTTCTCATATGCATGACGAACTGACCAGCGCATGCGCTCCAGTTGCAGCGCTTGCAGCTCCTCACGGCCAGCCGTTTCAATAGGCTCCAGATCAGGCCTGCGTTCTTCAACCTCCAACATTTTCTCCTCCTCAAATGCTGGTCATCCAAATAAATTAAGTGCTTAGCTCGATGTGGGTCCCTTTGATGGTCCTCGAGTTTCCGCGAAATTCTGCAATGCGTGTGCCGTCCTGATTGCACACATGAATGTCATAGACGCCGGATCGGCCCTGCACGGTAATTTCCTCGGCAGTTGCCGTCAGAACATCATCCTCAAAGGCCGGGGCGAGATAAGTGATGGAGCATTGAAACGCCACAACACGCTGGTTATGGCTGTTGCATGCAAAAGCAAACGCGCTGTCCGCCAGGGTAAAAATGTACCCGCCGTGGCATGTCTTATGCCCGTTGGTCATGCGTTCAAGGATCTTCATGGAGATCACAGCACGGCCTGGTGCAATTTCATCCAAGGTCATGCCCAGAGCGCGTGTTGCTTCGTCTTCTTCCCACATGGAGGCCGCAACGGCCTCCGCCAATTCCTGCTTGTCCATTATCGCTTGCCTGAATACTTCGGAGCCCGCTTTTCCATGAAGGCAGTCACGCCCTCCAGATAATCCGGCGTGCGGCCCGCTTCGCCTGATAATCCCGCTCCAGATCAAGCTGCTCATCCAGCGTGTTGCCTTCAGAGGCATTCAGCGCCTGCTTGATCAGGCCAAGACCAATGGTCGGCCCCACAGAAAGTTCCTGAACCATGGCCGTGGCTTCGTCCAGAAATGTCTCGGCAGAAGAGCACTTCCAGATCATGCCCCATTCCTCTGCCTGTGCAGCGGTGATCGGCGTGCCCAAGATGGCAAGTCCGCGCGCCCGGGCAGAGCCTACGAGACGTGGCAGGAAGTAAGTGCCGCCAGAATCCGGTACCAGCCCGATCTTGGCAAAGGCTTGAATGAACTTGGCTTTCTCAGAGGCGATCACGATATCGCACGCCATGGCGATGTTGGCACCAGCCCCGGCAGCCACACCATTCACCGCACACACGATCGGCATGTTGATCGACTTCAGCTTGCGGATGAGGGGATTATAAAAATCACCGATGGTCTGGGTGAGATCCGGTGGAGGGGAGTCGGGGGTCGGCTTCACGCGGTCACCAAGATCCTGACCTGCACAGAACCCTTTGCCAGCCGCTGTCAGCAAAATCGCGCGGCAGTTCTCATCCGCGTCCGCAGCTTCCAGCGCAGCATAAAGCGCACGGTGCATCTCGTCATTGAACGAGTTCAGTTTGTCAGGACGGTTCAGTGTAATCACATGGTAGGTGTCTTTCACATCCACCAGAATGCTCTGCTCGGAAATGACGCTCGTCTCGCTCATGGTCTCTCCCTCCAATAGAGCGCGTTCCGTTTGATTGCTCCAATCAAACGATAAGAAGTCGCTCATAAGAAATGTTAGAGCATGATGCGTGAATGCAAATGAACGCAACGTGCTCTTTGATCTGTCATCACTCCCCAGTGAACCACCGAATCTCCTTCAATGAACTTCCAAATTCATGAGGAGAGCCCTCTGGAAAACCTAATCACTTCGTAGGCTGGTCGATGGTTCTAGCAATTTTTGCTTGAAATGACTGACCGGTCGGTAAATTATTGTCTGGAAGTGAAACCGCTGTCAATTGGAATTCAACTCACACATTGGTCGAAGAAACACTGCGGCAGCCGCAGGTTTTTCGAGGAGGAACAATGAGTAACTTTTTTGAAGCACATAAAGACACGCTCTTTCAGGCAGTAAAGACAAGTAAATCAAGAGATTACTGGTCTGCTTACCCTGAGATCGCCTCTGGCAAGATCTATGGCGAAACAGCAAAAGACGATCAGCTTGCAGAATTTGAGGGGATTCTCGGCAAGCCATTTGCATTGGGCCAGCCAACCAACGGCAAGTGGACCGGCGCCGAAACGTCTCCCTATGGCAAGGAACTGGGCGTCACCTATGAAGATGTTGATCCGGCCGAACTGGTCAAAGCCTCGCAGGAAGCTGGTAAGAGCTGGGCCAAAGCATCCGTAGAAGAGCGCGTCGGCGTTGCGCTGGAAATGCTGGACCGCATCAACAAAAAGTCCTTCCTCATCGCCAATGCGGTGATGCATACCTCTGGTCAGGCCTTCATGATGGCGTTCCAGGCAGGTGGCCCACACGCACAGGACAGAGGCCTTGAAGCCGTTGCTTATGCCTATGACGCGATGACCCAGACACCAACTGAGGTGACTTGGACCAAACCGCAGGGCAAGCATGACCCGATCGTGCTGGACAAGAAATTCCGAGTTGTGCCACGCGGTGTTGCGCTGGTCATCGGCTGTGCGACCTTCCCAACCTGGAACACCTATCCGGGCATGTTCGCAAGCTTTGTCACCGGCAATCCGGTCATCATCAAGCCGCACCCAATGGCGATCCTGCCAATGGCCATCTCTATCCAGATTGGCCGTGAGGTGCTGAAAGAAGCAGGCTTTGATCCAAACGTCCTGCTGCTGGCTGCAGATACTACGGATGCACCAAAAACCAAGGAACTGGTCACTGCTGATGCTGTAAAGATCATCGACTTCACCGGCTCCAACGCCTTTGGTGAGTGGGTGCGTGAAAACGCAGGCGATGCATTGGTCTACACCGAAGAAGCAGGCGTCAACGCGATCACCATCGAGTCGACTGATAATCTGCGCGGCATGGCCAGCAACATTGCGTTCTCCCTATCGCTCTATTCCGGTCAGATGTGCACCACACCACAGAACATCTTCGTTCCCCGTGATGGCATTGAAACCAACGACGGTAAGAAGAGCTTTGAGGAAGTGGCTGACGCCATCAAGATCTCGTTGGACAAGCTCCTCGGCGATCCGGCCCGTGCAGCAGCGATCCTCGGTGCCGTACAGAATCCGGCCACGCTGGAGCGTATCGATGCTGCTGGCAAGCTCGGCAAGGTGATCCGCTCATCCGAGCCTGTTGAAGGTATGAACGGCGCCCGTTCTGCAACACCAACACTGGTGGCGGTCGATTCCAAAAACGAAGAAGCTTACATGCAGGAGCGCTTCGGCCCGATCTCCTTCATCATCGCTTGTGATGATATTGATGATGCCATCGCCCGTGCAGCTGGTTCTGCAAAGAGCCATGGTGCCATTACAGCAGCGCTGTATTCAACGGATGAAGCTGTGATTGATAAGGCCGTGGACGCTTATGCCTGGGCAGGCGCACCGCTTTCTGTGAACCTTACTGGCAACATCTACGTGAACCAGTCAGCCGCTTATTCTGACTTCCACGTCACCGGTGCCAACCCAGCTGGCAACGCCAGCCTCACAGACGGCGCCTACGTCGCCAACCGCTTCCGCATCGCCACCGTCCGCCGTCAGGCAGCCATGGCGTAAGCCAAGTTTTTGAGACACTAAAAAGGGCCGGTGCAATGCATCGGCCCTTCTCATATTCAAATCTGAAAGCAGACTTAAGCGTTTGCCAGCTCGCGTGCTTTTGCAACTTCAGCTGTTGCTGCTTCTGCCAGCTCAAGAGCCTTCAAACCGTCGAAACCGTTTGGAGAGATCTCGGAACCGCTGGTCAGCGCGTCAACAAAGGCTGTCAGCTCAATGCGGTAAGCTGCTTCATAGCGCTCCATGAAGAAGTCCATGAGAGGCTCAGCAGTGTAACCTTCACCGTTTGCAACAGTCACAGTAGTGGTGCGCATGTTCTCAGCAGAAACCATGCCCTTGGAACCGTGAACTTCCACGCGCTGGTCGTAGCCGTAGGTCGCGCGGCGGGAGTTGGTGATGGTGCAGATCTTGCCGCTTGCAGTCTTCAAAGTTGCAGTAGCAGTGTCCACGTCACCAGCTGCGCCGATCTCTTCAGAAACGATCGCGCTGCCCATTGCGTTCACTTCAACAACTTCTTCGCCAAGCAGGAAGCGAGCCATGTCAAAGTCATGGATCATCATGTCTTTGAACAGACCGCCAGAGCGCTTCACGTAGTCGACAGGTGGCGGGGAAGGGTCACGAGAGGTGATCTGAACCATCTCAACGTCACCAATCACACCAGCTTCGATCTGACGCTTTACTTCAGCGAAGTTCGGGTCAAAACGACGGTTGAAGCCAACCATCAGCTTTGCGCCGGTCTCTTCAACAACCTTCAGGCACTCACGAACGCGGTCGCCATCCAGATGGATTGGCTTTTCGCAGAAGATTGCCTTACCAGCGCGTGCCGCCTGCTCAATCTGCTCAGCGTGCAGATCGGTTGGGGTCGCGATGATCACAGCGTCAATCGCCGGATCATTCATGATGGCGTCCAGACCATCAACGCGTGCACCAGTCTGAGCTGCGATTTCTTTTGCAGCATCTTCAAACGGGTCGTACACAGCCGCCAGTTTTGCATTTGCAAGCTGGCTCACAGCTTTTGCGTGGGTTTTGCCAATACGGCCAGCTCCCAACAGGCCAATTGAAACAGTCATAGCTTATCTTTCACAACAGCGTTTATATCGCGCACTCCAGCAGAGTTGCCTGGTGGGTATCCCAAAAGAAGGCGCGTTTATTAAACGCATGCTCCCGCATAAGAATTTACGGGAACATGCGGATATCAGGTGCCTCAGGCGTCCGCAGGTTTTGCGTCGCGCTGAGCAATCCAATCGTGATCAGGGTGGTTCTGGAAGCGCCATTTACGCATCGGGCCAGCCATCACATTCAGGTAGTACATCTCATAACCATAAGGCGAGCCACATGGGTGGTGACCTTTTGGTACAAGCACAACATCCCCACTGGACATCGCAATCGCCTCATCCAGCTCACCATCTTCAGTGAATACACGCTGGAAGCCGAAACCCTGCTCTGGGTTGAGACGGTGATAATATGTCTCTTCCAGATAGGTCATTTCCGGGAAGTTATCTTCGTCATGACGATGCGGAGGATAAGAGGACCAGTTGCCCTGAGGGGTGTAAACCTCAGTCACCAGCAGGCTCTCTGCAAAGTCCTGATCTTCCATGGCGATTGGGTGGATGTAGCGGGTGTTGGCACCAACGCCGCGCTCAACGCTTGGAATGTCATCCGGGCCAATCACGCGGGCAGGGTAGCTGCCATCCTTTGCAGGGGCAGTACACACAGCCAGTGTCAGCTTGGTAACAGCGGTTGCGCTCCACTCAGCTCCGGCAGGAACGTACACACACCATGGCTTGATGCGCTCAAACACGTTCTTACGCTCACCAAGGGTGCCAAAGTCCTGACCATCAGAGGTGATGGTCGCTTTGCCTTCCACGATAACCAGAATGGCTTCTTTGCCCTTCATCAGTTCCTTGGCGCTTGCGCCCGGCTCCAGATGATAAAGGCCAAAGCCAACGTAGCCCCAACCGGCGCTTTCAGGCGTGATGTCATGCACCTTGCCCTCTTTGCCATTAGGTTTTACGAGAAGCTTGCTCATGCGACTACCTTCTTATCAAGACCAGCGCTCACAGCCATCTCGCGCAGTGCTTTCAGGCCCATGCTCTGGTAGGTGAACGGATTGCGCTGATCAGGATCCTGTTCTGCTTCAATCACCAGCCAGCCTTCATAGCCATGCTCAGCTGCAATCTTCAGCACAGGTTCAAAATCAACGCCGCCTTCTTTATCGCCAGGAACGGTGAACACACCGCGGCGTACGCCTTCCAGGAAGCTCAGGCGCTCGCCTTCAACCTGCTCACGGATGGTTGGACGAACGTTCTTCGCGTGCAGGTGACGCACACGAGCCATATGCTTCTTGGCAACTTCAACCGGGTCCGCACCACCAAACCATGCATGGCCAGTGTCCAGCAGCAGGTAGGTGTTCGGGCCGGTCACTTCCATAAAGCGATCGATCTCTTCACCTGTCTGTACCACAGTACCCATGTGGTGGTGGTAAACGAGGGAGATGCCCTGTTCAGCGCAGTAAGCAGCAATCGCTTCCACATCTGCACCAAACTTTGCCCACTGCTCGTCAGCCAGCACAGGCTTGTCTGCAAGCGCGGTGTCATCAGCACCGTGGATGGCGTTGGAGGTTTCGCAGGTGATGCAAACCTTACAGCCATAGCTTTCAGCAGGTCGAGGTGAGGCTGGATTGCTTTCTTCTCGTCTTCAACGCTGTGCGCCAGAAGGTTCAGAGAATGCCAGCCGGAAACAAAGGCAAGACCGTGTGGTGCCAGTGCAGCTTTCAGTGCCTCTGGCTCGGTTGGCATCTTGTGGCCTTTTTCGATGCCGTCGAAGCCGATTTCACCGGCTTCTTTGAGGCACTGCTCCAGAGAAATGTGCGCACCGAGAGTACGGTCGTCGTCATTGCTCCATGCAATTGGGTTGGTTCCGTAACGGATCATTGGCCTTAGTCCCCCAAACGCTGATTGGTCAGCGCGCTTTCGTAGCCCTTGCGAGCTTCATTTACTTCTTTTCTTTTTGATACTTCCGGCACAGCCACATCCCACCAATGACCACCTTCCGGCATGGTTGGCAGCGGATCGGTGTCGATCACAATGCAGTAGGACTTGGTGCTGGCTTTTGCGCGCTCAAGAGCTTCGCCGAGCTCTTCAATGCTCTTAACGTGCTCAGAGGTTGCCCCCATTGCACCCGCATGTGCAGCAAAATCAATATTGGATGGCTCAACGTGGTATGCGTCATCCAGAAGGTTGTTGAAGTTGTCACCACCGGTTGCCATCTGCAAACGGTTGATGCAGCCGTAACCGCGGTTGTCCAGCAGAACCACAATGATCTTATGACCCAGCATGACGGAGGTCGCCAACTCGGAGTTCATCATCATGTAGCTGCCGTCGCCAACCATGACGACCACTTCATTCTCAGGCTTGGCCATCTTAACGCCAAGACCACCGGCAATCTCGTAGCCCATGCAGGAGAAGCCGTATTCCAGATGGTAACCACCCGGCTTGTCGGTCTTCCAAAGCTTGTGCAGTTCGCCCGGCAGACCGCCAGCAGCGCACACAACAGTGGTGTCTGCGTTGGACGCACGCTGAACAGCGCCGATCACCTGCGCATCAGTTGGCAGCTCATTGCCACCATCAGGTGCTGCAGTTGCGCTCTCAACAGCGGCGAGCCATGTCGCACGGTGAGACGCACCATCGGTTTCAGCTTTCCAGTTGCCCAGATTCTGGCTGAGAGCCTGCAAGCCAACACGCGCATCACACACCAGCGGAAGCGCGTTGTGCTTGCCACTGTCATAAGACGCTGCGTTCAGCTGCAAGATCCGGCGATCCGGGTTCTTAAACAGCGCCCAAGAGCCTGTGGTGAAGTCCTGTAGGCGGGTGCCCACAGCGATGATCAGATCAGCATCTTCTGCAATCGCATTTGCAGCAGCAGAACCGGTCACACCAATACTGCCCAGATTCAGCTCATGATCCCATGGCAGAGCGGACTTACCAGCCTGCGTTTCAGCAACCGGTACGTTGTGTGTCTCAGCAAAGCTCTTCAGATCATCCGTTGCCAGAGAGTAATGCACACCACCACCAGCAATGATCATTGGCTTCTTCGCAGCGCGGATAGCAGCAACCGCAGTTTCCAGCTCCAGCGCATCTGGTGCAGGGCGGCGGAAGTGCAGGGTGCGCTCTTCAAAGAAGCTCAGCGGCCAGTCAAACGCTTCTGCCTGCACGTCCTGACACATGGCCAGAGTCACTGGACCACACTCAACCGGATCAGTCATAACCGCCATCGCGCGTGGCAGTGCAGTCAACAGCTGTTCAGGACGCTGAATGCGGTCATAGTAACGGCTGACTGGGCGGAAGGTGTCGTTTGCACTGACGGTGCCATCCTGGAAGTCTTCGATCTGCTGAAGCACAGGATCTGGCGCACGGTTTGCAAACACATCACCTGGAAGCAGCAGGACCGGCAGACGGTTCACGTGAGCCAGAGCCGCAGCAGTCACCATGTTGGTCGCACCTGGACCAATGGAAGTGGTCACAGCCATCGCACGGCGACGGTTGGACGCTTTGGCATAGGAGATCGCCGCGTGGGCCATGCCTTGCTCGTTGTGACCGCGATAAGTCGGCAGCGTGTCTTGAGCGTGATAAAGCGCTTCACCAAGACCTGCCACGTTACCGTGACCAAAAATAGCCCAGACGCCAGCAATAAAGCTGTCTCCCTCAGGCGTTTTCTGGGCTGCTAGATAGCGAACCAGAGCCTGTGCGCTGTTAATCTGATCGTACTCATGCAACTTCTTTCTTATCCGCTCGGGCCTGCTCCCAGACAGAACCGAGACCTTCAAATTTCGCAGCCATGTTCGCAATGGCTTCTTCGTCAGAAATGTTTCCGCCAAGCCACTTCTCAGCAGCTTCAGCAAAAATGGTACGGCCTACAGCAAAACCTTTCACAAGGTCATACTTGCCTGCAACCTCAAAGCTCGCTGCGAGCTCTTCAGCCGGTGCATCAAGGCCAAGAACAACAATACCGCGGCACCAAGGATCATTCTTTTTGATCGCATCACAAGCTTTCTGCCAGCCTGCGTCGGTCTTCAATGGCTCCAGCTTCCACCAGTCAGGGTAAACACCCAGATCGTAGAAGCGCTGAATGATGGTCGCGGTGGTGTCATCATCAACCGGTCCAACCTTGGACGGGATGACTTCCAGCAAAAACTCCAGATTATTTTCGCGGCACGCATGTGCAAGGCGAAGGATCGTCTCTTCCTGACGCGCTTTCATCTCAGCGCTGTCATCTGGGTGGTAGAAGCAAAGCACCTTAACCACATGCTCAACCGGCCATTCTGCCAGCTGGCTGCCAAGGTCAGGACCAATCTCCAGCTCCAGCGGACGGGAACCTGGCAGTTCAACAGGGCGGCCAATCCACAGACCAGAACCCGTTGCTTTGAACAGCGCTTCCTCACCAAGACGGCCATCACACAGAATGCCGTAGTCGTCACCACCAGCACGAACCTGCTGAGCAGCTTTGAGGCAAAGCTCTTTGAACTCAGGGATCTTGTCTTCAGAAGCGCCAACTTTGGCAGCCATGTCTTCCAGCTGAGAGCGGTGGTCGAAGGCAAACACTTTCATGTTGGACCAGTCGCCCTTGCGGTTGGTCGCCCAGTGGATCTGCTCCAGTTTCTTGTCTTTGCGCAGAGCGTGCTCGGTGGAACCGTTCTCAAGGAACCACTGCAGCTCTTCCCAGCTTGGGTAAGCCGGCGCACAGCCGTGACGGGATACAGCAAACGCACCACATGCATTTGCATAGGTGAGGGTGGTCTCCCAGGTCTCGTCTTTCAGCCAGCCGCGCAGCAAGCCAGACATGAAACCATCACCCGCGCCAAGCACGTTGAACACTTCAATTGGGAAGCCCGGACCGGACTTGCCGTCATCAAGCTCGCGCCAATCTCATCTTCAAACACCACAGCGCCCATTGGGCCACGCTTGCAAACAAGAGCAGCCTTGCTGACCTTGCGCACCGCGTTCAGTGCTTCAAGAGTATCGGTAGAACCGCCTGCGATATGGAACTCTTCTTCCGTACCTACAATCAGATCAAACAGGTGCAGGTGCTTTTGCAGCTCAGCAGTCACCTTCTCGGAAGCAATGAAACGCTCTTCACCGTCACCGTGACCAGCAAGACCCCAGAGGTTCGGACGGTAATCGATGTCCAGAGCAGTGCGCGCGCCGTTCTCTTTCGCAAGACGCAGCGCTTTAAGAACAGCAGCTTCGGTGCGTGGATGCGAAAGGTGCGTACCTGTGACGGTCACACAGCCTGCTTGGGCAATAAACTCAGGATCAATGTCATCTTCGCACAGCGCCATGTCGGCACAGTTCTCGCGATAGAAGATCAGCGGAAACTGTTCTTTGTCACGAATACCAAGAATAACAAGTGCGGTCAGACGCTCTTTGTCGGTGACAAGACCATCGACACAAACGCCTTCTTTAACCAGCTGCTCGCGAATGAAGCGGCCCATGTGCTCATCCCCTACGCGGGAGATCAGGGCAGACTTCAGCCCGAGACGAGCTGTTCCGACTGACATATTGGTTGGTGAGCCGCCGACATACTTATTAAACGAAGATATGTCTTCAAGTCGGCTGCCAACCTGCGTTCCATACAGGTCGACCGATGACCGGCCGATTGTGATGACATCAAGTGATTTCAACGGATTCTCCCAATCAGGTACTAGCATTTCCTGAAAGATTACATATTCCAAAAATAATCACAAGTGGAATGTATGTTCAAAATAGAATGAGCTTCATTCCAAAATTTGGAGAAGCTCTCTTCCATTTTCGGTGCTGTGTGGGCTTCCCTTTGATTCCTTAGAGATACTCTAGGAGAGGGAGGTCCACTTTCGCGCATCGCCAACTGCAACAGCGATAGAAGTTGCAAGGCACATGGTTGTGGAGAGTGAACGGAAAGCGCCGTGCTCTGCCTCATTAACCTCCAGAACGGTTGAAGAAACGCGGGCGATTGGAGACAGAACACTGTCCGTCAAAGACACCACCGCCACGCCGCGACCAAAGGCCTTGCTGGCAAATTCAACCACCTCTGGAGAGTAGGGGCTGAAGGTCGCCACAAACAATGCATCGTTCTCATTGATGAACTGAACACGCTCTTCCAGAATACCTCCCGTGTATTCCAAAAGATTGGTTCTGACGCCCATTTTACCCAATGTATAGTGCAGGTAGCTAACCACTGGGTATGCACGTCTAAGTCCCAATAAGTGTATGTTTTCTGCAGCTGACAGCGCTTCAATGGTGCGTTCCAGCGCCACCGTATCCACCTGCCGCAGCAGATCATCCAGCGACTGCTTGGAACGTTCCACGAAGTTGCCCAGAATGCTGCCAGGGGTGTTTGTTCCGCTCTCGCGGATCTTGGTCAGGCGCTCTGTATACTCAGAGCTGCGGCCAACCAGTTGCCCCTGGAAGATCTGCTGCATCTGCGAGAAACCATCAAACCCCAGCGTCTGCGCAAAGCGTACAAGAGTAGACGGCTGCACGCCTGCAGCGCTGGCAATCTCCGCTGTTGTGCCAAGAGCGATTCTGTCCGGATTTGCCAATGCGTACCGAGCGCACTGCAAAAGTCTCTTCGGCATGCTCTCCGAAAGAGTACTTATTCTAGCCTTCAGGCTCTCGTAATCCGAGGGAATGTCTGGGCTAATTGCATCTAAATTCTGTGTCATGAAAAAAATCTATTCCAAAACTTGAAAAACCGCAATGTACGTTCTATAAATTTGGAATGAATTTTCCGAATTGGAAAAATTTGGATGAATTCTACGATTGTAGGGCCGGTAACACGCGCTCTGTCCATCTACCTTGTATCTTGCAGATCCGGCACGGATTTGCCGCAAACAGGCTTGCGTTGATATAAAAGGGGATGGGTGCTTTCGCCCGTGGGACGGCTGAGCACTACAATATATGCGGAGACGCATTCGAACTCTGGTGTTTATGGACGAGATACACACCGGACTTCTAGGGGAAACCCTGACTTAAAATTGGCATGCGCCAATCTTGGGAGGTTTATATGAAAAAGACTTTACGCGCGTTCGTAGCTGCTGCTGCGATCATGACTGCACCTGCTGTAATGGCTGCTGACATTATTGTTGTGAGCCACGGCCAGGCAAACGACCCATTCTGGTCTGTTGTTAAAAACGGTGTAGACAAAGCAGCAAAAGACAGCGGCGCTAACGTTTCTTACCGTGCTCCAGAAACTTTTGACATGGTGGCCATGAGCCAGCTTATCGATGCAGCCATCGTTCAGGAGCCGGACGGAATTGTTGTGTCCATTCCAGATGGCGACGCGCTTGGTCCATCCATCACCAAAGCTGTGGAAGCTGGCATCCCTGTCATCTCCATGAACTCCGGTAGCGACGTGTCCGCAAGCTTCGGCACCCTGCTTCACGTAGGTCAGGACGAGTTTGACGCCGGTAAAGCAGCAGGTAAGAAGCTTGCTGACATGGGCGGCAAGGTCGGCATCTGCGTCAACCAGGAAGTGGGCAACGTTTCCCTCGACCTGCGTTGTGAAGGCTTTGCAGCTGGCTTCGGTGGCAACGTGACCGTTGTTCCAACCAACAACGATCCGGCAGAAGTAGAAGCTAAGATCAAGGCGACCCTGGAATCCAACGAAGACATCGACACCATCATGGGTCTTGGTGCTTCTCTCGTAGGTGAGCCAGCAGTAGCAGCGGTTGAAGCTGTAGGACGCACTGGTGAAGTCAATGTAGCAACCTTCGACATGTCCGCAGGCTTCCTGCAGGCAGTTGTTGACGGCAAAGCGGCATTTGCAATTGACCAGCAGCAGTTCCTGCAGGGCTACCTGCCAGTTATCTTCCTCGCTCTCAATGCAGAGTACGGACTTATTCCAGGTGGCAACGTTCCATCCGGTCCAAACCTGATCACTGCTGACAAAGCAGGCCAGGTTGTAGAGCTGTCCGCTCAAGGCATCCGCTAAGGAGCTTTGCTATGGGAGGGGTGTCCGCATCCCTCTCATCCATGCAAACTGAGGGAAATAAAATGTCCGATCTTGCTGTTGAGAGCGCGGACGAAAGAGTAAAAAAAATCTCGCTCATCTCCCGGCTCATGAAGCGTCCGGAACTCGGCGCTATTGCTGGCCTTGCTCTCGTAACAATCTTCTTTCTTTTCACTGCTGACTCCAAGATGTTCACCCTTGCGGGGATCATGAACTTCATGACGCCTGCTGCCCAGCTCGGCATTCTGGCAATCGGAGCAGCACTTCTCATGATCGGCGGCGAGTTTGACCTCTCCGTTGGCTCCATGGTTGCGTTCACAGGGCTGATCTTCGGCGCGGCAATGGTCACGTTTGACCTGCCGTTGTTTGCAGCGATTATTGTCACCTTCATGGCGGCAGCTGCGATGGGTGCCCTCAACGGGCAGATCGTTATCCGCACAGGTCTGCCGTCCTTCATTGTAACGCTGGCGTTCCTCTTCATCCTGCGTGGCCTGTCTCTGGTTGGCCTCAAGGCCGCAACCGGTGGCTCCACCCAACTCCGTGGCATCCGTCAGGAGTTTGAAGGCTCGTGGTTGGCTGAGTTCTTCAGCGGCGAAGCGTTCACACCTCTCTTCTATTGGTTGGCAGAATCTGGCTGGATCGATACCTTCAAGTCCGGCAAGCCAAAGGTTGATGGCATTCCAGTTGATATCATCTGGTTCCTGCTGCTCGCTCTTGTGGCTACCTGGGTGCTTCTGCGCTCCCGCTATGGCAGCTGGATCTTTGCAGCTGGCGGCGACAGCAATGCAGCAAGCAATTCTGGTGTGCCAGTGCGCAAGGTCAAGATGTACCTGTTCATGTTCACCGCATGCTGTGCAGCGCTTGTCGCAATCCTCACCGTGATGGATGCAGGCTCCACCGATGCCCGTCGTGGCTTCCAGAAGGAGTTTGAGGCCATCATCGCAGCGGTGATTGGCGGCTGTCTGCTCACTGGTGGTTACGGGTCAGCGATTGGTGCGTTCTTCGGCTCCATCATCTTCGGTATGGTGCTGATCGGCCTCAGCTACACCAATATCGATCAGGACTGGTATCTGGTCTTCCTCGGTTCCATGCTGCTGATTGCGGTGTTGTTTAACAACATGATCCGCAAGCGCGTCACAGGGGAGCGCTGATCATGACTTCACCTATCGTAGAGATGAAGAACATCGAAAAGCACTTCGGTTCCGTAATTGCTTTGGCTGGTGTTTCCTTCTCTGTCATGCCCGGCGAAGTGCATTGTCTGCTTGGTGACAACGGTGCAGGTAAATCCACCTTCATCAAAACCATGTCCGGCGTGCACAAGCCAAGTAAGGGCGAGATCTTCGTTGATGGTCAGAAGCAGGTCTTTGAAAGCCCGCGTGATGCAATGAATTCTGGCATCGCAACGGTGCACCAGGATCTGGCCATGATCCCGCTCATGTCCATCACTCGCAACTTCTGGCTTGGCCGCGAGCCGGTCAAAAAGTTCGGACCAATCTCTTACTTCGATCACAAGTACGCTAACGAAGTGACCATGGAAGAGATGTCCAAGATGGGCATCAACCTGCGCGAACCGGATCAGGCCGTGGGCACGCTGTCCGGCGGTGAGCGCCAGACAGTCGCAATCGCGCGCGCCGTGTACTTCGGCGCGAAGGTCCTTATTCTTGACGAGCCGACTTCAGCTCTGGGCGTACGCCAGACTTCAAACGTGCTCTCGACTATGGATAAGGTCCGCAAGAAAGGTGTTGGCGTCGTGTTCATTTCTCACAACGTTCGCCACGCCATGGCAGTGGGTGATCGCTTCACAGTGCTGAACCGGGGCAAAACCCTCGGCACTGCAAAGAAGGGTGAGATCACCGCTGAGGAACTACAAGACTTGATGGCTGGCGGGCAGGAGCTTGCCAGTCTGGAGGCATCATTGGGCGGCACCGTATGATGTGTATTTCCGGGAGCTGAACTCAGTTCCCGGTCCAGGCATACGCAACATACAGGTTGTTCAATGACACATTGAGGAGCGGCATTACCCGATCGTGCCGCTCCTTCTTTCTAGCAATGCTCCGTTTCAAAGTGCGTTCTGTTGGAACCAATTAAGAACAAGAACCCGCTTCGCTCTGGGAGCACTTTCAGGATTACTGAGATGGAAAAAATCGGCGTAGGTCTGATTGGAACCGGATATATGGGCAAATGTCATGCTCTGGCATGGAATGCCGTATCCGGTGTGTTTGGTGGTGAGCTTAAGCCAGAACTGGTAACGCTTGCTGAGGTGAATGAAGAGCTGGCAGCTGCGCGCGCAAAAGACTTCGGCTTTGCCAAGTCAACGGGCAACTGGCGCGATATGCTGGCTGATCCTGATATTCATATCATCTCGATTACCACGCCGAACGAGTTCCACCCGGAAATGGCGATTGCAGCACTCGAAGCTGGCAAACACGTTTACTGCGAAAAGCCAATGGCACCTTCCTTTGAAGATGCCCAGAAGATGCTCGAAGCATCCCGCAAGTCCGGCAAGAAAACCTTCCTCGGCTACAACTACATCCAGAACCCGATGATGCGCCGCATCCGCGACCTGCTCAACGCAGGTGAGATTGGCGACGTGCTTCAGATCCGTCTTGAGATGGACGAAGACTTCATGGCCAACCCGGATGATGAATGGGGCATCAAGAGCGGTGCAGCTTCCGGCTTCGGTGCGCTGGACGACTTCGGCGTGCACACCATGTCCCTGCTCATGGCACTGGACCTGCGCATTGCCAAAGTCATGTGCCACATGACAAAGCCATACGCGACCCGTAAGGACGCATCCGGCAACGACAAGACCGTAGAAACTTACGATGCTGCCACCGTGCTGTTTGAGCTGGAAAATGGCGGCAACGGCACATTGCAGCTCAACCGTTCCGCATGGGGCCGTAAAGGCCGCATCGCCGTACAGATCTTCGGCTCCAAAGCTCCATCGTTTATGATCAGGAACGCATGAACGAAATGCACGTCTACAAGGCGGAAGGCGACGTCGCAGGGCAGGGCTACACCACCATTCTGGCCGGTCCGGCTCACGAACCATACGACCGCTTTATCCCGGCTCCGGGCCACGGCCTTGGCTTCAACGACCTGAAAATCATCGAAGTCAATGAGATCCTGAAGAGCCTGCAAGGACAGGAAAGCCATTTAATCGACTTCGAACGCGGCATCTTCATTGAAGGCCTGGTTCAGTCCATGGCCAAATCCCACGAACAGTCTGGTTGGGTCACCGTTTAAAATCCATAGATATCGGAATGAAAAGGGCGCTCCACCAGCGCCCTTTTTTGTAGGGTGAATTCTTGCTTGCAAGGTCTTCAGCGAAAAAAAAGATTTAACCCCCTAAAAGCCTTTGGGAAAACTCTTTGAGGTGCTGGACAGACAAACTTTCCCACCCTATAAGACCCTCACCTCAGCGGGGCACACTGCCCAACGCGACAGGCCCGGATAGCTCAGTTGGTAGAGCAGCGGATTGAAAATCCGCGTGTCGGTGGTTCGAATCCGCCTCCGGGCACCACTTATCTCCTTGAAATTATTGGATAATAAACCGAGCATTCGCTCAGATTTTTCAAGATTTGACACTTTTTCGGCATGGTTTGACACTTTTGCTCCAACTGCTTGCTGAACTCTTCCCCGCGCAGCGTGATTTCCTTCTCAAATCGGACAGCGATATCCGACATGCTTTTGCGTAAATCAGCGCCTTTTGCATAAAGCCGTGCCATGGCTTCTGTCTCATGTGCCAGCGCAGCGGCAAGGTCTCTGTCGTTCAGCCCAATCTCCCGAAAATGGTCGCCACCGTATGCCGCAGACCATAAAGAGTGAGGCCCGGCTTAATCAGGTTTTTATCCTCTAATTGGATGCGCAGCTTTCTCCACGATGCTCTGAACCCCGAAATAGTCCATGGTTGCCCTCTGGAATTTGCACAAAGTGTTGGAGCCGAGTGGGCAGGGATCATTTGAGCCGGGGCGTGTTTTAAAACGATCCTGCGCTCGTCATCCGTCCAGGGCCTGTTGGCGATGGGAGCGTTCTTGGGTTTGCGAATGGACTTAACCCCAAGAGCAGGGTTTTCTTTGATGAACCCGCGCTCTTTGCCCCATGAAAACAGTACAGAAAGCACCTGCTTCACATAGTTGGCAAAGCGCCGCTTACGTTGTTCCTCTGCTCTATCTCTGAGTTTGACTATGAAGGGTGAGGTAAAGCGGGTGAGGGGGGGGTGATTGGCGCCAGATAATCAAAGACCTTCTGGTAGTCCGACTTGGTGCGCTCAGCCAACTCAAGAAAGGTGGAGCTGGCGCGATACTTGTCAATCAGATTGCCGAGCGTGCCCGGCCTGCTGATATCAGCCACTGAATTCAAGCTTGTCAGTCGCTCGCATTCCGCCAGAAAGGCAGCACTGCCAATTGGCGCTTTTTCTAGATTGATCGCCTCTCCAGTCTTGCGATGATAACACCGCAGCTTGCCATGCTGGTCTTTGAAGATCTTGAAGCCTTTGACCCGGATCGTCGTCATATCAGGCTCCAAGTTGATCGAGGAGATCATCATCAGATGGACGACCGTCTTCCTTTAAGCTTTCAATCCAGCGATCCAGATCCTTGACATCCCAGACCTTGCGCTCCGGGAAGAAGAACAGCGGGAACCGGGCAATTGGCCAGGAAGCTGGTTGCACTTAGTCCGCAATAGGAAGCCGTAGAGCTCTCTTCAGCATGCGATACGGCTGGATACTCAAGTTCAACTGCGCTCTCGCCATATCGATCCCCTATTGATCTTCAGGCTATAGATGTTTTGATGCCGATAGCATGGGCCTGTGACTTAATGAGCCAAAGCGATTACTCGCTTTCCTCACGAACCTTTGTGCAAGACACCAGCACTTTCAAAAACAAAGCACCACAATCGACAATATGATAGGCAGGCTGACGTTTTGAGCTTCGCATAATCTGAGTGATCGCCTCCAGAAGCTCTTCCAGTCCGAGATGCATCTCTATCTGAATATTTTCCTCATCCATTGCATTGTTGCAAAGGCAGAAGACGCTACTTTCTGTGCCTAGAATGCCAGACCATTTGTTGGCGAGCTGCTGTGAGACAGTCCCGGCAATCAGCTCTGCAATCGTATTTGTGCAGTGAGAGCGAACCATGTTGTGGTAGGTGGCAACGGCCATCAGATCATTAAAGGTATATCGGGTCCAGCCTTGACGCTCGCCCTCAAGCACCAATTGCTTCCGCCGCCTCCAGACCCGCAACGTCTCGATATTCATCCCAACGATCTTGGCAACTTCGGACGCCGTATATGTACGGCTGTAAGTGTCACTTTATGCAAATGGGTCAAGTGAAACGAAAGTGAATCTTCTAACTTACTGGTTAGATGGAGTACTGAGTATTGGGAAATAGAGAGCGGCTCAAGAGATGGACTGAATGCTATGTTTGCGATGTACCACTAACCAGACGTTCGTGTATTTCCATCAAAGGTTGAGGCAGCGTCAGGGGGGAGGCGACTGGTTTGTGGGAAAGGAAGTTCTCTACTCGGTATTAATACGCTCATTGCTGATGTTGGTCAGAACACAGAGCCTCGCTGGTATAGCAAGTCGCTTGTGACCAATAGCTGCCATTCACACGGCTTAAAGCTCGTTCAAACTTTGGCCAGTGTTCAACTACAGGTCACTTTCATACCTTCAATCTTGAACATCAACTACTGGATGTTCTCTTTGAATGTCCTTGGGTATCACTTGGCACGTATCGAGGGATTAGGGATAGAATACTACGCTAAGGATGGCCTTTCAGGGCTATCTTAATAGATTTTATCATTCTGAAGATGGTTTTCGAGCATAGTCATGGCTTCAGATCGAGCACTGGGGCAAATTCCAAAGGCCTGCTGAATGAGGCCGCTTCACCCAGAGTATCCTTTGAGAAGTTGAAAGCACCGGTTTGACCTTTGCGCAGAGTCCTATGCTTTGCACAGGAAGGGCTTTGTCAACAGAGCCTAGAGTTTTTAGTCTCCTTGATCAATCTGGAAGGCGATGAACCCACAGCAGAAACACCGACCTATAGCAAAAACCTATAGGCGACAAAACAATCTTTGGTTGTGCTGCCCCCCAGCAAAAATACACTCCCGCCAACCAGCGCCACGAGGACGGTAGCTGTTGTCGTAACCGATAATAGTAACGTGTCATGGCCTTTAGCCAATTAACGACATTATTTCGATGGTAGCGTATTAACTTTAGGGAGAGAGCCTATGCAAAAAGACCATCGCATTCGCTTAGAAATCACCAATAACAGCCCATCCGTTTTCACCTTTGAGCAAGCTCACTTAGAATATGGTCAACTCACAGATGATAACGAGTGGCCAAAAGAAATATCTGCTGATGGCGGCCAAGTAATCGTCGAGTGTGATGAGGCGGACAGATCTGTCGCAGGGTGCGCTGGCTGGGTCAAATATAAATCTGCGTCGCCTGAAAACCCCATCAGCATCTATTTCGCATTCGCCAATCCGATTGGGAACATGAACAAAATCGATGTTGGCACAAGCGATCAGATATACGAAACGATGACTTCTCAGTTACTCCCGGTGCAGAGAATTTTCCCAACCAAAGGCTCCGAGGGGCACTATTGGACGGTGGATGCACGCAGCACAAATGGAAAAACCAACGACGCCAGATTTGTGATTGAAAGTGGTGATGCGACGGAAATTATTCCTGAGAACCCACAGTTGGTAAATGCAGCTGCTACTTTTGATAGTGTCAATGCAAACTCCGGCGGGACTGGCTACTACTTGACCATCCACACTTCGATCTACTCACATTTTAAAGGAGTTGGTGCTTTTGGATCAAAGTTAATCTTCACGCACACAAACGTACTGCTTCCCCATCAGCAAGGTACATATATGATCGGAGATAAAATCCCAAAAAAATATGGCGGTAGCTCAACAATTAAAGCAACTTATAATACCGAACATGATCCGCATGGGGTCATCCAGGAGGTGTTCAAGTCTGCGGTAGCTATATGGCACTTGCTCTGGAGAAAAGTGACAAACATAACACCTGCTCAGAAGTACAAATCTACGATGTGCGCCCTACGGCAAAAAACAAACCGATGAAACTTCTGACCACGATCCCGAGAGAAGATAGCGGGGTAAATGGCGCAGGGATGACGAAAGAAAAGTCAGTAGGGGAAGAAAAAGGGAAGTACATTGTCATTGCAGGGGATAGCCCGGGGTTAAGCGTCTATCGATCTAAAACAGCTGAAATTAGTACACAACCCGACCAGTTTGATCTCATTCAGTTGATTTCAAAAAAAGATCTTCCTGACACATTTAGTCCAGAGGGTGGCTTCGCTCTCGCGACACAGGAAGATGGCCAGCTCTTTATTTTCACGATGCACGGCACCGATAGAAGTTTTGGTTTATATCGGCTCCAGATCGAAGGAGATCATAGCGCAACTGTAACGCAAGTTCGTGCTCCAATACTATTGGAAACTGGCCCCTCCTCGCCAGCCGACACGGAAGCAAGATACGACGAGATGTCAGGTGCTATCAGCTTAGCTGGTTTCAAAGCGAACTATATGCCGGGTGTGGATATGATGTCACCGTCTGACCTGGGTGCCAATTTCAGATGGGGAAAGGGTCTTCAGATTACATCACCCACCAGTATTGAGATTTTTGCAACATCCAGAAGTGCTTTCCCATATCCGCCTTTCTTCCCTGGAGTGTTTTCAGTTGCGACTTGGAAAGCGGAAACCGCTATCGATGCTGTTTGGTGGCCTAGCATTTATTACACTACAGGCTCCTCTGTGGCGATCGCTACAGATTACAACTCAGGCTGTTTGGAAATGAACCGTGGCTCTGGCGGAAATAGCAACAAACTTTACTACCGCGTAGGAAGGGCGCATTTCTCCGGCAATCGTATCGACTTTGGAAACGGTATATATTTTACTAGCAGCTCCGACTTTGCCGTATCTATGGACAATAAAGACCACTGTATCTGCGTACATAGGGAAAGTGGGAGTGGCAATAAGCTATATTATGCCGTTGGACTTGCGGATATAGGTGCCAGGACAGTCAATTGGGGCAATAATCAAAATTACACCACCGGGACCAAGGTCGCAGTCGCCATGGATAATCATGGTAACTGTGTTGAGCTACACACCGGTAGCGGCGACGACAAAGACAATCTCTACTACATGGTTGGGATCGTTAACTCCACTGCAAAGACAATACATTGGGGAGATAGCGACAAGTATGACACGGGCGCTGACATTGCCATCGCAATGGATGATCATGGTAATTGCGTAGAGACACACAGAGGTAACCCGGCTTCTGGTAACGACGATAAACTTTACTACCGCGTTGGCAGAATAGACTTCAGCAAAAAGACCATAAGTTGGGGTGATAGTATCCAATACGATTCAGGCTCAGATCACTCAGTAGCGATGGACAATAGTGGTAATTGTGTGGAGGTTCATCGAGGTCGCGGTAGCAGCGTTGACCTATACTACCGTACTGGAAAAGTACAATTTGAGAAAAAAAAGATAGACTGGAGTGAAAGTAAGAAATACGACCATGGCTCTAATCTTGCTGTAACCATGGATAATAATGGCCACCTTATAGAAGTGCACAGGCATTCGGAAGGTGGCGATGACAACAATAAGCTATACTACAAAATTGGTTTGCCGGATCTGGACCCCGCTGACTAAGCTCTTCCCTTGCAAAGCACAGCGTACTTCAAACTCCCCGTAGTGACGGGGAGTTTGGTGTATGCGTAGCGATTTGTGCGACGAAGAATGGTCATAGAAAAGTTGGAACCCAGTGAGCGTTGCGAAGGTGCAGTCCGGTACACAAAACTTACGCTTCATCAAGAGCATGTTGTTTGTCTTGAGCACAGGTTACCCTTGGTGGGATATGCATGAAGGCTGCCGTAAACGCCTTAGGTTGGGGCTACTTCAATCCCTGATGGAAATGCTCCAATGTCTTCAAATGACCCGTTATCAAAGCGACATCACTCATCAAGGAACTTTTCCGAAAACTATACCGCACAATGCTGGTCCTTTGCGTAATGCTTGGCAAGCAGACCAGTAGTTCGTTGCCCTTACCAAGCTAAACCTCAATACTGTCTTCTACCCGCTGTAAGATTAGCTAGATGTGGTGGTTGAGGGTGGTATGGAGGAGCTGTCATGACCATATCAAACCTTCCTATGATCTAACCGGTAAAACCAGCCTGGGATCGTGGCAGGATTGTCGGGCAAAAGCGCCCTTTGCTACCAAAACACGTCTGGGCCATTCGTGTTCGCCTCGAGCTTGCAGGCAAAGTACGTGAGTTAGCTTTATTCAACACAGCAATCGATAGCAAACTCAGAGGGTGTGACCTCGTACGTCATAAGGTTGTCGATGTCTTTACTGCAGGGCGAGTGAAAGAGCGCACTTCAATAATTCAGATTAAGACCGGCAAACCTGTTCAGTTTGAACTCATGGTGGGAACCAGATCAGCCTTGTCAAAATGGATAGACAGTCCAGAAATGATCGGGTCAGAGTACCTATGGCTAAGTCGGTTTCATGACAGGCCGCATATTTCGACACGACAATACGGCCGATTGGTGAAAGAGTGGGGTTTATCAATCGGGCTAGAACCAAGCTCTTATGGTACACACTCAATGCGCAGAACTAAGGTCGCGCAAATCTACAAGAAGACAGGTAACCTTCGTGCTGTGCAGCTTCTTCTTGGCCACACAAAGATGGACAGTTCTGTCTGATATCTAGGTATAGACCTTGAAGATGCACTCTCGTTGTCAGAGAAAATCGACATTTAGCAATTAAGGAGCTGGTAGGGAGCAGCTCCGAACTCTTCAGTTGTCAGCGGCCACAATTGAAACTCTGCAACTAACAGTATGGTGTGTTGACAATAAGTGCGATGTTCAGGATACGTGATAATGTGTACACCTCAACGTATTTCAAGGAACCTTGGCCATGACAGGATTGTTGGATCACGGGAGCCTCAAGTTCCTTGACCTGCTCAGCCCAAAGGTCGAGGCCGCTTTTGCAGCTGTCGAGCAGCGCCACACCTATCAGGACGGACGTACAATCTTTTCGACTGGTGATGAGGGTGATCGCCTTCTCATTGTGCGTTCAGGGGCAGTTAGAATGGGGCGCTTCAGCCCCAGTGGCCGAGAAACAATTCTTGCAGTGCTTGGTGAGGGTCACTTCATTGGCCTCATGGGCGTGCTGACCGGGCGCAAGCGGACGCAAAATGCCGTTGCAGTCGGTAAAACGACGATTGGTTATGTTCACAAAGCTGATTTTCTGACGCTAATGGACGCTCATCCGGAAATCGCCCGCGCAGCTTTGCCAGCTACGTTGAGCCGTTTGAATGTGGCGCTGAATATGCTGGACGATCTGCGTTTGCTGCCTTTGCCTGCTTATACAGCGGTGTTTTTGCAGAACATGCTCGAAGCTTCAGAAGTGCCAGGGATGCTCAACTGGAACCAGTCTGAGTTGGCTATCGCTGTGGGCACCTCACGTGTTTCTATGGGTAAAGCGCTCAAACAGCTGGAAAAAAATGGCCTGATCGTACTGAAGTATGGCGCAATTTCCGTGCCGGACGAGCAAGCCTGTCAGACTGGATTGATGCCGCCAGAGCCGAGCATCTGTCCCTCTGAGGTCTGACCGCTCATGCTGTGTGCACAAATCTGATTAAACAGCCAGATTGCTAAGTTCTTAGCATTCTTTGCGTTACCGACTACGTATAATCCCTCTGTATTTTCATCCCATTGATATTCAAGTGTCAGCATTTTGACCGCTGCCGCCTGAATATCAGAGCGTCGTCTGGCGAGTGACTGGGGAGAGAGCTTTAGCGACTACGCTTAGGGGACATTCTATGTATGCGGTCAAACACATTTGCGAGCGCTCCAGAGGCAGCATTTTGGGGCGTTGGTTCAAAGCTCAGACACAGTCCTCCGCGAGTTGCTATCAAACGCACCCCCCCTGTTTGCATCTCTGCTCCGCTGGTTGGTGGTGTTGGGGCTGCTGACTGCGGGAGTGTTCTGCGCTGGATTAAGTGCACGAGCACAAATCATCCTCACCATCTCACCGCTTGGCGTTCTGTATGCAGGGCTAAACATGGTCCATTCCTTCAATGCTGAAGATTGAAGTTCCCCGTTTTTCGCTGCCCAACGACCTCATTACAAATACATAAAAGCCGAGGAATTGAATGTTCCAGAATAGTTTTGGTTCACAGACAAGACGAAAGCAAAAAACCGTTGTTGCAGCATTGCGTGTCCCTTCGTTTGCACTCATTGCCCTAGACTTGGTAGCCACAAGCCGGTCTGCTTGTGCAGAGGACATTGATGGGTCTTGGTCACTAACAATTGATAGTGATCCAGGTTTTTCGGATCACCCTAGTCTGTGGGATGTGGATGCCCCCTTGAATAGTAGGGTGACAGCTGGGTCCGATGCCAAGATTACCATTCAAAATGGTGGTGAAGTCACCAACACTGGTGGAACTATCGGCGTAAACTTCGGTTCTTACGGCACCGTAACGGTGAGCGGATCGGGATCCCAGTGGCTGGCCTCCGGGGAGTTCAAGGTTGGCAGTGCTGGAACGAGCGCTGTGAACATTGCCGATGGCAGAATCCCTGGTGGGGTGGGCACGATCAACGGTTCAACAACAGTCACGAACGGTACCGTCGCTGCTGGAAACAGTCCCAATACGCTGACAATTGATGACGACCTCGATCTTACCTCCGCCTCAGCAATGGATTTCGAGCTTGGCTCTCCATCCGGCACAGCGGGTGTAGACAGTGATCTGGCACCGTTGCGGTTAAGTTTTTCCGATTTTTTGCTCTCCAGGGATAGACGCACATGCGATGTTTGATTTTTGCATACAAAAACACATCAGCCCTAGTTTCACATAGGCTTGCGATTTCAATCATTGCAGGTGCTCTGGCGGTAGCTCCCCAGATTGCTCGTGCAGACGTTATCTTTACCGGCAATAACTACGGCTCTTTTGGCAGTGGCCATATGACCCTCGGCGAAGGGGGGATTGGCACGCTCACAATCTCTGGCGTGGACATACATGGCGTGAGAGAAGATCAAACTATTGACGGCGACTTGAATATTGCACGCCGTAGGTCTTTTGATAGCGGGATTGCCCGCGGTGAGCTTAACGTGCTTGACGGTGCTCGCCTAACTGTAAATGACTTTATTCTTGCTGGCAATTATTTCGATAGCGCTCCAGCACCAACAGAAGGAGCCCATATAATAGTTTCGGGCGAAGGATCTATATTATCAACTTTAAAGAGACTAGATTTCCAATATGGAACGAGCGCACTCACCGTCTCAAATGGCGGTACTTTTTCCTCACCCAATTGGATCAGGTTTGGTGATGCTGTTGGAGGTGGCGATCATAGCCAGTTTGCCGTCAATGTCGGTGCCGCGAAAGGTGAAGCTGCGCAAGCCCCGGGCATACTGGATGTTCCAAGCATCTATTTTCGGTATGCCACGAGCGAGCTGAACTTCAATCACACGGATGACGCTTATATTTTTGATGTTGACATCGGGTCGGTTCATTCCAATCAAGGGCATCACCACACAATCAATCATACAGCGGGCGCAACGATTTGGACCGGCGGTGTGGGTGAATTCTACGGTGGTAACAACAGTTTTGCTGGTACAACAAATATCACTGGCGGTGCGCTGATCGTTAATGGCGAACTGCCTGGGCATATCAAGCTGACGAACGGAACACTAGGGGGCACGGGCACTGTCGGCAATGTCGAGGCGACAGATGGTACGCTCTCTCCAGGCTCCAACGGGAGCGGCACATTGAAGATCGGCGGCAACCTTGTTTTGGGCGAAAGCGCGAAGCTCGATTTTGGCCTTGGTGCACCCGATGGCACAGCAGGCGTGAACAGCGACCTCATCACAGTCGGTGGCAACCTGACGTTGGATGGCACAGTTAATGTAAGCGATGTTGGCGCGTTTGGTGCAGGTGTATATTCATTAATCACCTATGGCGGCGCCCTGACAGATAACGGGCTCACAATCGGGCTTTCCCCAGTGGGCTACGACTATGCCCTGAGCACCACTGCAACGCCCGGCACGGTGTCGCTATTGGCCTCGACGCGGAATCTATTGTTTTGGAACGGTACTTCGACTGCCGACGGCACCGTGCATGGCGGCGCCGGCACATGGAATACAACAAGCCAGAACTGGACCAATTCCGCCAGCTTCACAGATCTGACCTATGACCCCAACAGCTCACTTGTTTTCCAAGGTACTGCGGGCACTGTCACGGTTGCTGGTACAGGTATCTCGGTCTCATCTGGCCTTCAGTTTGCAACCGATGGCTATCAGGTCAAAGGTGGCGATATTAAGCTCAACGGCGCAACGTCGGTCCGTGTTGGTGATGGTACGAATACTGGTGCAGACTTCACTGCGACCATCGCTTCTGCCATTACAGGGCCCGGATCTCTGAACAAAACCGACCTAGGCACACTTATTCTAGAGGGCAATAATAGCTATGCAGGTGGCACAACCCTGACAGCGGGTAAACTGGTTGTTAATGGCGCCGTGGGTGATGTTACAGTCAATGGCGGTAGCCTTGGTGGTTCGGGGACTGTCGGGACTATTGCCTTTAACTCAGGTGCTGTGATCGCTCCGGGAAATTCCATCGGGACTCTGAATGCGACTTCTCTTGTTTTCAATAGTGGTTCAACCTTTGAGGTTGAGCTGAACGATGGGGGCAACGCGGCAGGCATCAACAACGATCTGCTGGCGGCCAGCGATACCGTGATGATCAATGGTGGTACAGTTCATGTTAAGCCAGAAAACGGAACCGACGATGGTTCAACCTACGCTGCAAATACGGTCTATACGATTATGAGCGCTGTAGGCGGCGTCTCTGGAACGTTTGATACACCCACACCAACAGATGACTTCGCGTTCCTTAATTTCGCTCTGTCATACGATGCGAACAACGTTTATCTGAGTTCCCAAATGGCATCCAGCACGTTCTGCATGCCCGGGATGAGTGCTAACCAGTGCGCTACAGGTGAAGGTGCGTTCTCACTTGGCAGCGGAGATTTGTTCAATTCAGTCTTGAACCTGTCCAACTCAGATGCACCAGGAGCACTCGATCAACTTTCAGGTGAAGCCCACGCCTCAATAAAAGCAGCGCTGATTGAAGATAGCCGATTTGCCCGTGAGGCAGCCCTCAGTCGAGTGCGCATTGCAATGGATTCCGTTGCTGCGGATGGACAAGAGCAAGTGGAAAAGCGCATTGGCGAGAGCCTCGCATTCTGGGGGCAAGGTTTTGGGTCCTGGGGCCGCTGGAGCAGAAACAGTAATGCCGCAGCGCTTGACCGATCAATCGGCGGTTTCCTTCTGGGGGGAGATGTCCAGATCGGTGAGAACTCCCGTCTTGGCTTTTTCGGAGGCTATGACAACAGCAGTTTCAAGGTGAATGGCAGAACGACCTCTGCGACAGCAGACACGCTGCACCTTGGTGCTTATGGTGGCACAGAATTTGGGCCTCTGGGGGTGCGCGCAGGTGCGAGCTATGCATGGCATGATATCGACACGGCCCGTTCAGTCGCCTTTACTGGCTTTGCTGAGAACCTATCAGGGTCCTATACCGCGCGAACCGCGCAGATCTTTGGTGAAGCAGGATATCGTTTTGATTTTGCTGCGACCAGTCTGGAGCCTTTTGCCAATATATCCTACGTCCAGTTGTCCAGCGATGGGTATTCTGAAACCGGTGGATCTGCTGGGCTGAAGCTGGTCGCCAGACTATGGACAGCACCTTCACCAGTATCGGGCTGCGTGCAGAGACACAGGCGAACCTTGGTCAACTCACTGCGAAGCTTTCAGCTCACGCTGCCTGGCAGCATGCGTTTGGCGATGTAACACCTGTTTTCAATCACGCCTTTGTCGGAGGCGAGGACTTCTCCGTTACCGGTATCTCGATTGCCAGAGATACTCTTCTGCTAAATCTGGGAGCATCGGTGGATCTGGGACGGAACACAACCTTAGGTCTGGCATACGATAGCCAGTTTGGTTCCGGCTTCACCGGTCAGGGGCTCAAAGCAAACATTGCTCTGAAGTTTTGACCGTTTTCCAGTCTGTGTAAGGCCAACTACCCGACAAAACCTGCCCGTCACCTGTAAACTCAAGTGGCGGGCAAATGCTCTCCGACTGTCAAAAATCCATATGCACCATTCCGGCTATTTTGTCCCCGTCCTGAACATGCCTTTACGCTTCAGCGCCGCGACCTTCGCGTAGGAAACGAAAGCGATCTAGGAAACTCAGACAGTCCGCCCTCAAGACTTCTTCAACCGTTGATAGAACAGCCCCAATGGCAGCTAATGGCCCGATGCTGGCAACTGTCACTAACTTGCCTGCGTTCTTGCAGTTCAGCGAACGGGACCAAGTTTGCAGCGCGGGTTTTGTGATCTCTATGGAAAAATAGGAGCTATCGTCAAATTTTTGCGAGGTTGGTTCCACTTAAAGTTGAGGGGTAGCTTTGACATAGGCTGTTCATCTGTAGATCGAATGGCCAGCAGCTAATACATGACTTCAACCATTAGTTAATTTTAACAAGCTAGCTGTTGAGTGACTTTGCAGCCGTTTGAGCTGCTACGAGATAATGTCATCTGCAACAAAGCTTCAACACTAAAAAGATTTTGCTTCGAGATGTTCAGTCTCGGATAAATTACATTATCATTTTTTCCGAGCACGCCTAAAGCAGTCGTCAATACAGATGAAACCAACATAAGCGACTGAAGAGCCGGTTTGCCTTTGATGCGTCGCCCTTTGTGTTGGGGAAAGGGCGACGCTTTGAGTAGGGAAAGTTGCGGTTAGTTGTTCTTCCCCACACTCAATCTCGTTTTAACGGCGCTTGATAACGGCAATTGCTAAAAGGCTCGCCTGCATCATTTTGTTAGATTGCTTATGGGAGAGCGCAGGCTAACGATTATCGCGGGACAAATTGCACCAAAGAAACCGATTGTAGTCGCGAGCATGAGGCCTTGGAGTAATCCTTCATGCGAAAACCTCAAGGTGTAGCCAATGTTTGTCACGCCATTTGCAAGAGCTGATGCCTGAAAGCCATCAAGTAATAGGTAAACAACTCCCCCACCTAGCAATCCTGCTACAAAACAAATCGCTAGGTATTCGAGTATCAATCCCACGCAAATCGCGGAACGAGCGAAGCCGAGAACGCGATAGGTGCCTATTTCTGTAGTTCGCTTTGCTACAGATGACATGACGATGTTTAACACACCAATGATTGCGCCAATTGCCATGAGAGTGGTCAGCGGCCAGGCAAGCTTTTGTACAAGATCGCTACTCTTTACAGCTTGTCGAGCGAAGTAAGCTTTTTCGGTTTGTATTGACAGCAATAAGCGAGGGTCTGTTTCATTGAAATTCGAGAGGTCTGCAAACGCTGTTGGATCCGACAACTTGAGGCGAACGCTTTGAACTTGGTCAGTACGATTAAAGAAGTTTTGGACTGCTGTTAAGTCACCCCAAATTTCAGATTCTGACATGCTACCATTCGCTTGAAAAATGCCTACGATGGTCCAAGCTGTTGTGCCAAATGTAATCGTGTCACCTACCTCCATATTTTGATAGGTTCTGGCTACGCTATTACCTACAACGAGCTCAGCAGTTCCCACCTGAGGCCAACGTCCCTGAGTAACTTCAATACCATCACGCATAGCTATTCCAGCAGCGGAAATACCTCGCAACCCGATGTTTGCTCGCTTGTTGTCGCTCTTTCTCCAGCCATCAACAATGAGACTAACTTCAGGAGAAATTGTGGAGGTATTTACGGCGCTTTGTAGAACCTGAACTTGCTCACGGCTTACTTCACTATTCAGCTCAGATTGCTGCCGCCCCGCATAATAAGAACTACATCAGCAGCTCCAGAGTTTCCGAGACTGAACCTCAAACCTTCTGAAAGAGCATTTAGCCCCAGCAATGTTCCGACTACTAAAGCGACACACATGATTGTGGCAGCTGTAAGCGTTAGCCGGCCGCTTAACCCTCTCAGGTTCATTCTTGTGATAGCAGTTGTTTGGCTTACAAAACTCTGCATTCCATCAGCTCCTTCGCAGCAAAGTTGCTGTGTCTGCATTTACGACTTTCAGAGCGGGTATAACGCTAGCTAATGATGCAAGAGCAATCATAGAGAGAACTCCGGCAACAAAAATCTCTGCTGTAATGGCAATTCCAGGCGCGATTGAAGCGAAGCTCTCAGCCATGCTCTCGAGTAACCCAGCTGCAATCGCTAAACCAAAGCAACCCGATATAATCGTGAGACTAAAACTCTCTGTTACGATGAGTTGAAGAACTTGTTGGCGAGTGAAACCAAGGGCTTTTAAAATGCCAACTTCACGAGCTCTTTGCTGGACGGAAAGAGCTGTTGTACTTCCGACGATCATAATCAAACTCATTAATGCGGCTGCAAGAACCAATAGGGTTACGAGTGCCAGATTCCCAAACTGGGCTACAAAAGCCTGAGAGAAGCTGCGTTCACTTTCTGTCGTTGTTCTGTCAGTGAAACTTTTGAAATGTTGATCAATAGCTTGCCCCATGGCAGAGGGATTCTCTCCAACTTCTGGTTTGGTAACAATCCAGCCAATGGTGTCCACATTCTGATCACGTGCCTCGTTTAACCGGCGGTAGTGAATGTAGAGAAAGGACGTATCTATTTGCTCCGTAGCACCTTCAAAAATGCCTGCAATTCTGAAGACCCAATTGTGAGCCCCGTCAGCTCGGGTAATGCGCTTATTGAGAATAGATATCTGATCACCTACATGCCAGCCATACTGTTCTGCCATGGATTTACCGACTAAAATTGCAGAGCGATCATCGAGAAAACTCTTCTGGGCACTATCACTTAAGTGCAGATCTTTGCCGTAGACCTTCAGATAAGATTGTGGCTCCACCGCAATGGCGTGAAGCGAGTTGCGAGGCTCTTGATAGTAACCGCCAAACCAAGCCGCATATGTTTGCTCTCTTACTGCTGGGATCTTTTGAACCTCATGAAAATGAGAAAGAGGCAGTGGTTGAGTAAAGTTGATCTTGTTTGCAGTGATCATTCGGCTCGCATCATCGTCTGAGCTGGTTGCTCCGTAGGACTGCTGGAACGCTGATAGTATCCCGAACAAAACATAGGCGATTACTATGGAAGACATCAGGAGAAGATTACGAAGCCATGCTGATTTAAAGTTCAGTGCAATAAACTTAGACGAGTTCATGCCGCACGATCCATCTTGCTGATCTCACCTTTGTTGAAGGTGTAAGTTTGATCAGCGTAGTCTGCTGCTGACGGATCGTGTGTGACCATCACGATGCTTTTACCAAGTTCTTTGCCCAACAGCTGCAGGATCTTCATGACTTCCGTAGCTGTCGCGCGATCAAGATCACCAGTTGGTTCATCACAAAGCAATATGGGTGGGTCAGAGACAAGAGCTCGTGCAATCGCCACACGTTGCTGTTCTCCTCCTGACAACTCATTTGGGCGATGCTTCAAACGGTGTCGAATTCCCACCATTTCTGCAGCTTCATCTACTCTGCGGCGTCTTTCCTTTTGTCCAAGTTTAGTAAGCATCAGAGGTAACTCAATGTTCCCTGCTGCATTCAACATTGGCATCAAGTTATAGAACTGAAAAATGAAACCAATTGTCTGAGATCGGAGACGGGCAAGTTGTCGCTCGTTGAAGTGGTCAATTTGCTGACCTCCAATGAGGATCTGGCCACTTGTGAGTTTCTCAAGACCTCCAATAGAATGTAAAAGCGTTGTTTTTCCAGAACCTGATGGGCCCATTAGTGCAACAAACTCTCCTTGTTGTATTGAAAGGTTCAGGTGTTCGAAAACAACTGCATCATTTCTGGATTTGCTATACATCTTGCACCCATCGACAACTTCGATAATTGGTGTCTTAGTCATCCTCAGTCCTCTCTGGATTAATCTTGAAGTGCGTTTTTGCGATCATGTTTGGACGCAGTCTCTCGTCCGGCCGGGTGAAGCTGAGTTTGATTTGAACAGTTGATTTTGCGCGGTTTGCGATTGGTGCAATGGATTGCACTACTACCGTAAATGCGTCTTCGGGATATGCATCCAAATAAGCTTGAGCGGTTGCTCCGAGTTTAATCCGGTGCAGCATCGTCTCTGGAACATCGATCTCGATGTAGATGGAAGACATATCTACGACGGAGCAAAGGCCACCATCCTCACCAGTGCCAAAAGCTTCTGGTGATGTTGTTGCTCCAAGACGAGCACCACAATTTGTCACCACACCTGAGACAGGGGTCGTCAATGTATGCTTCTTTAGGAGGGTAGCTACCCGATCGACTTCATGGGCTGACACTTCTTGTCTGGCAACAGCTTCTTTATTTTTTGCCTCTAAAACAGCAACCTGGGTTTGAACTTTATCCAGCTCTGCTTGGCTCATGAGCTCGCGCTCTTTAAGTTGAGTGGCACGCCTTAAGACACGTTTGGCTTCCTGCAATTCCACTTCAATCGCTTGGGCCGCCAATGAGTTTGCTTCTCTACGCCCTTTTGCAATTTCCAGCTCTGCTTCCACCAGGGTACTGTCGAGCAGAGCGATAGTTTGCCCTTTGACAACCGCACTACCTTCCTCAACGAGCAAATGAGTTAAAGTGGACGAAACCTCTGCACTTATGATTGCTTCATTCTCGGCGGACAAATAGCCGGCTACGATCCAACTTGCTGCAGGTGGAGTTGGAGGAGGTACACTATGTATCTCTGTAGGTCTTATTTGAGCGGCTGTAGGCCGCTGATTGGCTTGGCCAAAGTACCAAAAAAAGAATACTGCTGCACAAGCAATGGCTGCGAACAGCAGAACCAGTGGTATTATGTTGCTGTTAGACTTCTCATCTTGCTGCTCCTCACGCTCAATTTGAAAAGAGCGTAGAAGTAGGCTTGTGTCTTGATCTGTTTGAGGGACGATTGGCATAGAGTTCCCGCACCACTACTTCATTGAATTTTGGGGAACCTATCGTCATGGTTGGGCTGAATCCTATAAGTGTGCTGCTTGACAGTGGCTGGTTTCCGCTTCTTTTTCACGAACCTACCATTCATTAGGCTTCGATCCTCACGAAGACTATGTTAATTGTCCTCCCAAAAACTGGTAGTGCAGCCCGACATGTGATGCGGTTGTTGTGTAAGCTCTGGGAGTGTTCATTGTCCGTCGAAAAAACCGAAAGCAAGCCGTTTACATTCCAGAGCCGTCGTGACATGCGTGGATTTAGTTTTTTCGTTGTTATCCCACTAGCATTGGCTGCGTTCACCGCAACTGAGACTGGATACAATCGTACCCTTGGGTACAGCGGTGCTATAATTTACATTAGTTTCATTGCACTCGTATCCTGGTGGATTGCAGAGCTGACGACAAAACTTGTTTGGGTATCAGTACGAGCCTATCGGCCTCCTCTTTGGATCATATGCAGCGTTGGTGTGACATTGGCATGCGTTTTGGTCGTGCCTTTAGTTTCTCAAGTTTCTTATTTATTCGCTGAATACTGGCCAACAGAACGTGCCTCAGAGTTGCTTAATCACGCTGCAACCAATCCTGTGAGCGAAGGGTTGATGCAAACTGCTAGAGCAGTCATTTTCTGGCTTACATCAAACTATGCTTTCGACAGACTGCTCAACTACCCGCGTTTTAGATATGAAACACAAGATTTACCCCAACAGAACCCTTCCATTGATTATATAAAATCAGAAAATGAGTTGTTGCGACGCCTGCAGTCTATTAGCAGCTTGGATGAAATCGATCACGTGAAAGCGGAAGAACACTACACCTGCGTTTCTGGAAAAGGTCAGCACGAGCTAATTCATTATAGGTTTGGTCTTGCGCTAAAGGATCTTGCAGGTGAAGAAGGTTTCAAGGTCCATCGATCACATTGGGTACGAAAGAGCGCGGTGTTCAAAACCGTAGAAACTGGTTCCAAACTCCACATAGAGCTAAGAAATGGAACACTAGTCCCAGTAAGCCGTCCCAATCATTCGCTTATTAGGCAGGTACTATGAGTTTGTGCAGCCTGTAGCGATTTTGCAATTTTTGGCTTGTTTTAATAGCGTGCTTCTTCGCAAGTGCTCACAAGCCTCCTTTCGAAAGCTCAACGGCCTTGTCGCTGGTGGCTTTTATGCGTTTGTATCGGCCAGTACTAACTGGTTTGATTGATACAAATGGAGACAAAACGAACGCTGACGGGCAAGGGGGGATCCGGTAAAACAGCGGTATGTCAGAAGCACCGCATATCCTAGTCGTTGATGATCATAAGCAAATTCGTGATAGCGTTACGCGCTTTCTTGAAAAAAATGGTTTGAGAGCATCATCTGCAAAAGATGCTCGTGAGATGGACGTAAAGTTGGCGAACGGTCAGTTTGATCTGATCGTTCTGGATGTGATGATGCCGGGAGAAAGCGGGCTTTCGGCGTGCAGAGGATCTCATCCGGAAGCAAAATACCTATTCTTCTTCTGACTGCCTTGAGCGAGGATACGGATCGTATTGTCGGCCTTGAGATTGGCGCAGATGACTATCTACCAAAGCCGTTTAACCCCAGAGAACTGTTAGCGCGGATTAAAGCAATCCTTCGGCGTACGAGTCAGCCTGAAACGTTAGGTGGTGGTTTTGCTGGCAAAAGAGTCCGTTTTGCGCATCTCACTCTGGATACTGATCGTCGCGTATTGATGGATGATCAGGGGCAAGAGATCTTGCTCACCACGTCTGATCATAAACTCCTCACGGTGCTGCTTGAAAGAGCACGTGTCGTGCTTAGCAGAGAGCAGCTTCTGGACCTCACTGCAGGAAAGACAGCAGGTCCACTTGATCGAAAAATAGATAATCAAATTAGTAGGCTAAGGCGGAAGATCGAGCCGGATGTTTTGCGGCCAAGCATCATAACAACTGTGCGTCATGGCGGTTATTGTCTGTCTGCCGATGTTGAGGTGCTGGAATGAAACTCTGGCCATTCAACACGTTGATTGTGCAGCTGACCCTATTAGTAATAGCGGCGTTGGTAGCTGCGCAGATGATCAGTCTTTGGCTGTTTGTTGACGAACGGAGCCTGGCGATCAGAGCCGCACTAGGCTTTGAGGCTGCCGGGCGTGCTGCTAATGTTGCAAGGCTCTTAGAGAATGCACCTGCCGAGGCACAATCCGCTATTTTGGAGGCTGCAGATTCCCCTCTGGTGCGGTTCAAACTATCTTCAAGACCGACAGTCGCGGTTGATGATTACTCTGATGGCGGCGTAGTCGAGATGCGTGTTCGCCGGCTGTTGGGTGACAACAAAGATAGAGATATCCGAGTAGAGCTGAGACAAGTTGAAGGTAAAATTTTGCCGCTACCCCACCTTTCCGGTGAAATGGCCGAAATGCATATGGCATGATGAAGGGGGAGCTATCTGCCGTAGAGATGAACCTGTCGATTGCTCTTTCAGACGGTGATTGGTTGAATGTTGAAACCCGCTTTGAACGGCCTCCTTTGCAGTGGCCATTCTATTCGACACTAACCTTTGCTGTGTCTGCGGCTTTGATACTGATTGTTGTCTTTTGGTTCCTACTCACCCGTTTAACAGGGCCGTTGAGAAGACTGGCATCAGCCTCTGAAAGATTAGGTCGGGGGGAGGCTGTGCTAGAGCTACCCGTAGCTGGTCCGCTTGAGGCAAGAAATCTCACAAAAGCATTTAACCAGATGCAAAAGAGACTGACCCGGTTTGTAGCGGATCGAACCAGACTGCTTGCGGCTTTGGGGCACGACTTGAAATCGCCTTTAACTGCGATGCGTGTGCGGGCAGAAATGGTTGATGACGAAGAGACACGCGGGAGCTTGATCGCCTGTGTTGAAGAAATGCAGTCGATGGTTGAGTCAACGATTACGTTTTCAAGAGGCCTGATCAACTCCGAAGATACGGAGCTTGTGGAAGTTGGAGAGTTTCTCGCTTCACTGCAAAAAGACATTGTAGATCCCTTCCAGATTACGCACGGACCAAAGATACAGGTCCGCATCCGGCCAATGGCATTTCGACGTGCCCTTCGAAATCTCATTGAAAATGCCCTTCGCTATGGAGGGGATACGACTGTGATTTATGAGGCTCAACATCAGTTGCTTGTGGTTTCAGTTCTGGATGACGGACCGGGCATTCCAGAAGAGCAGTTGGAGCAAGTTTTTGAGCCGTTCTTCAGGCTGGAGGAATCCAGATCACTGGAGACCGGTGGGCACGGTCTTGGACTATCTATTTCCAGGACGATCGCGAGGGCGCATGGCGGTGATGTGACGCTGTCAAATCGTGATGGTGGAGGTCTGGCCGCTCAAATCAAAATTCCTCTTTCGGAGGATGTCTCTCTGTCGGGGGAGAAGAACAACCGGGCAATGCCGGGTTAGAATAAACAGGATCACAACATGACACCTGAAGTTGGTCATTTCGCGCTGGCCTTAGCGCTAGCCCTTGCGCTCGTCCAGAGCACGGTGCCCATAATGGGCGCTGCGCATGGCAATCTCTTATGGATGCGTTCGGCGCGTCTGCTTTCTATCGGTCAGGTCATATTTGCGTCAGTTGCATTTGGCGCATTGATGCAGGCATTCATTGTTAGTGACTTTACAGTTCGTAATGTTGCCGAAAACTCTCATTCTTTGAAACCGCTTCTCTACAAAATTGCCGGAACCTGGGGAAGTCACGAAGGATCGTTGCTGCTGTGGGTCTTAATTCTCACGGTCTTTGGGGCAGGGGTCTCGTTGTTTGGCAGAAACATTCCGGAAGCGACAAAGGCTCGTGTTCTTTCTGTTCAGGCATGGATCAGTGTTGGTTTCTTTTCGTTTCTTCTTTTAACATCCAACCCGTTTGACCGTCTCTTCCCGCCTCCAGCTGATGGCAACGACCTGAACCCATTATTGCAAGACGTTGGTTTGGCATTGCATCCGCCTCTGCTCTACTTTGGCTATGTCGGTTTCTCAATCGTGTTCTCGTTTGCAGTTGCAGCTTTGCTTGAAGGGCGCATTGACGTTGTTTGGGCGCGTTGGGTTCGTCCCTGGACATTGGCAGCATGGGTAAGCCTGACTGCCGGCATCGCACTTGGTTCCTGGTGGGCATATTACGAGCTCGGCTGGGGTGGTTGGTGGTTCTGGGACCCAGTCGAGAATGTCAGCTTTATGCCATGGTTACTGGGCACAGCACTTTTGCATTCTGCCATTGTGACCGAGAAACGCGATGCGTTCAAAAGCTGGACGATCTTGTTGGCAATCCTGACCTTCTCACTCTCTTTGCTCGGAACATTTATCGTGCGGTCCGGTCTTCTGACTTCAGTGCATGCTTTCTCTGTAGATCCGGAACGTGGTCTTTACATCCTGATGCTGCTTGCTCTGTCCATAGGCGGTTCCTTGCTTCTTTATGCGTGGCGAGCTCCATCTATGGAAGCAGGTGGTTTGTTTAAGCCAATCAGTCGCGAAGCTGGCCTTCTCATGAACAATCTCTTCTTGGCGGCGGCTACGGGTATTGTTCTTTTCGGAACGCTCTATCCGTTGTTTCTGGAAGCCGTTACCGGAGAAAAGATCTCGGTTGGACCTCCATTCTTTAACTCCTCCTTCGTTCCCATGATGTTGCCTCTGGTGTTTGTACTGGGGTTGGGGCCATTCCTCTCATGGAAACGAGCTGACCTTGCCGGAGTGTTTTCCAGGCTTAAGTTTGTTGGTCTTCTCTGCGTCATTGCCACATTGATTTTTGCGTACCTGACAAATGGTGGTCCAGTTCTAGCCTACGTGAGCCTTCTTCTCGCATTCTGGCTTGCCTTCACAACCTGCCGGGAATGGATGCTTCGTATCCGGTTGTTTGATGTGTCATTCTCCGACGCATTACGGCGAGCACGTAACTTGCCAAGAGCGGCGCATGGCATGAGCCTGGCGCATCTTGGCGTAGCTTTTCTTATGTTCGGAATTATCGGTTCAAGTGCATGGAAATCCGAAGAAGTTGTCTTTGTCAAACCCGGGTCTTCTATAGCTATCGCAGGATTTGATGTTTCGTTCCAAGGTGTGAACCGGGTTCGTGGTCCGAACTACATCGCCGATCGCGGGATACTCGTGGTTGAACGAGACGGGCAGTATGTAACAACTCTGTATCCAGAACGCCGCAGCTATCCAGTGGCTCGTTCCTCGACAACCGAGTCTGCCATACGCTCAACGCTTGCTGGTGATCTATATGCGTCCATTGCAGAACCTGCCGCGGAGCAGGAGGGGACAACAGGTGCCTGGACACTACGTATCTTGTACGAGCCACTCGTAAATTTCATTTGGATTGGGTCACTTATGCTGGTTCTGGGCGGCTGCTTGTCGTTGACCGATAGACGTTTGCGTGTCGGTGCGCCTAAGCAGGCAAAGCTCCCACCCAATGTTGCAGCCGCGGAGTGACAAATGACCAGATTTCTTGCACTTGTCCCGCTCTTACTCGCTGTCGTCATCGGGGGCTTCTTCTTGTGGGGATTAAACCCGGAACGGGATCCGAATGAAATTCCATCGGTTTTGATTTCGCAAGCTGCCCCGGATTTCTCACTTGAGCCAATTCCCGGAGTAGCTGTTCCAGGCTTCGCAAGGGAGGATCTGCTGAACAATGACAAGCCAGTGGTAGTGAATGTCTTCGCTTCGTGGTGTGTGCCATGCCGTGCTGAACACTCTGTCCTCACCAATCTAGTGGAACGGGAAGGTATCCGTCTCTTCGGTATCAACTACAAAGATAAAGCAGAGGATGCAGCGCGATGGTTGGCTGAGCTAGGCAATCCGTACGAGCGGATTGGAGCAGACACAAATGGGCGCACTGGTATCGAATGGGGCATTTCTGGTGTTCCGGAGACTTTCATCGTCGGAGGTGATGGAACTGTTCTGTACCGATACGTGGGACCAGTTGTCGGGGACGTTGCAATAGCCAAGTTCCGTGCAGCTTTGACACAAGCTGGTGTGCTTGGAACAGGAGCAAGCTGATGCGTTACCTCTCAATCGTACTGGTGCTCTTTGCACTTATAGCAACTCCTACGCTGGCAGTTGAACCTGACGAGATGCTTTCTGACCCGGTGCTTGAAGCTAGAGCCAGAGAAATCTCAAAAGAACTGCGCTGTGTGGTTTGTCAAAATCAGGACATCGATAGCTCAAATGCTGGTGTCGCCAGAGATTTACGTTTGCTGGTCCGCGAACGGCTTGTGGCTGGAGATGCCAATGATGAAGTACTTGCGTTCATTCAGGCGCGCTATGGCGATTACGTACTCTTGAAGCCACCATTTAAACCATCGACCTACGTTCTTTGGTTTGCGCCATTGTTCTTGATTTTCCTTGTCTTTGTACTTGGGTGGCGAGTGCTCGCAGTCAGCAATCGACCACGATCCTCGCATGCTTTGACGCGTGAAGAAGAAGCATATGCCGATCAAGTCATAAAGAATTATCAGAAGGGAGATCGGGAATGATCTGGTTTGCCATAACAGCGCTGTCTCTGGTTGCGATGCTGTTTGTACTTTTGCCGCTGCTTCAGAAGAAAAAGGAGGAGGTTTCAGAGACTGCGATAACCTCCTCGGTGCTTATGGATCAGCTGGGCGAGTTGGAAAGAGATAGAAGTTCGGGTTTGATTTCTGAAAGTGAAGCTGATGCGGCACAAAAAGAAATCAAACGACGTATTTTGTCTGCCACGCATCGCAAATCCAGACCACTGATGTCTTCTGGTTCCAGCGGGACTGCCGTTTTGGTTGCTAGTGCTTTGTTCGTGCCCGCCATGGCAATCGGCTATTATGTGTTGTTGGGTTCACCAAGTTTGCCAAGCATGGCGTTTGCTGATCGAGAGAATGAACGGCAAGAGATCCAGCAGATCTCTGCAATGACTGATCAGCTCCTCTCAAAGCTCGAGAGTGATCCAGAGGGTGGCAACAGCGAAGGTTGGCAGCTGCTGGGTGGCACATACATGCGTCTTGGACGTACTCAGGATGCCGTGCAAGCTCTCGAAAAAGCAGTGCTGCTTGAGGGGAATACATCTGTCACATGGTCAATGCTTGCAGAAGCGTTAGTTAGGATGGATCAAGGCATTGTTTCTCCACGCGCTGCGCAGGCAGCTGATACAGCATTGGAACTGAACGCTAAGAACCCGGCTGCAACCTTCTACAAGGCTCTTGCGCTTGCTCAGGCAGGACGAGAGCGTGATGCTTACGATGTTCTGGTGGCCCGACTGAAGGCTGCTGAAGCGTTTTCTCCCTGGATGGAACCTCTGATTGAGCAAGCAAACAGGCTAGGAAAAACAATAGGGCAGGCCCGATTGAAAGTCTCTGATTTCGTGCAAGTCGAGCCAACAGGTCCGACCGCAGAAGATGTCGCCGCAGCTCAGGAGTTGAGCAGTGAAGAAAGATCAGAGTTCATCAGATCCATGGTGGAGCGTTTGTCCGAGCGTCTCAAGTCTGATCCAGACAACCTTGATGGTTGGCTGCGCCTTGCGAATGCTTATGAGGTGATGGGTGAAAGTGCAAAGGCAGTTGATGCTTTCAAGCAAGCCAGCACCTTACTTACTGATGTGGCGAAAGATGATCCCCGACGTTTGCTGATCGAGCAAACCTTAGCTGATGTTCCGCAATAAGTAGTCGGCTTCCTCAGTATCCAAGCCTCAATACGCATCGGATTCTGAGGAGGCACCCCAACCACTGTTATGTGATGTGAAAACAGCAACAGGCTGCAGCATTTATGACTGGTCGCAAAAGAAAGAAACACCAAAGCGGTGTCCCAGGCTGGATGGTGACATTTGCAGATCTGATGGCGCTGTTGGTTGTCTTTTTTGTATTGATAATTTCCTTCTCAATACAGGACAAAGAAAAGCTGCAAGTTGTGGCAGGCTCAATTCAGGAAGCTTTTGGCATCAAGGATGTTTCAAAGAAGCGAGGAATAATCGAGGTCGAAGGGATCCCACTTCGTGACTACATGAAGGATGTAAGTCGATCACCGCAGGATCTGGACTCAGATTTTGCGCAGGAGCGGCACGATGAAAAACGCAGACAAGGGCCTGAAGCAGACACGAACAGCATTCTGAAGGCAGACATTGAACAACCACGCCAATTTGCGACCGCCGCCGTATCGCTTCGCCAAGCTTGGCAAGAGATGCCAGAGATTACGGATGTTTCCAGCAACATAATTCTTGAGGAGACTGAGGACGGACTAAACATACTTCTGATCGATCAGGAAGGTCGGTCCATGTTTAAAGAAGGCTCAAAGTTTCCATATGAGACAACGCGACGATTGCTAGCGAAAATGGCGCCGATCCTCTCGCGGTTGCCCAATAGAATTCATGTTACAGGGCATACGACAGCCGGCCAGACGAAAGCTTCTTTTCCGAATACGACCTGGGATCTTTCAGCGGATCGTGCAAATGTTGCACGTCAGATCTTGTCGGAGTACGGGGTGCCTCATGATCAGTTTCATGGTGTTACAGGAAAAGCAGACATCGAGCCTCTCTTTCCGAATGATCCATACTTGATAGCAAACCGGCGGGTTGAGATATTGCTGATGGCCGAAGCTCCACCGCTCCCTCCGTCTTTGCGGCCGTGAGCTTGGGCTGAGTGAGGGGTGTTCTGGTGAAGCAAGACGGCAACACATTGAGTTGCCATCCAGCTATCACGAGGTTGATCTATCTGTTTTCTGCAACGACCTTGGCGAGTTGATCACGAGTTAGCAGTCCAGGAAAAACATCATCTCCGATCACAAAACTTGGCGTGCCGGTTATGTTTAGGTCTTGCGCCAGTGCCATTGAGAGTTGGATGTGTTCTGTAATTGATGGATCTTCCATATCCGATTTCAATTGCTCTACATCCAAGCCAATCTGACGTGCCACTTTCATCGTTGACGTTTCATCAATGCGTCCTTTGAAACCCATGAGCGCCCAATGGAAATCCTCGTACTTACCTTGCTTTCTTGCCGCCAGTGCCGCTCTTGCAGCAAACACTGAACCAGCTCCAAGAATGGGCCATTCTCTGAAAACAAGTCGGACATTTGCGTCAGTCTCTAAGAGAGCTTCCAGTTCAGGCTTGGCCCGTTTACAATAGGGGCAGTTGTAATCGAAGAATTCAACAAGCGTAACATCGCCGCTCGGGTTGCCAAGGACGGGAGCATTGGGATCATTCTCGAGAGTGTCTCTTCGCAACTCGATTATGTTCTTTACACCCGCTTGTCGTTGCTCCTGCCTGACCTTCTGCAACCGTTGTATTGCTTCTTCAATTATAGCTGGATTTTCAAGTATAGCCTCAAGAGCGAGTTCTTTGATGTGTTCCTCAGATAGTGTTTTGCTGGCATCCGCCAGAGCATTGGTTCCTGATGCAAACAGCACCATCATGAAAATGGAAAATGTGCGAGCTAAGAAATTCATTTTTGTAAACTCCTGGTACGTTCATTAAGTGCGTCATGCCGTTGCTGGAGCTCTTCTGGCCATTGAGATTTGATCCATGAGAGAATGGTAATGATGTCCTCATCGCTCAGCGTTTCTTCAAAAGCAGGCATGTTTGAGTTCAGGTCCTCCAGCCCCGCAGCTTTTGCAGTTCCAAATTTGGTAATCCTGAAGAGTAAGTCGTCAGTGTGATGCCAGGTGTGGCCTGTTTCGTCATGAGGAGGGGCAGGAAGCGAACCATCCGCACTCGTTGATCTCCAGTCAGGTTCACCCTCAAGGCTGCCACCATGACAGGCTGCGCAGTTCTCGGCGTAGAGCCCTGCACCACGACTGGTGAGTTGCAGGTTTTGAGGTTGCAGCAATACCTCTTCCATCTCACGATCGGTGTAGAAATAAAATACAGAGCTGTTGCTATAATGAGTAACAACGCGCCAAAGAGCAGGCTTTTCTTGACGGAACGCATCATCAAAGCACCACTATTGGGGAACCGACAGGAACACGGCCGTATAAGTCAATGATATCCTGATTCATCAGGCGAACGCAGCCGCTGGAAACGGCTTTTCCGATACTCCAATATTCGGCAGTGCCATGCAGCCGATAAAGCGTGTCTTTGTTGTCCTGATAAATGTAGAGCGCTCTGGCTCCCAGCGGATTTTCCAGTCCTGGAGGCATACCTCCATTGCGCCAGCTCCATTTCTCAAGTTCAGGTTGCCGCTTGATCATTTCATCAGGAGGCGTCCACTTAGGCCAAGCTGCTTTCCGCGCAATTTTTGCGCGGCCTGACCATTCAAAACCAGCTCGCCCAAGCCCCACGCCATAGCGCGTTGCTTTTCCATTTTCCTGAACCAGATAGAGAAAGAACTCATGAGTATCGACAATCAGAGTCCCGACGGGCTCTGGTGTTTCGTAGTCTACTTGTTGGCGATAGAACCTTTTCGGGACTTTGCTTGGGTTGATTGCTGGAAGCGGGAAACGTTCCTCTGGCATGGCACGATACATTGAGATGTATGTTAGGTCCTGCGCAAGTGGTTGGGGGACTGGCTTTGCTGAGTTTGAAACACAACCGCTCACGGCGAGCCCTGTCAGGCTCGCCGATCCAGCAAGAAAAGTTCTTCTTGAGAGTACTGTCATATTAGGTTTTGTGACCTGTCGTTACGCGTGTCTGATGGTGAAGACACAGACATCTTTCAAGCATGGTGAAACCATCCTTGGTCAGTCGGTTTTAGTCTTTTGTTTTGAAGTGGAATGGCATGACTTGCCCATAAAGCGATGCATAACGAGATGCATACCAAGCAGCCTACTAAAGGCGCTGCCAGTAAGAGTGTTTGCCCTAAAGACTGGCCTGCGGGTGCTGTGGCCACAAGAACACCGGTTCCAACAGCCATTGCAGCGCAACAAGCCATCATCATGATGTTGTGTCCGGAGAAGAGTTTGCGTAGTGACGACTGCTGGGTCTGTGCTGCGCTAACTTGTGGCACGAGTGCTTTGCTCGATACATTCGATTGTTGAGTAGTCATAGTAATACGTCCATTTCTTTTCTGCTCTTGCCCGCGGTCTTTATGAGGTTGAACCGGTCGGGTGTTGTGCGAACTGGAAATGGGAAGTCATGCAAAACTGAATGTTGCACGCGTTGGGATGCCCGCACTTCGCGAGAAAGCCAGTGTCTCAACCTCTAGGGATCATCGAGAGCTGAAAGCCAGCAACCGAGATCTGATGATGAAACTCAGGCGTGAAGACCCAATGCCTAATCCTCAGCAATTGAAACTGAAGGAGCAACGATGTTTTGGAGATGCGTTAAGCAACCACTTCCCATCAATTGGCTTGGATGGAATGCGATGACGAGACCGCTGTTCCATCGTGAAGCGTCAAAGAAATTTGGGAGGCTGGTCTTTTAGGTCAGCGATCAGTGCCGTGCGGATAGGTATCGGCGTGACTTCATGCTCGATGCTTGCTTGAAACACGAACTCGGCACTGTCAACAAACAAGGATGTGCAATCTGCTGCACAGCTGGAAGCGCTGGTAGAACTGGTCTGATCTCCAGAACTGTTGCAGCATTTTTCGTGGTGAGAGAGGGAAAACTCAGACAGAAGTGGGCTTTCGAGATCGACTGATGAGTGGAGTACGACTTCATCAGTCATACCCTGATTGATGTCATAAGCAGAGCCAGCGGAGACCCCTGCAAACAACAGTATCAGAAGTGTAAGAGCCCAAATTCTCATAAGTCTTTACTACCTTATAATACTCAGCATATCCAGCTTCAGCCAAGCACGAATGCGTTATCGCCGCTTAACTTGGAACCATGTGTTCATGCCTGCAGCTGCATGTTCCAGCATATGGCAGTGAAACAACCACTTACCCGGATTATCTGCGACAAAAGCTATCTTTACGCGCTGATTGGGGCCAATCAGGAAAGTGTCACGCCATGGCATCCCGTCATCAACGGATGCGCCAGATCGTTCGATTATCCGGAAATGGTGACCATGAACGTGCATCGCGTGTGCAAATGCCGTGTTGTTCATTACGCTCAAGATAACGCTCTCACCAACCTCAAGTGAAAAGAACGGGTCACTTGCCAGGTTTGCAACGCCATTAAAAGCCCAAACCTGTCCTGTTGTGCGGATGTCTTTTCTAGACAGTACTTGCCCTTTATAAGTTGTTTCGACGGAACGCCCCATCGCGCCACCAGTCATATCGATCTCAAACACTTTTGCTTGTTCCAGATCCGGCTCTGGCAGGTCGTTGGGACGTGGATATTGAACAGGTGTTGCGTTGCTTTTTTCGCCTGTCACTTTGAAGCGGGCAAAAGCAAATGGACTGCTTCCCGACAGCTCTTCCAACTCGAAATCATCTTCAGGAGTAACGACCAAGTCCAATCGTTGAGCAGGTCCGAGCAGCATAGGTGCATAGAGCGGAGGTGCTACATCTGTCAGCGGTTGCCCGTCATACGCCAAAACCAATGCCCCAAAGCGACTGGGGTCTATGTCAAGAATGCGCGCATTTGCAGTGTTGATGAGACGAAGCCGATAAGCTTCGCCACGTTTCAATGTGAATGAAGGGCGGCTTGATCCATTGACAGTCAACCAGTTTCCCAGTCGTCCGCCATGGCTCCAGTCCATTAAACTACCCAGACTTTCTTCATCAAAACTACCGTCATTTTTGACGCGCCAGTCGTCAATAACGAGCGTTATGTCATGATCTTTATCGAAAGGAGGCTGCTGCTCATCAATAATCAGAGGCCCGTAAAGACCTCGAGCCACCTGGTTCCAGCTTTTGTTGTGAGCATGATACCAAAATGTACCAGCATCAGGCACTGTAAAGTCGTACTCAAACTGCTCACCGGGCATAACCGGGTCTTGGGTTAGTCCAGAGACACCATCCATATCATTTCTGATCCGAAGGCCATGCCAGTGGATGGAGGTTGGCTCCTGCAAGTTATTGATGAGGCGTATTTTTATGCGATCTCCAACAGTCGCTCTAATCTCTGGTCCGGGTGTGGAGTTGTCATAGAGCCACAGATTGGAAGCCTCCACATCCTCATTGATGAGTTTATGCTTCGAAGGGCCTGCAGTGATGTTGACGAAGCCATCTTCAGCCATTGCAACGTTGAACAAAGCAGGTGCTGTCATTAAAGCACTCGTCGCTCCGGTAAGAGCTAAGAATTTTCGACGTGTAATCATCGCCTATTCATTCCCTTCAAGTAGATAAATTGCGATAGCATCACGGTCTTGCTTTGAGAGGTAAGCAGTCCCATCACGTACAACTTCCCCCATCGAGCCACCAAAGACATCCCCATCAGGCATCAAACCAGACTGGAGCGCGTAGCTGAGTGAACTCACAGTCCAACCATTCTGTTTTAAGTATTCGCTTGTGATCGCAGGTGAACTGCCTCCATCTGGAAGCCGATCCGCACCAGTCAAAGCAAGATCTGTTTTTCGGGCCCCCAAATGGTTCCGAGGTGTATGGCAGGCTGCGCAATGTGCCGGTCCTTCGACAATGTACTTGCCTCTGTTCCATTGCTCAGATTTGGTTGGATCTGAGATGAATGGCTCGGGTTTAAAGAAAAGACCGCGCCAAAGTTTTAAGCCAGCCCTCAGATTGAACGGTGGTGTCATATCGTGCGGTTTTGTTGGTTCTGCAACACCGGGTACAGTTTGGAATGCGGCCCACAGATCAGCGATATCCTGATCAGAAAACTTGGCGTAGAACGGATAAGGAAACGAAGGTAGTATGGCTCTCCTTCAGGTGAGATGCCCTGACGTACAGCCTTCGCAAAGTCTTCGATGGACCAAGAGCCCATTCCAAATGCTTTATCGGTCGTAAGATTAGGCGAGTAAAATGTGCCGAAGTCAGTTGCAAACTTTGTTCCGCCAGCCAACGGCTTGCCACCATTCTCCAAATCCGTATGGCAGGCGATGCAACCCGACATTCTGGCCAGATACACGCCTCTCTGTACACTGCCTTCTACCGTTGAGAGTTTCGGTTCTGCCCCTATTGGCCAGAAGTTTATCACTGCGAAACCCGCTCCTGCTAACGCAAGAGCGGAGATCACGCTTAGAAGCCACTTACGCATTCACGGCTACTTTTCAACGCGAAACTTGGTGTGGCAGCTTGAACATGTCTGAGCTGTCATTTTGAACAGCCCTTCGACCGGCATCTGAGCGAGCGTTTCGGGATCATTTGTCATGGCGTTGCCACCCATCATGCTCTGACCCATCATCCCGCTATTGCCCATTGTCATCTGTCCCATCATTCCGGACCCTGATGCTGAGTGCGCTAAGCCCTTACTTGCTGCCCGGCCTAATGCAGCTGCATAAAGCTCTAAGTCCATTGAGAGACGTTCAAATTCTTGCCAGTTCGACCAGATCTCTGGAGTTGCTTCTGAAGGGCCATTAATGCTGCCTTCGGGGAAGAGACTTATTAATGACTCACCTGCATGAGACTGCAGAACTGCTGCACCTTTGCGCACTGCTTCTGCATCGTAATCACTGTCTCCACGCATCATGCCAGAAAGGGATTTCATCACTTTCCCCATGGCTCCCATGGCGACCATTCGCTCTTTTACGATGCCAGTCGCTCCGCCATGTGCGATCGCACCTGCGACGCTGGATACAAGTAAGATGCCCGAAGTGAAAATTGCTAATGTTTTCATGATCACTCAATTCCTTTTCCAAGTTAGATTGCGGCCAAATTGACCCTGAGTATGACTAGGAGAAGGAATGAGTTCGTGGAGGCGGTGGATCTATAAGCGTAACAGCAGATGGAGCGTTTCGCAGCTCAAGAGAGAGTGCAGAACCATTCAGTGAGACCATCTTTGCTTCAATCTCGCTGACCAACGCCAGCAAGTTGGCTCCGCAATGTACCGTGTCCGTTTCGATGAAAGAAGGATCCCAAGGACCCGATTGGGCATGCGAGTGATCTTCAACTCCGGCAATGTCATGTACGTGATTACTGTGATTGTCAAATGCATGACTGAAGGTACCTCCGGCAATCAAAAAAGCCAGAAATGCAAATGACATAATCAATCTTGAAACGTATGCCGAAAGCCTATGTCTCATGTTACTTCTTGATACCCTATTACCTGCCAGAGAGGCGAAGTCCTCGCGCCTTAATAGGCCTTCCAGTAGGTGGAAGGTCAATACAGAAAGCCGTAAAAATACACTACGCTAATGTATCGATATGTATCCTTGACCTTCTTAAGGCCGTGAGCTGTAGTTAGTGCGAGAAACTAAAAAGTCAGCCTAAGTAACATGAAGTGAGAAGAGTGTTTACATTCATGCTCCTCGTTCAAAGTGCTGGTTACTTCTGATAACTCGAAGATAAAACCGCGCATTCAGCCAACTTCGAAAACAAGATAATGCTGCTGTACTTATTACAGGTGGCACCTCTCTGGAAAATGAAATGTTGAAGTTTGGGCACCTCATCAAGGCAGTGATTGCAGCTGGCCTGACCATTTTTGTCGCTCATGCTGCGCAGGCAGCTACGTCGGAAACAGTTACAAAGCCAGCCATCAAGGCAAGACTCCTGACAGTACAAGATGGCATTGCCGCAGATACGGCAACACTCTCAGCAGGTGTTCAGTTGCAACTTGATAAGGGGTGGAAGACCTATTGGCGGTCGCCAGGTGAGGTCGGTACACCTCCACAGTTTGACTGGTCCACATCAGAAAATGTTGCAAATGTTCGGTTGGAGTGGCCCGCCCCGTTACGCTTTACGGCCTTCGGAATTGAAAACTTCGGATATCACGGAGAGGTTGTCTTTCCGCTGCAAATTGATTTGAAAGAGCCCGGGGAACCTGTGTCTTTGTCTGCACAAGTCTCAGTGTTGGTGTGTTCTGATATCTGCGTTCCTCAAACTCTCAGTTTGTCCCTGAAACTTCCAAAAGGCTCCGGGCTTGATCGTCAATCAGGAGAGTTAATCGCAGCTTTTTCCAGAAAAGTTCCATTAGAGGATAAGCAAGCAGGCGTAGAAACTGCAAAGGCGTACATCGACGACAAACGTACTGAACTGATTGTCGATGTCACGGTAGAGAAACCTTTGAACACGCCAGACATCTTTCCCGAACTTGGTCATGGCACAGCACTTGGTAAGCCAGATGTTCGCGTGAGCGAAGCGGGGAGAAGAGTTTGGGCTCGGTTTCCGGTTCTCTCATTTAATGAAGAAACATTTGATAGGCCCAGACTAACGGTGACAGACGGACCTGAACGTGCATTCGCCGTAGTCCCAAATGTTGTTGCAACTGCGCTCGTACCACCCTTCAGTATTGAGGCGTTGGCGCCCGGTCTGAATGAAATGATCTGGATTACCATACTGGCTTTTCTGGGAGGTTTGATCCTGAATGTCATGCCTTGCGTCTTACCAGTGATTTCCATCAAGCTATCATCAGCGCTTAAGCTTGGTAATCAGAGCACAGCGCAAGTAAGGCGTGGCTTCCTTGCCTCAGCTTTGGGAGTGATGGCATTTGTTTGGGGGCTTGCCCTTGTGCTCTTTGTTTTGCAACGGATGGGCATTGCTGTCGGCTGGGGACTTCAGTTTCAAAATCCCATCTTCCTTGCAGGCATAATAGCTGTTTTGATTGTCTTTGCGGGGAACCTGTTTGGTGCATTTGAAATCATGTTGCCTGCAGATCTTCAAAACTGGCTCTCAAAAAAGGGAGAAGGGACTGGATACAAGGCTGACTTTCTGACAGGCGTGTTTGGGGCAGTTTTGGCAACACCATGCTCCGCTCCTCTATTGGGGACGGCAGTTGCATTTGCTTTGGCGGGAGGACCAATTGACATCATGCTGGTGTTTACAAGTTTGGGAATAGGATTAGCGACGCCCTACCTCATTGTCGCTGCCCGTCCGCAACTGGTAAAACACCTCCCCAAACCAGGTCGCTGGATGTTGTTGCTAAAGCTGCTGCTCGCGGTGATGTTAAGCGGGACAGTCTTATGGCTGCTTTGGATCATGTTCAGTCTGGTTGGTTCTCTGGCCACTGTCACGGTATTGGTATTAGCTCTCTTCTTGCTTGTACTCCTGTCATCGCGGGGAGGGGCTTTGCGCCTTCGGATCCTTGGAAGTGGCTTGATTGTTAGTCTGGTATTGATCACACCTGTTGCTCTCGTTCAGGTGCCGGAAGCAACAGCAACTTCAAGCTCAGAAATAGGCTGGGTGGAGTTTGATCGAGGCAGGATTGCGCAGTTGGTTTCGCAAGGACAAGCTGTGTTCGTTGATGTGACCGCAGAATGGTGCCTGACCTGCAAAGCAAACAAAGCCTTGGTCTTGGGTCGCGAGCCAGTCTTATCTGTGCTGACAGCAGATGATGTAACTGCAATGCGGGCTGATTGGACAAGGCCGGATGAGAGCATTTCGCGTTATCTCTCCTCCTTCAATCGTTTTGGTATTCCGTTCAATGTAGTCTACGGCCCCAATGCACCCGACGGGATTGTTCTGTCTGAGTTGCTAACCTCTGCCCAAGTCATTGATGCATTGACCACTGCCGGGAAAACATCCTCTCTCAGTACGCGAAAGCAAACTGCACAGTAGTCACCAATCAGCAAGCTCCCGGTTGCTTTCATCTATCGGGAGCTGGATTCTGAGTGATTTGTCACTGCTTGTATGAAAGCATCTGGTTGTTACGTACCGATACAATCCCACGAGTGATGTCCTCTCGTTTCTATGATTTCAATTGTCAGGACTTGGTGCCTGCAAGGCGCAGAAACAAAGAGAAACCATATGAAACACAAAGCTATTTATCACTTGCTGGTGGCTACATCAGCTTTGATGGCATTGGTCGAAACATCTGTCGCGCAAACCATTTACATACCAGAAGGTAGCGCGACCTCCGTTGCCGTTGTGGACTTCAAAAGCAAAGCCATCGTCAGGCGTTACTCAGATCTGGAAGCAGTACATGGATTGGCAATCGCTGAAGAGAAGCAGCTGCTGATTGCAGGCAGTCTTTCTGAGATTGAGACAGGTGATGCCCTCAAGGAACGCAAACCTGCAGGAATGTCTGAAGAGGACCATGCTGCCCACCATGCACCGTCGACGACCCAGACGAGTAGTCAAGGAGATGGAAGTAAGAGCCTTCTCAGTGTGGTGCAGATTGAAACAGGTGACATCCTGCGCAGAATTGAAGTTCCGGGAGGCGTACATCACGTTGCTGTCACTCCGGATGAGCGCTTTGCAGTTGTCACGCACCCATCAGGCGGTGGCATTTCTGTCGTCAACTTAAGCAGTCTCCAGCTCGAAGCTTTTATTCCAACAGGTAACAATCCAAACTACCTTGCATTTGGATCAGCTGCTGACACTGTTTATGTCTCCAATGCTGGCAACGGAACCATCAGTGAAGTTGACCTTGACCGCCGCATAGTGCGACGAAACCTGCTTGCAGGCACATCTCCCGAGCACATGATCGCAGATCCGTCTTCGGGTACACTCTATGCTGTAGATACAGGTGCCGGGCGTATCATTGAACTCAATCTTAAAACTGGCGAAGCCTACGCACGTTCGATATCGGCGGAGAAATTCATGCCTTAGCCCTATCTCCCGACAGGGCAAAACTTGTTGCAACGGTCACCAGTGAAGGCAGATTAGCTTTTCTGGACCTCTTGTCTGGCGAACTCTCCTCTCAGTCCCTATCTCCCGCGCCCTATCATCTGACCTTGGTTGAAAATACCGAAAGTGTCTTTGTGTCATCTCGGGCAGAATCCGTTGTCTGGTCCATTGATCTGAACGACATGAAGATTTCAGAAGAGATTGCGATCGAAGGCGAAGGCCATCAGATGATCAGCCTGCCATAAGCACATTCCTCAGAAGTAAAAAGTAAGATTTAAGGCCTCTCAAGCACTTCAGATTTGCGTCAGTGTGATGGGAGGCAGGAGTACCAAAATGAAGATCGTTGAGAACCTGCCAAAGCTTTTTGTGCTTGGCTTTTTCGGGATTGGTGCAGGTGTGCTGATATTTAAAGCCTTCGAAACTGAGGAAAGCTCTGAAAGCCTTGCCATTACATTGCCTTCGTTCACAAGCGAAGCCCAAGCTGGAGAGGTGGTGTTCAATGACAACTGCGCTGCATGTCATGGGTCGAACGCAACAGGCACCAACAACGGCCCACCGCTGGTTCATAACATCTACAACCCTGGCCACCATGACGATGCATCTTTCTACCGAGCAGTCGAAAACGGCGTCCCACGACACCACTGCCTTTCGGCAACATGCCCAAGCAGTCTCATGTCACTAAAGATGAAGTGACGTCCATCATTCGATACATCCGAGAACTACAACTCGCCAACGGCATAAGCTACAAACCACACAACATGTAACCAAAAAAGCTCCCTGTTGGACGAGAACAGGGAGTTGGGGGGGCGGATCTATGGGTCCTTCTCAGCACTTCTTCGTCCTATGGGGAGTTCAGCAGGGCAGGTTGTTTAGTGCCTTTTGGGCAGATTGATCGGCTCTCCAGTTCTGCGATGATAAATCTGTCGCTTGCAGTGCAGACCTTTCATAACATCTCGTCAACAAAATCCAACTAGCAAAAAAATCTTGCAATAAATACAAATGTATTTATAAAGATCTGTGTTAGCTAGCTCACTTCAGCTCCGAAGCGTCTCCAATCGCGAGGGACTAACAGCAGCTTTCTTGGATGACGGTAAATCCGCAGACCTAATCCAAAAGTAAGGCGCCACCTCCTTCCCCAACGTAGGAGGTGGCGTAATTCTTGAGACCTGAGTGAGCTATATATCATCAGGCGCGCAATTCATTCGTAGCTTTACTAGACAACAAAGCACGCAATTTGCGCCGAAATAATAAATACAATCGTATTTTATTTCGCTCAATTCCTCGGCAATGTTAAGAGAGAGAAAGATGACAGTTGCACGCTGGTTTTTCGCTTTACTGGCTATCACCGGTCTCGTCGGTGGACTTGGCTACATTAAGTTTACTCAAATCACTGAGGCTATTGCACAAGCTGCTTTAATTCCGGAGCACTCTGAGGCAACAGAGGCAGTCTATCCGCAAAGTACATTGTATGCACCTCAAACGCAGGTCATTGGTGAAGTTGTAGCGCCCAAGCAAGTTGAGCTACGTACCGAAATCTCTGGCCGAGTTGTAAACCTAGGGTTCAAACCCGGAGACTGGGTTGAGAAACATCAACTCCTCGTGCAGATGGATGTTTCGGAAGAAACAGCGGAATTGGCAGCAGCAGAAGCAGATGTAGAACTTGCCGCGATCAAGTTTGAAAGAGCTCAGAAACTTCGTTCTACTGGAAGTGGGAGCCAAAGCGCGCTTGATAATGCACGTGCCTTGCTGGATACGTCAAAAGCCAAAGTAGGTCAGATTAAAAGCCGGATCCTGAAAAAGACTATCAGAGCGCCTTTTGCAGGAAAGACAAACACAACTGTCTTATCTGTCGGGGAGTTCTTAGGTGTCAATGAGCTGATAACTCAAGTGGTAGGCGATACTGACGACATCTGGATAGACTTCAAATTGCCTCAACACCAAATGGAACTAGCCATCGGTGATGAAGTTACGGCGATTGGAGCAGACGCTAAGCCGGTCACTGCTACTGTTATTCATCGTGATGCTGCAATATCTACAAGCACCAGAACGCGTGTTCATCGAGCCACTGTTTCTGTATCTGATCTGCAATTGATCCATGGTGCTTTTGTGGAGGTTCTCGTTCCAGCAGCCCCTGCAAAGGACTATAGCGCACTTCCCAGTTCTTCCATTCAGTCTGACAGCTACGGTCAGTTTGTCTATGCGCTTGCACAGGATGAACAGTCTGCTTATCGGGCAACACGTAAGGACATTGCTGATCTTCAATACCTAGGTGAGACCGTTCTGATCGGCCAAGGCATTTCTCAGGGAGATCTTATCGCGACTGATGGTGGGTTTAAGTTGTCCCCTGGTATGCTTGTTGAGTTGATTACACCACAGACACAACAGCAAATTTCTTCTGCAATCTCTGCTGGCAAACACTAGGAGGGACGTATGGATATCTTTGTTAAAAAGCCCGTCCTAGCGATCGTAATTTCACTCCTGTTTGTCTTGCTGGGATTGGTATCAGCGCTGCGTCTGCCTGTTGTGCAGTTTCCAGTTATAGAAAGCTCTGCCATCGAGATCACTACCCGCTACACAGGTCTTGCCGCAAATGTTGTGCAAGGGTTTGTAACCGAGCCTGTTGAACGTGCAGCCATGAGCGTGCCGGGTGTGGACTATGTGGATTCCAAGACGGTTGCAGGTCAGAGCACGGTGACAGCGTGGCTGAAGATCAATGAGGATCGTACAGCTGCACTGTCTGAGTTGACTGCAAACCTGAACAAGATCCGGTCTGATTTGCCGGCTGATGCTGAAGAGCCTGTCATCTCTCTTTTGCGCGCTGATCGGCCGTATGCCTCATTCTATCTTGATGTCTCCTCAGATTACTGGAAACGCTTCGAGATTACAGACTATCTGACACGTAACGTCGTACCAGTGCTGTCTTCGATCGAGGGTGTTCAGCGCGCGAGAGTTGAAGGTGGGCGTGAGCCTGCACTCAGAATCTGGGTCGATCAGGTTCGATTAGCTGGTTACAATCTTTCCTCACAGGACCTGTCAACGCTCTTGCCTCAAACAATGTTGTTGCGGCGATCGGTGATGTCAAAGGCGAAGAGCAGCAGTTCAACATTATAAGCAACTCAAACCTGAAACTTGCTCAGGACTTTGAGGAGTTAGCGATCAAGGATCTTGGTGGGTACACCCTCAAGCTCAAAGATGTTGCCCGTGTTGAGCTCGGTGAGCGGCCTGGTATTGTCGAAACACGTTCAAACTTTGATGAACGTGTATTCCTCTCCGTCTGGCCTCTGCCAGGTGCAAATGAGATTGCCATTGGTGACACGCTTTATGAAAAGCTGGAGGAACTCAACGCCGGGTTTCCTGATGGCTTGCATGTCGGCATCGCATTCGACTCTACACTCGCAATGAGGGATTCCCTCTTTGAAATTGTGAAAACACTTGGTGAAACGGTCTTACTCGTCGGTCTCATCGTACTCATCCTGATGGGCTCGTTCAGAGCTTCACTTGTCCCACTGACCGCAATTCCGGTCTCCTTACTGGGTAGTGTTGCTGTGATGTACGCCCTTGGCTTCACGCTTAACATTCTGACGATCCTCGCAATTGTCCTTTCCGTTGGTCTCGTGGTGGATGATGCGATTGTCGTCGTTGAGAATGTTGCGCGACATAGGCAGCAGGGCTTGTCGAAGTTTCAGGCTGCGCTGAAAAGTTCAAAAGAGCTGTTTTCACCGATCATCGCAATGACGCTGACGCTGGCGAGTGTTTTCTTGCCGATTGGTTTTGTTACCGGCTTGTCAGGGAGTCTGTTTCGGGAGTTTGCCTTTACGCTTGCTGCCGCAGTGCTTATCTCCGGCATTTTTGCTGTTACGCTTTCTCCAATCATGAGCGCCTATGTGGCCAGCCCACGTGGTATGGAGACACGGTTCGCAGCCTTCATAGGTCGCTTGTTTACTCGTGCCAGCAATTCTTATGGCAACTTGCTCATCCGGTTGCTGAACTGGCGTGCACAAATACTGACCTTCAGTTTTGTCTTTGCACTTCTCATGATCCCGTTTTTCCTGTTTTCCGCCAAGGAGCTTGCGCCAATTGAAGATCAGGGGAACATCAACTTTATCGTGCAAGCCCCTCCTGGAAGTACTCTGCCTGCAGTTTCCGAAAACTTGAAACCGGCAATTGAAGCTGGAAAGCGTGTCGAAGGTGCAGGTGAAATTTGGCAGGTTCTGACAGCGAATGGTGGTTTTGGTGGCATCCAGCTTAGCGACTTCTTTGAGAGAGAGCAGAGCGTGCAAGAAATACTGCCAGGACTATTCTATGAGCTCTCTCAGGTTTCAGGACTGAAAGTGCTGCCTTTGCTGCTGCCTCCGCTGCCAACTGCTGGTCAGTTTGACGTTGAGTTGGTGATCAAAGGACCTGACAGCTACGAAAACATGCTGAACTATGGCTACCAGCTTGTTGGAGAAGCCTATCAAAGCGGCATGTTTATGTATGCTGACACTGATCTGAAAATTGATCGACCACTTGTTAAGCTGAAACTCAATCACACAAGAATAGCTGATCTGGGCCTGACTTCGAAAGACGTCAGTGATCAGTTATCTTTCATGCTGTCGGATCAATATCTCAACCGTTTTGATGCTGACGGTAAGGCTTATGTTGTTGTGCCAATGGTTGAGAAGGATGCCCGTTTGGCACCTGATCAGATCATGAACCTGCAGATCAAAGGGCCTGAGAGCACTTACATTCCTTTGTCTTCCATTGCTTCTTTGGAAGTTGCTGCAGTGCCGAGGACACTCGGAAAGTTCAACCAGCAACGTTCTTTCAGGATACTCGGATCTGTGGTTCCAGGAACCACTAAAGCGCAAGCACTGGAGTTTATGGAGCAGAAAGCCAAGCAAATTCTCCCGGCTGGATACTCTCTGGATTACGCTGGCATATCCCGGCAAATTAAGCAGGAAGGCAACAGTCTGATGTTTGTCCTTCTGGCTTCTATCGCGGTTGTCTATCTGGCTTTGAGCGTGCAGTTCAACAGCTTCAGGACTCCACTCATTGTTGTTGTCGGCTCTGTGCCATTGGCTTTGTCTGCAGCCCTTTTGTTCACCTTCTTGGGGTTCACCTCGGTGAACATCTACTCACAAATTGGAGTGATCACACTTGTTGGGCTGGTTGCTAAGAACGCAATTTTGATTGTTGAATTTGCAAACGTTCTTGTCGAGCAAGGAAAGGATCTGACAACAGCGATCATTGAATCTGCAAAGACCAGACTGCGCCCTGTTATCATGACAACAGCAGCGACAGTTTTAGGTCATTTTCCTCTGGTGCTCGTTACTGGACCGGGTGCAGAAGCCCGCAACAGTATCGGGATAATTCTGGTGGCAGGTATGGTTATCGGTACGATGTTTACACTGATAACGCTGCCTTACATTTATCTACTTTTCGCACCCAAACACTCAGCCTCGGTTGATGCTGAACGAAACGAGCAGGTCGCTGTTTAAGGCAAGCTGATGAAACGTTTAGGATGGGGTGTCGTTTCTGAACACTCCATCCAGATCATCCCAAACCTCGTCCCAATCATCTTCAGAAAGCGGTGTCAGCTGCATCGAATGAATGACAATCATCGCTTCGCTAACAAGCAGGCGGAGACGTTCAAGGCGCTTCTGCTTGTCTTCAGAAGGTATCAAACTCAGCTTGTCCGCCATCCATTCATGAGAGGCTTCACGGTGCGCCTGTGTTTGCATGGTCAAAATCATCATGGCTGACATTTGCTGAGGTTGTTGCTTATGCTGCAATCGGGAGGCTGCAAGAAAAACATCCAGATCGCTGATGTCACTGCGCGCGCGAGAACGTACCTCTTGCTTATAGCGCTCAAGATCTTCATCCCACCGGTCAAATAGTGCATCAATCAGCTGAGCCCGAGTGCCAAAGTTAGACTGAATCCCACCACGAGAAACCCCAGCTTCTGCTGCTACTGTGCCAATAGAAAGCGCGTGAGCCCCCTGGTTCTGAATAACCCTCTCAGCAGCATTCAGAAGTTCATTCCTATCAAGCTTTTGATACCGCGACATTCCAATCTCAACAAACAGAACAGACCCTAAAAGTACTCTCTCTATATATGCACCAGTTTCCGGCTCGAAGCAAAATTGAAAGACGATGAACATCTTAAAGGTCATACTCTCACCGCCGACTCTTACGCGTGAGAATAGCTGCTCTTTTAAAAAACTCCGGGTCCCAGTCTGTGATGGAGGTTTCTTCTACGGCGGATTGGAGGCGGAGGGTTTGGTCGGAGACGAGGGCGGAGAAGCCGGAGAGGGCGAGGTCTTCCAGCATTGCCAGTTCCATGAAGGCTTTTTGGCGGGGGGAGCGTTGGGATTTGTACTCGCCGTTCCATTTGGTTGCGAGTTTGGGATTGCTGACGAAGTCGGTCAGGCCTTTTTGCTCCTGCGGTGTGCTTAGTAGTTCGGGCGTATCGCTGTTCAGGGGCTTTGAGTTGAGCCATTCGGCTGTTTCTCCTTCGATGAAGGGCGTTCCATCATCAAAACACAGCTCACGCAACTCTGGGACACGACTAACAAAACTCTGAGTGCTTTCAGTTATCGCGTTTGCGACCTGGTTGTGATCGGCTTTGAGTGCCAATTGTGCGGCGAGATACTGGCCTTCAATCCAAAAGGGCATGGAGAAAAGTGTCGTTTCTAACTGGTGAATGATCGAAATATCTGGCGTGCCTTGCTTTAAGGCATCCCTATACTTGTCGCAGGTATCGATAGATATTGCCGGGATAATGGTTCGTGGTTCTGAGGTGATTTGGGGAGCGCCTGTTATCTCTTGCCAACAGGCGTGGCGTCGGAGTTGGTAGATAAAAGGTAGGGATGGGTCTTGCTTAAAAATGAGTGTGCAGATCTCAGCTGTGAGGCGCTTAAAGGAACGAGCATCCATCGCTGGCGATGAGCCGATGCTTCCGGCACTTGTTGAATCTGCAGGGGTGCCAGAACTGGCGGATTTGCGTGCTTGCTCGTTCTCTTGCTGTTTTTTCTCTAGCTCTATGCGTTCTTGAAGGACACGAAAATCTTTTACCAATCCATGTTCAAGCAAGAGCTCGTTTTTGATCAGCCGGGCAAGGCTTTCCTCAAGTTTATCCGCTTCTGATCCGGGTTTGCCCGGCAAACTATCCAGACTGAAAAGACCGCAAATACGCCTGAGGATGAGCTCAAACCTGCGATCTTCTTTGGGATGAAGTTCTGCCTTGGGTGTTGTTAAGCACGCATCGAGCGCTCTGATACAACTGGCCACCGCACCACGTGTTTTCCGTGTCATTCTTGCCAGCAGGAGTGCTTCGAAAACGGCCAAACTCTTTTGCGTGTTTTGCAACAGCTTGAGGGCTTCTCGCTCCACCAGGCTCCAATCGATCGAGCCATGGGAGAGTGTGCCGCGCTTCATTAACTCGTCACTTACGGCATCGAAATCCGGGTGATCTTCAATATCATCTTCAAACCCTTCTGAGATAGGCGAAAGGACTGCCTTTGCCAGATCATCGTAGGATGTCACGAAGATGGAAGAAGCAGCCGGAGCTGCCTCTTCGGAGTTTGCATCTTTTGTGGTCATAGGCATCACATCTTTGCTGGCAGGATAAGGCCGGAGAGCGGCTGCTTGCGTGCCAGTGAACTGGCTCCTTTATGAAGCAAGGAGTATGTTGCTTTCTGCCCGTTGAAGCTGAATTCGATCAGCGCGCCATTGCTATCAAAGCCTTTTGTCGTGGCAAAATCCAGCAGTCGGAAGCCTGACCACGGCCCCTTAAAAGTGGTGGTGTGTGGACGACCACGACCCGCAGGGAAGACCGACAGACTGCTTTCAGCTTCATTCGTGAGAACATTCGGCCAGATTACCCGGATCGGGCGACGTGGACCGTGGGAGTAGGAGATGATCTGCCCTTCAATGTTCATAACCGCACGGCGGAGTTTTGCGGAAAGAGAGACTGGCTGGATGTTGTACTCCACACCGATCAGACCTTCTGAGTTAAAGTAGCTTCTGCGCAGATCTAAGATGATCTTGAGATTATCCTGAAAATCCTTAGCGATGGCGAGATGGCGACCATCGATGGTTTTGGGCTCGCCCGTTGCCTCATCAACAAACACGATCAAGTTCTTTTTGTAGAACGTTTCGATCTTGCCACCAGGGCCGAAGAAGCTTTCAAACTCTTCAAGAGGGATCTCTTGCTCTGCCTGCTTGTTGAAAGGATAGAGCTGCGCATAGTTGAGGTTATAATCTGCATAGATTTCCTCGTTCCAGCTGCGTTGCAGTTCTTTCTTGGCTTCTTGCAGCAATACCTTCCAGCTTTGATCGGCCAGTTTTGCGAAGAAGCGATTGAGTGGGCTGGGAAGATCAACGCCGATGCGTTTGAGTGTGTAGATTGGGTCTTCGCCCTGAAGATCAATTCTGGCTTTGGCACGTGCCAATGCAACTTCGCCAGATCGTTCTCCAGCTTGGCGGATGTCTTTCAGATACTCATAAAGAGTATTAAGGGCCGCATCGAGATCTTCCAGATAAGCCTTCTCACCTTCTTCAGCTTCCACCAATCCATTGAGATTGGAAAAGGCGCGGCGAACGCGGAGGCCCTGTTCTCTGTAGATGTCGAAGGGCAGCTCAGAATTGACGGCTTGTTCGGCATTAAGCTCAATGAGCTTACTCTCGTAGATTTCTGTTTCACTCTTAACCCGGTTAATGAGCCGATTAAGAGGTCTGTCTGGCCCAGTTAGTGTTTCCAGAATATCTACGGCGTGATCCAGGTTTCTGAAGTCCGTAATTTCCAAACGGTTTAGAGCGTCATTCCAGTTGGAGATGTAGTTCGTTGCATAGCGGGATGCGATTTTGCGACGGAACTCTTTTAGGTCAGCTTGGGAATATTCCACGGTGTCCCGCTCATCGGCCACCCAGGCATCCTCTACGGCGACGACGGACAGGCCATCATTCATTTTGACGAAGTAGTCGAGATAAGCATCTTTTGTGAAAAACTGCTTTACCCCAATTGGTTGGTCGTCATGAGTGGTGTTGCCGGTTCCGCTGAAAACGATGTTGTATGCTGGCCCGATGTCGTTTCTGAAGTTCACGGGTGAAGCCAGCTGTCTGTCACTCACTTGCTCGATATTGCGGTAGAGTCGCAGGTCTCGCGGTACTTCTCTCAGATCTCTTTGGGAGGTCTTGACCAGTTTTTTGTCCAGCTTCGCTTCTAGCCCGGCAGTTTCGATGGCAAAGACAAGGTGATCGCGTAGCGCTTTTTGCAGCTTAAGATCGCCTTCAAACTGCTCCTGCCATTTCTGTTCCATCCAGGATTTGACGAGAAGCTCATTTCGCCGGGAAGCATCGCCCAACATTAGGTAGACGCGTAACGCTTCCAGCCGTTCATTGCTGTCTTTGCTGGTTTCATCATTCCCAAGAGCTGCAATTTCGTTTCGAACATATGCTGCAACCTCTGGCAGGAAATAGCGGGCCAACATATCAACGTAAGCTTTTTCAACTTCCGGGCCGATCTTATAGCCTGATAAAGTGAGAGTTGGGATACAAGCCAGTTTCTCTCGCGATAATTGCCAAAGATGTCGCTTGCAGATGTGAGTGCGCCGAGAGGACGGATGTAGTTCTGTCCAGAGGCGTTCAGGTTCTTGTCAGGGCCTTGCTGGAACAGCTCTTCAAAGCTCTCTGTGATATTGACGACTTCATCTGCCCGTGCCCGACTATTTTCATAGCCGACCCAATAGGTGCTGAAAAAACCAACATAAAGAAGAGAAGCGGTAAGGCCTGATCCGACGAGAGCGAAGCGTTTGGCACGTTCAATCTTTATGTTGTCGCCTGCAAGGCCAGCTTCTTTGAACACCACCTGGTCAAAGAGTGAAGCAGAGAAGTACTGTTTGGATGGGCCACTATGAATGGGCAGGATTGGTGCTGCGATCTCATATTTCTGCGAAGTTGCCAGTAAAACCGGATTGGTGGGAATGGCCTCCTGACGTGCAGAGGAAAAGAAGATACCGCGGATATGAGGAGCAGTTGAAAACTTGTCCTGATGGAGGGCTTTCCCCAGAAAAGAGCTCAGTATGTTGCTCAGGCCAGCCATTTCGCGCGTGAATAAGTATAACTGGCGTCTTTGATGCGCCGACCGCATTTCAGAAAGTCGGTCGACAACTGTGCTGTTGAGGTCATCAAGAAACTTGGCAAAGGCTGAATTGAACTCGTCCAACCACTTATCCTGATCACGGCCATCGTGAAGATCAAATGTAAAGCCGAACGGTTTTGTTCTTTCGGCAGCAGCCAGACATCCAATGAACTCATGGAAGCCATCAATCAGATCAAACTTTGTAAGGACCACGTGTACGGTGTAACGAGTGCCGAGCACTTCCGTCATTTCGCTCAGGCGAGCGTGAACAAGGGCAGCTTTCGTTGTTCGTTCTTGTGAGCTGAGTGAGAGCAGTTCGGAGAGATCCAGACACAATACGACGCCATTGATCGGTCTGCGTGGCCGGTTATCCCGCAAAAGCTTTAGGAAACGACGCCATAAACCGGAGTAATGCGTTTCTTTAGAGTCTGGTTGCTGGCCGTTTACATGTTCAACGAACTGGCCTGCGACATCAAAGAGAACAGCTTCATCAGTTACCCAGCAATCGACGTCCTTGGTTGGTTGAACGTGTTTTGCATCTTCCTGAGAGAATAGGTGGGCGAGCGGGAACTTTAAGTTCGATTCAACGATTAGGGATGTCTTACCTGAACTGGGAGAGCCCAATACGACGAACCAGGGAAGTGCGTAGAGGTTCTTTCCTTTCTTCCGTTCACCCTTGCCTGCCCAGTTTCTGCTGATTGTTTGGAGTGCCTGTGTGAAGCCGCGTTCAAACTCATTCAGATAGGATAGATCAGGTGTCTTTGGCTTTTCTTTTTTGTCTTTATTTTTACTTAAATCAATCTTTTTCTTCTTTATGCTTACATAAACTAAGTTACTCACGCCCCAAATGACAGAAAATATGGCCATTGCTACTGTCGCATAGATTAATTTTCTTTCGTCTGTTGGTGCGAAAGAGAAGATCGTGTCCCTGAATAAAAATATGCTTAAAAATAGTAAAATTAGAAATGTTAGGCTGATAAATATATATGACGTAGTTAATTTAATAATCGATAATAGTATTGATTTGATTATTGAAAGAGATCTAGCCATCACTACGCTTCTCTGATTGGTGTTAATAGGCGCGAATCACGTGTTGTGTTTGAATAATCTATTTGTTTCAGAATATTTACTTTGCTAATCAATATGACTAAAGTCTAATAATGCAACTTTTACTTTTCTGTTGTCGATCGTTTTTCTTTCCGATAGGCCTAAAGAAAATTTAGAGTCGAATTGACGCTAAAGTGTTTAATTTTAGATTTGAGTATAATCTTAGGTAAATCCTAAGTTGTTTTCTGATTTTCTAAGAAGAGATGGGGAAGTTCTATGGCTGGCAAGGAAGGTTCTGTTGCGCCAAAAGAGCGAATTAATATTCGTTATGTTCCGGCAACTGGTGATCAGCAGGAAGAAGTTGAACTGCCGCTGCGTCTAGTCATGCTGGGTGATTACAACGGTAAAGAAGATGACACGCCTCTTGAAGACCGCGAGCTGCTTTCCGTCGATAAAAATACCTTTGCATCGGTTATGAAAGAAGCTGGTCTGGAGCGTGAGCTGACAGTTAAAAATACCCTTGTTGAAGATGAGGATGCGCAGCTGGCCGTCAACTTGAAGTTTGAAGGCCTGAAGGACTTTGAGCCAGACTCCATTGTTAAACAAGTGCCTGAACTTAAAAAGCTAATTGATCTTCGTGAAGCGCTGGTTGCTTTGAAAGGGCCGCTTGGAAACATACCGGCATTCCGTAACCGGCTCGAGCAGATTTTGCAGGACAAAGAGCAAAGGGAAAAGCTTTTGTCAGAGCTGGATGCAGTCGTGTCTTCTCAGGAAGAAACCAGCTGATTTCGAGCTGTTGCAAGTAAAATTTCTGTAAAGCTGCGGAGCTCCATAGTTTTGATCCGCAAGTACTTTTCTAATTAAAAACATGGATATGATGACATGGTAGATGTATCAGCCTCTGCCGGCCAGCCGGATGTTACCGGTGCGGGCGCCGCGATTTCTCTTTTAGATCAGATTATGGAAGAGACGCGCATTCGCCCAGAAGACGAAGAAAGCTATTCTATAGCGCGCAGAGGCGTTGAGGCGTTTATTTCCGACCTCCTTTCCAGTCAGGAAGTTGATCAGCGGATCAATCGCGTTCTGGTTGACCGCATGATCTCTGAGTTGGACTTGAAAGTTTCCTCGCAGCTGGACGAAATCCTTCATGATGAGAAGTTTCAGGAACTTGAATCTGCCTGGCGTGGACTGAAGCTGCTGGTTGATCGCACGGATTTCCGCGAAAACATCAAGATCGACGTCCTTTCTGTTTCCAAAGACAAGTTGCTGGAAGACTTTGAAACGAGCCCGGAAGTCGTACAATCCGGCCTTTACAAGCACGTCTATTCCAGTGGTTATGGTCAGTTTGGTGGTGAGCCAGTTGGCGCCATGATTGCGAACTATGACTTTGGCCCGGGTGCTCGCGATGTAAAACTGCTGCAGTTTGCTGCTTCTGTCGGTGCAATGGCACACGCTCCATTCCTTGCGGCTGCTGGTCCAAAGATGTTCGATGTTGACGAGTACGTGGACCTGCCTGCACAGAAAGATTTGTTCTCCATCTATGAAGGGCCACGGTTCCGTAAATGGATGGGTTTCCGCCAGAGTGAAGACTCTCGTTATGTTGGCCTGACCTGCCCTCGTTTCTTGCTGCGTATGCCATATGACGCAGAAGAAAATCCGGTTAACTCCTTTGTTTACAACGAGAATGTGACTGAAGAGCACGAAAGTTACCTCTGGGGGAACACGTCGTTCCTGATGGCAACTCGACTGACTGAGAGCTTCGCAAAGTATCGGTGGTGCCCGAACATCATTGGTCCTCAGTCTGGTGGTGCTGTTCACGATCTTCCAGTGCATGTGTTCGAAGCATTTGGTCAGCTTGAAGAGAAAATCCCGACAGAAGTTCTCGTCACAGACCGTCGCGAGTTTGAGCTTGCTGAGGAAGGCTTCATTGCGCTGACCATGCGCAAAGGCTCTGACAATGCTGCTTTCTTCTCGGCTAACTCAGCGCAGAAGCCAAAAATCTTCCAGAACACCAAGGAAGGTAAAGAAGCAGAGACCAACTATAAGCTCGGCACGCAGCTTCCTTACATGATGATTGTGAACCGTCTGGCGCACTACATCAAAGTGCTGCAGCGTGAGCAGATTGGTTCCTGGAAAGAGCGTGAAGATCTGGAGCGTGAGCTGAACACGTGGCTTCGACAGTACGTGGCCGATCAGGAGAACCCACCTCAAGATGTGCGTTCTCGTCGCCCATTGCGTGCTGCTGAAGTGATCGTTTCCGATGTTGAAGGCGATCCGGGTTGGTATCAGGTGTCTTTGAAGGTGCGTCCGCACTTCAAGTACATGGGTGCGAACTTTGAGCTGTCGCTCGTAGGTAAGCTGGACAAGGATAGCTAAGGCTGACTTATGAGAAAGCGCGAAGATACCGTTGTTTGGGACAGTAGACTTCGGACAGCTCGGGGCAGTTTGTTTGAGCGTTTGATTGCTGATGAGGAGGAGGTAGCTCCTCCTCAGAGCGTCGATCTGCTGGAAGCCAAAGTAAATTCGATCAAACGTCATTTGGCCAAACTGTTGAATGCCAGAGCAGGGGCTTCTGCTGCTACTCCGGATTTGGGGCTGGTGGATTTCAACCTGTCCAGTGTTGCGACCAACGATCTGACCCAACACATCGCAGCGTCTATTCGCCAATGCATCGAGAGATACGAACCGCGGGTGAAGGTGCGATCAGTCCATTTTGTCCGTGATCCCGACAGACCGTTAGAGCTGCGCTTTAAAGCAACTTTGCTCATGCCCGCCCTTAGCAAGGGAGAGCAGGTGCAAATCGATATCCTCATGAAAGACGGGCATGTCGCCCACATTGTTTAGTCAAGCAGGCAACCAGCTGTGAAAGCTTCTTACTTTCAGGACGAACTGACGTATCTGCGCGAGAGCGGTCGGCTTTTTTCCGAGCGCAACCCGCGGCTGTCAAAGTATCTGTCTGATGCCTCCACGGATCCTGATGTGGAACGGTTGTTGGAAGGCTTTGCGTTCCTGACATCAAGATTGCGCGAGAAGCTGGATGATGAGTTGCCAGAGCTCACCCACTCGCTCGTGCAGTTGCTTATTCCAAACTTCCTGCGGGCGTTTCCTTCAACAACACTGATGCAGATGGTGCCCGTAGAAAAAGCGATTACAGAACGTCAGGTTCTACCTGCTGGCTCGCAAATTCTGTCGAAGCCAGTTGATGAGATTGTTTGCCCGTTTCAAACCACAGCAGATGTAACCGTTTATCCGCTTGATATCGTCGAGCAGGACGTTCAGCGCTCACGTGAAAGTACTGTCCTGACGCTTAAGTTCCAGACGCTATCTGGTTTGCCGTTGTCCCGGTTGAGCTTCCGAGATTTACGTTTATGGATCGCAGGAGATGAGGTCGCCGCGCAGATGCTTTATCTGTGGCTGGGGCGATATTTGAAGGACATCAGTGTTTGCTTTGATTCCGAGGAGGCAGAGGATGGCGAAGTTGCCCGCTATAAGCTACCGATCTCAGCGTTACAGCCGGGCAGTTTCGGTGGGTCTGAGGCCCTGCTTCCCAATGAAAATTCGGCCTATGAGGGATATCGCTTGCTGCAGGAGTACTTCGTCTTTCCTGCGAAGTTCCAATGCTATGATATCGATGGACTGGAGCCATTCTTCAGAAATCGCGAAGAAACAGATTTCTCATTAGAGCTCACGTTCTCTAGGCCTCTTCCGCCAGAGGTTAAAGTCCGCCCTGGAACGTTCCGTCTTTACTGCGTGCCTGCGGTGAACTTGTTTGCTTATGATGCTGAGCCGATGAAGATCGATCATAGCCAAATGCGGTATCCGATCAGGCCGACTGCCAATGGGCGTGGTGCGATTGATATCTTCTCTATCGACCGCATTATGAGTTGGCGTGCTGCAAAAGATCCGACAAGTGGCTCTCATTTGCGAGAGTATCCGTCTTTTGAGTCTTTCCATCACGAAGTTGAACGGGCAGATGGCCTCACTCAGATTTACTATCGCTTGCGGCTTCGCGAAGCATTGGGCAAGCGCGGCATGGAGCATCTGGTTTCATTTGTGCGCCATGACAATGAGCGTGCGATCCCGGAGCATGAAGTTCTGTCCGCAGATCTGAAGTGTTTCCATCCCAATCATGCGATGGAACTGGGAGCAGGGGATGTGTGTGAGCCAACCGGTGAAACGCCAAGCTTTGTGACCTTTAAGAACTTGGGGCAGCCAACAGCGCCAGTTTATCCGCCACTGGATGGATCGCTCTACTGGAACCTGATTTCCAATCTTTCTCTCAATTACGTCTCCCTTCTTGAAAAAGAAGCGTTGAAGACTGTGATTGCGACCTACGATTTTCAGGCGCGCCTGAACCGGCAAGACGAGCGGGTCAGCAAACAACGTATTGATGGCATTGTTTCGATTGAGACAAAGCCAGTCGACAAACTATTCCGAGGACAGGCTGTTCGAGGTTTGAAAACTGTCATGTCCCTCAATGAAGAGGCGTTTCAGAGTGAGGGCGAAATGTTCTTGTTCTGCAGTGTGCTCGCAGAATTCTTTTCTCTCTATTCAAGTGTCAATTCGTTCCACGAACTCATCGTGAATGGAACGCAAAATAATGAAGTTTATCAATGGCCAGCGAAAATTGGGCGACAGCCTCTGATTTAAGAGGTGACATGCAGTTTAATGCTCGCAGCTGGTCCTTCTTCCAAGCTGTTGAGTTGATCCAGCGTTGTTATGACGAAAGCAATGAGGTTGGTACGCATCTTTTGCCAAAAGATGAGAAGATCAACTTCAGTGTTATGCATTCTCTCGGCTTTCCGCTCTCTGATATTGCCAGTATCGAGAAACGAGATGAGGTAGAAGAAGGTGACGAGTCGATCAGTTATGCTGACTTCAATATGGAAGTCACATTCCTTGGCTTGCATGGTTCAAGTTCGCCGCTTCCCTCTTACTATCAAGAGGTTATAGCCAAGTATGATGCGCAGGGCTCCTTGATGAAGGGGTTCTTTGATTTCTTCCATAACCGCCTTGTTGGCCTCTTGCACCGTTCCATGCGCAAGTATCGCTTCTACGTGCGTTATGAACCTGGGGCGTTGGATCCGTTCTCTCAATGGGTGTTCTGCATCTTCGGGCTTTCAGATCAGGAAGCTCGTCGCAAATCACCGATCAATTGGGCACGCTTGCTCACATTTGCGGGTGTATTGGCCTCCCGAAATCGCTCACCGGCTGCCATTGCCAGTGTCGTCTCACATGCCTTCTTTCATAAGGATGTTGAGGTGGAAGAGTGGGTCGCTCGCAAGGTGGACATTCCTGCAGCTCAACGCTCCGAACTTGGACAGCACAATATGCTTCTGGGTGAAGACACCATTATCGGGGACAGCGTTTCCGATATCTCCAGTAAGTTCAATATCTTCATCAAGAACCTGAGTTTCGTGCGCTTTCAGGACTTTCTCCCGCACGGGCGTGATTACAAGGCCCTGCGAGATCTGGTGGAGTTCATGCTACGCGATCAGCATGCCTACGACATCAAACTGGAACTTGCACCCAAACAGGCTGCACCTGTTGAGCTTTCCGATGAGTATCAAGGACGGCTGGGTTGGTCGACGTTTCTCGACAAAGGCGATGAGAGCCCTCGCGAAGTTCTCATTTCAGCGCGGTTGTAGGAGGTAAAATGAAGCTGGTTTTAGTCATCAACAACACCTCCACGCTAGAGAACGGCAGCAAAGCCACCGCCACGTTTGAGAAAACCGGTGGGAGCATCGGCTCTGGAGCACAGTGCCATTGGCAGCTGATGGATAGGCACAACTCCGTCTCCCGCGAACATGTGCGGGTGTTCTTTCAGGATGGTGTTTATTGCGCCGAAGCCGTTGGTGATGAAGGGATCATCGTAAACGGTTCAAACCGACCAATCCCGTCCGGGCAACGCTTTCGCATTTCAGATGGTGATGTCTGGAAAGTTGGGGCGTTTAAGCTGACAACCTATGTGGTCGCTGAAGGAAGCGAGCTGGAGGATCATAGCGAGCAGTGGGCGGGCCGCTTTGCAGCCATTGATACCATCGTGTCAGGGCATTTGCAGGATGAAGACGAACAGTCTCAAAGCAACATTGAATACATCTTGGCCGATCGCCTTGAGAGCGATCTGAGCGAAGACTTTTTCGCAAGCAATCAACGCTCCAACGCGCTTCTTTGTGATCCGGTTGAGGTTCTTGACCAGCAGGATGAAGAAGGCCTGCCAGGAAATCAGGACCCTCTCTCCCAACTCAATCACGACAGTGAGCCTGAGCAGCAAGAGCAGGATGAAGATCTTCTGGGCACGCTGGGATTGCAACTCGAATACAGCGGTAAGGCGGTGGGTATCGATGACCCTCAAGCACATCACCGCCTCATGATTATGCCCCAAGCAAAAGGAAACCACGCAATGTCCACGACGAGTACAGAGCCGGTTGACCCGGAAATGGATAGCTATCTTGAATCCCTGACGAACTCGGGCGGGCAGGAAATGCTGGTCAGCGATATTCAGGAGACCGAGAGCTGGCATGGGTCGGTTTCTTTATCTGAAACGGGCGAAGAAGGCATGGTGGATCACGTAGTGCTGCGTCCTCTCCTGTCTGCATTGGGACTACCGATTGGCGATATGAGTTTGCCTGAGGCAAACCGCATTACGCAGGAAGTTGGTGCGGCTTTGAGGACAGCGATTTCCGGTCTGATGTCCATTCACGCTCAGCAGTGGGAAGACCGGTCTTCCATGAACGATACCCACTTGCATCCGGTGGAAGACAACCCAATCCGACTGGCGCAAAGCCCTGAACAGGCAATCGAAGATTTGCTGCTCGTTCAAAGCCCTGTGCACCTGAATGCACCATCCGCCATTGAAGAGAGCCTCATGCAGATTGAGTTACATGAGAAGGCAAGCCGCATCGCCGCCGACGAAGCACTGGAAGCGGTTCTGTTTGGCCTTTCTCCTGAGAACCTGACCAAGCGCTTTGCGCGTTACAAAGGGCATGCACCTCGTACAGGCGATCTGGATAGCTGGAACTGGCAGATGTACGAGCACTACTACAATGAAATGCGCTCAGGCCGGCAGCGTGGACTAACCCGCATGTTCTGGGAGATTTTCCGTCAGGTTTACGACCGTGAGATGCGCAGTCATCAGCTCTGTGCTGCGGAGTAAGCGGGATGGAGGATCAGTACACCCAATACCTTCAGCTTCCAAAATAATAAGGCGGCTAGCAGAAAATGAACTGGGGTTGGACACAACACGCGCTCCTGAAAAAGAGCTTACACTTGGTCTGCATGTTCGTAGCACTTCTGGTGCTGGGCGCATGCGAAGCGCAGAAGATACCTGAGAAGGTTTTCAAGGTGGTCATGGATCCGGGCATCCCAGTGGGAGAGCCTAAAGACCAGCCGAGCCTGATTGATGTCACCATTTTCTCTGAGCCGGGATCAAACAAGAATGATCTTGGTGAGAGTGTTCCCATTGATGTCTGGGTCTTTCAGCTGGGTGATGACGGCAAGTTGCTTCAGTCCTCGTTTGAAGAGGCGACGGAAGACTACGAGAACGCTCTTGGAACCACCTTTGTTGACGTGAAAGAGGTTCAGGTCATGCCTGGGGAGTCAAAGGTTGTGACCGAACTGGAGCTGGATAAGGAAACGGTCTTCATCGGTCTGGTTGGTGGATATGCCAAGCCTGAGAAGGTCGACTGGCGCGCAGTCGAAAAGGTCAAGCCCAAGGGAGAGACGTACAAGCTACTTGCTGTGATCAGCAGAAAAAAAATTATCACAAACCTGCATCGATAGGTTTGAGAGCAAATAGGTTTATTTAGATTATGTCACTGCGAAATCATGTAATTTGGCGAGATGGCTTGTTTTTAAAGCCCCACCATTTTCAGCAGCAACAGCGATACTTAGAGCATCTTATCCGCTCTCGCAGCGAAGCTATTGATCCTTACCAGCATGGGGTGAGCCGGTTGGAGATCAATAAGGAAAGCCTTCTGCATGGCAAGCTGCTCGTTGATTATGTGCTCGGCATTTTCCCCGATGGCACAACAGTTGATGTGCCCGGGGAGACCATGGCACCAGCACCTTTGGATGTGAGCGGTGAAAATGTCGTGGGCCAGACCGTTTATCTGGCTTTGCCACTGCGCTCAAATGGCGTGCCGGAGGTCGAAGATCCGCTTAATCCTCAGGATGCGACCAGAATGCGCGCCTTCTCTCAGGATGTGCGCAACAACACCAGCTCTGACACAGAACCTTTCATGGTGGATGTGGCGCAGTATCGTTTGCGCCTGATGTTGGAACGTGAAGATCGCTCGGCTTTCACCTGCTTACCGTTGACGCGCATTCGGAACAAAAACTCAGATGGCAGCGTTGTGCTGGATGAGGAGTTCCTGCCAATGGCCTCGACCATCGATGCCCAGCCACGTTTGCGCAAAACGCTTGATGATCTGGTGGGATTGCTGAGGCAAAGAGCAACGCACATTTCAACGCGTATGGGCACGCCCGGTCAAAGGGGTGTCTCGGATGTATCCGACTTTCTCATGCTGCAAACGATCAACCGGCTCTGGCCTGAATTTCGACATACATCATGCTTAAAGGCGTGCACCCAAGAGAGCTTTACAAGATCTTTTCCGGTGCCGCAGGAGAACTGGCGACATTCACCAATGAACAACGGATGCCGACATCCTGGCCTGCGTATCACCATGAAGAACCTCAGGTTTGCTTTGATCCGGTGATCAGCTCACTGCGGCAATCATTGTCGACGATCTTCGAAGCGAATGCGATTGCGTTACCGTTGAACAAGCAGAAGTACGGGATCATTACATCTCCGCTCAATGATCGCTCACTGTTGAACTCAGCGATCTTTGTGGTTGCTGTGAAAGCCAGCATGGAGCTCGAAGAGCTAGCAAAATCCTTCCCAGCTCAAACCAAAGTCTCTTCCATTGAGCGTATTCGTGAGCTGATCCATCTGCATTTGCCGGGTGTGGTTCTGCAGCGGTTGCCATCTCCTCCGCGGCAGCTGCCTTATCATGCCGGGTTCTCATACTTCCAGTTGGATGCCAACTCAGCAGGCTGGCAATACATTGAAAACGCGAGTGGTTTTGCCTTCCACATAGCTGGTGAGTTTGCCGATTTGCAGCTGCAGTTCTGGGCTATTCGCAACGAAAGGACGGCATGATGAGTGAAGTCGCAAATCTGTTTGACGCTAGCGATCCTGAAGTTGCAGAGGATGTGTCTGTCGCAACAGCGGAAAGCGTTCCGCAGAACCTGAAGGATGTTTCTCCGAGACCTGTTCAACACATCAGCTTTCCGATGCGGGGGCACAGCATCAATAAGATTATTGATGCGAGCCAATCATTGCTGGCTTTGATCTCGCGTATCCCGGAAGTCTCAGAGAACAACAAGCTGGATTACCTCCATAAGGATGTTCGGGCAGAGATTGAATCTCTGGAACTTGAACTCCAGCGTGAAGGGTTTGATCGGGCGACTATTCTGGCTCACCGCTATTGCCTTTGCTCCGCAATTGATGAGGCGGTGATGTGCTCTCCATGGGGGCAAAATTCTGACTGGTCAGAGCGTAGCTTGCTAGCGCTGTTTCATAGCGAAACCTGGGGCGGAGAGAAGTTCTTTATCGTTCTCAGCAGGTTGATGCGGGATCCGGTTCGGTACATCGAGTTGATAGAGTTCTTGTATGTGCTGCTTGGTCTCGGTTTTGAAGGCAAATACCGGGTCATGCACAACGGCAAGCTGCAGCTTGAGGAAATTATGCGGGACGTTCGCCACATCATCCGTCAGGAGAGAGGCGAGGGGACTTCTGAACTCGGTCAATCAGAAAACAAAATCATAGAAAAAGCGCATGTTGTTCATTGGCATACGCCTGTTTCCCTTGTTTGGATTAGCCTTTTTATTTTGTGCGCACTGACCTACGTCGGGTTTTATTGGCAGATCGACCAATACACCGACGGCGTTGTCACTCAACTGCGTGAAATGCTTTAGTTTTGGAGATCGGGTATGGCTCGACTGGAAATCAAGGCGCTGATTGAGCGTCTCAACCCGTGCTGTCGGCAGGCAATTGAAGAAGCTGCTAGCCTGTGCGTTTCAAACTCGCATCAGGAAGTAACAATTGAGCATTTCCTCATTTCTCTTGCTTCACAACCTGCAGTAGATTTTAGGCTTCTCGTACAAAGCCAGAATGTAGATGTCGACGTTTTGAACGAGGCATTTCGCGCGACGTTCAATCGGTATCGTCGAGTTGAAACCGACCGGACGCCAACCTTCTCACCACTGCTTCAGGACTTATTGCAAGACGCCTGGTTGATCGCTTCTGTAGAGCAAGGCGAAAAGACTGTTCGCTCAGGTGCTGTTCTGATTGCACTGTTGAACGACCGTGGCCGTTACATGCAGATGGACTACTATCCGCTGCTTGAACGCGTATCATCAGACACCTTGCTCCGACAGTTTGATGAGCTAACTGCCGGTTCATTTGAGAAAGACCACCGTGCCGGGCAGGGTGCTGGCGGTGGGGCAGGTGCAGCCGATACCGCAGAAGGGTTTCTTCATAAATACGGAACCAACTTCACCCAGCTTGCGAAGGACGGAAAGATTGACCCAATCTTCTGCCGGGACAATGAGATCCGCCAGATTATTGAGATCCTGTGCCGCCGTCGCAAGAATAACCCAATTTGTGTTGGCGAAGCAGGCGTAGGTAAAACTGCACTCGCTGAAGGGCTTGCACTGCGCATTGCAAATGGCGAGGTGCCTGAAGATTTTGCCAATGTCGCGCTGTGGGGGCTGGATGTTGGAGCCCTGCAGGCAGGCGCATCCATGAAAGGTGAGTTTGAAAAGCGCCTGAAGGGTGTGATCGATGAAGTGCGGTCCAGCGCTGAGCCGATCATTCTGTTCATCGATGAAGCTCATACCTTGATTGGGGCAGGTGGTGACCAGGGTGGTTCTGATGCAGCGAACCTTTTGAAACCAGCTCTTGCCAGAGGTGAGCTGAAAACAATCGCAGCGACAACCTGGACAGAATACAAAAAGTACTTTGAAAAAGACCCGGCACTCACCCGTCGTTTTCAGTTGGTGAAGTTGGATGAGCCAACCATTGATGAGGCGATCATCATCATGCGCGGGCTCAAAAAGGCCTATGAGGAAGCGCATGGCGTTTACATCACTGAAGAAGCTATTGGCGCTTCAGTTCGGCTGGCTGCGCGTTACATCACTGGTCGCCAACTGCCGGACAAAGCGATTGATGTTCTGGATACAGCCTGTGCCCGCGTGCGCGCTGGAGCCAACACTCCACCAGTAGAATTGCAAGATGTGGAGCAAAGTCTTCAAACCCTGAGCTGGGAGAGGGAAGGTCTGGAGCGAGATCAACTGACTGCTCCTTTAGAGCCTGAGCAACTGGAGCGCCTGAAGGCAATTGCTGATCAGATCAATGATCTTGAGGAACGCAAGCAGGAACTTTCTTCTCGCCTAGAAGCGCAGGTAGCACTGGCTGAAAACTTCATCTCCGCGCGTGAAGACTTGTTCCAAAAACAGCCGGAAACGTTGGAGGAAGATGCGCTGGAGCAAGACCGTGCTCTTCTCGCCAATCACAAAAATGCGCTGATAGCGGAAGCCGGTTCTGAGCCTCTCATTTCAGTCGAAGTGGGTTCTGCGGAGATAGCTGCCATTATCAGCGATTGGACGGGCATCCCGGTTAATTCGATGGTTCAGGATGATTATCATCGCCTTCTGACGCTTGCTGAAACCATGAAGAAGGCCATCAAAGGACAGGACCACGCGATTGATGCCATCGAAGCGCGGTTGCGTGCATCACGGCTTGATTTGCATAAAAAAGGCCAGCCGTTGGGCGTGTTCTTCCTTGCCGGGCCTTCAGGCGTGGGTAAGACAGAAACCGCGCTTGAAGTGTCGCGCCGGTTGTTCGGTGGCGAAGAGTTCATCACGACCATCAATATGTCTGAGTATCAGGAACGTCATACGGTTTCCCGCTTGATCGGCTCACCTCCCGGTTATGTCGGATACGGAGAAGGCGGTGTTCTAACTGAAGCGATCCGCAAGAAGCCATACTCAGTCGTGCTGCTTGATGAAGTTGAAAAGGCTGATCCCAACGTCCTCAATCTGTTTTATCAGGCCTTTGACAAAGGGGAACTGGCAGATGGGGAAGGGCGCCTCATCGATTGTCGCAATGTGGTGTTCTTCCTGACCAGCAATCTGGGCTCGGACCAAATTGAGAACTGGGTTGCAAATGCAGAAGACGGTCAGGTGCCGAGCCACGGCTCAATGTTGAAATCTCTAACACCGCTGTTTGCCCAACATTTCAAACCCGCGCTTTTGGCCCGCATGGAGCCTCTGGTTTACATGCCGCTTTCTGAAGAAGTGCTGGCCGACATCGTTCAGATGCGTCTGAATGATCTCATTGAGCTGCTGAAAGAGACACAAAAGATCGCTCTTACAATCACCGAGGCAGCCTATGGTCGTGTAACGCAAATGTGCCGGGTGGCCTCAAACGGTGCGCGACTTGTTGATCAGGTTATTCAGCGCCAGCTGCTCCCCACGCTCTCCATTGAGATTCTGGAGGCTGGGCATCGCGGCGAGCATATCGCTTCCATCGCCATCGACTCTCCGGAAGAAGATGGCGGTTTCTCTTTTTCTGCGGTTTTCCAGGAAGATACGACGGCTGAACCAACCGATGAAAACACATTGGAAGAGGTTTAGAGGTGCGGGTATGGATACATCCTCTACAACAGACGCTCTTATGGCTTTCATGGCATGCAGATCGGAAAATGAGCTGCGTGCAAAGGTCCTGAAGACTATTCTGGCGTCTACCAAAGCTCAGGCAATTGCGGTGTACCTGCCGGATGTTACGGGCCGAAAACTAATCCCTTTTGCTTGCGATGGTGGCTTACCAGTAAGCCGACTGCCAGAGCTTGAGAATGAAGTTGGCACGGAGCGCGATGGAGTTCTGGATGCCTTGCAGACTGAGCCATTCCATGAAGCAAAAACACAAGGCTTGAGCAAAGCCCTGTTCTGCCGACATGGTTCACTCATCGGGCATCGCCTCTTGCTGGAGAGTGAAGAACGAAACAACACGCATCAGCAGGTCTATGTCTTCCTGCTGATGCCTTCAGCAAGCATCACAACGCTTCAAAAAGACCACGCCGCAATGCACGTGTTGTGGCACTCTTACTTCCATCTTTCTCTCCTTCTGAACTCACTGGATACACTGCAGAAAGACGGTGAGACGCAAGCGGTTCAGTCCAAAGTGCAAAAGGGGCAGGTGGATGCAATGCTCTCTGAAAGCCTTGTGGGGCGTTCGCCGCAAATCGTTCAGGTCAGAGAGAAGATCGCTCAGTTTGCACAAACCAAGTATGCGATCCTCGTGCAAGGTGAGACGGGGTCTGGCAAAGAAATTGTAGCCCGCTCGTTGCATCGTTTGTCTCAGTTCGCTGATGGGCCGTTCATAGCTGAGAACATTTCGGCCCTGCCTGCTAACCTCATTGAAAGTGAGCTGTTCGGTTACAAAAAAGGCGCTTTTACCGGGGCGATGGAGAACAGAGATGGCCTGGTAAAACGTGCCTCGGGGGGCACTCTGTTTCTGGACGAGATTGGTGATCTCTCCATGGATCTGCAGGTGAAACTGCTCCGAATTCTGCAAGAGAAAAAGCTTCGACCCTTGGGCAGTGACAAAGATGAGCCTGTTGACTTCCGTCTTGTGTGCGCAACTCATGTCAATCTGCGAGAGGCTATTGAGCAGGGCAAGTTCCGCGCTGACTTATTCTACCGCATCTCCCAACTTGCCATAGAGGTGCCACCACTGCGTATGCGTGATGGAGACAGTGTCCACCTTGCCCGCTACTTCCTTCAGGAAATCGCGGTTAGCGAGGGAGATACGCCAAAGACGTTGAGTTCTGAAGCGATGGTAGTGCTGGAAGCTGCTGAATTAAAGGGCAACGTTCGCGAACTCCAGAACTGTATGATCAAAGCTGTCTTCCTTGCTTTTGGAACCGATGTGATCACAGGCACCATGCTGCGGCAGGCCATGGATCAGCAGATAACGTGTACTCCAACTGTTCAGAGCAGTGATGCCGCGTCGCAAGGCGAAACTGAAGAACTGATGCTGGCTGAAAAAGGACTTCGAACAGTTCTGTCTGATTTTGAACACCGCCTGCTGAGCAATGCCTACTCTCGCTTTGATGGCGACCGACGAAAAATGGCTGACTTCCTGCAAATTCCAAAGCGAACTTTGGCAAACAAACTTAGCAGCTTCAAACTATCGAACGGTGGGGTTTGATCATGAAGAAAAATAGATTTCACCGTTACCTGGCAAGTGCTGCGCTCGCAGGATGGTTGGCAACAACGCATCCTCTTTCAGCTGAAACCATTCAGATTGACCAGCAGGCGCTTAAACAATGCACGATGACTTTGGGGCGCGTTGATCGGCTGTCGTGCTTTGATCAGTTGCTTGGTACGCCTTTGGAGGTGCTTTCTGCGGCTGAGCCGCAAGCGGAATTTGTCGAACAAGCAAATGCACCCGCTGGTCCTTTAGAGCAGCAAGCAAAAGCAATGGAAAGAATGCGCCGGGCTGGTAACTCCAACTGGGTCTTCCGTTTCGGGAAAATCGGCTACCCAGCCGTTTTTGAGTGGGAGGATATTCAGGAAGCAAAGCAGCCTGAAAAGACACTCAAGTCTCGTGAAGGTGTCGTGCCAGAAAAAACGCAGGCGCTCAGCACGCAGGAGGAGCAGCAACCGGTTGTCGAGCCTGGGGCAACCAACGTTTATCTCAGCATGAAAGCGCTGAAGTCAGTTGATGAAAGACATGACCAGCCCGGTGCGATCCTTCTGCTGTCTTGCGTTGAAGACATCACAACGGTTGCTTTGGTGCTGGATGAACCGCATGCCAAACGACGAGTTCCGATCCGGGTGTTGTTGAGAGAGCAACGCATCGACAATGATGTGTGGCAGAGTGCGGAAAGCAAGCGCGTTTTGATCAGTCCCCGCGGCTTAACCAGCATTGCACATATCAACCGATGGGCTCAGGTTGACCGGGTGCAGTTTGATGTCCTCTCGGATGAAGGATCGCGTGCTTACCTCTTTGACCTGGCAAACCTTCGCGAAATGCTGCCGCCACTGCGTCAGGCATGCCATTGGTAACATTTACTTTTTTAGACAGGTTTCATTTCAATGAAGTATAGTTTCCGTATTGCCGTAACGCTGGTCACCCTCGGTTTTCTCACCATCCCGGCCTACCTGATTTGCGACTACCTCAATCTTATCCCCGATGAGTACTCGATGGTTCGAAACCTTGTGGTACTGGCTGGTGGTAAGATCGAGATGTTCCGCGGTGAGTTGCCGGTGCCAAAAGGGGTGCCATATACTCCGATTGAGCAGACATCGGTGTTCTATAACGTTGCTGCGGGTTTAAGTGCGTTATTTACCGTTTTTGTCGCGATTCCTGCGTTCTTATTGCTCGCTTACATCGCCAGTTCCGCTTTCGCTGCCGTTAAAGCAACACGGCGAAATTACGTTCTGGGTCAGTTCACCAAAGCGGCCGAGCTTCTTGAATCAGGTAACGGCGCACTGCGTGAAGCGGGTATTGTGATCCTCTCCGAGATCGCAAAATCCAACCCGAAAGAACACCATCAGGATGTCCTTCAGCTTCTGGCCGCGCATATTCGCAGCGCTAGTTCATCGCAACGAGCAAACCTGATGGCTGGCAAAGAGCACGCTCGCACGTGGGGAGTTGGTTGCTTCCATTCAAAAAGTTTCTGAACTAAAGAAACTGCTCAAGAAGAAAGACCAGAGCATCCAACTGGACTTGAGCGGGGCCTATTTCCGCGGCATGAAGAACAGCGGCCCTCTGGCAGGAAAACTTGCTACCAACGGACCAGACCTGAGCTACTGCTTACTGGCCGACAGCGTCTTCGATGATGCCGACCTGACCAACGCCAACTTCTCAGATGCAAACGTAAGCCGCGCTCGCGTTGAAGAAAAATGGAAAACCCTGTTCTCAGTCGAACAATGGGCAAGCGTCCAGGTCATCAACGAAAAAGGCAAAGTCATCCGCCCTCCGATTAGTTGAGGGGGCAGGGCTTGAAGTTGCTGCAAGATTAGAGAAGGTAAGGCGTCTCAATGTTGATACCCTCATAAGCCCATCAACTCAGATTCTCATGGGTTAGGTTTGTCTCCATCCTTTATTAATGGCCAAAGGATAGGGTTAACTGATGAACGCATAATCCGAGTTTCCTTAAACTCCACGATGCTTCCATGGAGTTTAAGGGCAGAAAGCAGTACCCAGGCTCCGCCCGGAGAGCGCCCCAGTTTTAATATCTGAGCAAGATCTGGCTCAGGCAAAAACTGGGGGTTTGTCATCTGGGCAGATAGTTTGGCAACTGGAGATCCCAGATCGAGGTTTTCGATTGATTGCCACGCTTTGAGTGTAGCTTCCCAACTAGCATCTTTGCACCAAGATAAAGCCATGGCAGCTACCGGCGTCCATCCCGCCCCGTCTCCAATCATGGACCAGTTCTTCGCCGGGAATTTTCGCAAAATCTGAAGGTATGTCTTATTGGTAGGATCTCTTAAGGGGTGAGGGGAAGTTTCCTCCTCTGCAAATTTGAGGGACCAGTTTTGTAGTTCAGTATGAAGGCCCAACCAGATTTCAATAGGTGTGAGATTACGTTCGTTGTACATTTTAAAAAACGATCAAACCTCCGAAGTACATAAGTTTTTCAGTATCATCTGAAATATGAGAAGTGCTAGAGCCATCATTCGAGTCCATATTCTTGCATGAGATCATGATCATGAAACTCGTCATCTAATCCAATGCGCCGGCAAAGTTCGTCATCATTGCAATCAAAAGGAAATCGAACAATCTCTCCATGCTCACTTACAAAAATTAGTTTCCCATCTAGCTCAGGAAAATCTTTACGGAGTTGATCACAAAAATAGAACACATTCTCGATGTTGCAGGATGGATCAGAAACATGAAATCCATTCAAATCGGTAAAAACAACCCTCATGTTTATTGCGCGATTATCTCGGTAAATTAGCTTGTACTGTATACCCACTCCACCGTTTCGATAAGTAATACCTTTTTCATTTACGATTTCCCATTTGTTCTGAATCCGGTCTCTAAAAGCTTCTTGTGTGCCAAATATCTTAATGGATTCCTCAACGACCAAGATTATACTCGGATCGAAGTCTCTATTGAATTTTCTGAAATCTATCATTGCAATTCTGCGAGCTACTTTTACTAAACGATCACTCTAGCCCCATTTGTTGCATGAGATCATGGTCGAGAAACTCATCATCGAAACCGATACGGCGGCACAGTTCATCATCCTCACAGCTAAAAGGAAAGTGTGTGACCTCTCCTTCACTCAGAAAAATCAGCTTTCCATCAAGATCAGGGAAGTCTTTTCGAAGCTGATTGCAAATGTAAAAAGCGCCTTCAATATTGGTGGGCGGTGTCAGAAAGTGAAACGTTTGATTATTTCTGTAAATAAACTCCACCAAAACTGAGCCTATTTGTAGTTTGCAGGTCAGTTTTATTTTTCCTGAACGCTCGGCATCTTCGATGCTTTTTAACTTCCATGTATTCCGAAGCCACTGTTCTAAACTTGCGTTATCAGAAAATAATTTTACGCCTTTTGGCAGCACAGTGAGCATACAAGGGGCATAAACATCATTATACTTTTGAACATCATGCATTTTTCTACTAACTACCCTTGCTAAGCTAAATCGTCATATTGTGATGGATCGTAGTTCCACCTGTCGTCTTCAGGATTCATCCTAATAGGGCGGGCAGGACCATCATTCCCTCGATGGCCTTTGGCATGTACAATTCCAAGCCTTGAAGACTTCCTTTAAAGGCACATCCTTGCACTAGAACAATACAGCTGCCCCAACTGATGTCCAGCCAACGCAAAGCAAAGTTGGATGCAACAGACAACTTAATCTGCTTCTACAATCGCAGCAAAGAACTCTTCAGTGGTCAAATCTTTCCGCATGTAGATTGGCGAGGCTGAGCCCTCATTTGTTGCCACCAAAGGCTGGTCTTTTGGAAATGAAGTATCATAAAGCTGGAAAAACTTTGCGAGCAATAAGAACGGAACATCCCTGCACACCATCGTTGTCATGTTTTTTTGAAACGAAAATGTAAAGTAGTTGTCCTTGTAGATTTCCCATTTATCTCCACCAATGCAATCATACTCAAAGGCAGGCTCAGGGCTATCATGTTCAGATTCATTAAAAAAATCGCGCACTTCAAATAGGGATCGAACAAGGCTGTCTAGCTGCTCAAAATCCCACGTGAGCATTTGAAAATTGTCTTCTCTCCACTCTTCGATGGGCGTATTAATTGGATCAATATCGAGCTTAAAGACCGTTCCCGTGAATTCTGATCTTTTATATTGCAAGTACAACTCGTCAGTGATTTCTGTAAATATCATTATTCAGCCTAAAGTTTCGGAAACAGATAAATTGGTCTACCATCTGGAAGATAATGTAAGCTTTCATTCAACTTATCCATGATCTTTCGGTCTAGTTTTTGTAAGACGTTGTCATATATGTTTTTTTTCTGGTTGGCGATCACGTCAGCCTTTCGGTTCACGTTGTTGTACAAGCCAGAAATACCTTCAGTGTTCATGTGCCTAATCTCAATGAACCACCTACCTTTGGGGATTTTTGCCTTGGTGCATAGCTGCGCAAAATAACCATAGGTCTCTACTGTATTGATGATTACATGAAGGCCAATCTTCCAACATGGTGTAACAGGTAGAAGCGGAGCCTTTATTATCTTTCCATAACGCAAGAACAAGGATTCAATATCCTGATTAATCTTAATTCTTACCGCTTCTGGTATGCTGTTTTCTAACCTATAAGGTGAGTTCCTTGACTGAGACCACTTTGCATCCTTCATGTAGCAAATCCCAGAGTTCAGTCCATCAGCCCAGGCTTTAGCATTTCCAGTCCCAAAACAGTGGTATTCGAGCATTCCGCAAGTTATTATTTGGAAACGTCGCTCATTGTCTTTTCTGGTGTTACCATTCCCTGGAAGGTTTGCGTTCTTGACTGCTTTTGGCCAAACATACTGAAACTGAAAGCTGTTGCAGCAATCACCCTTCTCGCGCTCTGACCGGGTTTGTACCGCTTCTTTTGCAATCTGCTGTTCTCTCGTTAGTTCTTCCGGTACTTCAGCAGGAAGAGGAGTTGCAGAAGTGGGAGGCGCACCTGATACCGGCGGGGCAAAAGGCCCCGGCAAAGGTTGTGCAGGTGGTACGTAAATTGGAGGCGGGGGTGCGGCCTTGATCCATCGATTGATCGCATCAGAGATGGCCTTTCCCAACCTTTGGGCATCCCTAGCTTGTGAAGGGCTAAATTTGTAAGGAACTCTTGGCATAAAATCTCACGGTATCCAGGGAGAAACAATATTTGATAGGAATGAGTTTTTGCTCGTATCGGCATAGGATTGAATTAGAAAAGCGAGTAGCTCTTCTCTCATCTGATATTTAATCTTCCAATAGTCCACAAACTCAGGCTTGGTATGGAAATCCTTACCGAACAAAAGTGCTGCGATGCAGAAGTAGATTTTTGACTGCTCATTCAGGCATTCATGACGCTCGGCGTCTTTAACCAGTTGCCGAAGATCATGAATCTGCAGATCTTCTTTGAGAGTTTCATCCTGCGATTTAATTTCCTGAAGAAGTTGGTTTGTTTCCCTGAGCAAGCTTTCACTTGCGCAGTACATCATGTCGTCATATTGGCGCTGCTCGATCTGTCGGAAGGGGAACGTTGCTCGATAGTTTTCTACTGCGCGCTCTTTGTTTTCATGGATATACCAGCGGTACTCACTGCTTCCCTTGCACTCGACACCGAATTGTAAGGCCTGATTACGAAAGCGATATATGGCGAAGCTTGATGTGTAATCATAGGGCGCTGCTATCAGTTCAATGTTCTTGAAAAAGTCCTGCCATTGCTCTGGGAAACCGTGACGCAAGAAGCAGTAAAGCACACGGGCATCGTAGAAACGCAAGTAAACCGGTTTAGCATTTCTTGGCGTGATCACGCTTATGAAGCGTTTTAAAGAGGTGCGCAGATCTTCAATTGATGCTGAAGAAAAGATGATGATGCCTAGCTTTTCGGGAAAGCCTACTGCAAGCCAATCATCAAAAAACGGTGCGTGTACATTTAGATCAATAAGCAACGGTGTGCGATAGTGGGCCTCCTGCTTGTCCTCTGCAGGTGATCCCATCAAAGGTTCCCAGCCATCAGTTCCTTTATTGCGTATGGATACCGCCAGCTCCTGTTGCCATGATGCATCCAGTACCAAATATGGCTTTGCACCAAACTCAGCACCCTGCGCTGTAATGCTTGTGAACTTCTCTTTTATGTTCAATGCGGTCACCCTTTGGTAGCCTGGTCTTCACAAGCCTCACAAAACGGTGAGCGCGAGACACCTGGAGGAGATGCGCCGCCGATAAGCGTATCTCCTGATCCGGTCGAATCCGCTCCTCCGCAATCTATTGGATCTCCCTGTCGTCCGGCTTGCTTGTTATTGAACAGAACAGTTGGGCTACCAGAAGCCAGAGAGCGACCATGAGGTGGCGAAGGACATACCGGGCAGGGATGAGGTGCATATGCATCGCCCTGGCGCACGGCAGGGCGGTTGTTAATCAAAATATTGGGGCTTCCGGAAATTGCTGGGGTTGGCGGAAAGTGACACCCGTGACCAGATCCAATATCACCAAGGCGTGCAGCTGGTTTTCCTGACATATAGCAGATCTCCTAGTTCTCATAGGAGCGGCTATAGCGCTCTGCGTGTGGGCCGGAGTAAACATCAGGTTTTACGACTTCCATTGGATCAACAGGCGACCCCTTAGGAGGAGAACCACCGCAGTTGACTTTCACCAATGAACCTTCGATCTGGACACCGCCTTGATCAATGCGAATGAAGTTTCCTCCCACATTAAGACTAATGCTCGCGCCTGCCTGAACCACGACAGCATCCCCAGCATTGATGTAATGGGTTGTGCCTGTTTCAAAATGCTGCTTGCCTTTGGTCTCTAAACGCCAGTTTTCATCAATAAGCGTAGCAGCGCTGCGCACGACATGGGTGACTTTGTCGCCAACAACTTTCAAGAAGTCATTGATTTTGACATGGCGGAGTGTTGAGCCATCAACTTGAGTGTGTTCAGACCCCTTCACCTGTTCGCGGTGATCTCCGTCGACTTCGATATCCTTTGATCCACCTATAGATTCAGACTGAGAACCATCAACGCGTTTGTGGCGGTTAGCTCCCACCTTCCAGGTCTCATTGTTCTCAACAACGCCGTTGTGGAACTTCTGGGCGTGGAACCAGACTTCCTCTTGCCCGCCTTCGTCTTCAAACCGCAACTCGTTGTAGCCATCTGCCTTATGACTATCTGACTTCAAAACCATGCGGGTTTTAAAGTCGGGAAGCTTGTTCGGTGTACGGTTGTTGTTGTGGTAGGTTCTGCCGGTGATGATGGGTTGGTCGGGGTCACCTTCCAGAAAGTCCACGATCACTTCGTGGCCGATGCGGGGGATGGCGATGTGGCCCCAGCTGGCTCCGGCCCAGTTGGAGGCAACGCGGATCCAGCAGGAGGAGGTGTCGTTCTTCTTGCCGTGCCGATCCCACGGGAACCAGACTTTCACGCGGCCATGTTCATCGCAGTAAATCTCTTCACCTTCCGGGCCTGTCACATGTGCAATTTGTGGTCCATCAACGAGGGGTTTTGCGCTTAGCTTAGGTCGGTATGGCAAGCGGGCTGGCATCACTTCAAACCCGGCACTGTAAGTTGTCGCGCCCGCGCCTGCTTCCTCTCCCACAGCTTGCGGTTGGCTGCCTTGATGGGAGACCGCTAGCAGATGATACTTGATGTTGTACTGACCGTTTGGGTGGTCTGTGAGAGCGAACTGATGGCCAGCAATCAGATGAATGGCGTTGGTGGCTCCTTGTCCTGTGGTTGCCTCTACACGGGCTGCTTCCAACCGGTGTTTTGTAAATGGCTTGCCTACGCCATCAGCCTTGTAGCGGCCAGGATACTCATAGAGCGCGTAATCTCCAGCCGAACCGTTGTCTTCCCCGCGCTGATGAGCATGCTGCTGATTATAAGGCGGGTTTTTGAAGGTGTAGTCGCGCTGCATGAAGCTGGTAGCTCTGAGCTGCTCACGCAGGACAAAGCTGTTGCAATAGACGCCTTTGACCGCTCCACCGACTGTGCTGTTGTACTCCAATGAAGGTTGGTCCGGCAGCTCGGAGACGATCTGCGGATTATCTATGAAATGCAGCGTGTGCTGGCCGTTCGCGCCATAGGTAAAGAAATACCAGATCCCTTCTTCAGCCGTGATCCGGTCCAGAAAGCCCAGATGACTTTCACGATACTGAACGCAATACTCCCGAGCTTCGTGCGGCTCAGTGAGGTTCCATTTTACGTCCTCGACCCCATGCTCTTTCAGCAAAATCTTGGCGATCTCAGGGACGCTCTTCTTCTGAAAAATGCGGCAATCAGAGCCATGTGCCATGCGATGTAAGCTGGGAAGCAGCGTGAGCGAGTAACTGGTGCGATGATGACCTTCGTTGCCGCGGGCAATCTCAGAAACCACACCTGAAAGATGCCGCAGGCCCTCGTATTTATGATGGATTGTCAGCGTAGCTGGAGTGTCCAACAGTGCGTGCAAATCCAAAGCATTGTTGGGGCTGGCAAGCTCGATATGGATCTGCGTAAGACCATTCAGACGCTCGGAGGCCGAGAAGCCTGTAACCAGCAGCTCAGCATCTGGATCAGCAGGGGCTGAGAACGTAAAAGCCAGATCTTGATCCTGATAGAGCTGGGGAATTTGAACAATCGCATTCATAACAATCTCACTGGCAAAAAGAAAAATAAAGCATTTGCAAAAGTACAGAGGTGGCTGAGAAGAGTGGGTGTAGCCCTAGTCTGGGGGGGGATAGGGTTTCCCATTGGAAGATGTAGGGGGGCACAGCACGCCGGGGGCTACCAGTGTTTCGTCGTCACGACGGAGGTCTTCCAGAAAGGTTTGGTCGCAGCTTTGGTAGCCTGCGAGAACGGCTTGTGTGCGTGCATGATCAGTAAGAGCGAAACCTAGAAACGCCCCTCCAATGGAAACCACCAGGATTGCAACGGAGAAGCTTTGGGCTGACCGTTTGATCCAGCGTTGTCCCCAGGGGGTCAGAGCATAATGGATCATCGGAAAGCAGAGGCCTGCCAGAATCCATTGTTTCTTCCCTCTTGGAACTGACAGAAGGTCTTGAGACTGCCCATACAAGACGTAAATGTCTGTGAGGATGATCCAGCAAAGGATGACCACAAGGCTATCAATCAAAAACATTGCTGCATGTGTGCGTTTGATATCGGCAACAAGCCACCTTGCAGATCTGTCAATACGGTCGAAGCACCAATCAAACATCAGTACCTCCGGTAGATCTGGTGATACAGATCCGGGCCACCCAGATGCCAGATCATCTCGCGTTCCAGCCGATACAGGAAGCTGTTGCTGCGGCGTTCAAACTCTTCAACTTTCTGGCGCATGGAAATGTGAGCAGCTTGAATGACTTCTCCAGTCTTTTGGATGCCCTGGGCCACGGCTTTACCTGTCCAGTACAGCGCGTCGCCAAGTTTCTCACGAAGCCCGAAAGCCTTATCAATCTCGGTTAGGGCCACGCCCACAAGCATGCCAACAGCAATCGCGCCGGCGGTAACCCCTATCGCAGGAAGAGCAATCACGGTAATTCCAGCCAACATGCCAGCGGCTAACGTTCCCGCAGCCATGGCGACCGTTCCAATCGCAACATCAGTGATAATATTGGCAAACAGTTCGTGATAGAGCTGCTCATCGCTCATGATGAACGTCATCACATCCAGCACCACATAACAGGTGATCATTATGATTGCATTGGACCGGCCGGCAGACTTAAGCGCCTCTGGCCCCACTCCAAAAGCGACGACCTTTGGTGAGGTAGACAGGTATCGCGTGCCCTTCAAAGTCTCTCGCAAAGCGGAGTAGCCCTTGAAAACCACATAGGTTTTGCCGTTGACAGCCTTGGTATAATAGCGCCCGTTCAGGCCGATCTCCTTCAGAAGTGCCTGTCCGCCTTTCAGGTCTCTCAAGAGCACCGGCAGACTTGCCAAATCCAGCGCGCCACCTGTTGTCGCACCCAGACTCTTATGAGTATCGACAACGACCTGCGCAAAGAGCGTCATGTCCAGCACAACAGCTTCTTCCTGCCGCTGATTTAGTCGCTCTTCTGCCAATCTTTGCTCTGCCAGCGGATAGACCATCAGAATATCTCCTTATGAGGCTTATCTCCTGGCTTGACCATCAGGCGATGACCGGGAAACTGATCCAGAAAGCCGCGGATCTCCAGCTCATCAGACAGATCTTCATTCAGAACGTCCGCACTGCGTTTTGGTCGGTCCCGACCAGCCAGAACCACATGGGCTGTTCCAGCCGGGTCGCTCTGTTTGGGAGCGTCCTCTGCGCTTTCTTCAACTTTCCGATGTCGCCACAACAGGTTGCGAAAGAAACTGGAAAGGTAGCCACGTTTTCTGGAGGTTTTGCCTGAGACAAACCGCATAATGGAACTCCGCAGAGCCGATCTTCTGATCGCCCCTTGTAAACTTCACCCAAAGGCAGTGTCCGGGTCAAAGCTGACCCGGATCTGACCTCATACCATTTGGAAAACAGCGTTAAGCTGCTGGTGCGCGCCAGTCGTCAGCACCGGAAGTGCCGGAGACGGTGTGTTCCCACATGATCTTGCGGTAGGAAAGCTCAATGGTCAGAAGCTGAGTGAAGTCAGCGTTTTTTGGATCCTGACAATGCGGCAGATCACACTCGATGTTGGTGACCAGTGCATCTTCCAAGGTGGTGGTGAAGAAGTGCTCCTGCTTGCCGGAAGAGTTGGTGCGATACCATTTCACTTCACACTTTGGCAGCATCTCACCGGTGCACAACGCGTTGTACAGCAGAGGGATGGACTTGTTCATGGAGCAAGTGAATTTGAATGGTGTATGCACACGCTGACCTGCAGGCTGACCGGACTGTGGGTCACGCGGAATGATCACTGTATGATCAATCTGCTGCACCATGATTTCATCTTCATGGCCTTCCTGCCATACGTTACCGACAGAATCCTCGGTGAATGCACCTTGAGTAATTGGACCCTGGGTTGACCCTTCAATGCTGATATAAGCGGGAGTTGGCATTACATGCTCCTTAAAATCAATGAATAAACCCCATTCAATAAAAATGGGAAGCCCCGCCATTCCTCACTCAGCGGACGCTTGCCAACACATCAGCAATTTGTGTGCCAGTTGCGTTGGGTGAGAGGCAATTTGAAAGAAACAATATTTAACTCATTGATTATTATGCATAAATAAATTTATCATGTAGGTGGGTAGCCATTTGATGGCTGAAGATTGGTAGCAATAGAACTTCGATATGCCACTCTTGGCTCATCGATAAGCCAAGAGTGGCATATCGAAGTTCGTACCTGAACATACTTAATGATCAGAAGTTAGCTTATTAGCTTAATTGCCCAGATGATTTGCTTTCTGCTCGATACATCTGATTTTTATGTTCGCTTCTCTGCTGCGAAATGAACAACAGTCGATTACTACATTGGAATGTAAAAAAGCAGCACTCGCCGGGCGGGGAGTGCTGCTTTTGGTGGCGGTGCCTCTGAAGGTTCGGGAGGAGGGTAAACCTCCAAAGGCACCTTGGGTCTCTGCCAGTTAGATCTGAGCAGAGAGATCCTTGGCGAGGGTGGTGTACTTTTCGCCAACGATGAGGTGGAGCGCTTTGTCTCCGGCTTTCATGACCTGAACACCTGCCTGGGACAGATCCGGCATGGACACACCAGCGATGTCACGCAGTTCAACGCGCACGCGGGTGTTTGCCACAGCTTCAACAGCTACCACGTTATCCTTGCCGCCAAGCTGACTAAAGATCGCGGCTGCATCGAGAGTTTGTTCTGCTGCTGGTTTTGCGGAAGCACCGCCACCTTGCAGGTAGATCTCCATGTCGGTTTTCAGGTTCTCAGAGGCAGTGCCGAAGATCGCCTGTGCACCGTTGCCAACGCGGATCACACCGCGGGCGCCGAGGGCTTTCAGAGCCGCATCGTCAACCTTGGAAACATCAGCCGTGCTGACGCGCAGGCGGGTGATGCATGCGTCCAGGTTAGTGATGTTGTCTGCACCGCCAAAGGCTTTCACAAGCGCTGCGGACATGGCGTCTTCATCACCGGAGGCAACAGCAGCAGATGCTTCAGTTGCAGTTTCACGGCCAGGTGTTTTCAGGTTCAGAGCTACAATGAGAACACGGAACACAGCGTAGTACAGAGCCGCATAACCCAGACCAAACACGACCAGCATCCAGCCGTTGGAGGACAGTGGGTAGAGCAGAACGTAGTCGATGAAGCCGTGTGAGAAGGTCATGCCGTGCTTGATGCCGAGCATGATCATCAGAGAGTAGCCAACACCTGCCAGAATTGCGTGTGCAATGTAAAGAACTGGCGCAACGAACAGGAACGCAAATTCGATTGGCTCAGTGATACCTGTAAGGAAGGAGGTCAGCGCTGCGGAGATCATGATACCGCCAACCATGGTGCGGTTTTCAGGCTTCGCGCAGTGCCAGATTGCCAATGCAGCCGCAGGCAGACCCCACATTTTGAAGAGGTAGCCACCAGCCATGTTACCAGCAGTTGGATCACCAGCAAGGTAGCGCTGGATTTCGCCGGTGACAGCCTGACCGGTTGCCGGATCGATGTAGGAACCAGCTTCGAAGAAGAATGGAACGTTCCAGATGTGGTGCAGGCCGAATGGGATCAGCGCACGTTCAATCACACCATAGATGAAGAACGCAACTTCTGGGTTTTCTTCAGCTGCCCAACGGGAGAACGCGTTGATCGCACCACCGATTGGAGGCCAGACGAAGGACAGGATAACGCCGAGGAAAATACAGGCGAATGCTGTGATGATCGGAACAAAGCGCTTACCAGCGAAGAAACCGAGATAATCCGGTAACTTGATACGGAAGAACTTGTTGAACATGAACGCAGCAAGTGCGCCCACGAGGATGCCGCCGAACACGCCGGTATCGATGGAAGTAATGCCGAGGATCGGCTTGGTTTCGATGGCAAGTGTTTCTGCAACAACGCCCATTGTTGCCAGAAGGACACCGTAGCCAACCACAGCAGCAAGGCCGGCTACACCATCGTTTTTCGCAAAGCCGAGTGCAACAGCAACTGCAAAGATGATTGGCAGGTTGCCGAAGATCGAACCACCAGCCTGCGCCATCAGATGGTTGATGAATTCCGGAATGAACGGCAGGTCAGCAGCGCCGACGCGAGAAGGATACCAGCAGCTGGAAGAACCGACACTGGCAGCATCAGGGCCTTACCAACCTTTTGTAAGGCACCAAATGCGTTTGAGAATGTACTCATTGTTTTTCCCCCAGAGTTGCATGGTGTGCGAACACGCCATGCCCCCTGATTTTGTTAGGCATTCCCATCTGGAACGCCAACTCCCACATTTACTCCTGCATCACTGGTGTGACTTGAGGAGATCTTTCACATCACTGGTATCCGCGCAGTCCAAAGCCGCTTGTGCGAGCTTGCGGGACTCCTCCATGGATACAGTGCGAACTGTGTGTTTCACTTCCGGCAGAGCAGGTACGCTGACGGAGAGTTCTTTGACACCGAGGCCGATGAGGATCGGCACGGCTTCGATCTGACTGGCGAGGCCGCCACATACGCCGACCCATTTGCCTGCGTCTTCTGCGGCTCTAACGGTGAGCTCGATCATGCGCAGAACGGCTGGGTGCAGGGCATCTGCACGGGCTGCGAGGCCTGGGTGGCCACGGTCGATGGCCATGACGTATTGGGTGAGGTCGTTGGTGCCGATGGAGAAGAAGTCGACTTCCTGTGCCAGCTTGTCGGCCATGAGGGCGGCGGATGGCACTTCGATCATGATGCCAACTTCAACGTGTTCAACACCAAGGTTTTTCTGCTCTTCACGCACCAGCGCGTTGACGGCACGCAGCTCGTCCAGGGCGCTGATCATCGGGTACATGATGCGGGCGTGGCCCTTGTGTGCCTGAGAGAGGATCGCGCGGATCTGACGGCGCAGGATACTTGGGCGCTCGATGCCAATGCGCACACCGCGTACACCAAGGAACGGGTTTTCTTCATGCGGCATTGGCAGGTATGGCAGAGGCTTGTCGCCGCCCACATCCAGTGTGCGGATGATGACAGGGCGCTCTTTGCCCATAACCTCAAGAATTGCGCCAACTTTTTCGGCTTGCTCTTCTTCGGTTGGTTCGTTGAGACGCTCCATATAGAGGAACTCGGAACGCAGCAGGCCAACGGCTTCAGCACCGGCTGCAACAGCCTTTTCGGCGTCTTCTACGCTACCGATGTTGGCTGCGATCTCGACCTGAAAACCGTCTTTGGTGATCGCTGGTTTGTGCGCGTCACGCTGGTATTCTTCAGCCTGTTTCGCAGCATTTTCGATCTTCTTGGTGAAAGCCGCTTGCTCGGCATCTGTCGGGGCAACTTTGATTTTGCCGCGTTTGGCATCCAGAAGCAGAACGGTGCCGTCTTCCAGATCCTTCATGGCGTCTTCAACGTTGACAAGATAAGGCAGATCGTTGGAGCGCGCGATGATAGCTGCGTGAGAGGAAGAGCCGCGTGAGTGGTGCACAGGCCGACGATCTTGGTCAGGTCCAGTGCAACGATTTCGGATGGTGTGATGTCTTCCTGAAGGAGGATCGTACCTTCTTCGAGGATTTCGCCGCCATCATCTACGCCGAGCAGCTTCTTCAAAACGCGCAGGCCAATGTCGCGCACGTCGGCAGCGCGGCCTGCCAGCAGAGGGTCGTCCATCTTGGCGAGGGTTTCTGCTTGTGCCTCATAGGCCAGCTTCCAGCTCCAGGCTGCGCCCTGACCCTTGGCGATGTCGGCCAATGGCTTTTCGGAGAGTTCCGGATCGGAGAGTAACTCGATGTGAGCGTTGAAGACTTCTGCCAGCTCTTCCTGACCGTTCTTGGTCAGGCGATCAATGATGCTTTGCAGGTCTGCGATGGAAGATTTAACGGAAGCTTTGAAGGCTGCACGCTCTTCAGCAGCGCCGATGCTTTCGCGGGTGACTTCCGGTAGAGCTTTGTTGTGCTTGACTAATTTGCCGATGGCGCGGCCCGGTGATGCGGTGAAGCCAATGAGAACGCCTTCTTCGCCAGACTTAACCTGAAGCAGCGGCGCTTCTTCCTCAACCTCTTGCTGTGGGGCTTCAGAGAAGCTGGTGATTTCTTCGCCAAGACCTGCCTTCACAGCGGCGATAACATCAGCCACAACCTGTTGTGCATCCGGTCCAACAGCTTCGATTTCCAGCGTATCACCCAGCTTTGTTTTCAGGGACATGATGCCGGTGACTGAGGAACCGCTGCAGGTTTTGCCGTTGACGGTGAAGGTCACTTTTGCATCGGCTTTGCGCACTTCAACAGCCAGGCGAGCAGCTGGACGGGCATGCAAGCCGGTGGCATTTGGGATCTTGATGGAGCCGGTGATCGCAGGGCCGGTTGGCTCTACGGCAGTGTCCTGCACAGGGGCGAATGTGCCTTGAGGATCGTTGCTGCTTGGGACGGTGAAGACGACCTGATTAAGGTCTGTCTGGACGCTGCCAAGGGGAGTAACTGGGGTGATTTCCTGACCGCTGGTGATAACAACTGCGGACTGGACGGAAACACATTCGCGGGCGATGACGTCGGCGTCGAAGGTGATAAGTGGCTGACCTTGCTCGACCTGATCTCCCTCAGCGACGTGCAGTTCGAAGCCACGGCCTTTCAGAGCGACAGTGTCGAGGCCGATGTGCATCAGCAGTTCAACGTCACCTTGCTGCAACGTAACTGCATGATGTGAATTATGAATTTGAGTTATCTGACCAGCAAACGGGGCGTAAAGAACATTGTCGATCGGGTCGATGGCAACGCCATCACCCATCATCTTTTCGGCAAACACCGGATCGGGCAGGTCGGTGACAGCCTGAACAATGCCCTTCAAAGGCAAATTGATGGAAAATTTGTTTTTTGGATCCTTCACCGTTTTATCTCCCGATTATATTAGGTGAATGCGCGCCTTCTTAAGCTTTCACTAAGTCTTGAAGGGACAAGAGGCGATTTTTACGCGAGGATCATTTGGGCGAGGCCGCGCAACAATACGTAAAAAGACTAGTGTTACGAGGTGTTACGAATTGTTACAAAGGGAAATATTTCTCATTACATAGAGAATGACTTACTTATAAAACTCAGGGCTAATCTATTAGATCTGTAAGAAAGATTAGTTTGAGTTCTATACTAATATATATCTTGTAATTACATGCAGGTCAGAGCGTACCCTTACGCATTTGCAACAGGTTTGTAACAACAGTTTGATACATTACAGACCAAGTTTTTCACGCTGCTTTGCCCGCAAACTGCCCAAAATCAGATTGTAACAGACAGAAACCGACTACATCCGCACCTGAAGACGTCTTCAGAGCACCGGATTTGGGTCACCGTTTTTTCGTGCGTTGCTATGTGAAATTTGCGTTCAAAGCACGTTTCGTTGCGCGCTTATGTTCTGAACACTGAGGGAAGGAACCGGCGGCAGCACATGGCTGCCACAGGTCAGATCTCAAAATCAAAGGAAGACTGTTCTGGTCTCTTTGTCGCTCAGATAAGCGGCCTCAATGATGCGGATGGTCTGCATGGCATCGTGAGGGGAGACGGGTACTGCGGTACCGTGGCGGATCGCATCCCGCATACCAGCGTAGAAGCGCTCATAGCCACCTTTCTGGCTTGGTACAGGTTTACCTTCACCAGCTTCATCATAAAGGGTGCCCCAGTCGTCTTCCGCTTCAACACCCCAGTCAGAACGAGCTGGTCCGCCACCGGCCTTCAGCATGTCCTCTTGTGGATCCATGCCATAGGTGATGTAGGTGGCTTTATCCCCGCTCACCTGAAAGCGGGGGCCTTGCTCTGTGCTGAGGCAGTTGCCGTGCAGGATGACGTCACAGTCGTCATAGCCGAGCACAAGGTGGAAGTGATCCACCGCCGCTGCATCTTTGCGCTGAACACGCAGTTTCGCCTGAACCGACTTTGGCGTGCCAAACAGGCAGAGCGCCTGATCGATGCCATGGGCACCCAGATCATACAGAATGCCTGCACCGGGGATATCTTGCTCGCGCCAGCGGCCTTTGATGTCCGGGCGGTAGCGATTGTAGTTGCACAAGTAAGAGTGCACTTTGCCGAGGCGGCCTGTTTCCATCAGGTCCTGCAGTGTCAGGAAATCACAGTCGAAGCGGCGATTGTGATAGACGGAGAGCTTCAGATCTTTCTGCTCTGCAATCTCAATCAGCTCTTTGGCTTCTGCACTGGTGATAGTGAATGGCTTTTCAACCACCACATGCTTGCCAGCGAGCAACGCCTTTTTGGCATGATCGTAGTGCAGCGTGTTGGGCAGGCTAAGAACGACAAGCTCGATCTCCGGCTGCTCTAACACCTCTTCAAAAGAGGTGTAGGGTGTGCAGTCCGGCAGTTTGCTCTTCACGAGATCCGGTTTGCTGGAAACAACGGCAGCCAGCTCGATCCCGTCAACGAAAGTCAGCAGCGGGGCGTGGAAGCTTTGGCCGGAAACGCCAAAGCCCACCAGCGCCGTCTTTACAGGTTGATCAGCGCTCATATTACTCATCGCCTGCAGGGAAGTTCTTTTGCACGTTGTCCAGATCCAGAACCGTTGGCAAAGATGCTTCGTTGCCGAGGAACTGAATGGCGTGCGCAGAAGCTGCGCGGGCGGTTTTGAAGTGATCTTCCCAGCTGCCTTTTGGATCAGCCAGATACGCGTAAACGTATGCGCCGTGGAAGGTATCACCCGCACCGTTGGTGTCGATGACTCGGCTCTTTGGCACCTTCAACGCTGGCTGGCGTTTGATCGGGCATTTGTCTTCGTACCACAGCAGACCTTGCTCGCCCTGAGTCACACCGCCCACCTTCACGCCTTTGGCGCGCAGGTATTCCAGCGTGTCTTCAGGTGACTTGCCAAGCTGCTCACAGAACAGTTCAGAAACAATCGCCACATCGATGTAATCGAGCAGTTCCTCGGTGTTCTCGCGAACCGCACCGCCGTCCAGAGAGGTCAGAATGCCGTGCTTGCGGCACAGTTTGGCGTAGTGCAGAGCAGCGTGTGGGATGTGGCCATCCACGTGCAGGGCCTGACAGCCTGCAAGGTTGAGATCCGGGAACGGATGCAGGAAGTCGTTGTCACGACAACGGACAATCGCGCGCTTGCCATCTTTCGGCATGATGAAGGAGAGAGAGCTTTCTTTCACCTTACAGCTATGGATCGGAATGGAGTATTTCGCGGCCATATCGCGGAACATGCGGGAGAGCCAGTCGTCTGCCATGGAGCACAACAGGTCTGGCGCGATGCCCAGCTTGGCACAAACAAAAGCTGCGGTGACGGCGTTGCCGCCGAAGCTGACTGCATAATCCTGCGCGATCGCCTTTTCGTCGCCTTCCGGCATGGTCTCTGACAAAAAGGTTACGTCGATGTAGGACTGGCCAATGAATAGCGCTTTCATCCTGTACTCCATTATAGTCCGGCCCCACTGCCCAAATGCAGTGAGAGCACCCTCCGCTTTTAAAGGCGGATTTCTAAATGATGTCCTAGGGAAATCATGAAACTGGTCACTCGGCAAACCTGATGTTTCAACTTGTTACATTACAGGTTGTTTTTGCAGATCTTTCCCCAAAATGAAGGGTGGGATGAGGAAAACTACGCAGGGCGTGATTCTTTAAAGTTCGCGGGGCAGTTTTACGAAGATGCAGAACTTGCCTTCTGCCGTTTCGCCAAGGCTGATCTCTCCGCCATGGGCGTTGATGATCTGCTTGACGATGGACAGGCCGAGGCCAACACTGGAAGAGCGTGTGCGTTCCACACTGTCATTGCGGAAGAACGGCTCAAACACCTTCTCATGCAGATGAGGTGGGATGCCGGGGCCGGGATCGCTGATGGAAACAAGCAACTGATCATTCTCAAGGTTCTGCATTTCAACCGTGGCCGCACCGCCATATTTGAGCGCGTTATCAATGAGATTGCTGAAGGCGCGGCGCAACGCCGTGGGCTGGCCATTCATGACGGCGCGGCCTTCCACTTCCAGCTCAACCTCGCCGCCACCGCCGAAAATGTTGCGGCTCTGGTCTGTCATCTTGTGGCGTTGCGGCACGAAGACAACATCGTTGCCCGTGTCCATGTAATCATCACAAAGCGATTGAAGCAGTGCGGCGAGGGAGAGCTGCTGAGGCTCTTCCAGCAGCGCGTTGAACCGCAGAAAATCAAGGGAAGCTGCGATAAGGCGGGTCATCTCCTCTACATCATGCAGCATGCGATTGCGCAGGGAGGTGGACTCAATCTGCTCCAGCCGCAGGCGCAAACGGGTGGCGGGTGTGCGCAGGTCATGGCTGATGGAGGCCAGCATGCGCTTTTGCTCTTCCAGCAGCTGCGCCCGGGCCTCCTGCTCTCGTACAAGCGTATCCTGCAGGGCGACGGCTTCCTCCGTATCCCACGGTTTCAGCTCTGCGCGCTCATACTTGGCGAGAGACCGGAAAGGAGCAGCAGTGTAATGCACGAGGCTGCGGGCCAGAACAAACACCAGCGTGATGCAAAGAGCCGCGATGATGAAGAGCACCGGTTCTGTCATCCGGTCCTGCCACAGTTTCGGGAATGTGATCAGGCGATTGCCTTGTCCATCCGGTAAGGTCAGGTAGAGCTGAACAGCCTTATCCTGCCGTGTGACAGCCTGCGCAAAAGCGCCCAGATTATCAAGCTGATAGGTTGGATTGGATTGGTCGTGTGTGATCAGATCTGCCCGTGGCAAGTTGCCTGCAAACACCAATTCAGCTGCGAGTCTGAGTCTGTCCTCCTCAATGATAAAAGGAAGAGAAGAGGCATCGCCAGAAAGCGCTGGTTTGCCAGCTTCAACCACCTGCAGATAGGTGCCTGCAAAGGGCGCTGGTGCGGAGCTTCCCAGCAAAGACGAGCGAACGTATTGGCTCAGTTCAGCACCGGCCTCAAAGGAGTTGGCGAGCGCCAGCTCTCTGTTGTTGTAGGCATTGAGCGTGAGCCCCAGAACCACAAAGATCGACAGCACCGCGGTGATGAGAACCACAACCATACGGCGTTCAAGTGATCTGGGAAGGATGCTCAGGATCAGTCCTGACACGGCCACGCTCTTTCCGGTGCTCTCACATTACACTCGCGTTACGCTTTGAGAAAACAGATAGCCCTGATGGCGCACTGTGGTGATGAAGTCGGTGTTTGGATCAGTCTGAGCCAGCTTTTTGCGTAGGCGGCTGATCAGAATATCGATGCTGCGATCATGGGAATTCACCTTGGCACCGCGCAGCACGCGACCCAGCGTATCGCGGGAGATCGGCTTTTGCGGTGACTTCACAAAAGTCAGCAGAGCATCAAACTCGGAAGAGCTGAGATGCACCAGCACACCGTCCGGCGCTGTCAGGTGGCGGGTTGCTTCATCCAGCTTCCAGCCGCTGAACTCAAAGCGCTGCGCTTTGGGCGCTGCTGCTGTTTCAACGTCTTCCGTGCGGCGAAAAATGGCAAAGATACGGGCCTGCAACTCTCTGGGGTTAAACGGCTTTTCCAGATAGTCATCTGCACCCAGCTCCAGCCCGACAATGCGTTCTGTATCACCGGTAATGGCGGAGATGATGATGATTGGCATCTTGGAGGTCTGACGCACGCGCTGGCACAAGGTCAGCCCGTTTTCTCCCGGCAGCATGATGTCCAGAACCATCAGATCAATGTGGTTGGTGTCCAGAAGCTCCATGGCTTCTTCCGCCGAGTTTGCGGTGAACACGGTGTACCCACGATCTTTCAGGAAGTCTGCCGTCAGGCTGGCGATTTCCTCATCATCGTCAACAATCAGCAGTGTTTTGTTCGAGAGCATCATACCTCGGTGTACCCATTTCAATCCCAACCAGCTCACTCTGGCCCAGTGCTGTATAACAAAACATTTGGCCGCGGCGAGAGGAATGTGTATGCGTCAGGTTGTCTTGCACGTGCAAGTTCATTGGATTGTGTGTTTATACGAGATAAATTGAAGAAAGAGTTTGCTAGAAGCGTCCTCTGACCATCCATCGGGAGAGTGTAATGGGCAGCCAGCGTCTCAGCTTGGTCGCACTTGCTGTTTTACTCAGTAGCATAACGGCGCAGGCCGCACCCACAGCCGAAGTTCTGCATTTCTGGACGTCAGGCGGGGAGGCACGCGCCGCGTTGTCGCTGAAACACGCCTTTGAAGCCCGCGGCGGCGTATGGGATGACGCGCCTGTGGCAGGCGGTGGTGGTGATGCCATGGCCGCCGTTCTGCGCGCCCGCGTGCTGGCCGGAGTGCCGCCCTCGGTGGCGCAGGTCAAAGGCCAGAACATCAAGGAATGGGCCGCCGTTGGCGCGCTGGAAGGCTCAACACAGTTGCAGACGAGCAAAACTGGGACGCATTGCTGCCGGATCTTCTGAAAGAGACCGTGCAGTATCAGGGCGAGTATGTGGCCGTCCCCCTGAACATTCACCGGGTGGACTGGATCTGGGCCAACCCAAAGGTGCTCGACAAGGTTGGCGTCACACCTCCGCAAACATGGGATGAGTTCAACAAGACCGCTGAAAAGATCAAGGCCGCTGGCTTCATTCCGCTGGCCCATGGCGGCCAGCCCTGGCAGGACGTAACCTTGTTTGAGGTGGTACTGCTGGGCATCGGCGGCGCGGATTTTTACAAGCAGGTCTATCTGGATCTGGATCAGGAAGCCTTGCATTCAGACACCATGATCAAGGTGTTTGACCAGATGCGTAAACTCAGCACCTATGTGGACCCCGGCGCTCCGGGCCGTGAGTGGAACCTTGCCACCGCCATGGTGATGCGCGGTGAGGCGGCCATGCAGATCATGGGCGACTGGGCCAAGGCGGAATTTCTGACCGCAGGCCTCAAGTACGGCGAAGACTTCATCTGTGTTTCAGCTCCGTCCAGCGGCGGTTACATCATCAACTCCGACAGCTTCGCCATGTTTCAGGTCTCTGATGAAGAACAGCAGAAAGGCCAGCTGCTGATGGCCTCCATGTTGCTGGATGAGGATGTGCAGAAGGAGTTCAACCTGCTGAAAGGCTCCATTCCTGCCAGACTGGGGGTGAGTTTGGAGGCTTTGACGAATGCGCCATGAAATCCAGCGAGGATCTGGTGCTCAATGAAGCCCGCAACACCGTCGTTGGCTCCATCGCCCACGAGCTTGTGCAGTCCGGCGCGGTACGCGGTGCCTTTCTGGATGTGGTGACAGAGCACTTCAACACCAACATGTCTTCACAGGAAGCTGTCGAAAAGCTTGCCGAGACCGTAATCCTAGCAGATTGATTTCCCAAGGGCAGTCAGAGTAAAGGGTACGCACTGACACCCAAACCAGCACTGAGCAAAGAGAGCCCCATGTCCAACCCCCAGCAGCGCAAGCAGATGTCTGTTCTTGACAGACTGCAGCGATATTTGCCGCAGCTGGTCGTTGGTCCGCCATTCTTACTCATCGTGTTCTTCGTGTATGGGTTTATCGCGTGGACGGGCTTCATTTCGCTCACCAACTCCCGCATGCTGCCCACCTTCGATTTTCAGGGCATCCAGCAATATGTGCGCCTGCTGGCCATGGACCGCTGGAACGTGGCTTTTCATAACCTGTTGATTTTCGGCAGTCTTTACATCCTGTTCGCCATCACCATCGGCTGCGTGCTGGCCGTGCTGCTGGACCAGCGCATCCGCGCCGAAGGGGCGTTGCGCACCATCTATCTCTACCCCATGGCGATCAGCTTCATCGTCACCGGTACGGCGTGGAAATGGATCCTGAACCCGTCCCTCGGCATCGAAAGCTACATGCAACAGCTGGGGTGGGAGAGCTTTCAGTTCGACTGGATCGTCAACCGGGATATGGCCATCTATGTGGTGGTCCTCGCCGCTGTCTGGCAGGCCTCGGGCTTCGTGATGGCCCTGTTCCTCTCTGCCCTGCGCACCGTGATGAGGACATTATCCGCGCGGCTCATCTGGATGGCGCCAGCACCACCCGCATCTACTTCGGCATCATCCTGCCGTCCCTGCGACCCGTGTTTCTCTCGGCTTTCGTCATTCTCGCGCACCTGTCCATTAAGAGCTTTGACCTTGTGGTGGCGCTGACAAATGGCGGTCCGGGCTATTCTTCGACGCTGCCCGCCAACTTCATGTACGAGATGGCCTTCCGCCGCAATCAGATCGGCCTTGGCGCCGCCTCCGCCATGATGATGCTGGCCACAGTGGCCGCGATCATCGTGCCCTATCTTTATTCAGAGTTGAGGGCAAAGCGCCATGGCTGACCCCAAAACACTCCCCGGCGCCAGCGGCAAACGCTACCTGCTTGGCCGTCTCTTCATCTGGACCCTGCTGCTCGCCGCCGCCGTGCTCTATCTGGGTCCAATCTACGTGGTGCTCTCCACCTCCCTGAAGGATCTCGCTGAAATCCGGGCAGGCGCTCTGCTGGACTTGCCCCACGAGCTCAACTTCACCGCCTGGCGTGAGGCCTGGTCCAGTGCCTGCATCGGCGTGCGTTGTGAGGGTCTACGGCCATACTTCCTCAACTCGGTGATCATGTCCGTGCCATCCGTGGTGATCTCCACTCTGATCGGTGCCCTGAGCGGTTACGCCCTGTCGCTCTTCCGTTTCCGCGGTGCCAACATCATCTTCGCCCTGATGCTGTTCGGCTGCTTCATCCCGTTCCAGATCGTCATTCTGCCCATGGCCCAAACCCTCGGGTTTCTGGGCATTGCCAACTCCATCACTGGCCTGATTGTGGTGCACACCATCTACGGCATCAGCTTCACCACACTGTTCTTCCGCAACTATTATGTGTCCGTGCCCCAAGAGCTGGTGCGGGCGGCCACCATGGACGGGGCAGGGTTCTTCCGCATCTTCTGGCACATCATGCTTCCGCTCTCCGTGCCCATCATCGTGGTCTCGGTAATCTGGCAGTTCACGCAGGTGTGGAACGAATTCCTCTTCGGCGCCAGCTTCACCTCCGGCGGAGCGCAGCCGGTGACCGTGGCGCTCAACAATCTCATCAACTCCACCACCAGCGTAAAGCAGTACAACGTGGATATGGCCGCCGCCCTCATCGCCGCAGCGCCGACCCTTGTTGTTTACATCATCGCAGGCAGGTTCTTCGTGCGCGGGCTCACCGCCGGCGCAGTCAAAGGCTAGAGGCTTATTTATGGCGACCATATCCATCGAACATGCGTCCAAGTCCTTTGGCTCAACAGAAGTTCTGAAAGACATCTCCCTTGATGTGAAAGACGGTGAGTTTCTCGTCCTGCTCGGGTCCTCCGGCTGCGGCAAGTCCACACTGCTCAACATCATCGCAGGGCTGGAACCCATCGCGGACGGTGAAATCCGGCTGGATGGGGAAGTGGTCAACGACGTCCATCCCAAGAACCGCGACATCGCCATGGTGTTCCAAAGCTATGCGCTCTATCCAAACATGACGGTGGAACGCAACATCGCGTTTGGCCTGGAAATGCGCAGGATCAGCAAGGCTGAGCGCAAAGCCGCCGTGCGCGAGGTGGCCAGCATGCTGCAGATCGAGCATCTGCTTGCCCGCAAACCAGCGCAACTTTCAGGCGGCCAACGCCAACGCGTCGCCATGGGTCGCGCCCTGGTGCGCCGCCCCAAGATCTTCCTGTTTGACGAGCCGCTCTCCAATTTAGACGCCAAACTGCGCGGCGAAATGCGCACGGAGATCAAGAAGCTCCACCAGACCCTCAAGGCCACCATGGTCTATGTGACCCATGACCAGATCGAGGCCATGACGCTGGCAGACCGCATCGCCATCATGAAAGACGGCATTATCCAGCAGATCGGCACGCCGCAAGAGATCTACAGCAAACCCGCCAACATGTACGTCGCCGGCTTCGTCGGCGCACCGCCCATGAACTTTGTCAAGGTAGATTTGGTGAAGCAGGACGACCAACTCGGCGTCATTCTCCCTGCTGTCCTGAAAGGTGAGCCCAAAGACTATTTCCTCCCACTCCCAGCTTCAAAACAACTGGAGCCCCGCGAAAACACCAAGGTCATCCTCGGCCTACGCCCCGAAATGATCACCCACAACGCCTTCGCAGCCCCCAACATCCCACAGATCGAATGCGACGTTGAACTCCTCGAACCCACCGGCGCCGACACCCTCTGCCTCCTCCACCTATCCGGCCACCCCGCCAAAGCCAGAGTTTCCCCCTTGTTCGCATGTAACCCGGGGGAGAGCATGGTGTTTTCCGTTGATATGGAACGCGTGTGCCTGTTTGACGGGGAGAGTGAGGCGTTGATTGGGTAGGGCTATGGCAGGTTCCTTATTCTAGATCCATTTCTCAAACAGGCGTCACCACTGGCGTCTGCGACACCGGGTCAGCATAAACGTTGGTTGCGATCTCGTAGACGGAGCTGACCAGGGAGGGGCTGACCACATCGTGTGGGGTGCCTTCTGCGAAGAGGGCGCCGTTTCGCATGACGATGAGGTGATCGGCGTAGCGCGATGCCTGGGCGATGTCGTGAAGGACGACGACGACCGTGCGGCCCTGACTGTTGAGCTGCTGGAGCAGATCCAGCGTCTCGTACTGATAGCGGATATCCAGATAGCTGGTGGGTTCGTCCAGCATGATGTAGGGCGTATCCTGAGCCAGACACATGGCGATGAAAGCCGCTGGCGCTGACCGCCGGAAAGGTCTTTCAAAGCGCGATCCTTGAAGCTGTAAAGCCCGGATGTGTGCAGGGCCTCTTCAACAATTTCGACATCACGGCGACTGCGAATGCCTAGTATGGATTGATGCGGTGCGCGGCCATAGCCAACCAGCTGCTCAACGTTGATGCCAGTCGGCACAACCGGGCTTTGCGGAAGAAAAGCAATCTGCCGCGCCACGGTTTTGGCAGGCAGCCGATGGATCTCCTTCCCATCAACGGTAATGCTGCCCGTGTTGAGCTTGTTGATCTGGCCAATGGTCTTCAGCAGCGTGGATTTTCCGCAGCCGTTAGGGCCGATCAAAGCCGCATAACTGCCTTTCTGAATGGTCAGGTTGATGCTTTGAAGTGAAAACTCTTCGTAGCCAGAAGTCACGTTTGAAAGAACGATGCTCATGCGCTCTGTCCTTTTTGAGATCTGGTCATGATCCAGATGAAATAGGGGGCGCCCAGCATGGCGCTCAAAATACCTGCGGAAACCTCAATCGGCGGCGCAATGGCACGCCCGACAGCATCTGCTAGAACAACCAATAGGGCGCCCACCAGTGCAGCCGTTGGCAGCAGTACTCGATGTCTGCCACCAACCAGAGATCGGCTGATGTGAGGAGACATGAGGCCGATAAAGCCGATCACACCGACTACGCCTACCGAGATACTGGCCAGTAACGTGGCCACACCCAGCAGCAACAGCCGCATCTTATTGGTGCTCTGACCTAGACCGCGTGCCGTCTGGTCTCCCAGTTGTTGCAAATCCAGTTGATAGGACAGCACCATGGTCAGACCCAGCAGACTGATCAGTGGCAGCCAGATGGAGTGCACATGCGCCCAGGTGCGCGCCCACAAGGAGCCGGTCAGCCACACGAGTGGATTGGAAATCTCCAATGTGGCCGCTGTCACCAGCAGGTAATCAACGCCCGCATCACACACCATGCCCACCGCAATGCCCACCAAAGCAAGACGGGCAGGAGAGACCTGACGCAAGTGCGCTGCAAACAGAACAATCACCGCTGCAACGATGCCGCCCAAAGCAGCTGCCACGGCAGATAGGTGACGGGCATCTCAGGCAGGAACATGATTGTCCCCAAAGCGGCCAGCGCAGCACCCGAGTTGATGCCCATGATCTTCGGGCTCGCCAACGGATTTCGCACAATCGCCTGCACAATCACACCGGAAACAGCAAGGCTCGCGCCGGCCATAAGGGCAATCAGAACGCGGGGCAGGCGAGACTTCCAGATGATGTAGGTCTGCTTTGGCCCTTCAAGATCAAACAGGCTGTTGATGATCACATCCAGCGGAATGCTGACAGCACCCACGCCAAGGCTGATCATGCTGGCAGTGATGCAGGCAATGAACAGCAGCAGCTGAACACGGAACGCTTTGGTGCCACGATGGGTTTTAAAGTCCACCCGCCATTGAGGAGGCGCGGAGGTCTCGGAGAGCACGCTCATCAGTCAATCTCCTTGGCAGTGATGGTCAGGTAAAGAAAGTAAGGTGCACCAATCAAAGCGGAGACCACGCCAACGGCTGTCTCCTCAGGAAAGTTGATCAGCTTGGAAACGCCATCTGCGACCAGCATCAGGGTCGCGCCGCACAGCATCACAGCAGGAACCAGTACACGGTGATCCGTTCCAAACCCAGCACGGCACAAATGCGGAATGATAAGACCCACAAACATTACTGGGCCAGCTACGGAAACAGAAACGCCGGTCAAAATAGAAGCAAGCAGAATGCCGAACAGCAGGGTAAAACGTGGGTCAGAGCCAAGCCCCTTCGAGGCAGCTTCCCCAAGCGCCATCAGATTGAGCTTGTGAGACATGAAGAATGTCATCACACCAGCAGCCAGACACCACACCAGCAGTGGCGTGGCCTGCTTCCAGCGCACATCGGCAATGTCACCGGTTGTCCATTGAATAACGGAAAGCGCCAGTTCGTCATCCAGCGTAAACGTAAAGCGCACCAGCGCGAATGCGAAAGCACTGACAGCCACCCCGGAAAGGATCAGGCGCAGAGCACTGAGCGTGCCCTTCAATCCACCCGCAAGCGTCAGGGTCAGGCCACCAGCAAAGGCGGCACCCAGCACGGCCATGGTGTCGATGTTAAAGATCACGAGAGATGGAAACACCAGCCCGATGGCAATTCCAAGGGCAGCACCCTGGTTGATGCCGAGGATGGAGGGAGAGGAAAGCGGGTTGCGAGTTGTGGCCTGCAGCAGCAACCCGGCAAGGCTCAAGTTGGCGCCAATCAACGCAGCAATCAGAGTACGTGGGGCACGAATGTCCCAGATAATGGAAAGGCTCTGCTCATCCAGCTGCGCAGACAGCGCGCTCAGGATCTGATCAAAGCCGATATCTTGCCGGCCACCTGTGGCAAGGGACAGCGCCGCTCCTGCGAGCAGCGCCATCCCCATAAGGCTCCAGTACATGGCAGTCAATGGCATGTGCGGGACTTAGTTTTGAACTTGCTTCATGATTTCAAGCAGATCAGTGGCGGTCATCTCTGCAGCCACCATGCCGCGCAGACGAGACCACACATGTGCTTCCACATGGAACACGCGATTGTTCTTCACGGCGCTGATGTTTTCATATAGCGCTTCACCCTTCCAGCCATCAGCAAAGGATGGTGTTGCGTATGGGCCGAGAATGAGAATGTCCGGGTTGACCGCAGATAGCTGCTCCAGTGAGGTCTTCACATAGTTGGATTCATAAACCGCACCATTGGTCGGCTTCATGCCGCTGGCAAAACCAAAGCCCTTCAGCAAAGAGCCATTGTAGGAAACTGGGGAGTGCAGCCACAGACCTTTGGCATTCGCTACACCAAACTGGATTTTGTAGTGGCCAGCATTTTTGAACTGCGCACCAATCTCCGCCATTTTGGCCTTGTGCGCCTCAACGCGGGCTTTCATCTCATCGGCTTTGCCAACAGCAGCACCAATGGCTTCCAGCTGCGCAATCGCGGAAGGGTAGTCGCCGCCGAGGCTATCAAACACGACGGTTGGTGCGATTTCGGATAGGGTCTCATAGGCCGCAGTGTGACGGGTCTTATCAGCAATGATCAGATCCGGACCCAGTGAGGCAATCACTTCAAGGCTTGGGGTCTTGCGGGTGCCAACAGAAACCCAGTCATGACCAATCTTGTCGGTGTACGCGCTGATGATGCGATCACGCTTCTTGTCGTCCGCAACACCCACTGGTGCCACACCAACAGCAGCTAGTGCGTCCACAAAGCTGTATTCCAGCACAACAATGCGCTGTGGCTGATCAGGAACGGTGGTGGTGCCCAGCTCGTGCTTGACGTCCCGTGCAGAAGCACCAAAGGCAACAAGTGTGGAAAGGGCACCGGCAATGGCAGCAGCGAAAAGATTGGTTTTCATGAGCTTGACTTCTCAAAAGGATTAGCAAAAGCAACGGTTGTGTTCCGAGCTATTGTATACCTGATAATTATAGTCAAGTTTAAATAGGAGTTTTAACCTCATATTTATTCGTTAACGCAGGCATCCGGTGGATACCTGCGCAAAACCACTTAAGACGAAGGTTGCTCCGACATCTCGTCCACTTCCATTTCCTTGGCCACTTCTTCGTCCGCCAGAATAATCGTTTGCGGTGTCGCAGTGCGCGTTGGAGCAGAAGGAACAAACACACTCTTCTCGCTCTCCGCCACAGCAGAACGCTGAGTAAGGCGCCACAGGGTGAAGGCAAGAATGAGCGCGTGAGCTGCAAAGGTGGACATAAACAGGCCAATCGACCCAAACACGCTCATCAGCACACCACCCAGAAACGGCCCGATCATGGAACCAACACCCAGCATCAGCAACAAGCCACCACTGGTCTGCATGGCATCCCCTGCATCCGCGTGGTCATTCGCGTGCGCAACCAGCACAGGGTAGAAGGTGTAGATCGCCGCGCCAAAGATCACAGCAGACGCAATGGCAATGTTGGCGCTGCTGGTATCGGCAAACAGGAAGATACAGTCCGCCGCCAGCGCGACCATGGCAATCGCAATCACCACAAAGCGTCGGTCTGTGCGGTCAGAGATCATGCCAATCGGCACCTGTGCAAACGCACCTGCCAGAATGGAAGCACTTACAAACAGCGTAATACTGGCAATCGGCAAACCAACTTGACCACCATACACCGCCGCCAGCGTGCCAAAGCTACCGTTGGAAACGCCGGTCAGCGTAACGGCAACCACGGCCACTGGAGAGTTCCGCCACAGCCGCTTCAGATCCAGCTTCACCTGCGCCAGTGGAGCTGGGGCAGGGGTGCGGGTGACGGCAGTTGGAATAAGCGCCACCACATAAAACATCGAGGCGATGACAAAGAACTCAAAGCCATCAATCGGTCCCATGGAAAGCACGACCTGACCGGCAGTGGTCGCAGCAAGGTTCACCATGGTGTAGGTGCCAAAGATCACGCCGCGGTTGCCCGGGTTGGAGCGTTCCGTCAGCCAGCTCTCAACGATCATCGCCGCACCGGCAAAGGCAAAGCCCGCCAGAGAGCGGAAAGCAACCCATGCAATCGGATCAACCAGCAATGATGAGGCAAGCACAGAAAGACACGCCAGCGATGCCATCACCCCAAAAGCGCGAATATGGCCTGCCCGCTGCACGATCTTCGGCACGCTCAAGCAGCCAGTCACATAACCAATCGCCCAGCCCGTACCAAGCAGACCAAGCGAGAGAGAAGAGAACCCCTCAAACGTACCACGCAGAGGCAAATGCATGCCGGTTACACCACCGGCAAAAAACAGAAAGGCGGACCCCAGCAGCAAGGACGCAATGGGAAGCAGGAACTGGCGCATGGCAACTACTCAGAAAATGGGCAGGTATCCCTGAAAAGACGAAGCCCCGAAAATCACAGTAGACGATAGAACCACACCCCCACCCAAAACGCGACAGCTTTCTTCACACACCTCTGTTTGAGAACACCTTTTCCCAAAATCCCCAAACCCTCACGGAAACGCAGCGTAGGAAACGGGAAGATGATCACAAATGCTCACGTCACACCCCACACAAACATTGAGCCATCCCCCTCAAACAGGGTAGGTATCAAAACAGGCGCACCGTCCAAGGTGATTCATGGGATAAGGGGATTGGGGTGATTTTGTTTCAGAAGGCTTCGGCGTTTTCGATGGAGCAGTTGCATCGGGTGATGGTTTCGGCGTTTTCCGATTATGTCATTCAGATGGAAATGCCTCTGGCGGATTTTGAGAGGATGATCACCACCCGCGGGTTTGATCCTGAGCTGTCTTGGGTGGCGGTTGAGGATGAGCAGCTGGTGGGGTTCTGGTTCATCGGCAAACAGGCAGCTTACCCTGGCGCAGTCTATGCCGTTTCAACAGGCACGGTGCCAGATGCACGCGGGAAGGGCATTGCCAGCAAGCTCTTTGCCAAGGTTGAAGAGCATGCCTTGAAAGCAGGTTACGGCAAAATCCAGCTGGAAGTGATCACCAGCAACACCGCGGCTGTCAAAGCCTATGAAAAGCTGGGCTTTGCAACTGAAAGACACTTCCAGTGCTTCAGCCTGCAAAAGACTGCGTTTTCTGAACGTTCAACCACAGCCCAGCCTGTCATCGCTTCATGGAGCAAGCTGGAGCCACTGGCCTCTGAACTCTGGCAAAAGCCACCAAGCTGGCAGAACTCTGCTTTCGCGGTCAATGCTCTGGGCGACGAGGCTACCTCCTATAAGATCGAGCAGAATGGAAAGCTCGCTGCCTATATCACCTTCACCCGCAAAACCGGCTCTGTGATGCAGCTTGCTGTCGCGCCGGAACATCGCGGTAAGGGCTTTGCCTCTGCACTGCTTGCGGTTGCTTTTGCCAATGTGGAGAAGGAAGCGCTGACCTTCATCAACGTGGATGAGAGCGATGAGACCATCATGCAGGCCCTGCCAAAGCTGGGGGCAATAAAAACGCTGCAGCAATATGAGATGCACAGGCCATTGCAAACCGTGGCTGAGCATGTTGAAGAGAACGATCTGACTACATCCTAAGCCGAGTATAATCCATGACCAAGCTGCACCGTTCCCTCTGGTTTTACCTCAGCTGGTTCATCGTGAGCTATACGGTGGTGCAGGTTGCAGTGACCCTGTTGGTCTTTCAATACGGCATCAAGCAGGCGGGCAATATGTTCATAGAACTTGGCCTGCCAGTGATCCTGACCAGCTTGATCTTTGTGCGAAATGAACACAAGGCGCCAACCGGGGCGACTTATTGGGGTCTGTTCGTTGGCTCCCTTGCAGCCAGCCTTCCCATCTCCATGATTGTGCGCAGTTACCTGCTGGCAGGGGAGGGTACAGTTGCTCCGGCCAGTCCGTTTCCCACGTTTGCTGGGGACGAGATGGGACTGTTCTTCATCATCGATCTGGTGATTCGCGCTCTGGCCTTTGGCATCGGCTACGGGTTTTTCGCGCGATTACTGAGTGATGCACAAAACCGCTCGAAAGAGCCAAACTAACCCACCCTGATCCAATCAAATCCTGAAAAGTCACGGCTGGTGGAACCGTCCTCCGGCCTGCTTTGCTGTGCTTGCCTATGAGAATTTTTGCATAAATCTCATTTGCTTTGCTCTTGCTAACACGAGTTAGCAGGTGTAGTTAGCAAGGGAGAAGAACAATCGCGAGTCGAAAAGGGAGGCCGCGTATGAAACAGACATGTTACGCTGGCATTGATGTCGGTTCTGCAAGCGCACGCGTCGGGATCTTCAATGAAAAGGGCGAGAGGCTGGCCTTTGCGGTGCGGCCTATCAAGCAGTTTCATGGTCGGGCCAACTTTGTCGAACAGTCCTCATCAGACATCTGGCAACAGATCTGCGCCGCCATGAAGGAGGCGATGGCCACCGCTGGCGTTTCTGCGGATGAAATCCGCTCATTGGGCGTCGATGCCACCTGTTCGCTGGTCGCAGTCGGGCAGGGTGGTAGCCCGGTCTCCGTCTCTGAAAATGGAGAGGCCGATCAGGACATCATCATGTGGATGGACCATCGCGCAGCAGAAGAAACCGCCACAATCAACGCCACCGGGGATGAGGCGCTCAAATATGTTGGCGGTGAAGTTTCTATCGAAATGGAACTGCCCAAAATCCTCTGGCTCAAGAACCACTATCCGGACCGCTATGAGCGCACCGTGCGTTTCTTTGACTTGGCAGACTATCTGGTCTGGCGGGCAACAGGTGCGGACGTCGCCAGCACCTGCACGCTGACCTGCAAATGGAACTATCTGGCTCACGAAGGCCGCTTTGCTGAAGATATGCTGCAAGCCGTCGGTCTGCATGATCTGCCGGAGAAGGTGCCGGAGAAAGTGCTGGATCTTGGCGCATCCGCCGGAGGTCTGACAGAACAAGCGGCCAAGGACCTCGGTGTCAACGCAGGCACACCGGTTGCTGCGGGCATCATTGATGCGCATGCAGGAGGTCTGGCACTCATTGGAGCGGAGCCGGATGGCGGGCTTGCCATCATCAGCGGCACCTCCAATTGCCATATGATCGTCAATGAAAAGCCCGTCATGGTGCCAGGTGTCTGGGGTCCATACTGGGGTGCCATGCTGCCGGGCTATTGGCTGGGTGAGGGCGGACAAAGCGCTGCTGGCTCGCTGGTAGAATGGACCATCCAGCAGTCTGATGCCTATGACGAGCTCAAAGCAGAAGCCGCCAAGCAGGGCCTGCATGAGACCGCACTCCTCAACAACTGGGTACAGGATCTGGAGGAGCGGGAAGCAAACCCAACCCGAGATCTTCATGTGCTCTCTGACCATCACGGCAATCGATCACCACGCGCCAACCCGCATGCAAAGGGTGTTGTCTCTGGCCTCACACTGGAAACAGGCCGGGATGCTCTGGCCCGCCTCTATCTGGCAACGCTTCAGGCCATTGCCTACGGCACCCGCCATATCATTGAGGAAATGACCAAGGCCGGGCACAGCATCACCAAGCTGTTCATGTGCGGTGGGGCCACCAAAAACCCGCTCTGGCTTAGAGAGTACGCCAACATCACAGGGCGGGAAATTCAGCTGGCGGAAGAAGAAGATGCCGTCACGCTGGGCGCTGCCATTCTGGGCGCCGTGGCCTGTGGTGATTTCAAGGACATTCCATCAGCCAGCGCAAAGCTGGTGCGTGTTGGTGGGCTCATCAACCAGAAGGCAACACCGCTCAGTTCCACGCCGCCAAATATCAGGTCTACCTCAATCTTTACGACAACCATCAGCACCATAAGGCGCTCATGGAAAAAGCAATTTAAGTATCAAAACAAGTTCAGGAGGACACCACGTGCTCAACCTGCCTCAGGCCCCAGCGCCTATCTCCGTAGCGGACAAGGAAATCCTTGTCGTCACCAATGCAGATCTTCGCGAAAGTGCCAACGTCACCTGTTGGCCCACCTATGAGGACTATGCGCAGCGACTGGAAAACGAGCTGACCGCGCAAGGCTTCAAGATGAAGCGCGCCCATGAATATGATGCAGCGCGCGGCCACGGCTTCATCTCTTCGCAAAAAGAAGGCTCAGAGCTGTTTGCGAAGATCGATCCGGAAGCTCCGCTCATCGTGCTGCTCACCGCGTGGCAATACTCGCACCACATTGCGCCATCCCTTGCCAAGCACAAAGGTCCAGTCCTGCTGCTCGCCAACTTTGATGGTACATGGCCGGGTCTGGTGGGCATGCTCTGCATGGCTGGGTCTCTCACCAGTCTGGGTGTTGAGTATTCCCGTCTCTGGTCCCAGACCTTTGAAGATGACTTCTTCAAATCCGGTCTCGCCACATGGCTGAAAGACGGTAAGCTCAGCCACGACACCTCGTATCTGCAGGATGTCGCAGCAAACCATGCCCTCCTGCAAACACCAGCAGGGCAGGCCGGTCAGCAGGTCGGCGAGTACATCCTCAAGAACAAAGCGATCCTTGGGCTGTTTGATACGTTCTGCATGGGCATGATGAACGGCTACTTCCCGGTCAAAGCCCTCACTGACATCGGCATGCCGCTGGAAAGCCTCTCCCAGTCGGCCCTTCTGGTGGAAATGGAAAAGGTGCCTCAGTCCCTGCGTGAAGACTGCCTGAAGTTCTATGAGGACCGTGGCATGACCTTTATGTTCGGCAGTGATGATGCGACCGAACTCACCCGCGAGCAGGTGCTGGAACAGTGCGCCATGATGATCGCCATGGCCCGCTTCACCACCCGCTTTGGTCTGTCCGCTGTCGGCGTACAGTACCAGCAGGGCTTGAAGGACAGCTGCGCAGCTTCTGACTTTGCCGAGGGCGCCATCGGGTCCACCGAGCGCTTCCCGATCCCGGATGAAGACGGGTCCATCATCTGGGAAGCAAGCCCATCCCTTGCATCAACGAAGTGGATATGGGCACCGCCATTCCGCAGACCATGATGTGGCGCCTGCTGGACGCCATGGGCCTGCCTGCTGAAACCACTCTGCATGATGTGCGCTGGGGCAGCGAGTATGAAGGCACCTTCTATTGGGACTTCGAAATCTCCGGCTCCGTACCGTTTGAGCATCTCAAAGGCGGCCTTGCAGGGGCAACAGGCTATCGCCAGCCGGCCATGTACTTCCCGAAAGGCGGGTCCAGCATCGCAGGCCAGTGTAAGGCGGGTGCCTTCCTCTGGGCGCGCGCGCATTATGAAGGCACACAGGTTATCATGCACATCGGCACTGGCCATGCGGTTGAGCTGCCAGAAGATGAGTTTGAACGTCGCCGCAAGGCAACCACCTATGAGTGGCCTCTGATGAACTGCACGCTCGATGGTGTGGGCCGTGATGATCTGATGGCAGGGCACCAGTCCAACCACATCACCGTGGCCTATGTGCCGGAAGAAAAATTGCAGGATGTGCTGCGAGCCTTCGTGGCTCAGGCGCTCACGCAGGGCATCAACGTCAAAATCGCAGGCTCTGCGAAAGATCTGCTTTAAACCCAGCAAAACAGAGTTTGAGCATCCCGTGGTGCTCAAACTCACGCAAAAGCTGCGGGATATCCACGGACACCACCCCGCACCTGCCATATTCTGCTTGGCAATTTGAGGAAGGCTGACTACCACTCGACAGTTAAGCGTACCTACAAAAATCAGGGCGAGAAAGCACGCAATGGCCAAAAAGCCAGATGAAATTGCAAAGGCGCTGGGCGTCTCCATCACCACAGTGCGATTGGTGCTGGGCGGCAAGGCGGAAAAGTACCGCATCAGCAAAGCCACCCAAGCCCGCATTCGTGAGTATGTGGAAGAGCATGGCGTCAAATTCGACCTGACTGCCCGCAGCCTCAAGCTGAAACGCACCAACACCTTCGGCCTGATCATTCCGCGCTTAGCCAACCCGTTCTTCGCCAAGCTTTCCGAAGAACTGGAACACCGCTGCCGCGAAACCGGCTACCAGCTCATCATCAGCTGCTCCAACTCAGATGAGGAAACGGAAAAAGAACTGGCCAGCGGCCTCGTTCAGCGCAATGTGGATGGCCTGTTCGTGGTGTCCTCCACTTCTGGCAGCCAGCAGCATCTGGGCAAAACCATCTCCAAGCCAATGGTGTTTCTGGACCGTGACTACGGCAACACCGACGCGCCCATCATCACCTCCAGCAACTTTGAGGGCGCTAAAGATCTCGCCGCCGCCATTGCCAAACATGCAGACGGAGAGCCGGTCTACTTCCTCATTGGCGGTAGCAACCAGCCAACTATCACCGAGCGTGCCCGCGGCTATCTGGAAGTCATGCCGCAAAATGCCGAGAAAGACTGGACCCTGCAATCTGCCCGCAACCGCACGCAGGATGGTGAGCAGATGATGCTGCAGCTCTGGGAGAAGCTCGGCAAAGCCCCGCAGAACCTGATGGTGTCCTCTCTGCCTGTTCTGGAAGGCGCATTGGCCGTTTTGCGCGAAAAGCTGGGCCACATTCCACCTCAGCTGCGTCTGGCCACCTTCGATGACAACAAGATGCTGTCCTTCCTGCCCAACGAGATCTGGTCCGTCAAACAGAACGAGGCAGAATGGGCCGAAGCGGCGCTGGAAGCCATGACCCAGACCATGAGCAGCGAGCAGGCTCACAGCAAAACCATCGCCACCCGCCTGATCCACCGGCCCAAAGATCAGTAATCCGTCACTATTTGTGGCGGAAATGCGGCGGGGAATTATCCCTCTGAAAACCATAGAACCGGAAGAAGCTGCTCTTTCCGCTGCGTAACCGTTATATTCCTTAGGTATGTAGTGCAGGCAAATGCGCTAGTCTGCCTGCGGCTATGGTACTCTTTGGAGACGAACTCGGGCTTATCCCTGAAACGCACACCAGATTTCGGCTTATGGATACGCGCGAAAACGAACAGTTAGAGCATCATCGGATGCCCTGACCAGCTGGGAGCATGTAGATGGACACTATTGGGCCAATCCAAAATCGCGTAAGTCGTTTCTTCATTGATGTCGACGACCGAAATTGGGAGTCCGTCGAAGGTGTCATGACCAGCCGCGTACATCTGGATTACTCCTCCTTCGGGGCAGGGGAACCCGTGGATCTGACACCAGCTGAAATCACAACAGCCTGGAAAGAGCTGCTGCCCGGCTTCGACCAGACCCACCACCAGATCGGCAATCCGCTTATTGAATCCAAAGAGCAAAAAGCCAACGTAAAAGTCCATGCAACCGCCACTCATTTCATTGATGGCGCTGAGGGCGGTGATCTCTGGGTTGTCTACGGCACCTACAACATCGCACTGGTGCATGAAGGCGGGACGTGGAAGATCAGCCGCATCCAGTTCAACTTCAAGTTCCAGGACGGCAACATGGATCTGCCAGTCATCGCGCAGGCCCGCGCTGACGCGAAAGCCAAAGCCGAGTAACAGGCAAACCGCAGGCACCAATTAGCTCTGGGCGAACGCCCGCAAGCCGCCTATAAACGCAGGGATGTTTTCGCCGGTACCGGCTCAGCAGGATCTGCATATGCTTTTGAATGCTCTCTCCAAATGCGTGCTCAGCGCTGCACTATTCATGGTAGCCCTGAGTGCTGGCCCGTCTCTGGCTCAGGATAAATCCAGCAAATCGGAAAAGTTCTTTCCCGGCATCATCGGAGAAGACAACCGCGAGATCATCGACAGCTGGGATAAGCCGTGGAACGCCATTGGCCGCGTCAACGTCGCCGGGTTTCGCTCCCGCTCCATGTGTTCCGGTACCCTGATCTCCGACCGCATGGTCATCACCGCCGCCCATTGCCTCTACAACGCCCGCACCGGCAAAGCTCATGTGCCGTCCAAGATCAACTTCGTGGCAGGCGTGCGCCGGGATAAGTTCATCGCTCACACCACCGCCGCCTGCACCCATCTGCTGGATGGCTACACCTTCACCAACCGCCCGACACTAAAACATGCCGCAACCGATGTAGGTGTGATCATTCTCTCAAAGCCGCTGGACGTGCCGCCCATGCCGGTGATCAGTAAAGCGCCGGAAGTAACACAGAACCTTGACCTCACCAGCGCCGGATACGCCAGAGACCGCCCGTTCCTGCTCGCCGCCGATAAAAACTGCAAGCTCTACAAAGACCGCGGCAACCTCTGGCTCACCAGCTGTGACACCAACTACGGGGCTCAGGCGGCCCTGTCATGGTGGAAGAAAACGGCCAACTCAAACTCACCGGCATCATGGTCGCCTCCGCCCAAAACAAGTTCTCAATCGCCGTTCCAAAGAACGTCTGGGCCCACCTGCTTGAGAAAACCACCTGCGAGGGAAACTAAGCCGCAGCCCGCTCCGCCAAATATCGCTTCCGCACATCGATGATACAGCGCTGTCTCGAGGACTGACTTACCTCATGCGGAGCAAACTCAGATTCCACACCGTCCAGAAAGTCTACGGTTTGCCGCAGCAGCCCAAGGTGCTCCTTTGAGAACTGGCGGGGCTCAGTCTCTGTCATCTTCTCAATAAACCGCACGCCAGCCTGTTTCTGGAAGATTGTGTCCGGCTGCCCGTCACGGGTGCAGATGCCATAGGTTCCGTTGAGAAAGTGGCCCCAGGTGCGTTCTTCCAGAGCGCCATCAAAATCCGCCATCACATCAGGATGCAGCGCGTGCAAACGTGCCCCCAGCTCTCCGGCAAGAAACGCCTCTTTGGCGCTGCGGAAACGGGAGAGGAAAAACGCCTTGGCCGCTTGCTCCTGTGTCAGTCCAAAGCACTGCAGATCCTCAAACCAGCGCCGATGGCTCTTCAGGTGAAAGCGATAAAGCTCCCGTTCCTGATATTGCCCAAGGAAGGAGACACACAGTGAGCTGTTGGTGAACAGATAGGACGCAGCTGGCATCACCCGCCGCTCCAGCAGGCTCTGCCAGTCGGTTGAAGAAAGGCCAAGCAGATCAAGGAACACCTGTTCCTCATAGAACTCTGAGTAAAGATAGTTGAGCAGCACGCTACGCTCCTGAAGCTTGAGATGGAAAACCCACCTCAAGCTCTAACCCACTTCACTTAAGCGATGTTTCGATAGAGATCGAACTAACTTATCCGGCCCGAACTTGGCTCAAAAACGCCTGCATGGCATCCTGCATCTGATCGGACCGCTCGGACAGGCTGGCGATGGAATGGTGGATCTCCTCCGAAAGCTCACCCGTTTTGCCCGCAGACACCTTCACCGTATTGATCGCCCGTGCAATCGCCGCGGTACCATCCGCCGCGCTGGAGATGTTCTCCGCAATGCTGTTGGTCGCCGTGGCCTGTTGATCGGCAGCAGACGCCATCGCCGTAGTGTGCTCGCGGAAGGAGTTCACCAGTGCTGTCAGCTCATCTGTTGCAGAGATAGAGGCATCCACCACACTGCGCATTTCCTGTATCTGCGCCTCAATCTCATCAGTGGCAGACCCAGTCTGCTGGGCCAATGCTTTCACCTCAGAGGCCACCACAGCAAACCCTTTGCCTGCTTCCCCGGCACGGGCTGCTTCAATGGTCGCGTTCAGTGCCAACAGGTTGGTCTGGTCGGATATGGCATGGATCAGGTCCGTCACCTCACCAATACGCGCCACAACGCCCTGCAATCGGCCAACGGCTGCGTTGGTCTGCTCCACCTGAGCGGCAGCGCTTTGCGCTACATCAGAGCTGGTGGAAACCTGTCCGTTGATCTCGTTGATAGAGGCAGAAAGCTCCTCTGTCGCGCCTGCAACCCCCTGCATATTGCGGCTGGCTTCCTCAGAAGATACGGAGGCAATCTCAGATTCCTCGGTGGTCTGCGCAGCAATCTCTGCAAGGCTGCTGGCTGTTGCATCCAGCTGCGTGGTGGAGCTGCGGATATCCGTCGAAATCGCCAGAACAGAGCCCTCCAGATCACAAGCCAGCCGATCCAGCTCCGCACGGCGCTTTGCTTCTGCTGCCTCACGTGCCTGCTTGCGCTGAGCTTCAAACTCCTGAGACTTCTGAAGCTCCTCCTTGAACACGCCCAAAGCCTTGGAAAGTGCGCCGATCTCATCACCGCGGGCGGTATGTCCAATGGAAACATCCAGCTGTCCCTGCGCCAGCGCATGAGTGGTATCCGTCAGTTGTTTCATAGGCTTAGAGATCAACGCATAATTCAGATAACCCATCAGCAATGCTGCAAGAGCTACCGCCACAGCACCAATGAGAGAAACCGATTGGAGGATTTGCAAATCATGCTCCTGCGAGCCGGTCAAAATCTCCCGGCGTATCTTCAGCTCTTTGACGATCGCCTCAAAACCAAGCTCAATCTCCTCCAGCAGCAATGCGCTGGTGCCATCCATCTCCATTTCACGGGCAACATCATGGGTTGCCTCATCCGCCATCAGCATGATCTGCGTGTTGGTGTAAGCATCCATCCATGATTGCCAGGCGCTCAGCAGCTCTGTCATAGAAGTGGCTTCAAGTTGCAAGGCATCTACATCTGCACCGATCTCATCAAAGATCTTTGGAATGAGCTCTGCATCATGCTCCAGCTTCTCGGCCCAGTGCTTCTGACCTGTCAGCAAATAGTTCTTCAGAGAGATTGCCTGATCCAGAACCAGAATTTCCAGCTCTTCAAGTTCTGTCTGGATAGTGTGGAAGTGAGCAACCTCAACCGCGTCCCGGCTGACACGCAAAGATGAGAAATAGGAAAGGCTGCTGATGAGAAGGCCAACCACAGCAAGAATGCCAAAGGCAGCAACACCCTTGCTGGAAACAGACAAATTGCGCAACATAATTGATCTCGTCAAATATGAATAATATATATCAATTGTATGAAGCTTCTGATTTTAAATATGGAATCAGTAAATTCATGCAAAATCGTTTTTTCAGCCTCCAGTTAATGCAACGTAAAGATGCAAAAGTTTTGAGCAATTAAAATATCTCAGGTATTTGTTTTGTGCATTTGCAGTGCAGCCATGCTTTGCGGAAAAAGTTCAGGGAAGGGCTGGCATTGCGCAGGCACATTCTGTAAGACCCAATCCGACAAAAGTTTCAGCAGATTTTGCGCCTGCACGATGTCCTTCAAAAGCTCCGGAAATTTTCGGACCGGAGTTTGCCGGAAAGGACACTCAGACCTGCGCGTCAGATGGATACCCTCAAATCTGCGGTACATAGAATATGCAGGGGTTTGCCTGCAAAAGGAGGCTCTATGAGCACAGCAGGCACACAGGCCTATGAGGCACGCCGCACCTTCGCGATTATTTCTCACCCGGATGCGGGTAAAACCACACTGACTGAGAAGCTGCTTCTGGGTGGTGGTGCGATCCGTGCTGCGGGTCAGGTCCGCGCCCGTGGTGAGCGCCGCCGCGCCCGTTCTGACTGGATGAAGATCGAGCAGGAACGCGGCATCTCCGTTTCAAGTTCCGTGATGACCTTCGAGCGTAACGGCATCATCTATAACCTGCTGGATACACCGGGCCACGAAGACTTCTCTGAAGACACCTACCGTACGCTGACAGCCGTAGACGCTGCGATCATGGTTATCGATGCTGCAAAAGGTATCGAGAGCCAGACACGCAAGCTCTTTGAAGTCTGCCGCCTGCGTGACATTCCGATCATCACCTTCGTCAACAAGATCGACCGTGAAGGCCGCCACGCACTGGAAATCCTCGACGAGATTCAGGAAGCGCTGGCGCTGGACGTCACTCCAATGAGCTGGCCAGTGGGCATGGGCTCCGACTTCTTCGGCGTTTACGACCACATCGGCAACCGCTTCTTCACTTCCACTGAAGGCCGCGGTGGTCCGCTCGACACCATCAAAGACGTGAAGGGCCTCGAAGACCCTGAGCTGGTGGGTGAGCTGTTCGACAACATCCGCGAAGAGCTGGAAGAAAACGTAGAGCTCGGCGGCGCAGGCTACTCCGAGTTTGATCAGGAAAGCTTCCTGGAAGGCCATCTGACGCCAGTCTTCTTCGGTTCCGCTCTGCGCGACTACGGTATCGACCAGATCCTCGATTTCATCGCAGCCCACGCACCGTCTCCGCACTCTCAGCCAGCCACCGGTGGCCGCACCATCAAGCCAGAAGAAAACAAGGTCACTGGCTTTGTGTTCAAGGTTCAGGCGAACATGGACCCGAAACACCGCGACCGCATCGCGTTTGTGCGTCTGTGCTCCGGCACCTTCAAGCGCGGCATGAAGCTTAAGCACGTGCGCGCAGGCAAGCCAATCACCGTGTCCGCGCCAATCTTCTTCTTTGCAGAAGAGCGTGAGATCGCAGAAAAAGCCTATCCGGGCGACGTGATCGGTGTGCCAAACCACGGCCAGCTGCGTGTGGGTGATACGCTGTCCGAGGGCGAAGAAATCCACGTTACCGGCCTGCCAGCGTTCGCACCGGAAATCCTGCGCCGCGTCCGCCTGACAGACACCATGCGCGTTAAGCAGATGCGCCGTGGCTTGGAAGATCTGGCAGAAGAAGGTCTGGTGCAGATCTTCAAACCAGCCATCGGCACCAACTGGATCGTCGGCGTGGTCGGCGTGCTCCAGCTCGACGTTGTGGTCGATCGCCTGAAAGCGGAATATCAGACGGAAATCGGCTTCGAGCCAGTCATGTACAACACCGCCCGCTGGGCAGAGTGCACGGACCCTCTCAAGCTGGACAAGTTCCTTGAGACCAACCGTGCACACGTGGCGCTGGACCGGGACGACAAGCCTGTTTACCTCTTCAAGAACGCTTGGGAAGTAAGCTATGTGGGTGAGAAAAACCCGGACATCAGCTTCCGCGAAACCCGCGAAATCGTGCACACCTCTTAAAGGCAGATCAGTCTCATGAAAGACCCGGCTCTCGATACGCTTCTTCTGCCTTTTGAAAACGGCAGTCTCGACTTCTTTGAAGACGGCAGTGCAGACCAAAAGGCTCTGTTCCTGCGCGCCCGCATGGGCTTTGCCATGAACGCCATGGACAAGTCCCGCGTGGTCTGCCAGCAGACGTTCGCTGCAGACAAAGACAATCTGGAACGTGCAGGCTTCACTGTCACACCAGAAGCCTCCGGTACCTATCCGCTGGTTATGGTCCTGCCTCCACGCCAGCGTGATGAAGCCCGTGCTCTCATGGCACAGGCTGTCAAAAGCGCAGGTGAGGGTGGCATCGTCATCGCAGCTGTCTCCAACACCGAAGGCGCAAAGACAGCGGAAAGCGACCTGACCAAACTGGCAGGCAACGCTGGCAAGCTTTCTAAAAACAAATGCCGTGTGTTCTGGGCAGAAGTCTCTGCAGACACCATCAACCAGCAGCTGCTGGAAGAGTGGAGCCAGCTGGATGCCCCACGCGAAATCCTCGATGGCCGTTTCATGAGCCGTCCGGGTGTCTTCGCATGGGACCACATCGACAAAGCCTCCCAGCTTCTGGTCAAAACCTTGCCGGACCGCCTTCCGGGCCGCGGTGCTGATCTGGGCGCAGGCTTCGGCTACCTGACCTCTGAAGTGGTTAAGGTGAACAAAGTCAAAGCTATGGATCTGTATGAAGCCGAAAAGCGCGCGCTGGATCTGGCTGAAACCAACCTGAAGGGCAAGACAGGAGAAGTCGCCGTCGACTTCATCTGGCAGGACGTCACCAAGGGTCTCAACCGCGCGTATGACTTCATCGTCATGAACCCGCCATTCCACGCCGGTGGCAAGCAGGACCGTGCCGACATCGGTCAGGGCTTCATCAAAGCCGCTGCCAAGGCACTGCGCCCGTCCGGCCACCTCTGGCTGGTCGCCAACCGCCACTTGCCATACGAAGCAACGCTGGACAAAGTCTTCGCCTCCTACGAGATCATGGCAGATCAGGGCGGCTACAAGGTCATCCGGGCCATCAAGGCGAATAAGTAAGGCGGCGGAAGTTGATCTGCGTGGATGTTTGAGATGAGCTTTAACTCAAAAATGCTCCACGCAGTCTCGTCATCCCCGACTTGATCGGGGATCCAGAATTCAATCAGGAGTGCAGCGCACAGCCTGATGATCTTGCATAAATCGTCTTTGAAGGGTGAAACGAGCATGAGACTTGTGAAACTGCTTGCAAATCTGGGATACGGCAGCCGCAAAGAAATGCAGGCCGCCATCCGCAATGGTTGGGTCACCGATAAAGACGGCAACCCGATCAAAGCCGACAGCAAGCTGCCTCATGATCAGATCCTGTTTGATGACGAGCCGCTGGACCCACCAGAAGGCTCCGTCATCCTGCTCAACAAGCCCCTCGGCTACACCTGTTCCATGAAAGATCGCGGGCGGCTGGTTTTTGACCTGCTGCCAGATCGCTACCGTGTCCGCAAACCAGCGCTGTCCTTCGTGGGCAGACTGGACAAGGACACCACCGGTCTGCTGCTGTTCACCGATGATGGCAAGCTGCTGCACCGGATCATCTCGCCCAAGGCAGATGTTGCAAAAATCTACGAGGTTGAACTCGACCGCCCAATGACCGGCGGCGAAGGCGATCTGTTTGCCTCCGGTGAAATGATGCTGGAAAACGAGACCAATCCGCTCAAGCCAGCAGAACTGGAAGTCCTTTCCGAGACCTCAGCACGCCTCACCCTCCACGAAGGCCGCTACCACCAGGTCCGCCGCATGTTCGCCGCCACCGGCAACCACGTCACCAACCTCCACCGCGCCCAGCTCGGTGGCCTCACACTGGACGGCGTGGAAGAAGGCACCTGGAAGCTCCTCGCACAAGACGACATCGATAAGATCTTCGGGTAAGGCTGCGCGCTCACCACATTCAGCCTCACTCCGGCTCCAGATGAGACATGAGACCTTTCATGCGCAAGGTCGTGTCTGCTGCCATCAGTGTGCAACAGACCTGGCCTTCAAACCAAAGGTCGATCATGCACCCGAAACTGAAATTGGCTGCAGCTCTTGTGCTCAGCGGTGTCGCTCTGGCAGCTTGCCAAAGCCCCAATCAAAAACGCATTCACGAGAACATCAAGTCTGGCAAATACCCGCTGACCTATACAAAGAAGGTCGGCAAATACACCTTGTCCTACGGCAAGCCAGACAAAACGCAGAACTGGCAGTTCCTGCTCAGCATCACCCCAACCACCAATCCATTCCGGGATCAGAAAGTGCTGGAAACGATCTTCGAGACGGTCACGCCTATGTGTAACTCCCTCCTGCCAAATGCCGATCCCAACAGGTTCGGTATCCTGAGCAAGAAGCCACTCGTGGATGAAAGCACACAGACCTCAAGAATCCTGCTGTCCTGCAAAACGCGATAGTGCGAATGACAAGATAGAGCGCTGACACCACTCTTCAGCGCTCGTCACCGCCAGCTTTCTCGCGCACCATGTCCAGATGCGCCAGAAACTTCTCCTCATAGGCCCAGGTGGAAAGCAGGTTGCCGAGTACTTTCTGGTTCGGCGTGCGCAGGCAAACCATGTAGAGCTGCGTGTCCAGTGCCGCCATCCACACCAGCGGAAACCACAGCAGCCAGCAGCTCATCTCGGCCAGCAGATAGCCCTCCGACTGGCCGTAGACCCAATTCGTAACCCAGTAGATCCCGAGAGCATAAGCAAACGTCAGTGCCGTCATCAGCACGCCAGCCAGCAACCCCAGATACAGCCCTTTGCGCGCCCATAGCAGCAGGGACAGGTAGAAGCCCCACATCCTGCACAGGGTCAGGAGGCGATAGAACAACAGGCGCCTGAATATCCAGCCGAAGACCATGAACCTCTCGCGAACCAGCCAACACCACCGGAACCTAAGGCCACGCCCCTTAACCCCGCGATAAACCGCAGGTGCAACTTGCGCACAACCGGCTTAAGAAAGTGGCCGCACCGGAATGCAGATCACCACTTCATGCGGCCCCATCTCGCCGGTCATGGAAGGGTACAGCTGGAAGCAGGGGATGTTCTCCGGCTCATACCCGCTCATGGGCAACCAGTCGCCGAACATATACTCCCACGCCGCCTGCGACTGATCATGGGTGATCACGAAGTGCCCGCAGGCATAACGCCCGCCGCCAACCACCATCTTGCCCACTTCACCTTCCACATCCGCTGGACCGCGCAAGGTCAGGCAGGAGCTGAAGCGCATCAGCTCCGCATCAGTCACCTGCGGATCGTCGTGGAACAGACACATCATCTCCGCCCCATGCGCCAGCCCGCGCGGCCCGGCCCATGCCATCAGCGTGCCGAACGCCTCTCCAAAAATCTCAGGCCGTTCCTGAAAGTTACCGGTGCGCCGCACATAAGCCACTGTGCGTGGCTCCAGCTTGCCCACTTCCACCTTGTCCGCCACCAAACCAGACCTAGGTCGCTCCAGAACCATGGTCTCATTGGCCCGCGCCTCCACTGAGGCCGTCGCATCCCGCCGCCATTGGCTGGCAGGCATGCCAAACCGCGCCTGAAACGAGCGCGCAAAGGTGGAAGGGGAGGCAAAGCCCATATCCAGCGCCGCATCCGTAATGGAGATCGATGGGTTCTGCTTCAGCCGCCGCGCCGCCTTTTCAACCCGCAGGCGACTGGTGAACTGGTTTACCGTCTCCCCGGTCATAGCCCGGAAAATGCGGTGAAAGTGATAGGGAGAAAAACAGGCCGCATCCGCAATCTGCGCAAGAGAAAGCTCCTCGCAGATGTTGCGCTCAATATAATCCATCGCCCGGTTGATCCGCTGCGTATAGATATTCTTCTGCAAAGCCTCATGCCGCATAACCAGCCTCCCATGCCTGATAAAAACCTACAGCATTCCCTGCAAAAAGGGAGCCTGAAAGTGCGGCAGCGACAACTGTGCCACTTAAAAGTCGAAAGTCGGTGAGCATAGATAGAACAAACCAGTCGGGTAAGGGGAACCGCACCTGACGCACCATCGGTTGGGGACCCGGCACGCCAGATGCGTACATCCTCCGTTTAAAGAACGGTGGGTGTAGAAAAATCAGGAAGACCGCACAGGAACACAAACGTAAATATCCTGCGGTGTGTTATCCGCCAGCATATTGGGATAAAGCTGGAAGCACGGTTTTGCATCGGGCTGATACCCACTTGCAGGTAGCCAGTTGGCAAACATGTCCTCCCACGCCTTGGCAGAATCCTGATTGCTCACCTTGTAGTGCCCACTGGCATAAAGACCGCCCGCAACAGTCATTTTGCCAATCTCACCGGCAACATCCATATCTTGCTTCAGGGTAATGCAAGCGGTGAACTCCCGCTCATCAGAACCAACCGCATCAGGATCCTGATCAAACATACACAGCGTCTCTGCCCCTTCAATCAGGCTGATTGCGCTGCCCAGCCCATCAACTTGCCCCATGTCTGCGCAAACAGTTCAGGGTTCTTTTGAAAATCGCCAGTGCAACGCACATAAGCAACAGTGCGCGGTTCAAAGTTTTTAACGTCCACACCAAGTACTTCCATGGTCTCTCTCTCCAATCGAGTTCGCGTTTTGTACTCATTAAGATAGAGAGTGTTGCCCCACCAATCTTTGCAAATCTTGCTTTGTTGCGTTCCTGCGTCTCTCAATGTGAATGCAGCATTGGTTGGTGATTAAGCATCGTCTGTGTTTGCCGCTCTAGGTCCCGGCTCGGGGGCCGGGATGACGTCAGAGGATGGCGTGCGGATGACGTTGGTGGGGAGGCGGAGTTGGAGCGGAGATGGCTGGCGACGTCATGGCGTGATGGTGATGTACGTAGTGGTGAGGTGATGCGTTTATGGCTCCCCTTCTGCCGTCATCCCGCACAAGCGCAGCGCGATGCGGGACCTAGGGTGGCATGGCAGAGCCTCTCTGTTCTACTGCGTTCCCATACTTTCTAATGTTAGTGCAGCATCAGCTGGTGATTAAGCAGTATCAGTGTTTGTGGTCCTAGATCCCGGCTCGAGGGCCGAAATGACGTCAGAGGAGGGCGCGAGGATGACGTTGGTGGGGAGTTGGCGTTGCTGCGGAGATGGTTGGTGACGTCAAGGTGTGGTGGTGATGTACGTAGTGGTGAGGTGATGCGTTTACGGCTCCCCTTCTGCCGTCATCCCGCACAAGCGCAGCGCGATGCGGGACCTAGGGAGCATGGTAGAGCCTCTCTGCTTTATTACGTTCCCATACTTTCTAGCCTGAGTGCAGCTTCGGCTGGTGATTAAGCATCGTCTGAGTTTGCGGCACTGGGTCCCGGCTCGGGGGCCGGGATGACGACGGAGGATGGCGCGCGGTTGACGTCGGTGGGGAGGTGGCGTTGGAGCGGAGATGGCTGGCGACGTCATAGCGTGGTGGTGAGGTGATGTGGTTGCGAATGTCCTTCTGCCGTCATCCCGCACAAGCGTAGCGCGATGCGGGACCTAGGGTGGCACGGTGGAGCCTCTCTGCTTTATTACGTTCCCACGTCTCTCGATGTGAGTGTGGCATCGGCTGGTGAGTAAGCTGCGTCTGTGTTTGCGGCCTTAGGTCCTGGCTCGGGGGCTGGGATGACGTCAGAGGAGGGCGCGCGGATGATGTCGGTGGGGAGATGATGTTGCTGGGGAAGGTGATGTTTGAGGAACGTGCGCGGATGACGTTGTTAGGGAGATGACGTTGGAAGGAGGCGAGCGTTAGGGTGTTATGACACTCGCGATAGACGCGGTTCTGCTCCGCTGTACACACCACGACCTCCCAAAAACCATGGGCCAACCCACCCTCAGGATTTCCCATTTTTTAGCAGTCATTTGCGAAAATTGGCCGTAAATCACAAAGAAACTGGGGCTACCGGTGCGGTCGAAGCGGTTGAAGGATCTGTTTAATCATCGGGTTGAGGTGTTTCTCTTCAGCCAGATGATGCTCATGTTCGGATCATTGATCCTGCCGGGGCAGACGCTGGAAGCCCACGTGTTCAGCGCGTTTTACATCTTCAACATCGCCACCGGCATGCTGATCACCCTCAAGAAGACGCAGTTCTTCCGGCTGGTGGCCGTCCTACTGGGCTGCTCGCTGGTGCTGGCGTTTCTGGATACGCCCATCTTCCCAACAATTGACCCGCTGGTACCGCAGATCGCCATCTACTTTGCCTTTCACGCGGTGGTCGCTATCGTGCTGATCGACGAAATGCTGGTCACTCAGGAAGAGAACTACCGCGTCGTTCTGGGCGTGCTCAGCGGCTACATCTCCATCGGCATGGTCTCGTTCTTTCTCTTTATACTTATAGAGCACATGCACCCGGGTTCCTTCAAAGGCCTGCCCATTGAAAACATAGAGACCCGCTCGCAGGAAGAAGCGCTCATGTATGCCGCCTTCATCACCCTGATGACAATCGCTACGGCGACATCGTACCCTTAACGCCCATCGCCCGAAAAGCCGCCATGATTGTTGGGCTGGCAGGACAGTTCTACATGGTCGTGCTCACCGCCATCATTGTCGGCAAGTTCCTGAAGTTCAGGCAGCCGCGCAAGAAAGATTGACCAGCGGGACCGCCCACCGCAAACCAGCACCTGCGGCCACTATCGAAATAAAGAGTGAAGGCGACCCATCTGATCCTGATTAAAGCTGAACGGGTTTCATCGGCAGTTATTAAGCGCAGCCTGTTTTAATTGCCGGGAAACACCTGAGCCAACCGGAAGGTCGCCCATGCCAATGTTCTCCATGGACAATATGCGCAAGCTGAAGAAGTTCAATTCTTTGGCCACCGGGAAATCATGGAAGATGTTTATCGCCTTCAATGCGGAGGCCATGTCTGACGGTGCGATTTCCAAAAAGAACAAGCAGCTCATTTCACTCGCCGCCGCGCTCACCACCCAATGCCCGTATTGCATCGAGATCCACCGCGAGAACGCCAAGGTCTGTGGCGCCACGGATGCCGAGCTCGCCGAAGTGGTTTTCATCGCTGCGGCCATCCGCGCCAGCAGCGCTATCACCCACGGTACGCACCTGATTGACCACGATGAGTAAGCCCGCGCAGGGGGATAAGGTCTGATCGGGTACTACGTGACCGTTTCGGGAAGAACGCAGAAAATCCCTAAAGAACGCAAACGAACGCACAAAACAACGCAAAGCAAAAAAGGCTCCGGATCGCTCCGAAGCCTTTGCAAATACTCTAGTTATAAGAAGAAGTTAGCCCTCGTCGGCCAGCATCTCCAGCTCCAGCCACTCTTCTTCCAGCGCGCCAAGCTCCTCCTGAAACTTCCCAATCGCGTTCGTCACTTTATGAAAACGATCCGGATTGGAAGAAAACAGGTTCGGGTCTTCTAACTCTTTCTGAGCCTTGGCAATTTTCGCTTCCAGCTTTTCCATCTCACCCGGAATGGCTTTCAGACGGTGCGCCTGCGTGAAGTTGAGGCCAGACTTCTTATCCTCCTTCTTCGCAGCAGCAGGGGCAGGGGACTTATCCTCCTTTGCCGGCTTGTCGGCTTTGGCTGCTTTACGCGCCTGCACACCTTCACCGCGTTGGCGCACCATATCGGTGTAACCGCCCGCATACTCACCCCAATTGCCGCTCTCATCTTCCATGGTGATCACGCTGGTACAAATGCGATCAAGGAAATCACGGTCGTGGCTCACAAGCAGAACAGTGCCGGGATAATCAGAAATCAGCTCCTGCAACAGATCCAGCGTTTCAAGGTCCAGATCGTTGGTCGGCTCATCGAGCACCATCAGGTTGGAAGGCGCAGCCAGCGCACGCGCGAGCAACAGGCGTCCCCGTTCCCCGCCAGAAAGCACACGCACAGGGGTGCGCGCTTGCTCTGGCTTAAACAGGAAGTCCTTGAGATAACTCATGACATGCTTGGAGGTGTCGCCCAGAATAACCATGTCTCCGCTGCCACCTGTCATGGCGTTGACGAGCGTATCATTCGGGTCAAGCTTCTCGCGCTTCTGATCCAGCGTGATCATCTGCAGGTTAGCGCCAAGGCGCACAGTGCCCGTATCTGGAGCCAGCTCGCCGGTCAGCATTTTGAGCAAGGTGGTCTTGCCAGCACCGTTCGGCCCCACAAAGCCGATCCGGTCTCCGCGCAAAATGCGGGTGGAGAAATTCTTGACGATCGGGCGCTCTTCATAGGTCTTGCCGATGCCCTTGGCTTCAGAAACCAGCTTGCCGGAGATATCCCCCTCAGTGGCGGCCATCTTCACGGTGCCTTGCGGGCCCTTGTGCTCCTTGCGCTTCTGACGCAGCTCAGCCAACTCCCGCACCCGGCGCATGTTCCGCTTACGACGCGCCGTCACGCCATAAACCATCCAATGCTCTTCCTGCCGGATCTTCTCGTTCAGCCTGGATTGCTCTTTTTCTTCCTCTTCAAAAACCTTGTCCCGCCACTCTTCAAACTTGGCAAACCCCTGGTCCATGCGGCGGGAGATACCCCTGTCGATCCAGTAGGTTACGCGAGAGAGGTTTTCTAGAAAACGACGGTCGTGCGAGATCAGAACAATGGCAGACTTCATCTGCTTCAGCTCAGATTCCAGCCATTCAATCACGGGAAGGTCCAGATGGTTGGTCGGCTCGTCCAGCAACAAAATGTCCGGCTCCGGCGCCAACGCCCGCGCAATTGCCGCCCGTTTCGCCTCACCACCAGAAAGCGTCGCCGGATCTTCATCCCCGGTCAGGCCCAAAATCTCCAATAAGTATTTTGCCCGGTATTGATCATCGCCCGGCGCCAGTCCACCTTCAGCGTAGGCAAGCACGGTTGGGTACCCGGAAAGATCAGGTTCTTGCGGCAGGTAGCGAATTGTCCTCCCTGGCTGCAAAAAGTACTCCCCCTTATCCGGCTCTGTGAGCCCGGCGGCAATTTTCAGCAGTGTCGACTTGCCAGACCCGTTCCGACCAACTAAGCAGATCCGCTCGCCTTCCCCGACTTGCAGCTCTGCACCCGAAAGAAGAGGGGTCGTCCCAAAGTTAAGGTGTATGTCTCGCACATGAAGAAGCGGTGGTGCCATTAAGCCAGTCTTTCCAGATTCCTGAAGCAGCGCATTTCAACGCTAGGAGTAGATTTGTTGCTAGTGCTCTACCACAAATGAGCTGAGGTTAAAGTTTTTTGCCACGCCTGTGAAAAAATGGGGGCGAGAAACCTCGAGCGTCATAGTGACGCGATTGGAAAAGATTCAGCAACGGAACTTGAAATAAAAGTTCGAATTTGAGCTAAGTTTAGAAATAATACTTCCATAAACGTTTATTATTCAAATAAGAGATTAAAATAATCTCCGATTGCGAGGAAATTTTGATCCCTCGACACTTGCTATAATAACGCAACAGTGAAATGTTGCTGCGAACTGCCAGTCTCCAAATCTGGCGGAATGTAACTTGAGGAGAGGGGAGATCTGTATGATCAAGTCCATTCGTATGTCAGCGCTAGCTGCAGCTCTTGTGGCTGCTACTTCGCTATCTGCTGCGGCTGAAACCGTTTACAACCGTGGTAACTCCGCTGACCCGGAAACTCTTGACCAGCATAAGACATCTACTACCTACGAAGCTCACATCCTGCGTGATCTTTACGAAGGTCTTGTTGCTTACAACGCGAAGGGCGAAATCATCCCTGGCGCGGCGGCAAGCTGGACTGTTTCTGACGATGGTCTGACATACACATTCAAGATGCGTGACGACGCGAAATGGTCAAACGGCGACCCAGTTCTTGCTGGTGACTTCGTTTACTCTCTGCGCCGCATCATGAACCCAATGACCGGTGCGAAATACGCAAACGTTCTCTACCCAATCCTGAATTCCGAAGCCGTTAACAAAGGCGACATGGAAGGTGAGAAGCTCGGCGTTAAAGCAATTGATGACAAAACTCTTGAAATCAAGCTGCACGCTCCAACTCCTTACTTCATCCAGCTGCTGGCGCACCAGTCCGGTCTTCCAGTACACCCAGCATCCGTTGAAAAGTATGGTTCTGACTTCGTTAAGCCGGAAAACATCGTAACCAACGGCGCATTCGTTCTGTCCAGCTTCGTTCCTAACGATGCAGTGACCGCAGTTAAGAACCCACATTTCCATGATGCAGCAAACGTTGCTCTGGACAAAGTTAAGTTCTACCCAACTGAAGACCGTGGTGCAGCTCTTCGCCGCTTCCAGGCTGGCGAACTGGACACCAACAACGACGCTCCACTGGAGCAGATCGAGTTCATCCGCAGCGAGCTGGGTGACCAGTTCAAAGTAGCGCCTTACCTGGGCACCTACTACTACGCGCTGAACCACGAATCCGAAGCTATGAAAGACCCTGATGTACGTCAGGCTCTGTCCATGGCAATCGACCGTGAGTTCCTGGCAGAAGACATCTGGGGCGGCACCATGGTTGCTGCATACTCCCTCGTGCCTCCAGGAATCGACAACTACGGCGAACCAGCATACTCTTCCTGGGCAGAAACTGACCTGCTCGACCGTGAAGAAGAAGCTAAGAAAATTCTTGAGTCCAAAGGTTACAACGAGAGCAACCCTCTGAAGGTTGAAATCCGTTACAATACCTCTGAGAACCACAAGAACACTGCTGTTGCGATCGCAGACATGTGGAAGCCTCTTGGCGTTGAAGTGTCCATGCTGAACACTGACACCAAGACCCACTACGCACACCTGCGTGACCGTGGTGATTTCGACGTTGCTCGTGCAGGTTGGATCGGTGACTACTCCGACCCACAGAACTTCCTGTTCATGACCGAAAGCGACAACACCGGCTTCAACTACGCTCGCTATGAAAACCCTGAGTACGATGCACTCATGGACGAAGCAGCAGTAACTGTTGACCTTGAAAAGCGCGCAGAAATCCTGAAGAAAGCTGAAACTATCTTCATGCGTGACCTGCCATTCCTGCCTTTGATGTACTACGGCTCCAAGAACCTTGTTTCCGATAAGGTTTCTGGTTTCGAATCCAACCTGTTGGACGTGCATCCAAGCCGCTTCGTCAAGATTAACAAGTAATCTTTAACGCGACAGAAAATGCCAGTCATGCAGGATAGCTCATGGCTGGCATTTTTGTGAACTATCGGTAAATAAAAACGATAAACAACTGGAGAAGCAAGGCCCATGTTACGCTATGTCCTGAGCAGATTGCTCAGCGCGATACCGACCTTGTTCTTGATCATTACCATTTCCTTCTTCCTTATGCGCGTAGCGCCAGGTGGTCCGTTCGATCTCGAACGTCCACTGGAAGCAAAGGTCATGGAGAACCTGAACAAGATTTACAATTTGGACAAACCTCTTTGGGAACAGTACCTCATTTATCTCAAGAGCGTATTGTCCGGTGATTTTGGTCCAAGTTTCTTCTTCCGAGATTTCTCGATCAATGAACTTTTCGCCCAAAGTCTTCCAATCTCCATGCAGCTCGGTCTTTCCGCACTGGCACTTGCCTTGGCTGTTGGTGGGTTTTTGGGGGTTATCGCAGCACTGCGCCAGAATAAAGGCGTCGACTACTCTGTGATGGCCGTTGCGACACTCGGGGTGACCATCCCGAACTTTGTTGTGGCACCAATTCTGACACTCATACTGGGTGTTCATTATGGTTGGCTTCCTGTTGGGGGCTGGGGCGGGGGCGCCTTCGTCAACATGGTTCTGCCTGTCGTAACACTGGCTCTTCCGCAGATTGCTGTTGTTGCACGCCTGACCCGTGGTTCCATGATCGAAGCACTGCGTTCTAACCACGTCCGTACTGCACGCGCCTATGGCCTGTCCGGATACACCGTCGTTGTCGTTCACGCTCTGCGTGGCGCGATCCTGCCGGTTGTTTCCTACCTCGGCCCTGCAGCTGCAGCTCTGCTGACTGGTTCCGTGGTTATCGAAACCATCTTCGGTATTCCGGGCATTGGACGTTACTTCGTACAGGGCGCTCTGAACCGTGACTACACACTCGTTATGGGTACCGTAGTGGTCGTCGCCTGTTTCGTCATTATCTTCAACCTCATCGTGGATCTGCTTTACGCAATGCTTGATCCTCGCGTGCGTTTTGACTGAGGACGTAGTTTATGAGTGTTACCTCCGACCAGCTGACAGAAGCCCCAAAAATGGGCCGCTCGCTGTGGGATGACGCCCGTGATCGTCTTCTCGCAAACAAAGCAGCAGTGACCTCTTTGATCGTGCTGGCAGTGATCACACTGCTGTCCATCATTGGCCCAATGCTGTCTCCGCACCCATATGATCAGGTTTATCGCGACTACGTGAAGACACCTGCGAGCCTGGAAGCTTATCCGAAGCAAGATGAGATCCAGCCTGCTTTTGAAAAGATCGTAAAGCGTGCTCGTATGACCATCGAAAGCTATGAGCTGACCGATGGCAAGGTGACTGCAACCGTTACATCCCGCCGTAAGCTGGATGAACGGTACGCACGTTACTTCGACCGTTCCGACCTGTTCGAAAGCGCTGCAATTACCAACATCTCTGCTGACAAGAAGAGCGCAACTGTAACTGCTGATATTCAGTACATGCACTTCTATTTCGGTACCGATGCAAACGGCCGTGACATGCTCACCCGTACGTTGATTGCAGGTCGTGTGTCCCTGACCATCGGTCTGCTGGCAACCTTCGTTGCGATCAGCATCGGCGTATTCTGGGGTGCTGCTTCCGGTTACTTCGGCGGCAAAGTCGATCTGGTGATGATGCGTGTGGTAGACATCCTCTACTCACTGCCATTCATCTTCTTCGTGATCATGCTTGTTGTGTTCTTTGGACGTAACTTCATCTTGATGTTTATCGCCGTAGGCGCGGTGGAATGGCTGGATATGGCGCGTATTGTTCGCGGTCAGACCCTGTCCATCAAACGTCAGGAATACGTTCAGGCAGCAGAAGCTATGGGTGTAGAAGGTGGCGGTATTCTGAAGCGTCACATCATTCCAAACACTCTTGGCCCAGTGGTTGTTTACATGACCCTGCTGGTGCCAAAAGTGATCCTGCTGGAAAGCTTCCTGTCCTTCCTGGGCCTTGGTGTTCAGGAACCAATGACCTCTTGGGGTGTGTTGATCTCCGAAGGTGCGCGTAACCTGCAAGGTGCAGCATGGATGCTGGTGTTCCCGGCAATCTTCCTCACCTCCACATTGTTCGCGCTGAACTTCATCGGCGACGGTCTGCGCGATGCGCTTGACCCTAAGGATCGATAAGAGGGCAGAATGAGCAAGATTAACGAAAACACTGTTCTCGAAATCGACAACCTGAAAGTTGATTTCGAAACCAACACCGGCATGGTTCACGCGGTTAAAGGCGTGAACATCCACGTGGATTCCGGCGAGACAGTCGCAATTGTGGGTGAGTCTGGTTCTGGTAAATCCCAGACCATGATGGCAGCCATGGGTCTGTTGGCAGGCAACGGCATCACGCATGGTGAAGTCCGTTACCGTGGCAACAACATCCTCGGCTCCTCCATTCGCAAGCTCAACAAGATCCGTGGTGCGAAAGTCACCATGATCTTCCAGGAGCCGATGACCTCTCTGGATCCGCTTTACACCATTGAACGCCAGCTCTGTGAGCCAATGGTCGAGCACGGTGAGTACACCTGGGCAACCGCGAAGAAACGCGCGGTTGAACTGCTCGAACTCGTTGGCATCCCTGAGCCAGCTCGTAAGGTGAAAGCATACCCATATGAGATGTCTGGCGGTCAGCGTCAGCGTGTCATGATCGCAATGGCGCTCGCAAACGATCCGGATATCCTGATCGCGGATGAGCCAACCACTGCGCTCGACGTGACCACGCAGGCTCAGATCCTTGAGCTGATGGCAGATCTTCAAAAACGCCTCGGCATGGCAGTTGTGTTCATCACCCACGATCTGGGTATCGTTGAGCGCATCTCTGACCGTGTGTACGTGATGAAGTCTGGTGAGGTTGTTGAAGAGGGCAACACCAAAGAGATCTTTGGTAACCCACAACACGACTACACCAAGATGCTGCTGGATGCAGAGCCAACCGGTTCTAAAGCTGTTGTACCTGACAGTAACCCGATTGTTCTGGATGCAAAGGACGTGCGCGTTGAGTTTGAAACTGAAACAGGTTTCCTCAAGCCAAACCACGTTCTGCGTGCTGTAAACGACATTTCCATGGAAGTGCGTGAAGGCCAGACCCTCGGCATCGTGGGTGAATCCGGTTCCGGTAAGTCCACTCTGGGCCGCGCAGTCCTTCAGCTTCTGCCAACTGCAGGTGGTCGTGTTGTTTACCTCGGTAACGATATCACCGGTGCAACCAAAAAGAAGATGCAGCCGCTTCGTAAAGAAATGCAGCTGATCTTCCAGGATCCATTCGGTTCCCTGTCTCCACGTATGACCGTGGGCCAGATCATCACCGAAGGTCTGCTGGTGCATGAGCCTCAGCTCTCAGCGAAAGAGCGTGATCAGCGGGCGATCCAGGCGCTTGAAGAAGTGTCCATGGACCCGGCAATGCGCAACCGCTACCCACACGAGTTCTCCGGTGGTCAGCGTCAGCGTATCGCGATTGCACGCACCATGATCCTCAATCCAAAGCTTGTTGTATTGGACGAACCAACCTCCGCGTTGGACCGTACTGTACAGAAACAGGTGGTGGAGCTGCTGCGTAACCTGCAGAAGGAACATGGCCTGACCTATCTCTTCATCTCTCACGATCTGGCAGTGGTTCGCGCCATGTCCGATACCGTGATGGTGATGCAGAAAGGTGAAGTGGTTGAAAAGGGACTGGCAGAAGAGATCTTCTCCAGCCCGAAAGAAGACTACACCAAAGAACTGCTTGCAGCGGCGGCTTTGAAGCAGCATAAGCCAGGCAATCAAATCTTCTGAAATGAGAAAACCCCGGTGCTATGCGCCGGGGTTTTTGCTTTGGTGCTCTGAGGTTTACCTTAGAAGCTTTAATGACCCCACCAGTGAACGTACCAGTTTGCTGGGACCACAAAGCCCGATCCCATCGATCTTCTCGCTCTTAAGGGCCTGTGTCGGCACCAACGCTTCATAGTCTGCGAACGTATGAATGGATCTGGCAAAGGCAGGAAAGACAACCAGTGTCATCTCATCAAGGCGTGCAGCAGACTTCTCCAGGACCACGCGCATCTGATCGCCATTGGCCTGAAGAATGGGCACAGGGCGATCTGCACTGCTCTTGTAAGATGCGCCGTCGCCGTCTGTGAGGGTGACACCTCCAAGCCCTACATTCTCAGTTCCGATCCCGACAGATATGGCACCCACAGTGTTGGCGAGCCAGCCAACGGGCAAGTCAGGATCCACCACAACAGCAAGCCGCAAATCCTGCTCACCTCGCAACGGCTGCTTTTCGATTTGATTCATAAACATACTACCTCCTGTTCAGAGGATAGTATCTGGACGAGTAGAGGCGATCTGATCTATTTTGACTGGTAATGAGTTTCAAGTGGGTAGAGTCTACCTGTACTGGCGTCTAATTGGGTAGGGTCTACCTGAAATGGAGAATGTCGTTGGCGAAGAATGCAATGCAAAAGCAAGCTGTTCAGTTGGATGCCGCAGATAAGAAGATCCTGCGGGTTCTTCAAAAGGAAGGGCGTCTCTCCAACACAGAGCTTGCTGAAAAGGTGGGAATGTCCACGTCGCCGTGTTGGAGACGTGTCAGACGACTGGAACAGGAAGGAGTGATCAGCGACTACTCAGCTCGGTTGGATCGCCGAACCCTCGGCTTTGGTGTGCTTGTCATTGTCACCATCCAGATAGATGCACACAACGTGGAGCAGGCTGTCGAGTTTGAAGAAGCAGTGCTGAAGCTTGAGCAAGTCATTGCCTGCTACTCTGTCGGCGGCGGAGTGGACTTCGTGCTTCAGGTTGTCTGTGAGGACCTGGACGCTTATGCAGAGTTCTCCATGAACACTCTGCGGCGCTTGCCGGGCATCAAAGCCATGGAAAGCAACTTTGTGCTGAAAGAGCTAAAACCGCTCACCGGATGGCCAATCTAAGCGCACGCTTGTCAGAAAGGCCATCCGTTATGAGTATCGCTTAAATCCCAGCACGCTCCAGCACGCTGATCCAGTTTTTGTGAGCAATCTTAGCGATAAGCTCCTCACCGAAGTCAGCCTTGCGGAATGCGTTGATCAGGTTGGGCAGGCCGGCCACATCTTTGATGTCCTTGGCAACAAGACAACCGTCATAATCAGAGCCAAGAGCAACCCCGTCTTCACCCAGCTTGTTGATCAGATAGTCCGCATGGCGCAGGATCACATCCAGTGGCATATCTGGGTTGAGCTGACCGTCAGGGCGCAGGAAGAACACAGCAAAGTTGATGCCCACCAGACCTTTGGACTCCGCAATTGCATCCAGCTGCTTGTCCGTCAGGTTACGGCTCATCGGGCAGATCTTGAACACGTTGGAGTGGCTCGCCACGATAGGCTTGTCAGTGATCTTTGCCAGATCCCAGAAGCCCTTTTCGTTCAGGTGAGAAACGTCCAGCTGAATGCCGCGCTGATTACACTGGCGCACCAGCTCCTTGCCAACTTCAGTCAGGCCCGGACCAATGTCTGGGCTATGCTCAAACTCCATCGGCACGCCGTAACCGAATATCGTCTCACGGCTCCAAACAGGACCAATAGAGCGAAGCCCACGCTCGTAAAGCAGCTCAAGAGCCTCAAAGTCCTTATCGATGCACTCAGCCCCTTCAACATGAAGCACCATGGCCAGCTGATCTGCATCCATCGCCTCTTTGATAGCACCGGTAGACCGGCAGATCTTCACCGCACCGTCACCCTTGGCCTCCAGGTCTTCGGCGATATCCAGCAGCTTCAGTGTATAGTCCAGTGCTTCCTTCTGAGGCACCGTTTTGAAGTGCTCAGGGCTCTTGAAGTCGACCTCTTCACCTTCCTTCGGCTTTGCTCTGACAGATGGAGTGAACATAGCAAACAAACCGCCAGCAAACCCACCTTTGCGGGCACGTGGAAGGTCAATGTGATCGTAGCTGGCCTCCTCAAAGAAACTGCGTTCCTTCGGTGTCTGAGACCGACGCTCCAGTGAGAGGAGCGTATCGTTGTGGCCGTCAAAGACCGGAACAAGGTTCGGGGCAGTATCTGTCATGAAGAACTCCGGGAAATAGAAATATCACTATGAAAAATGCCAATGCTGAAACACGGCTGGGATCTACGCAAACCCAGGGCTTCTGGCAGAAAGCTAGGTCACATTGGCGGAATTTGAAACTACACTGTTAAATATTAAACCCTTAAAATCAATAGGATCACTCCAACTTTCTGAGTGGTGTTGAGAGGGGAAGGCGCAATGGCGACAATTATCAGAGGCTCTGACTTTACGGCAGACAAGGCGTGGGGTGCACAGCTCATCGCCAACATGAACGGCATTACTACGCGCCTGCATTGGACCGATAAACCATACAAATGGCACATCAATGACGGCGAAGAAGTCTTCGTGGTTCTGGATGGCACAGTTGAGATGAAGTACCGGCAGGAGGGAGAAGAGCTCTCTGCAATGATGCAGCCGGGAGATATCTTTTTTGCCGCTATCGGCACAGAACATGTCGCTCATCCGCAGGGCGAAGCGCGTGTGCTGGTGGTGGAGACGGAGGGAAGTGTCTGAACCAGCAGATAGGGAAGGGGCATGGCCCCTCCCGCAAAGGATCACTGGGTGTTAAGCCAATCCAGGTAGCGCCACATCCACCATGATCATGGCAAAGTGGCAGGCCGCAGCAGAAAGCACGAAACCATGCCAGATGGCGTTCTGGAACGGCAGGTTCTTCCAGATGTAAAACAGCGTCCCAACAGTGTAGAGACCACCGCCAGTCACCAGCAGCGTAAAGCCAGCCACGGAAAGCTCGTTGTAAATCGGCACGACAGCAAAGAAGCCAACCCAGCCCATCGCCAGATAGATCGGCACCGCAAGCTTATCCAACTGCCGCATATGCAGGATCTTAATGGCCGCTCCCGCAATAGCGCAGACCCAAATGCCAATCAGCATGGAAATGCCAAGCCAGCCGCCCAGCACCATCAGGCACAGCGGCGTGTAAGTACCTGCAATCAGGAAGTAAATCGCGGAGTGGTCCAAGCGCCGTAGCAGGCCCAGCTTGTTGTCTTTTTCAAGGATGTTGTAGGTCGCAGAACAGATCAGCATGGCCAACAGTGTGGCTGTGTAAACGTAAATACTGATCTGGCGGGCATAGTCGTCAGCCGCCCACAAAACCATCACAAAGGCAGTGGTAGCAGCTGCGCCAAAGGCAATTCCCAAAACATGGATCACGCCATCAGCCACTTTTTCCGCGTAGGTCTCTATTCTCATGCGCAGGCTGTCCCCCCGAATGCACCCGAACTATGTTGAACTACATAATGCCGCCCTTAGCATCTCAACTCAACTGAAACTACTGTGCAAACTGGTCAATATATGGGCATTTGACGAAGCAGGGTGGGTTGCCCCTTGGAAATCGGGCATATCCAATTGCTCCATCCTTCAGATGTGGCATTGGCTCTCAGGACTTTACTGCCAATATTGCGCTGGTCTGATGGCCGCACCGACCACTTGTGGGAAAGCAAAAGAACGCTGCTGCGGGCTTTGCTATTTCCGCAAGAATCATGGATTTTGGTGCGCCTCCCAGCACTCCGATATTGCCGGAACCACGGTTAATCACTGCCTTGAAACGGCACAACAAGAGATTTTGAATGACGGTCAGCATCGAAATGGGTGTCACCCCCCATGGTACCTCCAGTGTTGTCGATCTTGAAGAATTGCTTGCCACGCGACTGCTCGTCCAGGGGAACTCCGGCTCGGGTAAATCGCACTTGCTGCGTCGCCTTATGGAACAGAGCGCGCCTTGGGTTCAGCAGGTTGTGATCGACCGGAAGGGGACTTCGTATCGCTGGCTGATGAGTTCGGGCATGTGGTGATTGAAGCGACCATGAATGATCGCGAACTCACCATGATCGCCGCCCGCGTGCGCCAGCACCGCATCTCTGTAGTGCTCAATCTGGAACATCTGGAGCCGGACAAACAGCTCAAAGCTGCCGCCGCTTTCATGAACGGCCTGTTCGATTCCGATCGCCAGTACTGGTATCCTGTTCTCGTCGTGGTGGACGAAGCGCAGCTCTTCGCACCTGCCGCCTCGGGTGACTTTGGTGAAGAAGCGCGCCGCCTGTCTTTGATGGCCATGACCAACCTCATGTGTCGTGGCCGTAAGCGTGGTCTGGCTGGCATCATCGCAACCCAGCGTCTGGCGAAGCTCGCCAAGAACGTGGCAGCAGAAGCTTCCAACTTCCTGATGGGGCGTACCTTCCTCGATATCGACATGGCCCGTGCATCGGACCTGTTGGGTATGGACCGCCGTCAGGCAGAACAGTTCCGAAATCTGGAACGTGGTCAGTTCATTTCCCTCGGCCCTGCCATGACCCGCCGCCCGCAGAAAGTGGTGATTGGCGAAGTTGTCACCGGCAGCCGCGGTGGGTCTCCCAAGCTGATGCCAATGCCGAACCAGCCCGTTGAAACCGCGGCTGAACTGATCTTCACCGCGTCTGACAATGATCCGGTGCTGCACAACAACCGCGTGGCTGCGCCTTCCGCAAAGGATGTGATGCTGCAGCTCTCCCAAACCGCTGCCAGCAATATGCAGGCGCAGCACAGGGAAGTGGTTGAAGCCGAGCCGGAAGATCTCTTCAATCTGGAAGAAAAGAACCAGCAGTATCAGGAAATCATCGCCAAGATCCTCGAAGATCCGGAAGCGGCCTTCGCGCCGGTTTCCCAGCTCTATCAGGATTTCCAGGTCCGCTGTCGTATTGAACGCCTGAAGTCTCAGGACCTCGCCAAGTTCCGCAAGCTTCTCTCTGTTGCCCGCGCTGGCGTGGACAAGAAGGAAGTGGAAGAGGGCGACTGGCAGCAGGCAGAGGTCATCGCCGGACAGCTTCCTGAAGAAATGCGCGGCGTGTATCTGCTGCTGGCAAAAGCCGCGTTTGCAGACGAGCCATGCCCGGAAGATCTAGAGATCGCAAAAGCCTACGGCACCCGCTCACCGGGCCGCGCTCGCTGGCTGCTCACCCATATGGAAGAGCAAGGCTTCATCATCTGCGCAAGTGATCTGCGTGGAAACCGTATCGTGACACTGCCAGACATCGGCAAGCAAACCGCAACCAAGTAAGCTTTGTTCAGCGGCCATCCGGCAAGGAATGGCCGCCCACCGGGCCTTCGACCTCATCAAAGAAGGTGGTCTCCGTGCTGCGCGAGCACGTGGAGCACAAATGCGGTTTGGAGGGCAGAACATACTTCAGGCAGCAGGCTTTGCGGCGCGGTGCATACTCAATTCGTCCCTCATGCTCGCGTTGTCGCCAGACAATCCCTCCATTGATCTTCTTCCCAAGGCTCGCGAGATAAGCTCGCATGATGCTGGCCACCTCAGTGGGCTTGGCACCATGGCGCCGCAGCACCAGAAACGGTGACGTGATCGAGATGGCAACGGTGGAGTAAAATACCGATGGCGCCACCTTCCGCCGTCCCAGCTCGCGGTGGAAGACCTGAATGATCTCCTCAAGGCAGATGGAAAGCGCAAACAACTCCGCCGGCCCCTGATCCGGGTTCAGCTCAAAATCTTCTTCTGAAAGGCGCGGATCAAAGAACACCTCAACCCACGGCCCTTTGCCATGCAGCACAAACCGCAGCTCATCAATGCGTGGAGCTCGCCCTGTCAGCAGGTAGGTCACTGAAATCCGGTTGAGTAGTATCTGACACATGGTCTTCAATGCAAGACTGGCGGCAATCTTGGTGGTTGGTGCACCGCGATCTTCCTTGATGAAGTCAATCATGTGCTTGGCAACCAGAGCAAAGTTGCTGTCAAAGCCGGAAAACTCACGCAGTTCCGCCGCCACCACATGCTCAGTAGGCGCAGTGATTGCCCGCGCAGAAACCAGCTCGCCCCCATCAGGATGGGCCGCACCAATCAGCCCAGCAAAGCGTGCAGGAATGCCCGCATGTTCTGAGGCGGGAATATCTGTAGGTGGAAGACCGGTAGACACAGCCAACGCAAACCTCTGGATGTACAATTGCGCTTTTGAGACACCGTAATGATCGGATTTAGGCAAAGAGCGCGATGGAACTTATAGTTACGAGGCGTGCATGTCTGGCTGACAGGTGGCTGAACACGACACAACAACACTTTTGCGTTACTTAGCACAAAAACAAAGTCTACTAAAACAGTAGACTTTGCAGTCTGTGAGTAATGCACCTGTTATGTCGTAACGATCCTCTTATGGAAGATCAGGCTTTGGCTTTTGTGAACCGCTTCTCCCAGGCGAACTTCTCCGCAATCCAGATGCCACCCAGCACCAGCGCCAGAGCTGCACCGTGGTAGAATGCAAACACTTCGCCCAGCAGAATAATTGCCATCACAGAGGCAAACACAGGCACTAGATTGACGAACACGCCAGCCCGGTTCGGTCCGATGAGCTCTACTCCGCGCATATAGAAAATCTGTGCGAGGAAGGATGGGCAGAAGGAGATGTAAAGAATAACCAGCCAGCCCTGGAATGTTGGCCATGCCAGCGTCTCCTGACTGTACTCAATCGCCAGCATCGGTACGGAAACCAAAGCCGCAACAAAGGCCATCACCGCAAAAAAGGCGAGCGCAGGCACCTTGGGCCTGTTGCGCAGCGCAAGTGTATAGCCAGCGTAAAACACAGCAGCCACTAGCATCAGTGCGTCACCCGGATTGATGTGCAGGTTCAACAGAACCTCAAGGCTGCCCTGACTGGCCACAACAAAAACACCCAGCAAGGTCAGCAAAATGCCGATGAACTGGATCAGCGTCACTTTGGATCCGAATAGGAAGTAAGCCCCCACCACAACGATCATCGGAATGGAGCCCTGCAAAATGCCCATGTTCACTGCGGTGGTGTTGTGAGCTGCCAGATAGAATAGGCCGTTAAAGCCGGAAAAGCCGAAGGCAGCCATAAGGGCAATGCTGATCAGGTGAGGGCGGATCTGCACCCATGAAGCCACAAGATCACGCCATGCAATCATGCTCATCAGCCCGGCCACAATCGCCCATCTCAAAAACACGATCACCATGGGTGACACGTGTCCCACAGCAAGCTGACCCGCCACTGCGTTGCCGCTCCACATGAGCGTGGTCAACACCAGAAGCAGCATCGGTCTGCTGTACAGGGAACTAAGGATAGGCATGTAAACTCACTGTCAAAAGGCGGGTGGGAGTACCCGCAGGAAAGGTGCAAACAGACTTCACCTTGCCCCAAATAAATGCAAGGCTATTTTCCGCAAGGGCTGTAGAGGTTTCATCAAGTATGTACTAGCCTTCCATCGCCGCTTGCAAAGCCTGCCGAAATACCGCCAAAATCAAAGCCTTACTAAAGAGTACTCGACCAACCCAATCAATCACCTGTGTTTTGAGCAGCGCGGTAACGAATTGATGCATTGAAACTTGAGATTGAATTTGCAAGGGTCTGGTCTGGAAAACTCAGCGGCAGGAAGTGACGGCATATCCTGCTAAAAATGACAAAACGAGGGGGACCCATGTCGCAAAGAGTAAGCGTTGCATCACTTCAGGTTTCACCGGAACTCTACAATTTCGTAGAGAAGGAGGCTCTTCCGGGCACCGGAGTGGCATCCGACCAGTTCTGGGAAGGCTTCGCGCAGATCATCAAGGATCTGACACCACGTAACCGCGAACTGCTCCAGATCCGTGAAGACACCCAGACAAAGATTGATGATTGGCACAAAGCCAATCCAGGCACGATTGATCTGGAAACCTACAAATCCTTCCTCAAAGAACTTGGCTACCTGCTGCCGGAAGGTGAAAGCTTCGACGTTGATACAGCCAACGTTGACCCAGAAATCGCAGAGATCGCTGGTCCTCAGCTCGTTGTGCCTGTCATGAACGCGCGCTACGCCCTCAATGCTGCCAATGCGCGCTGGGGTTCCCTATATGATGCGCTCTACGGCACCGACGCCATGGGCTCCACCCCTCAGGCAGGCGGATATGACGAAGCGCGCGGCGCAGAAGTCATTGCCTACGCCCGCAAGAAGCTGGATGAGGCTCTGCCACTGGATGAAGGCAGCTGGGCTGATGTCACCGAGTTCGCCATTATGGGTGGCTCACTGGCACTGACGCTGGAAAACGGCGACATGGCAGGCCTGCAGGACTCTCGGGTTTGTTGGCTATGCTGGTGACAAGGACGAGCCAAAGTCCATCCTGCTGCAGAAAAACGGCCTGCACTTTGATGTACTGTTTGACCGCTCCAGCCCGATCGGTGCTGCTGACAAAGCGGGCATCAGCGATATCATTCTGGAATCCGCCATCTCCACCATCATGGACTGCGAAGACTCTGTTGCAGCGGTTGACGGTGAAGATAAAGCGCTGGCCTACCGCAACTGGCTGGGCCTGATGAATGGCGACCTGAAAGAAGAAGTTAGCAAAGGCGGCAAAACCTTCACCCGTGCCTTGAATGGCGACCGCCACTACACCGATGCACAGGGCGATGCGCTGGCGCTGAAGGGCCGCTCCCTCATGCTGGTGCGGAACGTCGGTCATCTTATGACCAACCCAGCGATCCTTGATGAGGATGGCAACGAGGTCTTTGAAGGCATCATGGACGCTATGATGACGTCCCTCTGCGCGATCCACGATATCGGTCTGCGTGAAAGCGCAACTGCGCGCAACATGAACTCCGTCACCGGCTCTGTTTACATCGTGAAGCCAAAGATGCACGGCCCGGAAGAAGTTGCTTTCGCAGATGAACTGTTTGGCCGCGTGGAACATGTTTTGGAACTGCCACGCAACACCTTGAAAATGGGCATCATGGATGAGGAGCGCCGCACCACGGTCAACCTCAAGGAGTGCATCCGCGCTGCCAAGTCCCGTGTATGCTTCATCAACACCGGCTTCCTTGATCGCACCGGTGATGAGATCCACACTTCCATGGAAGCTGGCCCAATGATCCGCAAGGCGGACATGAAACAGGCCACATGGATCGGTGCCTATGAGAACCACAATGTAGACACCGGCCTTGCCTGTGGTCTGCGCGAGCATGCGCAAATCGGCAAAGGCATGTGGGCCATGCCGGACCTGATGCACATCATGCTGGAGCAGAAGATCGGCCATCCAAAAGCCGGTGCGAACACCGCATGGGTGCCATCTCCAACCGCGGCAACACTGCATGCCATGCACTACCATCAGGTCTGTGTGCCAGCCGTTCAGGAAGAGCTGTCGACCCGCGAACCTGCAAAGCTGGACGATATCCTGTCCATTCCGGTTGCCACCAATCCAAACTGGACACCGGAAGACATTCAGGCGGAAGTCGAGAACAACGCACAAGGCATCCTTGGATACGTTGTGCGCTGGGTAGAGCACGGTGTCGGCTGCTCCAAAGTGCCGGACATCCATAATGTGGCTTTGATGGAAGACCGTGCAACCTGCCGTATCTCCTCGCAGCACATCGCCAACTGGCTACACCACAACGTCTGCTCTGAAGAGCAGGTGCTAGAAATCATGAAGCGCATGGCGGCTGTGGTGGATGAGCAGAATGCAGGTGATCCGGCCTACCACAACATGGCACCTGATTTCGACAACTCTGTCGCCTTCCAAGCTGCGTGTGATCTGGTCTTCAAAGGCCGCATCCAGCCAAGCGGTTATACCGAACCAGTGCTGCACAAACGCCGTCTTGAAGCCAAGGCAAAGTTTGGCGCATCAGCCTGATAAAACACCACCTGCGCAGTTCTGTGAGGCTGCGCAGGCTTCTTCCCTATATTGGCAGAGATTAGCTATCAGCCTTAGGCGTGAGGTTTGTGAAGCCGCCAAAGTCTCCATTGCTCAGATTGATCGTGTCACTGTCAAATTCAGTGCCAGAGATTTTGACACTATTACCCTGCAGGATGTTCCACTTCCTGCTCTTGCGAAACGCCTCATAATCCGAAAGCCTTTGGACTGGCTGAGCCACGTCAGCTCAACAAGACCATCTCTCAGCGCATGTTCGCTGACCAATCCGTTTCCATAAACGCCTATTCGGTAGGGATCACCTGCCTCCTTAAAGACGGATTGGATCGCCTGAAAATAGGGTTTGATGTAGTGGACATAGTCGTAATAAGAGGCATCGTAATCGACGGCAAAGTAGATGCCGGAGCCTTTCGGCTGCCTGATCACCTCCTGCGCAAGATGCAGCGCCTGATGTGCCTGCTGTGAGCCCGTCGCTCCGGTGAAGGATGAGGGCTTGTCGTTGCTGTCCTCGTATATGGTGATGATAGAAAGGCCCGCAGCAATCAGCTGCTGGGCCTCAGTTGGTTTCAGTTGCTTCCATTTGGAAAATGAGTAGTAACGCCCAACGGCCTTATACCCTTTCTTGGCGATTGCACTCGCCAGCACTTCCACGGTTGCAGCTGTATCAACGGCAGGTTCGGTCTTGATGCCTTTTTCGTCAGTCATGGCTTCTCTGCTTCTTATTGTTATGCAGAGTGTTGACGAACGTGAGAGAAAGGCCGTGAGAGCCCATCAGTTCCAATGGTTAGCGAAGTGATACGCTGCGCATGGAAGGATGGGCAGAGGATTGGTTACGCCTCATTTGGAGCAGGAGGGAGTTGTAAAACTTCCAAAGCCACCATAGCAGCCTTGGTTCAGATTAAGCGTGTCCTGATCGTACTGAGTGCCGGCAATTGTCACATATGGACCTTGCAGGATGTTCCAGTCTCCAGACTCTTTGTATTCCTGATAGCCATAGTAACCGGTTGATTGAGAAAGCCATGTCAGCTTCGCAAGGCCATCATCTTTGGCAGAGGAGCAAACGATCCCATTGCCATAAACACCGACATGATACGGGTAACCAAAAGAGGCAAACACCGCGTTGATCGCTCTCAGATAAGGCCTGATGTAATGGGTGTAGTCATAACTTGAGGCATCATAATCGACGGCAAAATAGATGCCGGTTTGCCGGGGCTGACGGATGACAGCATCTGCCTGATAAAGCGCCCGTAGCGCTTGCTGGGTTCCAATGTCAGCTGAGAAGTAAGTAGGAGCATCATTGCTGTCTTCATAGACCACAAAAATGTTCATACCTGCGGCGAAGAGCTCCGAGGCTTCTGTTTTGGTCAGTTGTTTCCAGCTGTACTTGGAGTAATAACGCCCAACGGCTTTGTATCCGTCTTGTGCCAGTGTTGCGGCGGAAGTACCGGCATTTGAGGCTGTATCAAGTGCTGGCATTAAGAGTTTAGGGGACATTTGATCTGTCATGTGCTCTGCTTCTTGTTGTTATGCAGAGCAGTGACGAAGCAGCCAGCAGACATGTGAGACAAAGCATTCTGCTAGAGTAACAGAAGCTTTAATCTCACTTACAATGTATTGGGGGGCAGAGCCTTAAAGCGGCAGTCTCACGATGGCGACGAGACCTTTCTCTTCGCCGTTTTCAAGGCGAATGGTACCGCCCTGAGCGTGGATAATGCTACGGGTGATCGCAAGGCCAAGACCGATACCGCCGGTTTCCTCATTGCGGGATTCTTCAAGGCGCACGAATGGCTCAAACACATCTTCCAGTCGGTTTTGCGGAATGCCCGGCCCCTTGTCAGAGATCCGGATCTCAGCATGAGCTTCATCAACGCGGAAGCTCACCTCTGCTTCCTCACCATACCGGATCGCATTGCCGATCAGGTTCTGGAATGCACGCTTCAGAGCAACCGGACGACACTTCAGAACCACACGGCTTTGCGCTTCTACATTCACGCGGTTGCCCATGTCTTCCTGATCATTGGCGATGCTTTCCAGCAAACCACCCAGATCAACAGAGCGCAGTTCTTCCTGCTTGGAATCCTCGCGGGTAAAGGCGAGCGTTTCTTCCACCATCGCCTGCATTTCATCCAGCGTGGCGATCATGCGCTCGCGGTCTTCATCATCCTCAATGAACTCAGCACGGATCCGCAAAGAGGTGATCGGTGTACGCAAGTCATGACTGATCGCCGCCAGCATACGAGTGCGGTCAGAGATGAAGCGCGTCAGTCGCTCCTGCATCTGGTTGAAGGACCGGGTCACAGCCCGCACCTCTGCAGGGCCAGCCTCTTTCAGCGGTTTGGCATCTGCCCCACGCCCCAAATCATTGGCCGCGGTTTCCAGCGTCCTGAGCGGTTTTGTCAGGCGATAGACAGAGACCCAGACGATCAGAATGGTCAGCGCTGCCATGATAAAGATTGGCAGCATGATCGGCACAATGGAGGCCTTTGGCAGACGGAAGTTGCTCTCGATATTCAGCCATTTGCCGTTCATCAGCTCAATAGCGGCAAACAGCTGCACGCCCTTGAGCGAGAACCAGCGATACTTCTTGAAGAAGTCATCCCGCCGGTCATGCATCGCCTGCATACTGCCATGCGGTGATCGCTCCCGTCCTTCCGGTGGAGGAGGGCGCCCGTTATCACGAAACTTATCCTTGAAGTCCGGCGGCGCACGGTCGTTGTAGACCACCGCAACGCGGGTCTGCCTGTCATGATCCAGCCGGCGTTTCAGGTAGTTGGCAAGCAACTCTTCCATACGCTCATCACCGCCGGTGTCCGCCACAACAGGCGTATCACCAATGCTGAAGCGGGTCCGTGTGTTGGAAACGGTACGCAAAATCTGCTTCTGCAAACGGGGAGGGGTCGCCTCCAGCAACTTGACCACATTGGCCGTCCGCCACAGGGCATTGTCACGGGCCAGATTGGCCAGCGCAAACTGACGCTCCCGGCCAAGCAGCACAAAGCTGACAACCTGCGAAAAGATCAGCGCAGCCAGCAACAGCAGGATCAGCTGAGGCGCAAGGCGACGAGGGATAAGGTATTTCAAAAACTTCATGCGGTGACTTCTTTGACTTCACCCGTAAAGGTGTAACCGCCCCCCCAGACAGTTTTGATCAATTCCGGACTTTTAGGATCAATCTCGATCTTGCGACGCAAGCGAGAAACCTGATTGTCGATGGACCGGTCAAACACGCCCAGAGAACGGCCTGAGGTCAGGTCCAGCAGTTGCTCGCGGGAAAGAACCACCCGCGGCCGCTTCAAAAACGCCAGCAACAACTGGAATTCACCGGAAGACAGGGGCACAGCAACCTGTTCCGGGTCGATGAGCTCACGGCGTGCTGTGTCCAGCATCCAGCCGTTGAACGCCAGCTTTTCAGTCTCAATCGGATCACGTTCCCGCGGCACACTGCTTGCACGGCGCAAAACAGCGCGGATACGGGCCAGCAGCTCACGCGGGTTGAAAGGCTTGGTCACATAATCATCAGCCCCAATCTCAAGGCCCACAACGCGGTCGGTGTCCTCAGCCATGGCGGTTAGCAGAATAACCGGGGCCTGATTGGTCTCCACCAGATGGCGGCACAGGGAAAGCCCGTCTTCACCTGGCATCATGATGTCCAGCACCACCAGATCAATGGAGGAGTTCTTCAGAACCTTACGGGCGGCAGCGGCGCTTTCAGCCACAGTGGTACGCATATTATTCTTCGTCAGATAGCGGGCAAGACTCTCCCGGATATCACGATGATCGTCGACGATAAGAATATGTGCTGTACTGTGAGACATGCGTCCTCGCTTTGTGCCCCGCCTCTCATGCGCGGTGAGAAACAATAGACTATGGGATGCCTAACTTATGCCGCAATCCCAAAGCCAGCGAAAGTGGCTCGGCACTCAAAAATGTATCAAACTGTCACAACCCGATACTCTGGTAAATCCTGTGACAAAACAACGTGTTTTCTGGTGTAGTTTTGCGACAGATGCCTCCTACGTTGTGTTCATCGAAGCACACTCACACAAACCTTCCCCTCGTTTTAGGCTTTGATGATTAGGAGAACACGACATGATGAATTTTAAAACTATTTTGGCTGGTTCTGTAGCTGCAATCATTGCTGGTACCGCTCTGTCTCCTGCCATGGCTGCTCCGGGTTTCGGCGGTGGCTTAGGCAAGAATATGTCTTCCCAGTTCTTTACAAATTTTGATGCAAACAAAGACGGCTCTGTCACAGCTGCAGAAATTGAAACCAAGCGCAAAGCAGACTTTGCAAAAGCAGACACTGCTGGCGACGGCGTGATCACTCTGGAAGAATGGAAAGTCTTCGCAGCAGATCGCGCAGCTGAGCGGAGCATAGACCGCTCCGTCCGCATCTTCCAGCGCTTTGACGTCAATGGCGATGGTCAGGTCACCCGCGAAGAGTTCCTCGCGCAGGCTGAACGCATGACCGCGCGCATGGACAAGATGAAAAAGCGCATGGGCGACCGTATGGCCAAGATGCAGGACGGCAAAGGCGGTAAAGGCGGCTGGGGCGATGGCCCTCGTGACGGCAAACCAGGCAAAGATGGCTGGCAGAAAGGCCCACGTGATGGCAAGCAGGGCGACGGCATGCAAGGCAAAGGCGGTTGGGGTGATGGCCCACGCGAGCAGGGCATGATGGGCTTCGGCAAGCACGGCGGCAAAGGCATGCGCGGCGAAATGATGCGCGCAATGTTCGCCAAGGTGGATCTGGACAAGAACGGCAAGATCTCATCTGAAGAACTGGGCAAACTGGCTGACAAGCTCTTCGCAAATGGTCCGGTTGATCTGGCTGGCTTCAGAACAATTGCCGCCGAGTTCAAAGAACCAATGTACGTCCGCTCCTTCCAGCGTCTGGATGCTGATGGTGATCTGAAAGTCACTCAGGAAGAGTTCTTCGCACCAACAGCAAACATGATGAAACGCATGGACCGCAACAACGACGGCGTCATCACATCAGCTGACTTCAAAAAGATGAAGAAGGATTGGCGCAAAGGTCAGAAGGACCGCAAAGGTGGCTACGGTCACGGTCATGGTCAGCGCGGTTAAGTCCACCCGCAGTTGACCAATAAAAAAGGCGGAGCCAACAGCTCCGCCTTTTCTGTTTCAATATGTATCAGGCAAATCAACTGGTTGCTGGTTTGGTTTCTTGCATCTCAGAATCATAGTCTACTGCAACACCGTAATGCGGATCTTCCAGAACAGCGACTTCAACCATGCTGCCAGCTTTGTGCAGTAGATCCTTACAGTCTGGAGACAAGTGACGCAGATGCAGCGTCTTGCCAGCCTGCTCATAACGGGTCGCCAGCGCATCAATCGCTGCCAGACCAGAATGGTCCACCACGCGGGAGTTGATGAAGTCGACAATCACGTCATCCGGATCAGACTGAGGATCAAAGATCTCCTGGAAGCCAGCCGCAGAACCGAAGAACAGCGGACCTTCCAGCTTGTAGATCTTCCAGCCATCGGAGTTGGTAGTGGTCTGCGCATCAATACGCTTGGAGGCATTCCACGCATACGCCAGCGCAGAAACAATCACACCAACCACAACAGCCACAGCAAGGTCAGAGTACACGGTCACGCCGGTCACCAGCGCAATTACGATAGCGTCGGTCCGTGGGATCTTGTGCAGGATCTTGAAGGTGTTCCACGCAAAGGTACCGATCACCACCATAAACATCACACCGACCAGCGCAGCCAGTGGGATCTGCTCAATCAGTGGAGCAGCAAACAGAATGAAACTCAGCAAGAACAGCGCAGCAGCAATACCTGCAAGACGGGTACGGCCACCGGACTTCACGTTGATCATGGACTGACCGATCATCGCACAGCCACCCATGCCGCCGAAGAAGCCGGTTACAACGTTTGCAGCACCCTGTGCCACACACTCTTTGGAAGCACCACCACGTGTGCCGGTCATGTCAGCAACAAGGTTCAGCGTCAGAAGGCTCTCAATCAGACCAATCGCTGCCAGAATAACGGAGTAGGGCAAGATGATCATGAACGTTTCCATGGTCAGCGGAACCATTGGAATATGAAACTCAGGCAGGCCACCGGCGATAGGAGCCAGATCACCCACGGTCTGAACGTTCAGACCAAGGCCAATCACGATGGCAGAAACCACCAGAATACCAGCCAGAGGTGCAGGAATGACGTTGGTGATCTTTGGCAGGAACCAGATCACTGCCATGGTCAGAACCACAAGACCAAGCATCAGCGCCATATCCATGCCAGCCAGCCAGCTGGTTGCGCCGGTTGCCGCATCAACAGTCTGGAACTGACCCATCTGGGCAAGGAAAATCACGATCGCCAGACCGTTCACAAAGCCCAGCATCACCGGATGCGGCACCATGCGAATAAACTTACCCCAGCGCATAATGCCAAAGAAAACCTGCAGAATGCCCATCAGCACAACAGCGGCAAACAGGTACTCAACACCGTGCTGCACAACAAGAGAAACCATCACAACAGCAAGTGCGCCGGTCGCACCGGAAATCATGCCCGGACGGCCACCAAACACAGCGGTGATGATGCCAACAATAAACGCTGCATAGAGACCAACAAGCGGCTCAACCTTTGCAACAAATGCGAATGCAACCGCTTCCGGTACCAGAGCAAGAGCAACGGTAAGACCAGAAAGCAGTTCTACTTTGACAGTATTGGCTGAAAAGCCGGGCTTTGCGGGCGCGAGCGCCTCCGTGGACGAATGCAAGGAGCACCTCCAATGGGGTTATCGGTACTTTTTTGAATACGGGGCGAATCCTAGGCACGCACTGTGAAGTCCGTGTGAAACCAAGTGTTTTCGGTCAAGGACAAGAGCTTACAAGCTAGGACACCGCTAAAATTTGAGCGGCTTTTGTCTCCCTTTTGACGCGCTTATAAGCGAAACCCGCCAAAAACACCAGTCCCCCCACACATAATAGCTATGCGCGAGGTAGCTGGGCAGACATTTGGTTAACTTCCAAAGTGTCGCGTTAAGATACAAATAGAGCTTCTGTCTGGGAAGCAGGCCCTCAGGGAAATGTGTCTCTTCCGTTCCGCTGAAAGTGTGATATGTCTCTGCTATTGCAAGGAAATTTAAGATGACTACTTTAACGCCATTCAAGCCAAGCATTTCAGAGAGCATGCGCGCCAGAATTACGGAGCAGCTCCATCTCATAGAGTCAAAGCACGACGTTACCATCTTATTCGCGATCGAAAGTGGTAGCCGCGCATGGGGCTTCCCATCGCCAGATAGTGATTACGACGTTCGTTTTGTCTACATGCATAAACTGGATTGGTACCTTTCATTGGAGACCGGCAGGGATGTAATCGAGTTGCCGATCGATGATGAACTGGACATCAGTGGTTGGGAAGTCCGTAAAGCTTTAAACCTGATGCTGAGGTCCAATCCTGTTTTGTTGGAATGGTTACACAGCCCAATCAAGTATATTTGGCGTGAGCAACTGGCAGATCCTCTGCGAGGACTTGCGGAAGATGCAGCAAGTCAGACACCTTGCATCCATCATTATCTAAACCTCGGCGTTCGTTATTGGGAAAAAGCAAATGCGACCGAACAACGGATGAACTTAAAGCGCTTTTTCTATTCTCTGCGCCCGGCTCTCGCACTTCTCTGGTTTAAGCAGAACCCAGACCGGACACCTCCGATGAACGTGCAAGAGCTCGCTGCTGGACTCTCTGTCTCCTCAGAGGTCTTAGCGGAAATGGAAGATCTTATCAGAGCCAAGACACAGCTTAAGGAAAAGCAGCATTTGGAAGCCTTGCCTAACATCGCGCAGCTGAAGGCTCTAATGCTGAATACATTCGATTGGGCGCAAAGCACTGACAAACCACGCCATGTTCCAATGACAACTGCTCGTGCGGAAGAATTCTTCCGTGAGATCATAAAGCAGTCAGATCGTGTTCGTGTAGAGATTTGATTATCGCAAAGCTCTACCGCCGTCATCCCGGGCGAAGCGCAGCGCAGACCCGGGACCCATAACCCCGGTATCAGTGATTGGCTGAGGCCTTAGTCAAGTAGCGAGGCTAGGGGGGTATGGATCCCGGCTCGGAGGCCGGGATGACACCAGTGGGTGAGGCGGGTTACTTCAAAAAACTTATCCCCCTCGCTTGAAACCATGCCCATACTAAACCCATGCCTACGTAACGGGCTGCTGGCGGAGCGACCGTCAGTTTGTCGTAGGCTGGGCGGGGCTATCGGGAGAGGTAACGCAGCTTTCGGTGGTCCGGTGAACCGAACTTCAAACGTGGCCGCATGGTTTGAGGGGAAGGGCCCAGGATTATAGGGTATCACGCGGTGACGGATATACGAGTACCGGCAAGGAGACTTGCTTTTGCGACTGTATCTGTCAGAGACGGAGGAACTGTTTGGGCAGGGAAACCTGACCGGATAAGCCACTGTCTTTCCGGGAAACCGGCTATCGTGCCTTATAGGCAAAAGAGGCGACGTTGTTCATCAAAAGAAAGCCCGGGCAAGGCGTGTAGCCAATGCCGAAGAAACATATCTAACAAGTAGCGCAGGCATTGCCTGCCGCCTTGCTCACCCCGATTACCGGGAACTCTAACTCCACCACTGCATGGGATGCCATGTGGTGCTATTGGTGTTTTCTCACTCCCACCAGCCTAATGGGTTCAGCCAGTTCATCTATTTCAGCTGAATTGCTGGTGCCTTTATGTGGAAATACGCAGGAAATGCATCTATTGCAGACTTTGCAGGATGCAGCCGGGCCGTTAGCTTGGCGTGGTGCGATCCGCAGCATGTGAGGGAGAGACCTGATGAAACCAACAAACTCCATATTTACGGGACTGGAAACGACCGTCTTTGAGCGTATGTCCCGTCTGGCAATGGAGCATAAGGCCATCAATCTTGGCCAGGGGTTTCCTGACGTCGATGGCCCTCAGGATGTTCGGCAGGTTGCAGCGGATACGCTTCTGGAAGGCCCAAACCAGTACCCGCCTATGCTGGGCGTACCAGCCCTGAGACAGGCCGTCGCCGACAACAACAAGCGCTTTTACGATCTGGATGTGGACTGGCAGACTGAAGTGCTTGTCACCTCCGGCGCCACCGAAGCGCTGGCCGACAGTATCTTCGCATTGGTTGAGCCGGGCGACGAAGTCATCCTCATTGAGCCGCTCTACGACTGCTATCTCTCACTGGTTAAACGGGCAGGCGCTACACCGGTTTTTGTCGAAGTCATCCCGCCAAGTTGGGAACTGCGCGAAGGCGAGCTGCGCAAAGCCTTCTCCAGCAAGACCAAAGCCATCCTGCTCAACAACCCAATGAACCCAAGCGCCAAGGTCTTCAGCAAAGACGAGCTGCAATTGATCGCAGACCTGTGCCTTGAGTTCGACTGCTACGCCATTTGCGATGAAGTTTATGAACACATCGTGTTTTCTGATGAGAAGCACAAACCGCTTATGACTCTTCCGGGAATGCGTGATCGCTGCATTCGCATTGGCTCTGCAGGCAAAACGTTTTCTCTGACAGGCTGGAAAGTCGGCTACATCACCGCCGCTCCAAACCTGCTGGAACCAATCGCCAAAGCCCACCAGTTCGTCACCTTCACCACCCCGCCGAACCTGCAAAAAGCAGTAGCCTATGGGTTGAACAAGGATGACGACTACTACGCCTCTCTTGAAAGCGAGCTGAAAGCCAAACGTGATCTGATCTCTGGACCACTGGAAGACATGGGCTTCCGCGTTCTCCCATGTGAAGGCACTTACTTCGTCACCTGCGATTTTGCGCCGCTTGGTTTCAAAGGCAACGACGTCGAGTTCTGTCAGAAGATGGTTGAGGAAGCCGGTGTCGCCGCCGTTCCGATCTCCGCTTTCTACGGCACAAAAGGTCCGCAAACTTTCGTCCGCTTCTGCTTCTGCAAAAAAGATGAAGTGCTGAACGAAGCACTGGGTCGCCTACAGGCATGGATGGGCGAAATGGTCGTCTCCTGACGCCTCGGAACCGGACAACGCCAGCGAATGCTCGGTTAACGGCCTGCGCAACAAGGGCAAAATCACAAATGTAGCTCTGCCCTGAAAAATAGAGTATGCAGACATAAAGAGCCGGAGCGGACCTGCCACGCAAGGACAACAGCCCGCTGCCGCGATCAATCATAGGGCCTGAGAGCCAATCCTTGGAAGTTTGAGTGAATGGATAATCCCGTACTCGTCGAAGTGACGCGAGGCAACACTGTCGAGAGCCGCCACCGTGGCTCAATCGCCATCGTTGATGCTGATGGCAAACTGGCGTTTGGTGCAGGTGATGTTGAGCAGGGCATCTTTGCGCGCTCCGCCATCAAAGCCCTTCAGGCAATCCCAATGGTGGAATCCGGTGCTGCAGAAGCGCTGAATTTTGACGATGCCGAACTGGCTCTGGCCTGTGCCTCCCACAACGGTGAGGACGTCCACGCCAAGTCCGCCCGCATGATGCTGTTCAAGGCTGGCCTGACTGAGCAAGACCTCATGTGCGGCCCGCAATGGCCAAAGCACATGGATGATTGTGTCGAGATCGTTAAAACCGACGACAGCCCATGCCAGCTGCACAACAACTGCTCTGGCAAGCATGCTGGCTTTTTGGCAATGGCCAAAACCCTTGGCATCCCAACCGAGAACTACATCGATTTCGATCACCCGGTCCAGGCGGAAATCCGCAATGTGCTGGAGCAGATGAGCGGTGGTGTTCTGGCCCAGGATGTCTGCGGAACGGACGGTTGCTCCATACCGACCTACGCCATGGATCAGCAGAAGACCGCTCTGGCCTTTGCCCGTTTCGCAACCGGTGTAGGCCTTGACCCAGTCCGCGCCAATGCAGCGGAAGTGCTGTATGAGGCTTGCGTCAACGAACCTTACATGGTCGCCGGTAAGAACCGCTTTTGTACTGAGATCATGGACATCTTTAAAGGCCGCGTCTTCGTGAAAGTGGGCGCAGAGGGTGTCTTCTGTGCAGCCCTGCCGGAACTCGGCTTTGGTGTGACCCTGAAGTGTGAAGACGGTTCTGTACGTGGTGCGGAAGTCATGATGGCAGCCACCATCAGATCACTGCTGGGCCTCTCTGAGGAAGAAGAAAAAGGCCTGCGCACCTGGGAACATCAGCAGTTGAAGAACCGCCGCGATATCCTCGTTGGTGAAGTTCGCCCAGTCGCAGACTTCAAGCGTCTGCTGAACACCATTTGATTTTGGTAAGGGCAGGGAGGCCTCTTCCTGCCAGCTCCCTAAGTGGGGCTTACAAGATTGTCTGTCACGCGAATGGAGCGTGGCAGATCCTCCGCAGAAAGCGCCAGATCACCGCTGGCCTGCTCATCCCATTTGAAGCCTGCGATATTCACGGGGCAATCCGCTATGATATTCTGGGAAATGAGAGCACTTTGATCATCCGCTGCAAGACTGACGGCAATGCCAACAGGAGCTGACCGAACAGTGTTCTGAGCTGCAATCAGGTTGCGCATATACGGCCCCCAGCCCAGATTGATACCAATAATCCGTGCATCCTCCACCACGTTGCCGGTCACACTGGTATCCGCCTCAACAGCAATGCCAACACCGAAGGTCGGATTGTCCTTCTCATAGGGTCCCGTACCTGTGATGGCCCGCAACACATTGTTGGAACACACGGCCAGACGCCCGCCCTCTCGGAAGTTGGTGATCGAAATCCCGTTGGCGGCTGTCTCAATCAGGTTACTGCTGACAATAGCCCCCTGGAAGCCGAATTCCACAAACAAGGCCACTTCGCCTGAGCGGTGACAGGTGTTGCCAAGGATCTGGACATTAGAGGCAGCATTGGCGCGGATCGCGGAGAATTTGCAGTCGCTCACCTTGTTGCCGGAGATGGTGACATTATCCGCCCGGAACACATTGATGCCGTTGCCGTTCTGCCCGGTCCCTCCGCCATTGGCACGGATGTTGGAAACTTGGTTGCCCGATATGAGTGACCCATCATGTCCCTCGGACCACCGATGCACCAGTATGCCACCATTGCCGCAATCCGAAACGATGTTCCCCTCAATGCGCAGTGCGCTAGCATTGTAGCTGAGAAGAGCAACATCGCTGTGCCTATGAATATGGTTCCCGATGATGGACCCAGAGCATTGCTCCAGTACTACACCCGACTTGCTGCTCTTGGTTATCTCACAGGACGTCAGGCTGAGCCGAGCGCACTGAGAGAACCACAACAGAGCGGAAGCCTCGTCAGAAAGCGGCTGATCACCACCATCAAAAATGAGGTCTTTGAGAGTAACGTCATCTGCCTGCACACCTTGCAGCAGCAAGCCACGCCCACTGAACACCAGGCGCGTGTGACCGGATACACCGCGTAGGTTCAAACCACTGGGCAGCGAAAGCCCGGAGACCTGATAGTCACCAGCACCCAACTGAAGGATATGCCCTGACGCAGCAGCATCAGTTATCACCGCTTGCAGCTCTTCTGATACATCGCGCTGAAAAGAAGGAGCGGGGAACTCAACAATGATCGGTTTTAAGGGAGCAACAGCCTGCGCCTCGTGTGCCGCAACCAGCGTTCCGGCTCCTGCCACAACACCAGCACCAAGCAAGGCACGTCTTGAGAGCTTCTCTTGATCTTCTGCCATCACATCCCCCAGTGTTTGATCAGATCCCGAACAGGCTCGCCAACTTACTCGCCGCAGCAGTGGCTGGCAGATTGCCAGATTTCACCGCGCCCTCAACATCCGGCAGTGCTGCTTTGATCTCCGGGTTCGCCTTCAGAGCAGTCTGTAGCTTTTCATTGAGCAGACCCCACATCCACGCCAGTTGCTGTTCTGCGCGCTTACTCTCCCAGTCGCCACTGGCCTGCATCCGCTCTTTGAAGATACCCAGCTGGCCCCAAAGATCCTCCAGCCCCTCATTGGCAAGCCCGGAGATGGTCAGAACAGGGGGCGACCAGTACTTGGAGCGTGGTGCAAGAATATTCAGTGCAGCCCGATACTCGGATGCTGCTGAACGTGCCCGTATCAGCCCATCACCTTCAGCCTTGTTCACGGCAATCAGGTCCGCAATCTCCAGCACGCCTTTCTTGATGCCCTGCAGCTCATCGCCAGCACCCGGCAACATCAGAACGAGGAAGAAATCAACCATCTGTGCAACGGTCGTCTCAGATTGCCCGATGCCCACAGTTTCAACGAGGATCACATCAAACCCGGCAGCCTCACACAAAAGCATGCTTTCACGGGTTTTGGCAGCAACACCACCCAGCGTGCCGGCAGAAGGAGAAGGACGGATGTATGCATTGCGATCAACAGCCAACTGCGCCATGCGGGTCTTGTCACCCAAAATGGAGCCGCCAGTACGCGTGGAGGAAGGATCAACCGCCAGCACGGCCACCTTGTGCCCTGCGGCTGTCAGGTTGGAGCCAAACGTATCGATGGTGGTGGACTTACCAACGCCCGGAACGCCGGTCACGCCGATGCGGAATGCATTTCCCGTGGCCCCCATCACTTTGGTCAGCAGGGCCTCAGCTTGCTCCCGATGGGCAGGCTTCTTGGATTCAACAAGCGTAATGCCGCGTGCCAGTGCGGCGCGCTGCCCATTCAGCAGCCGCTCGGCAAGATCATCAATGTTGTCTCTGGAAGAGGCGAGGCGTGCATTCATTCAAATAAGTCCGGTCAGAAGAATCTCTTCTGCCAACCTTGAACAGATGGCGCCCCTTTGCAAGTCAGCGACTTGGAGAAGTTGTGGGGCAGGGCTGAACCCTGCTCACACTTTAGTGCGTGTTCCCGAAAAGGTGTTTCCGGTTTTCGAAAAAAGAAGACGCAGAGAAAAACGTGTTAGCGATAGGTAACAGCAGTACCGGTCGCAGTCACCATCAACATGGAACCATTGCTGCCAACAGTCTCATAATCAATGTCGATACCGATCACAGCGTTTGCACCATAACGGGCCGCTTCCTCGGTCATCTCATGCAATGCAATCTGACGGGCTTTCTTCAGCTCATCCTCATAGGCGCCGGAACGACCACCGACAATATCGCGAATACCGGCGAACAGATCTTTAAAAACGTTTGCACCCAGGATTGCTTCACCGTGAACAATGCCCTTGTAGTCGGAAATCTCTTTGCCCTCGATGGTGTTCGTGGTCGTAGTAAGCATATTTCATCCTCAAATGTGCGCTCCACCCTTGCGCAGAACACACGCCAAAAATCCCGATCTGCAGCCACAAGCTCTGATCGAAGTGCCCGAGCCCATGTAATTTATGGGCGCTTAACTCATGTAGGAATGGATTAGGAAAATACCAGTGTTTGCAATGCTTGTTTCTCCAGATCAAACACGACGCTTAAGAGATCTTCCCCGCTTTCTGGTAGCTGGTAAACTGCTCTGCATAGTCTGGATGCCAGCGGGAGAGAGCAGGGCGGTTTCCGATGATATCACCGGCTGCCCAGGAGACCCGGAGGTTATCGGTTTTTGAATCTACGGCGTTATCCGGGCACAGAATGTAGAAGTCGCCCTCAGCCATACGCTCAAGGAAGTAATCAACCGTCTGCTCACTTGTCCATGCATCTGCTGGCTTTTCCGGATACTGGGCCATGTTGATGCCTGTGTGAGTAAAGCCTGGCACAAACAAGTGAACTGAGATCGGGGCATTCGCCTCTCGCAGCTCATGGCTGAGCTGTTCACTGATGACTTTCACCCCGGCCTTGGTCGTGTTGTATGCTGGATTACCGGGAGGTGTTGTGATCCCTTGCTTTGAGCCGGTGTTGATCACAACAGCCGGACGATTTGCTTCCACCATGCGCGGCAGAAAAGCATGAACGCCATAAATCACACCAAACAAGTTCACGGAGAGGAGTTTCTTCCAGTTCTCCATCTCACCCCAGCTTGATGAAGGTATCTCAATCCCGGCATTGTTCATGAGAACGGCGACATCACCAGCCGCAAAGGCTTTGTCCGCCAAAGCGTTCACTTGGCTCTCATTAGAAACATCCGTCGGAACGCCAATCACAGTCGCACCCTCAGACGCAGCAGAACGAACCTCATCAACTGCCGCGTCAAGTCGTGCTCCGGGAAGATCTGCCAGAACCACGCCAAGCCCGCGCTGAGCAAATCGAAGGGCGGCAACTTTGCCCACCCCACTTGCTGCACCTGTAACGACTGCCAAACCACCGAGTTCAAGAGCTTCTTTAAACATTGTTATTCGCCTGATGACTGGGAGTTCTAATACTGAAGGAGATCTGTTCCTTTCACCTCACCTATATGAGCTTGAAACATTAAGGGTTCATTGCAGCTCGGGTCGCAGACATCTGCTCGCCGGTTAAAGCCAGCCACCTATAGCGAATGATGGGAGAGGGAGCGGCAAACCGGACTTGCCCATCCTCCTATCGAGTAACGCGGACATAAAAAAGCGAAGGCGAGAACAATCGTCCCGCCTTCGCTAAAATCAATCATGATCTGCTGAGATGTTTATTCAGCAGCCTGCTGTGGCTCGTAGCCCAGCTTTTCGTTCAGCTCGTGGATCAATCCTTCAGCAGCTTCCGAAATCACTGTCCCCGGAGGGAAGATCGCAGACGCGCCGGACGCATAAAGCTCATCATAATCCTGCGGAGGCACAACACCGCCCACTACGATCATGATGTCCTCACGGCCTTCATCTGCCAGCGCCTTTTTAAGCGCAGGCACAAGGGTCAGGTGACCCGCAGCAAGGGAAGAAACGCCAACGATGTGCACGTCGTTTTCAACCGCCTGACGAGCAGCTTCCTCAGGCGTTGCAAACAACGGCCCGATGTCCACGTCAAAGCCAAGATCAGCGAAGGCAGAGGCGATAACCTTCTGGCCGCGGTCGTGCCCATCCTGTCCCATCTTGGCAACAAGAATACGCGGGCGGCGACCATCGTTTTCTTCAAACGCGTCAACCAGCTGCTCAATTTTGGAGATGCTCTCAGACATTTCACCAACCTCGCGCTTATAAACGCCAGCAATGGACTTGATTTCTGCCTTATGGCGACCAAACGCATTTTCCATAGCCAAAGACATTTCGCCAACAGAAGCCTTCACTCGAGCCGCTTTCACGCAAAGGTCCAGCAAGTTGCCTTCACCAGAACGAGCGGCATCTTCAAGCGCTTTCAATGCTGCCTGTGTCTCGTCTTCATTGCGTTCTTCGCGCAAGCGTTTCAGCTTCTCGATCTGCTTGGCGCGAACTTCTTCGTTGTCCACCTTGAGCACTTCAAGCTCATCTTCACGGTCAGGACGGAACTTGTTCACGCCCACGACGGTCTGGTGTCCGCTATCGATGCGTGCCTGCGTTTTTGCAGCTGCTTCTTCAATACGAAGCTTCGGAATACCTTTTTCAATGGCCTTCGCCATACCGCCAAGGCTTTCGATTTCTTCGATATGCTTCAGCGCCTTCGCTGCCAGATCCGCAGTCAGGCGCTCAACGTAGTAGGAACCGCCCCATGGATCGATGGTTTTTGTCGTCCCACTTTCCTGCTGCAGGAACAGCTGGGTGTTACGGGCAATGCGGGCAGAGAAGTCTGTCGGCAGCGCCAGTGCTTCATCCAGCGCGTTGGTATGCAGAGACTGAGTGTGCCCCTGCGTAGCCGCCATTGCTTCAACAGTGGTGCGGATGACATTGTTGAACACATCCTGCGCAGTCAGGGACCAGCCAGAAGTCTGCGAGTGCGTGCGCAGCGACAGGCTCTTCGGGTTCTTCGGCTGGAAGTTCTCCTGCATCAGCTTCGCCCAGATCAGGCGTGCCGCACGCAGCTTGGCAACTTCCATGAAGAAGTTCATGCCAATGGCCCAGAAGAAGGAAAGGCGAGGAGCAAACGCATCAATATCAAGGCCAGCAGCCACACCTGCACGAGCGTACTCGATGCCATCAGCAATCGTGAATGCCAGCTCCAGATCTGCGGTCGCACCCGCTTCCTGCATGTGGTAGCCGGAAATGGAGATGGAATTGAACTTCGGCATGTTCTTCGAGGTGTAGTCGAAGATGTCCGAGATGATCCGCATGGAAGGGGCAGGCGGGTAAATGTAAGTGTTGCGAACCATGAACTCTTTCAGAATGTCATTCTGAATGGTTCCGGAAAGCTTCTCCGAAGAAACACCTTGCTCTTCCGCTGCTACGATGTAGAGCGCCATCACTGGCAGCACAGCACCGTTCATGGTCATGGACACGCTCATCTTATCCAACGGAATGCCGGAGAACAGCGTGCGCATGTCATAAATGGAGTCGATGGCAACACCGGCCATGCCCACATCGCCGGCAACACGTGGGTGATCACTGTCGTACCCACGGTGGGTTGCCAGATCGAACGCGATGGAAAGACCCTTCTGACCAGCGGCCAGATTGCGACGATAGAAAGCGTTGGAATCTTCAGCAGTGGAGAAACCAGCATATTGGCGCACGGTCCATGGCTGCTGAACATACATGGTTGGATAAGGCCCACGCATGAAAGGCGGCAATCCCGGCCAGGTGTTCAGATGTGTCAGACCATCAAGATCCTGCGGGCCATAAGCTGGCTTAACCGCAATGCCTTCCGGCGTGTCCCAAGTCGCTTGCGTGTCAGTGGAAGCGGTGGCCGCGCTGTCTTTGTAATCAATCTGGGTGTAGTCAGGAAACAAGCTCATCAAATTGCCTCCACTTCATCAGCCAGCGAAACGCCAACCACTTCAAAACATGTCTTCAGTTCAGCAAGCATATCACAGCCTTGGTATATGGTCCCATCAAGGCCATTCTCGGTCAGCTCCGTCATCAGTTCCTTCGGACGACCCGCCAGCGTCACACGCTTGGCGCCTGCTGCTTTAAGCTCTTTCAAAACAGCAACAGCCTGTTCTTCGTAAACTTTGTCAGAGGAACAGATACACGCAATCTTCGCATCACTGATGCGGAAACAGGAGATCAGATCATCAAGGCTCTCAAAGTGCTTTCCACCTCCGCTGACGAACCCGCCAGCCGCATAAAAGTTGCTGGTGAATGTTGAACGGGTAGTATGTTGAGCCACAGGGCCCAACGTTGCCAGGAACACCTTTGGTGAGTTCCCCTGAGTTTCCTTGAAGGCCTCTGCCTTGTCCCGGAGGCTTTCAAACGGTGTCGCCAGTCGTGTCAGCTTCAGGGCGTGACAATCATTATCACCCAGCTGCTTACGGCTTGCCTGAATATCGACCAATCCGGCACCATCACTCAGCGCTTTGGCAACAGCTTCAATCAACTGTCCATCGGGGCTTGGTTCCGGAAGGTCTTTACGGGTCGCTATCTCACCGATCTGATCCGTATCTGCCTTCAGAACTTCCACATCTGCCTCTCCCAGATTGGGGAAGGCACTTGTACCCGTCAGAGGGTGGCGTCCAGTGGCAACCAACTTATCCTCTTCTGCACGCGCTGCGGTAACATCAGCATAGATCAAACCAGATTGCAGAGCCTCAAGAACACCGCCTTCTTTCTCAATCTTCTGGAAGTAACCCCAAGCCGCATTGGCCAGCTCTTCTGTACGCTCTTCAACAAGACCACTACCGGCAGCTGGGTCACTCACCTGCGCCAGATTGCTTTCTTCTACCAGAATAAGCTGAGTGTTGCGGGCAATGCGGCGCGCAAAAGCATTTGGCAGACCAAGAGCGCTGGTGAATGGAAGCACGCTCACACTGTCAGCGCCGCCAATGCCGGCAGCAAACGCAGCCACTGTGGTGCGCAGCATGTTCACCCATGGATCACGTTTGCTCATCATGCGCCAGCTGGTCTCCATATGAAGATGCAGCTTTTGGGATGGCATCTGAGCAGCATCCAGTAGGCGGGCCCACAACTGGCGCATCGCACGCGCTTTAACGATAGTACCAAACTGATCCGCGCTCGCACTCAGGCAGGCAGATACGTGTTTGGGCAGATCTTCGGCAGGAATGCCGCCCTTTTCCAGTATGCGCATATAGTAAAGCAGGCTGGAAAGGGTCAGGCCCAGCTCCTGAACGCTGTTGGCACCCGTATCGTGATAGCAACGGCCATCACCACGCAGCAAGCTGCCCTGAATGCCGTTGTTGCGAGCGTATCCCGCAAGGTCTTGAGCGCGCTGCTCAAGGCGTTCAAAGGAGTTGCGTACCCGACCGGAGCTGACAAACACACTGAGAGGATCAGAGACACCTTGAACAGTCAGTTGATCAGAAGGAACGCCCAGCCGCTTGCAGGTTTCAACCAGCAAAGCAAGGGTCGCGCTGCCTTCATAGCCACATTCAAGGCGGAAATCGATGAGATCAGGCTTTACATCATCAAGCAGTTTCAGCATGTCATCAATACGCTGAACGCTCAGTCCACCGCCAAGAATACGCGGAGAAGCAGGCAGAACCAGCTCGATGCCGTCAGCCCCACCTTCCAGGTCTTCCAGCATCTGGCGTTGGCCTCGGAAATGACGGGATGATCACTGCGTTGAATGATCTTCCAAGGGCGAGAGCTCTCCCTCAATTGCAATGGAGCGCTGTCGGTGCGTCCTTGGTATAACGGCTTGTTCTCAAGGCCACCTGCAATTGGTGTGTTTAGTGCATCCAGAGCGGCGCCTTTAAGGGCACGCAGAGCAGATGCTTCCCAGTCACTTTGTGTTGCTTCTAGGAAATCGCTTGGAAAATCAATGTTTTGCATGTCCATCCCATGTCCTTCTGGTAACTTTATACGAAGGAACCTTTGATGGTTTCAAGCTATGCGTTAGGACGAGATTGGAAAACAACTGGCCCAAACACTGCGTAAATTGCAGAACTACTGATGTGACAAAGGCTGGATAGATTTCGCATTAGCTTAATTTATCCTAAACTTGTCGCAATTGACCCTAGGGCATGTAACGCTGTTACTATTGCCGAGAGCTAAGCAGTAGTTTCGTACTCTTACTATAGATTTTTCGGAATTACTGCCAATTAGCTCCTAGGTAAAACTGTTGGAGTAGTGAGTTTTATGGGGCAACAGTGGGGGCACTATTTACAGGTGCTCTGAATACTTAGAGGTTAGTTGATCTACCTCCGAAAATGAGAATGACGGTATTGCCGAGATTGCTGTAAGAACAAGTGGTCTGAGAGTAATACAAGCATACATGAGATGGTGACATCTTGTCAGCGCGAGGCAATTCAAAGAATTGCCCGTGACGAACAAAGACAGCGTTTAACAGGCGTGCGAACAACTACTCAATACGAGAGAACAGGCCAAGGCCAAACTCCGTAAAGTCGCCGTCCTGCGCTGAGCCGCCATTCAAGACTGAGAGTTTTCGAATTTACCTGCGCAAACAATGGGTTTGCGAAAGTGAGTTGGCATGCCTCCGGTATGTCAGGTGGGCAAGTGCGTCTTCAATCCGGCGACACAAGAGCGAGTGCTGCGCGGATAGAAACGGGAAGGCAGGGCAAATGAACGATACTTCAGATATCGAAGCAAAGGTAAAAGCGATTTCAGAAGCACGGGCAGCGAAACCCGTTCTGGACATTGTGGAGTCCTATCTAAGACGATTGGGTGCATCCCATATCCTCATCACAGGTCTTCCTATGCCAAACCGAACAATTGACAGTTTGGTTCATAGGTTCCGTTGGCCGGATGAGAGAAATGGCGGTGTTGAGCGGACAACCCTGAGCGCTGGTGATAGTGCTCTTATGCTCGGCCTGTCCGGCAACCGTCCGGTTGTCTGGTCAGTTTCCGGCACAGACACAGGCAATTCTGAGCTTTTTGCCGCAATAGGCGAGGGCGCTCGGGTCATGGTGATCCCGGTAGATGCGCTTCATCCATTCCAGGCAATGGTGGTCGGCGCTGGGCATCAGATTGCTGCTGAACCTTACGATCTGGCATCATTGGAAATCGTCTGCTCCGCAGCTTTCCGCCGTCTGTTCGAACTGGGTGTAATTTCAGATCAAAGACCGGGCGATTTATCAGCCCGTGAGCGCCGTGTTCTGGAACTGACAGCGCTGGGCAAGACTGCGCACGAAATCGCTGAGCTTCTGGAGATTTCTCAAAGAACAGTCCATGCGCACTTGCAGAACGCAAGCGCCAAGCTCAACGCATCCAACAAAACCCATACGGTGGTTGAAGCGTTGCGGTACGGTCAGATCAAAATCTGACAAAGCTTATCGAAGACATGAGAAAAGCAGGCTCATTCCCGATGGGCCTGCTTCTTGGTGTATCAGACACTCAGATTTGGAGCGCTTAAAACCCTGACGGAATAGTATCGGTTACCATCTTGCTAGGTGATTTCAGCAAGCCCCGGCACACGAGCAACGATTTCATCCGTGAACTCCGGTCCGGCTTTTTCGCGAGTATACTCAACAGTCTCTTTCGCGACTTTTTGAATATCCTCAACAGTGAGCCCAAGGGTGGTCATTTCGTTCAAGCAGCAAGCACACCAACGCTGGCGTTCATCTTGCTAGCCAGACCGCCAAAAAGGCCCTTGTTTTCGGTCGCTTCGTCGATGGCGAGAAAACCTTCCGCAGCTGGAAAGGCCTCCAGTAGGGTCTCGACTTCTTCTCTGGTGCTGTTCTTTGCAATGAAGTTCAGCATGATCCTACAGCAGGTTCTACCTTTTCGGGATCCAACCCGGTTTTTTCGGTAATGCGATCAACAAGTATATGCATCGTGATCTCCAGTCCCCCAATAAATCTAATATAGTGACGATTGGGTCCAATGTTAGGGACAACGGAACAGGCTCGTTAGCATTGGGTGATTTCATAAGTTCGAAATCCGGGCCTAATCCCGTATGTTTCCAAAAAGATTCTGCGTTGCTTGGCCTCTTGCGTGCCTTTGTTCTTCAAAGTATCGCCCACGCACCTTAAAAGAGTTTAACCGACCTGTTTAAACAGTCTGCCGAATTACAAGTGGTTACCAGGGCAAAGCCATAGCTTTGACTTTGGAAACTATGTTAGAGCTTCTTACAGCCTCATATCTACGCAGTGACCTGCGTACTATCCCATCCTACAGGTGATAAACACGAGCCTGCACTACAAAGGAATGAATCATGTCGAATCTCGACAAAGTCCTTGATCGTATTGATCAAAATTTGGATCAAAGTCTCGATCGGTTGTTTGAACTCCTGCGCATCAAGAGCATTTCCACCGATCCTGAATATAAGGGGGACTGCCGCGAAGCAGCTGAGTGGATGGCACGTGAGCTGACTGCAATTGGCATTCCTTCTGAGGTCAGAGACACCACCGGCCATCCAATGGTCGTCGGTCACCGCGTAGCAGATGGCAAGCCGGGACCACACGTTTTGTTCTATGGCCATTATGATGTGCAGCCGGTTGATCCGATTGAGCTTTGGAACGCTGATCCGTTTGATCCGCAGATTGTGACCCGCAAAGACGGCTCCAAAATGATTGTTGCCCGTGGTGCAAATGATGATAAAGGCCAGCTGATGACCTTTGTGGAAGCTGTTCGTGCCTGGGTTGAAGAAACCGGCGATGTGCCTATCAACATCTCTGTTCTGCTGGAAGGCGAGGAAGAGAGCGGCTCCCCATCTTTGCAGCCATTCTTGGATGCGAACAAAGAAGAGCTGTCCAAAGATCTCGCCCTCGTGTGTGACACCTCCATGTGGGACAAGGACACACCAGCAATCTCCGTTATGCTGCGTGGTCTGGTTGGCGAAGAAATCACCCTTAAAGGCCCAAGCAAAGACTTGCACTCCGGCATGTACGGCGGTGCTGCGCGCAACCCGCTTCATGTGCTGTCTGACATGGTTGCTGGCCTTCGCGATGAGAACGGCAGCATCACACTGCCAGGCTTTTATGATGATGTTCCGGAACTACCAGAAGACGTCAAAGAGATGTGGCAGAACCTCGGTTTCTCAACCGAGGAGTTCCTCGGTGGTATCGGTCTGAAGGACCTGGGCGGCGAAAAAGATCGCTCCGGTCTGGAACAGATCTGGGCGCGACCAACCTGCGAAGTAAATGGCCTTTGGGGTGGTTACACTGGCGCTGGCTTCAAAACCGTTATCCCGGCTGAAGCCCATGCAAAAGTATCCTTCCGTCTTGTTGGTGATCAGGATCCTGAGAAAATCAGAGAAGCATTCCGCTCTTATCTGAAGTCCAAAACACCAGCAGACTTCGAGCTTGAACTGCACCCACATGGTGGCGATCGCGCCCTGCGTATGGATTTTGATGCACCTGCTCTGGCAAAGGGCCGTGCGGCTCTGTCAGCTGAATGGGACAAGCCAGCAGCACTGGTTGGCTGTGGTGGTTCCATCCCAATCGTGGGCAGCTTCAAGCGCACTTTGGACATGGATAGCCTGCTCATCGGCTTTGGTCTGGACGAAGATCAGATCCACTCACCAAATGAGAAGTATGAACTCAAGAGCTTCCACAAAGGCATCCGATCCTGGGCACGCGTTCTGGAAGAGCTGGCCAAGTAATCTGCTTTTGACCATTTTAGCCCCGGACATCCTTTGTTCGGGGCTCATACCTCATAATTGAATATGTGTTTTGGGCTCGGCCGACTGGAGAATTGAAATGGCATCTATCTGCGTATTTTGCGGATCATCAATCGGGAAACGCCCGGAATATGAAGCAGCAGCACGCCTGCTCGGTACCGAAATCGCTAAGCGTGGCAACCGTTTGGTCTATGGTGGTGCGGAAGTTGGCTTAATGGGCGTTGTTGCAAACGCAGCGCTGGAAGCGGGCGGAGAAGTGGTTGGCGTTCTGCCAGAAGCTCTGGCCGCGAAAGAACTTGCGCACAGATCCTTGACAGACCTTCACATCGTCGGCTCCATGCATGAACGCAAAGCCATGATGGCAGATCTGTCAGATGCGTTCGTCGCGCTGCCGGGCGGCATTGGCACCATGGAAGAACTCTTCGAGGTCTGGACATGGGGGCAGCTGGGTTACCACAACAAACCGTGCGGTCTTTACAACGCAAACGGTTTTTATGGGCGTATGCTGGCATTCCTGGATTTCATGGAGGAAGAAGCATTCATGAAGAAGACCCACCGCGACATGCTTCTGGTCGGTGATAATCCAACGCAGCTTCTGGATCAGATTGAAAACTATCAGGCTCCAATTGGTCACAAGTGGATCACCCGCGCAGAGACCTAAAAGCACAATGATTGCAGGCTGATCTTCGAGCCTTAGTCCTGCAAATATCTTGGCAAGCGTGAAGGTTCGTTGGTCAGATAAAGAGCACCCAGCAAGAACGCAAAGCCGACAGCTTGCCCTAGGCCCAGTGGCTCTGAAAACAGCAGGTATCCAGTCAAAATGGCGAGGCCAAACTCAATAAAGCCAGTAGTGTAGGCCGTTTTGCGACCAGAACGATCTGAGCTTCCATAGGCAAGCAAGAGCTGCGGCAACAAACCCGCAATCAATGCCAATCCCAATATCGGCAATGTGCTTGGAGCAGTGCTCACGCTCTGCCAAAGCTTCAACTCCACCAGTGCAAATGGAACAGCTGTCACAACAGCCCCGGCAAAAATGCAGGCGGCGATGGAAAGGGATGGCAGATAACTCGGAGTTTTGCGACTAACCAGTTGCAAGCCGCCATAACACAGCGGCCCAACCAAACCGATTGCTACTGCAACAAAATCCACGTCAGGCAAAGGTGTCGAAGCAATGATGATCAGCAGAGCGCCAAATACCAATCCGAGTGTCAGCTTGTCGCTGCCACGCAGTTTTGCTCCTCCAATAGCCCGCAAGATCACGAGCAGAGCAGGGTAGGAGAAGAACAGGCTGGCTGCGAGATAAATCGGCAGAACGCTCAGAGCATAAAAGTAGCTCCATGCTCCCAGTCCCATGATCATCCCAAACAGCACATATTGCCGGCTGCTCGGGCCGGATTTAAGTGCTTGAGGCAGATAGGGGGCCAGTAATACAGCAGGCAGGATATAACGCAGAAGAACAGCAGAGCCGGGAGAAATACCAGCAGAAAAGCCGATCTTGGCAAAATAGGGAATGCTGCCAAAGCAAACCGCGCCCAGACCCAAAGCAATCAGGCTCACAATTCTGTGGCCAGTGCCTTCACTTTTAAATCCATGAAACATGAAGTGTAAGTAACGTCGACTGCTTCTGCTCTTTCAAAACTGCTGGCCTTAAAGCCGCCACAAATATGAAACCTGAGGCAGCTAAGAGCAAGTTTATTTGCCAGACCAACAGTGTTTGAGTTCAGATGGCCACAGAAAACCGCACTGCATGCTTGAGTATGCCAGCCTGAAGTCAGTTGCACTCAAGGTTTACCCCAGAGCAGGAAGCCCGCTCAGATCTTTCAGAACTGCAGACGGAGAAAGGTCAGCATACTCATCAGGCATCTGTGAGCGATTGATCCAGACTGTACGCATGCCATACTTGGTGGCACCGGCAATATCCCACCGGTTGCTGGACTGGAAGGAAATCGCTTCCGGATACAAGCGGAAATGTGTTGTCACCAGATCATAAACGTCAGGATGTGGCTTGTAGGTCTGTACCGGATCAACAGAGAAAACCTCGTCAAAACAATCCGTGATGCCTGCATTCTTAAGCGCACCGTCCATCATCTTCATCGGTGCGTTGGAAAGGATTGCCAGCTTGGAGCCACGCTCACGCAGATCTTTCAGCAACTGCGGAACTTCCGGGTAGCAGTCTAACTCCCAGTAGGCGGCGAGCAGCTCATCGCGAGCTCCCTTGTTGCTTCAGGAACCAGCGCAAATGCGGTATCCAGTGCCTGAATGGTAAGCTCCCAGAAATCCACATACTGCCCCATCAGAGAACGGACCCAGGAATACTCCAGTTGCTTCTCACGCCAGATGGATGAGAGTTTTTTGCCCTCAGGACCCACGGCACCCATATGCTTTCTGGCGGCAGCATGCACGTCAAAAAGGGTTCCATAGGCGTCAAAAACATAAACTGAGTGGCTCATCTCTGCTCTCCGGCTCCACACCAAGCGTCAAGATTGGCAAATTCCAATACCCCTAAGAAAGCGATGTGATGAGGTTTCGTCAAGGCATGGGAAATACGTGTTCCCTATGCTTTGGGTGCATAAATTTAACAATTGTCTCCTGAAAACAATATTTCACTCTCAAAACCCATGTTCGCGCACAAAACAATTCCAGAATCTTTAGCCAGCTCTGCAGAAGGTTGCGGCAATCTCAAAAGTCCTTGAAACGTTAATGCGTTAAAACTGTGCAAAAGAACAATGAAGAGGCCTCACGCCCGCAAAATACAAGCTCGTCCCGGCTCGCAATGTAATTGCGTATTCTTGCCTGATATCTGGTTGCTGTGACATTTAGTTGCGTTTCAAGCTTAATTTTGCCGCCCACGATAACTCTTAGGACTTCCGTATTGGGCATGATGTCTGCACTCTGGTGCTTTGTCTTCTTTGTCGAGAGTATGGTTGACCCCATTTGAATTCTCAGGTCGACTGACAAAAGATAATAGGGCGGGGCCTGTTTGGCTCATAAGCGACTTTTGAGGAGAGATTTATTATGGCCGAAATGTCGAAGACTCGTACATGGGTTGAAGGCAAATGGTACGAGGGTAATCCGCCACTGATCGGCCCACGTACACATTCTTTTTGGTTGGGCTCAAACGTATTTGATGGAGCCCGTGGTTTTGAAGGCGTCATGCCTGACCTTGATTTGCACTGCGCCCGCTTGAACCGCTCTGCTGTAAACCTCGGTATGAAGCCAACCATGCGCTTTGAAGAGATGGTTGAGCTCGCGACAGAGGGCATGAAGAAATTTGAAGCGGATGAAGCCGTTTACATCCGCCCGATGTACTGGGCTGAAAATGACGGTCCGGGCATCATTGATGGCGACCCAGAGTCTACCCGTTTTTGCATGTGCCTGTTCGAGCACCAATGCCACCAAAAGGAGCGTCTAACAGTCTGACATTGTCTCCATTCCGTCGGCCAACAATGGAGTCCATGCCAGTTAATGCAAAAGCAGGCTGTCTCTATCCAAACAACGCTCGTGCATCCCGTGAAGCAAAATCTCGCGGCTTTGACAACGCGATCATGCTGGATGCCCTCGGCAATGTTGCTGAGCTGACCTCTGCGAACATTTTCATGGTCAAGGATGGTGAAGTGCTCACTCCTTATTGGAATGGCACCTTCCTGAATGGCATCACACGTCAGCGTATCATCAAGCTGCTCAGCAGTGCGGGCTACAATGTCCATGAAACCACGCTGACTTATAAAGACTTCTATGAGGCGGACGAGATCTTCTCAACCGGCAACTACGGTAAGGTCGTTCCAGTCCATAAACTGGATGATCGCACCATGGATCATGGTCCGGTAGCTGCCAAAGCAAGAGAGCTTTATTGGGAGTTCGCACACGCTAAAGTGCCAGCTTAAAGCAGAGCCAAAGAGAACGTTTTGAAGGGAGGCAATCGCCTCCCTTTTTTATGCGGGTGTAAATCGTTTGATGGTCAGCAGCGCTGCGAGGATAAGAACACCTGCTGCAACGAGAGAGGCGAGCATGAAATCGCCGTTGAGCTCGTATAGATAGCCTGCGAAACTTGGCCCGAACATCTGCCCAAGACCGAAAGCAGCTGTCATCAAGCCAACAATCTGGCGTGGGTTAGAACTGGCAATCCGGCGCGCCTCGACCAATCCAATGGATGTAATCCCGACAAAGGTCCCTCCCAGCAGAATTGCAGCAGCGGAAAGACCAGCGATCGTAGGCATCAACACACTGAGAGCCACTCCAACGGCCTCCAGCATACACGCAACCGCGATCGCTCTGCCATAGCCGATGCGCACACCCAGCTTTTCCCAAAAGAAGACGGATGGGATCACCGCCAGACCAACCAGCAGCCAACCAAGTGATTTCATGGGAGCAAGCTCTGGCGTAAGGCTGGCCAAAGCACCGAGGAATGTTGCTGTGATGACATATCCGAAACCAAAACAGCCATAAGCAAAGATCAGCCGCCAAGCGCTCAAGTTTAACGGCTTGGTTTTGGTTTTAGTTTGAGCAGACTGCATCGAAGCTTGCGGCGGCATCTCCTTGCGAGGCGGCAGCAGAAAGGGAATGCAGAGCGAAAGAACCAGACTTAAAACCCCACTGGCAATCCAAAGCTGTGAGGATGTCTCTAAGCTCGCCCCAAGCCACTCAATCATGAGCGAAGAGCCTGCAATGCCAATCCCGACGCCGGTGAAATGGATCGGGAAGAGATGCAGACTGTGCTTTTCTGCAAGACGTTGCATGACAATGTTCGCGACCAGAACAAATGCATAGGCACTTGCCAAACCCGCCAGAAAGCGGATCACAACAAACCAATAAACACCAAGGCTGAATGCCATGAGGAACGTGACAACAGTGCTGGTGATCAACGCCACCATGAAGATTCGATAGGGGCCACCGGCAGGGGAGCGCGTGCAGCCATCAAGGCGCCAAGCAAGTAACCGAGATAATTGGAGGACGCTACGAACCCAGCATTCACCTCATTCAAAGTGCCGTCCTGCAACATAAACGGGAGCACCGGCGTATAGACAAATCGTCCAATGCCCATAACGGCCGCCATAGCAAGGCAGCCGCCCACCGCTGAAAGGAACGCAAACTGGTCTTTTTCAGGACTGGTGGATGCTTTCATGAGTTTTTCGGAGGTATCTGTCACAAATTGATTCCTTATAACCCGCAGAAAACAGCCGTTTATAAGGCGAAAAAGCTCCTGCAATTCTCAACTTAGAAGTTCCACTTACAAAAAAACAAGAAAAATATTTGCAAATTATGCTCTTCACCCGTTGCTCATACGCAAAAACATCACTATTTTGCACCATGAGTTGCAGCGCTGGTTGGTTGTAAAACTGAAAAGCACTGCGCCTAAAGTTTCCTTTCCCATGGAGGTATACCATGTCTTTTGCTCTTGAAGACCTGCCATACGCATACGACGCTCTGGCCCCTTACATGTCTGCTGAAACTCTCGAGTTCCACCACGACAAACACCATATGGCTTATGTAACTAACGGCAACAAGTTGCTCGAAGGTTCAGGTCTTGAAGGTAAAAGCCTCGAAGAGATCGTTAAAGAAAGCTACGGCACCAACGCTGGCCTGTTCAACAACGCTGGTCAGCACCTTAACCACCTTCACTTCTGGAAGTGGATGAAACCTAATGGTGGCGGTTCTTCTCTCCCAGGCGTTCTGGCAAAGAAAGTTGACGAAGATCTCGGTGGTTTCGACAAGTTCCGCGCTGACTTCATCAACGCTGGTGTAACCCAGTTCGGCTCCGGTTGGGCATGGCTTGCAGTTAAAGACGGCAAGCTCGTAGTGATGAAAACCCCTAACGGCGAAAACCCAATCGTACACGGCGCAACCCCAATCCTTGGCTGCGACGTATGGGAACACTCTTACTACATCGATTACCGCAACGCGCGTCCTAAGTACCTGGAAGCATTCGTTGATAACCTGATCAATTGGGAATACGTGGAAGAGCTGTACTCTGCAGCTGTTTAATCCCAAAGACAGATTATAATTAAGGCGGCCTCGTGCCGCCTTTTTTGTTTCGACTGCTTCGTATTTTTAAATTGTCACCATTGACAGTTTATTGATCGTTGCCTATCTCTATTCACGTCCGTTGAGTGAAAGCACATACCCATGCCGCGTCCAAGTGTTCAATCCGCCAGACTTAATGAGATCGTACAAGCAGCAGCAAAATGCGTTGCTCAATATGGTTTGGAAGGCGTGACGTTGGAACGCATTGCTGAAGAAACAGGACTGAAACGACCGCTTATCCGCCACCATGCGGGTAATCGGGAAGAGATAATAAACGCTGTTGTAACCCATGTTCTTGCAGGCTTTGCCGAAGTGACAACCATGTTCGCCAAAGCACTGCCTGAAAAACATGGCTCCTATGCCGCTGTTGATCATCTGTTTGATGATCATGGCTATTCTGATCCAGCTGAGATGATGATGTTCCAATCCATCGTGGCAGCCGCGGACAGGTTTCCGGCGGAGTCAGAGGCTCTCCTGAAATGGGTGGGCGACTTTACAGCAGTTATAGTCGAGGCAATTAAACGAGACTTTCCTGAAGTGGAAACCGAAGCCGCCGAAACCGTTGCCCATGGTATCGTGGCGATCTACTTCAACGTTGATTCCTTGGCCCCGTTAAAGCCGCCACATGAGTGGAGGCGATATGCAAAAAATGCAGCATTGCTGCTTCTGAGGTCCTTGGAAACGAATGCAAGTACTCAAAGAGCTACTTAGAACAATAATCAGCTACAGCAAGTGGCGAACCATTTTCGCTCTGATCCTGATTGCCGCCTCACTTTACTACGGGTGGCAATGGGTCTGGGGTGCGCTTTTCCTTCTCTGGACGTTTAGAGCGTGGCGGACCAACTCCGTCTATGTTGTCGAGACCCTCGCACGTGATGACCATCCGTTCCTGTTCTGGATCATCATCATCCTGTGGGCGACGCTATCGCTCTACCTCATCTTCGCAGATCTAATAATGATGCTAGGAGGCGTTCCCCATGTCTACTCATAGCAACGGTATGCCAGTCCTCCCGAAGGAGGCATACACCTCTCAGGAATGGTTTGACCGCGAGCAAGCACTGATCTTCTCTAAAACCTGGGCACTTGCTGGGTTTCAGGAAGATATCACCGAGCCCGGTCAATACATTTCAGTTCAGGCAGGCCTGAACAACATCTTCATCGTGATGGGCAGAGACCATCGCCTGCGTGCGTTTCACAACATCTGCCGCCACAGAGGCACGCAGCTTCTGAGAGCAGAAGGTAAAACGCAAAAGGCGATCACCTGTCCTTACCACGACTGGACATACGACCTTGAAGGTAATCTGATCTCTGTGCCGGAGCAGGAAAAAGAGTTCCCCGGAATAGATCTATCTTGCAACGGCCTAAAGAAAGCTTCGGTCGATATCTGGCGCGGCATGCTCTGGGTCCATCCAGATGAAAACGCACCGTCCATCGTCAACTGGTTTGGTGACGTGGAGCCATACCTCGCGCCTTATGATCCTGCAGGACTAATCGAGACTGAGGAGGGCTACTCAAAGCACGAGATCAAGGCCAACTGGAAGATCATCGTCGAGAATTATATCGACGGCTATCATCTGGCTCACCTTCATTCTCACACGCTCAATATGTACGATCATTCCAAGATCGAATGTGAGTTCATCGGTCCACACTTTGCTTTCTGGGAGCCACTGGCTGACTTCTATGCAGCTGAGGTGGAAAAGGTAACCCCGATGCCACTCATCCCGGGTATCCCGAAAGACAGGATGGGCGCTTGGGTGCCAATGCTGTTTCCCGGGATTGGTCTGGGTGAATCCGAGAACTCTTGGTCCACCTTCCATATCACACCAGTAGCTCCAGACAGATCCATTGTCGAGATCCGCACGCGCGTCGCAAATGAGTCAACTTGGGCCTTCACGAAGGCGGCCATGGCCTCAGCATCGTTCTGGGATAAACATCTGGGCACAAAGTACAACGGTGATCCGAATGTAGACCCAATGTCCTCCGGGGACTTCATGCTGGAAGATATCTACGCTTGCGAACAACAGCAAAAATCATTGCAAAGCCCATACTTTGAACATGGCCCGTCCTCTAAGCACGGCGAGAAACCGGTGAGAGACCATCAGTCCGTGGTCGCCAAGTGGATGGAGAGCGATCAGTGAGAAATGTTGTCTATCCACTCAGAGTTTCTGAGGTCATCTCAGAAACCAAACAGGCGAAAACCATCAGGTTTGATGTGCCGACTGAGCTGATAGATGAATTTCATTGGCGACCTGGTCAGCACATCACCATCGAGCTGGAAGCAAACGGTGAGAAACTGCGTCGTCCTTTCACGATCTCCGCAGCACAAGGCAATGGCAGGTCACTGCAAATTACAGTGAAGCCAAATCCAGATGGTATCGTCTCTAAGTACCTATGCTCTGCAGTAAAGGCTGGTCATCAGCTCAATGTGATGCCACCGTTTGGAGGCTTTACGCTTGTGCCGCGTTCAGATCATCAGCGCACGCTCTACTTCTTTGCTGGAGGCAGCGGTATCACACCTGCGATGGCAATGATTGAAGCTGCTTTGGAAGATGAACCTCGTTCAAAACTATACGTGCTCTACGCAAACCGGTCCGCTGACGGCATCATCTTTAAGGAGCATCTGGAGCAGTTGGCTGAACGCTACCCATCTCAGCTTGAAGTTAGGCATATTCTCTCAAAGCCGTCCATGTGGTCCATGTTCTCACCATGGAAATCAGGCCGGATCTCTAAGGACGTCATTCTGGAGTACCTTTCTGAATGCCGCCCGATAGCTCAGGACGCACAGTATTTCATTTGCGGTCCGGACTCCATGAACAATGACGTCCGTGGTGCTCTCCAGAACTGTGATGTCCCGGCTGATCGCATCCATGCGGAGAGTTTTGGTGGTGATACAGGAGCTCAAACAGAGGTTACCAGCGTTCCGGCACTGCTCAAGCTCGACTACTACGGAGAGGCCATTGAATTGGAAGTCGCGGAAGGCCAGTCCATAATGAACGCAGTTCGCGCAGCAGGTCTGGAACCACCATACTCCTGCCAGTCCGGCATCTGCGGCGCATGTAAGGCACAGATCAAGAGTGGGGCCGTACATATGCAGGCCAGAATGGCATTGGAAGACGCTGAGGTCGCCAAAGGTGCAATCCTGACCTGTCAGTCATATGCGACAACGCCGGAGTTATCCGTCAGTTTCAGATAGATCAGGAACCGAAGAGCTTGTCAAAGAAGCTTTTCTCGTAGCCCATCTGGCAACGAGAGGTGATGATTTGATCCAGAACCCCGTTCATCAGGTAGAGGAAAGCTTCGCACTCGCTTTGAGTTGTGAAGCAAGCCTCTGTCGAAACGTTGTAAGGCTGGTTGTCACTCAAAACACGCCCACCTACATTTGCCTGCCAAACATTGGCAGCGCCATGCTCAGCAGTGGCTATGGAGCAATCATATTGCGTGCCTCTCACGCGCGGCATGATAGGTCCAGTGCGAGGAATAAGCTGGCGTTCCAGATAGTTGGTGCTGGGTGGTTGGCTGCAGCTCACAAGAAAGAGGGACGCCGCAGCAAAGCAGGCGAAGGGGGCAATCGTCTTCATTTACTCAACGCTTTCGGGCCTTAACGGCCTCTTCTGTCAATGTTGTTTTAAAACCAGCCGAAAAGTCCTTTGTAATAACCATGCTGGCAACTGGCACTGCGCGTTAGCTCCAAATAGCCACGCATAAAATTCAGATAAGCCTGACACTTCTCCATGGTCCTGAAACACGCCACGCTGGAAATGTTCCGGCTCGGATCGCTGAAGTACCCTGTCACAAACGCCTGGTAAACATTCTCAGCCCCATCCTCCTTCACCCGTATCCGACAATCATACTGCGACCCATATATCCGCGGCGCCGACCGCAGATCATTCGGGATCAGATGATTGAAAGGATACAGCTTGTTGTTGACCTGAGCGGATGTTTGCCCAGGTAGGAAGGCGAATAAGAGTAGAACGACAAGAACGGCACGCACAGGATGTTCCAGACTTTTATTGTTGTTTATGTCTTTAACATTGAGCGCCAAGAGGAGCTTTCACTCCTCATTAGACCTACAAATTCTAGCTCTTTCTTGGTTCCGGCATTCCTAACAGAGCTTTTCGAACTGAGAACAAGGTTAAGGTAAACTTGCAGCGTAATTGAATAGAAAAAGGCGCCCCGGAGTGAGGCGCCTTTTTTGCTGAAAAACTTGCTTCTCTTAAGCTTTGCCGGTCTGCTTCAGGGCAAAGGCATAAACCAGTGCGACCTCCTTCAGGCGATCAAAGCGACCGGAAGCACCGCCGTGGCCGGCATCCATGTTGGTGCGTAGCATGGTGAGGCTGTCGTTGGTCTTCTTCTCGCGCAAAGTCGCGATCCACTTGGCTGGTTCCCAATAGGTCACGCGAGGGTCAGTCAGGCCGCCAAGCGCGAAGATGGCTGGGTAGTCTTTGGCCTCCACGTTGTCGATTGGTGAGTAGGATGCGATATAGCCATAGGCACTCTTGTCGCGAATAGGGTCACCCCATTCCGGCCATTCAATCGGCGTCAATGGCAAAGTATCGTCCAGCATGGTCGTGAGCACGTCTACAAATGGCACTTCCGCGATCATCGCAGCAAACGCTTCAGGTGCCATGTTCGCACAGGCCCCCATCAGCATACCGCCAGCAGAGCCACCATGAGCAACGATCCGATCATGTGATGTGAAGCCTTCACTGGCAAGGAACTTGGCTGATGCGATGAAATCATAGAAGGTGTTCTTTTTGAACTCACGGCGACCATTCTTGTACCAGGCATAGCCCTTGTCCTTGCCACCCCGGATGTGAGCGATGGCATAAACAAAGCCGCGATCTACCAGAGATAGTGCATTGGTAGAGAAGCTGGCTGGAATGGATATGCCGTAGGAGCCGTACCCATAAAGCAGGCAAGGTGCGCTACCATCCAGAACTGTAGATCGCTTGTAAAGCAGGGACACCGGAACCAGCGTTCCATCATGAGACGGAGCCATCAGACGGCGGGTGATGTACTCGGATGCATCATGACCGGAAGGCACTTCCTGGCGTTTGCGCAGAATACGATCACGTGTTGCAAGGTCATAATCATAAACCTCGCTTGGTGTGGTCATAGAAGAGTAGGTAAAGCGAATGGTGCTGGTGTCGTACTCAAAACCGCTTGCCATACCAAGGCTGTAAGCTTCCTCATCAAACTCGATCACATGAGAAATGCCGTCGATGAAGCGATGCACCACAATGCGCGGCAAGCCGTCAACACGTTCCAGCCAGACCATGTAGTCCTTGTAAACGTCATGAGACAGGATCAGACGGCCCGGCTTATGAGCGATTAGATCCACCCAATGTGATTTGCCAGGCATCGCCAACTGCGCCACGAGAGGCACGCTCACAATCTTGAAATCTTCCGCATCGCCAGCATTGGTGAGGATCAACAGGCGATCACCATTGTCTTCAACGGAGTACTCAACACCGGTCTCACGCTCAGCCACCAGTGTAGGTTTTACCAATGGATCATCAGCAGGGATCAGCCAGACCTCGGTGGTCTCATGATCTCCTGAACCAATGCAGATGAAGCGCCCAGACTGTGTTCGGCCAAGCCCAACGAAGAAGCTCGTGTCCTTCTCTTCATAAACCAGCGCATCCTCGGAGCGTGGTGTACCCAGTTTGTGGCGGAAGAGTTTGGAGGGGCGATGGTTTGCATCTACCTCAACATAAAACAGATACTGGCCGTCTTTGGACCAGACGCCCCCGGCACCGGTATCCGGAATGGTGTCTTCCAGATCTTCACCAGTCGCGGTATCGCGGATCTTGAGTGTGTAGTACTCAGAGCCTTTGTCGTCATAAGCCCAGGCAAGGTATTTGTGGTCGTCGCTATGGGACGCGCCGCCAAACTTGAAGTAGGCTTTTCCGTCTGCCTCAAGGTCACCATCAACCAGCACAATAGGGTCGCCGCCATCACGCTTGCTGCGGACGAACTTGGGATGCTGACCGCCTTCAACAAACTTGGTGGCATAGGCATACTCACCATCAGGGGAAGGAACCGAGCTGTCGTCTTCCTTGATGCGCCCCTTCATTTCTGCAAACAGAGCTTTTTGAAGCTCTTCAGTATCTGCCATTTCGCTTGTGGTGTAAGCGTTCTCGGCTTCCAGATACTCGCGGATCTCTGGATCAAGTACCTCAGGATCGCGCATAACCTCTTGCCAGTTGTCTGCGCGCAGCCAGGCATAAGGCTCGTTGCGGGTAAAACCGTGATGGCTGGTTTCGTGAGTGCGCATCTGGGCGCGTGGTGGAACTGGTTTATTCATTATACCTGACTGAGTTTTCGCAAATGATTTTGAGATCTAAGCTCTGTTGGCTCTGCATTTTAAGTGAGAACTGACATAAAGCCAGTTCCCGATTAAAACTTATCCATCAGAAGATATGTGCCGTATCGAAGGTATAAATTTGAAGGTAAAGCTTTTTACACCGATTATTTTCATGCTCATATGTCTATCGATGTGGAGCTGATAATATTGTTTCAGTGTAAATTCAGTTGTTCTTCCACAGCTTCAAAACGTCGCTCTTTCGCTCCGCGACAACACCTATCTTAGATTTTATCAAAACTACTCGTCAGGTGTGAAGGTCATCGAAGTACCATTCATACAGTAGCGAAGTCCTGTTGGTGGCGGGCCATCTGGGAAAACGTGTCCGAGATGTCCTCCACAACTTGCGCAGCAGATCTCCGTACGCACCATGCCCAGGGTCGTGTCTTTATGCTCGGTTACAACGTCTGGAGCGACCGCTTCGAAGAAGCTTGGCCAGCCGCAGCCCGCATCAAATTTCGTGTCTGATTTGAATAACTTAGATCCACATGCAGAGCAGCTGTAGGTGCCGGTCTCAAAGGTATTCCAATAAGGACCGGTAAATGCGCGTTCTGTACCTTTTTCACGTAGGATTCGAAACTGTTCCGGGGTCAGTTTTTCCCGCCATTCCGCCTCGGTCATGTCCTTAGGTGATTTTTTGTTAAACATGATAGAAATCCTTATTCAACGGGCTCAATGGTAGGGCCATGTTAAGTTTACCAAGACATAAACAAACAGCAGATGTCTAAAAGGCAAGTTACAAATAGGTGAGGTTAGAGTTTATTGAAACCTGACAAAACTAGAATGTGATGAACTTGCCCCGCATGGGTGGGCAGATTATGTCTTTGGAGTGGTCGGGGGAGCGTGTTTGGCAAATTCGACTCGGTCTTATAGGTTCAACCACGAAAATAATTCACGGAGTGCTACATGCCTTTATTCGGTGTCGAGGCAACGTTCTGGGCGTTATTAGGCCCGTTTGTTGCCGCTGCGCTTAGTCCCATTCTGGCAAAGACTCTGAAACACAATGCATCATGGCTTCTGGCTATTATCCCTGCATTGGCTTTCTTACAGTTTCTCTCATTCGTGCCGGGTCTTGCTGAAGGGCAAACCTACAAGGCAAGCTTGGAATGGGTTCCCACCTTTAACGTAAACTTTTCGATTTATCTGGATGGCCTGTCTGTCGTTTTCGCGCTTCTGATTTCAGGTATCGGCACATTCATTACGTTATATGCGGGTGGCTACCTGAAAGGGCATGAAAATCTTGGGCAGTTCCTGTCCTACTTGTTCCTGTTTATGGGCGCTATGCTTGGCGTTGTCGTGGCTGATAACGTTATCACGCTGTTCGTCTATTGGGAGCTGACATCCATCACGTCGTTCCTGCTGATTGGCTTTGACCATCTGCGCCGTGCTTCGCGCCGCTCTGCTGTGCAGGCGCTTGTTGTGACTGGCGGCGGTGGACTCGCCCTGATGGCAGGTCTTATTCTTGCAGGCTATCAAGGCGGCAGCTTCGAGATGAGTGAGCTGCTCAACTCAGGTGATGTGCTGCGTGAGAGCCCATATTACACCGCGATCTTTATTCTGGTCGTACTTGGTGCATTTACGAAGTCCGCGCAGTTCCCGTTCCATTTCTGGCTTCCAAACGCAATGGAAGCGCCAACACCTGTTTCCGCGTACTTGCACTCCGCGACCATGGTGAAAGCTGGCGTTTACCTGCTTATGCGCATGCATCCGGTTCTGGGAGGAACCGAGCTTTGGATGACGGTTCTGCCAATCTTTGGCGGCATTACATTGCTGGTGGGTACCATCCTCGGTATTCGCCAGACAGACCTAAAACTTGTTCTGGCTTACACCACCGTTGCGTCTCTTGGTCTTCTAGTAATGCTGACTGGCACGTCTGATCAGATCGCTATTCAGGGTGCGGTTCTCTATCTGTTTGCGCATTCTCTTTTCAAAGGTTCGCTCTTCATGGTCGTTGGTACAGTGGACCATGAAGCGGGCACACGAGATCTGCACAGAGTAGGGGGACTGTTCTCTGCGATGCCGATCACAGGAACAGCGGCAGTCCTTTCGGCTCTTTCTATGGCTGGTCTGCCTCCACTTATCGGCTTTGTTGCTAAGGAAGTCCTTTACGACGGCACCTGGTACACCACCAATGGCGGACTATGGACAGCCTTCGCTGTGCTGGGCAACGCATGATGTTTGCATTGGCCGCAACTGTTGCCATCAAACCGTTCTTCGGTGCCAAACTGAAAACGCCAAAAGTCGCTCATGAAGGGACAGTTCTGCTGATTGCCGGTTCAATCACACTTGCTGTCTTGGGCTTGGTAGCCGGTGCCTTCGTGGCTTCTGTGGGCCATCAGCTCTTGTCTCCGATGACCTCAGCAATCCTTGGCCAGCCGTTTGATAAAGAACTGCACTTGTTCCCAACCTACCTGTCTCCAGCGCTGTACCTGTCTGTAGCAACCATCGGTCTGGGCATCATCATCTTCATGTACATGGATCGTCTCCGTGTCATCGTTGCTGATGTTCTGCGCACCATCGGTTGGGGACCAGATAAAGGCTTTGATCAGGTTCTGGAAGCGATCATCCGCTTTGCGACGACGCTGACACAAATGGTTCAGACCGGCAGCATGGTCACCTACATGCGGGCCACGTTCACCGTGATCGCGTTGATGCTGTTTGTGCCAATGATCCTCACAGGTAACTGGCCAAAGCTGGAAGGCTTGGGAAGTCTGCACGTTTATGAGTGGTTCATCGCAGCCATAGCCGTCATCGGTGTCTATGCTGTGCTGACCGCACGCTATCGGGTAACCGCAATCGTCTTGCTTGGTATTCAGGGATTTGCGGTTGCGTTGATCTATCTGCTGTTTGGCGCGCCGGACCTGTCCTTCACCCAGTTCATGGTTGAAACACTGTCGGTAGTCATCCTCGCACTGGTCATGACACGACTGAACCTCAAGCCTACGGATGCTCGCTCGTCCCGTGGCAAGGCCTTTGACATCAGCATTGCTGTGTTGTGCGGTGCTGGCATCAGCATGCTTCTCATGTCCATTGTTCAGCTGCCGTTTGATCCGACACTCTCTGAGTTCTTCACCCAGTATAGCCGCACGATCGCGCATGGTCGCAACATCGTGAACGTCATCCTCGTTGATTTCCGTGGTTTTGATACCATCGGTGAAATCTCCGTTGTGATGGTAACTGGCCTCGCGGTGCTTGCACTTATCAGAGTTCGTCCTAAATCAAATGGAAACTCGAATACGGAGAAAAATCGCTAATGAATACGCTTATATTCAGAACGGTCGCTCCGTACCTTTCAGCACTGATGCTGTTGTTCTCCGTCTTTGTGCTGTTGCGGGGCCATAACGAGCCTGGCGGTGGTTTCATCGGTGGCCTCATTGCAGTCTCCGCTTTCGCCATTTACGGCATCGCTTGCGGTGTATCGGCCGTGCGCCGCGCCATGAAGTTCCATCCAATGTCCATTGCGGCATCCGGCCTGTTTCTGGCAGTCCTGTCTGTGCTGCCGAGCATTTTCTTCGGTCAGCCAGCCATGACCAGCCAGTGGTTGGCACTGCCATTCCTGGGTACGGTGATCGATCTGTCGACACCGCTGTTCTTTGATATTGGTGTGTATCTGGTTGTTGTAGGAGCGATCTCCTCTATCGCTCTTTCTCTGGAAGAAAGGGCAGACTAATGGAAACGCTTTTTGCTGTACTTGTAGGCGTACTCTTCGCAGGCTCAATCTATCTGCTGCTCTCTCGCAAGTTGGTCAGAATCCTGTTGGGCATCGCTATTCTCGGTAACGCAGTGAACCTGCTGATTTTCACGGCAGGTCGACTGACACGAGATGTGCCTCCAATCATCCCGGTCCATAGCTATCTCCCCGTAGAAGCAACGGCGAACCCATTGCCTCAGGCATTGGTGCTCACTGCGATCGTGATTTCCTTCTCTTTCCTCGCGTTCTTTCTGGTCCTCGGGTATCGGGCCTATCAGGAACTGGGAACAGATGATCTGCTGGAAATGCGCGTCGCGGAACCAAAAGAACACAATGAACCGCCGCTGGGGTATTAAGTAGATGGCTGCAACGAAAACTACAGTTGATATTACAGCGGCGATGGTGACCGAGGCAGTGCCGCTTGCAGATTGGCTTCTGGTGGCGCCAGTCCTGCTGACCATGGCTGGCGGTGCGATTTCTATCATCTTCCGCAAGAAACCTCAGACCCAGCCATGGATCGCGATTTCGATCATTTCGCTGGTTATTCTCTCGAATATTGGCTTGCTAACTCACGTCCTCAACAATGGTGTTGTCACCATGGTCATGGGCAGCTGGTTGCCGCCATTCGGTATCGCGTTTACGGCTGATCCTCTCGGAGCTCTGCTTGCTCTGACAGCGTCTATCGCAACGCTGTGTGTTGCCGTCTTTGCGATGAACTCCATTGCTGAGAGTGAACGCCGATACGGTTTCTATCCATTTTTGATGATGCTTCTGTGTGGTGTGACCGGCTCATTCCTGACAGGTGATATCTTCAATCTCTACGTCTGGTTCGAGGTGTTGCTGATCTCATCCTTCGGTATGCAGATCCTTGGCAATGAAAAGGTCCAGATCGATGGTGCTGTTAAGTATGCCGTCCTGAACCTGATCGCCACCACATTGTTCCTTGCCTCAACTGGCTTGCTATACGCCTGGTCGGCACGTTGAACATGGCAGACATAGCTGGCAAGCTGAAGGCCTTTGATGGCTCAGGACCTGTTTTGGGCCTTGCCGCTCTCTACTTCCTTGCATTCGCAATGAAGGCAGCGGCGTTCCCGGTCAACTTCTGGCTTCCTGCGTCGTACCACACACCGCGTCTGGTCGTGGCAGCGATCTTCGCTGGCCTTCTCACAAAAGTTGGTGTTTACGCATTGCTCAGAGTGATGGTGCTCCTGATGCCGGAAGGCCGTGATTGGCTTGCTACCCTGATTGGTCTGGTCGCAATCGCTACCATGCTGACAGGCTCTCTTGGTGCACTGGCTCAAACAGATATCCGCCGCTTGATGGCATACCTCGTGATTGCGGGTATCGGCGCTATGCTGGCTGGTATCGCAGTTGGCAACGAAGTCGCTGTATCTGGTGCGATCTTCTATTCCATGCACTCCGTACTGATCATGACGGCGCTATATCTTCTGGTCGCATTTATGTTCCAGATGAGTGGTACGTTCTCCCTGCGCGAAATCGGAGGTCTATACGTCCGCACGCCGCTAGGAGCCGTCATTGGCTTGATCCTACTGCTGGCTGTTGCTGGCCTGCCGCCGTTCTCAGGCTTCTGGGCGAAACTGCTGCTCGTAGCAGGTGCTCTGGAAGCTGATCGTGGTTGGGTCGCTGCCGGTATTCTGGTGTCCGGCCTGCTCACAACAATCGCAGTTGGTCGCCTCTGGATCTTCGCTTTCTGGCGGGGAGGGAACGAGCATACCGTAGACGGTATTCAGGCTCTTCCAATCGCAGGCAGTGCAGAAGCCTCTGAGATCTCATGGAGTATCTGGCTACCGCTGATCCTCCTAACGACACTTATTGTTTTGATTGGAATACTTCCGGAAAGCATGATGTCTGTAGCAGACTATGGAGCAAAAACGCTGATTGATCCGACAGCTATATCGGTTCCGTATTTGGAGGTTCCCGATGAACAACAGGGTCTTTCTGATGAACCTGCTGCTCGCTGCAGCATGGGGTGCCGTCACAGGCTCATTTACACCACTCAACCTGATCTTCGGTTTTGTGCTCTCTAGCATCGCCCTGTTCCTAATCCGGGAGCAGATCGCATTTCGGGATTATTTCCAGCGCGGTGGTAAGGTTGTCATTCTTGCTGGCAGTTTCTTTAAGGAACTGGTGCTGTCTTCCTGGCGTGTCCTGATGATCGTCATCCGCCCGAAGATAAAACTACATCCGGGCATCATCGCTGTACCGCTGTCAGTTACAGAGGATTTTGAGATTACTCTGCTGGCAAACATGGTCACACTGACCCCGGGTACACTCTCGGTTGATGTCTCAGAGGATCGTAAAGTCCTGTTTGTACATTGCCTGAATGTGCCGGACCCGGAAGAAACGATTGATGGCATTAAGAATGGTTTTGAACGTCAGATTCTGGAGGCGTTTCGATGAGCGGATTTGAAGCTTTTGCAGCAGACTTTCTGTACGCCTGTGTGAGCATCGCGCTCTTTATATTGGGCCTGACGTTTCTGCTGATCGTGTATCGCATTATCAAAGGGCCGACGCTGCCTGATCGTATCGTGGGACTGGATCTGCTGGTTGTCGTTGCAATCGGCCTGATTGCGACCGTGGGCGTAGGATCCACTTACACGCTTTACATCGACATTTCACTGGCTCTTGGCCTTGTTGGCTTCCTGGCAACTGTCGCTTTCGCGCGCTTCATTCTGAACCGCGGACAAGCCAAGGACTTCATCATCATGCAAGAGATCAAAGATTCTGAAAGGCTGGAGGAGCAGGAATGATGTCAGCAGTTATCTCCATCCTGACAGGGATCATGTTGATCATTGGTGCAATCTTTGCAGCAGGTGCGGCCCTTGGCATAAACCGCTTGCCGGATGTCTATACACGCATGCACGCAGCGTCTAAGGCAGGTACGCTTGGCTCAGGTCTGATGGTTCTGGCGCTGGGGTTATACTCTCAGCAATGGGATGACTTCATGCGTGCCGTGGCAACCGTCTGTTTCTTCCTGCTCACAGCGCCAGTGTCTGCACACCTCATCGCGCGGGCAGCTTATGTGGTTGGCTATAAGCCGTGTAAAGAGACCACAATTGATGAGCTGAGTGTGACGAAGAAGACAGCAGAGCCAGATGCTCCGCAATAATGTGTCAGCCTCAGCCAAGCTTTTTGCGTTTTAGTGCTGAGCAAAGATACAATATAATCGACAATGACCGATAGGAAGGCGAAAAACTAGGAGTTGAAGTTTCAACTGCTTCGCCTTTCTAAGAGCCGATTACACAGTACAGTCACATTCTTTTGTCTGTACATTAGAGCCCGCAGTTTATCTAGCTCACTTCTATAATTTCTCAAGTTTGTTAGAAGTCTGTAAGGTCCTTCTAAATCACAATGCACAAAAAACCATAGTAAATCTGATTTTTTTGACCGGATTTAACTTGTTATCCTTATTTCCTGTCTCTATAATAGCCCCCTATGGTTTTTGCTTGTTTAGAGTCGAGTTTCGGCTGTGGTAAGTATGGATCTTATCTTTGATCTTCGGGTCGAAGTATTGGTTCAGTAGTAAACAAGCACACGTATGAAATTTAGATCCACAAGATGACAGGTTTGAGATGAGCGAGATCCCTGCAGATAACAATTTGATGGAACTGACTGCTGATATCGTGTCAGCCTATGTTGGTAATAACACTGTGGCCTCCGCTGATTTGCCTGTGCTGATCAACGACGTTTACGTCGCTCTGCAGAAAACCAGCGGTGATCTTTCTGAGCCTGAGCCTGAGCCAGAGCCACTGAAGCCAGCTGTGCCGGTTAAGAAGTCTGTCACGAACGACTACATCATCTGCCTTGAAGATGGTAAGAAGTTTAAGTCCCTGAAGCGCCACTTGCGCACTCACTACGATATGACTCCTGAGGAATATCGTGAGAAATGGGGTCTTCCTTCCGACTACCCAATGGTTGCTCCTCATTACGCAGCAGCTCGTTCTGAGCTTGCTAAGAAAATGGGTCTCGGCCAGCAGCGTAAACGCGCTAAGTAATTTCGGGATATATCCTGAACGAAAACCAGCCTCATTCGGGGCTGGTTTTTTTTATTCCCCTTCCTTCATTTTTTATCCCCCCGTTATCGATGAATTCCCCTAAGGGTGGGCGCATTGTGTATATCGCCCTAGGTTGGTGAACGCTGCTTTCCGTAAAGGTAAATTTGGCTCATCGAACACTAGAGTTTAAGTTCTAATTTTACTGCGCTTGCCACAGTTGTGATTTCAAAATACCTGCAAGTCTCAAGAGTTAATTCAAAAATATAATTTGATAAGGTTTTAGGCAGCACGGTTGCTGTGTCCAGGCAGTGCGCTGAACCCACCTGATTTTACCAGTTGTTTAGAAAAATTTATGTTTTGAGGGCGCTCAATCTCAATCTTATCCCCCCCGAGTATCGCTAGGGCAACAATCAATTGTTCTTTGACGATAACCAATCAGTTCATTGGAGTAATTAAATGCCAAGAATTTCTGAGGGGGAGAAAGACGAAATGTCCAGAAGTCCGCGTTTGGGATCTCCGGTTCATTCCGCCCTGCTGAACAAACCTTTGTCAGCGGTGGACTGGATGGCAACAGGACGCGTCGCGCTCGCATTTGGATTAAAGCCCGAAGAACTCCATTCCGCATCTCGTGGTTATGCAAAAGCAGCAAGAGCTCGGCAAGTCTCCATGTATATCCTCCATGTCTGTATGGGCATGACGTTGTCTCAGGCGGCAGCAGCCTTTGGCCGGGACAGAACAACAGCAGCCCACGCCTGCAAGGTTGTTGAGGTTTTGCGCGAAGATCCCAGATTCGACGCGGTTCTCTCTGAAATTGAAGGGCAGCTCTCTGCATCTGTTGCCAGTGCTCGCATGCACCCGGCCATAAACGCTGGAGGCCCGTCTGATGTCTTCACAGCCTGAAACTGAAATCCCTGAGAAAGAGCTGATCAACCTATGCAGACGACTCTCTGGGCCAAATAGAAGCTCACTAAAGGCGGCCGTTGCCAGAAAAACGCTAAATCATGCAATCGCCCTGAAACTTGTAATCAATCACGAAGACGGGCCAAGGCTAACCAAACACGGGAAGCAATGGCTCAAAAAGACTCTCAGCAATGGTGGGCTCGAGACGCAACCTGCTCCTGTGCAAGCAGTATGTGCTGATAGCCCTCTCGCCTGGCTTAAAAGCCGAAGGGACAAAGCGGGGAGGGCCTACATCACAGAACTGCAATATGAGGCTGGTGAGCGGCTGAGAGAAGATTTCACTTATGCTCAGTACTGGGGAACAGTTAAGTCCAATTGGCGAAGCGAACGAGCGCCCAAATCAGCCTGCAAAGTCGATGACGTCAGCGACAGTGTTTATGACGCCAGAGAACGTGTCCAGAAAGCACTGGCTGCGGTAGGGCCAGAGCTGTCAGGCATTCTCATGGATGTTTGTTGTTTTCTCAAAGCCCTCAAGCACGTCGAAAGCGAACGGCAATGGCCACAGCGCACAGCAAAGGTGGTACTGGGATTAGCACTGGATCGACTATCTAAGCACTATGGCTCCTCACGCCAACGCGCGGTCGGTCCTGAAACCTCACAAATTGTAAGTTGGACAGCTCTTAGTTCAGAGCAAGTGCAGCAGACGCATCATCCTTGATACGCTGAACCATGGAGCTCAGTCCATTCGAGCGCTGTGGTGTAAGATGCTCTTTGAGGCCGATCTTGCTGAAGACATTCTCAATGTCGGTCTCAAGGATCTCTTTTGCAGGTACACCGGAGTATTGCGCAAGAACGATGGCAACCAAACCACGAACGATATGCGCATCGCTATCGCCTTTGTAAAACAGGATCGGGCCGTTATCTCCGTCTTCCTGAATGCGCTTGGAAAGCCACACCTGAGAGACACAACCATGAACGCGGTTTTCCTCACTGCGTTCATCATCGCTCAATGGCTCAAGTTCACGGCCAAGCTCGATGACATAGCGATAGCGGTCTTCCCAGTCTTCGAGGAATTCAAAGCCTTCTAGAATCTCAGCAATCGCAGTGGTCATAGTACTATTCTTTCGCTCAGGGTTTTGCAGGCGTTTCTACCGCGCCAGTCTCTCTTGGGCAATACGATTAGATTCAAAATATAAAACAGCCCACACTCCAAACCAGAGTATGGGCCTCAATTTTCTCAAGAAAATGGCAGAAACCTCTAATTCCGACCATAATAAAGCGGATTAGGCCTCGGTAGCGGCACCGCATGTGCAGGTGTCGCATAAGTTGGCTGACTACCTGCAAACAAACTCTGCTCTTCAGCACTTAACTGAGGCGTTGCATTGCCTGCCTGTCCATGGCTCAGCTGCCAGGGGATATCAAGATCCTCAGAGGTGAGTGCACCAGAGTGGACAGGTTCATCTGCAGCACTGTTCAGGCTTGGTAGAAGCTGACCTGCAGCAACTTCATCAAACGGAAGCGCTTCAATGGCGTCCTGAGCGGAAGGCAGGGCTGCATACTGGGTTGGCTGAAGGCCTTCAGCGTCACTGTCGCTGAGATAGTTATAGGTCAGCCGTGCTGCCTCCTTGGCTTTCAATCCAACAAGGGTGATGACTGAACTTCCCATCTCACAGGCGTTTGGGTTGCGGTCACAAAAGCCACCCAGATCCTGCACAGTAGACTGCGCAGCTAGGTAGACCTGAACGATCCCGATGGAAGGCGCATCCTCGTAACTTCCGGTCCCGATAGGGAGCAGGAGGAGAACAAGTCCAATCCAAAATGTAGTTCTAAGCAAAAAGAACATTGGCTTCGCCCAAAGGTTTCAATCACGCCGAAAAGGCCGGCAACTTTTACATAGTCGCTTAACTTATTGAAACCATAGGGTTTACTCTCAAATATAACATATATTGTTCTCGATAAAATTGAATCAAATTTTATTTAAATTGAGAACTTGCTGAGTTTTATGCGTATTTCTCGTCTACACAGACTTCGGGGAAGCTGAGATATAATTAACAGGCAGTAAATAAAATTTCCCGCTGGGGCAGCTCAGTTCACGCAAAGACAGCGGGATGTGTCATTTGAAGTTCAACTTGCGCGGCTAATAAGCGTTTCTTTAAGCAAAACTTGATAGGAACAGAAGGACTGGAAAACCGAAACTCAGCCTAATTTAACTCAAGGTTTTATGATGGTTCTCGGTGGGCAGCGACCTATTCAAAGTGGACTTGTAAAGAGGAGGGCGATATCTCTAACTCCTCAGGAATACACCAGCTAGAATTGGTAGTTGCTGACAACTCGGGTAACACAAAAAAGCGTTGAAAGAGGTAGTGCTTAATGGTGGGGCGAAAGCCAAACGGCAAAAAAGCGAGAAAAGCTGCGGTTCCTGCGGGTGCTGCACAAGCTCAGCCAGATGGTGAGTACCAGATGCACGTGCACTACGATGAAGACGGCATTTTTTACGAGAATGGCGAAGTTGACCATGCTGCTGTCGCAAATGCTGCCTCCAAAAAGTCGGCGGGCATGAGCAAGCTATCGACACTCGTCCTGATGGCGTTTGTTGGTATGGCATCACTCATTGCGGTCAATGCTGCATTCCTGCAAGACACCAAGCACCCATCTCCAATCGTTGCAACGCGCGTCTCCGAAAGTCAGTTGGACAGTTCAGAGCTCGTCAGAGCGACGCAGAGGTTGAAGCAACAGGAGCTTGTGGCTGAAGTTCAAAAAGAACTCCGCCGTCTCGGCGTATATCCCGGCAGTCTGGATGGTCAGTTCGGTCCGGCGACAGAACGCGCTGTGCGTGCCTACCAAAGACAACGCGCCATGAGCGAAACCGGTCAGGTGACCGAAGCTCTGCTTGCGCGCTTGACCATGGACTTTGATGCCTTCACTCCGTCCCCCAATGCGTCCGCTGCTGAAGGTGCCGAAATCCCTATTCCGCGCGCAAGTCCTGAGCAGATTCAGGCCCTAACGCAAGGTGGCTCTAATCTGACTCAGGTGTCTGGCCAGACCGATGTGATGACAGAGCGCATCAAAAAGCTTCAGCAAACTCTGGCTGATCTGGGATACGGTCCGCTCACGATTGACGGTATTCCTGGTGGACAAACGTCTTCGGCAATCGCAGCTTTTCAGCGCGATAATGCGTTGAAAGTGGATGGGCAGATGAGTGAAGCCCTGTTCTCCAAGCTCGCCGCAGTCAGTGGCACGCGGATTTAAGCAGCAGTTTCAAGAAGAAAGACAATCTGATGCGAGTAACCTCTGAGTTCTGGGTCGCAGCCTATACGCGCCGTTGTTTTGCAGAAGGTGCGTTCGCTGGTGTTCGCCGCAAAGGTGCGCAGGAAGCTGGGGCCATCTTCATCATTGTCGATCGCTTGGATTCCACATATGACTTCTACGGTCCTGCGCCGCAGTCTTTCTTTGATGAAGAAAAGCCACTGGATCGGGAATTCGAATGCCTGATGGAAAAGGCATCCCGAGAGGATATTGAATCCAAGCTCACACGCGAAGAACGCATGGATCCTGACTTCTGGGTCGTTGAAGTGGAAGATAAGGAAGCACGCAGCTTCCTGTCACTACCGAAAGAGCCGGGGCCTGAGGATCTGTTCTCAGGCTTTTAGTGTTGCAAGCTCAGCATGATAATGAGAAGGCCGCGTCAAGGATGTGCCTTGCGCTTTAAGCTCGCGAACAACCGTCTCAGTTGCTTCAAAGATGCTGTGATAGCGTGGCTGACCAACCGTTCCACTCCAACTGCTGATGAGCTGTCGCGCAAGCTTTTTGTTCACGCCAATGGCAGCTTTCTGCAGATCTCTCATGCGATCAGTATCAACGAGCGTGCCCCAAAAACGCACAAGCAGCTGATCTAGCATACGAGAAGAAAACCCAAGCCCGACGAGCATAACAATAAATCCGTCAGGGTTTGAATGTGTGCAACATTGGTGAACCTGATCCGGTGTGAGCCGACAAGCATGCGCAAGTTGACCAACCATGCTGGTGTGCCCGTACTTCAAACCGCGCAGACACAACTCAAAGCACTCTTCTTCTGAGAGGGGCCCAATAACGTCTGTTGAAGCGTTAGGATCTGTCAGGCTCTCTTTCAGATCCGCGAAGGAGGAAATCGGTGCCCTTTCCAGAAAGAGGTCTACCAGATCATCCTGAGCTTCATCTGCAGGTGTTGCAGGGTGCAGAGGAGTAACTTTGCTCTTGGAATTGAGAGCAACGTACTCTCCGATCATCTGGTCATGGTCATTTGCAAGTGCTTTCATCACGGCCTCCGGAGCATGAGAGATCGGGCACAACAGGTGCGCTACCTTCAGTCGACTGGCCGCAGAGACCGATGACAGGTGCTGCAGCGCTAACTCTTCATACATATGAGAGCTTGCATGAGAATGGCCGGTTTGAGCAAAAGCCTCTGTTGCTGCAATTAAGAGTTGAGACCTGTCTTCCATGAGTGAAGGAACCTGTATACGCAAAACAATTGATTCATCGACGTTTTTCGCTTCCACCAGAAATACGGGGCGGCGCATATGACATCGAACAGAATTACTAGCTAAATTTAGGGGCAAATGCTTTACAGCTCATTAACTGAAACTCCGCTTAACTGGAGGCTGGAAGAACCAAGAGATTGACCGGTAAATGTGCCAGAGGACAAACGATGGGTACACTTCATGATCTAGTCACCGAGCGCTCGCGAAGGCAGCCTTTGCAGATACGCCGCGCTTATGATCGACAGGCTTCATCAGCTCAGATCCATATCTTTCCCGGTGTCTACCAGATGCCGTCCGGACTGGCCTGCCGTAAGCGGGTGGGCACTATTCGTGTTGTAGAAGAGCACTCGGAATACGAGAGGGACTAGCTTCTCACGTTTTTTGCCTGTATCTCCATTGCTGTTGGCAGTGGGAAATGAGTCATGGGCGAAATCGGGAAATCAGAATTGATGGGCAAGGGGGATAACTTTGCATATCTAATTCGTGATGCAGTTCGCTATGCAACACCAATGCGCCCCAAACGTGCCCTGGCAACCACTCTTCTGGTCCTGTCCTCAACCAGCCTGCTGCTGGGCGCATGTGCCAAACCTACGGGCGATTTTGGCCGGGCCAAACCAAACATCCTGCATGATCGTGTTGCTGAAGATTTGGGGATGCTCTACCGCTACTCCCAAAAGCAGGACGTTTCCAACCTCAATCTGACTGATCAGGAAAAAGAGCTACGGGACCGTGGTTGGACGCTTGTGGTACCACCGGCTTCTGAGGATTGGATCGGAGCCAATAAAGTGCAGTTGCAGCGGCAGGGGTTTTTGAATGATCCGTATGCTGCAGTCAATCCGGCCAACTATTACGTCTACCTGCGCTCAGACAAATATCGTTCCAGCGAGACACGTTATACCCGCCTGATCGATGACATGAAGTCCGATCAAAAGCTCCTGCTACCGTTCTGCCAGATCGCGCGGCAGGTTCTTGTCAGCGACCATGAGAGATTGGAAGCCCTGAACCGCCAGCAGGACGTCAATCCGGAGTTTGCAACGGGAGTAAAAGCGAGGGTACGCGAGAACAAGTCCTTCGTGGACTGGGTTCTGCGCGCCACCGGACGACGCCTGCAAGCCTACCAGATCGCCATCAACGCGCTGGAAGTGGAAACTCCATCAGCTCAGCAGATCTGGGATGCCAGCAAAGGCTACGAGCAGCTCCGCCGTACTTACGAAGAACTGCCGTCCAAATGCTACGCGGAAGTCAAAAGGAAGCCGGAAAAGGTCGAGCGACCATCCCGCATTTTCTCCGGTTGGGGACTGGAACGAGCCGCACCGCAGAAGTAACCCTGCGGCTATACCCTTGGCAAGTCTGAGCAGGTCGCAGAGCGCAATGCCTCTGAGATCTGCGGCAAATACGCATTGGAAGGCACAAACGCGCGGAACAGGGCAAAGCCCTTCAGCTCATTTGTCTCAACCACAATCATCTCCTCTAAATCCTCTGGCGGGTTCTCACGCAGGATAGAGAGCTGTTGTGGTGTTAGCACCAGCATGCGCACAGCCTCGCCCTCAGAGGTCTTGTCGTTGAGGCTGTAAGTCACCTGTCCCTTTTCGTTAAACAGGCCGAGAGACCAGAACGGAGAGGGAGCGTAGGTGCGGATGATCAGTGGGCCATTTTCAAGGGAATAACGGCAGATCGCATGGCGCATAGATGGATCAAGGTCCGGCAGTGGCTCACTGCGCGGCAGGATCGGCGGCAACATCTGGAAGCTGCGATCCGCACCAAAATCACCGACGCGTTCGTAAGGTGAATGAGGAACGTAAGCAGGCACGCTCAGAACAATCGCTACATGGATTATCCCCGCAACGAGCAAGCCGCCAAAGCCCCACAAAATCCAGCGTGGGGAGATGTAAAGGTCCTTCAGTTTTTTCAGGAGGTCATTCATTTGCAGCTCACCAGTTCAACAGCAGGCATCACAGGAGCGCTCAAACCGGCACCCGTCGTATAGGGGATATCGTAGAGCCGCATGGCAAACACCAGCCCGTTACTCCCCCCGGTCGGTAACCAGTTGCCCGGACGTGCCTCAGGAGAAACCTGAATAGCAAACGCACCTGTATGATCCGTCAGGATGCCATGACTGTGCAGGGATGCACGCCCCGCATCTGTCGCAAGCAGCTCCAGAGCATTGTTCAGCGCGGTGATGGTCCAGAGCCGCGTGGCAGGCACTCTGCCAGCAATTCTGTAGTTACACTGGGGGTCTAGCGCTCGTCCGCTGTCATCAAAAGCGGCGTAAAACGCAATGCCTTCACCACTGCCAAGCGGAACACGGCCTGTCCGCGCAAAGATCGCTGTACTGTAAGGATCGCTGTCCACCGTGCCCGCATGCGGGTGGGCAACCCATACGCCGCTTTCTAGTGCGCTGAATGGGGAGCCACGATTCAGCGAAAGATACGCACTGCCTATCCCCACAACCAGAGCGATGAGGATCGAGAATAAAAATGGCCCGAACGAGAAGAATGGCGCTTTGTAAAGCAATGGCGAAATGTGAGGCCATGGCTTTTGCCAGGAAGTTTCAGCATCATAAATCTGGGTGGTTTCCGGTTCAGGAACCGCCACCAAAGGCATGTGAGGGGTGTGTGTCATCGGGTATAAGTCACATCCGCCTGAGCGCCAGACCCCAGCTGAGCCTGCACGTTTGACTGAGAAATACTATTGAATGGAAGCGAACGCAGCCGTTCTCCCAACGCTTCCAGAACCTGCTGAGAGGTTCTGTTGAGCAGCTCTGGTGGGCCGGTCACTTCCACATCACTAAGACCATTGGCGGCAATAACATCCTTGCCTTCAGGCGGCTCCACACCGGGCATAGCTTTCAGCTCCAGCCCCTGGTGCGCATACTTCATAAAGTTGCCCCAGGTCATAGCCGGAAGGCTACCACCGGTCATACGGCGGGTGGAGGAGAAGTCGTCGTTGCCAAACCAGACAGCGGCGGCCAGATTGCCTGTGTACCCCACAAACCACGCATCACGGTAAGCCTGTGTGGTGCCGGTCTTACCCGCTGCAGTAATCCCCTCCAGCTGTGCACGGCGGCCTGTGCCGCGTTCCACCACGTTGACCAGCACATCATTCATCATGGCCACCTTCTCAAATGGCAGAATTCGTAAGGCAGGGCCTGCATCGCGGTCATGATTGTAAAGCAGCTCGCCCTTGGAGTTGCGCAGTTCCAGCACAGCGTACGGGTCAACCTTCTTCCCGCCAGCACCGAACGAAGCATAAGAACTCGCCATGTCCAGAACAGTCACTTCAGAAACGCCAAGCGGCATTGCACGGGTGATTTTCAGCTCACTGTTGATGCCCATCATGTAAGCAGTGGTCGCGATTTTATCGCGCCCGATGGCCTGTGCCAGACGAACCGGAATGGTGTTGATCGACTTGGTCAATGCCGTTTTCAGCGTGACCGGGCCAGCGTAACCGCGGGTATAATTGCGTGGGCTCCAGCCGCCAATACTGATCGGACGATCGGGGACAACACTCTCACTCTCATAGCCATTCAGAAACGCCGCCATATACACAAACGGCTTGAACGAGGAGCCCGGCTGGCGCAGCGCATCCGTTGCACGGTTGAACTGGCTTTCATCATAATCACGGCCACCCACCATGGCGCGAACAGCACCTTCAGTGGTGATAGCTGCCAGTGCCGCTTCTTCTACGCCATAACGATCACTGTACTGGCGCAAAATGCTCTCGATCTGGCTGACCGCTTCGCGCTGGAAGCCCGGGTCAAGAGTAGTGCGAACGGAAATAACCCTGTCATTACTGAGCTCTGGGTACTGCGCGGCAAGGTCTTTCACCTCTTCAAACGCCCAGTCGAGGAAATGGTCCGGTGCCTGGCTCTTTGTCCGGTCAACGGGTTCTGCCGGGTTGCGGCGAGCGCCAATAACCTGTCCCTCGGTCATGAAGCCAGCCTGCACGATATTCGTCAGCACCTCATTGGCACGGGCACGGGCAGACGGCAGGTTTTTATGCGGAGCGTATTTGGACGGCGCTTTGTAAAGCCCTGCAAGCATTGCAGCTTCTGCCAGAGAAATTTCGCGTACGTCCTTGCCGAAGTAAAATTCGGAAGCCGCTGCCACACCAAATGTCCCCGCGCCCATGTAGGCGCGGTCCAGATAAAGTTTGAGGATTTCTCGCTTCGTCAGGTTCATCTCAAGCCACAGGGCGAGATAAGCCTCTTTGATTTTGCGTTGTAATGTGCGTTCGTTTGAAAGGAATAGGTTTTTTGCGAGCTGCTGTGTAATTGACGAACCACCCTGCACAACAGAGCGGGCTTTCACGTTGGCAACCATGGCTCGGAAGGTACCAACGAAGTCAATTCCCAAGTGATCAAAAAACCGTCTGTCCTCGGTAGCAAGGGTGGCCTGGATCACGTGATCGGGAATTTCGTCCAGCGGAATTTTATCGTTCAGCAAGATGCCGCGTTTGCCGAGTGGGTTTCCGAACCGATCAAAAAAGCTCACGGAAAAATCGGAGGTGGTTCTCCAGTCAGAGCGCTCGGTTGCCTTGAAGGCCGGTTGAGCGAAGGTGAGTACAATGAGGAAACCAAAGGCGCAGTAGGTCAGGCCTTCAGAAGCAAGGCCGGCGATGTATTTGGCTGGTCCGCGCAGCGAAAAGCAGCGCATGAAAGCGGAGTACTCGCGAAAGAAAACGCCCAGAAACTGGGAGGTGTGCCACAAAGCAGAATCCAGCCAGGCATCGGTTGCAAGCATGCGCTGGGATAGATCCTGAAGGGTAAAAGAGCGCTCCTTACCCTTTTTTTTCACCTTTTCAGCAGAATTTTCCGTGACATTCTGCTTTTCGCTGTTATCAGAGTTCTCTTCCAAACTGATTACCCGTAGTACCGGTCACACCCCTGAATACGCAAGGGGGACAATGAACCAAACCGAAGAACTAAGCGCAGCGTATTTCCGAAATTTCGGAAAAGAAGACGCTTCAAAAAGACCTACTCGCGATATTCCCATCGGAATTTTGCAATGAGAACGACATAAATGGTATCCGTAAACTCTGAGAGTCACCGCCCTTTCTGGCAGACCAAAACCCTTGATGAGATGACCCATGAAGAGTGGGAAAGCCTCTGTGATGGATGTGGACGCTGCTGCTTGAACAAGCTGGAAGATTGGGACACTGGCGCAATCTACTGGACAAACGTCGCGTGCACTCTGCTTGATGGAACCACATGTAGGTGCAAAAACTATGAACGGCGCTTCGACACCGTGCCCGACTGCGTTCAGCTTTCGCCGGAAACTGTAAGAACTTTGAAATGGTTACCGCCAACATGCGCGTATCGTCTAATCCGTGAGGGCAGGGACCTGTACTGGTGGCATCCGCTTGTCTCCAAAGATCCGCAGAGCGTGCATGACGCCGGAATCTCCGTAAAAGACAAAACCATCAGCGAAGATGGAATGGAGCCAGAAGAGTTCGAAAATTATCTCGTCGACTGGCCTGATGAGGAATATACCAGAGACTGATCCTGCAAAATACGTTTATTTTCAATTACTTCTCCACAGGGGAGAAGCGGGAGTAAGTCAAAATTCAAAAACTGTAAAGCCAGCGCAGGGCCACATTGCTCTGCGCTTTTTTAAGTGTCCCATCAAAGCCTTACAGCTTTCTTTATTCAAAGTTGAACAAATTCGATCCTAACGTGAAACGGGGATAAGTGTCCATGCCTCTTTGGGTGGCTTCTCTTAGGAATATAATCTTGACAGCGCACCGCTGTTTTGATAGGGTTTAGGCATGCTAGAGAAAGTGTGAGTGACGCCGACGAGGCCTCTTACAGCTTTCTGATCGCACGACATTTTAAAGTTCTGACCAGCTGCTCCTTGTTTCAACGGGCGGCTTTTTTTGTGCCCGATTACAGCGTATCGCCGAAAAGTGGATACCGGTTTTCGGACAACGATACGCGGACAAAAAAGCGTATCGCCGAAAAGTGGGCACCGGTTTTCGGAGAACGATACGCGAGCTGATTTAAAGGAGGGGAGATGGCAGAGGAACAGGAGCCCGAAAACGAAGAGGAACAGGCAGCGCGGCTGCGTGTGCCTCTGGAGGTCTGGCAGGTGGTTCGCCGCATGGTGGAAGAGGAGGCGATTTCCATTGCTGATATCGCCCGCAAGACCGGCCTGCCAAGCAGCACCATCACCACCAAGATCAGGCGGGAAGGGTGGCTGCGCAAGTGGGAGCTGGCCCAGCAACTGGCAAGCTCAGGAACAGAAGAGCGCAAACGCCTGATCGCCCGTCTCTATACTGCCTTTGAGAAACAGGTGAGCGCACTGGAAGCCAAACTGAAAAAGCTCAGCGGCGATCCGCAATCTGCAGCGGGCGAGATGGACGCCACCGCAAAGGCAATCACCAGCCTCGCCAAAACGCTGGATATGCTGATTGATTTGCAAGAGGCCCATGGCGCGGACAACACAGAAGAGGTGAGTGATGACCAGATGCGACAACAGCTTTCGCAGCGCATTGCAAGCTTGTGTGGCGCAGGGCAAACTTCATGAGTTCATCGCGTCGCTAAGCCAAGCTGAACTGAGCTTCCTTCAATATAACTGGCAGGTCTTTGCACACGCCCACCAACGCCCGCCAGAAGGCCACTGGGCCACATGGCTGCTCATGGGAGGGCGCGGCGCAGGCAAAACCAGAGCAGGGGCAGAATGGGTGCGAGGTAAGACGGCCGGTGAGCCTTGGGCTGGTCCACCAGCGGGCAACATTGCACTTGTGGGGCAAACCTACGCGGATGTCCGGGAGGTGATGATCGAAGGCATTTCCGGTCTGCTCGCCGTGCATCCACCCAACCAAAAGCCTCAGTGGAATCCGTCACGCCGCCGTCTGGAATGGCCCAACGGCGCAATCGCGAGGGCCTTCTCCTCGGAAGATCCAGAGGCCTTGCGCGGTCCTCAGTTTGATGCAGCCTGGTGTGATGAAGCGGGCAAGTGGAGCAATGCAACAGAGACGTTCGATATGCTCCAGTTCGGTCTGCGCCTTGGTACGCAGCCACAGCAACTGGTCACTACAACGCCAAAGTCCACCCCGCTGCTGAAAATGCTGCTGCAGGATCAGCGAGTGGTGGTGACAAAAGCAGGCACCAGGTCCAATGCCGCCTTTCTGGCTGAAGCCTTCCTGCAACAAATGGCAGAGCACTACGGTGGAACCCGGCTCGGCAGGCAGGAGCTGGATGGTGAGCTGATCGAAGATCGCGAAGACGCCTTGTTTGCCCGCAAATGGTTCGAGATGAACCGTGTTCGCCACGTGCCCGAACTGAAGCGCATCGTCGTTGCCATCGACCCGCCCGCCACATCAGGCAAGTCGGCAGACGCCTGCGGTATCATCGCAGCGGGCATAACGGATGCAGCTGAGTTGCTCGTCCTTCGAGACAGAACCGCTCAGGGCCTGCGCCCCGCTGCATGGGCAGATCAGGCCATCCGGCTCTATCATGAGTTGGAAGCGGACTGCCTGCTGGCGGAGGTCAATCAGGGCGGGGACATGGTACGTGAGGTGATTGAAGGCGTGGATGCAAGCGTGCCCGTTAAATCCGTCCACGCCACAAGAAGTAAACGCCGCAGGGCGGAACCCGTAGCGCTGCTATATGAGCAGGGCCGCGTCCACCACTGCGGCGTGTTTCCGGAACTGGAAGATGAGCTGGCCGACTTCAGTGCCAGTGGTTTGAGCAACGGAAAATCACCGGACAGGCTCGATGCGCTAGTCTGGGCGATTACAGAACTGAACCGCCGCCCTACAGGCAAACCACGCCTGCGCAAACTTTAAAAACATCAATAGCATCAAAGGTTAGCTCGCAAACTTGAATCTGTTTGTGAGGATTAAGCTCGCGCGTGCTGCTGAAATGCGGGCGCCGATTTTCGGAATAAAGATCCACGAGACGAAAAGCTAAAGCAGTTTCTCAAGTCAGGCAGAACAGCCAACGGCTTTGGCGATCTGATTACTTGAATCAAAACATTAAGTTAGAGCAAAAAGGACTCTGATCTCATGGGGTTACGCAGACTTCTTGAATCAGTTTTTTCACCTGCAGCGGAGCAGAAAGCATCACGGGCAAAATCCGTGGCCTTCATGCGCTTTGGTGAAGGGGCCGTCTGGACCCCGCGCAACTATGAATCACTTATAAATCAAGGATATTTACGAAATACTATCGCCTACAGATGTGTCCGCCTCATTTCAGAAAGTGCGGCAAACATCTCACTGACCATCAAGGTTGGCGATGCAGAGCTGGAAACGCACCCTTTGATGGACCTGCTGAACCAGCCCACCCCCACACAAACACGGCGCTCGTTCCTGGAGGAGCTCTACGGCTTCCTGCTGGTCTCCGGCAATGCTTATGTGGAGGCCGTGTCGCTGGAGGGCGAGCCGCGTGAGCTGCATGCTCTGCGACCTGACCGCATGAAGGTACTGGTGGATGATGTGGGTTGGGTGGAGGCCTACGAGTATCAGGTGGCCGGGCGCAAAGTGGAATTGCGCAAGGGGGCGGGCGATAAGATCGAGCCCGTCCTGCACATCAAGCTCTTCAATCCGCTCAACGATCACTATGGCTTTGCCCCCATCGAAGCGGCGCAGGTGGCTCTTGATATCCATAATGCCGCCGGTGACTGGAACAAATCCCTGCTGGACAACGCGGCGTGTCCAACAGGCGCACTGGTCTATGGCGCAGGCGATGCCATGAACATGACCGACGATCAGTTCCACCGCCTTAAGGAAGAGCTGGAAAGCTCCTATCAGGGTGCCCGCAATGCAGGCCGTCCCATGCTTCTGGAAGGTGGGTTGGATTGGAAGCAAATGGGCATGTCGCCAAAGGACATGGACTTCATCGAGCTGAAAAACGTTGCCGCCCGAGAAATTGCGCTGGCCTTCGGCGTACCGCCCATGCTGCTCGGCATTCCGGGAGATAACACCTACGCCAACTATCAAGAGGCCAACCGTGCTTTCTGGCGGCTGACTGTGGTGCCACTCGCGGCCCGGGTTCTCTCTGAACTCTCCAACTGGCTTTCCGGTGCTTACGGTGAGCAGATCACCTTGGAGTTAGATTTGGATGCTGTCGAAGCGTTGGCACAGGAACGCAAAGCGCTGTGGGATCGTATCACCACCGCTGACTTCCTCAGCCGCGATGAAAAACGTATGGCCGTGGGCTACGGCGCGGAGGGCGCGGATGAGTGAGTTGATGACAGCGCTCGCCGCAAAAGGAGATCTTGCCCATGTGGTGCTTGGTGCCTGGGCAGGCACATCCACCTCCATGCTTTTATGGGCACTGAAACAGGTCATCCGATTCAATCGCCGCTTTGAAGAGTTCATGTGCGAACTGGAAAAACTCAACCAACTTCTGCGCATGGATGTCTGAAACATACGCACAGAAAATGTTGAGCTGACATAAATGGTTTGAGGGAACCTCTTGACTCAAAATCACAAAGCAAATGCGGCGCCAGAGGAGCGAAAACAACAGCTCACCGAGCGGCGCACAGAACCGCCAGCACAGACCTTCGCCACCTTCACGCAGGCTCTTGCCGGTGCACTGGCAGAGCGTCGTGCGGCGAAGGCAGAAGGCATCAACAGGACCAATAAAAACAACAACTGATAGTGCACTAAAGGAGGCAAGCAATTTGAACACAGATCACCCCATCGCCATTGAGGGTTATGCCAGCCGGTTTGAGCTGAGCGATCAGGGCGGTGATGTTATGCGCAAAGGTGCATTTCACACCACCTTGCAAAAACAAAAGCTCTCCGATGTGAAAATGCTCTGGCAGCATGACCCGGCGCACCCCATCGGCAAGTGGCTGCACATTCAGGAAGACAGCATCGGCCTCTTTGCCAAAGGGCTACTCTATCCAGGTATTGCGCAGGGGCGACAAGCCATCGCCATGGTGCAGGCGGGCATTCTGGATGGGCTGTCCATTGGCTTCAAAACCCGCCGTGCCCAGCGCAACAGCAAAACCGGCAGACGGGATGTGCTGGCAGTCGATCTCTGGGAGATCTCACTGGTCACGTTCCCTCTACTGCCATCAGCCCGGCTGACCGTCGTCTCCTGACGATCCTTTTATTCTGAACCGACGAGCTGTGGTGTCCGTTTTGGAGCCGCAGTTTTTTATTGTCTAATTCAAGGAAAATAATCCTATGAAAAACACATGCAATCCAGCATTGGAAACCAAAGACTTCGCCAGAGAAGCTGCAGGAAAATCAGCGGAACCCATAATTTCGGGCTCTGCAACAGGGCATTTTGCTTCTGCTATGGAGCGTGCTGACAGCTTCGATCAGCTCAATCACGCTTATTCTGAGTACATCCAGACAAATGATATGCGTCTGGCGGAGCTGGAACAGAAGTCCGGCTCAGACGTCTTGCTGGATGAAAAGCTGGCTAAATTGGACGAGATCATTGATGGCCAGCTGCGCCACCTCAACGAGCTTCAGCTCAAATCCCAACGCCTACCACGCTCTGCGCCGGATGCCGGGAACAGTCCAACGGCGGAGGTGGAACACAAGTCCGCCTTTGAAACTTATATGCGCGAGGGGCAGGAAAGTCGCCTGAAAACGCTGGAACAGAAAGCCATGTCCTCTGGCACAGCCGCTGATGGCGGGTATCTGGTGCCGCAGCAGCTGGAAACAGACATCCTGCGCCGCATCACAGCGCTTTCGCCCATCCGCTCAATCGCCTCCAACCGCAAAATCTCCGGCTCCTCCTATCGCCGCCCCATCGTCTCCGCCAATCCAGATGCGGACTGGGAAGGCGAAACCGACGCCCGCAGCACGCCAACCAACGCGATGAAGTTTGAGATGCGGGAAGTGAAGATCTTCGAGCTGTCGGCTCTGCCAGCGGTCACTCAGACCTTACTGGATGATGCCGCCGTCAACATCGGCGAAATTCTGGCAGAAGAGGTGGAAACTGTCTTTGCAGAAAAAGAGTCTGCCGCCTTCATCAACGGCAATGGCACCAGCCAGCCACAAGGCTTGCTGCAAGGCACCATCCATGGCTCACTGGATGATACCGGCCTTTCCATTGGCTCTATCAAGACCGGTGAGGCAGGTGCGTTTCCCTCTTCCAATGGTGGAGACTTGCTGATCTCGCTGATCTATGGCGTCAAAACCGCGATCCGCCGCAACGCCCGTTTCCTCTTTAACCGCAGAACGCAGGCCGCCATTCGCAAGCTGAAAGACGGGCAGGGCAACTACCTCTGGCAACCACCAGCATCCGCCGGTGCTGACCCAAGCCTCATGGGCTTTCCGGTCACAGAGGCAGAACACATGCCAGATATGACAGCGGGCTCTGACCCTTATGCCATCGCGTTTGGTGACTTCCACCGCGGTTACATGGTGGTGGACCGTGTCGGCATCTCCGTACTGCGCGACCCATACACCAGCAAGCCGAACGTACTGTTTTACATCACCAAACGTGTCGGCGGCGGCATCATGGATTTTGATGCCTACAAACTGCTGAACTTCAGCGCCTAACCAGCTTCCATCACAATCAAGGAGGGGCCGCCGTGACGGCTATACTCACAGTGCCACCGGCTCTGGAGCCGGTTTCGCTCGCCCAGGCGCATGCGCAGCTCAGGGTGTCTCATACCCACGAGGACGATCTGATCGGACGCCTGATCAAAGCCGCGCGGGAACAGGTGGAGACACTCACACGGCGGGCTCTCATAGAACAGGAATGGCGGCTGTTATTAGATGACTTGCCGCCAGATCGGCTGATCCGCCTGCCGGTCGCCCCGGTAGCGCAAATCCTGCAGGTCTACACCTATGACAAGGACGGCAACCAACATCAGGTGCCTTCCTCGGACTATCAGGTAGACTTGGCAGGAAACCCCGCCCGCCTCCGCTTCAAGGCAGGCGCGGTCAGACCACTTCGTGACCTCAACGGCATCGAGATCGACTTCAAGGCAGGCTACGGATCAGCGGCAACGGCTGTTCCCGCAGGCCTGCAAACCGCGATCCTGATGCTGGTCGGCTTCTGGTATGAGCGCCGCTCCATGCTGGAGGAAACCCGCCTCACAGGCCTCATGCCCCACGGTTTTGAGGCCGCTCTGTCTCCCTATAAGGTCCTCAGAATATGAGAGCAGCAGGCACACTCAACGAACCCATGCTGTTGCTCCGCCCTGAAACCACCAACGGCACAGATGGCTCCGTCACCCGAAGCTATCAGCAAGTGGCCATGGTCTGGGGGCAGGTGGAGGCTTCCACCGGATCAGAGGCCACAACAGCAGGCCGCATCTCCAGTTCCTACCCACTCACCATCACCCTTCGCCGCCGCACAGATGTGGCTGAGGGCTGGCGCCTTGAGCAGGACGGACAGAGCCTGAGGGTCAAAGCGATCCTCCCAAACTCAGAGCAAGATGCCTTCATGCAGATCCTCTGCGAGCAGGAGGAGGGCGATGATGGGGGAACTTGAATTCCGCAAAGCCCTGTTTCAGGCCATCCATGCCAAAGCACCGCTCAAACCTTATCTGGGAGATCCTCTACGCGTGTTCGACGGCGTCCCACGAGGCACAACGTTGCCCTATGCAACGTTAGAGGCCGTCACCACACAGCTGCTGACAGGTCATCTGAACGAGGGCGGCAGGCTCACTGGTTCCATCGGCATCTACTCCCGCCATCCAGACCGTGCCCAAACTCTGGAAATCCTGCAGATCTTCAACGAGCTGCTGGAACCGGGCATCACCCCAGCAACAGGCACTGACGCCGCGGGTCTGACTATGACCGAAACCAGCTGCCGCCGCCTGAGCGATGGCCGCACTTGGTACGGACGCATCAAATTCTCCGTCCTGCTGCAGCACTCTGATTAACGCCAACCCTCGAAAGGAAAACAGATGGTCGCACAGGCCGGAAAAGACCTGCTGTTGAAACTGGACACAGCAGGCACAGGCAGCTTTGAGAGCGTAGCGGGCCTGCGCTCGCGGCGCCTCGCCCTCAACGCAAACCCTATCGATATCACTGATGCGGAAAGCACAGGCCGTTGGCGAGAGCTTCTGGCAGGCGCTTCCACCCGTCATGCATCGCTCTCTGGGAGTGGCTTGTTTCGCGACAAAGCCTCGGCAGAAAAAGTCCGCACTGCCTTCTTCGCCGGAGAGCTGCGGGACTGGCAGATCATTCTGCCCAGTTTTGGCACTCTGGAAGGTCCATTCCACCTCTCTGCACTGGAGTATTCCGGCGATTATCGCTCCGAAGTCACCTTCGAGATCTCGCTGGAATCTGCCGGAGAACTCACCTTCACACCGCTGACCTGAGGAACACAATGGCATCGAAAACCTATAGCCGGGGCGTCAATCGCAGACGCGGCGAAATCCTCGCAGAGCTTGGCGGTCAAAAGCACATTCTGGTGCTCACACTCGGTGCACTGGCAGAGCTGGAAGACACACTCAACTGCACCTCCCTGCAACAGCTGACAGAGCGTTTCTCAGAAGGGAACTTGCGCGCTGCCGATATCATCAAAGTGCTGGGAGCAGGTCTACGTGGTGGTGGGCTCATCATTGAGAATGAGGAAGTTGCCGAACTCTCCCACGAGGGCGGCGTAGCGGCCCTTGCCAAACTGGCGGGCGAGCTGCTTGTCGCAACATTCTCTTCGCAGCAACCGCATGTCACTTCAAAGTATGGTCAGTCGTGAAGCAGAGCCGTATCACCAACACCCTACTGCCCTGGCATGAGCTGCTGCACAAAACCTGCCGTGAGTTGGGCTGGTCGCCACACACTTTCTGGCAGGCAACACCAAAAGAGCTGGAGATGGCGCTGAACCCGCCGGGCCATCAGAACACACACAGCCTCTCTCGCAGCACACTGAATGATCTGCTCCGCCAGTTCCCCGACGAACAGGAACCGCACCATCATGACGGATAGTTTCAACGAACCGCTGAACGTGGAAGACGCCCGCGAACTGGAAGTGACCATGCAGGAGGTCAACGCACTGGCCAAGGAGTTCTCCTCCGAACTCAGTAAAGGCCTGCAAAGCGCTGTCACCTCAGGCAAGGATTTGCAATCCATCCTCTCTCAAGTCGCGCTGAACCTTTCCAGCTCCGCTCTCAACAACGCCCTTAAACCGCTGGAGGGTTTGCTGTCTGCAGGCATTTCCTCCGCAATTGGCAGTGTAACGCCTTTCGCAAAAGGCGGTGTCGTGTCCAGCCCTACGATGTTTGCGGCAAACGGCACAGGTCTGGGGCTGATGGGGGAAGCTGGCGCAGAAGCAATCCTGCCTTTGCAGCGTGGCAGTGATGGCCGCCTTGGCGTTGCCATGAGCGCAGGCAGCAATCAGCCCAGCGTCACCATAAACGTGGCAACACAGGATGTGCGCAGCTTTGAAAGATCTCAGGGACAGATTGCGATGATAATGGCCCGCGCCACCGGACGGGGGCGACGCGGGCTATGACGTCGGCATTGAAGAGGAGGGACTCAAGGACCGACGTTGTTTTGCTACCGGACGGTGGTAGCAAACTTTTTGGAAAAAACCGTTGCTTTGCAAAGAGGGAGGAGCATGAACAACGGGCCTGCGCAAATCACGCAAACAACTTTCCCATGTCAAACCTATTAGATGCTTCGTTGGGGGGCAGCCTTGAGCCAAGTCAAACAGGAGGGGGAAATGCTACCAAGTTTTGTTGATGAATCATTCCCACTTGGAATTTCCCTAGGGGCTTCTGTCAGAGTAGAAAAACGCAGTCAGGTCACACGGTTACTCAATGGCGCCGAAACGCGGAACGCCATCTGGAAGGGAACGCGACGGCATTTTGATATAGGCACCGGCTTGCGAGGCGCAGCTGACCTGCACCGCGTCCTCTCCTTCTTCGAAAAAGTAGGCGGTCGTGTGTGTGGATTCAGATTCCGCGACCCCATGGACCACAAATCCTGTGCATTTGACGGAACACCCTCCGCAACCGATGTCACCCTCGGCACCGGAGATGGCACCACCGCATCCTTCCAGCTGATCAAGCAGGTTGGGGCTGCTGGCGTGGAATGGCAACGCAAGATCACCAAGCCAGTGGCCGGAACTCTCTCAGTCGCCGTAGATGGCCAACTGAAAACTGTCGGCAGCGATGTCCTGCTCAATCCGCTGACAGGTATTCTCCAATTTCAAGCTGGCCACATTCCCACCAACCATCAGGTGGTCACCGCTGGTTTCCTGTTTGATACACCCGCTCGTTTTGAGAGCGACCAACTGGAAATCAATCTCCTGCACTTTGAGGCAGGGCAGGTGCCGTCCATCCCGCTTGTCGAACTTCTCAGCTAACTTAACCTCGCGAGTATCCTCATGTTCAACGCTGCTTTGAAAGAACACCTGAATGGTGAAAGCACCACTGCGGCCTATTGTTGGCGACTAACAGCGCTTTCCGGCCTCAGTCTTGGCTTCACTACTCATGATCAACCATCATGCTGCTTGGCAAAACATATGAGCCAGGGTTCGGGCTGGATGGGTCGCAGGCCATGGCTCAATCGGATTTTCAGGCCGGACAGGAAGAAGCGCTGGGCTTTCTTTCCTCAGAGAGCCTGAGTGAAAAAGACCTAAGCGCAGGCCTCTGGGACAATGCGGAGGTCGAGGTCTATCTGGTCAACTGGCAAAAACCGGAGCAACACGAGCTTCTGAGGCGAGGCACGCTGGGTGAAGTTACACGAGACGCCAATGTCTTCCGCGCCGAGTTCCGCTCACTGGCCGCCAAACTCTCTGAACCCAAAGGCCGACAACTCTCCCACCAATGTCACGCAGATCTGGGAGATTCCAAATGCGGGATTGATCTGAACGCTGCCACCTATGCGAGACAAGTGAGTATCATCGGCAAGGACACCGCCAATCGGCTGATCATCGAAGGAAATGCTGACATCACCGCAGGCTGGTGGTCTTTCGGCAAACTCGAGTTCCAATCCGGCGCGTATGCCAATCATCCTTTACGCATAGCCAGCCACACCATTGAGCAAAGCACGCACAAGCTGGCTCTTTGGGCACCGCTGGTGCTTGAGCAAACTTATCCCATCACAGCAAACATCTCTGCTGGCTGTGACAAAGGTTGGGGCACGTGTCAGGCAAAGTTCCAAAACGCCACAAACTTCCGTGGCTTCCCGCACATGCCCGGTAATGACTTCATCCTCAAAGGCCCTGAACCCCAATCCGCCGCCAACAACGGCGAAAAGCTGGTGGGGTGAACATGCAGCAAAACCCGCAAGCACTCCTGCGAGAAGCCCGCAGCTGGATCGGCACCCCTTACCAACATCAGGCTTCCCGGAAGGGAGCAGGGTGCGACTGTCTCGGCTTTATCCGCGGCCTCTACCGCTTCCTGCATGGCTCAGAGCCATCTGTCCCCGCTGATTATGCCCCGGAATGGGCGGAGCTGAAGGGAGAAGACCTGCTGCTCAAAGCTGCGCACCGATATCTCCACCAGGTGAAAGGCCTGCTGCATCAGCCAAAACCCGCAGATGTCATCGTGTTCCGCTGGGCGCCTCAAAGCCCATGCAAACACCTCGGTCTCATGAGCAGCAATGATCACTTCCTCCACGCCTATGAAGCGGTCGGCGTGGTTGAAAGCCCTCTGGTGCCCATGTGGCGCAATAAGATTGCAGGGCGTTTTTCATTCTTCCCAATTGATTGATCCGGAAAGGACAAAGCCATGGCAACAATGGTGCTCTCAAATGTTGGCGCAGCTGTTGGCAGTGCAATCGGAGGCCCCATCGGAGCCATAGCCGGACAAGCATTGGGCGCGCTGGGCGGTGCGTGGATCGATCAGCAGATCTTCGGGCAGGACCGGGAAGTCTCTGTCGGTAAACTGGGTGATTTGCAACTGCAAACCGCCGCCGAAGGGGCTTCGCTGCCCTTTGTTTATGGCCGCGTCCGTGTCACCGGAAACATCATCTGGGCAACGCGTCTGGAAGAGGTGGTCTCCGAAGAAAAGCAGGGTGGCAAATCAGCAGGCTCTTCCACCACCGTCACCAGCCACAGCTACTTTGCCAACTTCGCTGTCGCTCTGTGCGAAGGCCCCATCACCGCTGTTCGCCGCGTATGGGCTAATAGCAAGCAGCTGGACACCTCTTCAATCAACATGCGCGTTCATCTGGGCACTGAAGACCAGCAGCCCGATCCGCTTATTGAGGCCAAGCAGGGCACTGCACCAGCCTATAAAGGAACCGCCTATGTTGTGTTTGAACGCCTGCCACTGGCTGAGTTTGGCAACCGCATCCCGCAACTCTCATTCGAGATACTCCGTTCCATCGAACCACTGGAGCAGCAGATCAAAGCCGTCACGCTCATCCCCGGAGCTGGCGAGTTCACCTATCATCCGCAGGAGATCATTGAAGACATCTCCCCCGGCAACACCCGAAGTGTGAACCGACACGGCAAGGATGAGGAAACCGATCTGGTCCGCTCTCTGGATGAGCTTCAGGCCCTGTGCCCCAACCTGAAAAGCGTGGCGCTGGTCGTCTCATGGTTTGGTGATGATCTGCGCGCCTCTCACTGCACCATTCAGCAAAGTGACCTATCAGACCACCCAGCATCTGCCCGAAAACTGGAGTGTCGCAGGCCTGAGCCGCTCCGAGGTGCCGGAGGTCTCTCGCATCAACGACAGACCAGCTTATGGCGGCACACCCTCAGACGCCTCTGTCACAGAAGCCATCAAGGAACTGAAACGCCGGGGCCTCAAAGTCATGTTCTATCCGTTCATTATGATGGACATCCCCGACGACAACGAGCTGCCCGACCCGTACGGTGCCGCCAAGCAATCCAGCTATCCATGGCGCGGACGTATCACCTCAGATATCGCATCAGGCCAGTCTGGAACGCCACAGGGCACGAGTGCCGTCATATCCCAGATAGATGCCTTCGTCGGCACCGGCAACGACTGGCGCTTTCGCCGTTTCATCTTGCACTATGCCAATCTGGTGAAGTCCGCAGGCGGTGTGGAGGCCTTCCTGATCGGCTCAGAACTGCGCGGCCTCACCCAATGCTGGGCAGGCGGCGGTTCTTTCCCCTTCGTGGGCCACCTGCAAGCACTGGCAGCTGAAGTCCGTCAGATCATCGGTACCGAAACCAAACTCTCTTATGCCGCAGACTGGAGCGAGTACGCTGGCTACAGCCCCCAATCCGGCGATCTGCGCTTCCCGACCGATCCATTGTGGGGACACGAAGACATAGATTTCGTTGGCATCGACAACTACCTGCCGCTCACAGACTTACGAGAGGAAGATAGCACCCAGTCCAGCTACGACCTGAGTGAGCTGAGAGCAGGAGTAGCCTCAGGCGAGTATTACGATTGGTACTACGCAAGCGATGAGGACCGTACTTCCAAAACCCGCAGCCCCATCACGGACGGCGCCCACAACAAGCCGTGGGTGTTCCGTCAGAAAGACCTGAAAAACTGGTGGCAAAATCAGCACTTCGAACGTGTTGGGAACAGTGAGCAAACCACGCCAACCCCTTGGACACCGCAGTCCAAACCCATCTGGTTCACTGAACTCGGCTTTCCTGCCGTCGATAAAGGCACCAATCAGCCCAACGTCTTTGTTGATCCCAAGTCCGCTGAAAGTGCCTTGCCGCACTTCTCCAATGGACAGCAGGACGACCTTGTCCAGCGCCGCGCTCTGGAAGCAAGCCTCAGCTATTGGGGCAAGGATCACCCCGACTGGCCTCAGGGCGACAACCCAACTTCAAGCCTGTATGCGGGGAACATGGTAGAGGCTGACAACATCTTCCTCTGGACATGGGACGCTCGCCCGTATCCCGAGTTTCCTACCTATGCTGATATCTGGGCAGACGGTCAAAACTGGCAGCTCGGCCACTGGCTCACAGGACGACTGGGAACATTGTCTGCCTCTGGTCTCATCCGCGCCATGCGTGATGACTTCGGGCATACACAAGACCTCACAGAAATCGCAGAACTGGGAGAAACCATCGAAGGCCTGACCGTCGCCGGTCCAACTTCGTTGCGATCTGCGCTCACGCCCATCCTGCAACTGACCGGCGGCATCGCCGTTGACCGCGGCACCCATCTGGCTGTTCTCCCCAAATACGCGGCAACAGTAGCGAGCGGGAAACTGGGCCTTGGCGATCTTTGGGAGGCTGATGAAGGAGAGGAGGGATACATCTCCATAAACCGCAACGATGGCAACGACTTGCCCGCAGAGCTGCGCTTGCGGGGAATGGATCCCAACAACGACTTCGAAGCCCTTGTGGTGGCATCCCGCCGACTGGAAGGCATGGACCGTCGCACCTCTACCCTTCAGCTCCCCATCACCACATCATTGCCGATGGCCAGAAAACTCGTCGAAAAGATGCACCAGTCATTCTGGTTGGATCGTGAAACCCTCCAGTTCAAACTCGCCTTGAACAACGTGGACCTGAAGCCGGGTGATATTGTCGAGTTGCCGGGTGAGCTATTGAAGGAAGACAACACTGCAATTCAATGCCTCATCTCCGAGGTCTCCTCAGGCGCTCATATGGATGTGCAAGCCATTCGGTTGCTCGGGGAACCAACAGTCACGATAGCTTCCAGCCCAGACAACACCGCACAACCATCCTTTAACGACACCACCTCAGGCCCGCCGATTGCTCGCATTCTGGACCTGCCCCGGTTCCACAGCGAAGGCCCCGATGACGGCAGCCCTGTCATTGCCATCTACAACGGCAACTGGCCCAGTGCTTACCAAGTCTATGCCTCCAGTTCAGGAGAAGAGTTCACGCCCCTGATGCAAGTCTCAGAACCAGCCGTTATGGGCACGTTGCAAGCGCCACTTGAAAGCGGCCCATGTTGGCGTTGGGATACGGCCTCCGAAATCATCGTGAAACTCTATGGTGGGCAAACGCAGAGCCGCAAACTGCTGGATGTACTAGCTGGTGCAAATGCTTGTGCGGTTCGCAAAGGTGATCAATGGGAGGTGATACAGTTCTGTAATGCAGAGCTGGTCGCACCCATGACCTACAAACTCAGCAAGCTGCTCAGAGGCCAACTGGGTACCGAGCATCTTGTCGGGATCACAGCTCCCACAAATGCTGAGTTCATCCTGCTCAACCAGTCTCTGCCCAAGCTGCCATGGACCAGCGATAAGGCAGGCGTGGCGCTTTCGTATCGTGTGGTCCCTGCTGGAAAGCCATTGGGTTTCAAATGGGCGGCGAACCTGAGCTACGAAGGCGGTCAAACCGCGCTGAAGCCCTTCGCACCAGTCCACCTCAAAGCAACCGTTCAGGAGAACGGTGACCTCGCCCTCAACTGGATTCGCAGAACAAGGTGGGAAGGGGACAGTTGGGCCACGTCAGATATCCCGGTGCAGGAAGATAAACTAGCGTTTTCCCTCAAGATCTCGCACAAACCTGCGGGTGAAACGGACCAAGTCCTTCTGAAAACCTACGAAACCTCAACAGAACAGCTCGTTATTCCGAAAGCAGATCTGTTGCAGATGTTGGGGGCCGGAACACATGTTTTGACCTGCGAAGTTGCTCAAAAGTCGACTAAATTCGGATTGGGGACAACTGCAGATTGCTTGGCAAGCGTAACACTTTAACAAGTGCTTTTACCGGATTATTTGCAAAGCAAGCCAAGAAACATCACAGACCCCAGAGAATCTGCTAGGTCTTTGTTTTGAAATAAATAACACCTCGTTCATGTGAGGTTCAGCCAGTGCCGGTTAGAAGACGCCTTATGAGACACCAACTCCACAACCTCTTATCTCGCTCATTGATGGCACTGGCTTTGGCGACAGCGGTCTTCACCTGGTCTGCACCTGCGCAGGCAGCGTGTTTGTCCTCCAGCCAGACCCGGCAAGCCGTCGCCAGCGGTCAGGCGCGTCCGCTTGGCTCCTTGCGGGTCAACGGGCAGATCCTTTCAGCCAAGCTGTGTGAGCGAGGCGGTGGGTTGGTCTATGTGCTCTCCGTGCTCAACAACGGCAATGTTTCGCAAGTGACATTGGATGCACGAACAGGGCGCCGGTTGTAACTGCGCCGCGAAGAACTCTGGATAGAGATTTTTCTGCCCGAATTTGAACGAATTTAAACGGCGATATAAGCCTGAATGCTGGTGCGGGGTACCTCTTATGCGAATGTTGATCGTTGAAGATGATCGCGATTTGAACAGACAGCTGTGTGAAGCACTGGAAGATGCTGGCTACGTTGTCGACAAAGCATATGACGGCGAGGAAGGTCATTTCCTCGGCGATACCGAACCTTATGATGCTGTCATTCTGGATCTTGGCTTGCCGCAGATGGATGGTCTCAGCGTTCTGGAACGTTGGCGCCGGGACGGCCACTCCATGCCAGTCCTCATCCTCACAGCCCGTGATCGCTGGAGTGACAAGGTCGCAGGCATTGATGCAGGCGCAGATGATTACGTCGCCAAGCCATTCCATATGGAAGAAGTGTTGGCACGGGTGAGAGCACTGGTCCGCCGCGCTGCCGGTCTGGCTTCCAACGAGATCTCAATCGGTGACATTGTTCTGGATACCAAAGCAGGCAAAGTGACGAAAAACGGCATGTCCGTGAAGCTCACCTCCCACGAGTTCCGCTTGCTGTCCTACCTCATGCACCACAAAGGCAGAGTGATCTCCAGAACCGAATTGGTCGAGCATCTCTATGACCAGGACTTTGATCGCGACTCCAACACCATCGAAGTGTTTGTAGGCCGCCTGCGCAAGAAGTTTGGCAGCTCCTTGATCGAGACCGTGCGCGGTCTGGGCTACAGGTTACAGGAAGAAGATGCCTGATAAGACCAGCCCAGACAGCAAACAGTCGCAAACTTCCTTAAGTTGGAACGTGATCGGTTACATCCGCAAGAAGCAGCAGGCATCATTGGCATGGCGTCTGATTTTTGTTGCTGGCTTGTGGGCGTTGGTCAGTCTGGTCGTTGCCGGTGCCATCCTCGTTGCTCTGTTCCGTGAAGCTGGTGAAAAGGCGCTCGATGAACGCCTTGAAGTGCATATGACCGCAATCGTCAGTGCGCTTGCTGCTGATGAGGCACAGAAATACTCCGCCCTGCGCCGCATCGGTGATCCTCGCTTCTCCATGCCGCTTTCCGGTTGGTACTGGACGGTCCAGCGCAATGGCAAAGTCCTTTACGAAAGTGACTCGCTCTTTGGTGACACGCTCAGCCTAAAGCCCATGAACGGAGAGCTGGCGCTGACACGTAACATTATTGGCCCTGCTGGCCGTGAGCTCCGCGTGCTGCAAAAACGCATCCAGTTTGGTGGGCTTCAACCCGTCACAATCGCCGTGGCTGGCAGCACGAAAGAACTGGGTGAAAGCACTGCGTCCTTTGCTTGGCAGGCTGCCATTACCCTTGGCATTCTGGGCCTGGGTCTTGTTGCTGCGATCTTCCTGCAGGTCCGCTTCGGTCTGCGTCCTCTGACAGAACTTCAGGAAAGTCTGGGCCGCGTCCGTCAGGGAAAAGAAGAGGAAGTTCAGGAAAATCTGCCAAAAGAGCTGAAGCCGCTTGCCGTTGAACTCAACGCTTTGATCCATTCCAACCGGGAAGTCGTGGAACATTCCAGAACTCAGGTTGGAAATCTTGCTCATGCCCTGAAAACGCCTCTGTCTGTCATTACCAACGAAGCCCGAAGCTCAGATGAACCACTCGCTCTGAAGGTTTCCGAGCAAGCAGATATAATGAGGGGCCAAGTTCAGCACTATCTGGAAAAGGCACGTATGGCGGCACAGCGCCGTGTGATTGGTGTGTCCTGTGAAGCCGCTCCTGTGGTGACACGCATGGCACGGGCGATGGAGAAAATCCATCGTGACAAACAGCCAGAATTCACGGTCGATATGGATGAGACTCTGTTGTTCCGAGGTGAGCAGCAAGATCTGGAAGAAATCCTTGGGAATTTGTTGGATAACGCCTGCAAGTGGTGTGATAAAAAAGTGTCAGTGACGCTGAAAAACAACAATTCCTCTGCGTCACTTATCAGTCTGATCGTAGAAGACGACGGGCCGGGACTGGGTGCGGACGAGAAGAAACGTGCGCTGCGCAGAGGTCAAAGACTGGATGAGACCGTACCGGGAACAGGTTTGGGTTTGTCCATAATTGTTGACATTGCAGGGATTTACGGTGGTTCGTTTGAACTGGGCGATAGTGAGTTGGGCGGTTTGAAAGCAACGGTGATCTTGCCGTCTCTGACAATCTGAACTGATTTGGGGCAGGGGTTGCATCTGTTTCAAACAGTACTGATAGTAAGTGTAACTGTGTTTTAAGGGGTTGCTCCACGGAAGTGTTTTCAAGCTAATGGCGCTGCTTTGGTTTGAGGACTCTGCGGAGAGGCCTTGGAAAGGACAAAAGTTCCTTTCTGCAAAACTGATAAGTCGCAGAAGCGACAATGAGGATGCATGTTGGTGCGAAACTGGAAAAAACTGATGGTCTTGCCTGTAGTCGTTAGCGGTTTAGCTGGCTGCGCTACATCTGACCATGTCACCAGCGCGAGTGCCGATGATTCCTCCTCATCCATCTTCGGCTTCTGGTCGTCTGACAGTGAGCAAAACGCTGCGGCCCATGCTGCAATTGACAGTGCCACGGAAGGTCAGCTGAAACAGCTGCTCAGAAGTGGTGATCTGGACACCGTTTACAAAGCACAAAGCAAAGCCCTCAACGCATCCGATGCAGGCAACAAGGTTGTCTGGCGCAACCGATTCTCTGGCGCGCAGGGCACTGTGAAGTCTGGTCCCGTTTATTACGTCAACGATCGTCGCTGCCGCGATTTCCAGCACACCATCGCTTATGATGAAAAAACGCAGGTAATCAAAGGCGCTGCGTGTAAAGATGGCGAACGCTGGGCTGCGCTGAACTAGTCCAACTCCCCAAACCACATGATTTTAGCTGAAGGAAACGCATCTTTCGCATGCGGAAAGTCGCGCTTATCAAGATTTGATTAAGCAATTCCGCCGATAGTTTTGATCAACTAATACAATTTTAGCGGTTGTTGTCTGCTAGAGCGCGTTTCCGAAAAGCAAGTTCGTTTTTGGAAGAAGAGGCGCTCAAACAAGAAGCCAGAGCTCGTTAAGCGGATCTAGTGAGCTTTGAGGGATTGAGAGCCGGGCGTGTGTTTGTCCGGTCAGAGTAAAGCTGAGTACCAGAGAGATTTGGATGCACGAGGTCAACCATAAAGCATTGCAAATGGAGAAGGTGTTGAGCGCCTTGTCTCAGCCTGCTCTGCAGATGTTGGAACGGTCTGTCGAAGACTCGCTTCAATGCGGTAAATCTGTTCCCAACTCCGACCTCATGCTGCTCACCATTCGCCGATTGCTGGGTGAGGCCTCTTATATTCCAGAGCAAAAGCTGTCTCTTGATACTCCGCTCAGACGCGCAATCCTAAGCCCGTTGCAGCCGTTCCTGATCGTAACACCGCTCTCCACGCCTCAACCGGGTCGCATTGATGCCTCTGTCATGGATACGCTCTGGGCTTACATGAGGCAGGAGTTGCTCTCCAGTGAGTTCAATGAAGCCGTCGCCGCTCTGGAAGAGCTGTGCCAGCATCAGGATCTGCCAGCCACGCACGAGACCATCCAAAAGGCAATCTCCACCTGCGCAGAAGGTTTGCGCTTAAGGCTGGTGGCTGCTGCTAAAAAAGAGCTGGAAGCGGCGGATCAGGATATCCAGATCAAAACCAAGCTGCGCCGCAAGGTCGGCGGCCACGTCAACTTTGACTTTTTCCGTGATGCATTGGTGATCCTTGAACGTGCGCCTGCCTGGGAAAAGGTGATGGTCCGCACACCGCCATTTGCAGAAGACATTCTGACCATGTCTTCGGGAAGCGACCTGAAGAACATGCGCACCCATATCGAGGAGAACCGCAGCGAGGTGAACTACCTTGCCGCATTGGCGTTCCTTCGTCTCGATGAAGCCCCTGTGGAGCTGATGAAGCTTGCTCAGGCACTGGCCGCAGTACCAACACTGCGAGATGTCACGGGCACGCCCTACGCTGCCTTTGTTGAGTTTGCATTGTCATCACTGGAGCAGAGTGTGTCAGTTGTTGAGGGCTGGCGTTTGGAAGAGGAGGCCATCGTTGGCCTGCCAGAGGCTGCCAATGCCTGTCTGCTGCACTTTGAAGAGCTGGAAGAACTGAAAGGCTTCGATGCTTGCGACCAGTGGCAACAGCGTGCGGTTCAGCTAAAGAATCGTTTATGCCGATTGCTGCGCGATGAAATCCGCAACTTGCCCGCTCTTTTGGAAGAGGCAATCGCCTCCGAAACCAAGCCTGATCTTGCCGATTTGCAAGGTGGTTTCCGTTTTGAGCAGATTCAGCGCTCCTATCACAAATGTTTGAGGGGATTAAAACTCGCCAAGTTAGCCTCACAATATGCAGGTGTGCTTGGGTTGAACGAGTTGCAAAGCTCAACCAGAGATCATGTCGAACGTTTCATCGATCGCAATTCCGAGAAGTTATTGGCAGCTCCTAAAGAAGAGCAAAACGAGACCGAAAACCCTCCGAATTATGGCGAAATTTCGAGAAAATTGAGCCGTTTGATATCGATGAGCGAGATCTCATTGGAGCCGGAAGACACTGCGAACCTCATTCGCAGGCAGCGGACATATATGAAAGATGCGGCCTAACCCCTTAGTAGCGCCTGCGTCTTTTAGAAAATAAGTGCAACTTCATAGGTATTTTGTGGGTATATGGCTTGTGCGACTGCCCGTCGCAGGGGGGGAAGTGTTGCCTTTCACATTTAGAACCTGTCTATTTAAGCCACTATGACATTCTGGTTAGTTCTCGCAATTTTGACGGCGGCGGTCGCATTGACCGTACTCGTTCCATTGGCTCGCTCTCCTAAGGTTCATCCTGATGAGCGCAATGATGAAGCTGTGTTCCGCGCCCAGCTCGAAGAAATACAAAAAGATCTCGAGCGCGGTGTCATCGCGCCGGACATGGCAGAAGCCGCCAAAATTGAAGTGTCGCGCCGCCTGTTGGCCGCACACAAGCAAAACGAGGGCGATGATAGGGAAGCTCCCTCCAAAATGCGCTTGCGCGCTGTGCAGCTGACAGCCGTTGTTCTGCTGCCTCTGGCCGCGCTAGGTATGTATTTACAATACGGTTCTCCGGAAATTCCAGATCAGCCACGGGCTGAGCGTTTGGCCGCGACAACCGGTGAGGCAGACCTTGAAGTTCTGATCGCAAGAACAGAAGATCACCTCAAAGAAAACCCAACAGACGGACAGGGCTGGGCGGTTATCGCACCAGTTTACATGCGCACCAGTCAGTTTGACAAAGCCCGCCGTGCTTATGCGCAGGCGCTGAGTCAGTTTCCTGAGAACCTCGACCTGATGGTAGGTTGGGCTGAAGCAAGCATCTTTGCAAATGAAGGTCAGGTTTCCGAAGAAGTTGAAAAGGTTTTGCGCCGGATCAATCTCGCCAAGCCTGAAATGTTGCAACCCTACTATTATCTGGCAATGGCTATGGGCCAGAAGGGTCAGATAAACGAAGCGCTGGCCGCCTGGAATGCACTGCTGAAGACAGCAGATTCAAATGCTCCTTGGGTGGATGCTGCAAAGGCACAGCGTGACGAACTGATCGCAAGAGGCGCCGTAGTATCTGGTGAAGCAGGAACGATCCCGGCACTTGAGCAGCCAGCAGGACCTTCTGCTGAAGAAGTTGAAGCGGCTGCGCAGATGAGTGCAGAAGATCGCAATGAGATGATCAGCCAGATGGTTATACAGCTGGACGAACGCCTGAACGAAGAGGGCGGTTCTGTCTCCGAATGGGGACGGCTGATACAGGCCCGCATTATTCTGGGTGAGCAGGCAGAAGCTACAAAAGCAGTAGCTCGTGCCAAAGAGAACCTCAAGGACGATGCGACAGCTCTGGAACAGATCGACCAGCTGGCCGCGAGCCTGAACTTGAGCCCTGCCGAATAAGGCAGGCAGCTACAGCATATCGCCGAAAAGCGGCTACCGGTTTTTGGAAAATGATATGCTGAAACAAACAGTCAGCGCATCGAAAGATGCTCTGACGAGCTGCAAAACATGAACTGCCGAAAGGCACTACAGCGTATTCCCGAAAAGTGGGAACCGGTTTTCGGAAAAGAATACGTATCGTTGGCAACGTATCTACGGAACTGCGAGTATGACACGTAAACAGAAAAGACTCGGGCTTATTGGTCTTGCAGGATTGGTGCTGGGGTCGGCAGTCGGCTTGGTTCTTTATGGACTTTCCAGCAGCGTGACCTATTTCCAGAGTCCAAGTGACATCGCTGAACAGCAAGTTGCAGTTGGGCAGCGCATCCGTCTTGGCGGTCTGGTGGAAGATGACTCCGTTGATAAGAGCCGGGGTTCTGTCGTCCATTTCCGCGTAACTGACCAGGCCGAAGCTATTCCTGTTGCTTACAAAGGCATTCTGCCAGACTTGTTCCGTGAAGGGCAGGGCATCATCGCAGAAGGCTACATGGACGAGAAAGGTGTCTTTATTGCTGATACCGTTCTGGCCAAGCACGATGAAAGCTACATGCCGAAAGAGGTCTACGAGACCCTGAAGGAAGATGGCCACTGGATGGAAGAAGAGCAGGCTGCGGCTGAGCAGACTTCCAAAGTAAACTAAAAAACTACGAGAAACCGGCTCTGCCGAAAGAGCCGGTTATCCAGCGCCAAATGGATACTAGGATAACCTAATGATAATTGAACTTGGCCACTATGCGCTCATCCTGGCATTGGTCGTCGCGGCTGTTCAGTCGGTCTTTCCGGTGTGGGGTGCAGTTAAATCAGACCACCGTCTGATGGGTATGGCACCCGGCCTAGCCGTAATTATGTTCCTGTTGACTTGCGTTTCCTTTGGCGCATTGACTTGGGCGTACCTGACCTCCGACTTCTCGCTTCTGAACACCTATCAGAACTCCCACAGCGATAAGCCACTGATCTATAAGATCTCTGGCGTATGGGGCAACCACGAAGGCTCCATCCTTCTCTGGGTGCTTATTCTGGTGCTATTCGGCGCATTGGTTGCAGTGTTCTCTAGCAACATCCCGCAGCGCTTGCGAGCAGCAACGCTCGGCGCGCAGGGCTGGGTATCCTTCGCATTTCTGCTGTTTGTTATTGTCGCCTCTAACCCGTTCCAGCGCATCAGCCCGGCCCCGATGCAGGGCTCTGGCCTGAACCCAATGCTGCAGGACGTGGGTCTGGCGATCCACCCACCAATCCTGTACGTGGGTTACGTGGGATTCTCCATCGTCTTTGCGTTCGCAGCAGCTGCCCTTATCCTCGGCAAGCTTGATGCCGCTTGGGCGCGCTGGGTTCGTCCTTGGATCCTCGTAAGCTGGATCTTCTTGACCCTCGGCATCGCTATGGGCTCTTACTGGGCTTACTACGAACTCGGCTGGGGTGGCTGGTGGTTCTGGGATCCGGTCGAAAACGCATCCTTCATGCCATGGCTCACAGGCACCGCACTTCTACACTCTGCAATCGTGATGGAACGCCGTGATGCACTGAAGGTCTGGACTGTGTTCCTTGCACTGCTGACATTCTCTTTGTCGCTGCTGGGTACCTTCCTCGTGCGTTCCGGTGTTCTCACCTCTGTGCACGCATTTGCAGTTGATCCGGCGCGTGGCCTGTTCATCCTCGCGATCCTGCTGATCTTTGTGGGTGGGTCTCTCACTCTGTTCGCATGGCGCGCACCACTGCTGCGTCAGGGCGGCCTGTTTGCACCAATCAGCCGTGAGGGCTCTCTGGTTCTGAACAACCTGTTCCTCACCACAGCATGTGCAGCAGTCTTTGTGGGTACGCTCTACCCGCTCGTTCTGGAAGCATTCTCCGGCGACAAGATCTCCGTAGGTGCACCATTCTTCAACCTGACATTCGGCCCGATCATGATCCCGGTCCTGATCCTGATGCCATTCGGCCAGCTTCTGGCTTGGAAGCGCGGTGATGCATGGGGTGTATCTCAGCGCCTGACCACCGCGTTTGTATTGTCCATACTCGCGACTGTCGGTCTGGTCTGGTTCATGGGTGCCAGCACAACAAGCATCATGACAGCCTTTGGCTTCGGTCTTGCGTTCTGGGCAATCTTCGGCTCGCTTTGGGAAATCGTTGACCGTTCGCAGCTGTTCAAAATCGGCTTTGGTCGTGCCATGTCCCGTATCAAGGGCTTCACGCCAACCGTATGGTCCACAGTTCTTGGTCATGCTGGTCTTGGCGTTACTGTCCTTGGTATCGTCACAACATTGGCCTTTGAATCTGAGCACGTAAAAGTGATGCATCCAGGTGAAACGCTGGAGCAAAATGGCTACCACATCACCTATGAAAAAAGCTGGACCCAGGACGGACCAAACTATCAGGAACTCGTGTCCCGCTACACACTCCGTAATGGTGATACTGTTGTCGGTGTGATGGAACCATCCAAGCGTGCTTATGTGGCCAGCGGCATGCCAATGAGTGAAACCTCTATCGCAACCTTCGGCTTCTCTCAGGTTTACTTCGCAACAGGTGACTCTGACGCGAACGGTGGTATTGTGACACGTATCTACTTCAAGCCTCTGATCACGCTGATCTGGATCGGCACTCTGATCATGTCGCTTGGTGGCTGTATCGCACTCTTTGACCGTCGCTTGCGTGTTGGTGCTCCGGTTTCTGCCCGCAAACGCAAGGGCAAAGCTGGCGGCGTTGCAACAGCTGCAGCACCGGCGGAGTAATGACCATGAAGATGAAGTTTGTACTGGTATTAATCTCGTCCATTCTTTTGGGCACTCCGGCCGCGTTCGCCGTAAACCCGGATGAAGTTCTCAAGGATCCCGTTCTGGAAGAACGTGCCCGCGAGATCTCTAAGGAAGTGCGTTGTGTGGTCTGTCAGAACCAGTCCATCGACGACTCCAACGCTCAGCTTGCAAAAGACCTGCGCCTGTTGGTGCGTGAGCGTCTGGTGGAAGGTGATACCAATAAGGAAGTCATGGACTACCTCGTAGCGCGCTACGGTGAGTTCGTACTCCTCAAGCCACGCTTTGCATTCCACACCATTTTCCTTTGGGGTGGTGGGCCACTTGCACTTCTGATTGGTGGCTTCTTCTTATGGCGTGCAGCTAAAAAGAAAAAGTACGCACCACTCAAAACGGAGACAGCTGGCGTCAAGCCGCTGTCGGACGAAGAGCAAGCAGAGCTTGATAAGCTCATGTCCTCCAAATAAGACATTTCAGGTAGAGCCCCGCAAACCAAGTTTGCGGGGCTCACGCTTAATCACATCTTCTTGCAACCAGTTGAATTGTAAAGACGCGTGTAAGCGCGCACTAGATACCTGTCTTTTAATATATATTCTGAATGTGCCAGCTGCGCAGAAACGACAGGAACAGTTCAAATGGCAAACGATCCCATTAAATTGGAATTTGAAGGCTCTCAGGGAGCGCATCTCGCAGCGCGTCTGGATAAACCAGAGGGAGAGCCCAAGGCATACGCACTGTTCGCTCACTGCTTCACATGTTCCAAAGATCTCTCAGCTGCCCGCCGCATTGCATCTGCTCTGACTAAAGACGGCATTGCCGTTCTGCGCTTCGATTTCACTGGCCTTGGCAACAGTGGTGGTGACTTTGCTTCCACCAACTTCTCCTCCAATCTTCAGGATCTCATTCTCGCAGCGAACTACCTGCGTGATCATTTTGAAGCGCCAAAGCTGCTTGTTGGTCACTCTCTGGGTGGTGCCGCAGTTCTTGCCGCTGCCTCTGAAGTTCCTGAGGTCAAAGCTGTTGCGACCATCGGTGCGCCAGCCTCCGCAGATCACGTCATTCATAACTTCGGCGCGTCTCTTGATGAGATTAAAGAGAAGGGCGAAGCAACCGTTCAGCTTGGTGAACGCCCGTTTAAGATTAAACGCCAGTTTATCGAGGATCTTGAAGCTCAGGACGTCCGCTCTCGTGTAGCAGTTCTGAAGAAAGCAGTGCTTGTTCTCCATTCCCCAATCGATGCCACCGTTGGCATTGAAAACGCAGCGCAGATCTTTGAAGCGGCTAAGCACCCAAAATCATTCATCTCTTTGGATGATGCTGACCATCTGCTCTTCAAATACAAAGATGCAGATTATGCAGCGCGCGTGATTGCCGCCTGGGCCAGCCGTTACATGAAGGACTAAGATTGTCCTGATGGGAAGACCTATGAAGTTTTCCCATCATTACAGAAGATTAATGTAGCAGATAGGTGTTTGTAAGGTTCGCTCTGTCATAGTCATCCTCAACGAAATGCAAAAGCCCCGTTTCCCCCAGTAGGGCTGAGATTGACTAAATGGAGTTGAGCCAAATGAAGTTGACCAAGAACGCAAGTTCCAACGTTGTTTCCCTGTCTGCTGCAAAAACTACTTCCAAACGTCGTTCCCGTCTTCTCAATGGTACAATGGCACTCGCAATTGCTGGTGCAATGGTTGCTCCCCTGACACTCGTTCCGGCAACCTCTCAGGCTGAACCTGTACGTGTGGATGTGCCTGCCATGCCAAACTTTGTTGGTCTGGTAGAAGCGGTGCAGCCAACCGTTGTATCTGTTCGGGTTCGCTCTGAAGTAAAAGAGCATGACCGTCTGAGTGGCATTCCTCCAATGTTCCGCGATATGCCGGATGACCACCCACTGCAGAAGTTCTTCCGTGAGTTCGGTGGTAAAGGTGGTGAGCAAAAGAAAAAGGCCCCGCCACGCAAGCGCTTTGACCAGTCTCAGGGCTCTGGCTTCTTCATCTCTGATGATGGCTACGTTGTAACCAACGAGCACGTGGTTGAAGGCGGTACTGAGTTCACCATCGTCACCAGTGAAGGTGATGAGTTGGAAGCAACTCTGGTCGGTGCCGACAAACGCTCAGATCTGGCTCTCCTGAAAGTGGAAAGCGAAGAAAAGTTTGAATACGTCGCATTTGCTGATGATGCACCATTAGTAGGCTCTTGGGTCGTCGCGGTTGGTAACCCGTTCGGCTTGGGTGGTACTGTGACTGCCGGTATCGTTTCTGCTCGTGGCCGTGACATCGGCGCAGGCATCTACGATGACTTCCTCCAGATTGATGCTTCTGTGAACCGTGGTAACTCCGGTGGTCCTGCATTCAACGTGAAGGGTGAAGTTGTTGGCGTGAACTCAGCGATAGTCTCTCCAAGCGGTGGTAACGTAGGTATCGCGTTTGCGATCCCGGCTCAGACCGCCAAAAAGATCATTTCTGATCTGAAGGAAGATGGTGCAGTGACCCGCGGTTGGCTTGGTGTTCAGATCCAGCCAGTCACCAAGGACATTGCTGAATCTCTCGGCCTCGATAATGAAAACGGCACGCTGGTTGCTGAAGTGCAGGGTGATACACCTGCAAAAGCAGCAGGCTTCCAGGCTGGCGATATCATTCTGAAAGTGGATGGTGAAGAAGTGAATGGCCCACGTGAGCTGGCAAAAGTCATCGCAGGCTACTCACCAAACACCGAAGTTGAGATTGAGTACTGGCGTGATGGTGAAATCAACACCGCGACTGTAAAGCTCGGCACCATTCCTGAAGAAAAGCAGCAGGCTTCTGCCAAGCAGAGCGAAGATGCTAACACCGCACTGGTAGACAGCCTTGGTCTGGAACTGGCAACAGCTGAAGAAGCTGGTGTTGATGAGGAAGGCGTGGTTGTCACTAAGGTTGATCCGGATGGACCAGCAGCTGACAAAGGCCTCGCACCAGGCGCAATCATCACCGAAGTTGCCAACGTAAAAGTTCAGAGTCCAGCGGATGTTGCAGAGCAGGTTGAAAAAGCTCGTGAGCAAGGCCGCAAAGCAGTCCTGCTTCGTGTGACCCGCGGTGAAAACACTCTGTTCGTTGCGATCCCACTGGAGAAAGGTGACGAATAAGTCATCGACAAGAATGTGGATCACGGGAAACGCCCCCTCTCGTGATCCCTTATCGAAGCACTGATAACTCTCACACGTGCCTCGATTGTTTGAGGGGCTGATAGCAAGAGAAGCCCTCAACTTGATGTCAGCCCCCAAAACCAATGCTGGAAGAAAAGGCAGAGACCTGACCATCTGCCAACTTCACCTATAAAACTTATGCAAATGCTGATGGTTGCCCCCAACAGCATTTGCATTTTTTTATCGTTTCCCTTCATTGTGGGAAAACGACCAATGCCTTGCTCTGGGAAATGAAAAAATGAGAATCTTGATTATTGAAGATGATCGGGAAGCAGCAGATTATCTGCTCAAAGCACTGAAAGAAGCAGGGCACTCACCTGATCATGCAGACAATGGCGAAGACGGACTTGAGCTGGCAATCTCCAACACATGGGATGTGCTCGTCGTCGACCGCATGCTGCCAAAACGCGATGGCCTGTCCATCATCGAAACACTGCGCGCCTCTGGTGATGAAACTCCGGTTTTGATCCTCTCAGCACTGTCACAGGTAGACGACCGCGTCACCGGACTGCGTGCCGGAGGTGACGATTACCTTCCAAAACCCTACGCTTTTTCTGAGCTGCTCGCACGAGTTGAAGTGCTGAGCCGCCGCAAAGCTGGTCCTCAGGTGGAAACCAAATTGCAGGTCTCCGATCTGGTGCTGGACCGTCTCGCGCACTCTGTGACCCGCGCGGGGCAGGAGATTGTGCTACAGCCTCGTGAGTTCCGCCTTCTTGAATACCTTATGAAGCATGCTGGACAAGTGGTGACCCGTACCATGCTGCTGGAAAACGTCTGGGACTATCATTTTGATCCGCAGACCAACGTGATTGATGTTCACATCTCAAGGCTGCGGTCTAAGATCGACAAAGGCTTCGATTTCCCGTTGCTTCATACTGTTCGTGGTGCAGGATATTCCATCCGTGACAGCTCTAACTAGGATCCTCTCAACCACAGCCTTCAAGCTGGCAGCCATTTATCTGACGTCGTTTACGGCGCTCTCCGTGTTCCTGTTCATCTTCATCTCGCAGAACACAGATGATCTGATGAACAAACAGGTCGTGCAAACCGTTGATGCTGAGATTCAGGGCCTTGCTGAGCAATACGCCCAAAACGGCATCAACGGTCTTGTAGTTGGCGTAGAGCGTCGTGTCAGAAGCCCCAACTCCAATCTTTACCTCATTCTGGATTACTCCGGGAATGTCATCACCGGCAACATCGCCTACCTGCCTGAAAAGGTACTGTCGGAGTCCGACGGCAGAATTCAGTTTGTCAGCTACACGCCGCTTGGCCTTCCTGAAACGGATGAAAACAAAGCCAAAGCGATTGTGCGCATCTTCGAGTTGCCGGGTAACTTCAAGCTTCTGGTTGGGCGAGATCTTGAGGATCAGGTTCACTTGAAAAGTCTGCTCGGAGACGCTTTGACCCTCTGGCTCGTCGGCATGGTGGTGCTGGCTGGCATCACGTGGTTCTTCCTCAACCGCCGTATCCTAAAGCGAATCGACAACCTGTCCATGAGCTCCCGTCAGATCATGGAGGGTGACCTTGCTGGCCGTCTGGATGTGACTGGCAATGGCGATGAGTTCGATCGTCTGGCAAGCAATCTCAATGTGATGCTGGACCGGATTGAAGAGCTTATGAAGGGCCTGAAAGAAGTTTCCGACAACATCGCCCATGATCTCAAAACCCCTCTCACACGCATGCGTGGCCGCGTTGAGGCTGCCCTACGCCGTGATCTCAATGCAAAAGAGGGGCGTGAGTGTCTCGAGGATACACTTGTTGAGACTGACGAGCTGATCAACACCTTCAACGCCCTATTGCGTATCGCTCGTGTTGAAGCTGGTTCTACTGGTGCCCAACTGGAACCATTGCAGTTGAACACCATCGTCAATGATGTCTGCGAGTTATATGAACCTGTTGCCGAAGATGATGGTGTTACCTTCTCAGTTTCAACAGAGGCTGAACCAACCATTGAAGGCGACCGCGAACTTCTGGCTCAGGCTTTGGCCAACCTGATTGAAAATGCCCTCAAATACGGTCGTCCAACCGAAGAGAATGTTAAACCCGCAATCAAAGTCGTACTGTCTGCAAACGATGAGCAAGCTATACTCAGTGTGGAAGACAACGGTGCAGGGATCGCAGAAGTCGACCGCGAGCGGGTGTGTAATCGGTTCGTCCGGCTCGACAGCTCTCGTCATGCACCGGGATCTGGACTTGGATTGTCACTTATCAAGGCGGTGGTAACTCTCCATCATGGAGAATTGCAGTTAACATCGGCTGGTTCAGTAGATGATTCTGGAAGTGATGAGCAATCAGGCTTGTGCGCCCGGATTGTTCTGCCTCTGACAAAGGGGCAAAGAGGTGAGGGAGAGGGCAACGAAGCATGGGACAAGGCTCAGAAGAAGAACGCCACCAGCTAAAAAGCAGCATTCTGAAGCGCGAACACAGAGAAGGAGCACTAGCCCCTCTGTTTG
>NZ_BAZK01000005.1 GCF_001310815.1 Pseudovibrio denitrificans JCM 12308
TTAGAACGTTTGGTAGAATGGCTGGGTTGGTTAAGGGCTGAAGTTAGAAGGTTGGTGGTGGTTTGAGCTGAGACGCTGTTTTGCTCTCAAGCTGAACGTAGTTTGACTGGTGTGGTGGGAAGCGCTCAAATTACTGCTTTTGGGCTGTACTTACGTCTGAACGGATGAAGAGCATGAGTTGTACGAAGTCGAGCAAACTCTGCACGACTTAGCTGAGAGCAACACCATACCCGACAAGCTGAGGGGCTAAGAATGAGTGCTGCGTATGGTGAGAGCACTGCCTTGTTCATTATGGGCTTCGGTCTCTTGTCCAGCTAGGAGTGCGGTGAGTGCGCTGAGATCTATGTGAAACAAGAACTTTGCGTGGCTTCAGTAGAAGGCGTGTGAGTAAGGTTACATGGAGGATCTGAGCGCTTGAGTACGCCGTGAGATTTTTGAAGATGATGGCAGCATGCATAGGACTTGTTTGGTGGAAATGAACACTGCCAAAGTGTCTGTGCGAGTTAGTTGCCTGATCGTGGGGGTATCCTTTTGCTCTTGAACTGACTGTGCTTCTCCTGAAGTGATATGGAGTGCTTATAACAATCGGTTGTGATCTGCGCTGTCGCTCGAATGGACCGGTAGTGTGAGCCTATGCCTGCGCATTAGATCGACTAGACTAGCGCGAGGTACGTGCTGTTGGTTCTTGGAGAGAAGGAAAGCATTCCTGCAAGGTTGAGGATGTTTGCTTCAAGCCGTGTTTAAGGGGGTGGTGAGGGTGAGATCGACATTCTCGGCTGGATGACCACGATGAAACTAGCAGTGAATATGAAATGGGTGAACGGGCCTCATGGTCTGCGACCTGTCTAATCTGAAGAGCTGCTGTTTGAGGAGCGATTGACGGGACTGGATAGAGCCCTAAAGGTTTGTGTTCTTATGTGCGTTGGATTGAAAGACTTAAGTTCAGATGGCGTTGCTAGGTTGGAGCTGGGGCTAAGCAGTGGTCTTTGGGAGTGCTGGTGGTGCTTATAGGTTACGGGGACAACTCAGAAGGTGGCGCCATAAGAAATGGTTCTCGGTGAGGACCGTTGCAACGAGATATCACCGCACCTCGGAGGGCTCTGAGAGATGGCCTTCTGTAGGCCCTTGGGGATACGGAGGGAATTACTCGTGTGCACAGTGAATGCTGCTGCTGATCACGCACGAGCGGTTGAGATCAACATAGGCACGTCAGCCATCCAACTTATCCCCCTTGCAACCCACGCACTTGCGACACTGCCTACTCAGAGTTATCCCCTTTGATCCGGCAACCAGAGCGCACCCGTCGGTGATGTACTCCTAGTCATCCTCTACCGCATCTGCGGAGGTCAACTGTGGCATGGGGGCTCTCAATAAGTGCGCTTTGCTCCAGTTGTGCGTTGAGCAGATCCCGGTCGTAGTCAACGCTTGGGACGATGCTGTAAAGCAAGGTGGGGATGGACTTGTCGTAGGTGATCGACAAGTTATGGTCCCTGCGGATGGTAGCCATATAGGTGCTCGTACCGCTGCTCTGAGCGACCTGCCATCAGCGCATGTGGAACAGGTCGACCCAACCCTCGGGAAGCTGATAGGCGCTCACTGCAAGCTGACTCCAAAGATCAAGCGCTGAAACAGGCAGAGGATGCTATAGGGCCAGGTCTATGTATTTGAACAGGCTGATGCTGTTGCGGGTGCGGTTCTTGTACCAGCCAATGTCGTTCATGAACTCTTCCTGGGGCCTGTCGATAATCAGTGAGGCCTTGCTGTTTGAATAGCATGCTAGCTCGTGGAAGCTGGTTTGTTGAACGGCTGATACTTCAATATCTGCCAGATGCCAGTACCAAACTCCCCTTCCGCATCTCTTTAAGTCCGTGAAGTCAGACCATGTTCGCCGTGAGGAAGATGGTGATTGGTTGCAAGTAAGGGTACAGGGCTTCGAGACTTTTCAAAGATGTGTTTACTTTCTGGAGTTCATAGTGACTCAATGTTCTTGATATGTTCTAATTTTTACACGACAATTGTTGGATGATGACAGAGTTTCAGGATGTGTTTCCGCTTCAGAAAAATCGGGTTCATGAGGCATGTGGTCCCGGTGCGATTGGCTTTGCGGCGAAGGCTTGCGGGCAAGATGATATGACTGTTTTGTGGTTGCAGGCTGGTTGGCAAAGTGAGCAGCTGAATCCGGTCGGTTTGATGAGTTTCATGTCTCCTAAGAACCTTACTTTGGTTCAGGCAGAGAGCCATAAGGATTTGCTTGCGTGTACAGAAGATGGCCTGCGATCTGGTGCCGTGAAGCTGGTGGTTTGTGAGCTTTCTCAGGACTTGGACCTTACTGCAGGCAGGCGGTTGCAGCTTGCGGCTGAGGAAGGTGGTTCAACGGGAATTCTGGTTATTCCAGAAGGGGCTGGTAGCAATGCAACCCAAACCCGTTGGCACTGTTCTCCTATATTCGGGGGAGATCATAAAACCGATAAAAACTTGACTCTTCAACACTGGCAGCTCATTAAGAACAAATCGGGAACATTAGGTGGTTGGAAGGTGTTTTGGGATGCAGAGGCGCATCGTGTCATTGTGGTTTCCAAGGATGGCGAGTGATCGTATTTTACGTTCACGCCCCATACACGCGCCTTTTGCTGTGACCTCTCATGAAAAAAATACTGAGCGATTATATTGCCTTAACAAGGAAGCGATGCAGCTGGGACTGACTTTGGGCATGGGACTATCCGATGCCAAGGCTTTGTATCCCGACCTGCTTACCCGAGAGGTTGATCCTCATGAGGATGAGCGTTTTCTAAAATTGCTGGCTCGATGGGCTGAGCGCTATTGTCCGTGGGTGGGGCTTGATGGTCAAAATGGGTTGCTGCTGGATATGACTGGTTCAACTCATTTTTTTGAGAGTGAAGATGGATTGCTGACAGATATTCATGAACGTCTTCAGAGCTCCAGGTTACATGTGCGATCCGGTTTGGCCAGTACCGTTGGCGCAGCCTGGGCGCTCTCTCATTTTAGCAAGGGAGTTGCGCCCAGTGGGCAGCTCAAAGCAGCCCTAAGTCCTCTCCCTGTTGCTGCTCTTAGATTGGATGAGGCAACTTGTGCTGTTTTGCTGCGCCTTGGTTTGCGGACTATTGGTGATCTTCTCGCAACTCCGCGGGCAACATTGGGACGCCGTTTTGGTTTGCCGTTGATGCGCCGTATTGACCAAGCCTTTGGTGATCAGGCTGAACAGGTCAATGCAGTGGCTCCGGATGTTTCTTATGCGGCCCGGTTGAATTTGCCAGAGCCAATTGGGCTTTACGATGATGTTATGGCTGCTTTGGAACGGCTGTTGGTACGGATTTGTGAAAAGCTCAAGACACAGGAAATGGGAACACGTGTCTTGCTGATGACGTGTCAGCGAGTGGATCAGGCGAGTGTACAGGTGGAATTGCGCCTTGCTCGTCCAATGCGTGAGGTTGCCAGCATTCTGCCGCTGTTTGAGCGGAGTGTGCGAGACGTTGATGCTGGTTTTGGTATTGATCAGATACGCTTGGAGGCCTTGGCCGTTGAAAGCTTGCCTTTGAAACAGCTGGAAACAGGCAGCGTCCAACCAAAGAAAACTGATGCGCTGAGCGATTTGATCACGAGGCTTGGGAGCCGTATTGGTCTTGAGCGGATCAAACGCTTTGAACCTGCAGACAGCCATATTCCAGAGCGTAGCTTTATCGTATCGCCAGCAGCTTATTGTGACGCCCAAAGGGAATGGAAGGAGCAGAATTTACGCCCTGTGCGTTTGTTTTCTCCAGAACCCATAGAGGGGAGTGATAAAAGCCCACCGGATACATTTTGCTGGCGACGCATGCGGTTTTCTATCGCTCAGGCGACAGGGCCAGAACGCATATGTCCTGAGTGGTGGCTGGATGACCCGAACTGGCGTTCTGGTATGAGGGATTACTGGCGCGTGGAAACCAGACAGGGGCGACGCCTCTGGATGTTTTTCACTCCCCAGAGACCGGCTTGGTTTGTGCAAGGAGAATTTGCATGAACTACGCCGAGTTATGCGTCACCTCTAATTTTACTTTTCTCACTGGAGCTTCCCATCCAGAGGAGTTGGTGGTGCGTGCAGCCAGCTTAGGACTGTCTGGTATTGCCATTACGGACCGTAACTCTTTGGCTGGTGTCGTGCGTGCTTATTCGGCACTTAAAGAACTGGCACGGAAGAGAGATGAGGCTCTGGCTGTGCGTTCCAGTCACCGGACTGATCCAAGCAGTCGACAAGATATTGTTGAGGGCGTTGAGGACCTGAAAGAGCCGATCCTTTCTCTGCCGCGCTTGCTGGTGGGATGTCGTTTGGTGCTGGAAGATAGTCCGGTTGATTGGGTTGCCTTGCCGCAAGACCGGCCTGCCTATGCGCGTTTGTCTCGGTTGCTGACCAAAGGAAAACGGCGCACGGAAAAAGGTGAGTGTCAGCTGTTTTTCAAAGATCTGCTGGAAGGGGCTCGTGGGGTGATTTTGATGCTCTGCCGCAAGGGGCATTGGATGGGGAACTTATTCATGAGCACATCCGGCAAGTAGCTCATACCTATCCCTCCTATGTCTTTTTGGGTGCAGCTCCTCAGTATGATGGAAGTGACCAGGCTTATTTTGCAGGATGTGCTGAGCTGGCGCTGCGCCTTGCGACCCCTATGGTGGCTGTTGGAGATGTGCTGATGCATCATGGCAGGCGCCGGCAACTGGCTGATGTGCTTACCTGTATCCGTGAGGGGCTGACCATAGACAAGATTGGTCGCCATGCATTGCCCAACAGTGAACGTCGCCTCAAGACACCGGCAGAAGTCTTAGATCTGTATCGTGCTCATCCTGCTGCCGTGAAGCGCACGCAGGAGATTGCTAACCGATGCTCTTTTTGTCTTTCTCAGCTGTCCTATGAATACCCTCAGGAGGGGAGCGAGAGTGAGACTGCACAGCAGCGGCTGGAACGGCTTACGCTGGAAGGTATCAAGCGCAGGTACCCTAAAGGCGAGACGGAACGTGTTCGTGCCTTGGTCGACAAGGAGCTGGCCCTTGTAGCCAAGCTGGAGTTTGCTGCGTATTTTCTGACAGTGCATGACATTGTGACTTTCGCCCGGTCTCAGGGGATCCTGTGCCAGGGGCGGGGGTCTGCGGCAAACTCCATTATCTGCTATGCACTTGGGATTACCGATGTGGCTCCGGAAACCATTTCCATGGTGTTTGAGCGATTTATCTCGGAACACCGTGGAGAGCCGCCGGATATCGATGTGGACTTTGAGCATGAGCGCCGTGAGGAGGTCATCCAGCATATCTATCAGAAGTACGGGCGTCATCGGGCGGGATTATGCGCAACGGTTATTCATTTCCGGTCACGTGCCGCTATTCGCGAAGTTGGGAAGGTCATGGGCCTTTCACAAGATCTGCTCTCTAATTTGTCCGGTCAGATGTGGGGGAGTTCCAATCATGGTGTGCCAGAAGAGCGCTTGAAGGAGCTGGGCTTATCCGGAGCAGATCATCGTCTCGCTATGACCATTCATCTCATCAAAGAGATCATTGGTTTCCCTCGGCACCTCTCTCAACATGTGGGTGGGTTCGTGATTACTCAAGGGCGTTTGGATGAATTATGTCCTATCGAAAATGCCTCTATGGAAGATCGCACTGTCATTGAATGGGATAAGGATGACATTGATGCGCTTTGTATTCTGAAAGTCGATGTGTTGAGCCTGGGTATGCTGACTTGCATTCGTAAGTGCTTTGATCTGATTGAAGAAAAGAGTGATCAGCGATTTACGATAGATACGGTGCCTCAAGACGATAAGCCGACCTATGACATGCTCTGCGTCGCCGATGCTCTGGGGGTGTTTCAGGTTGAAAGCCGTGCGCAGATGAACTTCCTGCCACGCATGAAGCCGCGTACCTTTTATGATCTGGTGGTTGAGGTGGCCATTGTTCGCCCAGGGCCTATTCAGGGCGGTATGGTTCATCCGTACATCAAGCGTCGGCAAAAGCTGGAGAAAGTCTCGTTTCCTTCAAAGGAGCTGGAGGGGGTTCTCGGCAAGACACTGGGGGTTCCCTTATTTCAGGAGCAAGCAATGCGTATTGCGGAAGTTGCTGCGGGATTTTCTGCTGAAGAAGCTGATCGTTTGCGCCGCTCTCTTGCGACCTTCCGGCGGATGGGGACGATCGGATCTTTCAAAACCCGTTTCATCAATGGCATGCTGGAGCGGGGCTATGAGCAAGATTTTGCTGAGCGATGCTTCTCCCAGATTGAAGGCTTCGGGAACTATGGGTTTCCCGAAAGTCATGCTGCTGCTTTTGCGATGCTAGCTTATGTTTCCGCATGGCTGAAATGCCATCACCCTGCCGCCTTTGCCTGTGCGCTGCTCAACTCTCAGCCCATGGGATTTTATGCTCCAGCACAGATTATCAGAGATGCTCGAGAGCATGATGTGGAGGTGCGGCCAATTTGTGTGAACCGCAGTGAGTGGGATAATACGCTGGAGTGGCGTAGTGATGGGCAGCTGGCAATACAGCTGGGTTTTCGCCAGATCAAAGGCTTTAAAGAAGAAGATGCTCTCTGGCTTGTAGCGGCGCGGAGGAATGGTTATCCAGATCCGCAGAGCATCTGGCAGAGGGCTTCTGTTGAGCCAGGTGTATTGGAGAAGCTGGCGGAGGCTGATGCCTTCGTGAGTATGGGGCTAAGCCGCAGGGAAGCACTTTGGCAGGTGAAAGCTCTCAAGGGCGCGACACCACTTCCTCTGTTCAATGATCCGTTTGATGGAGAGGCGATATTTGAGCCGGACGTGAAACTGCCTGTGATGCACTTGGGAGAAGAGGTGGTGGAGGATTACCTCTCAACCCGACTTTCTTTGAGAGCGCATCCGATGGAGTTGTTGCGCCCCAGCATTTCAGGTCTCACGACACATAGAGCTTTGCAGAAGGCGCCGTTAAAAAAGCAGACGCGTGTTTGTGGAGTGGTGATCACACGGCAACGCCAGGCACTGCATCCGGGGTTATTTTTGTGACGCTGGAAGATGAGACAGGTGTTTGTAATGTCGTAATCTGGCCGAAGGTCTATCAAAAATTCCGGCGTGAGGTCATCTCCGGCCGTTTGTTGCATGTTACAGGTTATTTGCAACGAGAGGGTATTGTTGTTCATCTCATTGCTCAGAATGTAAACGATTATTCCGATCGTCTGTCCCTACTCGGGCATCCATTTGATGAAGTCATTGGGCAAACACTACCTGTTGCAGACGATGCTCCTCGACGTCCCATCATTCCGCGCCGTACCAATCGTGCATACCACCCAAGAGATCAGGCAAAGAGGCTCTTTCCGAGTAGGGATTTTCATTAGTTTGAGTGCTAAGGGAGCTACGGTTTCCGACAGAATTAACGAATACCTTTCCTACTGAAACACCAGCGGTGCTGGTGGGGCGTCTAAACTCGTGGTTTCTGTAGCGGTGCCGGTTAGGATCAGGACGGAGACTGTGGTGCCGACGCGGAGGAGGATGTTTTGGGGGAGGTCTGTGATTTTTACGCGGACGGGGATGCGTTGGGCGAGGCGGATCCATTCGAAGGTTGGGTTGATGTTGGGCAGGAGGTCAGAGCCAGTGCTGCCATCCGATTGGGAGATGCCCCAGCCGATGCTTTCTACTTCTCCATGGACCACCTGATCGGGGTAGGCCATGAGGGTCATGACCACCTTATCGCCGATGTCGATCCGACTGATCTTGGTTTCCGGAAAGTAGGCGTCAATCCAGAAGCTTGAGGAATCCACGAGGGCGAGGGCAGGCTGGTTCTCTACGGTCTGGCTGCCCAGACGCAGGTTGAGATTGGTGACGTAACCGGAGACGGGTGCGGCGACCTGCGTGAAGCCAGATCCAGTTCAGCGGTTTGCAGGGCGGCCATTGCGGAGCGGAGCTGGGCGTTATCTTTTCCTTTTGCTCCTAAACTCGCCACGACTTTCGCAAGGCTTGCCTGTGCTTCGACCAGTGCAGCTTCGGCCTGTGCCAGACCGGACTGAGCCTGCTCTGTATCAGCCAGCGCGACGATGTAGCTTTTTTCAATCTGATCGTAGGTGCGCTGGGTGACGTAGCCATCTTTTAAGAGCTTGGCGTTTCTGTCCAGATTGCCCTTGATGTTCTTCAGGGTTGCGATGGAGGAGCGGAGTTCTGAACTGGCCTGCTCCACGTTGGAGCGATATTGGGCGACGTTGGCTTCTGCGGCTTCACGCTCTTTTTCCAGCGCGTTGAGCTGGTCGACAGTCTGGTCGAGGTCTGCCTTCTTTTGCGCGTAAGTGGCCTGGAATGTGCGGGGGTCAATGATGAAGAGCAGTTCACCTGCCTCAACCTTCTGGTTGTCTACAATGGGCAGTTCCACGATGGGGCCGGAGACACGGGTGGCGATCTGGATGACGTTGGCGCGGACCTGACCGTCGCGGGTCCATGGGTTTTGCAGGTATTGGTAATACTTGAAGGCGAAGGCCAGAACAGCCACGCCGATAATTGTGCCAGTGATTGCAAGTTTATGGATGGGTTTAAGTGCTTTCATATCGGAATAACCCAGCTCCCAAGAATGACGGTGTAGATGACGGCCAAAGCAACGAAAACGCCTGGAGGATAGAGCAGAAATCGGGAGAGGCGATATCTGTTCATCAACCGGGCAGTGAGCCAGCTGAGAAGCAGGCCAAGGGCAGCAGCAACCAGAAAGGGAGGGAGGTACACTGTACCGATGGCCCATTCGCTTGGAAAACCATTCATCAGCGCTCCTCCTTTAAAACCGGGCTTCTTGCAGTTGAGGCCAATCCATCTTGAGGGATTGATCCTCATAGTCCTCTAATGCCCGACAAACACTGCGAATACCTCCAAGAATGCGATAGATATTTAATCGTTCCTCCAGATCGATACCGTCTTTGCCGCGCTCTTCCAGCACTTTGGCGATGGTGGTTTCCATCTCTGGCATGCTGAGGGCGCATTGTCTGACGACCTCGCCGATGGTTGCGCCTGTCGGATCTTTGACCAGTTCAGCAAAGTCTGTCTTCAGCTGAGCACTCCAGTCGTGGATGTCTTTTCGCAGAGCTGCATAGAGCTGGGAGCTCTGAGCGATTTTGAGTTCGTTGATGAGCACGGACAGGCGGATGGACAGGGCTTCGAGGATGATCACTGTTCTGCGTAGCTGGTGCTTGTCGAGCCCTGAAGAGGTGCCGGCGATCCAGCCAGTCATCTTGTGAGGGATGCTCTCGACCTCGTTGAGATGATGACGCCTGATGTATTGGCGCAGTTTTGTGGGTTCCAAATGTGGTTCTTTTTGGTGCTCGGTCAGGAGGAAGTTGGTGCTGGCGAAAAAGCGGCGCAACAGGTTGAGATATTGCACTTCCGGGCGCAGGTTGAAGGTGAAGATGGAAATGGCGGCGTAGATAGCGATGACGATCAGGAAGACCAGAAGCTGATCTGCGACGAAGTTGAAACTGTAACTTTGATGGTTAGCGATGTTGGTCATCATCACGAAATTTGCCAGACCGAACATTCTGCCCAAAATGAGTTGAGGCGTGTGGAAGAGATAGGCGATGGTGAACACTGAAAGAAAAATGACGGTTCCCAGCGACCAGAAGCTGTGCAGATGGGGCATGATGAGCAGATAGATGAAAGCCCCAAAGGCAGAAGACAGAATACCCGGAACAAGGATGGAGACGGGCTTCAGGTAGGGATTGCTGGAGAGGGTGATGCTGTAAACGCCAGCCAGTATGACCAGCACCGTTCCTGCTGGCAGGTTGGGAAAGTAGATGTAAGAGAGATACGCGACCCACAGGCAAAGGAAAGCGCGTAAAGCTCCCTTCAACTGGCCCATGTTGATCACGTCTGGCTGGGTGCTTTCCTTGACGTGAAAATCCAGCTGATTGCTGGTGTTCTCACTGAAGATGACCGTGGTGAGTTCATGAAGCTGGTAGGTGATGCGTTCGATTTCATCCAACTGGTGGATGTATAGGGACAGGGCGGCTTTCTGGAAATACTGCAGGCCGGATATGTCGATCTCTTTGATGTGAAAGTCTCTGAAAAGTGGCTTTGGTTTGATGTCTTTGCCTTCTGTGAGATCTATGATGGTTTTGAAGCGTCTGGTGATTTCGGCTTCATACCTGGTGAGCCACGGGATGCGGGTTTCCAGCTCCAGATCGTCGACCTCGTTGAAGCTTTGCCGCCAGACTTCCAGAGCGCGCTCATATTGGGTCCAGAGACTGCCTGTGTCCTTCCATTGCTTGCTAACCTCCCAGACTTCGTAGCTTTCCAGTTCTGCGATGTTTGAGAGGTCTGCGAACTTGGCTTGTAAGGCTGAAAACTCACCTTGTTGCTGCAGGTACTTGTGCGGGTTGCTGGCGAACTCCCGGTCTATTGTGCTTTGAAAGAGAGCAAGGCCGCTTTTGGTCAGGTTCTTTGAGGTTCTGACGAGGGACTTTGACGAGGTTCTGGGCCAGAGGATGACTGAGACCATACTGTATGTGATTACGCCCAGAGCGGTTTCCTGAATGCGCAAGACAGCGGTGTAGAAGGCAGGCTGGTTGCTGGCAGCTGCATCCACGGCAACAATGATGGTGACGAAAGCAGCGACATTCCAGAAATATGGATTGTGCTTGGATTTCATCATGTAGGTGCAGAAAAACACATAGCTGGACAGGGCAATCATGAACATCCAGCGCTGCTGCGGGAACAGCGAAAGCAAGGTGAGGGCCATGACTGCGGCAAGCAATGTGCCGCCGAGGCGTTGAAGGCCCTTGTGAAAGGATTGTCCTGAGGTCTCCAGCGATATGAAAGCAACGGCAAGACCAGCCCAATAGGGACGGTCCCAGTCCATATAAAGTGCGATGGCGTAGGCGATCACCATGGCCAGTGCAACTTTTATGGCGTCCTTTGCTCTGTCGCTGAGAAGCATTCCTCGCACCTGAGTTCCGTTGCCCACATTTGCGGGCGGTCAGATCAGGATAGGGGGAAGGTGTATGGGAGAGGTTTTGGTTTTCCTTTCAATTCGCTGCGTTGTTTCATCATTCCTAGGTAGAGGTAACTGGTTCCTGAGCGAGCAACCAGTTTTTGAAGAGGGTGAGAGCCGGGGTGGCTGGTTTGGATTTGAGGTGGGTGAGCCAGTATTTGCCGGTTGTGATCTCGGTAGGGAATGGTCTGATGAGCCGCCCGGTTGCCAGTCGCCGTGCGAACATATGGTAGGGCAGCAGAGCGATGCCGAGGCCAGCTTCGACCATATCTGCCATGGCTACGGATGAATCAAAGACGGGACCTTCAATCTTGGGGCACGGAGCTGCAGCTTGCTGGAACCAGAGTTCCCATTCGTCGGAGCGGTAGGATCTGAACAAGGGATGACCCGCCAGATCCTGCGGGGTTTTGAGGGACTGTGCGACTTCAGGTGAGCAGAGCGGGGTCAGCGGTGTGGTGAGTAAGGGGGCAGCGTGCAAGCCCGGCCACAGGCCTTCTCCAAACCGGATGGCGATGTCGAGGCCTTCCTTAGCGATATCAACGCGGTTGTTGTTGGTGAAGAGGCGCAGGTTCACACCGGGGTGTTTTGCCTGAAAGTCCGGCAAGCGTTCAATCAGGTAACCGGTGGCAAACGTGGTGACGACACCGAGATTGAGTGTTTCCTGATAGCGGCCATCGAGGAAACGATCGAGTACGGAGCCGATCCTGTCGAAGCTTTGAGTCAGGACGGGATGCAGGGCGGTGCTTCATCTGTCAGCACTAGGCCTTTGGGGGTGCGCAGGAACAGTGTTGTGCCGAGCAGCTCTTCCAAGGCAATGAGTTGGTGGCTGACAGCGGCCTGAGTGACGCGCAGCTCAATAGCGGCGCGCGTGAAGCTGCCTTGCCGGGCGGCGACCTCGAAGGCGCGCAGGGCGTTGAGAGGAATGTTGGGTCTGTCCATCGCTATTAGTTTTTCTAATATTCACGTCGAGAATTAGTCGTTTGTGGCTCCACCTTAAAGTGTTTAGTCCTAAGGATGCATCTGATTAAGATGGTGCCCACCATCAAGATATTTCGTGTTTAAGCGCAGTTATTGGCGATTTTGTGCTGCTGAGTGTTATGCTTTGCGGCAGGGGACAAGCTGTATCTATTTCATGAGATTTATTTGTTGCCGGGCACATGTTTCGTCATTCAAGGAGTTTGAGTATGTGGCGTTGTTTTGACCATATAGCTGTGCCTTTTAAGCGTTTTTCTTTTGCATTGGTTGTTGCCTGTAGTGTGCCTGCTGTTGGTGCTGCCGGGGAGCTTCTGGACACAGTCAACCGTTTGGAGCAGGAAGTTGGGGGCCGGATTGGCGTGGTGTTGCAGCACACCGGATCTGATTGGGCTATTGAGGCCCGGGCTGATGAGCGGTTTCCTATGGCCAGCACGTTCAAGGCTTTGCTGTGCGGGGCTGTTCTGGCGCGGGTGGATCGCGGGGAAGAACGGCTGGGAGAGGTTGTTGCCTACTCAAAAGCGGAGCTGGTTTCCTACTCACCTGTCACGAAGAAGCATGTGGCTGAGGGAATGCGTGTTGGGGAGCTTTGTGAAGCGACGGTCACGATGAGCGACAACACGGCTGCCAATCTTCTGCTGAAGCGTGTTGATGGACCCAAAGGGCTGACGAGGTTTTTACGTGGGCTGGGGGACCGTGTGACTCGGCTGGACCGACGGGAGCCGGAGATGAACGAGGCGAATCCCGGCGATGCACGTGATACCACCTCTCCACGGGCTGTCGTTCAAACGCTGGATCGGTTGTTGTTTGAGGAAGTGTTGCAGCTGGCCTCTCGCGCGCAGTTGCAACAGTGGATGGTAGATGACAAGGTGGCCGATGCTTTGATCCGCAAACATCTGCCATCTGACTGGCGCATCGCAGATAAGTCTGGTGCCGGTCACAATGGCTCTCGCGGGATCATTGCTGCCATCTGGCCTGAGACGGGCGAACCTTATCTCACGGCTGTTTACATGACGGGTAGCGATGCAAACTTCAAAAAACGCAATGCTGTGATCGCTGAAATTGGTAAGGCGATCATTGAGGAGATTCAGCAGCGCTAATGGTGCTTGTTGTGAGCCGATTATAAGGAGCGGAGCAATGAGGATTGCTCCGCTTTTTTGGTTAGTGCTTTGGGCCGTCTGTGGTGATCATCCAGTTGGAGAGGGTTTTGTCCATGTTCTTCATGCGATGACGCAGGAGTTCACGGGTCATGCGGGCCAGTGTTGGGGCATGCTCGGGTTTGTCGGCAAGGTTTTCCATTTCTCCGTTGCTTCTGCATCGAACAGCATGGGCGGCAAGTCAGCGGCGAACTCGACCAGCGTGAAGCGATCATCGCGCAGGATGCTCAGGCAGGAGTTGTCCAGCTTGGTTCCCAATTGCTGTTGCCACAGGGTTGGTTCCAGAGGATCAGCGAAGTCCAGCTCAGACATGGAGAAAGTGCGCCAGTCTTCAGGCGTTTTCCCTTCCAGGAATGGCAGCAGAGATTTGCCGTCTACTGAGCTTGGCAAGTCCTGTCCGACCCATTCCAGAATGGTCGGCATAATGTCGATGGATTCGGTGACTTTTGTGACCTGCGTTCCGCGTTCTCCGTCTGGCATGCGGATGATGAGCGGGGTGTGGTAGGCTGCATCATAAACAGTCATCTTCCCCCAGCTGTGCCGGTCACCCAGCATCTCACCGTGGTCTGCGGTGATTACCACCATGGTGTTGTCGTATTGTCCGGTGTCTTTGAGGAACTGAACTACACGGCCAACGTGATGGTCTACTTCTGTGGCGAGCCCCAGATAGATAGCACGCAAGGTGCGGATGTTCTCGTCGGTTGGTTCCAGATCTGGGAAACCTTCAACAAAGCTGGCGGCGCTGCTGTTTTGCATGGTGGGCGTGAAGAACGGGTGGAGGGCCTGTTCGTCTTCTGGTTGCTCCAGGCGTGTTGGCAGCGGCAGAGACTGCGGGTCATACATGGTGTTGTATGGAGCAGGGGCGACAAGCGGTGGATGCGGGCGGATGTAGGTCAGGTGCGCGAACCAGCTTTGCTGGCGGTAGGCTGGCATCATCTCCAGGAAGGCGTTGGTGAGGAAGGCTGTGTCACTGTCTTCAGCGGCATAGAGCGCTGGATCGTTTAGGCGCGGTTGCTGGCCATTGGGTGAGACAGGTTTGTAGACGTCCCAGTAATTTTCAAAGGTGTAGCCCCGGTTCATGAGATGGGATTGCCATGGAAATGACATTTCCAGTCGCATCTCCATCATCTCGTGGAAGCCGTTCATCGGGTATTCGTAGGTTCTGACCGCCGGATCATTGGGGTGGAATGCCCGGGGATCCTGCGAAGTATCTGTGTAACCAAACAGCATTGGCAGATAGCCCGCCTTGCGCATTTCTGTTGCGATGTTTGGTGTGTCGTGGCGCAGAGGCGTGCCATTGCGCACGGAGCGGTGGTTCATAGCGTACTGGCCGGTGAGCAGGGATGCTCTGGATGGGCCGCAGGGGTTGGTGACTGAGAAGTGCCGGGTGAATGTGACGCTGTCTTCCATGAATGCTCTGAGATTGGGCAGGTCCACATGATCTGCCAGATCCCCGAGGACGCAGTCTGCGCGCAGCTGGTCGATGATGATGAAAAGCACGTTGCGCTTGTTCTGCATAGTCCTGATCCCCCAATGCCACGGTTCGTGGCGCAATCCGACAGACCGATACTCCCGCAATATGAAAGAGAGATGTAACTGCGGTCGTTTGCCAGCGAATAATCCACAACTACGCACGAATTCCAACATAAATCGACATATGTGTTGGAATTTGACTGTAATTGTGGAGTAAGGCAGTGCCAGAGTAGCAAAGATGCAAAGATGCAAAGATGCAAAGATGCAAAGCACGAGGGGCAGATGTCTCATAGCCACCGCGAACTTGAACTGCTGGACGTTCTGAAACGGCTGGGCGGATCTGCGCGTAATTCCGATCTGGCAAAGGCGTTGGATGTGTCTGAAGAGACGGTTCGGCGTACGGTTAAAACTCTCTCGCAAACCTCTGATGTGGAGCGTGTGCGGGGCGGGGCTTATCTGGCTGGTACACAGAATGACCCAAGCTTCTTCCGCCGGATTTCACAGCGCACGGACGAGAAGCGTCTGATCGCTTCTGTTGTGTGTGATGTGGTGGAAGATGGCATGACCCTTTATCTGGATGTGGGGTCAACCACGGCTTATGTGGCGGAAGATCTGAGACTGCGAAAGAATTTAACGGTCGTGACCAACTCAATCGGTGTTGCGCAGACGCTGGTCAGCGTGAATGGCAACCGCGTGCATTTGCTTGGCGGGGAAATGCAGGAGGATGACCGGGGCACCTTTGGGCACGACACTTACACCCAAGTGCAGCGGTTTGCGCTGGATATGGCGATCTTCAGCTGGATGCGGTCTCTGCCAGCAAGGGCTTTCTCTATCAAAGCAGCGTGGAGTCTCAACTGAGTGCTGCGATTGCTGAAAGTGCAGATCAGGTGTTGATCGCCTTTGATCATGGCAAGCTGGGTGAAACAGCACCGTATGTAGGGCCAGCTGCTGACAGTGTGGATTATGTGGTGACGGACAGAGCACCTGAAGAGCCGTTTGCCTCAGCCTTTGCTGAGTGGGGCATTCAGACATTAATTGCTTCACGAAAAAACTGATTACCGGAATAAAGTGCAGAAATCGAAAACCTTCGAAATTCCAGCATTTTAAAGAATAAACAAGAACTCAAAGGAAGACCCGTGTTCCAGCACTTGCAAGGTCAGTTGCAGGCTGGAGGACAGAGCTCAGAATGAGCCGAAACATTGGGTGCTTCCGATTACGAATGGTTTTGATTGATGAGCGTTTCCATCATAATGATTATCCTTGCTGCGGCTATGCTGCATGCAATCTGGAATGCGATTGTAAAAACGGCGGGTGACCGCACAATCACGCTGGGCCTTGTTGCCTTTGGGCATGTGATCCCGGCTGCGGTGATGATTGCCGTGTTGCCGCTGCCAGAGCCAGAGAGCTTTGGCTATGTGTTGCTCTCCACCTGCATTCACTTTGCCTACTATTACACGCTGGGGCAGGCGTATCGTCATGGTGATCTGAGTGTGGTTTACCCGATTGCCCGCGGGATTGTGCCTGCGCTGGTTTCTCTTTGGGCCATGCTGTTCGTGGGCGAAGTTTTGCCGTTTTGGGCGTGGTTTGGTATTGGCCTGATTGCGTTTGGTATTCAGATCTCCAGCTGGTCTGCCCTGCGTCAGGGGGTTGGCGGTGCCGCGCTTGGCTTTGCCATTGCCACGGGTGTTTGTATCTCGGCTTACTCGCTGGTGGATGGTGTTGGTGTCCGGCTTTCCGGCAATACGCTGAGCTATTGGGCGTGGGGGGCGTTTTTGCAGGTGTTCATTGCTGCGTTCATCGGTATCCGTCGCTGGTCCATGCTGCCAACGCTTTCCAAGAAGACATGGGTGCTTGGGCTGACAGGTGGTGTGGTTTCCATGATCGCGTATGGTCTGGTTCTTTATGCCAAGAACTTTGCCCCGCTGGGCGCAGTGTCAGCACTGCGAGAAACCTCCGTTATCTTCGCGGCTCTGATCGGTTTTGTGCTGCTGGGTGAAGGCAACTGGGTGCGCCGCTTGCTGGCAGCCGTGCTGATGGTTGCCGGAGTTAGCTTTATCGGCATGAACGTTTGATCCGCTGATTTATCCAAGTCCACCGGTCTTCTTGACTTTCGCCGTTATGGTTCTGGCTCTGAATATGCTAGTTCATTTCAGAGCTAAGAAAAAACATCTAAGGGATTGCTCATAGGGAGGTTATGAGCGGTCCCGTTGGTCATGATCTGACTGGTCATTACCGGAATGTTTGAGAGGGAGAGCTATGATCGACAAGCTGGAGATGTTTATTGCGCTGGCGCGTGAGAAGCATTTTGGGAAGGCGGCGGATGAGTGCGGTGTGACGCAGCCAACGCTGTCTGCCAATATCAAGCAGCTTGAAGAGCAACTGGGTGTTCTGCTGGTTTTGCGTGGCTCGCGCTTTCAGGGGCTAACGCCTGAAGGGGAGCGCGTGCTGGAGTGGGCGCGTAAGCTGGTGGCTGATACGCGGACCATGAAGCAGGAGCTGAAGGCGGTCAGTGATGGCCAGTCCGGCACCTTGCGGATTGCTTCCATTCCCACAGCCTTGACGTATGTTCCTGAGATCACCACATGCTTTAGCGAAGAGAACCCGGGCGTTGACTTCAAAGTGTTCTCGCGGCCGTCCTCGGAAATTCTGGCGCAGCTGGAAAATCTGGAGATCGATGTGGGGCTGACGTATCTGGACAACGAGCCTTTGGGCCGGGTTCTGCAAATCCCGCTTTACCGCGAGCGCTACTGCTTTGTTGTGGCTGAGGGCGGGCCTCTTTCCGGCAGCGAGCATGCCACCTTGCAGGATGTGAGCCGCGTGCCGCTGTGTCTGCTGACCAGTGACATGCAATGTCGGCGTATCATCAACAATATCCTTCATGATGTGGAGGTGGAGCCCAAACCTGTTTTGCAGTCAGATTCCATCATGTGCCTGCTGGCGCATGTGCGCACCGGGCGGTGGGGGACGATTATCCCACAGGCCGTGGCGCAAACGATTGCCTCCGATCATCTGGAGATCATCCCGATTTCAGATCCTTACGCCAGCATCATGGTAGGCCTGATTGCGACACAGCGAGAGCCGCGTGCGCCACTTCTGGATGCCTTCCTCAAGCGTGTAAGCAGAATTTCGCAGGGGCAAGAGCTCTCTACGTGATTTCAACGATAGGGATGTGCAATCGCCCAACGGATATATCATATTGATTGCCTGCGACATATTGTGCCAACACGAAGCATTGACGTGCGAGGAGGGAGGAACTTATGGCCTTGCAGACGCAATCGCAGGATATAGAAAAAGACACGGCCGCGATTATTGATGTACACGAACATCAGGAAGGGCCGCTCCTGCCTATCCTGCACGATGTGCAGGCGAAATTTGGTTATGTTCCCGAAGATGCGCTGTTGCAGATCGCAGATCGGTTGAACCTGAGCCGCGCCGAAGTTCATGGAACAATGAGTTTTTACCACGACTTTCGCACAGAGCCTGCCGGGCGTCATGTGCTAAAGGTTTGTCGTGCGGAAGCCTGCCAGTCTCTTGGCGGTGAGAAACTAGCTGAAGACATTCAAAGAGACCTTGGCATCAAGTGGCACGAGACCACGCCTGACGGCAAGGTGACGCTGGAGCCCGTTTATTGCCTTGGCCTGTGCTCTTGTGCACCGGCTGCAATGATGGATGGCAACCTGCATGGTCGCTTGATGAAGCTGCTGTGCTGAAGCTGGTTGAGGAGGTGAAGTGATGGGTGCTGTCCTTTATGTTCCTTGCGATGCTGCGGCACTCGCTGTTGGTGCTGACCGGGTTGCCGATACACTTGCAGAAGAGCTGAGCGCGCGCGGTGTTGACGCGCAGATTGTTCGCAATGGATCACGCGGTATGCATTGGCTGGAGCCGCTGGTTGAAGTTGAGACTGAGCGCGGCCGCATTGCTTACGGCCCGGTGACCCCGGCTGATATTGCTGGCCTGCTGGATGCGGGGCTTTTGGAAGGTGCTGACCATGCTTTGTGCCATGGCCTGACTGAAGAGATGCCATTTTTGAAGCGGCAGACGCGTCTGACCTTCTCCCGCTGTGGTATCACCGATCCGCTTTCTCTTGAGCATTACGAGGCGCATCACGGCTTCCTGGGTCTGAAGCGGGCGCTTGAGATGACGCCTGCTGAGATCGTGCAGGAAGTGACCGATAGTGGTCTGCGTGGTCGTGGTGGTGCGGGTTTCCCGACTGGTATCAAGTGGAACACCGTTCTGAAGGCGCAAGGCGATCAGAAGTACATCGTCTGTAATGCTGATGAAGGTGACAGTGGCACGTTCTCTGACCGGATGATCATGGAAGGCGATCCTTTCGTTTTGATCGAAGGGATGGCCATTGCCGGGATCGCTGTTGGGGCGACGAAGGGTTATATTTACACCCGCTCTGAGTATCCGCATGCAATTGCTATTTTGTATGATGCGATCCAGATTGCGCGCAAGGCCGGTATTCTTGGGGCTTCTGTCATGGGCTCAGAACACGCTTTTGATATGGAAGTGCGTGAAGGGGCTGGTGCTTATGTGTGTGGTGAAGAGACCTCACTGCTGAACAGCCTTGAAGGCAAACGCGGTATCGTGCGTGCTAAGCCTCCGCTTCCGGCGATTGAAGGCCTGTTTGGCAAGCCAACTGTGGTCAACAACGTGATGTCTCTGGCGTCCGTACCGATCATCATGGATCGGGGGGCGCGGTTCTATCGTGACTATGGTGTTGGGTACTCCCACGGCACCATTCCTATTCAGCTGACCGGTAACATCAAGAACAGTGGTCTGTTCGAGACGGCCTTTGGTCTGACGCTGAATGAGCTGATCTATGATATCGGTGGAGGTACTTTGAGTGGCCGTCCGGTGAAGGCGGTTCAGGTTGGTGGGCCGCTTGGCGCTTACTTCCCGCCATCCTTGTTTGACACGATCTTTGATTATGAGGCTTTTGTTGAGCGCAATGGTATGATTGGCCATGCAGGGATCGTGGTGTTTGACGATACTGTCGATATGCTCAAGCAGGCTCGTTTTGCCATGGAGTTCTGCGCTATTGAGAGCTGCGGCAAGTGTACGCCATGCCGCATCGGTTCTGTGCGCGGTGTGGAGGTGCTGGACCGGATTGCCAGGGGTGATCAGCCAGAGCAGCAGATTGAGCTGCTGACCGACCTTTGCGACACGATGAAGATGGGCTCGCTGTGTGCTCTTGGCGGGTTCGCTCCTTATCCTGTGATGAGCTCTTTGACGCATTTTCCGCAGGATTTTCATGTAAAGCCATTAACAGACGCCGCGGAGTGAACCCATGACCCTGATTAAAGAAACAGATTACGGCACTCCTCAATCGACTTCTGAAAAGAACGTCACAATCAACGTTGACGGCTTCGATGTCACTGTGCCTGAGGGAACCTCGGTGATGCGTGCTTCCATGGAAGCTGGCATTCAGGTTCCGAAGCTTTGTGCAACCGATATGGTTGATGCATTCGGTTCCTGCCGTCTGTGTTTGGTGGAGATTGAAGGCCGCCGTGGAACACCTGCCTCCTGTACCACTCTGGTGGAAGAGGGGATGAAGGTTCGTACGCAGACGGATCGTCTGAAAGGTTTGCGTCGCGGTGTGATGGAGCTTTATATCTCTGACCACCCGCTGGACTGCCTGACCTGCGCTGCCAATGGTGACTGCGAACTGCAGGACATGGCTGGTGCGGTTGGTTTGCGTGACGTGCGCTATGAGGCGGATTGCCAAAACCACTTCAAGATGCGTGATGGCGGCGGTGAGGTGAATGCCTGCTGGAAGCCTAAGGATGAGAGCAATCCATACTTCACCTATGATCCAGCTAAGTGCATTGTTTGCTCACGCTGTGTACGTGCCTGTGAAGAGGTGCAGGGCACTTTTGCGCTGACCATCACCGGGCGTGGTTTTGACTCCCGCGTGACTGCGGGCATGTCTGAAAGCTTTCTGGATTCTGAATGTGTGTCTTGCGGTGCCTGTGTGCAGGCCTGTCCGACAGGGACGCTTCAGGAGAAGTCCGTGATCGATATCGGTCAGCCGGAACGCTCTGTTGTGACGACCTGTGCGTATTGTGGTGTCGGGTGCTCGTTCAAAGCGGAGATGCGCGGCGATGAGCTGGTGCGTATGGTGCCGTACAAAGACGGTAAAGCGAACCGAGGTCATTCCTGTGTGAAGGGTCGCTTTGCCTACGGGTATGCCGCCCACCAGGACCGTATTTTGAATCCGATGGTTCGTGACAGCATTGATCAGCCTTGGCGGGAAGTTTCCTGGGATGAGGCGCTGAGCTTTGCGGCGACCAAGATGAAGGGCATTCAGCAGCAGTACGGCAAAGAAGCTGTTGGGGTGATCACGTCTTCCCGCTGTACCAATGAAGAGACGTACCTGGTTCAGAAGCTGACCCGTGCGGTGTTTGAGAACAACAACACAGACACCTGCGCACGTGTCTGTCACTCTCCAACCGGTTATGGTTTGGGGCAGACCTTCGGTACATCTGCGGGAACGCAGGATTTTGACAGTGTTGAGCATTCTGATGTGGTGATGGTGATCGGGGCGAACCCGACCGACGGACACCCGGTGTTTGGCTCTCGCCTGAAGAAGCGTTTGCGTCAGGGCGCCAAGCTGATCGTCATTGATCCGCGGCGGACTGATCTGGTGAAGTCTCCGCATATCAAAGCCTCGCACCATCTGGCACTGCGTCCGGGCACAAACGTTGCCATTGTGACAGCATTGGCGCATGTGATTGTGACTGAGGGCCTGTTTGATGAAGCCTTTATCCAAGAGCGTTGTGAGTGGGATGAATTCCAGGATTATGTCGAGTTTGTCTCTGACCCTGCCAACAGTCCAGAAGCGGTTGAGCTGCTGACCGGCGTTCCTGCTGAGGAAGTGCGCGGCGCGGCACGGCTTTATGCGCGTGGTGGTAATGGTGCGATCTATTACGGTCTTGGTGTGACGGAACACAGTCAGGGTTCCACCACTGTGATCGGCATTGCCAACCTTGCGATGCTGACTGGTAACATTGGTAAGAAGGGCGTTGGTGTTAACCCACTGCGTGGTCAGAACAACGTGCAGGGGTCCTGTGACATGGGATCCTTCCCGCACGAACTGCCGGGTTATCGCCATGTGAAGAATGCCGATGTTCGCGATATCTATGAAAAGCAGTGGGGCGTGACCATCTCCGACGAACCGGGCCTGCGTATTCCGAATATGCTGGATGCGGCGGTTGAGGGCACGTTCAAGGGCCTTTACGTGCAGGGGGAAGATATCCTGCAGTCGGATCCGGACACCAAGCATGTTGCGGCTGGTCTTGCGGCTATGGAGTGCGTGATTGTTCATGACCTGTTTTTGAATGAGACCGCGAACTATGCGCATGTGTTCCTGCCGGGTTCCACTTTCCTTGAGAAGGATGGCACGTTCACAAATGCTGAGCGCCGGATCAACCGGGTGCGTAAGGTGATGGCACCGCGCAATGGCTATGCTGACTGGGAAGTTACGCAGCTGCTGGCCAATGCCATGGGTGCGAACTGGACCTACACTCATCCTTCACAGATTATGGAAGAGATTGCGGCGACCACTCCAAGCTTTGCCAATGTGACCTATGATCTTCTTGAAGAGAAGGGATCTGTTCAGTGGCCGTGTAACGAAGCGAAGCCGGAAGGCACGCCAACGATGCACCTTGATGGGTTTGTTCGTGGTAAGGGCCGTTTCATTCGTACCGATTATGTGGCGACAGATGAGCGAACCGGACCTCGTTTCCCGCTTCTGTTGACCACTGGTCGTATCCTGAGCCAGTACAATGTGGGTGCACAGACACGGCGTACGGACAACGTGGTTTGGCATGAGGAGGATCTGCTTGAGATCCATCCACACGATGCTGAACTGCGCGGTATTAAGGATGGGGACTGGATCAAGCTTATGAGCCGTTCCGGTGAAACCAGCTTGCGGGCGAATGTGACGGATCGTGTGTCGACGGGTGTTGTTTACACCACGTTCCACCATCCAACGACACAGGCCAACGTGGTGACCACCGATTACTCTGACTGGGCTACCAACTGTCCAGAGTACAAGGTGACAGCGGTTCAGGTTTCTCTTTCTAACGGTCAGACAGACTGGCAGGAAGAGTATCAGGAGCATGCCGCGCGTTCACGGCGGATTGAGGCTGCTGAATAAACGGGCCGACGCTGGGCTGTATGGGTGTTGGTGAATTATCTGGCGCTTATGCAGTCCATGCTCATGGGAACAAAGATTTAAAAGGGAGGAGAGCTGGAGCATGGCGCCGGAAAAGCTCACCTACATGGCAAACCAGATCGCAAGCTTCTTCAAGCACAAGCCGCATGATGAAGCCGTTGAGGGCATTGCCAATCACATCAATGATTTCTGGGAGCCGCGGATGCGGTTGCAGCTGTTTGATATTGTGAAGGATGGCGGAGAGGGGCTCAATCCGCTGGTGGTTGAAGCCGAACCGTCCATTCGCAGGCCTGCGCAGTAAGCTATTGGGTTTCTTAGAATTAAGCGCTGCATGCTGCCGAATATTTCCGAGCGCGTGCAGCGCTTTTTGTTTGCTTACTTCATCTTCGCCATGAAGGCGTGCACGGCTTCCAGATGCTCTGGTTCATTGTGGCTCATGCCCTGGAAACAGGCGGAGAGATCGAGGAAGTCTTTGAGCTCGGTGCGCTGGGCCATCTTCAGGAGGCGCTTGGTAAGGCGGGTGGCCTTTGGTGGCTGAGAAGCGAACTGCATAGCCATTTTGTTAGCCTCATTCATCAGTTCTTCCGCCTCATAGACATCCAACACGAGGCCATATTCTTTGGCTTGCTCGGCATTGATGACACGGCCTGACAGAGTGAGTTCAGCTGCGCGCTGGTAGCCGATCAGACGCTGCATGAACCATGCGCCGCCGTCACCTGGAATGATACCCAGATTAAGGAAGGTTTCGCCGAACTTTGCTTTGGTTGAGGCCAAGCGAATGTCGCACATGTTGGCAAGATCAAAGCCAGCGCCGATGGCAGGGCCGTTGACGGCTGCGATGATGGGCACTTCCACATTTTGCAGGGCGAGCGGAATGCGCTGGATGCCACGACGGTAGTGATTTTCAACCTCAGCAACATTGCCAGCAAAGTCGCCGCCGCGCTCGGCCATGTCTTTGATGTTGCCACCGGAAGAGAAGGCAGAGCCTGCTCCGGTGAGGAGGAGGACAGAGACCTCGGGGCAGGTGTTCACCCATTCCGCAGTTGCAACAATGTCGTCGATGAGGGCAGATCCCGTCAGCGCGTTGCGCAGGTCGTGACGGTTCATGGTCAATGTCGCGACGCGGTTTTCAAGCGTCAGAGTTGCATCGGTGAGACTTGGCAGATCTGTCATAATGTGTTTCCCCTCCAGAAAAATGCGGTGCTGCGAGCCTTTGAATGCGATTTCCAATCAACTGAAATTCAAAGGAAATCGCTGTGCTTCGCATTCTTGCGGGTGATACTAGAGGGAAAACTTGCGGGAGCAGAGATAGCTATTGGTTGAGGAGCTCAGGTTCCTGATGCTGCAACCCGGCGTAGTCCTTCAGCAGGTCTTTGCGGAAAGTGTAATCTTCGCGCACCTGATCCAGCGTTGCTGTGTCCAGCTCGATGCTTGCAAAATGCTCGTCTGTCTGCGGGAAGGAGACACGTGGTGTGTTCTCGTCTGTCCATGGTGGGCAGAACGTGGAGTTGCCAAAGTTCTCACCAGCGCGGTTGAGGCTGAGGAAGAAGATTTGGCTTTCCAGAGCTCTGGTGACCACAAAATCGTGCCAGCTGAAGAAACTTTCATCGCGGGCATAGGCGCCGCTGTGCAGGATCAGGTCTACACCATGCTGCAGAGCCAGTGTGCGGCTCAGCTCAGGAATGCGGATGTCGTAGCAGATGATTGGCGCGACTTTCACACCCTTTACGGAGAAAGAGAAGAGGTGATCACCTTTCTCGAAATACTCTTTTTCCATGGAGGCGCCATACTGGCAGATGTGGAGCTTGTCGTAATTCCCGATCACAGAGCCATCTGATCCAACCGCAACCTGAGAGATTTTGAAGTGATCCTCTGCCTTGCGCGGCATGCCAAAGACGATGGTGGTGTTGTGTTCTTTTGCCAGCGCACCGAATGCTTTGACGGATGGACCGTTCAGATCTTCCGCCAATGCGCTGAGTTCGGCAAAGGCTGCTCTGGAGTAGTCGACGGTGGAAAGCTCAGGCAAAACAACCAGATCATGCGGCTTTGCGGTGAGTTGCTGATGCAACTTGGCGGTCACGATACGCAGATGCGCATCTCTTTCCTCTGCTGTTGTCATCGCAGGGATGTTGATCTGTCCGGCAAGGAGACTGAGCTTTGTCATATAGTATTCCGAGTTCTTATTGGCTTATTGGTCTGGCCAGTATTCGCCGAGTTCATTACGGCAGCGTTCCAGCCTTGTGATGTTGTCGATGACGACCTGTCCGCTGTCTGCCACCAGAAAGCCGAGGATCATTTCAAGCAGGGCTGCCGTTGCAACGTAGCTTTCAAAGAAATGCGGGCTTTGGACTGGTGTGAGCAGGAGGTCGGTTGAATAAGTGGCAAGTGGTGAAGTACGGGTATCGGTAATCCCGATGACCTTTGCGCCCACTTCATAGGCTCGCTTTGCGACCAGCACGGTGTCGGCTGCGCACGGGTTCAGGGAGATTGCAACGACCACGTCGTCGGCGTTGATGTACTCAACCTGATCCGCGATCTCGCCGTTTCTGCGATTGATAAGGCGCCAGTTGCGAAAGCACATGGAGGCGACGTAATGGAGGTAGTTCGCCAGTGAATGAGAGGCGTGCATGCCCACGACAACTACGTTTCGCGCGGTTGCCAGCGAAGAAATAATCTGTTGCAGGTGGTTGCGATCGATGGTGTCGAAGAGGTGTTTCAGGTTGCCGATGGCAGCGCTTTTGAAGCTTTGTAGTGAGGCTTCAATGTCGGAGGTGCCGTGTGTGGCCTGAAGTTCACCTGCGCGAGACGGGTAGTTGGAGGAGAAATCCTCAAACCCGCCGCGATAGACATCGCGCATCGCGTTGTAGGTGTCGAACTCCAATGACTTTGCGAGCCGGTTCATTGTTGGAGGAGGGACTTCCGCACGGGCTGCGACCTGACGCATGGAGAGTGTTGCAACGTCACTTGGATACTCCAGCACATAAGCCGCGCTCTTCTTGAGCTGCTTGCTTAAGTTCGGATAGGCCTTCGTGAGTTGATCGATCGTCTCCTGATAGCTTTTCGTCATAGTTTCCCCTCCCAAACGAATCATTGTTTCAAAAATTTCGACCCAAATGGATCAAATGTATCAGCCGCTCTGAATTATCGTTTTTTGTGTGGAGCGCTTCTGCGATTGCGATGTTCCTCTCGATTTTGAACCGATATAAATTTGATATATCAGTGTCTTTTTTTCATGCAGAAAATTGCTGCTGCCATTTGGTTTGCCTAAAACCCTATAATTTGAAGAGCTTTCCGCCCAAAATTTCTTCAAATTCAGTAGATATGACTAGTTCATAAGGTGACAAATGGTCAATAGTGAAAAAAATATGGATCATTTGAATTATATCTAGTATGTTTCCCGAGTTAGTAAAAGTATGCATGCGAAACGCACTGCGCTTTATTGCCAGTTCTTCGCATCTATTCGGGCAAAAGGGGACAAGCACTTACGAGGACATCACTCATCAAGAACAATGAAAGATGTTTTCGATCGCGGCCCCTGAGCTGTAGCAATCTAAAAAATCTTAAGCGACCCGGTCCGGTGCAAATCGTCGTGTCGTGAGAGGCGTAATCGGCCATCCGGGAGCCAATGATAAGCAATAGATGCATATCTGGATGGTTATTAGGGAGACAAGAATGAACAAACCTAGCCTTAAATCTGTATCAAAGGGTTTCCGTCGCGTTCTGAGCGTAGGTGCAGCAAGCGCAGTTGCTTTGACACTGGCTTCTTCAGTTTACGCAGCTGACCTGCGTTTGAAAATTGCTGGTACGGTTCCTGTCGATCACGAAGGCACCAAAATGCTGAAGCAGATCGAGAAGGAAATTGAGGCTGCAGATGTTGGACTGAAAGTTTCTGTCTTCCCTGCAAGCCAGCTCGGTTCCGGTGAGTCTCTGGTTGAAGATACCATCCGCGGTAACGTGGACTTTGTGATGGCGTTCATCTACTCCCACAAAGACCCAGTGCTCGACATCATGTCCATGCCTTACCTGTTCACCAGCTGGGACGATCTGGAAAACGTGATGTTGAACCCAGAGTCCGAGTACAACAAGATCATCAACGAGCGTCTTGAAAAACTCGGCCTGAAGCTGTTCAACCACAACCCAGAAGGTTTTGTTGGCGTTGTTGCGAACAAGAAGCCTGAAGACTACGCTGGCTTTGGCGACAAAGGCATGAACATCCGCGTTTGGTCTTCTGCTGTTGTTAAAGACATGGCTGAAACACTGGGCTACAACACCACCACCATGGCTTGGGGTGACATGTTCCCAGCGATGCAGTCCGGTATTGTTGACGGTACATTGTGCTGCACCAAGCAGGCTGCTTACACCATCTTCGCAAAATCCAACGTTGGTAAGTACTTCGTAGAGTACAACGCGATCTCTGAAATCAACTCTTTCTACGGTTCCATGAAAACCTGGAACAAGATGAACGACGAGCAGAAAGCTGTTGTGAAAGCTGCGTTTGACAAAGCTTCCAAGCAGTACTTCCAGTTCAACAAAGAGAACGATGCGAACTTCAAGCAGAAACTCGTAGAGTCCGGTTATGAAATCCTGAGCTTCACCCCAGAACAGGAACAGGCTCTGGCTGAGCGTGTTCGTGAGCAGGTTTGGCCTGCAATGGCTGAAGTTGTTGGTCAGGAAACCATTGACCGTCTGAAGAAAGACTTCAAATAAGCCCTTCTCTTCGAGGCCGACGCATACCCTGCGTCGGCCTTTTCTATGAGTTTTTTGTTTTTATAACGAAGGGCATATCAGATGAGTATTCTGACAAGCGAACTTCCAAGACCAGTGGCTAAACCGCTGAACGGCGTCATTAAACTGATGAACCTCATGATTACAGCAGGCGGTGTAATCATGGCGCTCACATTCTTTATGGTGGTGATCGTCCGTTATGGCTTTGGTGGTAATCTATTCGCCTATGAAGAATGGCTGATGACCATCAGTTTCTGGATGTTCTTCATGGCTGCTGCCGTCGCCTCGGCACGCAAAGAGCACGTGAACGCAGACGTGCTTGGCTTTCTTATCAAGAACCCACGCATCATCTGGTGGCGTGAGGTTGCAGTTGAAATCATCGAGATTGGTGTGCTGTCCGCTGTGACGTATTGGGGCTTCCTGATGCTTCAGGAAGAGGTTGCTTCCTATCCAATCTGGCAGACCACAGTCGCGCTGAAGATCCCATTCTTCGTGCCGCGCCTCGGCATTTTTCTCGGCTTCTTGTTTATGACCCTGTTTGCTGTGTTGCACTTTTACCTGCTGCTCAGAAACGGTCCTAAATGGCCGGAGCGTGAACCGCGCGAGATCGCAGAGAGTGTTGACCCTGAAGAAGAACAAGTAAAAGCACAAGGGGCTGCGCAATGATTATTGTAGGATCTATCGCCATTCTTTGTGGCCTGCTGCTGCTTGGTGTCAGTGTGCATCTGGCGTTTGGCGCAATTCTGATTTTCCTCGCCTATATGGGCGGGCACGATGTGGCTGGTTATCTGCCAACTGGTCACTGGAAGATGAACAATGTGGTGCTGCTGGCTATTCCGCTGTTCATCATGGCTGGCGGTATCATGGAGAAGGGTCGCATCGCTGCGCCTCTCGTGGCACTTGCTGAGCTGTTCATCGGGCACATCAAAGGCGGCTTGTCTGCGGCAACTGTTCTGGCTTCCGGCGTGTTCGGTTCCATTTCCGGCAGTGCGAACGCGACGCTGACCTGTATCGGTGGCATCATGATGCCGCATCTGCGCAAGGCGAACTATCCGCAAGGCCAGTCTGCTGCGCTGATCGTGAGTGCGGCGCCGCTGGGTTTGCTGATCCCACCGAGTGCTTCTCACATTCTTTATGCCTGGGTTGCTCAGCAGTCCGTGCTGCGCGCGTTCCTGTCTACGGTTATTCCTGGTCTGATCCTGATCACTTTGCTGATCGTTGTGAACCAGATCATGCTGCGCAAGTATAAAGACATCAAGCTGGAAGAGCGTCCTGAGAACTTCAACTTCGAGTTCAAGAAACGTGGTCTGAAAGCGTTTCCAGCGCTGATGATGCCTGTCATTATCCTTGGTGGTATCTACGGTGGTGTGATGACGCCAACAGAAGCTGCTGGTGTGGCTGTGATCTATGCGATCCCTGTTGCGATCTACGTCTACCGTGGTCTGACCTGGAAGACCTTCCGTGAAACTGTGCTGAGCTCAGGCATTACCATTGGTGTGGTGATGGCGATGATCTTCATGGTTCTGATCGTTAGCCGCTTCCTGATCTTTGAAGACATCCCTGCGATTGCAGAGGAGTTCGTCTATTCCGTCTCTGAAGATCCGATTATGATCCTGCTGATGGTGAACCTGGTGATGATCATCATCGGTATGCTGATGGATGACATCTCTGGTATTCTGCTCTCGACACCTCTGCTGTTGCCAATCGTGCAGGGCGTTGGTATGGACCGATCCACTTTGCGGCGGTTCTGGGTGTAAACTTGGGCATGGCGAACATTACCCCGCCAACCGCACCGCTGCTGTATCTGGGCTCTAAGGTGACAGACACCTCCGTCGATAAGATGCTGAAGCCGACGCTGATGTTCATCTTCTTCGCGTGGCTGCCAACGCTGATCCTGACCACTTTCATCCCGCAGCTGGCGCTCTTCGTACCAGACCTGCTGCTGAACTAAGTGTTCCGGAATTAGCGAGCTGACCAATACAAGGCGGGTGCCACAGGCATCCGCCTTTTTCTTTGCTCGTTCCTTGAGAAATGAGGGGGGAGGAGAAGGGTTTCACCGCAATGGAAATTAAAAGAATCAGTATTCGGTTTTCTGTCTTATGGTTAATTTGTGGGAACTGTTGGATTTCTTAGGTTCCAGTAGCGTAAATAAAATTCAATGACAGGTGGTATTTTAGCGACTGGGAATGAATATCTCTAAAATTTTATCTATCTAATTTTCCTTAGTACTATATCGAGGATGAGTAGAGGTGACTCTATTTCTTCTTAGATGAGTTCTAATAGATATGTTTTGCAGGGAACGCTGTAATGCGTTCTGAGTGTTCTGGTTCTCTATTTGAGTATTCTTGCTGTTTTCTATAAGTTTGCTGTGCTGAGTGTTGCATATATTCAAGGGTTCTCTTTAATTTTAAGGGTATCATTTGTGATGTGAAAAAATATATTGATAAAAATCTCAACACGTGATTTTACTCTCTTAGATTTTCTTTTTGTTTTTCCCACGGGCGGAAAATCAGGGGCGATGTGAAGATGAAATGTCGTTGTCTTTGGTTGGTTGAGGTAAACACCGTTCGTGGAAAAGTCGATTGGGGTGTAGGGCAATGCTTTTTCGAGGTACTTCTGTTGCACTTTTGATGTGCGCGTTGGGGGTAACGTCTGCTCATTCCGCGTCTTTAAGAGATGCCGTTGAAACCGCCGTTCTCACAAATCCGGACATTGTAGAGTCTGCAGCGAACAGAAGAGCGCGTGATCAGGAACTGCGCGCTTCGCAAAGCGCCTTCATGCCAAAGTTGAGCGTGAATGCATCCTTTGGTGCTGAACGCCTTCGCAGAGCACAGTCCAACACAACGGAACAGTGGCGCGCTGCCAAGCAGGTGAGTGTGGAAGCTGAACAGCTGCTGTTTGATGGCTTTGGCTCCGTAAATGAGATCTACCGCCAGAGTGCCCGTGTTGATGGTGCTGCTCTGCGCGTGCTGGAGCGTTCTGAAGCGATCGCACTTGATGCCGTTGAAGCTTATATCGACGTTGTGCGTCACCAGAAGATCCTCAACAAATCTAAAGAGAACACCGCTCTTCACCAGCGTCTGGCACGTGAAGTTAAAGAGCGTTACGACGGCGGCGAAACCGGTGCGGCTGATCTTGCGCAGGTTCAGGAGCGTGTCGCTGCTACCCGTATGATCACTGCAAGCGTCCGCAAGTCTTTGCTGGATGCGATGGCGAAGTATCGCCGCGTGGTTGGTGTTGCTCCAAATAATCTGATGGCTGTTTCTGCCGCAAACTCTGCTGCTGCTAAGAGCCTTTCTTCTGCGCTTGCCATGTCTCGTCAGAGCAACCCGCTGATCCTTTCTGCTGAGGCAGATACAGACGCTGCTGGTTTTGCGCTTGAGCAGAGCAGCTCTTCTTTCATGCCACGCGTTACTTTGAACGGTTCAGCGAACTTTGGTGATGATCTGAATGGTTATGAAGGCCGCAGTGATGATTACCGCATCATGGTTCGTCTGAAGTGGAACCTGTACAACGGTGGTTATGACAGTGCGATGCGCGGTCGTGCCGTTGAGCAGCTTGCTGAAGCTCAGGCACGCGTCGACCGTATGCGCCGTGAAACCGATGAGGCTGTTGAGCAGGCATGGGCGTCTGTTCAGACAACCCGCGAGCGTATTTCCGCGCTGCGCCAGACTGTTTCTGCAAACCAGCGCGTTGTGAGCGGATACCGTCAGGAATACAACATCGGACAGCGTTCTTTGCTGGACGTTCTGAACGCAGAAAATGCGTTGTTTAACAGCCGTATCGATCTGATTTCAGCTGAGTACATCCTCAAGTTCTCTACCTATCAGCTGCAGGGTACCACCGGTAATCTGCTGGCGATGTTCGACATCACGCCACCAGCTGAGGCAAGAGCTGATCGCCGCGGGAATACTTCGGTGTTCCCTCAGGCAGCAGGTTTCCAGATTGAACCACTTCGTTAATGGTGTAACCTGCACGCATAGCCGAAATTTTCTTCAGGAAGGGAGCCTTTGCGGCTCCCTTTTGTCGTTAGGAATGATGAGACTGTAATGACTGTCGAGACTGAAAACTCAGCTGAAGTGAGCGTCAAAGATCCTCTGATTGAGGCGATCAAGTACATCGCCAGAAGTTACGGCAACTATGCAACGGCTTCGGTCATCCTTGCTGGGTTGCCATACGATGGTCAGCGGCTTTCCATCAAGCTGGTTGAGCGTGCAGCATCCAACTGCGGGATGCGGGCGTTGGTCGTCAATAAAAAGGCAGCCACCATTCCGGCAATCTCGCTTCCCGCGATCCTTGTGTTTGAGGACGGCAGTCTTCGTATTTTGAAAGAGCTGAATGAAAGTACCGGGCATGCGTCCATCGTGGATGCAGAAAAGCCTGAAGAACAGCAGATTCTTTCTATTGCTGCTCTGGAGAAGCTCTACAGCGGTCACGCAATCTTCTTCAAGCCGGTGAACATGACCTCTGAAAACAGTGGTATGGGATCAGGGCGAGACGGGCATTGGTTCTGGGGTGTCATTGCGGGTTTTTGGAAGGATTACATTCACGTTGCCATTGCGGCGCTGGTGATTAACAGTCTGGCATTGGCGTCTCCGCTCTTTATCATGAACGTATATGATCGGGTTCTGCCGAACTTTGCCGTTCCAACACTGTGGGCGCTTGCTGCCGGGGTTGTGCTGGCACTGGTGTTTGATGGAGTTTTAAAGACTGCCCGCAGCTCGATCATTAACATGACGGGTAAGCAGGCGGACCTTGCCATTGCCTCTCGGATTTTTTCCCATGCACTTGGTCTGGATCTGGAGAACCGTCCGGGATCAACCGGTCAATTTGCCAACCATATCAAAGAGTTTGAGACTGTTCGTGAGTTCTTTACGTCCTCCTCGCTGGTTGCTCTGATAGATATGTGTTTTATCGGTTTGTTCGTGATGGTTCTGTTCATCATTGTCGGACCGATTGCCTATGTGCCGCTTGCGGCGGTTCCGGTTGTTATTCTGATTAATCTGCTGGTGCAGCCTGCGCTTGCCGGATCGGTTGATCAGGCGACCAAGGAAAGCGCGATGCGCCATTCGGTGCTGGTGGAGAGTATCGCGAATATCGATACTATTCGTGCGCTCAATGCTGAAAGCTCCATGCAAATCAAGTGGGAGCGCTCCGTTGCCTCCAGTGCGGCTGCCATTCTCAAAGGGCGCTACTGGTCCACGCTGGCGCAGTCTCTTACTGGCTTTGCTCAGGCATTGGTTTCCATTTGCATCGTTGTCTGGGGCGTTTATCTGGTCAATGAGGGCACTGTAAATATGGGCGGCCTGATCGCAGCGATGATGCTTTCTGGCCGTGTGCTTGCGCCGCTGTCCTCCATTGCGGGTACGTTGACGCGCCTGCGCCAGACCATGCATTCCTACAAGATGTTGTCTGGGTTGATGGATCTGCCAGCTGAACGCAGGCCTAACCGAACGTATGTAAACAGCCGGATCACTTCCGGTGCAGTTTCCTTCCAGAACGTTTCCTTCCGTTATCCGCAAGCGGCTGAAGACTCACTGCGAGATGTGAGCTTTGAGATCAGGCCAGGTGAGACGATTGGACTGATTGGCCGTGTTGGTGCTGGTAAGTCGACCGTTGGGCGCTTGTTAGCTGGACTCTATACGCCATCTGACGGGGCAATTCTCGTCGATCAGATTGATACCCGTCAATACGATCCGGCTGATCTTCGAGATGGTGTTGGATTCCTGTCTCAGGATAACGTGCTGTTCAGCGGCAGCCTGCGAGAAAATATTGTTGTCGGACGTCCTCAAGCGTCTAACGAAGATATCTATCGTGCAGCTCACATCGCTGGTGTTGAGGATTTTGTTGCGACCCATCCGCATGGCTTTGATATGCAAGTGGGTGAGGGTGGTCGGCTGCTTTCTGGTGGACAGAAACAAAGTGTTGCGCTGGCCAGAATGTTGCTGCGTCAACCACGTCTTTTGTTCCTTGATGAGCCGTCCAGCCATCTGGATACGGCCTCTGAGCGCCGTCTTCTGGAACGCTTGAGAGAATACAACTCACCAGACACGACCATGATTATCAGCACGCACCGGACGTCCTTGCTGCAGCTGACTGACCGTCTGATTGCGCTGGATAAAGGCCAGTTGGTGGCGGATGGTCCTCGAGATCTTGTGATTGAAAAGCTGCGTACACTTGGGGCGACGCGACAAGAACAACGTCAGCGCAGTGCGGAGGGCGTGTAAGATGAAAAACTGGGATTATGCGACCGATATCCGCGCCAGCTGCAGACGCGTCCACCGCGGGCAGCTACGCGCGTCATTCTCATTGTTTTTGTTGCGCTGATTGCCGGTATCGTCTGGGCATCTCAGGCTGAGCTAGAAGAAGTAACACGTGGTGAAGGGCGTGTTGTGCCATCCAGCCAGATCCAGATCGTTCAGGCGCCTGAGAAAGGGATCGTGAAATCTCTGCTCGTGGAAGAAGGGCAGATCGTCCAGAAGGGCGATATCGTGGTGCGCGTGGATGATACAGGCTTTTCCTCGCAGCTTGGTGAGCTTCAGCAGCGTCAGTGGAGCCTTTTGGCGCGTGCAGAAAGATTGATGGCAGAGGCCAACAATGCGCCTCTGGAGCTTTCTGAGGAGCTAGAAGTAATGCGCCGGGCCATAGCTTTGAAGAAGAGCAGGTTTATCTGGCTCGCAAGCAACAGTTGGCGAGTGAGATTTCTTTGCTCAAAAATCAGCGTTTGCAGCGGGAACAGGAACTGGAGGAGCTTCTGGCGGAACAGCGCAAAACGACTGTGACGACTGAAACGCTGGCCCGCGAGGTTGAAATTAACGAACGGCTCTTCAAGCGCAAGGTGCTTCCAGAGATTGAGTTCCTGCGCCTTAAGCGCCAGCTGGATGAAGCTCAGGGCAGTTTGGAAGTGTTGAATGCTTCTATCCGGCGTGTGACTTCAGCGGGGCAGGAGGCGGAAGAACGTATTGCCAATGCGCAGACCGTGTTTCATGCCAAGGCCCGTCAGGAGTTAGCTGCAGCACGTGCTGAACTGGCGGTAATAAATGAGAGCATCAAAGCTGCTCGCGATAAGGTTCAGCGGACCGATCTTGAGGCACCTGTCTACGGTGTGGTTAATCAATTGAATATATCCACAATCGGGGCTGTCGTGCAGCCTGGAGAGCCTCTGGTCGAGATTGTTCCGCTTGAAGATACGCTTCTGATTGAAGCGCAGATCAGTCCTCAGGACGTGGCATTTCTTAGGCCAGGTCAAGAGGTTACGGTCAAAATCACTGCCTATGACTACTCCATTTATGGTGGTCTGAAAGGCAAGCTGGAAAGGATTGCTGCGGACTCCACCAAGGACGAGCAGGGAAATCGATTTTTTAAAGTGAACGTCAGAACAGATAAAAACTATCTTGGGACGGAAACGGATCCTTTACCAATAATTCCAGGAATGGTGGCCTCAGTAGACGTTTTAACCGGTTTTAAAACGGTGTTGGATTACATCCTTAAGCCTATAAACAAAGTGCGTTCGGAAGCACTCCGCGAAAGGTAATTTCGAGCGCCTGACAAGGGGCGTCAGGATGTTTTGTAATAGGTTTTGGGCCGCCGGCAGACGCCGTGCGGTAACGAAGGATTATTGTGTCTACAAAGCTGCAGTTCTCGGATTTGCCGGTGTTGCGCTTGGATTTTCTCAGTTTGTTACTGCGGCTGCTGCACTGGAGCCGCAAACCACTTATTTTCCAACGGATCTCGCTTCTATTTCTACCCCACAGCCGGTGGTTCTGGCTAAAGCTCGCTTGCCTGTGCCAATGGCGAAGCCTGAGCTTCCAGCTATCGAAACGGCTTCTGCTCATGGGGCTGATGCTGTTCTTGATAAGCCTGCCAGCAAGCTTCAAAGCGTTGTTCGCTCTGCAGCAGGAACTTCTATCGATATGCGCTGGAGTATTATTACCAGTCAGATGGATAGTATTACGAGTTCTTCCAAGTGTTTGAAAAGCAGTGAGAAATGTGAAGCTAGCGTGCTGAACACCTGGGGCAATCTTATTAAGTCAGCTCGCAAGCTTCCTCGTCATAAGCAACTTTCCTACGTTAATCGCGGAATTAACGCGCTGATCAGTTACAAGAGTGATCAGCAAGTGTGGGGGCAAAGCGACTACTGGGCTTCTCCGATAGAAACGCTGAGCCAGCGCAGGGGGGATTGCGAGGATTATGCTGTCCTGAAGTACTGGACCTTGAGAGAGCTTGGTATTCCGGCGGAAGATATGAAGGTGGTTGCGGTATATGATACCAAAATTGGCCAGTACCACGCGATCCTCAATCTCTCCTATAAAGGAGGGGAGTATGTGCTGGATAATCGCTTTGGTCGCGTTGCTCTTAAGCAAGACACCAAAAACTATAAATGGGTGCATGTTGCCGGTAGTGGCAAGCAGCTCCCGCAAAAGATCAAGTATACATCTCTTGCTGCAATGACCCGCGCGTTTAACTAGAACCGCGAATCCAGTTTACAAAACCTATTTTTTGAGCGCGTTACAAGGGGCAAAGAACGCGCTCTTTTTTGTTCGGGAAGCCCTTTCTCCTGCCAATCAGCTCTCAAAAAGCACCATTTCCCGTTAATAACTTCGCCACCCTGTATAGGGAGCGGTGTTTAACAAAAAGTAAAATACTCAATAAAATTTAATCAAATTAAAACCTTGGTCGCAGAAATGCGCGATTTCAGGGTGTTGCCGTACTGTGACGGAATTAACGATGTTAAAATTTCCTTAAGGAAATGATTTGACTTTTATCAGGATTGGCAAAATTATCGGCGCAATTGCTAAAATTTTATTAAAACTGTTTATGCGTCGGGTTTGCTACTATGTCAGAGCGTCAAGCGTCTTCCACGAACACAGCCACCAACACCTCCCAAGCTACGATTCCTCCGCAAACGCTGAAGATTGGCGTTGTTGCAGAGGGAAGCTCTGAGGTTCTCGTTCGGCAGCCAGGTCAGCTGGTCGACTTCAGCCAGATGCTGGAGGTGCCTGTCAGTCTCTTCAGATATGGAGAAAGCCTGCAGATCCTGTTCTCTGGTGGGGGAACACTGCTTGTTGAAGGGTTCTTCACTGGTGACCAGACCGACGCTTCTCTGATCCTGAGTGAAAACCAGACACTGACCATCGAAGAGTTCGGAGCGCTGGTAGAAATTCTGCCGGTTGACACGCTGCAGACCGCTGCGGGTGATGGCACGCCGATTGCTGATCAGCTGGAAGAGCCAGGCAGTTCCGGTCAGGACTTTGACGACAACCCTGACGGTGGGCCACTGGGGCCTGGGCTGAATGTTAATGATCTGCTGAAGCCAGAAGACAATGCAGGCGCAGCTGCGGCCAATGATGACCCTGAGCAGGACGTGGATGATGTTCCCGTTGCCGGTATTGCAGAAGTTGGTGCTCTTGATGAGACAGACTGGGCAGATGCTGGTAAAGGACCGCTTTCCTTTACAGGCAATCTGAACGTTGATTTCGGTCTTGATGGTGTTACTGAGCGTTCTTTGCAGTTCCAGCTGGACAATGGCGTGCCGGTTGATCGTGCAGGCAATCCTTTGAGCCTGACAGCTGACGGGCAGCCTCTTTCCTATGAAGTGCAGGACCTGACTGCGGATGCAGCCAATGAAATTGGCGATGGAAGCCAGTTGCTGACAGCTAAGCTGCCAAATGGTGAAGTTGTTTTCGAAGTTCTGCTCAACACGTTTACCGAGACGGGTGCGTACACCTTTACGCTGCGCGGTAATCTGGATCATCTGGAAGCAGATGTGAAAGACATTCTGGCACTTGAGTTTGGCTTCCAGGCTTTTGACGCTGATGGAGATTCAGCAGACTCGTTCCTGATTGTGAACGTTGCTGATGACATGCCAGAAATTGGCGAGCCATCCACGGGCACCGTTGATGAAGATGGTATTCCTGATATCGGCAACAACAACGACAATGCTGATGGTGATGCAGCCGCCACGTCCAATACGATAACAGCATCTCTTGATATTGATTGGGGGGCTGATGATGCAGACAGCGAGCAGGGTGGTGTTGGTGATCGCTCTGTTAAGTTTGCGGGAACACCAGAGGTACCACAAGGACTGTCCTCAGAGGGTGTAGCTCTGGTCTACTCCCTCAGTGATGACGGTACTGAGCTGACCGCGACCAAAGGAGATGGTGGCGAAGCCGTCTTCAAAGTGACTTTGTCCGATGACGCCGCTGGTACTTATAGCTTTGAGCTGATGGGGCCTCTGGATCACCCAGTTGCCAACACTGAAGATGACATCAACCTGACCTTTGAATTTATTGCAACAGACAGTGACGGCGACACCGCGAGCTCAAGCTTCACTGTGATTGTTGATGATGATTTGGCTGATATTACCTCGCTTGAGGTGAACAAGTACGTTCAGGTTGATGAGAGCGCTGGTCTGGACAATGACGACACCACAGATACGGCTGTTTCTGAACTGTTTGACGGCGTAAACAACCTAGGTTCTGACGAAGATATGGAGCCTCAGTTTGCCCGTGATAACGTGGTGGACTTTGCCTACGACAACGGAGCAGATGGCGCGACCCATACAGTGACGCTGAGCATCGAGGAAGACGGTATGTCTTCTGGTCTTCAGACCACAGAGGGCAAAGACATTCTGCTTTACCTGCAAAACGGTCTTGTTGTTGGCCGTGTTGGTGGTGCGGATGGCGATGCCGTGTTTGCAATTGCCATTGATGAAGCTGGTGAAGTCAGCCTTGCGCAATACCAGTCCATCAAGCAGCCGGACACCAGCGATCACGATGAGTTCGTCAACCTGGATGGCAAGATCTCAGCTGTTCTGACCGTCACCGATGGGGATGGTGATGTTGCGCGCCAGGACATCGCAATCGGTGAAAAGATCCGCTTTGGCGATGATGGTCCAACCATTACCTCGCTTGAGGTGAACAAGTACGTTCAGGTTGATGAGAGCGCTGGTCTGGACAATGACGACACCACAGATACGGCTGTTTCTGAGCTGTTTGACGGCGTAAACAACCTAGGTTCTGACGAAGATATGGAGCCTCAGTTTGCCCGTGATAACGTGGTGGACTTTGCCTACGACAACGGAGCAGATGGCGCGACCCATACAGTGACGCTGAGCATCGAGGAAGACGGTATGTCTTCTGGTCTTCAGACCACAGAGGGCAAAGACATTCTGCTTTACCTGCAAAACGGTCTTGTTGTTGGCCGTGTTGGTGGTGCGGATGGCGATGCCGTGTTTGCAATTGCCATTGATGAGGCTGGTGAAGTCAGCCTTGCGCAGTACCAGTCCATCAAACAGCCGGATACCAGCGATCACGATGAGTTCGTCAACCTGGATGGCAAGATCTCAGCTGTTCTGACCGTTGCTGATGGGGATGGTGATGTTGCGCGCCAGGATATTGCAATCGGTGAGAAGATCCGCTTTGGCGATGATGGTCCAACCATTACCTCGCTTGAGGTGAACAAGTACGTTCAGGTTGATGAGAGTGCTGGTCTGGACAATGACGACACCACAGATACGGCTGTCTCTGACCTGTTTGCGAATGTGGCTTTCAAAGGCTCTGACGAAGATATGGAGCCTCAGTTTGCCCGTGATAACGTGGTGGACTTTGCCTATGACAACGGAGCAGATGGCGCGACCCACACGGTGACGCTGAGCATTGATGATGCGAACTCAGGTCTTACCACCACCGACGGCACTCCAATTATGCTTTATCTTGAAAACGGTCTTGTTGTTGGCCGTGTTGGCGGTGCAGGTGGCGACGCTGTGTTTGCGATTGCCATTGATGAAGCTGGTGAGGTCAGCCTTGCTCAGTACCAGTCCATCAAACAACTGAACACCAGCGATCACGATGAGTTTGTGAATCTGGATGGCAAGATCTCAGCCGTTCTGACCGTTACCGATGGGGACGGAGATGTTGCCAGCGACAGCATCGCAATCGGTGAAAAGATCCGCTTTGGCGATGATGGTCCAACCATCACATCGCTTGAGGTGAACAGGTACGTTCAGGTTGATGAGAGCGCTGGTCTGGACAATGACGACACCACAGATATGGCTGTTTCTGATCTGTTTGCGAATGTGGCTTTCAAAGGTTCTGACGAAGATATGGAGCCTCAGTTTGCCCGTGATAACGTGGTGGACTTTGCCTATGACAACGGAGCAGATGGCGCGACCCACACGGTGACGCTGAGCATTGATGATGCGAACTCAGGTCTTACCACCACCGACGGCACTCCAATTACGCTTTATCTTGAAAACGGTCTTGTTGTTGGCCGTGTTGGCGGTGCAGGTGGCGACGCTGTGTTTGCGATTGCCATTGATGAGGCTGGTGAGGTCAGCCTTGCTCAGTACCAGTCCATCAAGCAGCCGGATACCAGCGATCACGATGAGTTTGTGAATCTGGATGGCAAGATCTCAGCCGTTCTGACCGTTACCGATGGGGACGGAGATGTTGCCAGCGACAGCACCGCAATTGGCGAGAAGATCCGGTTTGGCGATGATGGTCCGAGCCTGACAGGTGAGGAGCAGGGCGTTACTGTTGATGAAGATGATATTGATACGATCTTCTCTACTGGTACCAGCTGATTACTGGGGCTTTGAAGGTGATGAGAGCCTGACTGAGTTCTGGACTGGTGCAGCCATCTCATTCGGCGATCTGCAAGGTGTTGTTAATTTTGGTGCAGACGGGGATGCGGGCGCTAACTCGTTCACATTCGTCAATGATGCCACTCAGCAGCTGACCAATCTTGGTCTGACCTCTGACGGAGATAGCATTCAGTTTGACAGTCTTCAGCTGACACCAAATATCACTCTGATGCTTGGTGTTGCGAACGGTCGTCCTGTTATCGGTCTGGCACTGAACAGTGAAACCGGTGAGTTTGCCGTGTTGCAAGCGGATCAGCTGGACCATGTTGCAGGTAAGGGTGAGAACACTGCATTGCAGCTCAGTGATGGCACCATGATTGATGCCATTGACTTTGGTTCCGTGATTGTTGCCAGGGATGGAGACGGGGATACCGTCGAACTGGGCGGCAAGCTGGATGTGACCGTCGTTGATGATGTTCCTGAGCCCCACATCTGGGTGGATGATCATATCCGCATTGATGAGACTGAAGGTGATCACAGCGACAACGTTCCTGCGAAGGGGCGTATTCGCAAGCTGTTTAAAGACGTTGAAGACAAGGGCAGTGACCCAGATCTGAGTGGCCCAATCTACGCGCGCAATGATGTTCTGGACTTTCACAAGCATGTTGGAGCTGATGAGCGTGGCAGCCATGAGCTCGTATTCCGCATTGATGCTGCTGCGTCTGGTTTGACCACGACAGAAGGTGAAGAGATTACGCTTACTCTGGAAGATGGTCAGATTGTTGGCCGTGTTCCAAGCGGCGAGGCAGCGTTTGCGATCCACCTGCATCAGAACGGAAAGGTCTCAATGGTTCAGTACATGTCCATTGAGCATCCGGATACCGACTCTTCCGATGAGCACGTATCGCTTGATGGAAAAGTCACCGCGATCCTGACGGTTACAGATGAAGATGGTGATGCTGTTTCAACTGAGATTGCTGTTGGTGACTTGCTGACATTTGATGACGACGGTCCGCGTGTAACCAATCAGCAGCGGGATGTCACCATTGATGAAGATGATATCGATACGCCTCTGTCTACCGGCACCAGCCTGATTATTGGGGGATTGAGGGTGACGGCAACTGGACTGACTTCTGGACCGGTTCTGCGATTAATACTGATAGTTTACAGAGTGTTGTCGACTTTGGAGCTGATGGAGATGCTGGTTCAGGTTCCTTCACCTTTGCAGGTGATGCAGAACAACAGCTGACAGATCTGGGACTGACCTCAGATGGAGATGCCGTTGAGTTCCAGAGTGTTCAGCTGAATGCCAAACTTACACTGATGGTCGGCATTGCTGATGGCCGTCCGGTTATTGGTTTGATCCTGAACAGTGAAACTGGTGAGTTTGCTGTGTTGCAGGCGGACCAGTTGGATCACGTTACCGGTGATGGTGAGAATACTGCGCTTCAGCTCAGTGATGGTTCCACGATTGATGCCATCGACTTCGGTTCCGTGATTGTTGCGACAGACGGGGACGGGGATACCGTTGATCTGGATGGCAAGCTGAATGTGACCGTTGTTGATGATGTTCCAGAACCACATATCTGGGTGGATGATCATATTCGCATCGATGAGACTGAAGGGCCTCATAGCGATAACATTCCGCCTTGGTTCGGCTTTAACACATTCAAAGACGTTGATAGCATAGGCAGTGACCCAGACCTGAGTAGCCCGATCTACGCGCGCAATGATGTTCTGGACTTCCATAGACATGTTGGTGCTGATGAGCGTGGCAGCCATGAACTCGTGTTCCGCATTGATGATGCTACGTCTGGTTTGACCACGACAGAAGGTGAAAAGATTACGCTTACTCTGGAAGACGGCCAGATTGTTGGCCGTGTTCCAAGTGGAGAGGCAGCGTTTGCGATCCACCTGCATCAGAACGGCAATGTTTCAATGGTTCAATACATGTCCATTAAACATCCGGATACCGACTCTTCCGATGAGCACGTCTCGCTTGATGGAAAAGTCACCGCGGTCCTGACGGTTACAGATGAAGATGGTGATGCGGTTTCAACTGAGATTGCTGTTGGTGACCTGCTGACGTTTGATGATGACGGTCCGCGCGTAACCAATCAGCAGCGGGATGTCACCATTGATGAAGATGACATCGATACGCCTCTGTCTACCGGCACCAGTCCTGATTATTGGGGGATTGAGGGTGACGGCAACTGGACTGACTTCTGGACTGGTTCCGCAATTAACACCGGTAATTTACAGGGTGTTGTTGATTTTGGTGCTGATGGAGATGCTGGCTCGGGTTCCTTCACCTTTGCGGATGATGCAGCACAACAGTTGACAGATCTGGGGCTGACCTCAGATGGAGATGCTGTTGAGTTTCAGAGTGTCCAGCTGAATGCCAAGCTCACGTTAATGGTCGGCATTGCTGATGGCCGTCCGGTAGTCGGTTTGATCCTGAACAGTGAAACTGGTGAGTTTGCAGTGCTGCAGGCCGACCAGTTGGACCACGTTACAGGTGATGGTGAGAATACCGCGCTGCAGCTCAGTGATGGTTCCACGATTGATGCCATCGACTTTGGTTCCGTGATTGTTGCGACAGATGGAGACGGGGATACTGTTGATCTGGATGGCAAGCTGAATGTGACCGTTGTTGATGATGTTCCAGAGCCTCAGATCTGGATTGAGGATTACATTCGTATTGATGAGACTGAAGGTGACCACAGTGACAATACTGATAATACTGCAGTCGCGCAGTTGTTTGATGGTGTTGCCAACAAAGGTGCAGATCTCGATCTGACCGGTCCAATTTTCGCTCATTATAGTGTGCTTGGCGGCGATCTGAATATTGGTGCGGATGAGCACGGCAGTTACGAGGTTACTCTTGAAATCTCTCAGGATGGTGTCTCATCTGGCCTGTATACGACTGGAGGCTTAGCTGACGGCAAGGAAATCTTCTTGTTCGAAGAAGACGGGATGATTGTTGGCCGGATTGAAGACGGCAATGGTCGACCTAATGGTGAAGCTGTTTTTGCCATTCACGTTCATCAGACTGGTGAAGTCTCAATGGTTCAGTACATGTCCATTGAGCATCCGGATACTGACTCTTCCGATGAACACGTTTCGCTTGATGGAAAAGTCACCGCGGTCCTGACAGTCACCGATGAAGATGGGGATACTGTCTCAACTCAGGTTGAGATCGGTGAATATCTGACGTTCGACGATGATGGTCCGCACATCGGGGAGTTTGTCACCACTGGTGAGACTGTTGAGCTGGATGAGACAAGCGGTTTGCAGCATGATGAGGTTAATGCTGCTCCAGATTCTGATATTCGTGCATTGTTTGCTGCGTTTGAGAATGACGCTGCTGCTGATCCGGACATGGAGACGATTTTTGCCCAGCAGCAGGGTGTTCTGGATGCTGAGATCTTTGGAGGGGCTGACGGTGTCAGTGATGTTGCCGTTACTCTGGAGATTGCTACAGAAGGTCTGAACTCTGGATTGCAGACGACTGAAGGTGTTCCGATCAACCTTTACACAGAGGGCGATCTGATCGTTGGTCGTGCGGGTGACGGTGATGCGGCTGTAATCTTTGCTGTTTCCATCGATGACAATGGAACGGTCAGTGTGGTTCAATATGCTTCACTTGAACATACTCAGCCGGGTCAGGACGACAGTCTTGATCTTGGTGATCTGATCGTTGCTCGTCTGACCATTACAGATGGTGATGGTGATACAGACACAGCAACTGCTGTGATCGGCGGCAAGATCATCTTCCATGATGATGAACCAAATGCCATCCGTTCGGGTTCTCAGATTGTGGTGGATGAGGCAGCTGATCTTGGAGCTGTCGTCTCTGGCCAATTGCAGTTTGAAGAAGGTGCTGATGGTGCGACAGTTACTGGCGCTCACTTCCGCAATTCTCAGGGCTATGTCCGTCGCTATGACATGGAAGAACCTCAAGGGCAGCGTGGCGATTTCCTGACTGTGGGTGGTGAGAAAATTGTCCTTTCCAGCACTACGGATGCAAGTGGTATCATCACACTTGTAGGCGCGACCGAAACGAGTGGTAGCTCTGCCTTTACGGTGGTTGTTCAGCCTGATGGATCCTATGAGTTTACTCAGATACTCGGCTTTGACCATCCAGATACAGGTGAAGCTGGTAGCGACGATAGCATCGACCTGCGTCTGCGCTTTACTGTCACTGATGGTGATGGAGATACGTCGACAGCAACAGCTGTAATCTCGGTTCACGATGATGAAGTTGTTCTCACGGGTGATGCAGTCTCTGCGAAAGCAGATGAAGACGATATTATCGGTGACAGATCTGGTGTGCCGGGTAACCAACCAAATGATGGCAATGGCGATGGCTCGACCACGGGTGCCTATGACGTCAACGGCCCTGCTTATGTGACCGAAAACATTAGTAATCTCGTCGATTTTGGTAATGACGGGGGCACGTTTGTTATTGCTGATGACGCTGTTTCTACACTTGAGGGCATGGACCTGAAATCAGGTGGTGAAAAACTGTCTTATGTGGTGATTGGCAGTAAGCTGGTTGGATATCTCGAAACTACGGGAGACACAGAGTACAGTTTTGCCAATGATCATCCGGTGTTCTCACTTGAGTTGACGTCTGACAATGGTGATGTGGTCTTCAAACTGTTTGATCAGCTTGATCATGTTGCCGGCCATCTGGATAACGAACACAGCGGAGAGCTGTTGATTGATTTTGGAAGTGTCATCGACGCTGTTGATGGTGATGGCGATCGCGTCAATCTGGATGGTAAGTTTACAATCCAGATCGTCGATGATGTTCCTTACGTCGATTACAACGCTTATGAGAAGAACCTCGTTGTGAACGGTTCTTTTGAGCAGCCTGATATTGGTTCCTCATATAGCTTCTTCAGCTCTATAGATGGATGGCAGTCTACTAATGAGACTGGATTCGAGATCCATTCTGATAGCTTTAGCCAACCAAGAGATGGTGAGCAGTATCTAGAGCTGGATATGGATGCAGGTGGTGCTGTTGATGGCATCTATCAGAACATCGTTACAGAAGCAGATGCCCAGTATGAGTTGCTGTTCAGTCTGGCGGATCGTTCTGACAATGGTCCAAGCAGTGAAGTGCGTGTCCTTTGGAATGGTGTAGAAGTTGGTGTTTACTCGACTGATAGTACCGACTGGACAAACATCTCAGTTAACGTTGTTGGTACTGGCCAGGATGGCGGTGATCGCCTTGAGTTTGTTGAGGTTTCAGGTTCAAGCCAAAACAATGGACTTGGGACGTACCTGGATAACATCCAGCTTTACAAAACAGCAGGGTATGTTGATGAGGCTGCACTTGGTGGGGCCGAGCCAGTTGTTGCAACGGATTCTCTTGGCATCTCGTGGGGGGCTGATGATGCGAACACCAACACTGGTGGTGTTGGTGACCGATCCGTTGTCTTCGATACATCGAGCACCAATCCTCCAAGTGGCTTGAGTTCTGACGGTGTTCAACTGGTCTATGAGTTCAGTGCAGATGGAACCACGCTTAAGGCATTGAAAGGTGCTGGTGGAGACGAAGTCTTTACCGTGACTTTGTCTGATGCAGATGCAGGCTCTTACACCTTCACGCTTATTGGTAATCTTGATCACGATGTTGCTGGGTTTGAAGAGGAGCTACTGCTGTACTTCAGCTTTACCGCGAAAGACAGTGACGGTGATACTGCACCTGGCAGCTTCAGGGTTGTTGTAAATGATGATCTGCTTGAGATCGGATCGCCATTGGCCAGCACTGTTGATGAAGACGGGCTGCTTGTCGGTAACAAAGACAGTGCCAGCGGAGATGCAGCAGCAACCTCAGCTTCAGTTAGTGATGTCTCTCTTGATATCAACTGGGGTGCCGATGATGGTGTCCGCACTGTCACATTTACTTCCAACTCAGTGCTGCCAGCAGGGCTGACCTCTGATGGTGTGGCTCTCGTCTACACCCTTAGCCAGGGTGACACTGTTCTTACTGCGACGAAGGCTGGTTCTAGTGAAGTTGTTTTTGTTGTAACTCTTTCTGATGAGAGCGCTGGCTCTTATAGCTTTGAGTTGAAGGGCAACCTTGATCATCCAGCCGGTGCTGATGAAAATGATATCAATCTGTCATTTGAGTTTGTCGCGACTGATGGTGATGGGGATACCGCTTCTTCCAGCTTCACCGTCACTGTCGATGATGACATGCCGGTGATTGGTGCACCTGCAGATAGTGTTGTTGATGAAGATGGTCTGACAGCTGGCAATAAGGACGACGCTCCTGGTGATGCAGCTGCAACTGAAACAATGGCTGACGATGTTGCACTCAACATCAGTTGGGGTGCTGACAACGCCAACAGTGATGCTGGTGGTGCTGGTGATCGCTCTGTCACATTTGCATCCAACTCGGTGCTGCCAGCAGGGCTGAGCTCTGATGGTGTGTCTCTCGTCTATACCTTAGCCAGGGCGATACTGTCCTTACAGCGACGAAGGCTGGTTCTAGCGAAGTTGTTTTCGTTGTAACTCTTTCAGATGAGGGCACAGGCTCTTATAGCTTTGACCTAAAGGGCAACCTTGATCATCCAGCGGGTGATGATGAGAATGATATTGATCTGACTTTCAACTTTGTTGCGAAAGACAGTGACGGTGACACAGCGTCTTCAAACTTCACTGTGACGGTTGATGATGACAGCCCAGTGCTTGACGACAGCGTCTATGGCCAGAACCTTGTGGTAAATGGCTCCTTTGAGGATCCTGATATCGGTTCTAATGGGCACAAAGCAGTCGACACAATGTCTGGCTGGATGTCTACCAACGGCACCAGGTTTGAAATCCATTCCAACAGCTTCAGCCCATCTTCTGATGGAGACCAGTATCTAGAGCTGGATAAGGATGGAGCTGGTTCTGGTAAAGTAGATGGCATCTATCAGAATATCATCACAGACGCGAACACTCAGTATGAGTTGTCGTTTGACCTTGCTGACCGCGTTCATAATGGTCAGGGCAGTGACGTGAGAGTGCTGTGGAATGGTGTTGAAGTGGGCGAGGGTGTCTATTCGACAGACAGCACTGACTGGTCAAACTTCACAATTACTGTTGTCGGTACTGGTCAGGCAGGTGGAGATCGCCTCGAGTTTATCGAGTTGACTACTCCTGGTCAGAACAATGGCCTTGGCACGTATCTGGATAACATCCAGCTCCATAAAGTCGGGCCTATTGTTGACGAAGTTGATATTGAAGGCGGCTCTGCTGTTGCGAGTGATGAACTTCACATTAAGTGGGGTGCTGATGATGCGACCAGTGGCACAAATGCCAGAGCTGTAACTTTTGCGGATAGTCTTGATGGGACAGTAGCCAAAACTGATGAAAACACTGATCTGAAGTCCGCTGGTTCACCTGTCTTCCTTAAGTCATTCGGTGCTGTTCTGATTGGATACACCGATGTGGTGCCTCAGAGTGCTACAGATACTGATGACGCGGTCTTCACGGTCACGTTGTCTGGTGATGGTACCGGTGCTTACACATTTGAGTTGCTTGGACAACTGGATCATGAAGGTGCAGAAGCCGAAGACCTCTCGCTTACCTTTGATTTTGTCGCCACGGACAGTGATGGTGATGGTGATGGTGTTTCTGGTGACTTTACCGTCAACATCGTTGATGATGTTCCGACCGGTGCTGCAGATAATGCCAGCGGCGAGGAGGACGTGTCCTTCAAGATTGACGTACTGGCAAATGACAATGTTGGTGCTGATAAGGCAGCAACGATCCTCCTTGAGAATGATGGGGAGACTGCTCAAAAAGGTACTGTAGTAGTCAATCCAGATGGCACGGTGCAGTACACTTCGCCACACGAAAACTTTAATGGTTCTGATAGCTTCAGCTACGTCATTGAGGATGCTGATGGTGATCGTTCAGAAGTGATTACGGTGACTGTTGAAGTTACACCGGTGAATGATCATCCTGAACTAACTGTTACAGATGTGCAGTCCAAGTTTGACGAAAACGGAACAGGTCCGGTTGCAAAGTTCAGCGCAGCTGATATTGACGGTGATGCACTCACATACTCACTGACTGGAGATGATGCTCATCTTTTCGAAATCAGAGGTAATGAAGTTTACTTCAAAGCCGCACCTGATTTTGAGAACCCGCTGGATGTGGGGGCAGACCAAGAGTATGACTTCAACATTGTCGTAAGTGACGGCCACGAAGAAGTCAGTGAAGATATCTCTGTGTCAGTGACTGATCAGGCTGCTGAGCTTTCACTTTCTCTTTCTAGTAAGAATGTTGCCTTCTCAGTTGCAGATGATTTCAAAGGTCCTGACAACAATAATGGTCAACCAGGAGGCTACTCGGGTAGTGATGGTAGCCGGTTATGGTTGGACGGTTCTTGGCATGAAGTTGGCGACGATGACAGTTCGACAAATTACAATGGAAAGATCGTATCTAACTACCAAGACTTAGGGGACAATCTGCTTAACTATCATCTCGTGATTAAAGGTGATGGTGAGATTTCAAGATCTGTTGATCTTTCTGACATGACTGACGCAAAGCTGATTATTCATGCCGATCATGTTCTTCATGATGCTGGAGATAATTTGTTGATTGTGTTGGAGTGGGAAGATGAGAGTGGTGTTACGAAAACATACTCTACTGATCTAGCTTCCAAACAGCAGTCTCCATCTGATTTTGTAATTGATTTGTTGAATGACGTGCCAGGGTATGTGCCATCAGAAACAATCTTGAAGTTTGTCTCTGAAGATTTTGAAGCTGGTGACTACGCTCGCATTTTCAATGTTGTTATTGAAGGTCATGAGAATGTGCCTGAAACTGACTATACGACGAACTTCAAGCTTGGGGGGGCAGGGGTAGTTATCGGTGATGTTGTTGCCGTTTCTGATGGAGACAACAACGCTGCCAATAATCAGCTCTCCAGTGCTGTCATCACACTGAAGAACTATCAGCAGGGTGATGCTCTTAGCTACATTCCTCAGGGTGCTTACGCTGGTATTTCCGCTACGACAGCTGTTGTGGGTGGAAATCTGGTTCTGACCCTTTCAGGTGATGCAAGCCATGCAGCATATGTTGCAGCGATCAAGGCTATCGAGTTCAACACCTCATCAAACGATCCAGTGAGAACAATCGAAATGGTTGTCAGCAATGGTTCAGACGAGAGTGATGTTGCTACTACAACGATCAATGTGACTGAGAATACAGAGAATCCAAGCACGATCTTTGTCGACTATAACGAGCCTGCGTTCTCACAGAATAGGTTCTATGAAAGTGATCCTGAGAAGAATCCAGGATGGCATTATCGCCTGAATGGTACAGATCAAAATGACAGAATTGAAGGGCAAGGTAACTGGCATAACGATATGTCTGGTGGTGAGGGCAATGATCTTCTGATTGGCGATGATTGGCATCCTGTAAGCCATCGCAACTACTCGGATACCTTCAATGGTGGTGCTGGTTATGATCGGATGACTAGTGGAAGTGAAGATGACTTGGATACCTTCATCTTTGATGTTCTGGACGGCAGTTTCGATACGATCACAGATTTTGATGGAACTGCGCAAGGTGAAGTAGATCTTACAGTCGATCGACTGGATATCTCTGCACTTCTGAACAAAGCCTTCGGGGATGATGAGGTTGATGCTGCTGAAGCTGGGCAGTACGTGAAAGTTCAGGAAAATGGTTCTGGAAGCGACGTGCTGGTTGATGTGGATGGAACTGCCAATGGTGAGAACTGGTCGAAGATTGCTCATCTCGATAACATTAGCCAAACCGATACAATCAAAGTTGTTCTTGATGATGATGGCTCATACACTCAGGTGGATGTAGTCGCTTAATAAAAAAGGCCCGGGCTGATATCAGCCCGGGCCTTTTGCTTTTGTAGAGATAGCTACTTGGGTTTCTTCGCTTAAGGTTTTACGTTTGCCTCGCGGACAACCCAGGCCGTTTGGTCTCCATAAATCGCGACGGAATATCCTTCGTACTCACGGACTAACGCTCCCAGTTCTCCGACGGCAACGAGACGGCTGCTTTGGTCGATGGACTGGCCTTTTTTGTAGCGTTTGTTGGTGTCACTCAGAACGTAGCGTTCTCCGATCAGGCTTGCGCCGGAAACCGTCAGGATGGTGTGTTCAGATCTCTTGTCAGGAAGCTGATGAACTCTGGGTTTCGCAGACTTTCACGGATGAAGTTGGAGTAGGGCACTAAACCAAGTTTATTGCTCAGCTCCGCTTTGATCAGACAATCACGGGTTGCCGCTGGATTGACTGCTGCTTCCAGAATGTAGCGCTGACGATCTTCAGGAAACGTTGTTAGAGACAGACTTTCGCTGCTGCTCAAAATATCCAGCCAGAGCACAGTTACCGGGATCTGTGAAACGGGCACTGAGAGGTCAACTGAGCAAAGCGGTCCTTCAGACGGTGGTGTGACAAGCAGTGGCAGGAATTTCTTTTTCAGATCTTCTGGTACTGTTTTAGATTCCGCAGATTTCATCCAGGCGAGGAAGACCACTTCAGCTGCTTCATTGAGTTCCGGATCATCCAGAGCAATGCTCTGGAAGCGTGCATCAACCTTGCTTTGAGGGGTTACTTTCCCTTTTTCAACTTCTTTAGTTACGCCCTTGTCTGTTGCACCACCAACTTTTGTTGGTTCTACTTGCTTGAGCTCTTCTGGTGTCTCTGTTGGAGATGTGGAAGCCTGTGCTGAAGAAATACTGATACTACTTAGCAAGCGTTCTGTCGCTTTTTGAAGCGGTGTTGCAGGTGCATCTGGCTTGTCAGCTTCTGCGTTATCATTTTGTTTCGCGACACGACTAGAAGACTTTGTGCCGCGACGTTCTGGAGCAAAGCCATCTTGCTGTTTGATTGCGCGTGCGAGCTCAAGCACTTTCGTTTGGCGTTCTTCTACCGGTTCATTGGTCTTCGGATCTACTGCTGCAAGCAAAGGTTCTATGCCGCCATCAAAGTTGGCTTTGAGGTCAACAACTTGACCGTTTTCCTGTACCAGTTTGACCAGCGAGCGCAGAGGGATGACAGATGCGTATTGGCGGGAGTAAGAGCGCAGGAAACCTGACCAGCGATCTATGTCCTGGCTGGCAATGATGCCGCTTACTTCCAGCGTTTTGTCATCAAGGCGGAAAATGATAGTGTCATCAATCAGTGCGCGTTTGGCAAGTTTGCGGACATCCAGCAGATAGTCATCAGCGGTCTTAATCTTGGAAGTTACGCTGGAGATACCATTCAGGCCGCGCAGATCTGCAATCAACTGGTCAGCCTCAGCCTTATCCAGCACGGAGCCGCTGAGTGTCAGCTCACCGTCATCCGCGAGTGCAAAGCTCACGTTTGAACCGCGGGATTGCAGATAACCGGCGATATCCTTCTTCAGTGTTTCGATGACGCGGACGCGGAGGCGAACAGGAACAGCTGTGCGTTCTACTGCTTCAGTAATTGCGCGGCGTTGAACTGGCTCGCTGACATATCCTGTCAGGTAAATCTGATCATCCACATCCTGGCGCAGGCTTAAGCTCTCGGCGAAGGGGAGGTCAGTCAATGCTACGCGTACAGCTTCAATGCCACCATTCGGGAGAGCACTTGCGGTGCGAGGAGAAATCTTGCCGGAGCTATAAGATAGAAGCCACCAAGGACCACTGCGCTAGCAACCGTTGCAAGGGCGATGCGTTTGCGGTGTTTTGTGAGCGGCGCCATAACCGCGTCGACGTGCTTTGAGTTTTCACCTAGCAGCGAGTTAGCCGTTGAGTTTTCGGGTTTTTCGTTTTCACTTTCACCGGCTGCATTCAGTGCTTTGCTGAGTGTCGCCCATTGGGCGTTCTTCGCGCCCAGAGCGATCTTGACGACACCAATGTTTATGACATCCAGTGGTTCAATTTCGATCCACTCGACATCTCCGCTGTCAAGAGAGACGCCATTTTCGGTACGGATATCGCCAGCTTTGGCGGAGATTTCAATTTTATTGTCTTGCAAGCGCAGCTGCATGTGGCCTGCGGCGACGCTGAGGTCAGCAATCTGCAGGTCATCGTTTCTGTCGGAGCCAAGTGTATACTCACCCGGCTCGAGCATTACTTCGGCGCCAGCCTGTTGGCCTACAAGTATTTTGAGGATGAGTTTACCCATTCGCCGTCCCACCTAACAAGCGCTGGAGTTCGCAATTATGGCTGTGTTTCCAAACGCGAACGAGAAAATGCCATGAGTTGTTCAGGCTCGGTAGAACCGAGCTTGTCTCATGTGCCTGAATAAGAAGAAGGCTCTCTTATGCACGTGCTCACGCAGGCAGAAGAGAGCCTTTCAATGACTTAGGAAATGTTACGCGCGCAGGCTTTTACCATGTCTGCGTGCGCCTTCACCATGCTGGTACGTGTCTGACCCATGGTGGTGTATGTGTTCACGAGCAGCTGCAGGGTGAACATCTTTTCTGTCTCAGCCAAGTTGGAGTTCTGAGCTTCAATGATCTTGTCATTGATCTTATCCATCTCAGTCTGAAAGCGGACGCTGATGTCAAGAGCGTTCATGCCCGCTTTATTTTGCAATGCTTCGGGAGCATCAGACGTATAGGACGCTGTAATGCCTTGGGTAAAAGACGTCATGTTGACTCTCCTAATATTTGCGCGGCTCTAACTCTGTACTGGAAATTTGCGCAGGACGTCCTGAGCAGCAGTGATGCCGTTTATCACTGTCTGAATGCGTTGATAGTCAGCCTCGGTCTGAGGTTCCTCGGACTTGCGACGCATCTGAGCAGAAAGGTCTTCCAATTTTTCTCCGAGGAGCTGCGCATGATCTGATCCTTGCGAGCTTTTCAAAGCCTCTTCCAGATCGGTGACATACATCTCGTTATTGGTATTTTCGTCCTGCACGCGTCAGTCCTTTGTTTCAACGCTTACCAGCTTCTTAAAAGTTTGATTCATTATTGAGCAAGTTCCGCTCCAGCATTGTCCTATTCAGCACAGTGATAGAACGATCCTGAATTTTTATGATGCCTGCGCGTTCCCATTCTTTCAGACGACGGTTGATGTTGCTGCGTGTGCCACGAGCCATCGCGCCCAAGTCGCTCTGAGTGACGATTGCACCAGAAATGACAGACTTATCCTTCGGATCACTGCCAGCTGGAGTGCCAATAGACTCCAGCAAGCTGAGCAGAGCGTGAGCCAGACGAGCTGAAAGGCTCGGCAATGACAGGCAGCGTTGATTCGATGTAGGAGCGATAGTGTTTCGCTACGACTACAGCCAGCGCGCGGCAGATCTCTGCACTCTGTTCGTTGATGACATGAAATGCAGAACGTCTGATCTTATGAACGACAACATCTCCCAATGCGCATGCTGTGTCGGCATGTACAGATCGCTGAAATACACCCAGTTCGCCGAAGCTTTGGCCCGCAGTGATGATGGCATAAAGGAAGGTAGATCCATCTTCACGCAAGTGGCTCAAGCGAACGTGACCGCTTTCGATGATGTAGAGAAATTCAGCTTCATCTTCCTGAAGATAGATGTTTTCGCCATTTGAGTAGGTTTGACGGATCGCTGACTGCTCTAAAGATGCACATAATTCATCATTCAGCTCTTGAAACAGCGCTGCATTCTCTTTCCAGCTGCTTTCACCTGAGGATGAGGTGCCAGTATTATGAGCTTGTGATGCGCCTCTACCCAGGCTTGCATCATATACTGCCTTTTCCATAGAAATGTACCGTGACCTCTTACTTAAATAAGTGCAGCTATTTCAGAGTTTGAAGATATACTGTTCTCCGTAGAGCAAATATACTTCGTCTTGTTTTTATTATACTCTACCAATATTCCACCCCAATCTCACTTGTACACAATTGCAGAGAATTGTGCTTCAGAACACGGTTAAAACTATAATTAAGACAGCTAATAGGCGAGTCAAGTCTGACTGTCATCATCTAACTTATATTTTAATGGATATTGTTCGTATCCCTCGGGATTGTGATTTTAAGTGCGAAAAAGTCACGATTTCCCTCCGTAATGTGAACAAGTGTGAGTCATTATATGATTGAAGCTGGTGTATACCTGCACGCAGTAGTCGTAGTAATTAAAGTGAACTCAATTCACCTATTAGATAGTCGACCGTTTGTTCTAGTTTTGCAGGGCTAAGTTGTCCTGCTTCGTAAAGGACTGCTAGGTGTAACGTTCCATCTTTTGATTTTCCCGCATGCAGGTTGGTTCCGATTTCAGGCCTGAAGCCAGCTTTGGTCAAAAGTGCTTCATTTGCTGAATTTTGATCACCTGTCATAGCGCGGCCGAGGCTCACAACGATGCTGTTGCCGCTCTCGACAGGAGTAAACGTCAGCTCTCCAGATTGTGATAGGAGGTAACTCAGGCTCCCATCCGCTTGAGGAGAAAAAGGGATTTTCATATTGTTTGCGAACGCTTCCAGACTTGACTGGATAGCACTTGAAAACTGCATTCAAATCTCTCCTTTGCTTTTTCTGAACGTCGTTTGTGTTGCTGTTATTTTGCTGGCAATGAAGGCTCAATGAACACTGGTGGACCCAGCAGTGATCAGGTTGGCGTTTTCGAATGTTACGGTGTCGGATGCTGTCTGATACTGCTCTTCTTCCAGTATCGTCAGCTGCTCGGACAGAACCAGCAGTGTTTCGAGCTGTTGGTTGCGGATGTTCTCATTGGTGAGAATTGTGTCCGGAACCTCGCGGTGCAGCGCCAGCAGGTTGTTGGTGTAGTTGAGGGATGCGCTCACACCTGCAGGAGCCAATGGGGCGACGAGGCCTTGCGCATCCGCCGGTGAGGTTACCGCTTTACCCAGATAGTGGAACAGAGAGCTGGCGAGTGAGTCTGTGCCCAGCTCATCGACCACACGATTGAACTCCGCAAAGTTGCGGCCTGTCAGCTTAGTCGCGACATGGACACCTTCATAAACGGTCCGCAGGCTCTTCAGCTTGCCGAGTTCGGTCAGCACAGCTTCCAGGTGAGCTGGCTCGTCCTGAGTATCGGCAATCTCCAGTCCCTGGCTCGCTGCGGTGGTGAATAGCTCTACGACATCGTCAAATGAGGTGAGGGGCGAGCCTTCGTTTCCATTGACGTCTTGGTGCAAAGCGTGATGGCGGGCGATCAGATCATTGAACTTGTCGAAGATGACGCCGAAGTTTGCCTCACTGCGCAGCATGTCGCGGTAATGTTCACGGATGACGGCTGGGTCTGTTCCCAGATCCTCGGCTTTATCATGAGCCAGTTCTGCCACCGCGAAGCCAGCGCGGACATCTCTGCCGGTCTCACCGCTTTCCATGTATTCGCGTGCATTGAGCAGAGCACCCAGTAATGCATCATTTGCGCCGGTGTTCTCGAAATGCTCAATGGCGATTTGCAGGGCGGCGTATTGGTGTGTGACATCGCCGTCAAACTGCTGCAAAAATGCGAAGACATCCTGAGGTGTCAATTGACTGGAGCCGCCGCCAGAACTGTAGTTGTTCTGATAGTCTTGCAGCAACTGAACCAAACCTTGCAGTTTTTCCTGCGAAGGCATGTCTGGCAGTTTGTCGTAGTAGTCGGCAATCCGGGTGATCGCTTCGATGTTTGCACCCTGACCCTGACGGATTGAGCGGCTCTCCAGCGATCTCTTATCCAAGCGGGAGGAGACGGCCTGTCCCAGCTCTTCTGCGGCATCCGTCAGCTTGGATGGATTGTTAAGCTGCATAACGCGTTCAGCGCGGCGTTGACCGGTTGCTTCTGCCACCAGCGGAGCGCCGACAGGCGACTCAGCATTGTGAGTAGCAATGGTTGATCTTAAGACCTCTAAGCTCATGGCAAGTCCCCCGCTGATAATATGAATAGGTATATGTCTTTCTCATACTTCTTTTAGTGGAATTGCTTTGTGTCGGGCGGCACAAGCGGTGTCACCCATTTTGCTAATTCTGCCTTTCCTGTGGTTTCGATTTTTGGGTGTGTCGATCGGAACAGCAGGGTCTTCAGCCTCACAGCTATAGAGGGAAGATCGTGTTTTGATGGGAATGTTGTATGGCGAAGACCAGATCCAGCAAAGATGAGTTGCTTCCCCAGTTCACTGTCACTGGTGATGCGGGCGATTTGTGCTCCTATCTGGATGAGGCCTTAAGTGCTTGTAATACTAGTAGGAGCTGGCCTTCGGAAGGTGAGTGGCAGGACGTCTCTTTTCAGATGGCCGCAAGCCTTCAGGAGCTGGTGGACCTGCCTGCAGTTCAAAAAGATCCAGCTGCGCAGCGTTTGATCGGTGGCTTGCTTTCCTCAAGAAGTTTTGACGATTTTTTGCAGGGTTATGATGCGATTGCTGAGCATTTTACGAAACGCCTGAAAGATCATGAAAATGAGACTGGAGGTGCCCGTTCTCAAGCCATTAAGCCCCAACGAAATGCGGGTCGTACTCGTCTGATTTTGTGAAGTGAGGAGATGAAAATGATAAATAATGTAGGTTCAGGTTCCTCTACGCCTGTCGATCCGAATACTCTTGTCACTCCTAAAGATGATGATGCATCCAAAGCTGCTTCTGGTGGTGCAGGTGATGGTGCGCAGGAAAAAGCTGCAGCTCAGTCCGGCACATTGCAGGCTGCGGAGACGCAGACGAGTGTTTGGGATAGTTTTCTTTCCAATTTACCTGAGAATGATCCGGATTATGAGAATCCGTTGTTGTCGATTCCAGGGACGACTGCCCACGCGACAGATCCAAGTAAATACAACGCGTATGTCGATAGTGTCTGGTAGATCCTGCTGATACCGTTGCGGATGAGGATCTGCCTGCGAACTATAACAATCCGACACCGCAGCAGTTCCTGTCCTGGCATCCGGCTGTTCAGCTGCGCTATCTGCGTGACAACTTTTCTGAGGCTGATATTCAGGCAGGTCGTACTGTGATTGGTACTGGTGATAATCAGGTGGGTGTCATTCGTTCTGACGACAAGCGCAGCATTACTGTTGTGAATGAGCTGACAAAGTCACGGATTTTCCAGCACACCAAGACTGAGCAGGAGAGATTGGCAAATAATCCAATCTTTCTGACAAAGATCGCTCCATTGCTGGATTTGCTGCCAAAATCGGGTACGGATCTGGCTGCAAGTCGTACTGTCATTACGCAACAGATTGATAGGCAAATTAATGAGGTCAAGAACAAGTCTCTGACTAATAAAACTTCAAGTTCAGATCAGAATAAGTTTAATACTGACAAGCAGGCTTACATCAAGCAGTTGGAAATGCTGCGAGAAAATGTACCCAATAGCGGTATTTACGCGCCTTCTGATCTGGCTGCTGAGATGCAAGAGATCGTTAAGCGGTTTGAGCGGGCGCACGCTTACTTCGATGTGAAGACACCGCATCTGGCTAATCCGGCGCGTGATTCACGTAATGTTCTGACGCCAGACAGCAATGCATCAATTAACCGAGGGTATGCTGTATTCATCGAGCAGGAGCAGCGCATTCTGGCTATCAAGCAAGCTGAGCAGCAGATGTTGTCAGCCGGTGGTATTACGAATGCAGATGGTACGGTTTCGCGGCTGGATTTGCCTACACTCGTGGCGCTCATTCAGAATCAAGCCAGCTTGAAGCAGCAGGCGGTTATCACAATGAGGACGGAGCAGCTGACACAGTTGAATCAGTTGTCGCAAGCTATGCAGAAATGCAGCGTATTGTGAATGAGACGCTAAAGAAGTTTGTTGATACCGGAAAGGATGCGGACAAAGAAAAGCACACCATTTCTGTATCTTTCGATAATCCTAGTCAGTTCAGCACTGCTGTTGCTTACATGTTTGAAGACTATGCTTCGGCCCAGCCGCATCCAGTCGAAAAAGAGTTCAATATTACGCGCCCAACGCATGACATGATCAGCAATAGTAGCGGAAGTAAGAACTCCTTTAAGCGTACGCAGTGGGAGCGGTTTTCTACGCAGTTGAGTGATGCGGTGACTTTGTTGAACCCGCAGCTGCTGACCAACGATATCAACCAGGATAACCGTGAGCAGAACCGTTCTTATGAGCAGGCGACGGGTACGGTACGTCGTAGCTTTGATCTGAACATTCAGATCGCACGCGGCTTCTCCTAGGATACATTTATAGAGTTGGCGGTTCTGGCTTTTGTAGTCAGGGCTGCCTTTTGCTTTAACTGAGTACGGAATTCGGAATGCGGGTTGCATCAATTACAATTGGGGTGAACGAGGTCTCCAACTGGAAGGTTGAAGATCAGGTTCAGTTGCCTGAGGGCAAGAAGCTTGCTCCCGTATTCTTACCTGAAGTCCGGCCTTTGCATGAAGTGCTTCATCGTCCAACTTTGGATGAGCGGTTGCCGGCCCTGTTGTTGCCGGATCTGTCAGAGACAGACATTCTTCTTCCGACTGAGCTGAGTGAAATGCGCAAGGAGCTTCAGCGCTTGTTTGCTGCTGCTGCTCTGCGGGAGCAGGGGGAAAGAAAGCGCATCCTTAAAAGTGTTGCTGATCTACTGATGGGTGATGTCCTGCTTGATGAAGACCTGCAAGCTGCGCTTGCCATGTTGTTGCAGGGGTAGAGGTTATGGCAGCTCTTAACAGTCGGCAGCGAGATTTTTTGCTCTTGAGCGTCTACATCATGACGCAGAACTGCAAGTATGCTGAAGCTTTGACCATGGTGCAGGGCATGATGGTGATGGAGGATGACTCCAAGGAGGTTTTGCTCGCTCGCACCATCCTTCTCTTCTTGCTCAATCGGTTTGATCTGGCACTTGAGAGTTTGCGGGAGCTGGACCTGCAGGATCCGCTTGAGCAGTTTGGAAACTACACGCGCTCCGATGAGCAGTCCATGCGCCATTATATTCGGGCGCGCTGTCTTTATACGCTCCACGATGCAGACAAAGCCAAGGATGCAATTGACATCTATCTGGGCAATCGACGGCAAAAACTCTCTCAATAAAATTGGGTTGAGATCAAGGAGAGGGCAGAGTTCCTCTCTTTTTGATTGAAATGCGCTGCTTTGATCTGTGGTTCGGCAGTGTGTTGTCTTCGCTCACATATTCGTGACGCATAAAAAATCACTGCACAATGTGTATTGCCTATTCTTGTGTTCTGTTTGGCACAGAACACCTTCTGATTGCGCTCTATTGTTTTCTTAAATGCTGAATTAGTCAGAGATAAAGAAAGAGCGCCATGTCACTTCTGGATATGCCAAAACAATCACCGGAACTCTTTGTCGAAACGATTAAAGAGATCGCTGAGCCGCTCATCGAGCATGTTGATTCACTGGGCTTCAAAGACGAGCAATTTTACCAGTTGCTGAAGCAGGGTGTTTCCATCTCTGAGATGCTTGATCTCTCCAAAGAGGAGCTGGGTGCTGTTTATGAAATGGCGCGCCGCAATATCTCCGTCGGACAGGTCGAGAAGGCGAAGTCGCTGTTCATTATGCTGGTGCAGATCGCGCCGATGGAAGAGCAGTACACCTATGGCCTTGCAATGACCTATCAGATTCAGGGTGATGTGCGCATGGCTGTGAAGCTCTATCTGCACTTCATCAGCATGGATGCGACGAACCCTCAGGGTTACCTGCGTCTTGGTGAGTGCCTGATGGCTGCGAAAGAGTATCAGGAAGCGGGTGATGCTTTTGAGGCTGCGCTGCGCATGTTTGATGATCCTGTCAAAAATTACGATGACAAAAAGTATGCGCAAACCATGATGAAGAGCGCGCGCCAGAAGCTGGTCTGACATTAGCTTTTATCCCAATAATTTAAGTATGGAGAATAGATATGGAGCTTCCTAAAGGTCTGGGCCTGGGTCTGAACAGCAATAGTCTGGGCGATATTTTTGATACGACCTCTGAGATGACTGGCAAGGCTGGTGATGTAAAAGGTGCGGGTAAAGTTGGTCCGGGTGCGCTGGCGTCTGTTGGTGGTACGCCAATGATTGCGACCATTGCGTTTGCGCAGCACATTACGCGTCTTTCAAACAGCCTCACTCAGGTTGGTTCTGACACACCTCTGACGACTTCCAGCTTCCAGGATATTGAAGTGCTTGTTGCGTCCGTTCTGGACAAGATGCAGGGCACTCAGGAAGCGGTTGAGAAGAACAAGGTGAACCTCACTCAGGCGAAGCAGAAAGGTGCTTTGCAGGATAAGGCGATCAAGCTCGAAGAATCTATCCGTAAGCAGGAAGAAGCTGAGAAGAAGCAGAAGGGTCTCAGCATCTGGCAGAAGATTTCTCTGGCGTTCCAGTGGATTGCTGCGGCAATCTCCATCGTGGCGGGTAGTATTCTGGCGGTTATTCCAGGGCTTCAGGTTGTCGGGGCGTTTATGATTGCTGCCGGGGTGGTGCAGCTTGCCATGGCCATTGATGCCACGGTGCAAGCGGCCACGGGACGAAGTATCGCCGGGCACATAGCTGCCGCCGCCGGAGCTGATGAAGATACCATCATGAAGGTGGACATTGCGATGAAGGTGGTTGGTGCCGTTGTTGGTATCGTTATGGCTGCTGCGTCCTTCTTTATTCCTGGTGCTCAGGCAGGCAGTGTTGGTGCGATGATCCAGGCGATCTCTTCCATCACGTCCGCGATCATTCAGATCGGTAGTAGTGCTGGTTCCATCGCTGCTGGTGCGGTTTCTTACACCGCAAGTCAGGATGCTGCGCAGGCGAAAGAACTGCAGGCAGATGCTGCAGACCTTGACGCATTCATCCAGTTGCTCAGTCAGATTATTGACCAGTTGCTGGCAATTCTGACGAAGGCTGGTGAGCAGTTTGCAGATGCGCTGGATGGAACAGTGAGCTCCATGAATGAGCGTGCTGACACGCTGAGCAGAACCAAGTTTGCAGGTTAAAAGGAGGTATTTATGAACGCAACTGTAGGTACTAATTACAATCGTGACTATCTGCCGCCTAGTTTCTTTCAGGACGCAAGCTTGCCGTTTCTGAAGAGCGTGCAACTAAGTTCCAGCAGAGCGTAGAAGCCCGTCTGGCAACTTTGCCACCAGAGCATCATGGTACTTTCCTGTCTCTCGTCTCCTTGCCGCAGTTTGCAGCAAGTGCAGATTTTGATCAGGCGACCACTGATGAAGTTCTGGGACGCCTGGAAGCTGCAACTGTTGCGATCGGCTCTCTGGATAAGATCGACAGCACTGGTAACCTGTCCCGCCTGATTGCGCAGGCGCTGTTCAAGTCAGCCATCAACCAGCGCAACAATGAGCTGGAATCTCGCCTGATTGCGCGTGAAACCGTGAAGACGCAGATGCACGCACAGGCTGGCAAAAGCCGTGATGCAGCTGAAGAGACCCGCACGGGTGCGATCATCAGTCTTGTTGTGACTGTTGTTTCTTCCGCTGTTTCCATCGTGATGTCTGCTGTTGCGATTGGTAGTGCTGCTAAAGGTCTGGGTGCTGCAAAGAACTCAGCTAATGCGAACTCGCAGGCAGCGAAGATGGATGCCAAAGCTGCAGATGTTGCGCCAGGTAAAGGCGGCAAGCTGGGTGACTTCTACTCTCAGCGTGCAGGTGACTTCCGCTCTCAGGCAAAAGGCTTTGATGCTGTTGCAAGTGCATCTGGTTCCCGTGCTCAGTCCATCGCCACAATTGGTGGCGTAGCGAACACTCTGGGTAACACGACTTCGCAGGCTGCGAGTGCGTTTACTCAGGCGAATGCAAAAGAAGATGAAGCGATTTCTCAAGAACTGGCTGCTGCGGCAGAAGAGGTTCGTAAGGAGAATGATCAGGCTGAATCCATCCAGAAAGCTCTGGACGATATCATCCGCGCGATCATTCAGTTCCTGAAAGAATCCCGGGAAATCGAAAACGAACGGGCGGCTGCGATTACTCGCGGTTAAGCCGAAAAAGCAGGTGTGCGTTTATTACCCTCAACGCACACCTGTTTTTCTGCGTTTGCTGATTGGCTGCTGATCTTGCGCATCTCAGAGAGGATTTCTCGTGTTCGCCATAAACTACTCAGGGTGCTTGGAAAAGCTCTGGCGAAAGCTGGGGTTGGGAGCTCCAATATTCTCCGAGCAGAACACCGCTTCAATGAATGTTGACGGGGTTCAACTTGTGTTTTCAGACGCGCTTGATGGTGGGGGTATAGATGTCACCACTGTGATTGGTGTGCTGAGTGAAACGGTTGGAACGCGAAACAGGCAGATCGAAGAGATCCTGCATCTTAATCTGGCTTGTCTCTCTCAATTCCGGTGTCTGGCAAACCTTCGTAAGACGAGCGAAGGCGCAGAGGAACTGGTGCTTTCTGTGAGCTGTCGTGGTTACACGGATTTGGACAAGCTGACAGCGCTGGTGGAAGAGTTGTTGTCGGTTGTGAGTCTTTATCAGCCGCTGGTTTCAGCAGATGCAGATGGGTATGCCAGCAATCCATTGTTGGGCGCGGGGCAGACGACGCTCTCTGATGAGCTGGATGGCGCTATGGTGTTTCACCTTTAAGCTCGCCGATATCCTTCAAAACAAACTAATTTTAGAGCCGCAAAGAGGCACGTTATGACTGAGCTTGTTCCAGAACTGGGCAAATCTCCAGAAGAAGACATTAAGGCAATTGCAAAGGGCGCGATTGGTCGGAGTTTGGGGCTGACAAAAGACGATATCAATCCGGGGCTGGTGATGGCCAAGGGATTGATGGATACAGGCCGGACAGAGAAGGCTCTTGAGATCTATACCGGACTGGTGTTGCTTGAGCCGATCAACGTTGATGTTCAGCTTGGTCTGGCAAACTGCGCGGTGCAGCTGCAGCAGTACACGCTGGCAGTTCAGGCAGCCTCTGCTGCTATGGTGCTCGATCCGACCAATCCGCGTCCATACTACTTCTCCGGTGTTGCCTGTCTTGCTCTCGGCCATATCACCGAGGCGAAAGAAGATCTGGAAGATACGCTGAAGTACGCTTTGGAACGTAAGGATGCTGAGATCCATCAGGCGGCTCAAAAGCTGCTGTCTGGTTTGAACAACGCCTAGCGTTTTTGCGCTGATACTTTCATAAAAACCTGAGGCCGGGGACAAACGATGTCACAAGCACCTGCTACACAAAATGCTCCGGCTTCTGACGAGCTGCCATCCGATGTTGAGATTGATCTTGATGCTGTCTTTCAGGGGCTTGGCGGCGGCGATGTGAGTGCACGTGCGGTGCTCGATGCGCTACGTTCAGGGCAGGGGCTTTCGGCCGTTCTCAATGCGGACGGTAAACTGGAGAAGGTGCTTTACCAGTTTGCGTATCAAGCCTTGCATTTGCAGCAGAAGGCTTCTGCTGAAGAGCAGTTCAAAGTGCTTTGCTTGCTCAACCCTAAGAATGCTGAGTACTGGCTGGGACTGGCTTTAAGCCATGCGAGTTGGCCACTGGGTGGTGATGAGGTTGAGACCTCGCTTCGTCAGGCAAAGCAGGTTGATGAGGCCAACCCCGCTGTTGCGCTTCGGTTGGCCGAGCATTGGTTGTGGTCCCGCAAGCTAGATGAGGCGACCTCCGAGTTGGTGCGCTTCTATAAGCTGATGAAGACGCGGCCACTGCCTAGCCTGATCGACTATTCCAAGCGCCTTGCCTACGCGCTGGAGGCGCAAAAGAAAGCTGCGGTGCGCGACAGCGATGCGTCATGATCGCAACCTCCGGATATCTACATCTGCCCTATGAGCTGGGTGAGGATGAGAACGGGATTGTTGAACTGACGGCTCCTGCGCAGGCAGAGAAGTACTCCAAGATTTCTGGCGATATCGGGATCCTGTATCGGGATCTGTCATTTACTGCGGGCTTGCTGAAATCTGCGCGCAGGATTGAGGCTGTGAAGCCGCGCGGTTCGGGCAGTATGTCGGTTGAGCGGCAGTTGGCGCTGCAATATGGCACTGAGCTGGCGCGCACCAGAGTGCTGCCTAAAGATCATAGTTTTGAGTATTCACAGCGGGCCGTCCAGACGGTCAATCGATTGCGGGATGCTGAACACCTTTATCTGAAATACAGCGCGCAGTTTGATTTATCCCGTTGGTTTGCCTACGAAAAACCGAGCCTGACATTTTCGGATGAGACGCGGGTTGGCTTGGAGGCGTTTTCGGTTGGGTCTTCCTCTCCGACTGACCTTCATGAACTGATTGCCAAGATTGAGAACAGGTATCACCTGTTGCAACGTCTATACACGCAATTGCCAAGGCTGAGTGAGCACAAGCGGCGACCTGGTTATGCCTATGCTTTCATGTTGCTCACGGATGGTGTTTTGTCAGCTCTGAGAGCGGCGCTTGCGAAGCAGGATGCGACCACTGGAGATGATGGACCGGTTTGACCTGATCATCTAAGGGGAAGTTGTTCCTTTGATCTGTTGTCGATCTTATTCTTTGTTTTGCATCAGTTGGATGCTGTAGGTGTTGTACGTTCAGCACACACATGACAGTAACGATTATTTCACTCCGTAATTACCCCAATAATGTCCATTAGAGGGCAGGCTCTGTGTTTTAAGGCACAACATGACCGCTGGGTTATCTGCGACATATAGGTGGAGATAATTCAAGGAGTCTGACATGACTGCAGTATCGTCGATTGGTTCTACACCTGTATCCAACGCATTAGATGGCAATATCCAGCTTGATCGTCCGGCGGCGGCCAAGAGTGTTGAAGCTATTCCGTCTGCCAGTCAGCTCCTTTCAGTTGGCGTTTCAGCAGCGTTTGGTTTGCAGCCACCGCCAGACACAGCAAACCTTGAGGTGCTTGTTGGTCAGGTTGTTGCACGCTTTGAAGAAATTCAGACTTCGTTGAAAGAGCAAAACCTGATTGGGCAATCTGAAAAGGTTCGCTCTGCGCGTACTGAACTGCTGCAATCACTGGCGCTGCAGGAAGACATTGCTGCTGATATCGAGGCGCTGGACCTGCAGCAGCAGGAACAGGAAGGCCAGTTGTCTGATCTGCAAACCAGCCTTGCCTCCAAACAGGATGAGTTGGCGAACCTGCCAGCGACTGTGCCGAGTGATCCTGATGATCCAGACAGCGAGCTTATTAAGGATCCGAAAGAGGTTGCGCGTCTGAATGGTGAGATTGCGCAGATCAACACATCCATCGGTGAAGTGGAAACAGCGATTGCTGACACCGTTGCGCAGCTTGACGTGAAGCTGGAAGATCTCAGCGAGAGTGATGCTGTGCAGTCCTTGCTGCGCACTGCGCTTGAGGAGATGGCTGGTGCACCAAAGACTGGCGAGATGGATGAGAGTGGTCAATCTACTCTGGAAGGCGTTTTGACGGATGCAGCGACCAAGCTCAATGCAGCCAAGCCTGAGTTTGATCAGCGCCACACCATCATTGAAGAGCTGCGCAAAGAAGTGCGTGAGCTGGCTGATGAGCGCGTGAAAGACGAGAAGGCACTCATGACGCTTCTTGAAGCGGAATATGCGCTGCGTCTGGTCGGCTTTGTATCCAACTCCATCTCCAAGTCACTTTCTGTGGCAGAGCAGTCGGTAGGTGGGCAGGACACAACAGATACCACCGGAAGGGTTCAGCTGCTGTTGGATAACGGCCGCGTCTAACTTAATCGAAAAAAGTTCGGGCAGCACATGTGCGATTGCCCCGGGTTCGTTTAGCCCCGGGGTTCGTGTTGGGCGCTTGTGCTGAACGCATAGGTTTGAAATGATTGGTGCTAAACTAAGTTCAATGCTGCGCAAGACAGCAGGCGTATTTTCAATTTCCGTGATCCTGCTGGGCTGTACAACGACCCAGCCAGCTGATCAGGAATGGGAAGACACAGCTCCGCCAGCGGGGCTTACAGAACAGCTGCAATATTTCTTCTCAGAAGATAACCAGCGTGATGTTCATCTTGCCCTTTCAGGCCAACCGCGACTGGCATCTCACTCACGCGGCACTCTGGGTCGTTCGATCAACACCCGTTGGGTGAACAGTGAAAATGCGGCGCAGGGCAGACCGGGCACGGCGTTCTTCTTTAACGATGAAGAAGCCAAGGTTCTGCTGGCTGATGCTCGTCTTAACAGTGCCAACCGCCAGGAAATCCGAGTTGCTCAGGCCAGTGATGCCAAGGCAACCTCTGATGTGGTGCGCCTGAACTTCCGTGGTGAATCGCTGGAGTATTTCATTCAGCAGACGCTGGGTGGCATTCTTCAGGTCAACTACGTGATAGATGAGCCTCTGGAAGGCACTGTTACTTTCCAGACAGAAAATCCTATCGCCAAAGACCAGATGTTGTCTTTGGTCCGCGTTCTGCTTGGGCGTAATGGTTACATCCTGAAGTTGATCGACCAGATCTTCCATATTGGTCGTCCTGAGACCATTCAGGCGATTGAGCAGTTTTCCGGTGTTGGTTCTGCTGGTGATCTGAAGCTGCGCATTTTGCCTGTCCGTTCTGCATCCTCTGATGATGCGGCGAAGGTTTTGCAGGCTATTCTGCCAGCTGGTGCCTCTGCTGTTGCTGTGGAAGGGTCCAACAAGATCGCTATTCGCGCTCGTCCGGAAGATATCGGAGCGGCTGAGGAGCTGGTGAACAGCCTTTACAATCGCGACAATGACAAGACGATCGTTTCCGTATTGCGTCTGCAGCAGAGCTCTGCGAGCCAGGTGGCGAAGCAGATTACCACTCTGTTCCAGCAGCTTTATCCTAATCAGCTGAACTCACCGCTGACGATCATTCCGCTGGAAACGCAGCAGTCATTGCTCGTCGCGGTGCAGAGCCGTGAGATGTTGCAGCGCGTGCGACGGATTACGAAAGAGGTCGACTACAACCTGCTGGATACTCCGAAGGTTCGTATCATCACTCTGAAGTACCTGCCTGCAAATGAGATTGCGACACAGCTGACGCAGATCCTTGAAGGTGAGGGCGGTAGTGGTGTTGCAGCGCCACCAGTTGAGCAGCGTCAGCAGGCTTCTCGTGGGAATGGTTCTTCTGCACGCAAGTTCCCGGTTTCTGCAAATGGCGAGTTTGTCGGGCCAGCAGAGGATTCCATCAGCAACCGTTTCAGCAATGCAAACAAGCTGTTTGATGGTCTGACTGATGCTCCGAGCTCCCGTGTTGCAGTAGGCAGTAAAGTTGGCATCGTGGCCGACAGCCGTAACAATGCATTGCTGGTGAATTCAACCTATAAAGAGTTCAAGCATATCCGGGATGTGGTGCAGGCGCTTGATCTGCCGCTGTCTCAGGTGGTGATTGAAGCGACTATTGCGGAAGTGAACATCAACGATAACCTGTCCTACGGTGTGCAGTGGTATCTGGCCAAAGGCAACTTTGCAGGTGGCATTGGTGCTGTGGCCGATGGTGCGTCTCGTCCGACAAAGGCGGCTGGTGGCGCACTTTCTCTGAACACTGTTGGTGTTGATGTGGTGTTGAAGGCTCTGCAGAACATTACGAAGGTTAAGGTGATTTCTTCTCCTTACCTGACCGTTCTGGATGGTCGTAAGGCGCGTCTTGTGATTGGTGATCAGGTACCGTTTGCGTCCCGCAGTCAGTCTTCCAGCAATGATGGCAATGTGACTGTGACCAACGAAGTGGACGTGAAAGACACTGGTATTGTTTTGCAGGTTGAGCCGAACATTCGTTCCAACAACTCCGTTCTGCTACAGATCCAGCAGGAGGTGAGTAACGTAGTGCAGAACAAGACCGAAGAAGGGTCTCTGACACCAACGATTGCGACGCGTACCATCAACTCGGATATCGTTGTTGAATCTGGCCGTACCATTTTGCTGGGTGGCCTCATTCAGGAGCGTAAAGAGAATGGTGAGTCTGGTGTGCCGATCCTGCGCAAGATCCCTGTGTTTGGTGAGTTGTTCAAAGAGAACACCACAAACGACACACGGCGGACGGAACTGCTGGTGATGATCACACCGCGTGTTGTTCGCAAGCAGTCTGAGCTGCAGAACATTACGCAGAAACTGCGCCGCGAGCTTTCAGCTTTCTAAGGTTAGCAACAGCTGCAACACCTATCCCCCGGAGTGCTTCTGCGTTCTGGGGGATTTCTTTTTTAAGTTGCAGACAGGTGAGGGAAATTCATTTTCCGGCGCTTGTAAGTGCTTCCATAACCGGCGGAAAAATAAATGCTAATTGCGATTGTATCTTATTCAAACTGTATCGTTTGACACTTTAGGTTGCTCCGCTTTCTGGCAATGTCATGGCTAAGAAAGTAAGGAAGCGGAGTCCCATCATGCTCGAGAAATTGCTCAGTGATGCATGTCAGATATTAGGTGTTGAGCCAAAAGAAGATGAACAGGATCAATCTATTCGTATTGTTGATCTGGATGCTTTTTCTCTGAAATTCAAACTCGTACCGGACAGTGATCGCATCTGCGTTTCTGCCTGTCTGTGTGAGCTGACGCCGGTTCAACGAGACCGTATTCTTGAGCTTGTTCTCGTCTATAACACTCAAAGCTTTCAGTCCGGCGGGATGCGTCTGGTTCTCATCGAAAATGATGCTCTTGTGATGCACAACGATCTGCGTGCTGTAGCCTGGGATGCTGAAAAGCTGGCCAAGTTTGTGCTGGCGTTTGCTGATGTCTCCGCCGGTTGGCTGAAGATCGTGCGTGAGATGGGTGCTCAGGCTGAAGCCTCATCTGATGACCTGACGCAGGATACATTTGAACCTGCCACACTGATCAGCCTTTAAGCGTGTCGGCCCATCCCCATCGGGCCGCAATTTCCTTTTTAAAACATAAGGCAACGCCATTCATCTGATGCCGAGGAGGGTCAGAGGCGATTGCCTGTACCGGGCGGGCCACCATGACAGAAATTCTCTTTTCTCAAAATGATCGTTACACCAACGTTATTGCGCGTCTTGAAGCTGCGATTTCCGGCAAATCGGTTCAGGATGCGCGGGTGAGCCTGACCAAGAGCGCCAGCAAAAATGGTGAGGTGCTCTACAAGGCGACTGTGTCTCAGGACAATAAAGATGGCTTGAGTGAAAAGGTGCTTGGCCTTTGTCGTGCGGTGACGCGGCACACTCGCTTTTTGCAGAACAAGGCAGAAAGGCCTGAGCAGAAGGTCTCCAACTGGAATGTGTTCTATCAGTTGCTCCGGAATGAAGCGGCGCAGAGCTTTATGAGCATGCACGCGAGCAGCGGCAGGATCGATTTGAGGAGGCTATCAGTTATATTTCTCAGTTTGTCTATGAGGAAGAAAAGAGCGATCCAAGAGGTCTGAAGTTTTCTTCTTTGAGGAACCTGAGTTCTTACCTCAAAGGCCAGAGCTCTGTTGTGTCCTTGCCGCCTTCAATCAAAGAGGAGCCGAAGGCAACCGTTGGTGTTTCCAGTGCGTTGTTGATGTCATCTCTGGGTTTTCAGCTCGCCGGGGACCAGATGCGGTATGTCAGCGATGACAATTTCCGCTTTGCGTATGCCGGCGTGGGTAAGCGGGATCTGGATGATTATCTGGATACACGTCCTTCGCTGGACGACACTGTGCAACCAACTGGCGATCAGGGCCATGGTGAAGAGGTTCATCCGATGGATGGAACTCAACCTGAAATACCGCATGAAGAGCAGCCGACTTATGAGGCTGTCTTTAACAGCATGAATGAAGCTGCTGCATCTGAACTCTCCCTTCAGCAATCCCGTGACCTTCTTGATGAGAAAGGCGAGGTCGAGACGGGTGGTCCTGATGAGGATGAGGCTGTGCGGGATAAAGCCTATAGCCGCGATAAGCTGAAAACCAAAGCTGCCAAGATCACTCCACTTGGAGAGGAGAGTGATCCTGCAAGCGAAGGTGGGATGGAAGTGCAGGTTGAGGATCCGTTTGCTGGTGCTGAAGAGGATGCTCTGGAGCGTCAGAGCGAGGAAGAAAAACGTGCTGAGCGCCGGGTAAAAGTGCACGCTTTTGACCGGGCATATCAAAGCAAAAATGCGCATGCGGTTCGCACTGTGAGCAGCTCACAAACCGCACCTACTCAATAATAAAAAACAACTGGAATGATGCTTTATGATTGACCTTGTTCTTCCATCAAGGCCAACACTGGACGACCTGCTAAGTGGACTTCTCAGCAGTGAGTTGAATCTGAAAATCAAGAAGTCCGATCTGCTTATCCCACCGCTGAAGAAGGCACGTGCCCGCAGTGAGGATGAGCTTGTCTTTCAAACCAAGCTGGTGAAGCCACGTGCTTTCAGCTGGTTTACTCCGCTTTGGAAGCTTGGGCTTAAAGGCGCATTCGTGACCCGCAAAATTGAAGCGCTTGAGCAGCAAAAGCTTGATCTGGAAGATGCTGGTAGCTGGTTCGATTTTGTGGTTTTGATTGAAAACCAGATCAAAGCGCATGACTGTGACGTTGTGGAGTACAGGGAGCTGATCCTCAAAGAGCTGTTTGGTGAAGGAGATCCATCAGATGTGCCTTTGAGTTTTGGTGAACTGACGCGCATCAATGACATTGTCAAAGATGTGCTGCCTCCTGCGCCGGTCTTTTCCATTGCCACGAAGATGTTTGATGTTGCGGAAGAGACGATCGAGTTAGGGCTCATTTATCTGGCCCGGACCAGTGGCTGTGTTCAAGACGAGACTGCGGAAGAGGTTCTGGCAGAGATCATGCTCAAAGCGTTCGGGTCGGCAGATCGAGCGAGTATCTCGGCTTCCAATGATCAGATGCGAAGCTTCAAAGAGCAAATGAAAGCCTGGGATGAGTTGGAGATGCGGGCGATTGCTCGTCAGATGGCGGTTGCTTAGATCTTGAGCGGAAATCATGCTGTGTCAGCAAGGCCGGTTCTGAACGGACCGGCCTTTGTGCTGTTTGATACCTGACCTTAAGTCATTGAGATCACGAAGAATAACCAATTCGTGTTTTGCCGCTTTTTTTGAAAGAATTTCCTCTGCCTGTAACCAACGGCACTCACCTCATCGCCTTAAGCGTGCATTCTAAACTCAAGAGATATCAAATCACTAGCCGTTTGAGGCTAAAGGAATGCGAGGCAATCATGACCGGAGTTAGCTTTTCCAGCACAGATCACTTGTCAGCTGTTTTGGATCGTATCGATCATCAAGCCAACAAAGATTTTGTTAAAGATAATGCGCAGGTTCGTATTGGAGGTCAAAGGACCGAAGGCGGCGAAACGATTTATCAGGCAGATACAAAGGATGGAAACAGTAAGGTTTCCAAAGCATCTGTCGCGAAACTGACAGGCGGTAAGCTGTTTGGCAATGCGTTGCAAACTCACGATAAGAAGCTGAACAACTGGCCTGTGTTTACCCAGCTGGCGAAGAATGAAATTTCGGCGGGCTTACAACAGGGTGGCGTTCAAAACCATCAGGCAAAGACTGATGAGGTTCTTAGTGCTGCGTTTGAGCGTATTCAGAAAAATCCGACATTTCATGACAATGACGTGCGTTTTGGTGCGCTGAAGGAGCTTGGCACCACAATCAATGAGCTGGTGAATGAAGCTTTGTCTGACGCTGCCTACGAAGAGGTGTCTATCAACCCAACAGGTGGCCGCTTCATTGATAGGGACGGTGCAGTGGTTCTGCCGAACTCTATTTACGGCTTGGCATATTCAGAGCTGCCGGGCGGCAAAGAGGGGGCGCCTGTTCGTTCTGAAGGTGGGCAGAGTACGCCAGAACTTGGTGAGCAACTGTACGCAGAAGTTAACAAGCGCGGCGGCGATACAGAAGGTGCTCCGATCCTTCGGCATTACACGCCAAATCAGCAACGTGCTGCAGAAGCAAATGAGCGTAAGGAAGCTGCGCGGGTGCTGGCTGATATTGATCGCCAGGTCATTGAGAATGAGAACCCTTACAGCAGATTGGACCATAACAATGGGCAGTTGTCTGAGCCGGGGAGCTTCCTGCTTGATCCAACCTACGCGAGGTTGGAGACCGGTGGCACTGTGAACAATGAACCTCTCTACGCAAATTCAGAGACAGAGAGTGCTGTAGAGAACAGCGGCGATTATCCTGATGTGCTTCTTGGTGATGATCAGCCGATTTATGGGAACATCTCGAGGGATGGAACACCTTTAGGGGAAACTCCTCCGCCAGTGCCGGCTCACAAGGGCGCGCGTTGGGAAAATCGTTAGGTTCGAGTGGGGAGACCTGCTTGATCGACTGAGAACAAGAATTCGTATGCGGCTTGCTTAATGATTGGAGCAAGTCGCATGCAGGCTTTGGAATGAGGGTGGAATGAACGTAGAAGATTTTGATAGTGAAACCGTCAAGATGCTTGCAGAGCTGGGCTTTATCGCTGTCTCCTATGGTCTTGCCGAGCATGCTGACTCCATCTTCAAGGCGTTTCAGGTGATGCGCCCTGATCAGGAGGCTGGTCCCTTGGGGCGTAGTCTTGCTGCGATGACGCGTGGCAATGTTGATGAGGCGCTTGCTTGCCTTGAAAATGCGCCGCCAACTGACACGATCCAGACCTATCGCGGTCTTGCGCTGTTGCGGAAGGGCGAGATTGATACGGCCTGTGAGATCCTGAGTGAAGTTTGCGAGATGGCTGCGGGCACGCCGTGTGCGGAGATCGCGGCTCAGGCGCTTTCCTCCAGGGATGAGCTTGCCAATCCTGTCAGTGCGATGATGGTCCGCTAATAGGCGTTGACCTCAGGCGAAACGAGTTTCAGCAAATAGTGAGGAGCATTCATGACAACATTTTTGGACAGTTCACTCACCTCTCAGCTGCAGCAGGCGCTGCAGGGTGGAGCAGGATCGACTGGCGCTGCAGCAGCGGGCGACGTGACGGGTCTTGAAGATCAGTTTCAGACAGCGCTGAGTGCTGCTGGTGGTGTGCAAGCGCCAGTTTCCGGCCAGATCGTCAATGGCAACGTGGTGATTGGTGGTGTGGATCAGGTGAACGCCGCGCAAAATGTGGCTGCGGTTCAAGCGCCTACTCAGGTTGCTTCCGTCAATCCAACAGACAGCAACTTCCTCATTGACGGCCTTGCCAAGGTGAGGGGTGTTTTTGCTGAGACCAGTGACAGCATCAATGCGATTTCTGAAGGTGGGCAGCTCAGCCAGTTCGATAAGCTGATCAACATGCAGATTGAAGTGGCGAACTATTCTTTGCTGGTTGATGTGAGCTCGAAAATTGCGGGCAAAACCACGCAAGGTATGGACGCTTTGATGCGTTGATTAAGACTGCGCATTCAATAGGTATAGTGAAAGTCTAAATGAATATTCGGCGTTTTATTACAATTGTAGGCATGGTGATTGGTTTGGCCGCCTGCAACACGGATCTGTACACCAACCTGTCCGAACAGGAAGCAAACACCATGCTGAGCCTGCTTTTGGAAAATGGTGTGTCTGCTCAGAAAGTTGGTCTGGGTGACGGGCTCGTGACCCTGCAGGTGGATGACGACGATATTCAGCGTGCGGTCACAATCCTGAATGCAAACGGGCTGCCGAAGCGTGCGCGTGATACGCTGGGTCAGGTCTTCCAGAAGTCTGGCATTATTTCCTCCCCATTTGAGGAGCGCATTCGCTTTATTTATGCGTTGAGCGAGGAAGTTTCTGAGACCATCACCGAGATTGACGGTATCGTTTCTGCACGCGTTCACATCGTTTTGCCGGAAAAAGCAGATCTGGGTGAAGAAGTGAAGCCGTCTTCTGCTGCGATCTTCATCAAGCATCGTCCTGAGTTTGATATCGAGTTTCTGATCCCGCAGATCAAGCGACTGGTCAGCAATGCGATTGAGGGCGTTGAATACGCCAATGTCTCGGTTGCGCTTGTGCCAGCTCGTGAGTTGAAGCCTGTTTCTCAGCGTACTGCACAGGAGTATGAAGCTGTGCTTCCTGGACTGCGTATCGCCCGTGATGATGCCGGTGTCTTCTGGCAGATCCTTGGCGGCGTTGGTGTTGTGCTGCTGCTGCTGATTGCTGGCGTTGGCTTCCTGCTGTTCAAGCAGTTCAGCTCTGGCACTAAAAAAGCAAGGGTGGAGAAGACGACGAGCTTCTGCCTGAAGAACTTGCTTAGTGCAGGATAGGGCATGATGACGGGCACTCCACATCACTCTGCAGTCTGGCCTTTGCAGGCCAGACTTGCTGCATCTTTGCTGAACCCTCTTGCCTTTGCGCATGATGACCATCTGGCTGCAGCCGGATTGGAGCTTGGCGTGTTGCGCGGTCTTTCCGGGCATGATGATTTCCGCCGTCCCTTAAACACCCATGTATCGCGTTTGCTTGGGCTCAATGGCCTTGCTGTTGATGCTGCTGCAACTGACAAACTTACTGGTTCTGATCAGGCGCGATTGGCGTTGATGCTGTGCAGTCTGGGTGCTGAGGATTTTGGCGGTGTGTTGCGCATAATCGCGATTGCACGCGTTCATGACATGATCGGGCGTCTTGTGCTCAAGAGCCATTGCCAACGGATGGAAGCGCTGTTCGGCGAGGATGTGTTTGATATCGCCATCCGTGATGTGGCGTTTTTCTTTGGCACTCTTGGATATTCAGCTGAAGAAGATGATGCATTTGATCAGCTATGTGGCGGCAGCGATGAAGAGGCTTTGCAGGCTCTCACTTTGATTGGTGCTGAAGGTATTCTGGCTTTTGTAAGTGCGGTTGATGAGAAGCTTGAACCGTTGGTGCACCTACGTTTTTCCAATGAACTTAACGAGAAACTCAGCGCTCGCTTGCAGGTGATGCGAGCAGAGCAGCAAGAGCATTTTGTCCAGTATTTGCGTCGGAGATTGCCACAATGGCGAGCATTTATAGACTGAAAGAGCTGGGCGCTCAGCTGACGCCAGGCACTCACATCATCAAGGAAGCTGAGTTTGCTTCTGTTGAAACGGCTGATCAGATCATCGCGACAGCGCAGCGCAGGGCAGAGGAAATTCTGCAGGATGCGACGCGTGTTTATGAAGAGCAGAAAAAGCAGGGATATGAAGACGGCGTTCGCAAGGCGCAGTCGGAGGCGTGTGAGCGTATTATAGCGGAGCAAGCTTTGCTGGATACGCGCCTGCGAGAGGTGGAACATGATGTTGTCACCGTGACCATTACACTGCTGCGCCGTTTGCTGGATGAGTTTGATGATGCAGAGCGTGTGCGCTTGATGGCGCGCAGCATGCTGAAGTCCTTGCGCGCTGAAAAGCGTGTTCGCTTACATGTGGCACCGGAAATGTACGTCAAAGCAACGGCGATGACTCGCGCGATCACCGATGGTTTCAAGCAGATTGAGTTTCTTGAGATCGTTGAGGATGGCGAGCTGCAAGGTGCGCATATCGTGCTGGATGCACCTGTTGGCCGTGTGGATGGCAACCTGCAGGTTCGGCTGGAAGAGATTGAAGAGATCCTGCGCAGAACATCATCTGGTCAAGCGTCCACCAATAAGCTTGCGGAGGGATAATGGCCTCCATCATTGAACCCGCTGAGCATGTTGAAGAGCGCAGCAAGCAGATCGGATCCCGGTTGCCGGGGCTTGGTCGTGCATTGGTCAAAGCGTCAACTGATGTGGAGCCCTATCCGCTAACAGGCCGGGTGCGCAAAGTGGTGGGCACGCTCATCCACGCGGTCGTGCCCAAGGTGGAAATTGGTGAGATTGCAGAGCTTTATACCCGCTCAACCGGTCGCAGGCTCATGGCCGAAGTGGTTGGGTTTCATGATGATGAAGCACTGCTGTCCCCAATTGGTGAGCTTTATGGTGTCGGGCCTGATACCGAGGTACGTCCAACCGGGCACGTACAAACCGTTGCTGTAGGCGAAGGGCTGCTGGGCCGTGTGCTGGACGGCATGGGCAACTTCATTGACGGAGTTGATCAGGAGTTTATGCCTGAGACCCATTACCCGGTCAATCAGGATCCGCCAGATCCTATGCAGCGTCAGATCATCGACAAACCTTTGCCAATGGGTGTGCGGGCCATCGACGGTATGCTCACCACTGGTGAAGGTCAGCGTATGGGCATCTTTGCGTCGGCTGGTGGCGGTAAGTCCACGCTGATGGCGATGCTGGTGAAAGGCGCAGCAGTCGATGTGACCGTGCTGGCGTTGATTGGTGAGCGTGGCCGTGAGGTGCGCGAGTTCATTGAGCATGATCTTGGACCTGAGGGCATGAAGAAGTCTGTTGTTGTGGTTGCGACGTCAGACAAGAGTTCTTTGGAGCGGTCTAAAGCTGCGTTTGTTGCGACTTCGATTGCAGAATACTTCCGCGATCAGGGCAAGCGTGTGTTGCTGCTTATGGACTCCGTGACCCGTTTTGCCCGTGCTCAACGTGAGATCGGTCTTGCTGTTGGCGAGCCGCCAACCCGTCGCGGTTTCCCGCCCTCTGTGTTTGCCACGCTGCCGCGCCTGATGGAGCGGGCTGGTATGAATGATAAGGGCTCAATTACTGCGTTCTATACGGTGCTCATGGAAGGCGATGATATGAATGAGCCAGTTTCTGATGAAACGCGATCCATTCTGGATGGGCATATCGTGCTGTCGCGCAAGCTGGCCGCAGCCAACCATTATCCGGCCATCGATATTCTGAACTCCAAAAGCCGTGTGATGACGGCAGTCACTTCCCCTGAACATCGTGAGATGTCCGGCAAAGTGAACTCCTTGCTGGCAAAGTATGAGGAAGTTGAGCTGCTGGTGCAGATTGGTGAGTATCAGAAAGGCGCGGATACAGAGGCTGATCTGGCGATTGCCAAGAACAAACCGATCAAGGAGTTCTTGCAGCAGCGCACGGATGAGTTTGACGGGTTTGATGTTGCCCTTGGCAAGCTGAAGAGCACAGTTGCGTGATCAACCAGATAAAAAAGCTACATTTGGTCAAGACACTTAAGGAGCAAAAGGCTCAGCGTGAACTGAATGCTGAGCTGGAAAAGGTCCGGCGTGCCAAGGAGCAGCTGGAACAGAAGCGCAAGACGGCTGCGGACGAACGCGCCGCTCTGCCTGCCAAGCAAGACGCGCTTTATGAGGAAATCATCAAGAAGGTCATCTCAACCGATGATCTCGATAAAGTGAAAGAGCAGGCGCAGATCCTTGAAAACGCGGTGAAAAAGCTGGAGGACGCAGCGGAACGCGCGGCCTATGTTTATGATCGCGCACTTAAAAATGCGGAGGCCGCCCGCCTTGAGTATCAAAAAGCACTTCGCATCAAAGATAAGTATGGAAAGGTTGCGGATGATCTTCGGAGTGAAGCCAATGCCTTAATGGAGGCTGCGGAGGAGCAGGAGATCGAGGAGCAGTTTTCCGGGCGAAGGCAAGTGGAAGTATGAAGGTTTCTCAGGGTTCGCAGCCTCTTGAGCAGCAGCAAAATCTTGAAAATATCCGTGGCAAGCAGCCGCGAGAACACGGCAAAATGTCCGGCAAGCAGCAGGGTAACAGGTTCTCTGACGGGCTTAACCGTCATGATGTCAGCCTGTTTCAGGAACAGCTGCGTACTGCCGAGGGCAAATCCGTTCCAGTTCTCGCCAAAGATGCTTTACAGGATGAGGGCGAAGGATCGCAGCAAGGGCAGACTGACCCGCTGGACCTGAGCCATGCGCGATTGCTGGCTGCTTCTGATCCCGCTGAAGCCCGCACAATTTCCGTCTCCAACCCTTCTGAGCTGTTCAGCTCCGTGCGCCAGACCTCAACAGAAGCGCGCGTTGATAAGGCGATGACGGCGATTGCGAACCAGATTGAGCAGGCCATGCGGGCGGAAGCCATGGCGGATAAGAGCGATGGGCGCGTTTTGAGCCTTTCTCTTGATGCCAACCGCTTTGGTCTTGCTGGGTTGAAGGTGATGTCTACGCAAGGTGGGCTTGCCGTTGTGCTGGAACGCGTCACCGGTGACCGGATTGCTGGTGAGGTTCAGGCGGCCGCGCAGGGTCTTATGAGCACGTTGCAGCAGCGTTTTCCTGACCGGAAAATCCGTATTCTTGATCGACTGGAACAGCAGGAGATTGAAAGCGTTGATGCCGGTTCTTCTTCCATGATGGGACTTTCCTCAATCTTTGCGGGGAACAGCACCACGTCATGAATGCATTGAATTATCAAACTAAAACAGATCCGCTCGACTATTGGAACGCCGCGCTCAGCTATGCGGAGCAGGACATTACGATTGAGAGCACGCACACGCTGAACTTTCAGGTGTGCGATGCGCCTTCGTCCTTCGCGCAAGGCTGCATGCTGCGTGGGGATACCGGCGCAACTGCTGTGCTCGTGCTGGAAGATTTTCCGTTTGAAGCTCAGCTGAGTGTGCCGTTGGCTTATGCGGATGTTCTGGAGCTGGATGCAGGGCTACGTGATGCACTGATTGAGGGCATTGTTGTCAACCTACGTAATGAACTGCCAGCGGACTTCACCAAGGTTCAGGCTGAGCTGCCGTTCCAATCAGTTTCTACGCTGCTTTCCGTTGGTGAGCTGGAGCAGCTGAGCTGGTTCTCAGTTCGGTATGGCGAGATTGGTGGGCCTGCGGTTCTGGCGAAAGTTGGTGTGAGGCCGGATGCGCTTTCCAGTCTGCTAGGTGGTTTGCCGCTGACAGCTCAGCCTGCGTGGCGTGCTGTTCGTGAGCAACTGAACACCTCCATCAGCCTGACCCTTTGCGAAGCGGCTTTGCCGAGTGCGGATGTTGCCAATCTGCGCAGCGGAGATCTTGTCGTTCTGGATGCGCCCGCGCTTGGGCAACGCATCACTGTGGACGGGCCGCTCAGCCGTCATCACCTGGTGTTGGTGGAGCAGGGATGGGGCTGCGAACGAATTGAAAGTGTAAATGGTATGAGTGAGTTAGCCGAACAGGTGAATGCAGAGCAAACTGCTGAAGCAGGCGCGGAAGAGATTGGTTCCATTGATCTTTCTCAGATGGGTGTGCCGGTGCGTTTTGAGGTGGATGAGCGTGAGATTTCCATTGCTGAGCTTGAGAGCTGGGCGGCTGGAACGTTGGTGAACATTGATGTGCCTGCGCTCAATGAAGAGACACCTGTTTATGTGCGTGCTGCGGGCAAGCGGATTGCCAAGGGGCATCTGGTGCAGATTGATGAGCGCGTTGCGCTGCGCATTTCCAAAACTGATCGGGGCGCAGGCCTTTAAGCTTCTTTAGGTCACGCCAAAGCCAACGAAAACCAGAGGCGCCTTGAAGGTGCCCAACCAGAGATTTGCTGATGACGTCTGATCCATTCACGCTCATATTGGCACTTGTGGTCGTGGCCCTTGTCCCGTTTCTGGCCATTGTTGCCACGTCCTTTATCAAGCTGTCGGTGGTCTTGCTGCTGGTGCGTAACGCGCTGGGTGTGCAGCAAATTCCGCCGAATATGGCGTTGAATGCTCTGGCGATTATTCTGTCTGGCTACATCATGCTGCCAGTCTTCCTCCAGACCTTTGAGATTTTGGAGAAGGGGAACTACTCCATCGCCACGGTGGAGGATATGAAGACGACGTTTGTCGCCGCCAAAGGGCCGCTGGAAGAGTTTTTGGCCAAGCATGCGGATAGTAAGGAAAAGGCGTTCTTTCTGGAAGCTTCCCGCCAACTGTGGCCTGCGGAGGTTGCTGACAGCATGAGTGCTGACAGCATTGCGATCCTGCTGCCGGCTTACACGGTTTCTCAGCTTCGGGAGGCCTTTGAGATTGGCTTCCTGCTTTATCTGCCGTTCCTGGCGATTGACCTTGTGGTCTCCAACATCCTGCTCGCCATGGGCATGATGATGGTGTCGCCGCTGACCATTTCGCTGCCGTTCAAGCTGTTCCTGTTTGTGGCGGTTGATGGGTGGTCGCGCCTGATCCTTGGTCTGATCAAGACCTACGTTTAACCGGAAATGTGAGAGGAGTAGCCTATGTCACCAGAAGACGCCGTCTACCGCATTTCCGAGGCCATGATCCTTGTGATGATGCTGTCTCTGCCGCCGATCATTGTGGCTTCGCTGGTTGGTCTTGCGGTGTCCTTGCTGCAGGCTCTGACACAGATGCAGGAACAGACGATCCAGTTTGGTGTGAAGCTGATTGCCGTGGCGCTGACGCTGTTCATGATGTCCAGCTTTCTTGGGTCGGAGACCATCGGTTTCACGCAGGCTTTGTTTGACGACTTCCCGACACTGGTCAGGTAACGCCGATGAACCTGATTGCGGAGATCACCTCACTCCATCGTGACGCCTTTCTGGTGTTGTTGCTGACGTTTCCGCGCATTTTCGCGGTGTTTGCGACATCCCAGCTGTTTAACGCCACGCTCATGTCGCGTATGGCGCGCAACGTGGTTGTCATGGTGATTGCGATCCCGCTTTACCCTTATAACCTGCAGTATGTGGACGGATTTTCGCCCACCGGATCGATGTTTATCGTCTACTTCTTCAAGGAGTATGCCATCGGGTTCCTGATTGGCTATACAATCTCCTGTCTGCTGTGGGCTGTGCAGTCTGCCGGTACGTTGATTGACAACCAGCGCGGTGCAGCCGTTGCGTCCAGTATTGATCCGATGCTGGGCAATGAAAGCTCGCCGATCGGGGATTTGTTCTCCCGTGCGTTTATTCTCTACCTCTTCCTGACACCGGGCTTCTTCTTCATTCTGACGCTGGTCTACAACTCCTACATGATCTTTCCGGTCACCGAGTTTGTGCCTGTGCTGCCGGAAGAATTTCCTGAGTTGATCCTGTCCATCTTCGATAATGCCATGCGTCTGATGTTCATCATGGCAGCGCCGCTGGTTATTCTGATGTTCCTCTCAGAGTTTGCACTGGCGATTATCAGTCGGTTTGATCCGCAAATTCAGGTGTTCATTCTGGCGATGCCGATCAAGAGTGGCGTGGCTGTCATTCTGCTTACCTTCTATCTCTCTTTCCTGCTGCCGGAAGCGGCGGAGCATCAGATTGAGCTGAAGTTGTTTACGGATGAGATGTTCGGGATCTTTGAGAAGGGGCAGGAGATCTATCAGGATCAGAAGCTGGAGGTCGGTCCATGAGTGGGCAGAGTTCCGGCGAAAAGACCGAACTCCCCACCCCCAAACGAGAACGTGAATCTCGTGAGAAAGGGCAGGTGGCTAAGAGTACCGAAGTAACGACGACGATCTCGTTGTTTTCAGTGATTGCTTATCTCTGGTTCTCCTGGGATCTGAACTTTTCCAAGCTTGTCGGGTTGATGGATGATCTTGCCGATCTGGCAACACGGCGTGACTTCTCTTCTTCAGCCGGGGAAGGGGTGTTTGGTGTCTTCTCCACTTTTATGGATATTGTCCTGCCGTTGATCGGTGTTGCGATTGCTGCCGGTATTTTCGGAAACTTTGTACAGTTTGGCTTCCTGTGGGCTGTCGACAGCATCATGCCCAAGCTAAGCAAGATCAGTCCGGCAGAGGGCTTCAAGCGTATCTTCTCGCTCAAGCAAGTGGTACAGGTTCTTAAGTCGATCCTGAAAATCGTTCTGCTCAGCACCATGCTGTACTTCACCGTGAAGTATGCCATTGGCGCTTACATCAACTCTCTCTCCTGCGGTATTCCCTGCATCACGAACATCAGTGGTGCGATCATGAAACTGATCCTTGGGATTTCGTTTCTGGCATTTGTGGGCGTGGCCATCCTTGACTTCATGTTCCAGAAGCATACGCACATCAAGAGCCTGAAGATGACCAAGGAAGAGGTGAAGCGGGAACATAAAGAGTCTGAGGGCAGCCCTGAAATTAAAGGGCAGCGGAAGCGGATTTCTCAGGAAATCCTGATGAGCGATAACCTTGAGAACACCCGCAAAGCCAGTGCGGTGGTTGTGAACCCGACCCACTATGCGGTTGCGATCTCCTATCGCCCGGATGAAGTTGCTGTGCCGCTGGTTGTTGCCAAGGGGCTTGATCTGACCGCGCTTAAAATGCGTGCGGAAGCAGAGGCCGCTGGTGTGCCGATCTTTGCCAATGTGAAACTTGCCCGCATGCTGCATGCAGAAGTGCAGATTGAAGAACTTATTCCGCAGGATATGTTTGCTGCGGTTGCGGAGATCCTTGTCTGGATCGATCAGAACAAAGACATCCTTTACAACGGACCGCTTGAACGCGGTGTGATCGATCTTGAGCATGAGAAAAAGACTGGCGAAGACAAGCCGAACTAAGCTCCTGTTATCTTTCTCAAAAGGCTAAGGCTCCTATGCTCTGAGGAGTTGTGCTGGCTGCATCTCTCAAAAAACACAACTTGCCGTCACTAAGGAATCGTGCTTCATTTGCAGTTGATTTGTAATTCAATTGTATTTCAAATGAGGTTGCTGTGTTTTCAATATTTAAAAAACGATGTTGGCTGGCGTGTGCTTTAGCAATCATCGGTGTGTCTTTGGCCTTTCCGGCATTAGGAGAGGCTGCTGAGTTTAAGACTGGTGCGATTGGTGAACCACTCGGTGAACTCAACATGCAGGTTTGGCGTGCGCCGGTTGAGTTGGAAGATGGCAGTGGGACAATCACGCTGGAGGCAACTGTTTTTAAGCCGGATGGAGAGGGGGCGTTTCCTTTGGCGGTCTTCAACCACGGTATGGCGGCGGATGCGCCAACTGATGGTGCTTATGACTTTCGGCCTGATGCTGCAATCCGGTGGTTTTTGGCACGGGGGTATGCTGTTGCCGTGGTCATTCGCCGAGGATATGGGCGTTCTGAAGGCGTGCGTTCTGTTGTGAAGGGAGATAACTCATCTTATGCGCTTGAGCTTTTTGAAGAGACTATTCACGATATCAAGAGCGCTGTTAGTTATTTCCGGAAGCAACAGTTTGTTGCAAATGATAAAGTTGTTCTTGTTGGGCTTTCTGCGGGAGGTAATGGCGTTCTTGGTGTTGCCAGTAAAGCCCCTGAAGGTGTTCTTGGAGTCGTCACGTTCGCTCCCGGAGCTGGAGCAATCAACCGTGATGAACTAGGCAATACAGATCGGGTTAAGCGTGATTTCAGAGCGTACGGCTCTACCGTAAAAGTGCCTGTTCTCTGGATTTATGCAGATAATGATGAGTTATTTAGCCCCAAATTAGCTCAGTTCTATTTTGAAGCTTTTACATCAGAGAGTGATGCAGAGCAGGAGCTTGTTATTTTGCCACTAGATGGTGAAAAAGGTCATGGCGTGTTTCTTTGGGATAACGGACCTGAGATTTGGGGCCATGTTGTGGAGCCATTCCTTAAGCGCGTGATGCCTTGAGCGGAAAAGTTATTCCCCTTAGGTCTGCCAGCCCCATACTTAACTTATGTCCACGTAAACGGGCAGCTGGCGGACCGACCGTCAGTGCGGCGTGGGCTGGGCGGGGCTACCGGGTGAAGTAACGCATCATCTGGCGGGTTCGTTGAAACACCCCTTGAAAGTCTTTAGTGCAGGGACCAAGCGGAAGCTGGTCACCCGATGGGCGTCTACACTGGCAGCTGCAGCTGTCACGGACAGGTCAAACTGTTCCAGATAGCAACTGCTCAGAGGGGGAGGTTCTGATCAAAGCCTTGTGCTTTGTGAGGGCTGATCCTGATGGGTAGGCACCTGCTCCCAATGCCTTTCGGTGGAGATCTTGTTTCATACAAAAACGCCCGGGCGAGGCGAGCAGCCAATGCCGAAGAAACTAACTTATTTACAATGCGCAGGCACTGCCTGCTCGCCTTGCTCTCCCCGTTTTTCGGGATCTTAGCTTCCCCACTGCATGACAGGTCATGCGGTGCTTTTGGTGCTTGTTGCAGGGCTGTTGCAGAGAAAGTTACTTGAGGAAGGTGGTGTCAGAACAAGACGACATTTTCCCGACATGTGAAGATTTCTGAGGAATAGGTGGAACCCGATTACCCGAAGTTGGGGCTTCTGATTTTGGTTATTCGGGTTCCACCTTCACTGCCCGGGCAAAGGGCAGGTTTTACGCGGTATTCGGGGATCAGGCTGGTAGGGTGCCAACCTTGCCGCGTAAACTGATTTTCTCTAGTGGCTGGATGTTCGCGTTTGGTGCCAGCTCCTGGAAGGAGAGCACTGCCAGATCCGCGTAATCACGCTCGATCACTTTGCGGAAGAACCGGCGGATATCCATTGGCACCAGGATTACCGGCGCAATGCCGTTGTGCGCCAGATTATCGCCGATGGCGCTGCGCATGACGGTGATGAGCTGGCGGTGGGTGTCCGGTGACAGAGCCAGATAGGACGCGCCGCTGGTCTGTCTGATCGCGCCGCGCACCTCGTCCTCGATGTCCTTGTCGATGAGGTACGCCGGGATGATGTGCTGGCCTGCAGAGTACTTGTGTGTGATGTAGCGGCTCAATGCCATGCGGATGTGTTCCGTCAGCATAAGCGGGTCTTTTTCCTTCTGGCCCCATTCCACGATGGCCTGAAGGATGGTGCGCATGTCACGGATGGAGATGTCTTCACGGACCAATCGTTTGAGAACATCAGCGAGTGAGATGAGCGGGACGGCGCGGTTTACTTCGCGCACCAGCTCGTCAAAATCGCTTTCCATGTGCTTGAGCAGGAACATGCATTCCTGAATGCCGAGGAATTCTGCTGCGTGCTGCTTGAGGACATGAGCCAGATGCAGGCTGAGCATGCCGGTCAGAGTCAGGGTTTGAATGCCTGCGCGGGTTGCCTGCTCAAAGTGCCTGTTGCTCACCCAGAAGGATGGAGTGTTCGGCAAGAAGCTGTCACCTTCCTCGTAAGGGATGTTGAACATGGCAAGGTTTGGCGGTGTTTCGCGGGCAATGAAGTAACCAGAACGGGCTGCGCCACGGGCAACCGGCACCTCATTGACGAGGATGCGATACTCGCCTTCAGGCAGGCTTTCGTTCAGCCGCAGCTTGATGCCAGGGAAGGGGACGCCGAGATCGAAGTAAAGCGCCTTGCGAACCTTTGCGACTTCTCTGTCCAGCTTCTTCGGGTTGAGGGTAGAGCGTACGGAGGACGAGATATCGACGATCAAAGGAACCGTGATGGTAATCGCCAGATCCTGTGCGGCTTCCACCTCGGTTGCCATGTCCTCATCTGGCATCATCTGCGCTTCACCTTCCGGCGCTATAGCGGGGCAAAAGCTGAGAGCTGCTGAGAGTCTTTCTTCGCAGACTGGGTCTTGGTCCGGCGCATTGCAAAGTAAGCGATGGAGCCAAAGATAGCTGCCAGCAGCAGGAAGATAACAGAAGGGAAGCCAGGGATCAGCGCGAAGCCAACCATGATCGCTGCTGCGATCATCAGGGCTTTCGGTTCACCGTTCAACTGTTTGGCGATGTCAGAGCCAAGATCGCTGGAGTCATCGGTGCTTACGCGGGTAACCATGAAGCCAGCGGTGATGGAGATGAACAGAGCCGGGATCTGAGCAACCAGACCGTCACCAATGGTGAGGATGGTGTAGCGATCCAGCGCATCAACAGCGCTCATGCCGTGCTGGGAGGTGCCGATGATGACGCCGCCGATAATGTTAACGGCGGTGATGATCAGGCCCGCGATGGCATCGCCCTTCACGAACTTCATAGCGCCGTCCATGGAGCCATAAAGCTGGCTTTCTTTTTCCAGCTTGGACCGGCGGCGCTTTGCTTCGTCCAGCTCGATCTGGCCGGCCCGCATGTCAGAGTCGATAGACATCTGCTTGCCCGGCATCGCATCAAGGGAGAAGCGGGCGGAAACTTCTGCCACGCGTTCGGAGCCCTTGGTGATTACGAGGAAGTTCACGATGGTGAGGATCAGGAAGATAACAATACCGACGACCAGATTGCCTTGCACCACGAAGTTGCCAAAGGTGTCGATGATTTCACCGGCATCGGCTTTCAGCAGGATCAGACGGGTCGTCGTGATGGACAGCGACAAGCGGAAGAGGGTTGTCAGAAGCAAGATGGACGGGAACGCCGAGAGGGCGACAACATCCTTCAGGTAGAGCGCGGCCATGAGCAGGATTGCTGCAAGGCTGAGGTTGATGGCAATGAGCGTATCCACGAGAACCGTCGGCAACGGGAGGATCATCATAAATACGATTGCGATCAACAGAAATGCCAAGAGAACGTCATTTCTCTGCGACATCGTTTGAAAGATTTTTTGCACGTCCTGCTCCTGATTTCAGCCTGCTCTTGCTTTCAGGCCAACTCACCTTTCGCTTCTAACAATTGGAAAAAGCCACAGGTGTGCCGCAGCAAACACTTGAGTAAAAATTTAAGAGATGATTTCGGGTTTTTCCTGCACGGAAATGCCAATTACGCAGGTAAGATGATCTCGCCGGTGTTTTCAGTCAGCGCGATTTGGGGTGCGGCGCTGGTCTCGATCATGTCGTTGAGCTTTGAGGCTTCGCTGACGAAGTTTTTGAGCGTGGTGTAGAGTTTGTTCTTGTCGAGGTTGTTGGTGTACTCTGTCTTGATCAGCGCAAGGTCACCATCTTTCTCAACAAGACCAACGCGATAGTTGTCTTCGGCTTGTTGCTCGCCGGAGTAGTAGAGGACTTTTTGATAGGTTTCCTGCCGTGCTTCTGGTGTTGGGGCTGCGAGGATCGTGGAGATGTGTAGGATGCCGTTGTCCTCATCACTCTCCAGAATGAGCAGGAAATCTTCCAGAAGAATGGTCCAGGTTTTTGCTTCGGCGTACTCTGATATTTCCAAGGCTTCCAGAAGCGGCCCGACTTCAACCATCAAGTCGTGAATGATTTTGAAGTTGTCCATTCGACAGTCCCTAACTCTACTGATTTATCTGCGTTATTCTGTAGGGGGCGTCTCATGCAGGTGTTGTGCTGTTTGATACAAAACACTGGTGTTTGAAGAAGAAATTTGCAGGCCGCATACAATACTGCTGCGGCGTTACTTGTGATGAAGACTTTCTGCGGCTGAATCACATGTGAAATGGATGTGAAACTGGCTTAAGTCACTATGTAGAATTGAGTTTTACTTATTGCTTGACAATAGAACGTGTTGCAGATCTCATTGCCTTAATAAAATTATAAAGAAAAATCATTTTGGGGGAGGGGTTGTTTTGTCTAAAGGTGTTTTCTGGAAAACTAGTCTAACTGCACTTCTGCTTTCCGGTGGAGTTCTCTCTGCGGAAGCTGAGACAATTAAGATTGGCTATATTGATCCGCTGTCTGGTCCGTTTGGGAGTACGGGTGATGCGGGGTTAAAGCACTTCCGGTATGCGGCAGATGAGATTAATGCTGCAGGTGGCATGGGCGGCATGCAGGTGGAAGTGGTTGCTTTTGATAATAAAATCAATCCGAAAGAGAGCCTTGTTCAGCTGCAGAAGGCGATTGATCAGGGTGTTCGCTTTATCGCGCAGGGGAACGGGTCGAGTGTTGCCAATGCTTTGACGGACGCGATTGCCAAGCACAACAAGCGTAATCCGGGAGAAGAGGTACTTTTCCTAAACTATGCGGCGGTTGATCCCGCGCTCACCAACAAGAAATGCAACTACTGGCACTTCCGGTTTGATGCGCATGTGGACATGAAAATGGCGGGTCTGACGGACTGGTTGCGGGATCAGAAAGACATCAAGTCCGCTTATATTCTGGCGCAGGATTACTCTTACGGGCGGGCATTCACGGCTGCTGCGAAGTCCATGATTGAGGAGAAACGTCCGGATATCAAGATTGTTGGGGCTGAGCTTCATCCTATTGGCAAGGTTAAGGATTTCACGCCTTACGTTCAGAAGATGATGAGTGCGAAGGCTGATGTTGTGTTCACCGGCAACTGGGGGACAGATATGACCTTGCTGGTGAAGGCAGCCAATGCGTCTGGTCACACCGTGCCGTATCTGACGTTCTATGGTGGTGGTCTCGGGGCTCCGACGGCCATGGGGCAAAGCGCGGTTGGATTGGTGAAGCAGATCACCGAGTTCCATGAAAATATTGAAGCCTCTGAGAAGCAGATGGCTCGGGTGGATGATTTTGAGAAAACCAATAGCCTCGATTACTATTATGAGCGTGTTTTCACGCTGATGAACATGCTGGATAAAGCGGTTGACGGTGTGGGTTCGGTGGACGTTCCCAAGATTGCGGCGGCGCTGGAAGGGATGACTTATGAGACCCCTTATGGTGAGGTGACCATGCGAGCGGATGATCACCAGCTGATGCAACCGCTTTATATCTCTACGTTTTCTGAGGGTGTTGCCCGTGATGTTGAGAACACCGGTTACGGGTTCAAGACAGATATTACCATTCCGGCAGCGGCGACTGAAACACCGACCACGTGCAGGATGCGGCGTCCTTCCTAACATTCTCGTCTGATCAATGGCGTGCTCGGGCAATCGGGTCTGAGTACGCCCAGTTTTCTAGGGGATGTTATGGAGACGGTTGTTTTTGCTCTGCTCAACGGGCTGATCTATGGCCTGTTGCTCTTCATGCTGTCCAGCGGATTGACGTTGATTTTCAGTATGATGGGCGTTCTTAATATGGCTCATGCCAGCTTTTATATGCTGGGTGCCTATTTTGCTTTTACCCTTGGCCAGCACACTGGATTCTGGTTTGCGTTATTTTTGGCGCCGATTTGCGTTGGAGCCGCTGGAGCGTGCGTTGAAAAGTGGGGCTTGCGCAAAGTGCACGCCAGCGGGCATGTGGCCGAGCTGCTTTTCACTTTCGGGCTGGCTTATGTGATTGAGGAGCTGGTGAAGATCATCTGGGGTAAGTTTGCTGTTGCCTACGAGATTCCACCTGAGTTGAATTTTTCTCTCTTTGAACTTTTCGGGTCGCAGTATCCGGCTTACCGGATTTTCATGCTGGCTGTGTCCATCGGGATGCTGGCGGGACTGTGGTACCTGCTGAAGCGTACTCGGATCGGGCTTATCATTCAGGCTTCGCTGACCCATCCGCATATGGTGTCTCATCTGGGACATAACGTGCCGAGGATTTTCATGCTGGTGTTTGCAGCGGGATGTGCGCTGGCGGGGCTCGCTGGCGTAATCGGCGGCAACTATCTGGTGACTGAGCCCTCCATGGCGTTTTCCATTGGGCCGATTGTGTTTGTGGTGGTCGTGGTTGGCGGTATGGGCAGTTTGGAAGGGGCGTTTATCGCCAGCTTGCTGATTGGCTTCTTGCAGACCTTCGCCATTTCCATTGATGCCAGCTTTGCCGAGATCTTCTCGTTTGCAGGTTTGAGTGCGGATGGAGATGTCGGGCGCATTACGATTGCGTCTCTGGCGCCCATGTTGCCGTTTATTCTTCTGGTTTTGATGTTGATGCTGCGTCCGCGCGGCCTGATGGGGGAGCGTGAGTTTTGACCGACTACAGTCTTGACCGGTTGCCTGATCTGGCGCCGAGTGCGCGCTACAAGTTTGCAACACGGGTACTGCCACTTCTGCTGCTTGCATTGATCCTTTTGAGCATTCCGCTGTTTGAGCCTTCCAGAACATGGCTGTCGCTGTTCAATGCCATCGGCATCAACATGGTTTTTGCGCTCTCCTACAACATGTTGCTGGGGCAGGCGGGTATGCTTTCATTTGGCCATGCGGTTTACTTTGGCCTTGGTGGCTATGCGGCGATGCATGCGATGAACGCCATTGAGAACGCCAGCTATGATGGTGGTGTATGGACGTCGTTTCCCATGTTTGCCTTGCCATTGGTGGGCTTTGCTGGCGGAGCACTGGCGGGAGCCGTGATCGGCTGGCCATCTTGCCGGAGGGCTGGGGTGCCGTTTGCCATGATCTCGCTTGGTATTGCCGAGTTGGTGGCTGCTGCCGGGTTTATGTTCATCAGCGTGTTTGGTGGAGAAGAGGGGATCACCGGTGACCGGATGAATGGCATTGAGCTGTTTGGCTTGTCGCTTGGTCCTCTGGGCGAGGTTTACTGGTTCATCGCCTTCTGGACGTTTCTTGGTACAGCATTGATGTATGCCTTCACGCGAACTCCGCTTGGCAAGTTGGCGCAAGCGGTGCGGGATAATCCGGAGCGGGTTCAGTTTGTGGGCTATAACCCTAACCGGGTTCGCTATCTGGTGTTCATTGCTGCCGGTGGGTTTGCTGGTTTGGCGGGCGGTATGTCTGCGGTGAACTATGAGATCTTTACACCGGAGAGCCTGAGTGTGGTGCCGTCCGGTTTGGTGTTGCTGATGGCGTACATCGGCGGTGCCCGCTACTTTGCCGGGCCGATCCTTGGTGCTGTAGTGCTCACTTATATGCAGTCCAACCTCTCTGATTACTCTGAAGCCTGGCTGCTTTATCTGGGCCTGTTGTTTATCGGGATGATCCTGTTTGCGCCGGGCGGTCTTGCTGGTTTGTTGCTGAGTGGGGCCAATGCTTTCAAGAGTTCCTTTGGAGTGAAGGAGTTCCTCCGGCTTGGGGCTTATCTGATTTCTGCGCTGCTTGCATTAGCAGGTGTTGTTGTGCTGGTGGAACTGGCTGTTCGTCATTCCAATGGTTTTGGCGAAGCGTTTGAGCCGTTTGGCTGGCATCTGGCGCCAGATCAGGTGATGCCATGGGTGATTGGCCTTGTGTTGGCGTGTGTCGGCATGGGCTTGCTCAGAGTGCTTTCCAGACAGGGAGGGACTGGCTCATGACAGCTCCTGCTTTACAGCTGACGGATGTGCGTAAAAGCTTTGGTCCTGCAAAGATCATTGAAGGGGTCTCTCTAGAAATCGTACGAGGAGAGCGCCACGCGATCATTGGACCGAACGGGGCTGGCAAGTCTACACTATTCAACCTGATCTCCGGTTCGTTTCCGCCAAGTTCCGGCACAATCAGTCTGGGTGGGCGGCAGATCTCCGGCCTGAAACCCTATGAGATCAATCGGCTTGGGCTATCGCGGAGTTTTCAGGTCTCCAACATCTTTGCCAACATGTCCGTGCGAGAGAATGTGCGCTGCGGGGTGCTGTGGTCACTTGGCTATGGGCACAGCTTCTGGCGCAACATCGGCAACTTGAGAGAAGTGCAACGCAAGACAGCAGAAGTGCTGGAGAAGGTAGGACTGACAGAGAAGGCTGATGTGCCTGCCGTGCTTTTGACCTACGCGGATCAGCGTACTTTGGAGATTGCCATCACCATTGCTGGTGGGGCTGATGTGATCTTGCTGGATGAACCGACAGCGGGCATGAGCCATTCTGAAACCGACCGGGCAATCGAGCTGATTGAGATGGCAACGGAAGGCAAAACCCTGCTGATTGTGGAACATGATATGGGGGTTGTCTTTGGGCTGTCCGATCGGATTTCCGTGCTTGTTTATGGTGAGATCATCGCAACTGGAACACCAGAGGAGATCCGCGGCAATGAAAGGGTTCGGGAAGCGTATCTGGGAGATGAGGCAGATTTCGCGGAGGTGACGGCATGAGCACTCCTGTTTCAAATGAAATGCTGAAAGTCCGCGATCTGAACGCGTTTTATGGCAAAAGCCATGTGCTGCGCGGAGTGAGCATGGATGTACCCAAAGGTAGCGTAACGGCATTACTGGGGCGCAATGGCGTCGGGCGTTCCACCACCGCCAAAGCGATTATGGGGGAGGTGGCGCCAAAGGGAGACATCTGGTTCAAGGGCGAGAACATCTCCGGCCAGCCAAGTCATAGCATTGCGCGTAAAGGCCTTGGGTATGTGCCCGAAAACCGCGACATCTTTCCTATGATGAGTGTGCGAGACAATCTGCTGCTGGGCATCAAGGATATGCGCAAGCCAGGCAAGTGGAGCATTGAGCAGATGCTCGACATGTTCCCCAACCTCAAATCACGGGCAGATACGGCAGCTGGGGTGCTCTCTGGTGGTGAGAAGCAGATGCTGACCATATGTCGGACGCTGATGGGTGATCCGGACCTGATCATCATTGATGAACCGACAGAAGGTCTTGCACCCAAGATCGTAACGCAAGTGGGGGAGCTTATCGCCGAGATTGCGCGAGCGGGTGTTTCCATCCTGCTGGTGGAGCAAAAACTTTCCATTGCGCTGAAGATTGCACAGCAGGTCTATGTGATGGGGCATGGAGAGATTGTTTATCACGGCACACCTGATGAGTTCCGGGCGCGAGATGATATCCGGCGGGAATGGCTGGAGGTGTGATCCTCCTTTTTCTTGGAGAAGTGCGGCTGCACGCTAAGCGGGTGTTCTTTGAGGACTGTGATCTATGCTAGGCAAATGGGTGTGACTGATTGAGACGGGGTTTGAGCGTTGACGGGACATGAAGAAAAAGACCGGCGGTTTGCAACAACGCTGGCACGTGGACTGCAGGTTTTACGGGCCTTCCGGGCTTCTGATGACGGCCTTGGCAATCAGGAGATCTCTCAGCGCACCGGAATCCCTAAGTCTACAGTCTCCCGATTGACCTTCACCCTGCAGCAGCTTGGCTACCTTAGTCATGCACGGCGGCATGACCGGTACCGGTTTGGTCCTGCCGCTCTTGCGCTGGGCAACATTGCAAGCGCCTCTGTGTCCTTCATTGAAGCGGCCAACCCGATGATGCAGCAACTGGCGGATGAAACGGGTACGCTTGCGCTGCTTGCGGTGCTTGATGAAAACAAGATGCTGCTGACCAAGACATGGCGACCAAAGGGTGTACCTGCCATCTGGCTGGAAGTAGGGCACCGTATTCCGATCACCGGCTCATCTTCAGGCCATGCTTATCTGCCAGTGTGTCCGATCAGGAGTTCAAGCAGGTGTGTGAGCGTGTGCATGGGCGTGATGAGGGCATCTCTGTTGAGGACTTGGAGGCTGTTCGAGCAGCGGGGTACTCTCAGCTGTTGGCGCAAGGCTTTGTGATTGTTGATGAAGACAAGCGTTATGCTGAGAACATCAATGCAGTTTCAACGGGGTTCCGGTCCTATGACTTTGGCGAGCCGGTTGCTATCAGCTGTGGCGCGACGCCGGATATGCTGAGCTATGAGCGCATGCAGGACGAGGTAGGGCCGAAGCTGCGTGACAGAGTGAAAGAGCTGGAGCGCGCTCTTGGCTTGCCCTCCGTTCTGGTGAACCGCGGTTGAGTTTTCTTCCCGTTTCTTCTGGCTGTGATTGGCGTGCTGACTGCTATGGGTAACTTTTAAATTCTACATAATGGAATTGTAAATTACATATTGAAATAATCTGGATGCGCGATACTCTGACCTCATGATGGGGTGAGGTGGTGTGTTCTGTACCAGCCTTTCCCGACAGTTATGTCCAGTGAAGCGGGGAGGGCGGCATATGGACTTGAACTATTCAGCTGATGAGCTGGCGTTTCGCGATGAGGTTCGCGCTTTTTTGAAAGAGAACCTCTCGCCGACACTTTCGGAAAAAGTCCGGTTGGGTAAGCGTCTTTCCAAGACAGATCATGAAGAATGGCATGCGACGTTGAACACGCGCGGCTGGCTGGCGATCAACTGGCCTGTTGAGCATGGCGGCACGGGCTGGAATGCAGTCTATCGGCATATCTTTGAGGAGGAGCTTTGTCTTGCTGATGCGCCGCGGACCGTCCCCTTCGGGCTCTCCATGCTGGCGCCCGTGCTGATGAAGTTTGGCAGTAAGGCTCAGCAGGATCATTTTCTTCCCCGCATTCTGGATGGAACGGATTGGTGGTGTCAGGGTTACTCGGAACCGCGGGCGGGTTCTGATCTGGCCTCTTTGAAGACCCGTGCTGTTCGCGATGGTGACCACTATGTCGTCAACGGTCAGAAAACCTGGACTACACTGGGACAGCATGCGGATTGGATCTTCTGTCTTGTGCGCACGGATGCCGAGGTTAAAGCGCAGGAAGGCATCTCATTTCTGCTGATTGATATGAAGACGCCAGGCGTCACTGTTCGGCCCATCACGCTGATAGATGGCGGGCAGGAAGTGAATGAAGTGTTCTTTGAGGACGTGCGGGTGCCGGTGGCCAACCTTGTTGGAGAGGAGAACAAAGGCTGGACTTACGCCAAGTACCTCCTGACCCATGAGCGTACCAATATTGCTGGTGTTGGCTTTTCAACTGCAGGATTGGCTCATCTGAAGGAGATTTGCACCAAGCAGATGTCAGGTGGAAAGCCTTTGCTGGAGAACCCGTATTTTGCAGGTCGGATTGCGCAGATAGAGATTGATCTGATGGCGATGGCGACCACCAACCTGCGCATGATTGCCAAAGCGGCAGCTGGGCAGGCCCCAGGGGCGGAGAGTTCCATGCTGAAGATCAAGGGCACGGAGATCCGGCAGGCAATTAATGATCTGACACGGCGGGCGGTTGGGCGCTACGCCATGCCGTTTGTCTCTGAAGGGTTGGATAGCGGAGCGAATGCGCAAGGTGTGGGGCCGGATTATGCTTCCTCTGTGAGCCCGGGCTACTTCAATAACCGCAAGCTTTCCATCTTCGGTGGATCCAACGAGATCCAGCGCAACATCATCAGCAAAGCCATTCTCGGTCTCTAGGAGCGTTCCATGGATTTCAATCATAGCGAAGAACGACGGATGCTTCAGGAGACGTTGCATCGCTATCTCTCTGATAACTATGGCAGTGAGCAGCGCTCTGCCGCTGTTTCTCATGGGCAAGGCTACTCGGAGAAGGTCTGGAGTGATTTTGCTGAGCTTGGGGTGATCGGTGCGCTGTTTGCGGAAGCAGACGGTGGCTTTGGCGGCGGTGGTTTTGATATTGCCGTTGTGTTTGAGGAGCTGGGTCGCATTGCCTGTGTGGAGCCGTTGATGGCCTCTGGCGTTATGGCCGGTCACTTGCTCAGCGTGCTTGGTTCTGATGCGCAGAAGGTGATGGTTGGGGAGGTGATTGCTGGTGATCTGAAGGTCGTGCCAGCTCTGGAAGAACCTCAGTCGCGCTATGATCTGGACGCGGTGGAAACGAAGGCTGAGCAGATCGATTACGGTTATCGATTGAATGGCACCAAGAGCGTGGTAATTGGTGGGCCGAGTGCGGATAAGCTGATTTTGAGTGCACGCGGTGATGAAGGTTTGCTGTTGTTTGTGGTGGATGCTGATGCTGCGGGTGTGGAGCGGTACTCCTATCCCAATCTGGATGGGTATCATGCCAGCGACATTGCGCTGGTGAATGTGGAGGTTCCGACTTCTGCGCGTCTGGGGGCTTCGCAAGCTGTTCTTCCTGCTCTGGAAGCCGCGCGTGCTGCTGGTGTTGTTGCAGTGTGTGCTGAGGCGGTTGGTGCTATGGACGCGGCGAAGGATCTGACGGTTGAGTACTTGCGGGTGCGAACGCAGTTTGGCCGTGCGCTGGGCAAGTTTCAGGCGCTCCAGCACCGGATGTCGACTGTCCTCATCGAGATTGAGCAGGCCCGCTCCGCACTGATCAATGTGGCCGGGCACCTGTCTGCCGAGCCATCCTTACGGGACAAGCATGTGAGTGCAGCGAAGAACCTGATTGGCCGGGTCGCTCAGTTGGTTTGCGAAGAAACCATTCAGCTGCATGGCGGGATCGGGATGACTGAGGAGTACGCTCTGGGTCACTATGCGAAACGCCTGATGATGATCGACCATCAGCTGGGTGATGTGGATTACCATCTGGAACGCTTTGTTGGTGTTATGCAGGCGGAAGCTGCGCAGGAGATCTCATGATGAAACGGGCTTCTCTTGTCAGCGTTGAGCGGAAAGCCGATCGCCTCATCGTCATGAACTGCAACTCTTCCCGTCGCAATGCGCTTTCACCGGAGTATTACGAGGGGCTTTCGCAGGCGCTGGATCTGGCCAATGAGGAGGCTGAGATCCGCTCCGTTATCCTGATGGGGGAAGGTGGTTACTTCTGCGCGGGTGGAGATCTGAACACGCTGGTCAAGCGCCGCGAGATGACAATTGCTGAGCGAAAAAATAATATCGAAAAGCTCCAATAATCTGGTACGAAAAGTGAAGAGTTGTGCGAAGCCGGTGATTGCGGCGGTCGATGGTGGTGCAGCAGGGGCTGGTGTGTCTCTGGCTTTGGCTTGTGACTTCGTGGTGGCGGATCGGCAGGCGGAGTTTACGCTGGCCTATGTGAAGGTGGGACTGGTGCCGGATGGCGGGGCGACGGCTTCGCTTTCACGCCTGATCCCCCGGCAATTGCTCACTGAAATGTGTCTGTTGGGGCAGCCTGTTTCAGCCGAACGGCTTCATCAACTGGGTGTCGTGAATGTTCTCAGTGATAAACCTGCACTGGTTGAGGCGAATTTGCTGGCAGATCGCATTGCACAAGGTCCGGCTGGGGCTCAGGCTTCGATCAAGCGGTTGGTTGCAGCATCTGACAGCAACAGTTTTGAAGCTCAGATGGATCTGGAGCGGGACACCATGGCGGAGGCGCTGGGTGGTGATGAAGCTCAGGAGGGGATCAATGCCTTTCTGGAGCGGCGCGTGCCAGAGTTTGATTAGGTGAGACTTAAAGAAAAGAAAAAGCCCTGAAGCAGGTGATCCGCTTCAAGGCCAGTTGAGCCCGTCTTATCGCGTGATTTGAGGTAACCACGTTGCCAGCTCAGGGAAAATGGCAAGCACGACAATCAGGGCGAGTGTACAGAGTATGTAAGGCAAAGCGGCCCACGCCACGTTACCGATGGTTGTTCCTTTCGGGCTGACGCCAACCATCACAAACAACAGCAGACCGAATGGTGGTGTTGCGAGGCTCAACTCCAGTGCCAGCAACATGACCACGCCGAACCAGACCTGATCAAACCCGTAGAGGCTGACCAGTGGCATGAAGACCGGCAGGGTCAGCATCATGATGGAAAGCTGATCCATGAACATGCCAAGGAACACCAGTGTCAGGAACAGGATGGCCAGCATAGTGTAGGCGTTGAGATCAAAGCCGGATGACCACATGATCAGGCCCGAAGAAGCTCCTGAAAAGGCCAGAATCTGCGAGAAGGTGGTGGAACCGATGATGATGGTCAGCATGAGCGTTGACACGATCAGTGCACCGCGCAGAGATTTGGTGATCGCTTCAATCGTCAGTTTTTTGTAGAGCGCTGCGAGGAATGCTACGGCCAGTACACCGAAAGCGGCAGATTCTGAAGGTGTTGCCCAGCCCAGCAGGATCAGGCCGACCACTGCGAAGATGACCAATCCCATGGGTAGAACGTCGAAGGTGACGGCTTTGATCATTTCCGGCACAGAGGCTTTTACATCCGGGTGACCGGGCGCTGAAGCCGGGTCCAGTGAGATCTGGGTGCGGATGACAAGGATGAACATCAGGGCCAGCAAAAGGCCGGGGATCATGCCTGCAATCAGCAGTGCGCCAACATCTATGCGTCCGATAGAACCCAGCAGAACGGCAAGGGATGAGGGCGGGATGATCATGGCGAGGCCGCCGGTGGCAACGATTGGGCCCATGATCATATGCGGTTTGTATCCGCGCTTGACCATATCCGGCATCAAGGTTGACCCAAGCATGGCGGTGTTGGCCATGGAGGAGCCGGACAGCGTTGCGAAGACTGTTCCCCCAACCACAGTCATGTAAGAGAGGCGTCCTTTGATACCGCCGAAACATTTGTCGAGCGCATCAAACACACGCATGGCAAGACCGGTGTGAAACAGCAGCTCTCCCATCACCAGAAACAAAGGTACAGGTACCAGCGAGAAGTTGGTGATGGAGGTGGTGGAGTTGGCGATGAGCTGATCAATGCCGCTCAGACCACCCATAAAGTAGAGTGTACCCAACAAGTTGATGGTCAGAAAGGCAACAGCAACCGGCATGCCGATGGCCATCAAAGCCAGAATGGTGGTGAACATTGCGACCAGAGAAAGGTGCCAGTCCATAGGTGTGGTCCTTTTCTTTGGTGTTAGTGCTGTGCGCTTTCGCCGGAGTAGATATCTCCGCGAAGTAGCAGCCTGAAGAACTCAAGTGCCATTAATCCGAAGCCCGCTGCGAGGAAGGCGTAAAGAATCCACGAAGGAATGGCGATTGATCTGATGTCATAAGTGCCGCGTTCCCACATCTGCGCTGTCAGCAAGGTCGCCCGCCAGCTGAGTACGGCAAGAATGCTTGCGGATGCCAGCAATACGGCTCGGCCCAGTGCTGTTTTCATGACTGGTGGCAGGAAACTGGTGAATGAGGTGATGGCGATGTGCCCGCCCTGACGGACCAGCCAAGGCGCACCGGCCATGGTGGCGAACAGCAAGGAGTATTCGATCAGGGCGGTGGTCGCCTGTATGGGTTGTTGCCCTGTGTTGCGCAGGATCACGTTGATTACGATGGCGAAGGTCATGAACACGAAGGAAAGGGCGCCAATCACCGCAAGGCCGGTGATGAGACCGGAGTAGATTTTGGGAAGAGACATGGGTTCTCTCTGCAAGGAGAAAGGGGCTGGTGCCCCTTCCATGTTTAACGCTGGTAATAGGCTTTCTTCAGCTCATCATAGAGCGGAGAGTTGCTGGCCTTCATGCGGTTCCAGACAGCGTCATAGGCTTTGTCCAGATAGTCGTCAGCAGCTTTGCCTTCCAGGCGAACAATAGTCATGCCATCTTCCTGCACCTTGGTGTCTGTGGCAGCGATGATGGTTTGGAACTGGTCGTAAGACTTTTGCTCATATTCAATGGCTGCATCCTGCAGGACTTTCTGAGCTTCCGGGCTCAGGCTCTCCCACTTGGCCGGGCTCATGACGATGGAGAGATCCGTTTGCAGGAAACCAGGATCGACGCGGTATTTCAGGAACTTATCCCATGAAAGGTCCTGAATGGCGACGATTGGCCAGCCCGCACCATCAAACACGTTGCGTTCCAGACCGGTGTAGATGTCCGGCACTGGTGCTGAGACGGGAATGGCGTCCAGTGCTTCGAAGAAGCTCTTGTAAACGGGTGAGGTGCGCAGGCGTTTACCTGTCAGGTCCGCACTGCCATCCGCGCGTTTTTGCGGCTCACTGATGGTGTAGATGTGAAACTTGATACCAGAGTCGATGTGGGCCATCAGCTTGACGCCGAGGCGGTCTTTGAAGGCTTTTTCCATCAGCGCAAAGCCGCCGTTTTTGCGTCCTTCAGCAGCAGTGATGGTAGAGCCGAGCCACGCATCAGCTTCTGGCATGGAGCCAAGGTGGTATCCTGCAGGGCCGTAGTGAATGTCTACGATACCGCGTTCAACTGCTGCCACCTGTTGATTGGAAGGGAAGACTTCCGGGCCGCCGATATGCTGGATTTGTACGACGCCTTTGCCGCGTTCGTTGACCAGATCCACATAGCCCAGAAAGGACTGGGTGAACGCGAGTGGTTTTGGAAATGCTGAAACTGCTTTGAGAATTTCTTCTGCCTGCGCGGAGCCGGCAAACAACATGGATGGAAGTGCTGCACCCATCATAACAGATGCAAATGCACGTTTTAAAGAATTGAATTTCATAGATCCCTCCCAGATTGCGCCGGTGTTCCGTAGGTTTGGCGCAATTGTCTGCGGGCTCTCGTCAATGCTGGATCCAAATGCTCTGGTGAGCTCAGTCTAACGCTGATTTTTCCTGATGAATCTGAGTTGGTTTGTCAGTTTGCAAAATCGCTCTTAACACGTCTTTTTATATGAAATGCGCTCTGTAACCTATTGCTTAAGCCCTAAGAATAGATGGAGGGTACATACAAATACATATATATTCAAGCTTAAAATAATTAAACTATAGCGTTTTATCTATGCATTTGCAGATATATTGGGTGCCTGTTGTGACAGTGCGCTATGGATGCCGGCCGTGGCGAAGTCCACCAGCAAGGTCTTCAGCTCAGCAATACCTGAAGTGTGATCTTTGCCGGCCATCGCATCCACACGCCAGGCGGAGGTGCACAGGGCGATTTGGGAGGAGATGGAAAAGACAAAGGTGGCGGAGACTTTGCGAAGGTCTGTTTCTGGGTAGAGCTTTGCGATCTCAGTGAGAAACACTTTTGCAGTGGGATCAAAGCAAGCTCTGGAGATCGTACTCCATCGTTCTTCCGCTGAGACCATGGCCACCAGTCGGGCATAGGCGAGCCAGCCGGGACCGCTGTTTTCGGCCTTGTCCAGATAAGGGTAAAAAAAGGCCTCCAGAACCCCCCTGAGGGTGATCGTCTCTCCGGATGCTTTCAGCAAGTCCAGTGCATCCAGACGAAGGCGGGCCAACTCCTCAGCGCGGCGCTCGACTGTTTTAAAGAATAGATCTTCTTTGGAGCCGAAATGGTGGTTTACGAGGCCCAGTTTCACGTCTGCTCTTTGAGCGATATCTCTGATGGATGCCGCGTCATAACTGCGAAAAGCAAACAGGTGTTCAGCCGCGTCGAGAATCTTCTGACGTGTCTCCAAAGAGCTTTTTGAGGGTGCTCTTTGTCTTTGTTTTTCCTGCGAAATCTTCTTAATCATAAAAAGAGCTTGCCTTATTTTGTACGACTGTTCAATCTAATTGTAGTTCTGAGGGGGGACGAACAGTGAATATTTCAAAGGAGAGCTATGCCTTAATTGGGGCAGGGCCGATGGGGCTCGCCACGGCGAAGACACTTATTGAGCAGGGAATAGATTTTCAGGGGTTTGAGCTGCACAGCGATGTGGGTGGGCTTTGGGATATTGATGGTCCCAAATCGACCATGTATGAGTCTGCGCATCTGATTTCCTCAAAGAAAATGACCGAGTTTACGGACTTTCCGATGGGCGATCATATCGCCGAGTATCCCGGTCATCGTGAGCTGAAAACATACTTTCAGGATTTTGCCGAGCAGTTTGATTTGAAGCGACGCTATCACTTTGGGGCGGAAGTGACCCGTGTTGCCCCGCTGGGTGGTGACGGTGCGGGGTGGGCCGTCAGCTGGAAAGATCAAGACGGAGATCATTCAGCTGAGTTTGCCGGGGTGCTGATTGCGAATGGGACGTTGTCAGAACCAAACATGCCAGTGTTTGAGGGCGAGTTTGCGGGAGAGCTGATCCATTCCTGCAAATACAAGAGTGCACAGCAATTTGCGGGCAAGCGGGTGCTGATTGTCGGGGCGGGCAACTCAGGCTGCGACATTGCCGTTGATGCGATCCATCATGGCATTCACTGCGATATCTCCATGCGGCGTGGCTATTACTTTGTTCCCAAGTATGTTTTCGGTAAACCAGCGGACACCATGGGAGGTGCGGTGAAGCTGCCGTTGTGGCTGAAGCGACGTGTGGATCAGAAAATACTGAAATGGTTTGTTGGTGATCCGCAGGCCTATGGCTTCCCAAAGCCGGACTATGCGCTTTATGAGAGCCATCCGGTGGTGAACTCGCTCATTCTCTATCATGCCGGTCACGGCGATATTGGCATTCGCGCTGATATCAAGGAGCTGGATGGAAACACGGTACGGTTCCGTGATGGTGAAGAAGCGGAATATGACCTGATTGTTGCGGCCACTGGTTATAAGCTGCATTACCCCTTCATCGATAAAGAACTTTTGAACTGGCAGGGTGATGCGCCGCATCTGTTCCTGAACTGCATGCATCCGGAACGGAATGATCTGTTTGTGATGGGCATGATTGAAGCGACTGGTCTGGGCTGGCAGGGGCGGCATGATCAGGCGGAGCTGGTTGCGCGGTATCTGCGCGGGCTTAAGGATGGCAGCGCTGCGGCAGAAGCGATCAAAGCAGAGAAGGCAAAAGAGTTTGCGCGTGAAACCGGGGGAATGAACTACCTGAAACTGGCGCGCATGGCCTACTACGTGGACAAACAGAGCTATCGCTCCGCGCTCAACAAACGAACGCAGGCGCTGAAGAGGGAGATGGCATGAGTGACATTGACCTTGTTGTTCTCAACTTCAACTCCGGCTCACTGACGCTGCTCAATGGCATTCTGGCGATTGTGATGTTCTCCATCGCGATTGATCTTTGCCCTGCAGACTTCAAACGTTTGACGCTGGCACCCAAACCTGTGGTGATTGGCCTGTGCTCGCAGTTTCTGGTGTTGCCGAGCCTGACGTTTTTGCTGGTGCTGCTTGTGCAGCCAAGGCCTTCCATCGCGCTGGGGCTAATTCTGGTGGCGGCGTGTCCGGGTGGAAATATCTCCAACTTCATCACGCATCGGGCGGGCGGTAATGCGGCGCTCTCTGTTTCCATGACGGCCTTTGCAACGGTGGGAGCGATTGTGGCAACGCCGTTTAACATCGCGTTCTGGGGCAGCCTTTATGGGCCGACGCGGGCGATCCTGCAGGAGACACATATCGACAAGCTCTCAGTTGCGATTACGGTTTGCTTCATGCTGGTGCTACCACTGTTTCTTGGCATTCTGCTCAACCGGGTGAAGCCACGCCTTGCTGCGAAAATTCGGCAACCTCTGCGGTTGGCGTCCATGGGGATCTTCATCGGTTTCATCTTCATCGCGCTGGTGGCCAACTGGAACTTCTTTCTGGCTTATGTAGGCGCTGTAGCTGCTTTGGTGATCTTCCATAACGGACTGGCACTGGCTGCTGGCTATACGCTGGCGACGGTTGCGGGCGTGTCGGCTTATGACCGGCGGGCGATCACCATTGAGACGGGCATTCAGAACTCCGGTCTCGGGCTGGTGTTGATCTTCAGCTTCTTTGGCGGGCTGGGCGGTATGTCTGTTGTGGCCGCAGCCTGGGGGATCTGGCATGCGATCAGCGGTCTGGCGCTGGCCAGCTTCATGGCACGTAAGGCGGTGAAGGTTCCAGCGGAGGCAACGCTATGACCAAACTGCTGATAACAGGCGCTGCAGGTGGTGTTGGGCAAGCATTCCTGAAGGAGCTGGCGCAGACGGATCTGGAGATTGTTGCGACCGATATCCGCGAGCCTGCTGATCTGCCTGAGATTGCCCGATATCGGATATTGGACGTAACCACGGATAGGGTTGGCGCGGTGATTGAGGAGGAGCGACCGGATGTGATTGTGCATCTGGCCTCCATTGTGACGCCATCGGCCACCTCTACGCGGGAGATTGAGTATCTGGTTGATGTGGAAGGCACGCAGGCCGTGATTGATGGGGCGATCCGGTCTGGCGTGAAGCGGCTGGTGGTGACCTCATCCGGCGCTGCTTATGGGTACCATGCGGATAACCCGGTTCCATTGCGTGAAGAGGATGGCCTTCGCGGAAACAAGGAGTTTGCGTATTCCTATCACAAGCGTCTGGTAGAAAAGGCACTTTCCAAAGCACGAGATGAGGCGCCTGAGCTGGAGCAGGTGGTGCTGAGGGTTGGGACAGTGCTTGGGAGTGGTATGGACAACCAGATCACCTCACTCTTCCATAAACCTCGGCTGCTTGGCATTGCCGGATCAGACAGTGCGTTTGTGTTTATCTGGACGCAGGATCTTGCCCGCATCTTGCTGCGTGCTGCGACTGAGGCACCTGCTGGGATCTACAATGTTGCCGGGGATGGGGCGTTGTCTTTACAGCAGCTTGGGGAGGTGCTGAGAAAGCCGGTTCTGAAATTGCCCTCGTGGTTGCTCAAATTCGTTCTGGGCGTTGCAAAGCCGCTGCGATTGTCGCGCTATGGGCCGGAGCAGGTTCGGTTTCTGCAATATCGTCCTGTGCTGGCCAATGATCGGTTGAAGTCTGAGTTCGGTTATACGCCGGAGAAGACGAGTGCAGAGGTGTTTGAACATTGGCGCGTATCTGTGGGGCTTTGATGAAGACAGCGGTTATAACGGGTGGTGCCGGTGGACTGGGGCAGGCGCTTGCGGCCCGGTTGCAGCGGGAGAACTGGCATACAGTCCTACTGGATTTGCCGGGGCCGGGGCTGGATGCTCTTGGCAGTCATGAAAAGCAGAGCATCTATGCGTGTGATCTGACTGATGGTGGCGCAGTTGAGCAGGTGGCCGAGCAGGTTCTTGCGGAGCGTCCAAGCATCGATCTGGTGGTTTACAATGCAGGCATTACCCATATCGGACTGTTTGCGGATATGGACCTGAGTGCACATCGCAAGGTGTTGGATGTGAACTACTTTGGGGCGGTGCATACGGCGCGGGCTTTTCTAAAAGCGGTGCGGGCTTCCAAAGGGTGTCATCTGGCGATCTCGTCTGTTGCAGGGTTCTCACCACTTATCAAGCGGACAGCTTATGCGGCCAGTAAGCATGCGTTGGAAGGGTTCTTCAGCTCGTTGCGATCAGAGGAGAAATCTTACGGCGTACACACGCTGATTGCTGCGCCGTCGTTCGTGGCCACCAATGTGGGCCGGGCTGAGAAGCAGGAGAACGCTGGTGCGTCCGGGGTCTTCAACGGATGGTGTTGATTACATGAGCGCGGAGCGGGCGGCGGAGATCATCTACAAAGCTTATGAACGCAAGACCCGTATGAAACCGGTTGGTCGTGTCGCCAGTCTGGCGTGGTGGTTGAACCGGGTGTCTCCACGCGCTTATCAAAAGCTGATGGAACGGAACATCAAGGAGCCGAGCTAAGCTCTGCGATTTGAGGCTGGTCCCCGGCTATACTTTAGCTTCCAACACAGGGACCATGCTTTCGATGAGGTGTCAGACCTTCCTGGCGTAGGTCTGACACTCAAATCCTGTGATTGTTGTTGCGAATACCTCGTATTCTGCCGTTCTGCTGGTGCCGTACATGCGGTGGAACTCTTCTGTACTCATCTGTTCAGCGGCCTTGCTTTGCAGCCATGTCTGGATGGCGACTTCCCAGTTTCCGGTGAGGTGGTCATATTGGGTCAGGTCGGCCTCCAGTGTGATGGGCATGCCGGGGTCGCTTTGGTTTTCAAGGCCGAGATGAATGCCTTCCAAAATCGCAGCAACAACCAGATAAGGGTTTGCATCTGCGCCAGCTACGCGGTGTTCCAGCCGTGCGCCTTTGCCGTGGGTTGCAGGCACGCGAATGGCAGCGGCGCGGTGATCGTAGCCCCAGCAGCACGTGATGGGGGCGTAGGAGCCGGGTTGCAGGCGGCGATAGGAATTGGCGTGTGGGGCAAACAGAATTTGCATGTCCAGCATGGTGTCCAGCAGGCCGCCAATGGCATTGCGGAGCGCGGGATTGGCTTCTTCCGCTGTGCCGCTAAAGATGTTGGTGCCATGTGCATCCAGCAGACTGGTGTGAACGTGGAAGCCGCTGCCGGTTTCTTCGCCGTATGGCTTGGACATGAACGTGACATCCATGCCGTGTTTGCGGGCGATGTGGCGAACAACACGTTTGAACATCAGACAATGATCTGCCGCTTCCACCGCGCTTGGCACGTGCAAGAGGTTGATCTCGAACTGGCCGTGGCCGAACTCGGAAATGGTGGTGTCTGCCGGGATATCCTGAATCTTGCAGGCCTGATTGATCTCCATGAGGAGAGGTTCAAACTGGGCCATGATGTCCAGATCATAAATCTGCGAAGCTTCCAGGCGTTGATTGGTGCCGGGAATGCAAGGTGGCAGTGGCAGGCCGGTTGGGCCGGGTTCAATATCGATGAAGTAGAACTCCAGCTCCGTGGCGACAACGGGTGTCAGGCCCTTGTTCTGGAATTTCTTCTCCACCGTTTCCAACACGTAGCGTGGGTCCAGCGGAGTTGGTTTTTGATCATCAATTTCAAAGAGTGTCACCAGCACCTGTGCGGTCGGCACTTTAGCCCATGGCACGAGCTTCAAAGTTCCGGGAATGGGAATGCACACACCGTCCGGATCACCGCGCTCGATGGCGAGGCCAGTTGCTGGAACATCGACGCCCCATATGTCCAAGGCGACCGTTGAGAGAGGCAGACGGACACCGCCTTCTGTCAGCTTTTGCAGCATTTCGGCAGGCAGCCATTTGCCTCTGAGCGGGCCGCAGAAACCTGCGTAGAGGATCTCGATCTTTTCCAGATCCGGGTGTTGTTTCAGGAAGGCATCGGCTTCTAGGCGAAACTGATCCAATTGCGGCTTTACAGCGGTCAGGGTAGGCATGCGAACTCTTCTGGTCGTGATCTGGTCTGTTGTTTTATCTGGTGGTTTGGCTGGCGTAGATGCATAGCAAGTCCAGCGCTAATGTGGCTCCGGCAAGAGCCGTGATTTCAGCATGATCGTAGGCAGGCGCCACTTCCACAAGGTCCATGCCTTTCAGGTTTATTCCTGCAAGTCCGCGCAGTATCTCGCGTGTTTCTCCGGTGTTCAGCCCGCCGACCACTGGTGTGCCTGTGCCCGGGGCAAAGGCTGGGTCGAGGCAGTCGATGTCAAAACTGATGTAGCAAGCGCTTTGTCCGGTGACTTTAAGCATGCGATCAATGGTGGCCTGCGCCCCGTTATTACGCACCCAGTCCGCCGTAATTGTGGTGAGGCCTTGCGTGTCTTCATTGTTGGTTCTGATACCAACCTGTATCGATGTTTCCGGATTGATCAGGCCGTCTTTCACAGCCCTGTAGAACATGGTGCCGTGATCGATGCGGGTGGAGTTGTCCGTCCATGTATCGCTGTGGGCATCAAACTGGATGAGAGACAACGGCCCGTGCTTTTGGGCATGTGCCTTGAGCATGGGGTAGGTGCTGAAGTGGTCTCCGCCTAGCATGAGTGTAGCGACATCTGCTTGAAGAACCTTAGCAGCCTGACGTTCCAGCTCCTCAGGAACACTCATGGGATAGCCGGGATCGAAGATGAAATCGCCGTAATCGACAACGGCAAGTCGGTCGAACGGGTCAAATGACCAGCCCCATGCATGATCCCAAGCCAGAATAGAGGAGGCTTGCCTGATGGCGCGTGGGCCAAAACGGCAGCCCGGCCTGTTGCTGACGGAGGTGTCGAATGGAATGCCCAGAACGGCGACATCAACGCCCGTCAGGTCTTTCGTGAATTTGCGGCGCATGAAGCTGAGCGCACCGGCATAGCTGGATTCAGCTATGGTGCCGTAGGGCGTGGAGCGGGTGTAGGCCAGATCTCCATGCGAGTATTCATCCAGCGAGGATGGGTGTTTTACATCAGACACGTTTCGTTCCTCGATCAGGTTGAGCTTATGGCCAGCCGTTCTTCCTTCATGCGCTTGACCTGTGCCTGTTTTGTGACCAGCGAGGCGGTGACCACGCCAACGGCAACGACAGCGATGAGGATGGAAGACAGGGCATTGATTTCAGGTGAAACGCCAATGCGCACCTGAGAATAGATTTTCATGGGCAATGTTGTGGCGCCGGGGCCGGAGGCGAAGGAGGCAATGACCAGATCATCCAGCGACAGCGTGAAGGCCAGCAGCCATGCGGCCAGAATGGCCGGAAAGATGACGGGCAGTGTCACCTGCATAAAGGCTGAAAAGCGGGTGCAGCCCAGATCCAGTGCGGCTTCCTCAAGGCTGCGTTCAAACGTTACCAGACGGGCGGAGACGACAACGGCGGCATAGCACATGGAAAAGGTGATGTGGGCCAGCGTGACTGTCCAGAAACCTCTGGTGAAGTCCAGCGAGACGAAGAGCAGGAGCAGCGACAGACCGGTGATGACCTCTGGCATGACCATGGGTGCATAGATCATGCCCGTGAACAGGGTTTTGCCGTGAAAGGGGCCAGCGCGGTTGAGAACGAGTGCGGCCATGGTGCCGAGCACGGTGGCGACGCTTGCGGAGATGAAACCGACGCGCAGTGTAACCCAGGCGGCGTTGATGAAACTCTCATTGAAGAAGACGGACTGGTACCATTTGGTGGAGAAACCTGCCCAAACGGTGACCAGTCTGGATTCATTGAAAGAGTAGATCATCAGCAGGATGATCGGTAGATACAGGAAGGCAAAGCCGAGTGTGAGCGTTGTGGTGTTGAACCAGTTGAAGCGGGTCATTGGCTGGCCTCCGCTTGTTTCTCCTGCTGTTTCTGGAACAAGATGATGGGCAGGATCAACATGAGCAGCAATAGGATTGCCACCGCTGAGGCCACCGGCCAGTCTCTATTGGAGAAGAATTCCACCCAGAGCGTTTTGCCGATCATGATGGTGCTGGAGCCGCCCAGAATATCAGGAATGACGAACTCACCCACCGCAGGAATGAAGACGAGGAAGCAACCCGCCCATACTCCAGGCAGGGAAAGCGGAAGCGTGATGACCCAGAAGGCCTTCATAGGAGAGCAGCCAAGATCCGTTGCCGCTTCCAGCAATGATCCATCCAGTTTTTCCAGCACGGCGTAGAGCGGTAGCACCATGAAGGCAGGTAGGAATAGACGATGCCGATGTAGATGGCGGCGTCTGTGTTCAGGATCGTCAGTGGCTCATCGATGATGCCTGTCCAGAGCAGGAAGTAATTGAGGAAACCTTCTTTTTTCAGAATGCCAATCCATGCGTAAACGCGAATGAGGAAGCTGGTCCAGAAGGGCAGGATCACCAACATCAACAGTGTTGCTCGCCACTCCTTGGGAGCTTTGGCCATGGAGTAGGCGATCGGGTAGCCGATCAGGAGCGTGAGCAAGGTCGAAACCGAGGCGATCTTGAGGCTGCTGAGATAGGAGTTCAGATAAAGCGAGTCTTCGGTTAGCCAGACATAGTTCTCCAGATCAAACGCCTGCAACATGGCCCAGAAGCCTTGCCAGCCTTCAGCAAAGTCGAAGGTTGGAAAGTAGGGCGGACGTGCGAGGATGACATCTGACAGGGAGATCTTGAGAACGATCGCGAATGGCGCGAGGAAGAAGATCAGGAGCCAGATGTATGGGACAGCAATGAGTAGTTTGCGGCCCCAACCTGCGTCCAGATTGGTGGTATCCTGCGTTTCTTCCGTGGGTGAGGTGATGTCTGCAACGGCCATGGCTCACCTCACGTTTCCAGAAAGACGCCGGCGCCTTTTTCCCAGTAGACATAGACGGTGTCTTCCCATGTGATTGGGCGGTCGGCGAGGTGTTCGCGGTTGGACACCTGCGTTTTCAGGATCGTGCCGTTGGAAGCTTTGACGTGGTAGGTGGAGATGTTGCCGGTGTAGCCGATATCCCAGACTTCACCTTTCACGCAGTTGTCTGTGTTCTCTGGTTTGTCCTTGGAGATGCGCAGCTTTTCCGGGCGTACGGCGAGCCATGCTGTGGTGCCTGCTTGTGGGCGCAGTTTGGTTGAGACGGCTAGCGGCGTCTCGCCTTCCGCCCAGTGGAGGCTGGCTGTTTCGCCCGTGGTGACGTCGACGTGGCCTTCGATGATGTTGACGTCGCCAAGGAAGTCTGCGGAGTAGCGGGAGTTCGGGTACTCGTAGATTTCAGCGGGTGTGGCGACCTGAACGATCTTACCGTGGTCCATCACAGCGATGCGGCTAGCCACCGTCATGGCTTCTTCCTGATCGTGGGTGACGATGACGAAGGTGAGGCCGAGCTGTTCCTGAATGTTCATCAGCTCAAACTGGGTCTGCTCGCGCAGCTTGCGATCCAGTGCGCCGAGGGGTTCATCCAGCAAGAGGAGTTTGGGTTTTTTGGCAAGCGAACGGGCAAGGGCAACGCGCTGCTTCTGGCCGCCTGAGAGTTGGTGTGGCTTGCGTTTGGCGAAGGGTTCCAGCTGCACCAGCGACAGCATTTCTTCTACGCGTCGTCTGATTTCTGGCTTGGGCGTCTTTTCCTGCTTCAGTCCGAAGCCGATGTTCTGTTCCACCGTCATGTGCGGGAAAAGGGCGTAGGACTGGAACATCATATTGACGGGCCGCTTGTGAGGCGGGGCTTTTTGTAGATTGCTCTGGCCGAGCATGATGTTGCCTGCTGTGGGGTATTCAAAGCCAGCCAACATACGCATCATGGTGGTTTTGCCGCAGCCGGATGGGCCGAGAAGGGCAAAGAACTCACGCTCGTAGATGTTGAGCGTTAGATCCTCTATGGCAGTGAAGTCGCCGAACTTCTTCGTGACATTTTCAAAACGCACCAAGGGTTCCTGGGTGGGATCTTCCCAAGGTGCGAACTTGCAGACTGGTTGCGTGTTGACCAGAGTTTCCATAGTGGCCCGCTCCACTCTCTGTTTTCATTGCGCTTCCGAGGAAACATGGGAGCGCGCGGGCAATGAAGATTGCCCGCGGCAGCCAGGAGTTACTGACCGGACTTCACAGCGGTCCAGGCACGGGTCACAACGCGCTGAATTTTTGGCGGGTAAGGAGTTGTGACGTATAGGTTTTCCATGGTCGCTTCATCAGGATACACCGCTGTATCTTCCAGCACTTCCTGATCCAGATACTCATGAGAGGCTTTGTTGCCGTTAGCGTAGACCACGTAGTTGGAGGCCTTGGCGATGACATCCGGGCGCATGATGTAATCCAGGAACATATGCGCTTCCTTGGAATTGGCAGCGTCTGTCGGGATTGCCATCTGGTCAAACCACATCAAGGCGCCTTCCTTCGGGATGATGTAGTTGACGGTTACGCCGTTGTCCGCTTCCGCGGCTCGGTCACGCGCCTGAAACACATCACCGGACCAGCCGATTGCGAGGCAGATGTCGCCGTTGGCAAGGGCGTTGATGTACTCGGAGCTATGGAACTTCTGCACGTATGGACGGATGGTTTTGAGCAACTCTGCAGCTTTCTCGATTTCCGCTTTGTCGTGGCTGTCCGGGTTCAGGCCAAGGTGGTTGAGGGCTGCCGGGATGAGCTCTGTTGGAGCATCCAGCATATGGATGCCGCAGTCCTGAAACTTGGCGAGGATGCCCGGATTGAAGATGATTTCCCAGCTGTCGACCGGCTTACCATCCAGACGCTTGGCGGCGGCTTCAACATTGTAACCGATGCCGGTGGTGCCCCACATGTAGTTGATGGAATAGCGTTGCCCGGATCGTAGATGGAAGTTCTGTCGGAGACGACGGACCACATGTTCTTCAGATTGGGAAGGGCATCCTTGTCCAGCTTCTGGAAGACGCCTGCCTGAATTTGCCGTGAAAGGAAGCTGCCGGTTGGAACAACGATGTCATAGCCAGTGGTGCCTGCGAGCAGTTTGGTTTCCAGAACCTCGTTTGAATCGAAGACGTCGTAATTGACCTTGATGCCGGTTTCAGCCTCGAAATCCTTCAGGACGCTCTCGTCGATATAGTCTGACCAGTTGTAGACATTGACGATGCCCTCTGCCTGTGCTGCGCTGGCTGCGAGTGCAACCATCATCGCGGTTGCCACAGTTCCCGTCAGTCTGGACTTGAAGTTTGAGCTCATTTCATCTTCCCCTCAAATTGCTGCGCAGCATTGGTGCTGGCCTGTCTGGATCCGGCAGTCTCCGTTGTTCTTTTTTGTGTGCCTGTTTTGAAAGATGACCACAGAATTCTCAGCTAGGCAATAGTTTGTGATCAAATTATCTTTGCAGCTGGTTCGTGGGCTTCTATAGTTCTTTCATGAGTAAGATGACTTTACAAAGTGCTGTTGCAGCTGACGCGGGCATCCCAGTGCATGAGCAGGTTTACCGGCAGTTGCGGGAGAGGATTTTGTTTGGAGGCTTTCTTCCTGGTAAGGCCGTGACCCTGCGTGGTCTGGCGGATGAGCTGGGGGTGAGCGCCATGCCGGTACGCGAGGCTGTACGGCGCCTGATTGCAGAAAATGCGCTGGAATTACACGGTAATAGACGTGTTTCCATTCCCGATGTTTCCCAAGAGATTGTCGATGAAATTTGGTCTGCTCGCCGCCTGCTGGAAGTGGAGCTGGCATCTAAAGCTCTGCTCCATTTGGGTGATGATGATATAAAGGCGCTGCAAGACATTGATGATCAGATAGATCTTGCCTTGGAGACAGGCGATGTCGAAGGCTACATGCGCGGAAACTACGAGTTTCATTTTTATCTGTACTCAAAAAGTCGGTCCGAAGTTCTTATCAAGCTCGTCAAAAACCTATGGGTTCAGTTCGGTCCATTCATGCGTCTTGTTTACGGACGGTCCGGCACTGCGAATCTAGAAGACCAGCACAAACAGGCTTTGGAGGCGCTGAAAGCACGAGATCAGAAGGCACTGCAAACTGCTTTGGAAGAGGACATCGCGCAAGGAATGGGGTTCATCCGCGAGTCCCTCAGCCTTTCTGAAAAAGCCTGATGATCTGTTGCTTCTCGCAGTGTTTCTATGGTGCGAGAGCCAACTAGCAAGATGGCGATGGTGGTCGGGGTTGAGACATAGAGATTGACTCTCTCTCATTTGTGATCACAAAATAATGGGGAGTTTGCTTCTCTTGCCCAGATTGCGCGGCAGGTATGTTTTCGGAAGGAAAGACCCCCCATGGACTATATCGCTAATCTTCCGCCAACCCATGTTCTTCAGGAAAAAGATGCAGCCCACCATCTGCATCCGTTTACGGATACCAAATCCCTCAATGCTAAAGGCACACGCGTGATCACGCGGGCTGAGGGTGTTTATCTCTGGGATTCTGAGGGACACAAAATCCTTGATGGAATGGCTGGGCTCTGGTGTGTGAATGTGGGGTATGGCCGTACGGAGATCATTGAGGCGGTTCATCGGCAGATGCAGCAGCTGCCGTACTACAATACGTTTTTCCAGACTTCGCATCCGCCAGCCATCGCGCTTGCAGGGAAAATTGCCCAACTGGCACCGGACCAGCTGGATCATGTGTTCTTTGCGGGCTCTGGATCCGAAGCTAATGACACCGTAGTGCGTATGGTGCGACATTATTGGGCGAGTGAAGGCAAGCCGACCAAGAAGACCATCATCTCTCGCCACAATGCTTATCATGGGTCCACCATGCAGGGGCCAGTCTGGGCGGCATGAGTGCGATGCATGCGCAAGGTGGGCTGCCAATTCCTGATATCACCCACATCAACCAGCCTTATTGGTATGGCGAAGGTGGAGACATGGACCCCGCCGAGTTTGGTTTGATGCGGGCGCGCGAGCTGGAAGCGGAGATTGATCGCCTTGGCGAGGACAACGTGGCCGCGTTTATTGGTGAGCCTATTCAGGGCGCGGGTGGTGTTGTTATTCCGCCGAAGACATACTGGCCTGAGATCCAGCGTATCTGCCGGGAAAGGAACATCCTGCTGATTGCAGATGAGGTGATTTGTGGGTTTGGGCGGACTGGTAACTGGTTTGGTTCGCAGACATTCAACTTCAAACCAGATCTGATGCCGATCGCCAAAGGGCTGTCTTCCGGCTATCTGCCGATTGGTGCTGTTGTGGTGAGTGAGAAAGTTGCCAAGGGCTTTATTGAGCATGGCGGTGAGTTCTACCACGGCTTTACCTACTCAGCGCACCCAGCTGCGTGTGCGGCGGCACTGGCGAACCTTGAAATCATCGAGAATGAGCGTCTGCCCGAAAGAGTGGCGAATGATACAGGGCTGTATCTGGCTGAGAAATGGAAGATGCTGGGAGAGCATCCTCTGGTTGGAGAGGCGCGGATTTGTGGACTGGTTGGGGCTCTGGAGCTTTCGCCGGACAAAGCACACCGTGCGTCGTTTGAAGCTGAAAGAGGTACTGTTGGCACTATCTGCCGGGATCATTGCTTTGAGAGCGGGTTGGTGATGCGCCATGTTGGCGACAGCATGATCATCTCACCGCCGCTGGTAATCACGCGCAGCGAGGTGGATGAGCTGATTGAAAAGGCGCATCGTGCGTTGGATATGACGGCTGCCGATGTTACTGCTCAAGGCATCAAGTAGCTTTTGAGGAGGCACAGACTCGGTTGAGTTTGCAGCGCATATTTCAGGCTGATGCTTATGGTCAGCAACCGGTGACACAGAACTTCTGGCATCGTGCATTTGAACCGGAAGTTCTGGGTGAACCCTTGCAGGAGGAGCACTCCTGTGAGGTTGCGATTGTTGGTGGTGGCTACACGGGCCTGTCTGCCGCATTGAAGCTTGCTCAGCAAGGCGTTGATGTTGCTGTGCTGGATGCCCGGCATATTGGCTGGGGCGCCTCAGGTCGCAATGGCGGGTTCTGCTGTCTGGGTGGGACCATTGCGGAGGATGATGAGCTGATCCGACGCTATGGCGAGGTTGAGGCGCGGCGGTATTTTTATGCGGAGCGAGCTGCCATTGATCTAGTTGCCGAGCTGCTGGATCAGTATGAGATCGACGCAGATGTGGCCTCAAAAGGGGAAACGGTCTTAGCGCATAAACCGCGGCGTGTTGATCAGCTGAAAGATACGGCTGCCGACATTCAAAAACGCTACGGGATCAGCTGCCATTTTCATGGCAAGGATGAGCTGACTGAACTTGGAATGAACGCGTCCGGGCTCTCCGCTGGCCTGACAATTCCCGTTGGGTTTGCCTTGCACCCTTACAAGTACGCGCGCGGCCTCGCTGCTGCTGTGAAGTCTCAAGGTGCACGTTTTTATGAGCAAACTGAAGTGCTAAGCATCGTGCCTGCTGATGATGGGCAGTATGTTCTGAAGGTGCGTAAGGGGCATTTGCGCGCGCAGAAGGTGTTGCTAGCCACTAACGGATATTCTTCTGAAAATATGCCGGAGTGGCTGGCGGGCAAGTATCTTCCGGTGCAATCCAATATCCTGATGACACGCCCGCTGTCTGAGGAGGAACTCAAGCGTCAGGCTGGTTCTCCAATCAGATGGCATATGACACGCGGACATTGCTGCATTACTTCCGCCTGCTGCCGGACAATCGGATGATGTTTGGCATGCGCGGCAGTGTAAGCGCGGCGCCTCAGGCGCGAGAGCGGATGAGACAAGCGGCGCGGCGAGACTTGGAGCGAATGTTCCCGGAATGGGCAAAGGTGGAGACACCGGACTTCTGGTCAGGTCTGGCGTGTCTTACAAACAATCTGGTGCCGTTTGTTGGAGCTGTGCCCAACACATCCGGGCTATATGCAGCCTTTGGGTATCATGGAAACGGAGTGGCCATGGCGACTTATGCCGGTCAGTTGATTGCCCATGAGATGTTGGGTGAGGCGACCAACTTAGCATATCCAGCGTTCCTGAAAACGGCGCCGACACTGTTTCCGTTTGGATCTATGCGGCGCCATCTTCTTGCTCTCAGTTACACGTGGTTTTCGCTGAAAGACCGGATATTCTAGGCCTCAACTTTCCTGCAGTTTGCCTTGCAGTTGGCCGGCGACCATGGCGTAAAGCTTGCCACTCTGTTTGATGGTGCGTTTTTGAGTTCCGAAGTCCACATGGATCAGACCAAAGCGTGGCAGGTAGCCTTCGGCCCACTCGAAATTGTCCATGAGGGTCCAGCAGAAGTAACCCTTGAGCGGGATGCCATCCTCAATGGCTCTGGCGGCTTGTTCCAAGTGAGTGAGCATATAGGAGCTGCGATCCCAATCCTGAATGCTGCCATCCGCCTCCACTGTATCTGGAAACGCTGCGCCGTTCTCCGTGATGTAGAGTTGCTTCGGTGAGTAGTTGGTGTTGACGTACTGGAGGATGTCATAGAGGCACTGTGGATGCACTTCCCAACCCATCTGGGTGTATTGGCCCTCAGGTAAATGTCGCTTGAAGTTGACTGGTGCGAATTCCGTTCCGTCCTCAATGACAGACCTGCGGTAGATGTTGATGCCGAGGTAATCGAGTGGCTGCGCGATTTCGTCGAGATCTCCGGGTTCTATGGCAGGTAGGACGTCTTTGTAAGTCTCCAGCATGTCAGCGGGATATTGGCCTTTGAAGATAGCATCCAGATACCAGCGGTTCTGGCAGCCTTCAAAGCGTCGTGCAGCATCTATATCTGCCGGGGCATTGCTGGCTGGTGTGACCGGGTTCAGGTCCAGGACGATGCCGATCTGTGCGTCTGGGACGTTCTTGCGGATGACAGGTACAGCTTTGCCATGGGCGAGGAGGGCGTGGTGGCTGGCGGTCAGTGCTGCTTTTGCTCCGCCGCCGAGGCCGGGAGCATCCTCTTTCAGGCCATAGCCCCACCAGGTGAAGGTGAAGAGCTCGTTGAAGGTGGTCCAGTGTTTGATCTTTGCGCCCAGTCGCTTTGTTGTGATGTTGACGTAGTGGACGTAATCCTCCACCAGATTTCTGCGCAGCCAGCCGTTGCCTTCTTCCTGTAAGGGGAGTGGCAAATCCCAGTGATACAGCGTTGCGTAGGGGGTGATGCCTGCCTCCAATAGCAGGTCAGTCAGGCGCTCATAGAAGGCAAGGCCATCTTCGTTTATTGGGCCTCTGCCGTTCGGCAGGATGCGTGACCAGCAGATGGAGAAGCGGTAGGCGGTGAGGCCGAGCTCTTTCATCAGGCGACGTCTTCTTCCAACCGGTGGTAATGATCGCAGGCGATGTCGCCGTTGGTGCCATCTGCGATGTTGCCGGGGATGTGGGTGAAGTGATCCCACACGGTTGGACCGCGGCCACCTTCGTTGATGGCGCCTTCAATTTGGTAAGAGGCCGTTGCGGCACCCAGCACCATATCTTTTGGAAGGCTGATGGAGTTTGCCAGCTGCTGGAGGCGCTCCAGTTTATTAGTGTGATTTGCGCTCATAACGTCTCTCGATTGATTTGATTATGCTGGCTGCGCCCAGTGTGAGGACCACATAAAGAATTGCAGCGGAGTTGAACGGGGCGAAGGGTAAGAAGCTGCTCGCCTGAAACTCTCTCATACGCTGTGTAACGTCGCGAACGGAGAGGATGGACAGCAAGGATGTGTCCTTGAGCATGGCGATGAACTCGTTGCCTAGTGGCGGTATGACGATGGACAGGGCCTGAGGTAGAACTACAAAACGTGCGACTTGCCAACGGCTTAGGCCAAGGCTTCTGGCCGCTTCGATCTGCCTTTGGGAACAGCGAGAATGCCAGCACGGAAGATCTCTGCCATGTAGCGGAATAGCCGATGGAAATGGCGACGATGCCGCGGGTCATGTTGGAAAGGTTGATTGCTCCGTCCGAGGCGCTCTTGATGGCGCCGCTGAGGGGCAAGCCAACGTAGAGGATGATCACCAGCATTGGGATGCCGCGGACGGTGTCGATGAAGAACTCTGCAGCGATGGCGAGTGGGTGTTCGGCACGGTAGATCGAGCAGACCACCAGTAGCATTGTGAAGAAGCCGAGCACGCCAAATGTGATGGCCGGGTACTTGCTTTCATCCGGCAGAAACGATGTTTGCCAGATGAGGTTTGCATCGGCTGGAACCGCCTCAGTCGGTATGAAGGCTGCTGATACACGTTTGTTCTTTTCAACGGTGATCAATGCGTGGCTCGGATCCTTCACGCTTCGGATGTCGATGCTGGTGTGGTTAGCGCCGTCATACTCTCCGAAACGGATCTGGTCGGTGACTGGTTGTGGTGTGCCCTTGATGATGGCGACGCGGCCTTCCAGAGAGCCGATCAGGCTGTAGGACTGCTGGGGCTGCATGACGAAGAAGGCGCACAGGCCGAAGAAGATAAGTGCTGCGATGGAATAGAAGAGGTTGGTGTGTTTCTTCTTCTCAAGGCTTTGCAGGCCAGCCCAGATCAGGCCGAGGATCATGGAAGCGAAGTAGGCGAAGAATGCTGCTCGTAGTGTCACCATCAGGCCCGCTGCAAATCCGGCATGGGCTACGAACAGGATGTAGAACGCTCCAAGTGCATTGGTTAAGAGTAGTAGGGTCAGTCCGTATCTACTTAAAGAAACAAGGGCTTGCTTTGACTTGCTGAGAAAATGAATCAGTAGCAGGCCAAGTGAGGCAATCAGGTAGGCGAAGGTTGCTTTGGAGAAAATGCTGAGCACCAGTACCTGGGCTTCAGGCGTGAGCTGGCGTGGTCTGACGGCCTTTTGAATGAGATCGGATGTGTACGGATCAACGCTGTTGGCGACGATGGAGTCTACGAAGATGGACAGGTCTACGGCATTGGTGGCGATCAGGGCCAGAAGCGTAAAGTAGATAATCAGAGCTGCATTCTGGCCGAGTTGGCTGGCTTTGCTTTTCTCTGGATTTTTCAGCAGAGAGTAGGCCAGCCAGAAGCCTGCGCAGAAGATTGCGAGCGCGCAGAGAAAGCTTGCGAACAGCGTGCTGGCGTTCTCTCCGATGCCGACAATGGCGTAGATTGAGCGCTTGTAATTGTTGGTTGAGACAAACAGGTAGATGATGAAGGGCATTGCAGCAATGAGGATGACATTGCTGGGCCGCAGTGTTCTTAAGACATTCACGGGAATCCTCCACTCACATCAATGGGTTGATGTGTTTCGTGGATCGCTTCGATACATTGGGAGAGCGGGCTGCTCTCAGGGAACAGGCCCGCCCCGGAGGTTTAGGCGAAGTGCCTAAAAGAGATTAGTTCTCAACGCCCCAATACTTGGCGACGAGGGCATCCCATGTGCCGTCTGCTTTGATCTGCTCGAGGCCTTCGTTGAAGGCGTCAACCATTGGAGAGCCTTTCTGGAACACGATGCCGAGTGGGTCGGATTCCAGGCCTTTGATTGCAGCTGTCAGTTCGCCGGCAAACTCCTGCTCGTAGGCGTGGGCGGAGGTTCCGTCGATGATGACGCCGTCTACGTCAGCGTTTTGCAGGGCCAGGATGGCGGCTGCAAAGGTGTCGTAGAGGCGGGTGTTGTCGCGTGTGACGAGTTTTTCAGCCAGTTGGGCGTTGGTGGTGCCGGTTTGGGCTGCAAGTGTTTTGCTGCCGTTCTGGAAGGCGTCCAGTGAGGTGCCTTCATCTTCGACGCGCAGCAGGATTGCCTGACTGACAACGAGGTATGGATCAGAGAAGTCCATGGTTTTCTTGCGCTCGTCCGTGATGGAAACACCGGACATGACCACGTCGAATTCGCCCTGAACCAGCGCCGCAAAAATGCCATCCCATGCAGTGGTTACAAACTCTGCCTTACAATTAATTTTCGCGCAGATGGCGTCCATGATATCTACGTCAAACCCAACGATTTCGCCGGTTTTCTCATCAACGGTTTCCATTGGTGGGTAGGTGGTGTCGGAGCCGATTTTGAGGACTTGTCCTCCCAGATCTGCGGCTTGTGCGCCTGCGATCATCATGGTTCCAAATACTGTCGCGGCAATAAATTCACGTAACATATTATGCTCTCCTCATAATGTATTTGGGCTCAGCCAGAGCGCTGGGCCGCGTATGCCTGAAGCCTAAGGTTTCAGGCGGTCGTCCTGCCGTTCGATCAGTTGTGGCATGACCATTCTTTGGAGGTCTTGTGCCGGCTCTCCCTCTATGCGGCGAATGATGAACTCGCCGAGAGCCTTGCTGGTTTCTTCAATGGGCAGGTAATATGTCGTGATCGGTGGGGTGAAATATGCACTGACGTTGATGTCGTCGGTGGCGTTGACGATCGCATCCTTGCCGAACTCTATGCCCAGTTCGTGAAAGGCGGACAGCACGCCGAGTGCGCTCGCTTCGTTGGCGCAAATATAGGCTGTTGGCTTATTGTTGTGATTATACAATGCTTTAACAGTTGCCTTGCCGAATTCCGGTGTAAGCGGTCCGGTGGCGATGAAATCTGTTGGTGTTTTTATCCCCGCATCCTCCAGCGCTCGCAGGTAACCGCGTTGGCGCTGTTTTGAGTACATAAGTTCGTCTGGTGGGTTGATAGTGACGATGTTGGTGTGACCGAGGCGGAGGAGGCGGGCGGTGGCCTCATAGGACATTTGCTGGGAGTTTGCGTCCACATAAGAGTAGGGCGTGAAGTGCTCGCTCATGCCGTAGGTGACGAATGGAAAGTCTTTTTCCAGCATATAGCTGATGCGGGCGTCATCGGGGCGGGTGCCTGAGATGATGATGCCATCGGCCAGACGCTGCTCCACGATATTGCGAATTTCCTGAAAGCTGCTGTCAAAATCATCGACCGGATAGATCGCAGCGCGGTACATGGTGCCGCGCAGGGCGCCCATTATGCCATTGAGAATATTGGTATATTCAACACCCTCCCACTCATGGCTGCCGGTGGTTGGTGTGGTCATGACAACGGCGACGGAGTAGGTGCGGCCTGTACGCAAACGCAGGCCGTCGAGGTTGCGGACGTAGCCGATTTCCTCGGCGATTTGGCGCACGCGTTCCTTGGTCTTGTCCTTGACCGAAGAGCAATCCTTCAAAGCTCTGGAAACGGTGCCGACGGAAAGGTCAGCTTTTTGAGCGATGGTTTTGATTGTTGCGCGAGCCACTTTATGAAATCCGACAGTATGCGCTCTTCCGGAACCGAAAAAGCAATAATTGAAACGTTTGTATTTTAGGAATCAAAATTTTGATCTGTCAAGAATGGCTGAAAATATGGGATTTTTGGTCTTGTTGACGATTCCCTAAGAAATCAGAAAATACGTTTTAATTTTTGCGTTGCAATGTGCGTTGTTTTGTAAAAATTGCGTTGAAGAGGCAAAAGGGTGCGTTCATCGGTTATGCAGTGATGCGCGCACATGTGCTGCGGCTGCAAGCGATGCTGAGGATTGGGAGATGCGGGGATAGAAGGGGGATAAGGGCCACGGTGATCGTGACCCTTCTTGTTTGATTAAGGTGCGCCGCCGACGCGCATGACAGCTGCTGCGCCGCACTTATTCCCGTCGTGCAGGCAGGTCTCAATATCTGCACCACGTAGCCACGAGCTTAAGAACCCAGCATTGAAGGCATCGCCTGCGCCAGTGGTGTCGACCACGGGTACCGGGTCGGCGGCAACGGTGATCTCGCCATCGGGCGTTATGGCAGTTGCGCCTGCCTTGCCTTTCTTGACCACTGTGAGGGTCGGGCAGTTGGCCGGATCTTTCAAGTAACCCAGATGCTCAGCTTCCATTTCGTTGGGTAGGAACAGGTCCACCTGTGCGATGAGGTCCTGAACGTCTCCATTGAGCAGGCAGTTCTGATCCCAGGAGCAGTCCAGAGAGACGGTCATGCCAGCTGCTTTGGCGATCTCCAGAAGCTCTGGCAGCTCCTGCAGTGTTGCCAGCTCGCCGATATGCAGGTGTCTGGCTTTTGAGGCGCTGAAGGCCTCCAGCATGTCTCTTGGAACGGCGGTGCCATTGCGCTTGGTCAGGAAGGCGCGGTCTTCCAGACAGCCGATCACGGCTGTGACCTGTGCGCCATTGGCTGATCGTACGGCGACAGGCTCAGATCGACACCGCTGCGCTGCATTTTTTCAAGGATCGCAGAGCCGAACGGGCCGCCGGGCATGGACGCCAGCAGCGTGGTTTTGTGGCCCAACGCGGAAAGGTTGGCAGCGGTGATGAAACCGCCGCCTCCGGGTTCAACTGCCAGATCCTTGGCGTAGGTTTCTTCGCCTAGCGTGGCAGTTCGGTGAGCCCTGTAAAGATGAGGTCGCAATAAACCCGTCCCGCACAGACGATTGCCCCATCGGTTTCTTTTGAGGTCACCGGATAGCCTCCCCGGTGTCTGCATCAAACAAGTGAATGGCTTCAGGTGCTGCATGCAGGTTGACTGTGTCGCCTACGGCTGGTGGTGTTCTGCCGGAGGCTTTTGCAATGACTTCCTCATCGCCCACCTTCACGTAGGCGAGGGTGTCGGTGCCAAGAGGCTCAATCACGGAGACTTCGCCGGAGAACAGGCCTTCGCCTTCCTGAACGAGCAGCGCATCCGGGCGTAGGCCAACGGCGACCTTCTGGTCTTCGTTGAGCTTGGCGGTTGGCAGCTGAATGGCTGTGCCGTTTTCCAGCGCGATGGCTTCGCCCTTCACAATGCCCTTGAGCATGTTCATGGAGGGAGCGCCGATGAACTGAGCCACGAAGATGTTGGCTGGTTCGTAGAAGACTTCAAACGGCGTACCGACCTGCTGGATATGACCGTCTTTCATGATCACGATGCGGTCTGCCATGGTCATGGCTTCCACCTGATCGTGGGTTACGAAAATGATCGTGTTGCCAACGCGTTGGTGGAGCTTCTTGATCTCCAGCCGCATCTGAGTGCGCAACTGTGCGTCAAGGTTAGATAGCGGCTCGTCGAACAGGAAGGCGGCAGGGTCACGGACCATGGCGCGGCCAATGGCAACGCGCTGACGCTGGCCACCGGAAAGCTGGTTTGGCTTTCTGTCGAGCAGCTCTGTCAGTTCCAGAATGCCTGCGACTTCATCAATGCGGGCATCCTTCTCTTCCTTGGAGAGCTTGGAGGTGCGCAGTCCGAAGCCGATGTTTTTGCGCACGGACATGTGCGGGTAGATCGCATAGTTCTGGAACACCATGGCGATGTTGCGCTCTTTGGGCTCCATGTCGTTGACCACATCACCGCCGATGCGGATGTCGCCAGCGGAGACTTCCTCCAAGCCTGCGATCATGCGCAGGGTGGTGGACTTGCCGCAGCCGGACGGGCCAACCAGAACAACGAACTCGCCGGACTGGATGTCCAGATTGATGCCATGCAGGACCTGCGTGTTCCCGTAGGACTTAACGAGATTGTTTAGAGATACGGTGGTCAATCGATCACTCCTGCACTAGTTTTGCAAAAGCAGCGCTGCGCACCTTGGTGGCCTGCGCGCTTTGATCTACAAATGATTTGTTATTGGCTCTCAACGCTTGGCGGACTGCTTGTAGCTTTCTAAAGCAGCGTCCAATGCGCTTGGAGCTGGCCCGCCGGGGCGGGTGCGAATGGCAACGAAATTTTCTGCACTGACAGCATGCATGAACTGGTCTTCGCTCATGCGGGAGACCCTTTGTGCATGGGCCTCAAAGGCCTTGCCAAACGGGTCGAACCCATCACGCAGTGGCTTTTGCTCTGCGATCACAGCCTTGGCTGTTTCCGCTGCAATCTCATGGGCCTGACGGAAGGAGAGACTTTCCTCACGCACCAGCGTATCTGCCAGCTCTGTGATGGTGATGCAGGAGGCGTCCGTGTTTTTCGCCACGCGCTCCTCGTTGATGGAGCTTGCCGCAATGAGCGCTGCAAACAGGTCCAGCACGCGGCTGCCGCTTTCAAAGGCGGCGTAGCCTGCCTGCTGCACTTCACCCTCACTATCATTCATGTCGGTGAACGGGGTGTTGTGCATGGTGCCGACGATCGCATCGCAGCGTCCAACTGTGACAGACGCCAGATGGCGTAAGTGCTCAATTGGCACCGGATTGCGCTTTTGCGGCATGATGGACGAGATCTGCACCAGACTGTTTGGCACGTAGAGCTGGCCGACTTCGAATGCGCTCCAGAACTGCATGTCTTGAATGACGCGGCCCAGATGCAGGAACATGAGCTTCATGGCCGAGTAAAGGCCAGTCACGTAGTCAACTGAGGCAATACAGCCATAGGAGTTGAGCAGGGGCTCACTGAAGCCCAGCAGCTCTGCCATGCGTTCGCGGTTGATCGGGAAGCCGGAGGTGGTGATGGCAGCGGCGCCCATTGGGCAGTGGTCAATGCCAGCTCTTGCCAGCTTCAGGCGCTCCAGATCGCGCAGCAATACTTCCAATGCTGCGGACAGGTAATGGCCGAAGGTGGATGGCTGTGCCGGTTGCCCGTGGGTGTAGGCAACGATCAGCGTTTCCTTCTCGATCTCGGCTTTTCTGATCAGCACATCACACAGGTGCAGCGCCTGCTGGGTGAGGGCATCACAGCGTTTGGCCAGTGCCAGCTTGAAGACCGTGTGGTCCATGTCATTGCGTGAGCGGGCTGTGTGCAGCATGCCAGCAATGTCCGGGCCCAGACGTTTCTTCAGCTCAGCTTCTACGAGGAAGAAGTAGTCTTCGTACTCGCCAGTGTATTCCGGATCGGCATCGGCCAGATCTCTCTCGATCTCAACCAGCGCCTTGGCGATCTGCTTGCCGGTTTCCAGTGGCACGATGCCAGTCTCGCACAGCATCACCAGATGGGCCTGATTGATCTGTGTGATCGAGGTGGTGTGGTGTGCTTTGACCCCTTCAAAAAGCGGTGCGAGCACGGTGTCCTTGTAGACCGGATGCGGGAACTTGGAACTGTCGATCATCCTTTAAGCCCTGCCATTACTACGCCGCGAATGATGTAGCGCTGGAACACCAGGAATACGATCAGGGTCGGGATGGTTGAGATTGCTGCGCCGGTCATGATCAGTTCCCACTCCACCTGCGCTTCTACGGAGAAGGTGGTGAGGCCAACGGGCAGGGTGTACATTTCCTGACTGTTGGTGACGATGAGCGGCCAGATGAAGCTGTCCAGTTGCCGAGGAACACGAAGATTGCCAGAGCCGCCAGAGCAGGGCGCACCAGCGGCATGGCCACGGTCCACCAGATCTGCAGTTCATTGAGGCCATCGATGCGCGCCGCTTCTAGGAAGTCGTCCGGCACAGTTTCAAAGAACTGCTTCATGAGGAAGGTGCCGAAGGCTGTCATGAGGCCCGGGAACATGATGCCCCAGTAGGTGTCGAGCCAACCGAATGTGGAGCTCATCAAGTACCACGGAATGACCAGCATTTCGGTCGGGATCATCAGAGTCGACAGGATGGCGATGAAGATGATGTAACGGCCCGGGAAGGTGTACTTACACAGGACGTAGCCGACGAGGCTGTCGAACAGCACATTACAGATGGTTGTAATGGTGGCGATGAGCAGCGAGTTGGTGAACCAGCCGAAGAAACGGCCATCTTCCAGAACATAGGTGTAGTTCTCGATGGTTGGTTCTTCCGGGATGAGGTTCAGGTTGTAGACTTCAAACGGGTATTTGAAGGACGTGGACAGCATGAACACGATTGGCATGATCATGGCGATGCCGCCTGCAAACAGCAGGAGCCAGCGGATGAACTGTGCTTGACTGCGTTTTCTGCGGGCTGAGCTGCGCAGGGATGCAGCGCTCTTGCCTGTGTCCAGTGTTTCTGAAAAAGCCATATTACTTGTCCCTCATGACGCGCAGTTGCAGCAGGCTGACGACGAGCAGAACGGTGAACAGGACAACTGTTTGTGCTGCCGCATACCCCATGTCAAAAGAGTTGAAGGCCGTGTCGTAAATCATCAGAACCAACGGCTTGGTGGAGTTCAGTGGGCCGCCCGGATCGTTCGTGGTCATGTTGAAGACTGATCGAAGATGCGCAGGAAGCCGATTGAGGAGAAGACAACCAAAAAGACGATGGTTGGCTTGAGCAGTGGGATGGTGATCTCAGTCAGGGTTTCCCATGCGGAGATGCCATCAATGCGAGCTGCCTCATAATAGGTTTGCGGAATGGCACGCAGGCCTGCCATGAAGATGATGACCTGGAAGCCGAGACCTGCCAGATGGCCGGTGCCAGAATGGATGGCAGGGCGTAGGTTGTGGAGTTCAGGAACGGGATCTGCGGAATGCCGAAGGTTGCCAGAGCGTTGTTGAAGACGCCGATTGGAACCGGCTGGTAGAACCAGCGCCAGACCCATGCCATGGCCACAGCGCTGGTCATGAATGGCAGGAAATACAGTGCGCGGATGGTGCCGTGCATGAAGCGCAGCTTATCCAGATGGAACGCGATCACGAATGCCAGAAGCAGGGAAGTTGGTGTTCCCAGTATCAAATAGAGGAAGGTGTTGGCGAACACTTTCCAGAAGGTTGGATCGCTGAATAGCTTTACGTAGTTGTCGAACCCGGCCCAGCTGCGGGAGCCAAGCAGGTTCCATTCCTGAAAAGAGAGCAGAATGGCGTTCGCTGTTGGATAGAAGCGCACAACCACATAAAAAACGATCGGGATGGCGAGTAGCCCCATGCCCAGACGATCTGCTTTTGCGAGATCGAGAGCCTTTTATAAATCCCCAAAACCGCCCCCTGATTATAGCCGGAATTGCAGCAGTTTGCTCATAATATGATTCATGAGACTGCTCTAACTATTTGTTTTAAGGTGTTTTGTGGCTCTGCTGAAAGAGCCTTTGCCCTATATGCTGACCTTGAGATGTGAGGGCAAAGGGATCGCCCTCACATGCTTCTATTTTGCGTCGTGCTTCTTCCAAAGAGCGGGTTCCAACCTTCGCAGAAGCAGCGGTTTTTGACACTTAGTTATAGTAGTCGTCGAGGATCTTCTGCTCTTCGCCTGCTGCCTGAGCAAGGGAATCTTCTGCAGACTGACTTTCAAGACGCATACGGCCAACCATGTCCATCAGAGCCTGACGCTGACCACTTTCGTTGGCAAAGATGGTTGTCTTTGCATAGCCGAGGCCTTTGATGAACGGGCCGTAGACTTCGTGGTTTGCGTTTGCATCGGTCATCGCAGCAGATGGCTTTGCTGGAAGTTCGCCAACGGTGTCGAGCCAGACCTGCATGGCCTCATCGGAGGTCACGTATTTCATGAACTTGACGGCTGCGTCGTACTTCTCGCCAGTTGCCTTGGAGGTGATGCCGTTGACCCAGTAGGAGGAGTAGTTGGACTGGGTTCCGTCAGCAGCTGCTGGCAGTTCTGCCACGCCCCACTTGAGGCCGCGTACCTTGTTGAGTGCGCCGATGCGGAAGGAGCCATCGATGTGCATGCCTGCGCGGCCCGCCTTAAAGGCTGCCTGCGGTTCATCCATGAAGCCAGCTGCGGTTACTTTGTGGGTGAACTCAAGATCGGAGTAGTACTTCAGAGCGGCTTTACCGGCCTCTGTGTTGTAGTTCACCTTCTTGTAGTTATCCATGTACGGATCGCCGCCGAACTGGCGTACGAGCACTTCGCGGAACCAGTGGTGATCTTGTGCGTTCATGCCGGTGGTGATGCCCACAGTTGACAGGTTACCTGCGCCGTCTGTCTGGGTGAGCTTCTTGGCGGTTTCAACCAGCTCGTCCAGTGTTTTTGGCGGGCCATCGATGCCTGCTTTGTCGAAGAGACGTTTGTTGTAGAACAGAGCCAGCGAGCGCACTGCAGTTGGCAGAGCCATGTACTGATCGCCGCGCTTCATGGCCTGAACCATTGGGAAGAACTCAGCTTCGATTTCAGCTGGTGGGAATACGTCGTTTGGTAGCGGCTGGATGAGCTGCGCGTTGACGTAGTCGTTCAGCCAGCCATAGAACAGCTGCACCACATCCGGGCCCTGACCTGCAGGGATCGCTGCTGCCACTTTCGTGCGGTAATCCGCATACGGGAAGTGGGTCATCTTGACGGTGATGTCCGGATTTGCCTTCTCGAAGTTCTCGATCAGGGTTTCCATTGCTTTGACGCGTGGCTCAAAGAAATACTGCCAGTACTCAATTTCTACTGCCTGTGCGCTGCCTGCCGCATACATTGCGCAAGCTGCGGTGGTTGCCCCCAGCATCCACTTTTTCAATTGCTTCATTGACCCTCTCCTAAGTCCTAAAGTCGGAGCTGCCCTCTATTCCTCGCCCCAGCTTCTTTTGATAAATTGCGAAAAGAAATGTTCTTCTCTTAATATTTCACAATGCTGAACAGATTTAATTCAATTAAGTTGAATATTCAAGTGTTTTGAATTAATGGATAGATATGCATCGAAAAGCACCACTTAAAATCATTGGCTCAAACGCTGAAAGAACTCGACTTCACAATAGGAAAGTCGTTCTCGGACACTTACGTTCCCATGGTAAACTGGGGCGTGCAGAGCTTGCCCGCCTGACTGGTTTGTCCACACAAGCGATGAGTAACATCATAGCGGAGTTGGAAGGTGAGGCGCTGATTCTTGCTGGTGAACGCCAGACAAAAGGACGCGGACTGCCTGCGGTGCAATACACGCTGAACCCGGCAGGCGCTGTGGCGCTGGGAGTGGAGGTTAGGCCCAATGCGATTTTATGCGCGCTGGTGAACTTTCTCGGCGATACGCTTTATACCAAACGCATACACATCAAGAGCAGTGAACCGGCTGTTGTTCTGCCTGCGGTGAAGGCGGCCTGTGATGAGGCGCTTTCATCCATTGGCAAGAACGCGCCACCTGTTCTGGGTGCGGGAATCGTTATGCCGGGTCCGTTTGGACGCGTAGGATTAACCGGTGCGGGTAAAGCGGAGCTGGTTGGTTGGGACGATAAAGACCCGCAGGCGCTGTTTGAAGACGTGCTGCAGGTGCCGGTGCGGGTGGAAAATGATGCGACGGCGGCAGCGATTGCGGAGCAGACCACAGGCTCGGCGACGGAGCTGCAATCCTTCTGTTTTGTTTATTTCGGGACTGGCCTTGGCCTTGGTGTGATTTCCAACGGAGAGATCCTGCGCGGTGCGTTTGGCAACGCGGGTGAGCTGGGGCACGTGGTTGTGGAGCGGGGCGGACGGCTTTGCTCCTGTGGCAATCGCGGGTGCCTTGAAACCTACACCAGCCGAATGGCGGCCAGCGAGTTTTTGCAAAAGCGTGGCAAGTCTGCGGAGAACCAGAAGGATCTTTCTGATCTGCTGGCTGCCAATGATCCTGATCTGGAAGAGTGGATCAGTGAGGCGGCTGATCCGCTGGCACAGGCCATTGGCACGCTGGAAAATCTGTTTGATCCGGAAGCCGTTATTCTGGGCGGGGCCATGCCGCCGGAACTGTTGGAACGGCTGATTGAAAAGCTGGATTTGATTGATGCGACGGTTTCCGTTCGCGCTGACCGGACTTTGCCGCGCGTGGTGCGTGGTGCTTCCGGTTGGATGACGGCTGCTCTTGGCGCAGCGGCCCTGATTATTCACGACACGTATATTCCAAGTATTTCGAAGGTAGCCTGAGGGGACGAGATGCCACTTTCAGATCAAGAACGTATTGCCGCGCATAAGCAACATGTGCGGATGGTGGAGCTTTGGCGTGCGTTGCAACCGCTCAAGTCAACGGTCTCCTTCATGAATACGGGTGCTCATCCGGATGATGAGATTTCTGAAATGCTGGCAGCGATCGGTCTTCGTGACGGGATTGCGTTGTCCTATGCCTGCGCCAACCGCGGTGAGGGCGGGCAGAATGATATTGGCACTGAGGCCACTGAGAACTTGGGTGTTCTGCGCACGGCTGAGATGGAAAAAGCCTGTGATGTGCTTAACATGCGCATGTACTGGCTCTCTGAAAATGCTGAGGACGATATCTTCGATTTCGGGTTTTCCAAGAGTGGGGTGGAGACGCTTGGCAAATGGGGACATCAGCGCACGCTGAAGCGGTTTGTTGAGATCATCCGGCAGGAACGTCCTGACATCATCAGCCCGACCTTTCTGAACATTCCCGGCCAGCATGGGCACCACTGCGCCATGACACAGGCTGCGTTTGAGGTGATGAAGGCGGCGGCTGATCCTGACTTCCCTGAGGTTGATCTGCCATGCTGGACGGTGAAGAAGCTCTATCTGCCAGCCTGGTCTGGCGCCGGTGGGGCGTATGATGATGAAGTGCCGCCACCGCCTGCAACGCTTGAGTTTGATGGCAATGGTGAGGAAGAAGTCACCGGCTGGAGCTGGGCACAGATTGGCGAGCAATCGCGTGCGTTCCACAAAACCCAAGGCATGGGACGCTGGCGGAATTACAGCACCAACAACGTCTGGCCGTTGCATCTGGCAGAAAGCACCGTTGGTACTGAGGAGCAGTCTCTTTCTGATAACCTGCCGCGTGATCTTTCGGAGCTTGCCTCCTTTGCTGGGGCGCCTGCCTTGGCTGCTCTGCTGGACAAGGCACACGATCACTGTCTGGATGCGATTGAGGCATTCCCAAACCGCGCCATGATTGGAGCGGCGGCGGCACAGGCTCTGAAGCTGGTTCGCAAGGCTCAGGAGGAATGTCCTGAGGCAGCGCGTGATGAAGTTCTGCACCGCTTGCAGCGCAAAGAGCTGCAATTGGCGAAAGTGCTGGAGCTGTCCGAAGGCATTGTTGCTTCTCTTCGTCTCTCTCAGGATCAGCTGAAGCGTGGTGATGCGGCTGAGGTTACGTTTGAATGCAACCGTGATGCTGTGCGCTATGAGCTGGATCTGCCTGATGGGTGGAGCGTGCAAGAGGGCCGTGTGCAGGTAAGTGCAGATGCTGCAACCAGCGATCCGTATCCTGCGATCTATCGGCCAGATGTTCTTCAGGCACCATGTGCAAAGCTTCAGTTTACATCCCATGGGGTGGAGGTTGAAACGCGGCTTGCGTTTGAGGTGGAGCCAGTTGTTTTGCCAAGTCATGTGGTGGAACTTGATGAAGCCAACTTCGTGCTCAACAGCGCGTTGGCGGATCGCTTTCTTAGTGTTGCTGTGAATGGCAATGCGTCCGGCTTGTCACTTGATGTGCCGGATGGCTGGCAAGTGCGCTCAGACGATGGTGTGTTCCAGCTGGCATTGCCGGACAATGTGGCCGACGGGCTTTATGAGTTGCCTATCCTGCAAGATGGAGAGCCTGCTCATACTGTGCATGTGGTTTCCTATCCGCATGTGAGCCAGCGGGTGCGGGTCACACCAGCGACGATCCGTGTTTGCGTGGTTGAGGCCCGTCTTGCGGCGCAGCGTGTTGGTTATGTTGGCAGCGGCAACGACCGGGTTGGCAAATGGCTCAGCGACATTGGTGCCGATGTGATGGAGCTGTCCGTTGGCGAGCTGAGTGCGCAGCGCTTGCAAGAGCTGGATACTTTGGTGATTGGTATCTTCGCGTTCCGCAACAGGCAGGATCTGCATGACGGGATTGAAGAGATCCATGAGTGGGTGAAGGGTGGTGGCCGTCTGATCACGCTTTATCATCGCCCATGGGATCGCTGGGATGCGGACAAACTTCCGCTGAAACGGCTTGAGATTGGCTCACCGAGCCTGCGCTGGCGGGTGACTGATGAAAATGCAGAAGTGTGCTACCTGAACCCGCAGCATGATTTGCTCAACCAGCCGAACGCCATTGGTGAGACAGATTGGGCGAACTGGCACAAAGAGCGCGGGCTTTACTTTGCCAAGAGCTGGGATGAGGCCTATGAGCCGCTGCTGGAGATGGCAGACCCGGATGAAGCGCCTCACCAGGGCATTCTGCTTTCTGGTGCGTTTGGGCAAGGCCAACACATTCACACCTCGCTCATTCTGCATCACCAGATGGAGAAGCTGGTGCCAGGTGCCTTCCGCCTGATGGCAAACCTTGTCTCAAATGGTTCAGGAGAGGGAGAGACCTCTCAAAGAGCTGAGGCTTTGGAAGCGAGCTGATGAACGAAAAGAGGCGCTGTAGTTCAGCGCCTCTTTTGTTTCTTGCCTTAGTCCAGCGTGCGTTTGAATCTCTTGAGGGCCAGCATCAGGAGCACGGCTACGAAGAGGAAGAGCGTGTAGACGCTGACGGAAATCTCATTCCATTCCGCACCTTTGAGCAGGATCGCGCGGACCACTCTTAGGAAATGGGTGAGCGGGAAGATCTCGCCCAATGTCTGCGCCCAGCCCGGCATGCCTGCATAAGGGAACATGAAGCCGGAGAGCAGCAGGGATGGCAGGAAGAAGAAGAACGTCATCTGCATGGCCTGCATCTGAGTGCGGGCGATGGTTGAGATGAAGTACCCCAGCAGCACCAGCGAGAGCACGAAGACCAGAATAGCGCCAATGAGCAGCATCAGGCCGCCTTCAAACGGGATGCTGAACAGGATGCGGCCAGCAACCAGCACCACAGCGACCTGAACTGCGCCCACGGCCAGATAGGGCAGGACTTTGCCGCACATGATCTCAAAGGGAGAGGCAGGCATGGCCAGCAGGTTCTCCATGGTGCCGCGTTCCGTCTCGCGGGTGAGAGCAATGCTTGTCATCATCACCAGTGTCAGCTGCAGGATGACGCCAAGCAGGCCGGGCACGATGTTGTACTGGGTGATGCCTTCCGGATTGTATTTGCGATGAATGATCGTGCTGGACTTCAAAAGGTCCTGCTTCAGGCTCGGGTTCTTTTGCTTCACCGAAGCAACGGCGCGTTCAATGATGGAGGGGGCGGATGCTACAGCCGCGCCGGAGGCTGCCGGGTCAGTCGCATCTGCTTCAATCAGGGCGTTGGGTGTTCCTGCTTCTGCCTGTTTGGCAAAGTCGCTCGGGATCGTCACCACAAAGGTGACTTCGCCTTTTCTAAGAAGAGTGCGAGCTTCAGACGGAGAGAGGTTTCTCTCCGTGAACTTGAAGTACTGGGAGTTCTCCAGTGCGGTGACAGCTGCGCGGGAGTAGGGATCATTTGCCAGAGAGACCAGCGCTGTTGGCAGGCCGCGTGGATCGTTGTTGATGGCGTAGCGAACAGCACGAGCTGGACCAGCGGAATGCCGAGCATCATGGCGAAGGTGACGCGTCGCGGCGCATCTGGATGAACTCTTTGATGAGCATGGCGAAGAGCCGCTGTAGGGAGAAGATGCTGCTCATTGCATATTGTCCGTGCTGTCGCTCATGAACTTGATGAAGACATCTTCCAGATTGGTTTCTGATTGTTCGATCTGTATGTCTTCGTGCTGCTCAAGCGGTTTGAGCGCGCGTTTCAGGGCCTGAAGGTCTGTTCCTGTGACGTGCAGAGAGTTGCCGAATGGTGCAACCTGCTGCACGCCTTTGTTGTTTTGAAGCTCAGGAATGAACCGTTCAAGGTTGGGGCCAGTGAGTGAGTATGTGTACAGTCCGGCGTCTGCGATGACATCGTGCAGGGAGCCATCGGCCAGAAGTTCGCCATAAGAGATGTACGTGATGCGATGGCAGCGTTCTGCTTCATCCATGTAGTGGGTGGAGACCAGTACCGTCATGCCATCAGCAGCGAGGCGGTGGATTTCCTCCCAGAAGTCACGGCGGGCTTTGGGGTCAACGCCTGCGGTTGGTTCGTCCAGCAGAAGCAGTTTGGGCTTGTGCATGGTGCAAGCTGCCAGAGCGAGGCGTTGCTTCCAGCCCCCTGACAGTTCTCCGGCCAGCTGATTGCGGCGGGAAAGCAAGCCGAGCTTTTCCAGTGTTTCGGTTGTGTGTTTCTTGACGGGCTTCAGATTATAGAGCCGCGCCACAAAACTCAGGTTCTCTTCGATGGTCAGGTCTTCGTAGAATGAGAACTTCTGCGTCATGTAGCCGACCTGGCTTTTGATCAGCAGGCGATCTTTGATCAGATCGTAGCCCAGCACCTGACCGTGGCCTTCGTCTGGCCGCAGCAGACCGCACATCATACGGATGCTGGTGGTTTTGCCTGAGCCGTTGGGTCCAAGGAAGCCAACTATTTCACCTGATTTGACTTTAAGCGAGACATTGTTGACGACCAACTTGTCGCCAAAGCGTTTTGTCAGGCCTGTGACTTCGATTGCGTTCATTGCAAGCTGTCCAGATCAACGTCAAAAATCTGACCGGGTCTCAACTGAGAATGCGTGGTGATGGGCTTGGCCTGTATTTCGTAGACCAGTTTCTCCCGTGTCTCTAAAGAATAGATGACAGGCGGTGTAAATTCCGGGCCTTCTGCAATATGGGTGATCTGCAGGGCTTGCAGCGTCGTGCAGCCGGAGCATCTGCATTGAACTTGGTGCCAAGCTTCAGCTGACCGTAGTGCTCTTCTGGCACATAAAAGTGCAGCTTGATGGAGTTGACCGGCAACAGGCTGGCAACAGGCGCCGTTGGGCCTGCCATTTCACCAGAGTGCAGGAACACGTCTGTGACCTTGGCATCTTCTGGTGCGTAGATTTTCCGCTTCTCCAGCAGCCATTTTGCCAGATCAACCTTTGCTTTAGCCATTTCATACTGGCTTTCAGCTGCGGCGATCTGATCTTCTTGCGGGCAGTTTAGCAACGGAGAGCTGGGCCTTCAGTTCGGTGATGCGGGCCTGTGCCACGAGGAGGGCGGTTTCCACCTCATCAAACTGCGCCTGTGATATGACCTTGCGGGTGAGGAGGCCCTGATATCTGTCGTAGACGTTCTGGGAGTGTTTGGCCTGCGCCTGTGCTGAGCGCAGGGTGGCGTTCAGCACGTCGATTTCTTCCGGGCGTTTGCCGAGCTTGAGGTCGTTCAGCGAAGCGAGTGTCTGCTGTAGCTGTGCTTTTGCTTCAGCCAGCTTCATGGTGGCATCTGAGGCTTCCAGCACGGCGATGAGCTGGCCCTTCTTGACCAGTTCTCCTTCTTCCACCTTCACATCAGCAATCTCGGAGAGTTCCACCGGCGCGAGCTTGAGGTACTCTCCTTCGACATAGCCAGCGGTGAGGTTGGGTTCTGGCGCACAAAACGCGACCCAACCTGCAACAATGGGAAGTGCGCAGACATTAAGCATGGTCCGGGCCTTTCGACAGATCATCGAGGAGAGCATTGATGGAGCGTGTCAGGATCGCCTTGATCTGCGCCAGCTCATCCGGACCAACGGCCTGCCATCCCATGCGCTTGAGCACCAGTGGGCGGGCCAGACGGATGTAAAGCAGCTGGCCGATCATGGCGAAGATGGCGAGCTTCAGCTCATCCGACGTGACGGGTTGTCCAGTGGCGCGGCTGAAGAGGGCGGTGACGCGGTCCATCAGCGGTTCAAAGAGCATGTGATAGAGCATGTCGATCTCATCAGGAGAGTGGAGCACTTCCTTCAGCATAAAGCCGATCACCAGCTCTGCACGCTTATTGGTCTGGGTGAAAGTGATCATACGGTCGATCATCTCCAGAATTTTGGCGCGTGCTTCTTCTGGCGACAGATGCTCAATGTCCGTGAGCTTTCTGTTCAGGATGACCGAGAGCACATCTCCAATGGCCATGGCGACAAAGTTGATGCAGGCCCGCTTCAATCCGGCCTTGCCATCAAAGTGGTAGGCGATTGAGGCGATGTTTGTTTTTGCTGTTTGCGCGATGGAGCGGGTTGAGGTGCCAGCGTACCCTTCATGGCCGAAGTGGTAGAGGGCAGATTCAATCAGATCCCGTTTTGTCTTTGCAGAGGGCGTGTCAGATGCCAGCGCTTCGCGCAGTTCGTCAGGGGTAGGGGTGTTTGACATGATGGCACCTTCTTATTCAATCAATCGATTGATTGAAATTTACGCCTGTTTTGTTTTCTTGTAAAGAGGGTGCCAAAATTTCTTGCTGAGGAGAAATCGGGGAGGTCTGCGATGTTTTGCAGTTTCTACACAGGGTATTTTCTGTTTCCACAGCTACAGTAGCTACTTGCTCTTGAATTTCAGATGGTTCGTGGGTATCTACCCGGGCATGGACACGTGGCCGAGTGGTCGAAGGCGCTCCCCTGCTAAGGGAGTAGGCCCGGAAGGGTCTCGAGGGTTCGAATCCCTCCGTGTCCGCCATCTTCCCTTTACATGATTGAATGAAAATACAGGCAAACCAGCCTGCTATGGCTTGTGCCTTTGTTCATTCCTGCACCACATGTGTAGAGAGGAGCAGGGCGGGGCCCTGCCACTTTGTTACGGAAGCCACCGTTGTTTTTGGCGCCTCATCAGAAACAGATGCATTAAATGGTGGTTGCGTCTTCTGTTTCCAGCGTCTCGGTGAACTGGCTCACCAAGATCTCATCTGCAATGTTTGAGAGGATTGCTTTTCCGGCCCGCAAGGCAAGAGTTGCCTTGTCTGTGTCAGATATGGCAGCGCTTTTGATCTGGCTGGTCAGTTTGTTAATGCCCGGCTGCAGGTCGTTACGTGTATCTCGCGCTGTATTGTCCTGATCTAACGGCTCATCTCGTTCACTTTCAACAATAGACAGATCTGACGCAGCTGCGACTGCTTGCTGAGGTTGTCCCTCTGCATCGATGTACAAGACAACCACAGCACTCAGGGCTGCATCGCGTTGCACAATGCCAATGTTGCATTCTCCTAAGTCTTCGGGGTAGCTGCCTTTGAAACGGACAATTGAACCTGCTGGAAGACGAGATAATTTTCTTCGATGTTCACGAAGAAGCTTAATTACTTCAAAGTCAGTCATGATGTTTAAACTCACACATTTAGTGTTAAAAAAATTGCTCTCGCAGACGCTACCCCAATGCGTAACGTATCAATTTTGCACATGCTGTCCTGTGTCGTGAATCTGGACAAAAGACAGAGTATGTTGATTGTTAGATTTAGGGGGTAAATTCACTAGGTTTAGTGTGGATATCTGATTCTGTTTGCTCTTTGAGTCTTTGGAGGTACCGACATGGTGGTGGCACGTTTAGTGCTCTATCAGGCAGCGGCTAAGCTGATTTCTGAGTTTGAAAAAAATGGTTTTGAGATTTTACAGGGAGATTCATTTGCAGACGCGGCCAAGGCTTTGCCGAAGGTCAAGGGAGGGCTTACACCGCATTTTGCTCACTCGCTCAATGGACAGAGTAAAGAGAATGCCGCATGGATAGGGCTCAGGCTTCCTGGTGAAAAGAAGTTCTGTGGTTTTGCGGCAATTCGGCTAGAGCCGCTGCAAGGGATGGTGCTCTCTGATTTTTGGGCATCTTATTGGCGCTTGCGATATGACGATGTGAATGGCAATCCGGTGCAGATGACAGATGCTCAGCCGGAGATTGCGAAACGTATTTCGGGGCAAGTCGGGTATCTGGGGGATCTTTGGATCAGGCCGGACTTGAGAAAACTGGGGTATGCGCGAAGATTGATGGAGCTTGCACAGCTTCTGGCTTTTGATCTCTGGCGTCTTGACTGGATCTATTGCTGGATGCGGCCTGCTGATTTCCTGAATGGAAATGGGGCACGTTGGGGATGGATGGTCGGCCAGCCTGATGGAATTCGCTTTGAAGTTCCAGCTCGGGACTTTCCTGAAGGGTTGGCATTGTGTGCAAACCCTTCCTATGCGCTTACTCAGTTGATTGAGGATATAGCGCGCGATGCTTGATTGGGTAATTCCTGCGTGAAGACAACAAGCTGAGATACTCCTGCTCGTGAATGCACGGGCAGGATCAATCTGCAATACTCACGATAGCTCTCATCGGAAAGGTTTGCGCCAATCAAATCAAAGATGGGCTTGTTGGTTTGATAGGCATTCCAATAACTGCTCGCTACCAGTTTTCGGTAGGTTTGCGGCATTGCTTTTCGAGCTCTGGTCGGGTGCTGCGCCCATTTTGAGCCGAACACATGGCGCGCGAAGCTCTCGGTTCCTATCATTAGAATGTCAGGACTGTCACCCGGTGTTGCGGGAGGCGCCATGAGCAATACTTTGCGGGCGTAATCAATGAACTCGGGTGAGAGGTGGCCGTTGGACTGGTTCCAGATGTGCAAAAGTTGAGCGCCCGTTGTGCTTAACTCTTCGAGTATGAGTGCTGTTGCCGGTCGCCTCTCGGTATATTCAAGCAACTTCTTGCTCCTGTCTTTGCTGCGTATAGGCGAGAACCAGCGCAGGGCGGAAGGCGTTGATCACTTCCTTTTGTTGTTTTTCGCTCAGTAAATCGATGTAGGGGCAATCATAAAGATTAATGCACATCATCTTAAGTGCTGTGATCAGGTCGAACTTCTCGGCAGTCTTAATTAAGTCCAGTACCTCTTCTTTATGTGAGAGGGTTGGGCGATGCCAGATGAGTGATAGTGCGCTTTCGTTTTCCATATGTGTCTCTCTTTAGGTACTTACGATAAGAGCGCCTGATCAAACTATAAGGCAGTATCCGTTAGTTAAAAAATATCATTTATTAGTATTATTCGTCTTCGCTGCGTTGTATATATTTTCAACTATAATAGATAAGTCTCTTATGCTGCCCCTTCCTTCAAGAATCTGTTCTTCGAGTCTTATTCCTTCTTCAAAAGACTGTAAGAATAACTCCAAGTCAAGTTTATCTGTTTGGGGCCTGTTGGGATCGTTTGCAATTTCTCCCAAGAGGCTGTGTGTCAGGTTCTCAGCATTTGGTTTTGTGTCCGTGAGTATCTGGTCTTCCCCGAACAGCAAGAACTGAGGAGATGTTTTGAAGCGGCGCGCATAATGGGTCGCTTCTTCCTGGCCAAAGGACCTGGAGCCATTCTCATGACTTGAGTAGGTGCTCACATTGACACCAAGAGATCTGGCGGCAGCCGAAGCTGTTTTAAAGCCGCATTGAAGCGGGCTGTTCTAAGACGTTCGTTTGGTTTCATGGCTTCATAGTATTAATTTTATGCAATATGTATTGATATTATGCCGTGTGTCAGGCGGCAACGCAATGTGCACTGCGTGAGGGAGTTATTGAAAGTTTTTAAAGTAAGCTTTTCCAACTGAGCTATCATGCACTTTGGTGGCTACCAGAGTTTTACATCTGCTCATTTCTCAAGAGTGTGGTGTTTTGTGCTTAGTCTCTCTATCTTAAGGGAGATTCTTTTTGCCGGTTCATTCTGTCTGGGCTGAGATGGTGCGTTTGCCTCGTTTCTGACAGGTGGATCACTTATCCTTTAAATCTCGGAAAAATCTTGCAAGTTTGTATTGTTTGGTATACATCCGCATACAACAAACTTGCCCCGGTTTGACAGAAGATTCTGTGACCCGGCGTTCAAGCTACATCTAACACTAAATCGCCAGGATAATCATGAGCTTGTACACAGACTACCTGAATGAGATTGAAACGCGTAAAGGTGAGGGACTGAACCCGAAGCCGATTGAAGATGGTGCCCTTGTTGGTGAAATCATCGCGCAGATTAAAGATCTTGAGAACGAACACAGAGCAGAGTCGCTCAAGTTCTTCATTTACAACACGCTGCCAGGCACCACGAGCGCTGCTGGTGTAAAGGCTGCGTTCTTGAAAGAGATCATTCTTGGTGGCTCTGTTGTAGAAGAGATTACGCCTGCATTTGCATTCGAGCTGCTTTCCCACATGAAGGGCGGTCCTTCTGTTGAGGTTCTGCTTGATCTGGCGCTGGGTGATGACGCTGCAATTGCTGCTCAGGCTGCAGACGTTCTGAAAACTCAGGTGTTCCTGTACGACGCTGACACTGATCGTCTTGCTGCTGCGTTTAAAGCAGGCAACGCTGTTGCAAAAGATATTCTGGAAAGCTACGCGAAGGCTGAGTTCTTCACCAAGCTTCCTGAAGTAGAAGAAGAGATCAAGGTTGTTACCTTCATCGCTGGTGAAGGCGATATCTCCACTGACCTTCTGTCTCCAGGCAACCAGGCACACTCCCGTTCTGACCGTGAACTGCACGGCAAGTGCATGATTTCACCTGAAGCACAGGCTGAAATTCAGGAGTTGCAGAAAGCAAACCCTGATGCGCGCGTGATGCTGATTGCTGAAAAAGGCACCATGGGTGTTGGCTCCTCCCGTATGTCCGGCGTAAACAACGTTGCACTGTGGGCGGGTAAGCAAGCAAGCCCATACGTTCCTTTTGTGAACATCGCACCGGTTGTTGCAGGCACCAACGGCATTTCTCCAATCTTCCTGACCACTGTTGGCGTGACCGGCGGTATCGGTCTTGACCTGAAAAACTGGGTCAAGAAGCTGGATGCAGACGGCAATGCTGTTCTGGACGAAAATGGCGATCCGGTTCTTGAGCAAGCTTACTCTGTTGAGACTGGTAAGGTTCTGACCATCAACAGCAAGACCAAGAAGCTTTATGACGGTGACAAAGAGCTGGTCGATATTTCTTCTGCTTTCACACCTCAAAAAGTTGAGTTCATGAAAGCAGGCGGTTCCTACGCTGTTGTGTTTGGTAAAAAGCTGCAGACATTTGCATCAGAAACACTGGGCATTGAGCTGAAATCTGCTTTCGCACCGTCCAAAGAGATCTCCGTTGAGGGTCAGGGTCTGACCGCTGTTGAGAAGATCTTCAACCGCAACGCAGTTGGCACCACTCCGGGCGCAACTTTGCACGCAGGTTCCGACGTTCGCGTGAAGGTGAACATTGTTGGTTCCCAGGACACCACTGGTCTGATGACCTCTCAGGAGCTGGAGTCCATGGCGGCAACCGTCATCTCTCCAACTGTTGATGGTGCATACCAGTCTGGCTGTCACACCGCTTCTGTTTGGGATCTGAAGGCGCAGGCTAACATTCCTAAACTCATGAAGTTCATGAACAAGTTCGGCCTGATCACCGCGCGCGACCCTAAGGGCGTCTATCACTCCATGACAGACGTGATCCATAAGGTGCTGAACGACATCACCGTGGACGACTGGGACATCATCATCGGCGGTGACAGCCACACCCGTATGTCCAAAGGCGTGGCGTTCGGTGCGGACTCCGGTACTGTTGCTCTGGCACTGGCAACCGGTGAAGCAACCATGCCGATCCCAGAATCCGTGAAGGTGACCTTCAAAGGCACCATGAAGGATCACATGGACTTCCGTGATGTTGTGCACGCAACACAGGCGCAGATGCTTAAGCAGCACGGCGACAACGTGTTCCAGGGCCGCATCATCGAAGTGCACATCGGCACTCTGCTGGCTGACCAGGCCTTCACATTTACCGACTGGACTGCAGAAATGAAGGCAAAAGCCTCCATCTGTATCTCTAACGATGAAACCCTGATCGGTTCTCTTGAGCTGGCCAAGCATCGCATCCAGATCATGATCGACAAAGGCATGGACAATGATGCGAAGGTTCTGGCTGGTCTGATCGCGAAAGCGGACAAGCGTATTGCTGAGATCAAGTCTGGCGAGAAATCTGCTCTGACTCCGGATGACAACGCGAAGTACTTTGCTGAAGTTGTTGTTGATCTGGATCAGATCGATGAGCCGATGATCGCTGATCCGGACGTGAACAACGACGACGTGTCCAAGCGTTACACCCACGACACCATCCGTCCTGTTTCCTACTACGGTGGCGACAAGAAGGTTGATCTGGGCTTCGTTGGGTCCTGTATGGTTCACAAGGGCGACATGAAGATCGTTGCTCAGATGCTCAAGAATCTTGAGAAGAGCGGTGATAAGGTGGAATTCAAGGCTCCACTCGTTGTTGCTGCACCTACCTACAACATCATTGATGAGTTGAAGGAAGAAGGCGACTGGGAGATCCTGCAGAAGTACTCCGGTTTCGAGTTCGACGATCTGATGCCAAAAGCAAAAGCTCGTACCGAATACGAAAACATCATGTACCTGGAGCGTCCTGGCTGTAACCTTTGCATGGGTAACCAGGAAAAGGCTGCGAAAGGTGACACCGTTCTGGCAACCTCTACCCGCCTGTTCCAGGGCCGTGTGGTAGAAGATACTGCTGAGAAGAAGGGTGAATCCTTGCTGGCCTCCACGCCTGTTGTTGTTCTTTCCGCAATTCTGGGCAGAACACCAAGCATGGACGAGTACAAGGCAGCGGTAGAAGGCATCAACCTCACCAAATTCGCCCCACCACTCCAGAAGCCACTGGACTCCAAATCAGTTCACTTCTAAGAGCTGATTTCAGCGACCGAGTTCATAAAGCGGGCGGTACCCAACACCGCCCGCTTTTCTTTTGGGCAGACCTTTCTGCAGAGCATATTTAAGTGTGCTTCGTTCCTTCGATTCTCCTAAAAAACGCAGAGCACTCCAGATCACTCTGACTGCCTCGTCTTTATCCTCTCTGTCACAAAAACGTAATGCACTGCTTGTTTTGCCAGCTAGGTGGGGGAGGTGGGGTGTGACGGTTTTTTGACGGGGTGGGTTTGAGGAGAGGCGTCATTTGTCTGTAACAATCGCGTGTGCCTAGTACGTGAAATTTTAACAGGCACCGGGGTTGAACTCTTGATCCAGTTTGAAGGCGTTAGAAAAGAATTTGGGGCGCATGTTGCCGTAAAAGGCGCAAGCTTTATTGTCGAGAAGCCTCAGATGATCGGCATCATTGGTCGCTCTGGCGCGGGCAAGTCCACTTTGCTGCGGATGATCAACCGGTTGACGCCTGCCACAGATGGGCGGGTTCTTGTTGGTGGCGTTGACGTGCTGGCTCTGCAAGGCGCGCATAAGCGCAGATGGCAGCGTGACTGTGCCATGATCTTTCAGCAGTTCAACCTTGTGCCGAGGCTTGATGTTCTCACCAATGTGATGCTTGGCCGGCTCAATGCACATGGCACTGTTTCCAGCATGCTCAAGCTGTTCACTCGGGAAGAACGGGTGCAGGCTCTTTTGAAGCTTGAGCGTTTGGGTATTGCTGAAACGGCTTTGAAGCGGGCCGAAAATCTCTCTGGTGGTCAGCAGCAGCGTGTGGCGATTGCCCGGGCTTTGATGCAGGAGCCGAAGATGCTGCTGGCGGATGAGCCGATTGCGTCGCTTGACCCGATGAATGCGCAGGTGGTGATGGATGCGCTGAAGGCGATCAACACCGAAGATGGCCTGACAGTTATTTGTAATCTCCATACTCTTGATACAGCTCGCAACTACTGCGACCGCGTAATTGGCATGCGTGACGGTGAGATTGTGTTTGATGGGAAGCCGGATGAGCTTTCCACCAGCGTTGCCCGTGAGATTTACGGTGCAGATGAGAGTTTTGAGGAGGGGATGACCTCTACGTCTCTTGGCAGCGAAGGTGCAAAGATCGCTGCCCTGGAACTGGCGACACGTGAGGTTTCACCTGTCGTCTCTGCTGCTGAGTAGCAGCGGGTTTTAGATTTTTATTCTGATATTGGAGTGCTCTGATGAAAGTCGTCGCTAAAGTTGCTGCAGCTCTTGCTGTCAGCACAACCCTTCTTGCTGCGCCTGTGGCTCTGGCTGAAGAGAAAATCACCGAGTTCCGCATTGGTATTCTTGGTGGTGAAAACGAAGCGGATCGTCTTCGTTCTAACCAGTGTCTGGTTGATCGTTTTGAAAAGCTGCTTGGTGTTCCGGTTAAGCTTTTCCCGGCAGCTGACTATGCTGGCACCATTGAAGGCCTGAAGGGTGGAAATCTGGATTATGCTGAGCTTGGCGCTTCCGGCTATTCCGCAGTTTATCTTTCTGCCCCAGATGCGGTTGAGCCTGTGCTGACCACTAAGCAGACTGATGGTGCGACTGGCTATTATTCTGTGATGGTTGCGCGTGCAGATTCCGGCATTGAAACTCTGGAAGACATGAAGGGTAAGCGCATGGGCTTTGCTGACCCAAACTCGACCTCAGGCTATCTAGTGCCTTCCGTTGCTTTTGATGAAATGGGCCTGAAGCTGGATGAGTACTTCGCGTCTACTCAGTTCTCTGGTGGCCATGAACAAAACGTTCTGGCTGTTTTGAATGGCGATGTTGATGGCGGTGTGACCTGGGCATCCGGCGTTGGTGAATGGGAAGAGGGCTACACCTCCGGTAACCTGCGCAAGATGGTTGATAAGGGCATGGTTGATATGTCCGATCTGGTTCAGGTGTGGAAGTCACCTTTGATCCCGAATGGCCCGCTTGTTGTACGCAAATCTCTGCCAGCTGATGTGAAACAGAAGGTTGTTGCCTCGTTGAAGTCCATGGTGACCGACAACACCGAGTGTTTTTACTCCGCACAGGGCGGTGAGTATGCTGACTTCGTGGACGTGAACCACGACTTCTACAAGACTATTGTTGAAGCGCGTCGCCGCAAAATTGAAGCGAAAAAAGCTAACTAACTCTCATTGATTGTTGAAGGGCGCGGATCTCACCGCGCCCTTTCTTTATGAGGGTCGCGAGGGCTCTCAGTTTTTTCCTGTTTGGAGGATGTTGAAGTGGCCGCTCATCTGGCGCTTGCCGAAGCTTCCCGTCTGGCCGAGATCTCTCAGGCCTATGAGCGAGTTGCCCGGCGCCGTACTCTTTATACAATAACACTGCTCGGGCTTTGTGCTTTGAGCATTTTCGGCGGCTTATATATTGCCGACGAGGCGAACTCCGGTGGCTTTTGGGCCGGGTTGGATAAATTCTTTGATTATCCGGTAGAGCTTTTCGTCGGGGCCTATGAAAAGGGATTGGTTGGTCTCTTCGGGCTTGTGCTTCAATACCTCCCTTATCTTCTGGAGACGGTGAACATTGCGCTGGTCTCTACGCTTCTGGCTTTCTTTCTTGGTGGTGCGCTGAGTTTTGTGGCCAGCCGCAATCTGGTGAGCAACCGGTATATTGTTGGTGTTATGCGCCGTGTGATGGATATCTTCCGTGCGTTTCCTGAAATCGTGATTGCGCTTTTGCTGGTGCTGATTTTCGGTCCGAGCCCAGTCGCTGCTGTGATTGCAGTGACCACGCACACGATTGGAGCCTTGGCCAAGCAGTTTTCTGAGGTGAATGAGAACTGTGACCTGAAGGCTGTTGAGGGGATCCGCAGTGTAGGGGGCAACTGGCTGGAGCAAATCCGCTTTGGCATTCTGCCTCAGGTGCTGCCGAACTTTCTTTCTTACGGGCTGCTTCGTCTGGAAGTGAATGTGCGTGCCTCGGCCATCCTCGGCTTTGTAGGGGCCGGTGGCCTTGGGGCCGAGCTGAAGATGGTGGTGGATTGGAACTACGGTGCCGACATTCTCGTCATTATCTTCATGCTGGTCATTTCTATTACATCCATTGACTACCTGAGCGGATGGATGCGGCAGAAGCTGATTGGCCAGACAGGTCAGGTTTGAGGGAACGCGCTATGACAGATGTTCGTTTATCAGGCGCCGCGCTTTCCGATGATGCGCAGCGGTTGGGTACTCTCTATCCCGGTATCATTGAGCAGGGTTGGAAAAAGCGGCTGTTAGGGCCCGGGCTTTCTCTGCTCGTTGTTGTCTATCTCGTGATTTGCTTTTTTGCTTTCGGCGTTTCGGGCGTGATTGAAAAAGCTCGCGGGGACATGGCGCAGTTGTTTGCGCTGGATGCTTATGCTCACAAAGTGCACGCGAAGTATCAGTTCAAGAAAGCGGATCAGGGCTTTGTTGTGAGCCTGGAAGGCAATCGGCGCTCTATATATAAAGAGCAGCCAAACTGGATTGCGCAGTCTGGCGGTCAAACCACCATTGATCTTGGCGGAGATGGAGTGCTGCGGTTTGGGGATGGGGTGGTGACCTATGCCCATCCTTCTTATGAGCAGGACTTTATATTCAAGGTTGGAGATGGCGCGCCGCAGTTTGTGTCTGGTGCGGCGGCTGACTGGCTTAAGGTTTCCAAGACGCAGGTGAATGCGCGCCCCTCTTTATATACCCGTATCTGGCTGACGAAGAGCAAGGTTGAAGTGCATCGCTACTTTGTGGGTTGGGAAAACTTCTGGTTCGACTTTGACAGTAAGCTGAATAGGCTGAGCTCGGGGGAGCTGCTTTCGCTGGCATTCTCTTCTGACAGGATTGATCCGGATGTTTCCAACCTGCGCTTTATGTTCAATGAGTTTTGGACAAACAGTGAGTGGCAGCATGGTGAAGTCTATTTTGCTTTGCTGCAGACTTTGATCATGGCTGTGGTTGGGACACTGATTGCCGGCATTCTGGCTTTGCCTCTGGCCTTTGCTGCTGCGGCGAATGTGAATCCGGTTAAGTTAGCTCGGACAGGTGTCCGGCGGTTCTTCGATTTCCTGCGCGGGGTCGACATGCTGATCTGGTCACTGATCTTTATCCGAGCGTTTGGGTTGGGGCCTCTTTCCGGTATCTTTGCGATCTTCTTCACCGATACGGGGACATTCGGTAAGCTGTTCTCTGAGGCGATTGAGAATGCGGACAAGAAGCAGGCTGAAGGAGTTCAGGCAACAGGGGCTTCTCCGGTTCAGAAATATCGGTTCGGTCTGTTTCCGCAAATTCTGCCGCTCTTCATTTCTCAGATGCTTTACTATCTGGAGAGTAATACCCGCAGCGCGACTGTGATTGGGGCTCTGGGAGCAGGGGGCATCGGCCTCAAGCTGATTGAGACAATGCGCACGCGCCAGGATTGGGAGAATACGCTCTACCTTATCTTCCTCATTATTATTGTCGTGATGCTGATGGATCAGCTCTCGGGATGGTTGCGCAGGAAGCTGATTGAGGGACAAGCCTAAGTCTCAAACACGGTTTTGATTGAAGAGGGCAGTCACATAAGTGGCTGCCCTTTTGTTTTGAGTGCTGTTTTGTGGTGCGTTTTATCGGGAAAAACGGATTGCTGGTAGGCTTGTCCACATCGCGCACGGCATTGTCAAAAAATGCATTTAGGCTTTGGATATTTGGATCTGAAGTGAATTTATGACTTAAGTGTTTGATATTGTTGAATTTTATCGTATTGATGTATTTGGTGTAATGTTATTCATCAATAATGTTTATGTAATTGATTTGTGGTGTGGTCGTGATGTGTTCGATCTCAGATTTCGTGTTTAGGTATGTATTTCTAAGTTTGGCTCACTGAATATTGCCGCAGAAAACATAGAGTTGTAGGGTGGATGTACTCGGGTTGTAGCCAGTATGACTTGGGTTGATAAGTGAATTCTTAATATCACAAAATATGATGTATATTTACGCGCAAGTTGCTTCAGTTTCTCTTTGAGAACGCTCTGAGGTGAAGCTGGAACGCAATATATTCCTTCATTTCTGGTGTGTTAATTGTGTCACATCGGTATTTCGCGAAATTCAAACTCCATTTGAATGATTGATTAAAATCGAAATATCACAAATATTGATGTTGTGAACAGCGCGGGGCACACATGACGGTGCCCGCTGAGAAAATCATTGTTTCAAACATTGATTTGACCGGCAAGCGCAAGTGGGGAGCCAGAGTGGTCAGGGATCGACATAGGGTCGAGCTGCTCTGGTTTTAAAGAAAGTTAGAATTATGAACTTTAAGGCTATCGCAATCGCAGCCGCTGCTGCAGCTGCTGCAACTTCCGCTCAGGCTGCTGATCTTCCAGCTGACATCGCGCCAGTAGACTACGTACGCATCAACGACGCATACGGCGCAGGCTTCTTCGTTCTGCCTGGCACTGAGACTGCAATCAAAATCGGCGGTCGTATCCGTGTTGAAGCAAAAATCAACAACCTGACCGAAGACGAAGATTTCGGTAATGACAAGAACAACCACAACTTCCGCTCCCGTGCTAACCTGCGCGTTGACACCCGTACTCAGTCCGAGCTGGGCCTGATCCGTACATACATGGATTTCCAGTACACTTCTGACTCTGACAAGCGCGGCAATGAAGGCGTTAAGCTGGACAAAGGTTACGTTCAGATCGGTGGCTTCACCTTCGGTCGTGCAACTTCCGCATTCGATCTGTGGACCGGTGACCTGTCCTCTAACGTCTTTGATCGTCACATGGCTGATGACACCGTTTGGCAGGCATCCTACACCCACGCACTTGCAAACGGCCTGACACTTGCCGCTTCTATTGAAGACAATGCTGACCGTGAGCACGGTGCGGACACCGGTACTGTAGACTCCGAAGGTGATCGTGTAATCAGCAAAGCTGGCAACACCATTCCAACATTCGTTGCTAAAGCACTTCTTACCCAAGGTTGGGGCTGGGCAGGCGTTTCTGGTGCTGTAACAAAGCTTGACGCAGAAGCTGCAGATTCATCTGAAGTTGGTTATGGCGTAGCTGGTGGCTTTGGCTTCAATCTTGATATGATTGCTCCAGGTGACACCATTAACTTCCAGGCTGCTTACGCAAAAGGCGCTATGGCTTACGTTGGTGCTGACGACACTGTTGATGCAGTTCTCGATGGCGACAACCTTGAAGCTAACAAGGCATGGTCTGTTGTTGCTGGTTATAAGCACCACTGGACTTCCGAGCTGTCTTCCGGTCTTGAAGGCTCATACCTCGATGTAGAATCTGGCGATGAAGCAATCCTCGCAGACTTTAACGAAGTTGTTGTAGCTGGCACTCTTGAATACCGCCCAGTTTCCGGTCTTCTGTTCTCTGCTGGTGCTGGTTGGAAACAGGAAGATGTTGACGGTGCTGACAAAACAGATGCTGCAACTTTGAACTTCCGCGTAGAGCGTTCTTTCTAAGGTTGAGTTAAGCTTTAGACCTCCATTGGACCTTCAATAATCCTGATTTTCCAATGACTCTCATTCCCGGTGGTGTCCAAAACCACCGGGTTCCTCCGTTTGTTAAGGCCGGCCAATGAATGAGCTTGCCTATTTCTCCTTCAGATTTGCTTGTTAAATTTTAGTCAGCATTTTAATCCCCAGTGCGCGATTTTTTGCAGCAACTCTTTGGGATTGTATAACTTTAATAGTTTGTACTCATAAACCTCCTCGCTTTCGAGGGGGAATATCCATATAAATTCAAATGGTTGGCTAATATTAGAATAGCTATGAGTTGGCCCGCTTTATTTGTACGGACTGCGTCTTTCCAAAAGCCGTTGTGTCAAAAAAAACACACTACTTTCGCGTGGTGATGTTTCTCCCCTTTCAAACTACTAGGTTGATATTGCGATCTTCCATCTCGTCGGGCATCAATATGTCCATCGACGCGGTCGAGCCGATTGATTGCTTTGCCAAATTTTGGGCGAGCCTCTCAGGTTCTCGTGTCGCTGGGAAAAGAGGAAATGTGAGCTGCTCCAAACAGGTCACGCCAATTTCCTCTTTCTATTGAGAGACATTGGAAGGTCAGGATTATGAACGTTAAGACTCTTGCACTCGCTGCAGCAGCTGCTGCAGCTGCAACTTCTGCACAGGCTGCAGATCTGCCACTCGCTGCTGAGCCAGTAAACTACGTAAAAGCATGTGACGCATTCGGCGCTGGTTACTTCCAGCTGCCAGGCAAAGACACCTGCATCAAACTCGGCGGCCGTATCCGCGCTCAGTACGTTTCCCACAACCTGCAGGACGGTCTGGAAGACGTAACTGGTAAAGACAAAGACGGTAAAGATATAACTAACGACTGGTCTGCATATACCCGTGGTTACCTGTACTTCACATCTATGACTGCTACCGATATCGGTACAATCAAGACATTTACCGAGTTGACTGCAACTTGGGATCAGAATGGCTCTGGTGAGAATGGTATTGGCGACGCTTGGGTTCAGATTGGTGCTGACTACGGTACTTTCCTGTTCGGTCGTGAATCTTCCGTGTTTGATGGCTTCACCGGCTACACTTGGATCGTTCCAGGCGGTATCTCCCTGTCAGACGTTTCCACACTGCAGGCATCCTTCACAGCTGACCTTGGCAACGGCTTCACTGCGGCTGCTTCTGTAGAAGATTCTTCTTACCGTGGTGGTGATGAGAATGCTGTTGACTTCATTGGTGCTCTGAAAGTTTCTCAGGGTTGGGGTTCTTTCCAGCTTTCTGGTGCAGCGCACAACAAAGCTGACGGCGACGGTTATGGTTACGCAGCTGGTGCAACTGCAACCTTCAACCTCGACATGGTTCGTGAAGGTACAGAAATCACTTTCCAGGCTCAGTATGCTGACGAAGCTGGTGCTTACATCACTTCCAGCAAAGACGACGCAGCGAAGAGCGGTTACTCCCTGTCTGGTGGTCTCGAAACAGCTCTGTCTGACAAAGTATCCGCTCAGCTCGACGTTTCCCACGTTGCGTTTGACGATGACAGTGCAGACTACACCAAGACTTCTGTGAACGGTTCTATCGTTTACTCTCCAGTTGCAGGTCTTGGCCTGGCTCTGGCTGCTGGTTGGAACACTCAGGATGACGACGACGCAGCTACAAAATTCGAAGACGAAACCAAAATTGGTGCTCGTGTTCAGTACACCTTCTAATCTGGTGTAAAAATTTTATAGCTTAATCGCTATTTGGTTTTTGAGAGCCTCGGTAGTACAAACTACCGGGGTTTTTTCGTGCTTCAAGTAGGGCTTTCCCAATAAGAGTAAATTCTATTTGATGAGCGGTGAGGGTTATGTTGTCGAGGCAGCTTTTACCGTCAACATCACGGTTGCTTGCAGCGTCATGCGCGTCTGTTTTGAAAAGGCGCTCTGTTTACGCTCATTAGATTATTTGTTAGCTAGTTTCTGATCCGATGAGCGGCAACGGAGTTTATAGCTTGCGTATTGCTGTAACTGATAGTCGTGCGGATATGCGCCTATTAATAGATATATAAGTGTTCGCTCAGTATCTCCGTAGGCACTCTTTACATTCGTCTGTTTGTCAGATCCTTGTCTAAATCTATGAGATAGGCAGGGTCTTCAACTTAATCTTGATAATAAAGTTTGAAGGGCAATCTAGATCGAACTCGGACTTGATTGCCTATTTCTCTAGTTATTTTATTCACACTGCGCTGTGCGAGGGGTACTGATGTGCCTATGAACGTTTACGTCGTATGCAGGACGTTGCTGTTATTTTGTCATGCTCTCTGCTCTTGGTATTAAAGCATTGAATTTAATAGATAATATTTACTGAAATATTTCTCCTAGGTCGTGTCTCCATATTGTCATGGAGGCAAAGTGATAACTTTTGCTTTTCATAAACTGATTTGATTTGCCTATTTGTCGTGTTGTAAAAAAAACACATGTAAAATTTGACAAATAGAAATAGGCAATATGACGACCAGAATAGGCTTGCCTAATAATCTCAACATTGTAATTTCTCCCCACGAACCTTCAGGGGGCTTTCTCTTCAAGTAGGCGCTTGAATTGAGGCGGAAGGTTCACGGGGACAGTTCAGATACGTTTGATGACGGTGCTCGCACCTGAATTGCGGTTTGATGATCTGTTTTAAATAAAGTTTAAAATCCTAATTTATGGGAAGCTTGTGATGAACTTCAAGAAAATCGCTATCGCAGCAGCTGCTGCTGCAGCAGCAACTCCAGCAATGGCTGCTGACCTTCCAGTAGTTGCTGAGCCAGTAAACTACGTACAGGCATGTGACGCATTCGGCGCTGGCTATTTCCAGCTGCCAGGCCAGGACACCTGCATCCGCGTACATGGTCGCATCCGCACCAACTACACTTCTCATGACCTGACCAAATCTTATGACGAAGTTCTGGAAGCTGCAGTACCTGCTAACCCGGCAACAGTAACTCCTGCAAAAGCTGAAGTTAGAAATACTTATTCTGCATACGCTCGTGGTTACATCTACCTCGAGTCTATGACTGACACTGAGTTCGCTTCCATCAAGACCTACACTGAACTGACAGGTACTTGGAACGACGATAACACCAGCTCTGTTGGCACAGGTAGCGCATACGTACAGCTTGGCTTCGATAATGTTTCTGTTCTGATCGGTCGCACTGGTGGCGTATTTGATCCATTTGGTGGTTACTCCGAAATCGGTACTGTTGGTCCAGTTGCTGGTGGTGAAGATGCGCTTCAGATCTCCGCAACAGCAGACCTCGGTAACGGTCTGACCGCTTCCTTCGGTATCCTGGACTCCAACGCATATGGCGGCGCATCCAAAGATGCTAACTTTGAAGCTGGCCTGTCTTATACTCAGGGTATGGTTTCCGCGTCCGTATTTGCTGCAGCACATGCTTACAACAACGATGACTACGGCTTCGCAGTTGCTGGTCAGGTTGAAGCAGACGTAACAGACAGCGTAAAAGTTGGCTTCGGTGCTGCTTACGCTGACTCTGCTCTGTCTTACATCGGCGGAAACCGTGACTTTGCTCAGTTCACAGACGCTCTGGGTGCAACTGGCTACAACCTCGTAGCTGGCGCAGAATTCGGTCTGTCTGACACTGTAACTGCAGCTCTCGATGCATCTTACACTTCAATCGATGTATCTGGCTTTGACGCTAGCGTAACTACTGTAAACGCTTCTGTTGTTTACGCTCCAGTTGCTGGCCTGAAGTTCGTTGTTGACGGTGGTCTTGCACGTGACTCTGAAGACGGTGAGCTGGCAAAAATCTCCACTCGCGTTCAGTACTCCTTCTAAGATCTCTTAGATTTAGGGTCTCGGCGGCGGTGTCGCCGGGACCGTTTTTATAAAGCCTTGATGTGATACCTGCCACAGACTTGCATGTGCAGGGTGTATAGGAAGGTACTACTTCAAGATTTTATGAGTTTTGGTTTTGGTCAAAACCTTCTAATCTATATCTGGTTGAAGTTCATATATCCTGATCTTTCAATCAGTCTCTCAGGCCCGGCGGTTCCAACCCGTCGGGCTTTCCCAATTGTGCGTAGTACTTAAGTTCTCAATGAGTATTCCGATTGGGTGATCTCTTAATCCGCACTATTTTGCTCAGTTAAATCCTTTGCTCGTTTCGATTGGGTGAGAAAATCCTGCCCAATCCATAGTAATTGCGAAAATTGAACCTTGGCGTAATTGTCTAGTTGCACAGGGGTAGTCATTGCAGCTGATTTAAAGCGGCGCATTTGTGGGTGTTCGACTACTCCGAGTGACGGATGGAGGTTCGATACCATGACGAAGAAGCTAATATTCCTGCCGGTCTTGCTGTCATTCGGAGTAGCAGCACAGGCGACTGACTTGCCTAAACCTGTTTTTGAAGCTGAGCCTGAGCCGCTCAATCTGGTAGAGCCGCTGGACTACGTTCAGGTCTGTGATGCTTACGGAGAGGGCTTTTTCTTTATTCCAGGAACACAGACATGCCTGCGTTTGAGTGGGCGGGTGCGGACGGATGCGCAGTATCGTCGGTTCCCCAAAAAGCCCAATAACTGGGGTGGGGTGGTTGATGATGGTCCTAAGGGACGTGATCTGAACTCTATGCGCTTCCGGGCGCGATCCTATATCCGTATGGATGCGCGATCCGAGACCGAGTTTGGCTTTGTTCGTACGTTTTCCGAGCTTCGTGCAACTGTGGACTCCGATACAGAACGGTATGGAGAGTCTCCGGAAATGGATTTGAACAAGGCGTACATTCAGTTTGGTGGTTTCACGATCGGCCGGACAGGCTCTCTGTTTGACTTCTTCACTGGAGCAACGTTTGGGGCGGTGCATCGGGACTGGTCTGATACCAACTCATGGGCTGCGGCTTATACCGAAGTATTTGATGGTGGTGTGTCTGTGACCGTTTCCATCGAAGACCCGGTTTATCGGGCACACGGCGTGTTTACGGGTGTCGCCAGCGAGAATGGTAAGGCTGGTAACAAAGCGCCGGATGCGATTGCTGCGTTTCGGATGGATGGGGATTGGGGCAGTGCCAAGCTTACAGCTGCTGTAACGAATATACGTCCAGAAGCTGCATATGTTCCTGGTGATATCGGTTGGGCCATGGGGGCAGGGGCTATTATTAACCTGCCGCAACTGGGTGGTCAGGATGCTATGGCCTTGCAGTTCCAGTATGCAAATGGTGCTGTTTCTTACGTAGGCATTGATGATGATGAGGTTTTTGACGCCTATTACATCAATGGAGATACGCGGAAGACTGAGGCTTTGTCCTTCTCTGGTGGGTTTACACACTATGTGACGCCGGAAGTGAGAACTGACTTTGATGCCAGTTATGCGGTGGTTGATACGCCGACGGGTGCGGCGCTTCCAGACTTTGATCGGTTTGCGTTGGATTGGGATCTGGTCTGGTCTCCGGTTGCCGGCATGGAGATGGGGGTAGACCTAGGGTACTCCAGAACGTCTCCTGATGATGAGAAGGATTTTGACGAGGCGAGTGCACTCTTCAGGGTTCAGACGACTTTCTAAAATATAGAGTTTCTTGAAGAACTTGGGAGTTGGATTGCATGATCCAACTCCTCTTTTTTGTGTTTATGCGTGCTGGAGAATGAAGCTCAGGATGCGATCCTGACTGAGATTGTCCCACAGCAGTGGGGCGTGACCTTGATTGGGCACTGTCAATAGCTCCATGTTTTCATGGCGTTGTTGCATCATCTCTACGGTGTTTGTTGAAAGAAGACGCGAGTTTTCGCCGTGGAGCAGGAGGTGTGGGATGGGCTTCATGGCGCTGAAAGATGGCCAGAGGTCTTCTTCCGGAGCGGCCTTGTGTTCTCCGCGGATGGTGTCGCCCAAGCGTTTGTCGTAGCGAAGTGTTACGCCCTCTGAAAATGGGGTATATAATTGATTGGCGAAGGTTATCCAGTCTGCTTCGGACATGGCGGTGAAGGTTGTGCCGTGTATGGAGGCCAGACGTTCTGCTGCGATTTTCATGCTTGGTTGTGACATGACTGTGCCAACCGCGGTGACAATATCATCGAGTGCTGGAGGTTCGATGATAGGGCCTATGTCGTTGATAATGACCGACAAAAGGCGTTCAGGGTGGCGCTGTGCCATAGAGAAGGAATGAAGCCACCGCGGGAGGTGCCGACCAGGGCAAGCTTGGTGAGGCCGAGTGCTTCAATGCCGCGGTCGAGGTCGTCCGCTTCCTGTTCAAGGCTGTAGCTCTCGTAGTCTTCAGAGTGGTCTGAATGGCCGCGGCCGCGGTAATCCATGGCGATAACGCGCAGGCCGTTTTCTTTCAAAAAGTTTGCTAAGTGGAAGAAATCTCTGGTATTTCTTGTGAGGCCCGGCAGGCAGAGGACGGTTGGCTCGCGGGGATTGTCTGGCTCCCAGATGTTTGCGGAGAGCGTGAGGCCGTCGCTGGCTTTCCAGGTGAAGCGGGTTGTGCCTGTCAGGTTTTGAAGATCAACATCAATGTAATCAGAGGCTTGAAGCATAAAATCCTCCCGAAATGCTTCTGCGTTTCCAGCGAAAGCAGAGCGGTCCGGTTTGTTCCCCGGCTTCTGACTGTTGCTCAAAAGTGTTGTTCAGGCGCTTGTCGTGACTACGCTTTGTAACAGGTGCCTGATGACTCGCTGGGTGGTTATCCTCACCATAGGGCAGGTTTGTTCACCTGTCTTGTCAAAGTTGAGGGGGAGATGGGCATTCGCTTGGTAAAGGTTGATGTTCGGTTTCAGATGCAAAGAAGCCCGACATGATTGCCGGGCTTCTTTGAAAAATTAATGCTTAAGAAAGCGATCAGTACCCGCGTGTAAGATCCTGCGTGATGGTCAGGGGCTTGTTTTCAAGCTTGTAGCGATAGACCTGCAGGTTTTCTGTAATACGCTGAACATAATTTCGTGTTTCGCCATAAGGGATTGATTCAACCCAATCAATTGGATCAACCTTTGGATCGCGAGGATCGCCGAAGCGTTCAATCCACTCCTTCACCTTGTTTTTGCCAGCGTTGTAGCTGCAAAGGTGAGGATGTAGGAGCCGCCAAATTCTTCTACCAGTTCACCCAGGAATGCAGCGCCGAGTGTGGCGTTGTAGGCTGGGTCAGAGGTCAGGCGAGACTTCTTGTAGGAGACGCCGAGATTGCGTGCGGTGTCGCGTGCTGTCCCCGGCATGAGCTGAAGTAATCCCAATGCACCTGCACTGCTGCGCGCTTTTGGGTTAAATGAGCTCTCTTGTCGAGCGATCGCGTAAACGACTGGTTTTTCTACACCTTTTGTGATGCGCGTTTTGCGCGGAATTGCGTTGGTTGGGTAAGCCAGTGGTGCAGCTTCCACGCGTTCAGCCTGCGCCAGACGACCAACCATGGTGGCCCACTGATAGACGCCCCGGGACTCTGCAAGCTCTGTAAGGAGCCGGATTTGTCCGTTGGTCGGAAGTGTGCGCGCCAAGTGTGTATAAAACAACAGTGTATCATTGTGCAGTCCGGCTTCGTCCAGTCGTTTGATCGCCTGAATGAGCTCGTTGCTGTTGAAAGCGCTCTGATCTGCTGAGGTCACTTCCGGCAGGGATGCCAGCGGCATTTGGTTGATGCCGAGCTTGGCGAGGGCGAGCTGTCCGTAATAAGAAGTCTGGAACGCTCCGGCCTGCTGGTAGTAGGAGATAGCGCCTTCTGTATCCTTCAGTGCTTCGCGGGTACGGCCCAGCCAGTAATAGGCACGGGAAAGGGTCTGGGAGGTTTTGCCCAGTTTCGCGATGCGTTTGAAGTGAGGCTCTGCAAGGCGTGGATCTCCGACATAGCGCAGTGCGAACCAGCCGGCGTGGAACTCGGCCTCAACAATCATGCCAGGAGATTCTGCGGCGTGATTGGCGGCGATGTTATAGGCGCGGCGTGGCTGTCCTGCTTCGATCATCTCGCGGGAAATGTCGCGGCGTTGTTTCCACCAGCTGTCGCCCTTCAGCAGCACCTTTGGGTCGGTTGGCGCTGCTTCCATCAACTTGGCGGCGGTGTTGTAGTCACCCTGCAAGCGGTAGTGCTGGATCAGCGCAAACTGATAGTTGCTGTCTGATTTCATAGAGCGCGGAACGCTCTTCAACTTGCTGAGTGCATTGCCGTTTTTGCGGATGCTGGCGATGCGTGCCTTTATATATGTCTGTTCATCGCGTGACAGTTCAGAAAGCAGGCGTTCAGCGCCTTTTGCTCTGTCGCGATACAGGAGCATTTCTGCTCTTAGACGGTGATCTTTCTGACGAAGCAGGCTACCAAATGCCTTGCGGATGGCAGCTTCGTCATTCGTTTCAAAGGCTGTGGTTTGCCAAAGCGGGCGAATGAGCTTGGCAGCTTCATTGCGGTTACCTTTGGCCAGATGTGCTTTTGCCAGCGCCAGTTTACCGTCATTGGTTTCGGGCACAGTTGAGCCGAAAGCCGCGATGATCTGATCCGGTGTCAGAGTGGATGCGGCGAGGGCGGCTTCACCACGTGCGCGCACGACTTTGGCTGTTGGCCAGTGCGGGGCATCTGCTGCGAACTGGGCGATGTGAGTGACGGGGGTTTGCGGGCCACCGCGTAGCATGATGAACCAATCTGCCAGACGGCGGTCAAGATTGTTCGGCAATGCATTGCGGGCGCGCAGTGCTTCATTCAGACGTCCGGCTTTGACGTGCTGGAGCACTGTTTTGAGTGGTTCAACGGACCCTGTTGCTTGAGCTGTGCTCAATCCCTGTGGATAAGAACTTGTCAGCGCGGCGGTTGCTTCCAGTGCATTTTGCGGGCTGGAAGGGCGGCCTGAAACTTGTGCCGGGCCATTGGCAGCAGGTGCTGCCGGGGCATAACTGGACAGTTGAGTGTTGTTCGTTCCGCCTGCATAGCCCTTGCCGATCACGGGTGGCTTGGAGCGCGGTGTGGCGGCACGTGATCCGCTTTGCACGGCAGCATTCTGCGTGCTAAGGGCGGCGGTGCGCATAACCTTTGCAGGGTTCGGAGCTGGAATTACGCTGTGATTCAAAGAGGATACAGCAGAAAATGCCGATGCGGAAAATGTCGTGGCAATGGCAATCGCACTAACACGTGTCGATACTAAAAGAAACTCACGGATACGCATACTACTCGTCGGCCCGTCTCACCTGAGTGCTGTTAATCCGGCAAAAACGCACCGGACGGTTTAATTCCCAAAAAGTCCCTCATTCTGCTTGCCACAAACAGGGTAAATATCTGTTTAATGTTTTGCCGAAGGGCCCGTAATACTCACCTGTGAAACTGGCCTAAATATGAGCACAAAAAAATTCCCGAATCTTATAAGAGAAACTCTTGGTGATGTTGCCGAGATAGGCTAGATCACATTATTGTATGCCACCCCTTTGAGGGCACTGGCAAATTTTGCTCTGTATATATGTAATCCAACGAGGAACCTGAGATGTTTAAAGGATCAATTCCAGCACTTGTCACACCTTTCAAGGATGGCAAAGTGGATGAGAAGGCCTTCCGGGAATTCGTGGATTGGCAGATAAAACAGGGCACCCACGGGTTGGTGCCCGTGGGAACAACCGGTGAAAGCCCAACACTTTCTTTTGATGAGCACAAGCGTGTCATCCAGATGGCAGTTGAGGTTTCTGCAGGCCGCGTTCCTGTTATGGCAGGCGCTGGTTCCAACAACCCGGTTGAGGCAATTGAGTTTGCGCAGCACGCTCAGGAAGTGGGCGCGGATGCGATTTTGTCTGTTACGCCATACTACAACAAGCCAAATCAGGCTGGTTTGAAGGCGCATTTTAAGGCGATTGCTGCGTCTGTAGATCTGCCGATCTTCATTTACAACATTCCAGGTCGTTCCATCATTGATATGGAAAGCCAGACCATGGCTGAGTTGTTCCATGAAGTGGACAATATTGTTGGCGTGAAAGATGCGACAGCGAACCTTGCGCGCGCCTCCGAGCAGCGCCATCTGTGTGGCAAGGACTTCATCCAGCTTTCTGGTGAGGACATCACTGCGCTTGGCTTTAATGCACATGGCGGGACTGGCTGCATTTCCGTGACTGCGAACATTGCTCCTGCATTGTGCTCTCAGTTCCAGGAAGCTTGCCTGGCGGGTGACTACGCGACTGCGTTGTCCATTCAGGACCGTCTTGCGCCGCTGCATCAGGCTCTCTTCATTGAGCCGAACCCAGCTGGTCCAAAGTATGCTCTGTCTCTGCTTGGTAAAATGGAGAACGAGCTGCGCTTGCCACTGGTTCAGGTAACTGAAGAAACTCAGGATAGCATTCGCAAGGCTATGGTTCATGCAGGCCTGATCAACTAAGCTATTGCTCCGCGCACCTTATAGGAGTGTGCGCGGAGGCTTTTATTGAGTGAAATAAGGAAAAGAAATGGCTGCCAAAAAAGGTGGCGTTCCCGGGCGCAAGGTTGTTGCGGATAACCGGAAGGCCCGTTTTAACTACGAAATTGAAGATGTGTTTGAGGCTGGCATTGAGCTGAAGGGGACTGAAGTTAAGTCTCTTCGTCAAGGCAAAAGCAACATCGCCGAAAGCTATGCCGCTGAATATCAGGGTGAGATGATGGTCTACAACATCTACATCCCTGAATATACGCAGGGCAACCGGTTTAACCACGAGCCTCGCCGTCCACGTAAACTGTTGATGCATCGCCGGGAACTGAACAAGCTGTTTGCTGCTGTTCAGAAGGAAGGCAAGACCATCGTGCCGCTGAAGATCTACTTCAATGAAGATGGACGGGCGAAAATGGAAGTTGCGCTGGCTCGGGGTAAAAAAGCCCACGATAAACGCCAGACTGAAAAGACGCGGGACTGGAACCGCGAAAAGCAACGTCTGCTGAAAAACGGCTAGAGCATCTCAAGTTTTGCTGGTGATGCTCCAGCTCCTCTCCTTACACCTGCTCGATTAAGACTGCCGCGAAAACTTGCCGGAAAGTTGCATTCCTTTTAAGAAGGGGCAACTGAATTTGGAGGTGGAGCGGATGTCTAGTGAAACGAAGTTGTTGTTGCCCGATCTCGCGCGGCAAATTGCGGAAGTTGCAACGCTCGAAGGTGAGTTTGTACTTCGTTCCGGGCAGGTTTCTGATCGTTACTTCGATAAGTACAGCTTCGAAGGACTTCCCCACATATTACGACCACTCGCACAAGCCATGAGCGCGTTGCTTCCGGATGAGACGGAAATCATCGCTGGCCTTGAGCTTGGCGGTGTCCCGCTTGTTACTGCGCTGTCTCTGGAAACTGGTCTTCCTGCAGCGTTTGTTCGAAAAGAGCCTAAATCTTACGGTACATGCCGTGCGATCGAGGGTCAGGATCTGACTGGGCGAAAGGTTGTCTTTGTAGAAGATGTTATCTCTACCGGTGGGGCTGTTGCTGATGCATTGCAGTTAGCTAGGCAAGAAGGCGCAGATGTACGGGCCGTTATTTGTGCTATTTGGCGCGGTGAAGGGGCTCCGGCAATCCAAGCTGCGCCTGAGCTGCCCGTCTATCCTGTTTTCACGCGGAGTGATCTTGAAGCGCCGTTTGGTGATCAGGCAAGCGAAATGGAGCGTCAGTGAGATAGGTCAGGCGTGATTTTGCCTTTGCTTGTGCGTGTGTTGCGGTCTGTTTCTGATTGCCCAAAATGTAGGCCAGAGAACTCTGATTGTTCTGGAGTGTTTTAATGAAAGTTGTTGTTGCCTCTCAAAATCCGGTCAAGGTGAATGCGACGCTTGAGGCGTTCAGGGCTCAGTTCCCTGCAGATGAGATTGATCTGGTTTCGGCCAGTGTGCCATCTGGCGTTGCTGATCAGCCGATGAGTGATGAGGAGACGCGTCAGGGTGCTGTTCAGCGTGCGGAAAATGCGTTGGAAGCAGAAGCCGATGCGGACTTTGGTGTAGGGCTGGAAGGCGGCATTTGTGAGTTGCATGGCATTGCCTACACCTTTGCCTGGATGGTTGTGATCTCGCGTGAAGGGCAGGTCTCTGCAAGCCGTTCCATGCTGCTTCCGCTGCCAGACAAAGTGATGCAATTGGTGCGGTCTGGTATGGAACTGGGGCATGCGATTGATGAGATCTATGGGACTGATAATATCAAACAGAAAGCAGGAGCTGTTGGTCTTTTGACTGGCGGGCGTTTGACGCGCACCTCTACCTACGTGGATACGCTGTTTTGTGCGTTGCTGCCGTTCAGATCTCCTGCGTTTAGAGTCACTTAGCAGGCGTTGCTGAGACTATGATTCACCTGAAACGAAAAACAGAGCCATTTCGGCTCTGTTTTTGTAGGTGGTCGCAAAACTGCGAAGAGTTTGATTCCGAATTTTGCGTTAACCTGTTGAATTTCCATCGAATTTGTTGGTTCGTGGGAAGCCGTTTGGTGGCAGGCGCCCGGCTTGACCGCGGTCTCCGCGCCAGTCCTGCATTTCTTCCAGGGTGCGCTTGAAGATGCGACCGGAAGCATCTGTCCATGTCAGGCCTTCTTCGGAATCGAAGGTCTTGATATCGGAAATGCCACCGTCTCTGTAGCGCTGCAGACGCACACCGCGACCGCGCGTCATGACTGCGATCTGGGCAAGCGGAAAGGTGAGGAGTTTTCTGTTGTGGCCGATGACCGCGACATAGTCTCCAATAGCCGGTACGCATAGAACAGCTTTTGCAGGAGCTGTCACGTTGAGGACCTGCTTCCCTTTGCGGGTGTTGGCAATCACATCTTTTTCCTGAACGACAAAACCATAGGCTCCGTCGGTGGACATGAGGAGCTTGCGTTCTGGATCGTGTACGAAGGCGCTGACGATTTCCTGCGTCTCGTCCATGTCCAGCATCAGGCGGATCGGTTCACCATGGCCACGGCCGCCTGGCAGCTTGTCAGCACCAAGGGTGTAGAACTTGCCGCCGCTGGTGAAGATCAGGATCTTGCTGGTGGTTTCTGCATGGAAGGACAGGTGCAACTGGTCACCTTGCTTGAAGGCAAGGTTGGTCACATCCTGCACGTGACCCTTCAGCGTTCTGATCCAGCCTTTTTCGGAGATAACAACCGTGATTGGTTCTTTCTCGATCATGGCCTGATTGATCTCTTCCAGATCACGATCATCAGCTGTGCCGAAGTTTGTGCGGCGGGCGCCGATTTCGGTTTCAGGGCCGTAGGCCTTGCCGATCTCGCCGACCTGTTTGGAAACTCGGTTCCACTGCTTCTTGTCAGAGGCGAGGAGGGCTTCCAGACCAGCTTTCTCTTTGGAGAGCTTGTCGTGTTCTTTTTTGATCTCGAACTCTTCAAGCTTTCGCAAAGAGCGCAGGCGCATGTTCAGGATCGCTTCGGCCTGAACTTCTGTCAGGTCGAAGGCTTTGATCAGGGACGCCTTGGCATCGTCCTCTTCACGGATGATGCGGATCACTTCGTCGATGTTCAGGTAGGCAACCAGATAGCCTTCCAGAACCTCAAGACGGTGGTTGATCTGGTCCAGTCTGTGGTTGGAGCGGCGAACCAGAACCTCTTTCTGGTGCTCAAGCCACTCCTGCAGAACGTCCTTGAGGCTCATGACCTTTGGCACGACGCCTTTGGACAGGACGTTCATGTTCAGCGAGAACCGGTTTTCCAGGTCCGTCAGCTTGAACAGAGAAGCCATGAGCAGTTCAGGGTCAACGTTCTTGTTGCGTGGCACCAGAACCACGCGCACGTCTTCTGCAGATTCATCGCGGATGTCATCCAGCAGCGGCAGTTTGCGCGCCATGAGGAGTTCTGCGATTTTCTCGATCAGGCGGGACTTCTGAACGAGATAAGGAATTTCGGTGACAACAATGTTGTAGGTGCCGCGGGCGCCTTCTTCCTTGTGCCATTTGGCGCGGGTGCGGAAACTGCCGCGGCCAGTTTTGTAAGCCTCCAGAATGGAGCCTTGGTCGTTGACGATGGTACCGCCAGTTGGGAAGTCCGGGCCTTTGATGAACTCCAGCAGCTCTTCCACTTCAGCATCCGGCTTTGAAATCAGATGCTGACAGGCGTTGCACAGCTCGTGCACGTTGTGTGGAGGGATGGAGGTTGCCATACCCACCGCGATGCCTGTGGAGCCGTTGGCCAGCAGGTTCGGGAAGCTGCCCGGCAGAACAACCGGTTCAGAGTCCAGACCGTCATAGGTTTCGCGGAAGTCGACAGCGTTCTCGTTGAGGCCATCCAGAATGCGGGTGGCCACATCAGTCATGCGCGCTTCGGTGTAACGCATCGCAGCGGCGCTATCGCCGTCGATGTTGCCGAAGTTGCCCTGACCGTCCACCATCGGATAACGCACGGAAAAATCCTGCGCGAGGCGGACAAGAGCGTCGTAAATGGCGGCGTCACCGTGCGGGTGGTATTTACCCATGACGTCACCGACAACACGCGCACACTTCTTAAAGCCCTGATTAGGATCGAGCTTCAAAAGGCGCATGCCGTAGAGAATACGACGGTGCACTGGCTTCAGGCCATCGCGTACATCTGGCAGTGCGCGATGCATGATGGTTGTCAGAGCGTAGCTGAGGTAGCGCTCTTCCAGTGCATCTTTAAGATTGATTGTTTCCGGGCCATCCTGGCCAATCACTTCCTGTCCCATGACACTTGGTTATCGTTCTTGGCTTGTTCTGTCCATGCTAACGCACCGTTCTGCCTATGAAATCCTCAGAAAACAGCGCTTTTTCGAGGTTTAGTCCTGTGTAACGGGCATGTGTTTTGCGACTCAGTGTGATGAATACGTAGCCCTCCTTAATCAACCGCAAATAGCAGCGGTAACAACCTGTTTCGACCAATGCTCGAATTTGCAGCGTTGGTTTAAGTCAGCCTGATACTTGCTCGACTACCCTAAGCCTAGGAAATGGCAGGATATTGTTATTGGCAGGGAGATAAGGTGTTGAATTATAAGAAAACTCTTTCCGTATTCGCCACTGTTGCATTTGCAGGCAGCCTCTTGCTGCGCCTGAGGTATTGGCTGGTTCCGGCAAGTCTTCTCCGCAAATCAAATTGGAGTTCCCGAAGTCTGATAAAAAGGCTGACGCGGACAAGTCGAAGGCAACTACGAAGACCACCAAGGCAGATCCCAAAGCCGCTGCGACTGATCCGAAGAAGGATCCAAAGCAGACAGCCAAGAAGCAAGAGCCTGCTCAGTCTGAAATCCGTATTCCACTGGGTGGTAAGAGCAACAGTCCTATGCTGGTGATCCCTGAAGGTAAAACCAAGAAGAAGTAGGGAGGTGAACCGATGCAGTTTATGCAGGTGCTTACTGTCAAAGGATTTGTGATGGCGTTTGGGGTGGTTGCGGTTTCTGCTTGCAGTCATGCTGCAGATACTGAGCGATCCGTCCCTCAAGGTTCGGCGCAGCAGAGTGCCCAAACAGAATGGGCGGAGCAGAACTCCGTTGTTGAAGCACCGGGCGTTCTTCGCAGCTGGTTTCAGCCTCCACCAGAAGATCAGCACCCTTATGTTCCGCCACCTCAAAAGCGTTATGTTCCGCTGGGAGGGGATAGCACTGGGCCAGTGATTGTTCTGCCGGGTGGAAATGGACCGCAGTCAGACTGAGGCTGCAAGTTCTCAGCTCATGTCTGAGAGCTCGGCGAAGTCTTTCTTGAGCGCTGTCACGTAGCTGTCGCGTGCCGGTGGCCAAGGGATGCTGCGCGGCTCGTAGATGTATTTGAAAAGGAAGTATCCGGTGAGTGAGAAGCCAGCTTCCATGTCGCCTTTCGAGATCTGGATGTTTTGTGAAAGGCGTGTCTGCGGGGCTTTCAGGAACTCTGGCAGGGTTAGAAGCTTGCTGGCGTAAGGTTGGCCTGCGGTTTTGCAAACGGCTCTGCCGGATTTGGGAGAGACCCAGATCAGCTCATCTGTCACGCCAGTGGCAGCGCATTCTGTGAGATCCAGACCGAACCCAAGTTCATTGAGTAGTTCCAGCTCAAAACGAAGCACGAGCGCTGCGCCGATTTGCGGATCTTCCAGATGGTCGAGGATGACATCCAGCGCATGGAACAGATTGGGGTGTGGATCGCGTTCTGGCAACAGACGGATTTGTGCGCACAGGCTTTGCAGGCCGTGAATGGCACGTGCCGTTTGCATGAGGTGGGCCGCGCGGAGCTGTAAGGGCTCAACGGTGAAGAAGCCCAGATGCTCATCCAGTCTGGCGCGCCATGTGAGATTGAGGTGGTTGCCTAGTTGAAGGGCAGGTTGCTGGCGGCGTGATCTGCCGCCGCGCACCAAACCAAGGCAACGGCCTCTGTCAGGCGTCAGGACTTCAAGCAGGATGTTGTTTTCACCCTGCTTGCGCGTTCCAATGACGATGCCTTCTGCCTGCCACTGCATGGTTTTGCTCTAATGAGGGAAGTCCAGTCCCATGTTGCGGTAACGCTCTGGGTCGTCGGACCAGTTCTCGCGCACTTTCACAAACACGAAGAGGTGGACTTTGGTCTCGAAAGCTTCGGTGAGCTCTTCACGTGCCGCTTTGGAGATTGCCTTGATGGTCTGGCCGTTCTTACCCAGCACGATGGACTTCTGGCTGTCACGCTCAACAAAAATGGTCTGCTCGATGCGGATGGAGCCGTCCTTTTTGTCTTCCCACTTGTCGGTCTCGACGGTGGAGATGTACGGCAGTTCCTCATGGAGGCGCAGATAGAGCTTCTCACGGGTGATCTCAGCTGCCAGCATCCGCAGAGGAATGTCGGAGGCCTGATCTTCCGGGTAGAGCCATGGACCTTTTGGCATCTGCTCAGAGAAGTACTTCAGAATGTCCTTGGTACCTGAGCCATTGATGGCGGATACCATGAAGGTCTGATCGAACTTGGTGTATTCGTTGGCTTTTGCTGCCAGCTCCAGCAACTGCTCGCGCTTGGTGATGTCGATCTTGTTGAGGATCAGACTTTTGGAAGCTTGATATGCTCCAGTTCGTTCAGGATGCGCTCAACAGCTTCATTGATGCCTTTCTTGGCATCGATGAGCACGGCCACCACGTCAGCGTCTTTTGCACCGCCCCAGGCTGTGTCGACCATTGCGCGGTCGAGACGGCGTTTCGGGCGGAAGATACCAGGAGTGTCAACAAAGATAACCTGGCTGTCGTCCTCAATGGCAACGCCACGTACGATTGCGCGGGTTGTCTGCACCTTGTGGGTGACGATTGAGACTTTTGTGCCAACCAACTGGTTCAGCAGCGTAGACTTGCCCGCGTTTGGCGCGCCAATCAACGCGACAAAGCCAGCGCGTGAGTTTTCGTTGACCGGCGCCAGGCCGAAGTTGAAGCCTTCCGGCAGGTCGTCGTTGTTGTTGTTTTCGTCGTTCATTTAAGACCTATTCGCTCCACACGCCTTCGCGGCGCAGGATGTTCTCGGCAGCGGACTGTTCAGCGATGCGCTTTGAGCTTCCAACTGCTTCGCCCGGGTCCACACCTTCCACGTTGACGCGGATCTTGAAGATCGGGGCGTGGTCGGGACCACTGCGAGAGATTGTTTCGTATTGCGGGGTAGGGCGTCCTTTGGACTGCGCCCACTCCTGAAGCGTTGTTTTGGCGTCTCGCAACGGGCCTGTGTAAGATACCATTCTTTCAGCAAAATAGCGCTTGATGAAGTTCTCTGCTTCGTCAAATCCGCTATCAAGGTAAATTGCTGCAATCAGGCTCTCGCACATGTCTGCAAGAATTGCCGTTTTGGTTCTGCCGCCAGTGTGCGCCTCAGCTTCGCCCACGCGCATGTGCTGGCCAATGCCAATGACCTTAGAGACCTCAGCACAGGTTTCGCGCTTCACAAGCTGGTTCAGGCGACGAGCAAGTTCCCCTTCATCCGCTTTAGGGAAATTTTCTTCCAGCATTGTCGCAATCGCAAGGCCAAGCACGCGATCGCCAAGAAACTCAAGGCGCTGGTAGCTTTGCAAAGAAGCTTGGCGACCGGAAGGGCACTGGCATGAGTCAGCGCACGAACAAGGAGTTCCTTGTTCGTGAACTTGTAGCCAATGCGCTCTTCCAGCGCTGCGTCAGATACCGGTCTTTTTCTTCTGCTCATATTCCGGCTAATTCCTTCAAAGCCTGCGCTGCAGGCTTGTTAGAGTACGTCACCAAGTCGATCCCAGCGAACGGTCCAAGGCCATTTCCAGAACATCCATGCTGGCTGGTCGTCTTCAACGGAGAAGAAGATGATCTCAGCGCGGCCGATAAAGTTCTCGAACGGGACGTAGCCCACTTCAGAAAGTACGCGGCTGTCCTGCGAATTGTCCCTGTTGTCGCCCATCATGAAATAGCGATCTGCTGGTACGTGATAAACGGGTGTGTTGTCCAGCGAGCCATTGGTTGTGATATCAAGAGTCTGATAGCTCACGCCATTCGGTAATGTCTCAATGTAGCGCGGGATTTTGTGGATGTTGCCGTAGGCATCTTTTTCGATGTAATCGTCGATACGCTTGCGCTCAACAGCTTCGCCATTGATGTGCAGCACACCGTTGATCATCTGAATTTCGTCGCCCGGCAGGCCAATCACACGTTTGATGTAATCTGTAGAATTGTCTTTCGGCAGTTTGAAGACAGCAATTTCACCACGCTCTGGCGGTGAGCTCCAGATGCGGCCTTCGAACGGTGCCAGCCCAAACGGGAAGGAGTACTTTGAATAGCCGTAGCTATACTTGGAGACAAACAGGTAGTCGCCAATGAGCAAAGTGTCTTTCATGGAGCCCGAAGGAATAAAAAATGGCTGAAAAAGAAATGTTCTAACAACCAGAGCGAGCAGCAGTGCTTGGGCGATGACCTTAATGGTCTCATATACGCCGCCTTCCTGCTCCTTTTCTTTGGATTGGCTCATGTTCATCCTTCGTGGTAAGAGAATACTCGCTTGGCCCGGTGCCCATCACTTTGTTAAGGCGAGTCAGTCCCCAGACAATAAAATTCACATAGGTGGATCTCTTAGCGGTTCAAGACCACTTCTGCAATCCAGTTCATTTACGTTTTCACGGCTCTAGGCCAGGCCAGTCCTCCGGCCAGGCCGAAATGACCACAAATGCCTGAGCCAGCGGGTAATCATCCGTAATTGTAAGGTCAATTCGTGGCACAAAGCCTTTTGGCACAAGTTTATCCAGTCTTTCTTTCGCGCCGCCGGTCAGGTGCAGAGTTGGCTTGCCGCTTGGCAGGTTGACCACGCCCATCTCTTTCCAGGCAACACCCATTGACAGGCCGGTGCCCAAAGCCTTGGAGCAGGCTTCCTTGGCGGCGAAGCGCTTTGCATAGGTCGCTGCCTTGTTGGCGCGCCCTTCTGCCTTTTCGCGTTCAACGTCTGTGAAGACGCGTTTTGTGAAGCGATCAGGAAAACGGGAGAGCGTTTTCTCTATTCTGCGGATGTCGCTCAGATCGCTGCCAATGCCAATAATCATCTGTGCCTCGTTGATTGACGGATATATTGGCGCGTGAGCGGAAAACCCACAAGCCTTCAGAGTAAGTTGTTCAGGTGCAATGCTTTTTCAAGGAGCGTTCTTGTTCATCTGATCAGGGGTGGGCGCTTTACCAGCTGCCCGCTTTTATTTGTCCTGATCTGCTTTTTTGCTTCTTGCTGCCAGTTTTCTTTTCAGGCGGAAGCGATGTTCACGGGCTTTCTGGTAGGTGGACACAGAACCCAGAACAACGAAATAGAAGAAAACACCAGCGACAAGACCCAATGGGATTGAGCCAATCAACATGGGTTTCAGGATTGGCCAGATGGTGTCCAGCGACTGAGACAGCATGGAGTGATCGAGCTTATCGCCAAAATGCGGCAGTGGGCGATCGCCTTCAGCCATGATGTAAAGGCCGACCTTGTAGGTGCTGGCCCAGATAAACGGGAAGGTGAGTGGGTTGCCGACTGCTGTGCCCAATGCGGCGGCTAAGAGGTTGCCGCGCAGGATGTAGGCGAGAACGAAGCTGAGAATGAAGTGAAAGCCGATGAACGGTGTAAATGAGGCGGCGGCACCGGCTGCGAACCCTGCAGCCACTTTTTGAGGGCTTGCTGAGAGGCGCAGGACGCGCTTTGAAAAGTACCTGAATGAGCGAGACCAACTGTGACGCGGCCAGACAGCCACGCGGATACGTTCTATTCTTGTTGGTTTATCCCGCCGTTTAAAAATCATTTCGGTTCAAGTACTTTGCTTATTCTCAATCGTGCCAGGTGAATGGCTCGACAGGGGTTGTTTCTATGGCCGGTATCTCAGCGAGTTCCTTTGGTACATTCTCGGCTGCATACACCGGCAGTTTTAATGGAGCAAGAGATATTAGCGGTACTCCCAAGTCTGTATCCTCAAGACTCCTGTCGATAAAACAACCAACACCTACGGTGTTAAGAGACAGTGACTGCAAGGCCTCAATTGTGGATAGGCATAGATGACCTGTTCCTACAACATCCTGAACTATAAATACATTTGACTTTGGAGGGATGGTTGCCGGGCCTGTGGTCAGCGCGCCACCCTCGCGACGTAACCATAGGGCACTTTTCTGCATGATTCTTGCAGTTTGCAGGCCAACGATGAGGCCACCTAAGCTGGGGGCAACGAAATGGGAGAAGTTCAGGAGCTGATGAGCGGCGATTTTTTTGACCAGCTCGGAGGCGAGTATCTCGACTTTGTCGGGATACTCCAGCAGCTTTTGTCGTTGAAGGTAGGCTGAGCCGTGCCAGCCTGAAGGAAGAACGAAGTGGCCTTCCTTCAGGGCGTCTGTTTCTCTGAAAACGTCCAGGACTGCATTTGGGCCCATGGGTTTTCCTTTTTATTATCAGCGGCTAGCCATTCACCCTTTGCGCTTCGGAGACATTGGGTTTGGCACGCAGCTGGTTCAGGATCAGATTCAGGTGCTTCAAATCCCATACCTCAAGATCAATTAGCATCTCGTGAAAATCAGAGGCTTTGCGGATCATTTTGATATTATCAATGTTGCCGCGATGGTCGCCAATCACTTTGGTGATAGCCGCCAGTGATCCCGGTTCGTTAACTGCAAACACGCTGATTTGCGCCGGGAAGCGCTCTGGTGCATTCGGGTCAATATCCCAGCGAACGTCGAGCCAGCGCTCTGGCTGATCGTCGAACTCTTTCAGGTCCGGGGACTGGATTGGGTAGATAGTGATGCCAACACCTGGTGTCAGAATGCCAACGATACGGTCGCCCGGTACTGCGCCGCCGCTTGGGGCGAAGCGTACTGGAAGAGAGCCGGAAACGCTTGTGCGGATCGGTAGGGAACCGTTCTTTGCACCGTCCTCTGACCCCTCAGGGATCTTGAACTTGACCGAGCTGCCTTTATCCAGATCGAACCAGCCTTCAGAGGCTGAGCCTGCTGGAGGGGTGCTTGTATTGCGGTCAGTGCCTTGTGCTGGCGCATAGTCCGGATATGCGACTTCGAGGACTGCGCCTGCCTGAATGTCACCACGGCCTACGGCGACGAGTAGGTCGAGTGTAGATTCCAGGTTGAACTTCTTGATGTGTGCTTCCAGAGCAGCCTCATCAAAGTCCTTTCCTGCGTGAGAGAAGGCGCGTTCCAGAATGTGTTTGCCGAGGCCGCCGTATTGCTGGCGGGCGGAGGCTTTGGTCGCTTTGCGGATAGCAGAGCGTGCCTTACCGGTGACGGCGATGTTTTCCCACGCTGGAGGAGGGGTCTGCGCTTGTGAGCGCACGATGTCGACTTCATCACCGTTGGTCAGCTCTGTGACCAGTGAGGAGATGCGTCCGTTGATCTTACAGCCAACGCAGGTGTTGCCGATGTCCGTATGGACTGCGTAGGCGAAGTCGATCGGTGTTGCGCCGCGCGGCAGCGCGATCAGGCGGCCTTTTGGTGTGAAGCAGAAGACCTGATCGTGGAAGAGCTCAAGCTTTGTGTGCTCGAGGAACTCTTCCGGAGATTCACCTTGTGCCAGCAGGTCGATGGTGCCGCGTAGCCAGCCATAAGCTCGGGATTCCGCGGTCATGGACTGAATGTTGCGACCGCCAGTGACGCCGTCTTTGTAAAGCGCGTGTGCCGCGATGCCGTTTTCTGCGATGCGGTGCATGGCTTGAGTACGGATCTGCAGCTCAACGCGCTGACGCTTTGGTCCCACTACCGTGGTGTGAATGGAACGGTAGTCGTTCTGCTTCGGCGTGGAGATGTAATCCTTGAAGCGGCCCGGTACGCATGGCCAAGCTGTATGGATGACGCCTAGTACGCGGTAGCAATCTTCCAGTGCAGGCACGATTGCGCGGAAGCCGTAAATGTCTGAGAGCTGCTCGAAGCCGAGGGACTTTTCTTCCATCTTGCGGAAGATGGAGTAAGCGCGCTTTTCGCGCCCGCTGATCTTGGCGGTGATGCCTTGTTCGGCGAGGCGCTGTGTGAGGTCTTCCTCAATGTCCGTGATCAGGCCTTCGTTCTTGCTGTGCAGGATCGCAAGGCGCTCGCGGATGGTGTTGCGAGCATCCGGGTAGAGGGTCTCGAAGGAGATGTCTTCCAGCTCATCGCGGATGTCCTGCATACCCATGCGGCCTGCGAGCGGCGCATAGATCTCCATGGTCTCTTCGGCAATGCGGATGCGCTTATCTTCCCGCATGTGGTGCAGGGTGCGCATGTTGTGCAGCCGATCGGCCAGTTTTACGAGGAGAACGCGGACATCATCAGCGATGGCAAGCAGAAGCTTGCGGAAGTTTTCAGCTTGTTTGGCTTTACGGGATACCAGATCCAGTCGCTGGATCTTGGTCAGGCCCTCTACGAGTTTGCCGATTTCCTCACCAAACATGCGATCAATTTCGGCACGTGTGGCATCGGTGTCTTCAATAGTGTCATGAAGCAGGGCAACAGCAATGGTCGCATCATCCAACTTCATGTCGGTGAGGATGGCTGCAACTTCGAGAGGGTGGGAAATATAAGGATCCCCAGAGGCGCGGGTCTGGGTACCATGCTTTTGCATGGCATAAACATATGCCTTGTTGAGCAGCGCTTCATCCGTATCAGGATTGTAGCTGGTTACTCTCTCAACAAGTTCGTATTGACGCATCATTTTCGGGCGGCCGCTTCACTATGCAAATAAGCTAGGGCCGGACCTGAAAATGCGAGGCGCCGGCCCGGCCGACGCCGACATCTTGCGTGAGGGCGATTAGTAGTCGTCGGAACGTTCCGGCGGTACCAGGCCTTCAAGCCCCTTCAGCAGGTCTTCTTCAGTAATGCTGTCGAATTCGACTTCTGAATCGTCAACTGCATTGATCTGAAGTTGTTGTGGGTCGCTAGGAACCATTGGTGCTGTTTCTGCTTCCGGTTCGTCCACTTCCACGAACTTCTGAAGAGAGTGAATGAGGTCTTCTTTCAAGTCCTCCGGGCTCACTGTTTCTTCAGCGATTTCGCGAAGCGCAACAACCGGGTTCTTATCGTTGTCGCGGTCGATTGTCAGCGGCGAGCCACTGGAAATCATCCGGGCGCGATGGCTGGCAAGCAGAACCAGCTCAAACCGGTTTTCGACCTTGTCGACGCAATCTTCGACGGTCACACGTGCCATTCGATCACTCCGTAATATCTGGGAATTCAGAGGCCACTCATAGAATGCTTCTTGTTTTAAGGCAAGAGCCGTTTCTGTATTTTTTGTGCAACTCCTTTACATCTTATTATGAAAGGAGAAATTTTCCAGTCCGGAGCTGCTTAAGATTAGGCCAGAGAGAAATTGGGGCTTTAGGTCTAACGCGCTTGATTTTAACTTCAATACTATTGTGAAGGGCTGCTTTAGTGTGCAGTGCTAAGTCGGATTAGTTTTTTATTGTTAGTTTTTCTGGAGGAACGAATTTTCAAATCTTCAACTCCTGAGTGAGTTTCAAGATCCGTTTTGTACACTGGAATTGGAATAGATGAAAAAAAATAACAAATTAGAATTAACCGAAATTCTGGTCCAGATATTCTTGGAATGCCCTAGATCCGAAAAAACAAGGAAACCTTGTTTCTATTGGAACCATTAGTATCTATATCCGGTGGTTTGTTTCTAAGCTAAACTGGAACTATAATATAAAGTGGGAATATTTGGTGGGTTCCTGTTAATTTATGCAAGATGACATCTGTAAATTTCATTCATCTTGTTTTAGTTTCTGGCCGGTGAATCGAACTGTATTGGTCCGATATTAACTAGACCAATGCAATATATACGCTGAGGGACAAGGTTTTATGTTTGTCCGTAACGAATGCGTATTCGATTTAACGTAGAGTGCAACCGGGTCAATTAGAACGGCATACATTCTAGACATGTCACGACAGCAAACAGGCATGTCCAGAAAGTGATTGCTTATAACAAGTTACTGACTTACGCGTCTGTGCAGCGGAAAGGCTAAAAATAATATGTTTGATCCCCGCGAAAAGATTGCTTTATTCATTGATGGAGCGAACCTTTATTCGACGGCGAAAGCAATTGGTTTCGACATCGATTACAAGCGTCTCTTGAAAGAATTCCAATCAAAGGGCTACCTGCTACGCGCTTACTATTATACTGCGCTGGTGGAAGAGCAGGAGTACTCCTCCATTCGTCCATTGATCGATTGGCTGGACTACAATGGCTACAAGGTCGTTACCAAACCTGTTAAGGAATTCGTGGATTCAGCAGGACGTCGCAAAATTAAAGGCAACATGGATATCGAGCTGGCTGTGGACGCCATGCAGTTGATTGATCATGTTGACCATATCGTTCTGTTCTCTGGTGATGGTGACTTCCGTTCTCTGGTTGAAGCGCTGCAGCGTCGTGGTCGCAAGGTTTCTGTTGTTTCTACACTTCAGACGCAGCCGCCAATGATTGCTGATGATCTGCGCCGTCAAGCGGACCACTTCATCGAACTTTCCACGTTGATGCAACGTGTTGGTCGTGACCCAAACGAGCGCCCACCACGTGTTGAAGACGAGGATGATGAGATCGGAGATGACGACTACTAAGGTCTGTCACGGTATCGAAAGTTTGCAGAAGCCGGGGAGAGAGTGTCCACTCTGTTCCCGGCTTGTTGCGTATAGGGCGGAGTTGCGCGAGCTTCACCCTGATTGGCACAATGCGCCTGTGCTGGACTATGGTCCTGTTGATGCCTCTCTCATTGTTGTAGGGCTGGCTCCGGGACACAAAGGTGGTAATCGCACCGGTATTCCGTTCTTTGGTGATTTTTCCGGCGAAATGCTCAATGGCGCTCTGACGGAGAGTGGGTTTGCCTCTTACAAAGATGTGGCGTCGCCGGAGCTTGGGATTGAGCCTCTGGATGTGCGGATCACAAATGTGGTGAAGTGCATGCCGCCGAAAAATGCGCCAAAACCTGCGGAAATCAGGAGCTGTCGGCCATTCTTTCTAGATTCCATGCTGGTGAGTGATCAGACGCGTGCTGTTGTGGCTGTGGGGCGGACGGCGCATGAGGAGCTGTTGAAGGCTTTTGAGTTGAAGCTGAAGGACTATCCGTTCGGGCATAATCGTGAAACTCAGCTCACGCCTTTTCTCAGAATGTTTTCCAGCTTCCATTGTTCTCAGTACAACGTGAATACGCGGCGGATCACAGCCGAGCAGTTTACGGCTGTGTTTATGCGCGTGCGCGAGTATTTGAACTCTCTTTAGAAAATTAGCGAAAAGCTTAGGTTAGTCCTGACGTTCCCAGCCCTGGGAGCCAAGGTGTTCCTGTGGTTTGAAGCGCTCTTTATACGCCATCTTCGGAGAGCCTTCGACCCAGTATCCCAGATAGACATAGGGCAGGCCGAGGTGTTGTGCGCGGGCGATATGATCGAGGATCATAAAGGTGCCGAGGCTTCGGTTGGTTTGGGAGTGGTCGAAGAAAGAGTAGACCATGGAGAGGCCATCGCAGAGGCGGTCGGTCAGAGCGACGCCGATGAGTGGGCCTTCTCCTTCACCAGACAGGAAGGAGTTTGGGCCTCGTCGGCGGTACTCGATGATAGCTGTGTCAACGTGGGTATCTTCGACCATCATGGAATAGTCGCCCGGGGACATCTCTGTCATGCCGCCATTGGTGTGGCGGGCATTCAGATATTCATGGAACAGGTCATATTGCTCAGTGGACGGGCCGGGTGGCAGCTCCGTGCCAAGCAAATCCTGATTGTCTTTCCAGACGCGTTTGAGCGATTTGGTCCACTTGAACTCCTGAGCGCAGACGCGGATAGAGACGCAAGCTCGGCAATCTTCGCAGGCAGGACGATAGGCGATATTCTGAGAGCGGCGGAAACCGCCTTGTGTGAGAACGTCGTTAAGCGCAGGGGCATTGGGTCCAACAAGATGCGTGAAGACTTTGCGTTCTTTACGATCTGGCAGGTAGGGGCAATCCGTGGGGGCAGTCAGATAAAACTGCGGGTTATCATAGGCTTGCCGTGTCACCTAGCGCGTCCCTCTCTCTTCTTTATTTATCGCTGGCCTTACAGATTATAATAGTAAGGAGCTGCAAATGAGAAGGTCAACCATATGATTATGGCGAGAGGTGTGCCGGCGAAGAGGAAATCTGAGAACCGGTAGTGGCCTGGGCCCATGACGATGAGGTTTGTCTGATAACCAATTGGCGTTGCAAATGAGCAGTTTGCTGCAAAAATCAGGCAGACGATGAAGGCTCTACAGGTACGCCAACCCGGTGCGCCATTTCGATTGCAATGGGCGTAAACAGCACCGCGGTTGCGTTGTTGCTGAGTAAGTTGGTTAAGACAGCGACAACAGCAAAGAGCAATGAGAGGACAAATGCCGGCGATCGGCCATCGGCGATGTTGAGAAGTGCCGAGGCGATGGCATCGTCACCACCTGTTGCTTCCAGTGCTAACGAGGCTGCGATCGAGGCGCCGATGAGCATGAAGATGCGACTATCGATGGTGCGCAGGGTCTGGCGGATGTTGAGGCAGCCGAAGGTGATCATGGCAAAGGTTGCAGCAACGGAGGCGACCATAATCGGTACAACTCCGGTGACAGCAAGCGTGATCATGGCAACAAAAATGGCCAGCGCACGGCGGGCATATTGTCGTTGAGGCAGCTCGGTTGCGGACCAGTCCATGAGGAGGACATCTCGGTTACCGCGCAGACGGTTAATTTCTTCACGGTTGCCAGCGATCAGCAAAACATCCCCAGATTCCATACGGATATCAGTCATCGGCATGCGTGGCATGCGGCTGCGGCGCTGCAATCCCGTCACCACACAGCCGGTATCAGCGTGGAAACTTGTCATGGAAAGCGTGCGGCCAATCAGGCGTGAACCAGGGGCAATAACTGCTTCAGCAAGGGTGAGGGTGCCAGACGGGGAAGCGTGCTCTGCTTCGCTGGTTGGGCTTTCGTTTGCGTCTGCTGGAAGGAGGGGGTGGCGTTGGCTGATGGCGCGGGTGAGGGTGTCGCGGGTGGCGGCAACGATCACGGTGTCGCCCGGCTGCAACTGGACCTCTTCGAATGGAGGCAGGAGCGGGCGTTCGCCGCGCTGGATCAGGCGAACGGTCATCTCTTTCAGGGCAGGAAACATGCCTGCAACGGCCTTTTCACCAACCAGAGGGTGGCCGTAAACTATTGGAATCTGTGCAATAAACTGCCGTCCGTCTTTGCCGGTGAACTCTTCCGCCATGGTTTGGCGCGGTTTGAGGACGCGTGGCAGAACGAACAGGACGTAGACGGCACCAACGGCTGCCAGAATGGCGCCGAATCCGGTGAAGGTGAAGAAATTGATGCGGACTTCGCCGGTTGCGTTGGCTACGTTGGCGACGAGCAGGTTGGTGGAGGAGCCGATCATTGTTGTCATGCCGCCCAGGATCGTGATGAACGAGAGGGGCATAAGAAAACGTGAGGAAGAGGTGCTATGCGCGGCAGCAACCGTGGTCAAAATCGGCAGTGTGATGACCACCACAGGTGTGTTGTTCAAAAACGCGCTGACGATGCCGACGGTGATAAGCAGCGGTCCGGTCGCGAGCCAGCGGCGCTGTTTTGACATGCGCAGGATGGCTTGAGCGGGTTTGTCGAGAGCGTCTGTCTGGAAGAGGCCTTGCCCGACTATGAGCAGACAGATCACCGTGATCAGGGCCTGATTGGAAAAGCCGGAGAGAAAATCCTCCGGCCTGATCGGTGATCCATTGAGTGTATGTGGGAAAGCCATGAACAGCAGCATGAGGCTACGATGGAGCCAAGTGCTACGATTTCGATGGCGATGCGTTCCAGCGCATAAAGGACAATCGTGAATCCGATGATCACAAAGGTCAGGATCATCGGTATGTTCAGGTTCTCCATGCGCGTCCCCGCTCGTGCTACTCTTTCACACGTTATTAGAGGGTCCGGGCGGGTTCGTCACTGCACGTTGCATCATTGGTTTGTTATCGATGCAGACTATCCACCGGGGAATTCATAATAACGGCACCTAGCACGATATCATGGAGCAGTCGCTTTTGGTCACTAAACAATGAGACTATGAGGACAAAAGGGCTGAGTATTGTTACCGAGAAATAAAAGAGCAGAACGTGGATTGCTGCGTAGAGCGGGTACGGACGGCCACCATTTTGCAGGCGCATTTCCAGCCCAAACGCGCGCATACCCGGTGTTGCGGAGTTGTATCCGCCCAGTGAGAAGGCAGTGTAGGCAAGGGCAACAAGTGGCCAGATTGCAGGGAATAACAGCCATGCAAGGCCAAGCGTCAGGATGCCGAGAAAGCCAACGACGAAGTAAGCGATACCAGAGAGAACGGTGATCGCGATGATATCAATCACGCACGCAAAGATCCGCTTTTTCCGCACACCATCAAACAGGTGCGGATTAAGGTAGGGATCATAATAAGTGTTGGGGTGCGCGCTCACTTGCTGGCTCATTTCTTCCTCGGTTAGATTCAACTGTGCTGAGGTCTTCCCCAGCGTCTTTCAGTAGAATTGGGTGTGCATTTTCAAGTTTCAAGCGGGAGTAGTAAACTATTTTTGTAGAATCCGGCATGTGGGGATATTTTTGCGTGGACCACAATAGTTGCGCAAGCGCCAACGGGAGAGGCTGGCGCTTGTTCTGATTGCTCGTCTTACTGTCAGGCGAGGATATGCCTAGAACCGCATCTCACCGGAAGAGAGCAGTGTGACGTGGATATCTCCGGCTTCCAGTGCCGCGATGATTTCTTTGGCGTGCTGGTTATCGCGGGTCTCAATGGCCACATCCAGTGTTGCCCCTTTGACTGAGACATCGAGGAACAGGCGGTGGTGGGAGACTTCCAGAATGTTGCCGCCCAGCTGGCCGATAGTGGTTGAGATTTCGCCGAGGATGCCCGGGCGATCCGGGATGTTGCAGCGGATGTGAATGATGTTGCCGAGGCGAACCAACTGGCGCAGTGCGATGGAAGCCAGCAGACGTGGATTAATGTTGCCGCCGCAGAGGACAAGTCCAACTTTTTTGCCTTTGAAGCGCTCAGGATGGGCGCACATGGCAGCGAGCCCGGCTGCTCCAGCGCCTTCAGCTACGGTTTTCAGGCGGGTGAGGAAGATGTTGATAGCTTCCTCAATCTGGCTTTCACTGACCAGCAGGATGTCATCGACATATTCTTTGACCAGCTGCTGGGTGTAAGTGCCGGGCACTTTCACCGCGATACCTTCTGCCAGCGAGTTGCCGCCACATTCCATCGGTTCGTCGCGCAGGGCGGCGTACATGGACGGGTAGAGCTCGCTTTCAACACCGATGATTTCAATATCTGGATTGATCGCTTTGGCTGCGACTGCGATGCCGGAGATCATTCCGCCACCACCGACTGGCACGATCAGGGTGTCCAGATCCGGCTGATCCTTCAGCATTTCAAGTGCAATGGTGCCCTGACCAGCAATGACTTGCAGATCGTCGAATGGGTGGACCCAGATGTAGCCGTGCTCTTCTGAGAGGCGGTCAGCTTCTTTCTTGGCATCGTCTACAGTTTCGCCTGCGAGGACGACTTTGGCGCCATAGGCTTTGGTTGCTTCTACTTTCACATAAGGCGTGCCATTAGGCATGACAATGAGAGCGGGAATGCCAAGGCGTTGTGCGTGCAAAGCCACCGCCTGTGCGTGGTTGCCTGCGGACATGGCAATCACACCGCGGCTCTTTTCTTCTTCTGTCAGGTGAAGCAGCTTGTTCAGGGCGCCGCGCTCTTTGAATGCGTTGGTGGCCTGCATGTTCTCGTATTTGACGAAAACGGAGGCACCGGTGATGGCATCCAGTTGAGCTGCTGGCAGGAGCGGTGTTGAAATCACCGCGCCCTTGATGTTGTTTGCAGCCTCTTCAATGTTGGACAGGGTGAGAAGAGGTGAGGCCACCTTTGGCATGTTTTGTTCTCGCAGGTGTCTTGTTTTACGGGCTTTATTTGCCGTTCAGTTTTTTCGCAAGTTCAGGTGCAAAGTAGGTTAAGACACCATCTGCACCGGCGCGTTTGAAGGCCATCAGGCTTTCCATCATCGCCTTGTCCTTGTCCATCCAGCCGTTTTGAGCTGCAGCGCAGATCATCGCGTACTCACCGGAGACCTGATAGGCATAGGTTGGGGCAAGGAAGGTATCTTTGATGCGGCGGAGAATATCGAGGTACGGCATGCCAGGCTTTACCATGATCATGTCCGCGCCTTCTGCCAGATCCAGCTCTGCTTCTTTCAGTGCTTCGTCTGTGTTGGCCGGGTCCATCTGATAAGTGCGCTTGTCGCCCTTCAGATTTGCATTGGAGCCAACAGCGTCGCGGAACGGGCCGTAAAAGGCGGAAGCGTATTTTGCGGAATACGCCATGATCTGCAGGTTCTCAAAGCCCTGATTGTCCAGCGCATAACGGATCGCGCCGATACGACCATCCATCATGTCGGATGGAGCAATGATGTCAGAGCCTGCTTCTGCCTGAATAAGCGCCTGACGGCAGAGCTGGTCGACGGTTTCGTCGTTGATGATCTTATCACCAGCCATCAGGCCGTCGTGGCCGTGAGAGGTGTAGGGATCGAGCGCGACGTCCGTCATCAGACCAACAGGGAAACCTTCTGCCTTGATCGCCTGAAGAGCGCGGCAGGTGAGGTTGCTGTCATTCAGCGCTTCGGTGCCCATTTCGTCGCGCAGGTCTGGATCTGTGTTCGGGAACAGGGCAATAACCGGAATGCCCAGTTCTGCTGCCTGCTCAGCGGCGCGCACTGCCATATCGACAGAGTACCGCTCAACGCCCGGCATGGAAGCAACTGGTTCTGTTTTCTTTTCGCCATCAATCAGAAAGATCGGCCAGATCAGGTCATCAGTGGTGATTGTGTTTTCGCGGATGAGGCGACGGGACCAATCGCTGTGACGATTGCGACGCATTCGGCGGCCGTTCAAAATCTGGTTCATGTCTACGGAAGAATGCGATTCATTGGCAAACGGCATGGTAACTCACCTGAATGACTGGTTGTTGGCGCTCTCGTAGAGCTGAGAGCGACGGCTTACTCAAAACTACTAGGGCATTTGATGTCAGATAGCACGGTGTGTTTGCTTGATAAAACTCAAATTCTTTTTGTGTTCCAAAGCTTCTTTAGAATCGCAGAAAGGTTTTCGCTTTCCGTGCAATTTAATAGTGGACGACCTTGTTATCCCCTCAGCAGATTGGAAACGCAACGGGAACAAGTGGGGAATCACTCCAGAATTGGACGCTGGTTTCAGCTTTGCGCGATTTGTTGCGTTGGTTTGAAAGCTTTGCGTTTTTTGAACGTTGTTGTGTACGGGGTGCTGTTTTGACTGAGCAATTGGTCTTATCTTGGTCTTTCCGAGAATTGACGCAGTTTGGGTGCGGGGCTACCGATTGACGCAATTACTTCAATTTTGGGGCTGATGGTTGTGGGAGCCGTTGGCTGGGAGGACGGATTCCATGGAATTTGAACTGAACGAAGATCAACGTGCCTTTGTTGATATGGCTGCCGGGTTTGCGCAGGAGGAGATGGCGCCTTTTGCAGCGGAGTGGGATGCGAACTCTCATTTCCCTCTGGATGTGCTTCGCAAGGCGGCTGCGCTGGGTCTGGGCGGACTTTATGTGCGTGAAGATGTGGGCGGCTCTCAGTTGGGGCGGCTTGATGGGGCGTTGATCTTTGAAGAGCTTTCCAAGGGTTGTGTTTCCACGTCTGCGTTTCTTTCTATCCATAATATGGCAGCGGGTATGCTGGACCGGTTTGGGTCTGATGAGCTGCGGCAGAGATTTCTCCCTGATCTTTGCAGCATGGAGAAAGTGGCGAGTTACTGTCTGACCGAGCCGGGGGCCGGTTCTGATGCAGCGTCTTTGAGAACGCGGGCTGTGCGGGATGGGGATCATTATGTGATCAACGGTTCCAAGTCCTTTATCTCCGGTGGTGGTGTGTCGGATGTTTATGTCTGCATGGTGCGTACCGGTGAGGATGGGCCGAAAGGGATATCCTGTATCGTTGTTGAGAAGGATGCGCCGGGGCTCTCCTTTGGTGCCAACGAGCATAAGCTGGGGTGGTGCAGTCAGCCGACGGCCCAGGTGATCTTTGAGGATTGCCGTGTTCCAGTGGAGAATCTGGTTGGCGCAGAAGGCCAGGGCTTCAGTATTGCGATGGCCGGGCTTGATGGTGGTCGTCTGAACATTGGTGCCTGTTCTCTTGGCGGGGCGCAGTTCTGTCTGGACCGGGCGCTGCAGTATATGGATGAGCGCAAGCAGTTTGGGCGGTCTCTAGCGCAGTTTCAGGCGCTGCAGTTCAAAGTGGCGGATATGGCGACTGAACTGGAAGCAGCGCGTCTGCTGCTTCACAAAGCAGCGTACTTGCTGGACAAAAAAGATCCTCAGGCGACCAAGATGGCGGCGATGGCCAAGCGACTTGCGACGGATACGGGCTTCAAGGTGGTCAATGAGGCGCTGCAGATCCATGGTGGTTACGGGTATCTGAAGGATTATCCGCTGGAGCGTCATCTGCGTGACTTGCGGGTGCATCAGATTTTGGAAGGTACCAACGAGATCATGCGCGTCATCGTGGCGCGTGAGCTGATGAAGCTTGAGCTGCCTAGCTGGTTCTTCATAGGATGAATTGAGGGAGCTGCTTTGGCTCCCGTGTTGCGTATCTTTGCCCGAAACTCGGTGTCTACTGCGCGGAGATACGCCTAACATTTTTAGCAAATGAATAGGTGCGCTGTGCAACAGGAATATGCGGGGGATGTCTTGTCCGAAACTACTGATGTTCTTTTTGAAGAGAAAGGCCATGCGGGCCTGATCATTCTCAATCGCCCGAAGGCTCTGAATGCTCTGACACACGAGATGTGTGTTGTCATGCATCGGCAGCTGGAGCGCTGGCTGATTGATGATGCGGTCCATCATGTTCTCATCAAGAGTAACAGCGAGAAAGCCTTCTGCGCAGGCGGTGATATTCGTCAGGTGGCTGAGAATGGCCCGGAGAATATCGACAAGAGCCTGCCGTTCTTTGCGGATGAGTATCGCCTGAACACCTACATGGAGAGTTACCCTAAGCCGTTGATTGCCTTGATTGATGGGATCGTGATGGGTGGTGGTGTCGGCATCTCTGTGCATGGGGCTTACCGCGTTGGCAGTGAGAAGACGCTGTTCGCGATGCCAGAGACTGCGATTGGCTTCTTCCCGGATGTGGGCGGCAGTCACTTCCTGCCGAAGATGCCTCAGAACACGGGTATGTACTGCGCCATGACCGGTGAGCGTCTTAAGCAGGCGGATTGCTACTGGACTGGTATTCTCACCCATGCGGTGAAGCGGGATGATATGGCGGCTCTGGAAGAGGCGCTGTGTGAAGCGCAGGATGTGGAGCCAGTGCTGGCGCGCTATGCGTTTGATCCGGGACCAGCACCGCTGCATGCCAAAGCGGATGTGGTGGATGAGTGCTTCGGTGCTGAGAGCACGTTGGAAGTTGTGGATCGTCTGCGCAAGCTTTTGGGTTCTGAGCATGATGATTTCGCAGCAGCTGCACTGGATACGATCTCCAAGCGCTCCCCGCTGAGCATGGAAGTGGCTTTCCAGCAGGTGCGGCGCGGTGAAGGGCTTTCCATGAAAGACTGCATGATCATGGAGCATCGGATCGTCTCACAGATCCTGCTGGGCAAGGACTTCTATGAAGGCGTGCGAGCTGTGATTATCGATAAGGATCATGCACCTAAATGGCAGCATTCAAGCCTTGATGAAATAAAAACAGTTGATGTTGAGGCCCATTTTATGTCACCGAAGGGGGGTGACCTCGTATTTTAACGGGGCGAGGGGCCTCCTGCCTGTTGTTGAGGCGGATGAGTAAGGTGGAGCTAAGAGTATGCCTGGCGTTTTTGTAGAGCTGATGAAGAGGGTTCCCTCCTTTCAGTTTTTGCTGCATGCGTATGTCAGGCTGCTTGCTGTGTTCATGTTGTTTGCTGGCCTTAACTATTGGAGCGCGATTATTGGTGTGCGTTTGATTGATGGCATGCCGTTTGAGGATGTGGGTGTGCAAGTGCAGTCCACCATTATCTTTTTCGCGATTCTTGATCTGGTGACAGCTATCGGTTTGTGGCTGCTTTCCAGCTGGGGAACAGTCATGTGGCTGTTCCGCTCACTGGCCCAGGTGGTGATGTATTCTGTGTTTCCCATGGTCTTTGGTCGTAGTCCGACCGAGGTGGTATTCTACATCAGTGCAATCGCCGTTTACCTAGTTCTGCTTTATCTTGCAGAGCGAGAGGAGCGGGCCTGATCGACCAAAGTCGTGTTTGGTCTGTAACTCATTGAAATTTATCGTTTTGCAAACGGCCGTTCACGTCAATTTGATCTGAGCGAACCCTAGGTGATCAGCTTCGGGCAAGTTCTAAATGTTCAAAATCCAGACGGACGGCGATTTTCGGGAGGATGCAATGGGAGAAACTGTTCTTCGCGTTGCTTTTATTGGTCTTGGCAATATGGGCGGCCCTATGGCTGCAAATCTTGTCAAAGCCGGACATGAAGTCGTCGGTGTAGATCTTTCTGAAGAGGCGCGTGCTGCGTTTCAGGCTGCAGGTGGGCAGGTTGCCACATCCGCGGTTGAAGCAGTCCGCGACGTTCAGGCTGTTGTTACCATGCTGCCAGCAGGGAAGCATGTTCGCGCCGTTTATACGGGCGCGGATGGCATTCTTGCGCATGCACCAAAAGGCACGCTGTTTATTGATAGTTCGACTATCGATGTGGACAGCAGCCGCGATGTTGCAAAAGCAGCGAGCGAAGCTGGCATGGACATGGTCGATGCTCCGGTTTCCGGTGGTATTGTGGGTGCTGCGAACGGCACATTGACCTTTATGGTTGGTGGGCCTGATGCTGCATTTGAACGGGCTAAACCGCTCCTGGATATCATGGGAGCCTCAATTGTTCATGCTGGTGATGCTGGCGCTGGGCAGGCGGCAAAGATCTGTAACAACATGTTGCTTGGTATTTCGATGATCGGTACCTGCGAGGCGTTTGTTTTGGCTGAGAAGCTGGGTCTGGACCCACAGAAGCTTTATGACATCTCCTCCAAGTCCTCTGGTCAGTGTTGGTCTTTGACCTCTTACTGCCCGATTCCCGGACCGGTCCCGACTTCGCCAGCCAACAATGAATACAAACCCGGCTTTGCAGCGCCAATGATGCTTAAAGATTTGTTACTGGCGGAAGAGGCAGCAGATTCGAGTGGGGCGAATACACCTATGGGTGAAAAAGCGGCTCGCCTTTATGAGGAATACTGTAACAATGGCGGGGAAAACGTCGACTTCTCCGGCATCATCCACTTGCTTCGGAAGTCAGGGTAAACAGAGGGTTAACGGAAAGGTCTACACGCTTGCTAGTGATTAAGAAATAATTCATCGTGTCTCTTAAGCGGTTCTTAGAAGCGGTCGCGTAAATTTGCTTCAAGTGCTGATAAAAATACGAACGCACGAAAAATATGGACATGAGGCGCAACCAGATGATCAATACAAACAGGGCCGTTGAGGTCTTGGCGCAAGAAGAAGAAACGGTAGGGCTGAAGCCTGCGTACCTTGAGGCACTTACGCTCATTGAGCGTTTGCATCGTCGCCTTCTTGACGTCATCAAAGATGAGTTTGACCGGATGGGTCGTTCCGATGTGAACAGCGTTCAGGCGCTGCTTCTTTTCAACATCGGCGACGCCGAGCTGACTGCAGGCGAGCTTCGTACTCGCGGTTATTATCTAGGTTCTAACGTTTCTTATAACCTTAAGAAGCTCGTAGAAACCGGATACATCAATCATGAACGTTCCCAGATGGATCGCCGTTCCGTACGTGTGAGCCTGACGGACAAAGGACGTGAAATTGCTCAGATTGTTGACGATCTTTATAGTCGTCATATCCTTTCTGTTGAGCAGGTTGGTGAGCTCTCAACCGAGAACTTTGAGGAGCTAAACCGGTCCCTGCGTCGTCTGGAACGCTTCTGGACAGATCAAATCCTCTACCGTCTCTGATTTCAGAGTGGTTTCTGACCTTTCAAAAAACACCGCTTCCGAAACCGGGAGCGGTGTTTTTGTTTGTCTGGATGAATTTACCGGCTCAATGTCTGGCTGGTTCAGATGTTGTTTCGGGTGTGCTGGCAGAAGGGCAGGCCAGCCTCGCAACAGCCATCTGTGAGTAAGTCGGCCTGATTGTTGCTTTCTTGCACTAGGTCGGAACGAACACCTGCACAGCAGCCACCTTTTTCCCACTTAGGGTAAATAGCCATTAAACGGTCACATTGAGTGAGGAAGACACTTGCTCACTTTTCGGGCTGAAAAAGTACTGTTGGTTTTTTGAAATTTAGAAACTGTCAACTCTGATTTGTTCAGGGAGACGATCACTTTCTCTAATTCACCAACAGATGTTCCTCCCCGAGTTTTGGCGGAAGTCTTGCGAGTTTGCGCAGATAATGCCATGTAGATTTGCCATGTTAAGTCTCTGTTTACCAAGTTCGCATGGAATCTTACGGGACGATTGATTGCTAGGAGAACTATTTCGTGTTGGCACCTCTTTTAAACCGCAGCAAACTTGCTCTTGCTCTCGTTGTGAGTACAGGTCTTTCTGCAGGTATGATGTCCGCACAGGCGCAGGTTAAAGTTCCTGGATTGCTTTCCTACAGCGGAAACATCCAGCAAGCTGTGACCGAGCCAGCTCCGGTCGTCACTGAGCAGCCGATTGTTGGTCAGGGCACAGAGTGGGAAGACACCTTTGATGAGGGTGTTTCATCTCTGGAGCAGATCGACTTTGTGGCGCCGATTATCTCCAAACAGACCACCCAGTACATGATTGACGCGATTCTCGATTATGAGCGTATCGCCCTCAATGGTGGTTGGCCTGAAGTTTCTACCAAAAAGGTTCTGCGCATCGGTATGCGTGCACCGGCGATTGCTTCTTTGCGACAGCGCCTGATTGTTTCTGGCGATATGGCGCAGCATGCTGGTGTTTCTGAAGTTTTTGACAGCTACGTTGATTCAGCTGTGCGCCGTTTCCAGCTGCGCCATGGCCTGACACCAGATGGTGTTGTGGGCCGCGCGACTGTGATTGCCATGAACGTGCCTGTTGAGGTGCGTTTGCAGCAGCTGCGCACCAATCTGGAGCGCGTTTCCGCTCTAGCTGATAATGTGAGTGATACTTATGTGAACGTGAACATTCCGGCAGCTCGTATTGAGGTTGTCGAAAATGGCCGCGTTCGTTCCCGCCATACTGCTGTTGTTGGCAAGCAGGATCGCCAGTCTCCAATCCTGAGCTCTGCGATCTATGAGGTGAACTTCAACCCGTACTGGACTGTTCCTGTCAGCATTATCCGGAAAGACCTTATTCCGAAAATGCAGAAGGACCCGCAGTATCTGGCGAAGAACAACATCCATATCTTCGACTGGTATGGAAAAGAGAAGCAGTGGCAGGAGATTGACTGGAACACGGATGAGGCGACCCAGTATCGCTTTACCCAGGAGCCGGGCGAAGGCAACTCCATGGGCAGCATCCGTATCAACTTCAACAACACCCATCAAGTTTACCTGCATGACACGCCAGAGCAGTCTCTGTTCGGTGAAGGCTATCGCTTCCACTCTTCCGGCTGTGTGCGCGTGCAGAACGTGCGTGAGCTGGTGACATGGTTGCTGGGCTCCACAACACCTGAATGGACCCGCTCCCGCGTGGATGCGACCATCAACTCTGGTGAGCGTCTGGATGTTAAGATGAAGAGCCGCATTCCGCTGCATCTGTCCTATGTGACTGCATGGGCGCTCAGCGATGGCATGGTTCACTTCCGTGATGACATTTACGACAAGGATGGTCTGTATTCAGCAAGTGTTGATCCACTGGCGCAGGCCTCTGCTCAGTAAGCAGGTTTCATAGTTTCGAATTAAGGGTCGCTTCCGGTGTCTATCGGGGCGGCCTTTTCTTTTGGGGATGTGATCGCTGACAGGCCTGCGTGTTGCGTCTCATGCTGCTAAAAATGCTGATGCAGTTTACGAATCCTGAAGAGGTAAGGTGAGGGGCTCTATGGCAAAACTGGGACAGGTCTACTTTGAAGCACGCGTTATCGGCAACTCTGTTCGCATGTCTGCAATCTGTGCTCAGAGCGGTGTTGAGGTGTTTGTGGTGGGGCCTCGTAATGCGAGCGAATCGCATCTGAAACAACTGGCGCTCCGTAAGCTGGAACGTAAATTACAACCTCAAGATGCGTAATTCATAAATTTTGGGTGATGGCGGCAATACTATTGCGCAATTCCTATGAACAAAGCTTGGTTCATTACCCCCTATATGTTAATGGGCTAAGCACCCGAAGCTACAACTTGTCGGGGATCGGAATGCGAAACGATATTGGGACGTTTCGTCAGTTTGTTGCTCCAACCTTGTAATGAGGTCCACCTATGTCCGTATCGGATAGTCCAATTACGACGCCGCTCTACCCAGAGTTCTTTACAGGTAGCCTGGCTTCTGGTGACCCAGAGCTTCTCGAGGCAATCAATAAAGAGCTTTCTCGTCAGCAGAACGAGATTGAACTCATCGCTTCGGAAAATATCGTGTCCCGCGCTGTGCTGGAAGCACAGGGTTCCGTTCTGACCAACAAATACGCTGAAGGTTACCCAGGCCGCCGTTACTACGGTGGTTGTGAGTATGTCGACATTGTTGAGCAGCTTGCGATCGATCGTGTGAAGACACTGTTCGGCTGTGAGTTTGCAAACGTGCAGGCGAACTCCGGTTCCCAGGCTAACCAGTCTGTTCTTCTTGCGCTGGCTAAACCAGGCGACACTCTGCTCGGCATGAGCCTTGATGCGGGTGGTCACCTGACACACGGTGCACGTCCTAACATGTCCGGCAAGTGGTTCAACGCTGTTCAGTACGGCCTGAACACCGACACTGGCCGCATCAACATGGACGAAGTGCGCGAGCTTGCAAAAGAACATCAGCCTAAGATCATCATCGCTGGCGGTTCTGCATACTCCCGTGAGATCGACTTTGCTGCATTCCGCGCAATCGCTGACGAAGTGGGCGCGTACCTGTGGGTCGACATGGCGCACTTTGCTGGTCTGGTTGCGGGTGGTCAGCACCCAAGCCCGTTCCCGCATGCACATGTTGCAACATCCACCACTCACAAGACCCTTCGTGGTCCTCGCGGTGGTCTGGTTGTGACCAACGACGCTGACATTGCGAAGAAAATCAACTCCGCGATCTTCCCAGGTCTGCAGGGTGGTCCTCTGATGCACGTGATTGCTGGTAAGGCTGTTGCCTTCGGTGAAGCGTTGCGTCCTGAGTTCAAGACCTACGCAAAAGACGTTGTTGAGAACGCACAGGTTCTGGCTGAGACCCTTGTTGAAGGTGGTCTGGACATCGTTTCCGGTGGTACCGACACACACCTGATGCTGGTTGATCTGCGTCCAATGAACCTGACCGGTAAGAATGCAGAGATTTCTCTGGGCCGTGCGAACATCACCTGTAACAAGAACGGTGTTCCGCTTGATCCTCAGAAGCCTACCATCACTTCCGGTATCCGCCTTGGTACGCCTGCTGGTACATCCCGCGGCTTCGGTAAGGAAGAATTCCGTGAAATCGGTAAGCTGATTACCGAGGTTCTGGAAGGTCTGCGCAAGACAAATTCCGTTGACGGCAACGAAGCTGTGGAAGCACAGGTCAAAGAGAAGGTACTGGCCCTTACTGCCCGGTTCCCAATCTACAAAAACTAATTTAAACGAGAAGAACCGCCGGAGATCCCTTCGGCGGTTCTTCAGTGTTTAGTTAAGGAGGCAGGCGAGATGCGTTGTCCGTATTGCGGGGGTGAGGACACCCAGGTGAAGGATTCACGCCCAACCGAGGATAATACAGCTATCCGTCGACGCAGAGTCTGCCAGACTTGTGGTGGTCGTTTTACCACCTTTGAACGTGTTCAGCTACGCGAGCTGACCGTTATTAAGCGCAATGGGCGTCGCGTGCCGTTTGATCGCGAAAAGCTGATGCGCTCTGTTTTGATCGCAACCCGCAAACGTCCGGTGGAGCCTGAACGCATTGAGCGCATGGTGAGCGGACTGGTTCGCCAGCTGGAAAGTTCCGGTGAGAGCGATGTTGTGGCGGAAGATATTGGTCATTTGGTCATGGAAGGGCTGAAAACCCTTGACGATGTGGCTTATGTGCGGTTCGCTTCTGTTTACAAGAATTTCCGTGAAGCCAAGGATTTCGAGGCTCTGCTGGATGAGCTTTCCGATGCGGATGTTGATCCGCTGATGATGCCGCCGCGGACCTAAGCTCTGGCTTTTCGTTGTCTGTAACGTATATTCTGTTCGGGTTACGTCAAATCCATTTGAGGAATACGCTTTAAAGCAGTTCGCGTATCTTTATCCGAAAACCGGCGGACACTTTTCGGCGATACGCTTTAGCGCTGGCAGGGGGACAGCTTTGTCTGGTCACAAAGCATTAAATGCAAAGGAGCGAGCTGAGCACGAGCGCTTTATGGCGGCCGCACTCAGCTATGGCATTCGCGCAAAGGGCCGCACATGGCCCAATCCTCCGGTCGGTGCAATCCTGACAAAAGATTTTGGTGATGGCCCGGTCATCGTGGGACAGGGGGCAACGCTGCCTCCGGGTGGTTCTCACGCTGAGGTGCTGGCTATCAAGGACGCTGGCGAGCACGCCAAGGGCGCGACTGCGTATGTGACCCTTGAGCCGTGTGCACATTACGGGCGGACTGGCCCTTGTGCACGGGCGCTGGTGGCTGCTGGTGTCAGCCGCGTTGTTTATGGCACGGCGGATCCAAATCCGGCGGTGGCAGGGCGCGGCAAGAAGATTTTGGAAGAGGGCGGCGTAGAAGTGCTGATTGGCGTTCTTGAGAAGGAATGCCGTGAAGCTGTGCGCGGTCATATCTCCCGTATCCTCAATGAGCGCCCGTTTGTGCAGCTCAAGATGGCTGTTTCCAAAGACGGTTACATCGGCAAGCGTGGTGCGGGGCAGGTGGCGATTTCCAGCCCATTATCACGTCAGCTGGTGCATGCCATGCGCGCGCAGATGGATGCGATCGTGGTGGGCATCGGTACAGTTCTGGAAGATGATCCAGAGCTGTCTGTTCGCTTGCCGGGCATGGCACATCGTTCGCCGCAGCCGGTGGTGTTTGACAGTCAGGCGCGTATTCCGCTTTCCTCGAAGCTGGTGCAGAACGCAGAGCGCAATTCTTTGTGGGTGGTGATTGGCGATAATGCGCCGGATCATCGTGTCAGCGCGCTTGAGCGGGAAGGTGTGACAGTTATCGTCAATGACTGCCTCAGAAATGGCAAGGTATGTCTTGATAAGGCACTGGATGCGCTTTACATGCATGGTCTCTCCCAGATCATGGTTGAGGGCGGTGCTGAACTAGCGCACGGTCTGCTTCAGCAGGATCTGGTGGATGAGCTTTTGATTTTCCAGGGAACCAGCACGGTTGGTTCTGACGGCCTTTTGCCATTCGGTTTTGAAGGTCTGGAGAGTTTGCAAGACGGTTATAACAAGCAGATGCTGCGCCATGTGGGTGAAGATCTGTTGTGGCGGTATACGCCAAAAGAGAGGTTCTAGGTGTTTACGGGCATCGTTAGTGACGTTGGAACAATCCTTGAGCTGGAGCAGATTGCTGCAGGTCAGAGAGCGAAAATTGGAACTGTTTACGATCCTGACGGGATTGAAATTGGCGCGTCCATCGCCTGTTCCGGCGTCTGCCACACTGTTGTTGCGAAAGGTCGCGACGGCGAGCAGAACTGGTTTACCGTTGAATCTGCTGCTGAGACACTGGCTCTGACCACTGTGAAGGACTGGTGCGTCGGCAAGCGGGTTAATCTGGAACGTTCCCTTTCCATGGGCGCGGAGCTGGGCGGTCACCTTGTTCTGGGTCATGTGGATGGCAAGGCCACCATTGTGGAACGGACTGAACACCCTGAGAGCGTTTACCTGAAATTCGAGTGTGCTCCTGAGTTCGCACGGTTCATCGAAGAAGGGATCTGTTGCGCTGGATGGCACCTCTTTGACGGTGAACGAGGCTGAAGGAAACACATTTTCCGTGTTCCTCATTCCACACACTCTGGAAGTGACCACGTGGTCCGACAGGGCGCAGGGAGATGAGATAAACTTGGAAGTGGACATGATGGCACGGTACGTTGCGCGTCTTGCAGAGTTTCCAAGTCTTGCAGAAATTGCAAAATAGCCTTATAGCCAAAAAATTCCGCAGGAAATAACTGGACATTTCGCTTGGGGCGTGGTTCCTGAGCGCACATACGTGGGTACTGTGAGTGCCCGTGGCCTTAACCAGCTTTGCTGATTGATGCAGCGAAAAGAACTGGTTGGCATTAGGAGAATTAAAATGAGCGCGGTTCCGCACATTCTTGTTATTGAAGCACGGTTTTACGAAGATCTGGCAGATGCCCTGTACGAAGGTGCTGCAGATGTGCTGGAGCGTGAAGGGGCGAAAATCTCTCGACTGGCTGTTCCTGGTGTGCTCGAAATTCCTGCTGCGCTTTCCATGGCGTTAACCGCAATGGAAAATGGCGAAGCAGATTATGACGGTTTTGTATTGCTCGGTGTTGTAATTCGCGGTGAAACCACCCATTACGACATCGTTTCTAACGAGTCGGCTCGTGCGATCATGGATCTTTCTGTGGATGCTAATGTTGCAGTTGGTAACGGTATCCAGACAGTTGAGAACGATGATCAGGCATGGGCGCGCGCAAGCGTTTCCAAGAAGAACAAGGGCGGCGGTGCTGCCGAAGCTTGTCTTGCTATGATTGACGTGCGCGACCGGTTCGGTGTGTAAGGTTTAGAATGACAACTGAAAACAACAAGAAAAACGCTGAAGTAAGGCCCGCTAACAAACGCGGTGTTGCCCGGTTGGCTGCTGTTCAGGCCGTGTATCAGATGGAAATCACTGGTGCGCGTTTGAACGATGTGCTGAACGAGTACGAAGCTTACCGCCTTGGTCAGGAAGTGGACGGCGAGCAGTACCGCGATGCGGACCCTGCGTGGTTCCGCGATCTGGTGCAGGCTGTGTTCGAAGACCAGCTGCGCATTGACCCTCGCATTCACACAGCGCTTTCTGAAGACTGGCCGCTGAAGCGCATCGACACTACACTGCGTGCGATCCTTCGCGTTGGCTGTGCAGAGTTCCTGCGCAAGAAAGACGTTCCGGCCCGTGTGATCATCAATGAGTACATTGATGTTGCGAAGTCCTTCTATGAAGGAGATGAGGCGCGTCTGGTCAACGGTATCATGAACCGTCTGGCTCGCGAGCTGCGTCAGTCCGAATTCGAAGACTAATTACATGAGCGAGAAAGCTGCCAGTTCCAGACCGGGAGAGTTCTCGCTTATTGAGCGCTATTTTGCGCCGCTTGCCACCAGCGCAGGCGCTGTGCATCTGCAAGATGATGCTGCTGTTTTTACCCCTGACACCGCATGTGAATTGGTTGTGACCAAGGACATGCTGATGGCAGGGGTTCATTTTTTTAAAAACGACCCTCCCTTTGAAGTCGCGCAAAAAGCGCTTGGTGTGAACCTTTCCGATCTGGCCGCAAAAGGTGCAGAGCCTAAGGGCTATTTGCTGGGCCTTGGGCTTTCCAAAGATATTGGCGAGGAGTGGGTTGCCGAGTTCTGCCGCGGATTGAAGCTGGTTCAGGATCAGTTCCAGATTGATCTGCTTGGCGGGGATACGATTTCCTGTCCGCAAGGCCCGCTGCTTTCCGTCACTGCGTTTGGTCAGGTGCCAAAAGGGCAGGTGGTTCGTCGGAATGAGGCTGTTGCCGGTGCACTGCTTTATGTGACGGGCACTATTGGTGACGCTGCGCTTGGTTTGAAGTTGCGACTGGATGATGAACTAGCTGGCGAGCTTGAGCTTTCTGCTGAACATCGTGATTTCCTGCTAAACCGCTATCTGTTGCCACAGCCACGCGTTGCTGCTGTTTCCGCGCTTCGTGAATTTGCTGTTGCTGCGATGGATATCTCGGATGGGTTGATTGCCGATCTTGGCCACATGTGCCGGACGTCGCACGTTCAGGCTGCTGTCAGGCTGGAGAATGTGCCGCTTTCTGATGCTGCCTCCGCTATGATTGCAAGAGATGCTGCGTTCCGTGAGACTGCGATTACGGGCGGGGATGACTACGAGATCCTTGCGGCTGTGATGCCTGAGAATGCGGTGGCTTTTGAAGTGGCCTTGCAGGAAGCGGGATTGAGCTGTGCTCAGATTGGCGTGCTCTCCGCTGCTGAGGTTTCCGAGGATATGATTTCCTTGAGCCTGAATGGCGAAGCGTATGCGCTTCATGGTGCTGCGGGTTTCAAGCATTTTTGATCAGTGGTCTCGACCTGAGCTTTATTTTTGCTAGGGTACTCAGATGGAGTCGGCCATCTATTTTATAACATTCGTTATTTCATTGCTTTATTTGATTGCCAAGTTGCGAAAGGTTCCTCGCGCAACGACAATACAACGCCAAAGACGGGCCAGAAAGCGTCTGATTTCTTATTACCTAGGAAGGTCGTTGTTTTTGTGGTGGGGCCTGATAGTGGTGATCGGAATTGCAAGACGCATTGTATTGGGCTTGCTGGCATGACGTCAATCTGGATTCTGTTTTCGTTTATTATTTCAATTATTTATCTTATTTTTAGGTTGTTTAGGTTGCCCGATGCAGCGACCTTGAAGAGGCGGAAGTGGACTAAAACTCGTGTGATTGTGCGAAGCGTGGCGTCGTCCTGGCTTTTGTTATGTGGTTTGATAGCCCTGGCAGGGATCATAATGCGTGTTGCGTAAGTAATGCGATATAATCGACAATCCTTACGCCGCATGACGTATTTTCATCGAGTTGTGCGTATATCTCCCAAAGTTGCAGATGATCTGGTGAGCTCTGTGGTTGCTCATTACGTGGAATTGATTAGGCTGTCGGTTCCTTCCTGCATTCTTTGAAAGATTTACATTATGGCAAATACTCTGGCGGCTCCGTTGATTGATGACGGATTGGCAAAGCGCAATGCGTTGCTTTTGGCGCTTGCCCAGTCGTTTGCTGGTGGTGTGCCTCCGATTATTTTTGCGACCACTTCTATCCTTGCTTCTGTTTTGCTGGTTGATGACAAGTCGCTTGCCACATTGCCGGTGACAGCTTTCGTGCTTGGGACGGCGATTGGTACGCTCCCTGCTGGCATGATTATGCGAAGCTTTGGGCGCGTGCCGGGCTGGTTGGAGCCTTGTTGTTTGGCGTACTTTGTTCTTTGCTGGCCGCTTATGCTGCTTACATCGGCAGCTTTATACTGCTGTGCATCTCCACTTTGGGCAGTGGGTTTGTGATGGCCTTTACACAGCAGGCGCGGTTTGCGGCAGCTGATACAGCAAGCCCTGCCTTTAAGCCCAAAGCGATTTCCTGGGTTTTGACCGGGGGGATTCTTGCGGGTGTGGTTGGTCCGCAGACCGTTATTCTTACTCAAGGCATGTTTGAGCCGTTTCTTTTTGTCGGAACGTACCTTGCTCAGGGCGTTTTGATGCTTATCGGTTTGTTTTTTGTAGCGTTTTTGGAAATACCGCTGCCACCGAAAGCAGAGAAGCATGAACGTGGACGCCCGCTTTCGGAGATTTTGAAGCAACAAAAGTTCTTCGTAGCGGTCGGTTGTGGAATGATTAGTTACGCAATCATGAACCTGATCATGACCTCAGCGCCTCTGGCCATGGTGGCATGTGGGTTAACCAACTCAGATGCGGCGTTGGGCATCCAATGGCACGTGATTGCCATGTTCGCACCGAGCTTTATTACGGGCAGTTTGATCAGCCGATTCGGCCATGGTGCTGTTATCGGAGCTGGATTCCTGCTTTATGCAGTGTGCGCGCTGGTTGGCCTTACGGGACTAGAACGTTGGATTTTCTGGAGTTCCCTGATTTTACTTGGACTTGGTTGGAACTTTTCTTTCGTCGGGGCATCGGCTTTGCTCACGCAAACTTACCGACCAGAAGAACAAAACAGAGTCCAGTCCATAAACGACTTCTTCGTCTTTGGTTTAGTAGCAACTGCCTCGTTTTCCTCAGGGAAATTGTTAAACGTGTTTGGTTGGGAAACTGTCAACCTAATGGTGTTCCCGTTCGTTATCTTATGTCTAATTCTTGTTGTGTCACTGATGTTTACTGAAAAACGGGAAGTTAAAGTTTGAATAATTCCAAATAATTTCTCTCCTTTCAACATACGTGTTTCCTTCCACTACCGCGCAAAAGCAACTTGACGGATAGTGACAGGTATATACCGTCACTGTGTGCGTTAATTTACACAAGTGCAGTGCGGATTTTGCTACGAACACACACATAAGTAGCAGGGTACCCTTAGGGGAGGAAATATGACTGAACTTATCGTTACCATTGCGTGCGGTTTGCTATCTGTCGTTTACGGCATTTGGGCAATTCAAAGCGTGATGGCTGCTGACACTGGCTCTGCGAAGATGCAGGAGATTGCTGGTGCCATCCAAGAGGGCGCTCAGGCGTACCTCACTCGTCAGTACACCAGTGTCGCAATTGTTGGCGTTGTTATCTTCGTAATCGTTGCTTATCTGCTGTCCATCACTGTAGCTATCGGATTTGTTATTGGTGCCGTTCTTTCCGGCGCCGCAGGATTTATTGGAATGCTCGTCTCCGTACGGGCAAACGTTCGCACTGCACAAGCTGCAAGCCAGAGCCTGGGGGCAGGGCTCTCTATTGCATTCCGCTCCGGTGCCATCACTGGGATGTTTGTGGCTGGTCTCGCTCTTCTGGGTGTTTCCGTTTACTACCTCATCCTCACCGGTCCTATGGGTATGGACCCAACTTCCAGAACCGTGATTGACGCGCTCGTGGCTCTGGGCTTTGGTGCATCCCTGATCTCTATCTTCGCCCGTCTTGGTGGTGGTATCTTCACCAAAGGCGCAGACGTGGGTGGTGACCTTGTTGGTAAGGTGGAAGCCGGTATTCCTGAGGATGATCCGCGCAACCCTGCAACCATTGCTGATAACGTGGGTGACAACGTTGGTGACTGTGCTGGTATGGCCGCTGACTTGTTTGAAACCTACGCTGTGACGCTGGTTGCGACCATGGTTCTTGCAGCGATCTACTTTGCCGGAACTGCTGACCTTCAGGCGGCGATGCTGTATCCAATGCTGATCTGCGGTGTTTGTTCCGTAGCTTCCATCATCGGTACATTCTTTGTTCGCCTTGGTGCTTCCAACTCCATTATGGGTGCGCTGTATAAAGGCTTCATTGCAACAGCCGTGATCTCACTGATCATTCTTTATCCGCTGACCCACTGGGTATTTGGCGGAATGGATACAGTGCTGACAATGGGCAATGGCTTGAGCTTTACGCCGATGGCCTTGTTCCTTTGCGGCGTTTCCGGTCTTGTTGTCACTGGCCTGATCATCTGGATCACTGAGTACTACACCGGTACTGGTTTCCGTCCTGTGCGTGCAATCGCGAAGGCCTCTGAAACTGGTCATGGTACCAACGTCATTCAGGGTCTGGCGGTTTCCATGGAATCCACAGCTCTGCCTGCGCTGGTGATCATTGCTGGTATTATCGTGACCTATCAGCTTGCCGGTTTGTTCGGTATTGCGATTGCGGTAACTACGATGCTGGCACTGGCCGGTATGGTTGTTGCGCTTGATGCGTTTGGTCCTGTGACGGACAACGCTGGTGGTATTGCTGAAATGGCTGAGCTGCCTGCGGAAGTTCGTGACACCACCGATGCGCTGGATGCTGTTGGTAACACCACAAAGGCTGTGACCAAAGGCTACGCGATTGGTTCTGCTGGTCTTGGTGCGCTGGTGCTGTTTACAGCCTACACTGAGGATCTGAAGTTCTTCGTGGCGAACTCTGATCAGTTCACCTACTTCCAGGGCATGACTGAGGCGTCCATCGACTTCTCACTGTCTAACCCATATGTGGTGGTTGGCCTGTTCTTTGGTGGTCTTCTGCCATTCCTGTTCGGCGGTATTGCAATGACCGCTGTGGGCCGCGCCGCTGGTGCGGTGGTTGAAGAAGTTCGTCGTCAGTTCAAAGAAAAGCCTGGCATCATGAAGGGTGAAGAACGCCCTGATTATGGCCGTGCGGTTGATATGCTGACCAGAGCAGCGATCAAGGAAATGATTGTTCCTTCTCTGCTGCCGGTTCTGTCTCCGATCGTGATCTACTTTGTCATCAACGCGATTGCAGGTAAGGCGAATGCGTTCGCATCCCTGGGTGCGATGCTGCTGGGTGTGATCGTGACCGGTCTCTTCGTTGCGCTTTCCATGACCGCTGGTGGCGGTGCGTGGGATAACGCGAAGAAGTACATCGAAGACGGAAATCACGGCGGTAAGGGCTCTGATGCTCACAAAGCTGCGGTGACAGGTGATACCGTTGGTGATCCTTACAAGGACACTGCTGGTCCAGCTGTGAACCCGATGATCAAGATCACAAACATCGTTGCTCTTCTGCTTCTAGCAGTTCTGGCACACTAAATTTGATCTGATTTGAGATTAAAAAGCCCGGTCTGAAAAGGCCGGGCTTTTTGCTGTTCTGGTGCGTGTAAGAGCTGGTCAGAACTTTACTGAAAACTCTGTTCCAAAGACCCAAGCGTCGGGGATGTCGTCGTTGCCAGCAGGGTTCACCACGTACTGGAAGTCCAGCGTGAGGTAAGACCAGTCGCGGAACTGGTAACGATGGGCGAATTCGAAGACGAGTTCGTAGGATTGGTTGACGAGATTGTCGCTGTAAAAGCCGAGGATGAATGCGCCAGCGGTGACGTCGTCGTCGCGGTTGGGGAGCAGACCCTGATAGAAGAAGCCGCCACTGACGCCGTAGGGCTGGGTGTTGATGGCTTGTTGGGGCGCCATGGTGAAGAGGCCCCAAAGGCTCAAGCCCTGGTCTCCTTCCTCCTGATAGACCATCTGACGGGCTATCCCATAAAGTCCCCAGTTGCCCTCTCGTGTTTCTGTGCTATCGCCGAGCACATCCACGGTGCCGCTGTTGTAATAGGCGCCGAGCTGATAGTGGCCAGGAAGAAACTGACTTGTATCATCCTTGCCCGGATTGACGCCCACCTGACCAACTACCAGCACATTGCCCTCTGGCTGAAAGCGGAAGTTGAAGCCATGTTCGGCGTTGTTCAGATCATCGACGTTGGCATCGTAGACACCCAGGCCGAAATACTGATTGTCAGGGAAGGTGTAAGTGCCAGCCACTCCCCATGTATTGAAGGGGTAGGTGGTGAAAGCGGGCTGGTTGATCAGGAGCTGACCCGGCGTGCTGTTGAGGGCGCCGTTGAGGTAATACGCGAATGTATCATCGCGAGCGAAGATGTCCCCCACTGCAAGGCGGCCTGCGGAGAGGTAGACCTGATCATGGTAGAGCTTTTGCTGAAGGCTGAGGTTGGCGATGGCGAGGATGTCGCTGGAGAAAATCTGCGTCACGCCGAAGTCGTTGCCAATGGCTTCCTGCGACAGGCCCTGACCCAGGCCTTGATACATAATGTAATGCAGGCTGCTGTTTTTGATGCCAAAGATTTTGTCAAAGTCCAGCTTAGCCATGCCTTCCAGGCGACCGCCATAGGTCAGGCTTTGCTTCATGCCGCCTGCGGGGTTAGCTGCGACGTCCTGCGTGTAGAGAACGCCGAGGTCGAGGCCTTTATCGGAGAGGTCCGTGCGGATGCCGCCCCAGTCGCGGGTTTTGTTGTGCCATTGAGCCCAGACAAGCGGCCAGTTGCTGCTGTCTTGCGCGCGTAGTTCTGTGCTGGGTGTCAGGCATGTGCTGGCAACCGCGATACACCATAGAACTGACGACCTGCGTTTGAGTGGGACAGGCATCTTGAACGCTCGCAAAAGCAGGTTCCCCTAAACTGGCTCAGCAAACAGAGAAACTCCGGAACAGCCCGTGACCTCCTCCGGTCACACGGCATGCTCCAGCCTTTAGAGCTTGTCACGTTCATTTGCATTCACGTGCCGCGCTCTAGGTCTTCACTTCAAAGCGTACCGAAAGCCGGAACTGCTTTTCGGGAATACGCTCAAGATGGAACCCATCCTTTTTGCGAAAAACGCCGCAGATTTCAAAGAATATGCCCGCATCCTTCCGGTATGCAGCAGGGCTACATGCCGTACTCAGTTTCACTCAATAGAGTGAGTATAGTCGGTTGTTCTCTAGCCTGCTGCTATCTGAAACCTGCTAAGTAAAATTCAGGTGGTCGCTTAGGCTGTTGGTTCCAGAAGTAAGGTTTCGCAGTGCTCTTTGACGTGCGGAGGGAACGGGCAGGACTTTCTGATTTCACGGTCCATGTGCACGCCAACAGCCTGCATGGTTGCGACTGGGGTGTCGTTGATTGCCTCAAACATGGTGTGTTGGAAGAGGATCGTTTTATCGCGGAGTTCTTTGATCTGGGACCGTACGACGAGCAGATCGCCTGCGGAGACTTCAGCGAGGTATTTGTAGGTGATTTCCAGAGCTGCCATGCCCTTGTTTTTCTCGCGAATATAGGCGGGTGTGATGCCGATGTAGGCGAGCATGTGCCAGGTGGCTTCGTCAAACTTGGAGGTGTACCACGCCACATTCATGTGCCCCATGTGGTCTTCGTGCTGCGGATAAACGATCCCGCGATATGTCTCAAACATCTTTGTTTCCAATATGATTGCTGTCTCATCCAGCCTATTGGGAAGCTGGCAGCAGGTCATTACGACTGTCGGCTACGTTTGCACGCGCACAAAAAAAGCCGGCGCCTGATCATAGGCTCCGGCTCATTCTGTTTTTCAGATTATGTTCTGATCAGTAGTTCTTCCAGAGGATGATGGCGGCTGCGAGGAGGAACTGGTCCTTCAGCACAAAGACGCCTGTGCGGTTGAGGAGAGGGAAGAAGGAGTCTGCATCCCAACCTGGTACGGAGAACATGAAGGTGAGAGTGCCGAATGCTGTGGCAGCAATGCCGAGAACGCCCAGACCACCGAGGAAGCGGTTGAATGGCAGGCAAAGCAGCAGAATGAGGAAGATCCATTCCACAATGCCGATGAAGTTGGAGGCGCCCTGCACATCCCAGACCTGATAGGTCCAGCTGAAGAGCACGTTGGATTCCATCAAGCGGACGATGCCCTGAGCTTCAAACTCATAGAACTTCATGGCACCGATCCAGCCCATGACCAGCGCAATACCGGCAAAGCTTGCGTAGACGGCGAGTTTTTTGAAGGAGCCAGCTGTCTTGTCTTTTCCCGCGGCCTGCATGTGATGGCCCAGAATATAGGCGGGCACGGCGAACATGGAGAGGTACTTGAGGAGGTTCTGTCCTGAGCCGATGATCGGGAAGCCGCCAAGAGCGTCCATCCAGACGGGGTTTGTGAACAGGTAAAGGAAGTTCAGCAGGAAGATCAGCATGGCCATCAGGCAGCCGAGGATGCCAAGACGGCGATCTTTGAGACCGAGCAGGACCAGAATGCCGGCTGGAACTTCAAAGAGGGCCATCAAAACGCCTGTCACTGGTGCGCCAAGGGCTGCAACCAGCCAGCTGAAGAGCGGGCTGTTGCCCAGCCAGAACTCAATCTGCTGATGTTCTGGTGCTGTGAACTTCAGCAGGCCCAGCCAGATCAGATAGGTTGCGGTGACAAGAGTGAGGTAGACAAAGAGAGCGTTTTCGGAGGGACGTATATCTGTAATTCTTTTGAGGGGAGAAGAAGCTTGCGTCATGATTTTACTTCGCGTTTGTCGTTGAGGCCTTGAAGAAACCACGGAAGAAGACGGCCAGAATGCGTATAACTCCTCAATACAGGATCACATGTAGCAAACCTCCAATAACACCGGCGTTATTTTAAGAGTGAAACTTAGAGTTTGGTGGGAACTGACGTGTGGGCTTTTTCTGCTGGTGTTTGCGCACAAAAAAACGGCGCCTGCGAGAGACGCCGTTTCTTTCAAGTGAATGCAGGCAGTTTAGAGGCCGATTGATGGGTTTGCAGCTCCACGCAGGATCTGCGTCAGGAGACCATAATCAGCACCGCCGGTGCGTGTTTTTCTGCCAAGGTAATCAAAGACCTTCCCGTCTTCGATGCCGTAGTCAGCAACAGATTTCACGTAACCATCTTTATCAAAGTAAACTGCGACAACGCGCTGATCCACGATGGATGGGGACCAGAATGCCACTGTTTCGCTCTTTTGAGAGATATAATAGTAAGCTTCACCGTCCAGATTAGATGTTGTGGACGGGCTACCAAGGAGAAGTTCAACCTGCTCACGGCTGGAACCGACCTGTACATCTTGAATTGCATCAGGTGAAACCACCTGGCCATGCGTTAGTGTCTGGGTGAAGCAGCCGGCAAGTGGCAGGCTCAAACAAGCAAGGAACACAGTACGGCGCGCAAATGCAAACATTCCAAACATCCTGTTGGCTTGCAAATGCTGGCAAAATACAGCAAGCAAGCGGTTTAGATTCAGACTTGTGCTTATGCCACCGACGTGGCAGGGACACAAGTAACTCGACAAGCGCAAGAGAGGTGCCATGATCTTCGGTTTTTTCCGTCGACGTAAAGACACATCCGTCAGAACAACTTACGAGCGGATCGTCGCGCAGGCACGACTACCAGTGTTTTATCAGCACTATGGTATACCTGATACGAGCGAAGGTCGCTTCGAGATGATTGTTTTGCACGCTTTTTGTGTCTTTCACCGGTTAAGAGGCGAAGATAAGGCGTCCCGAAAATTTGCACAGGCTGTATTCGATTATTTTTTTCAGGATATGGACCAGAGCATGCGCGAGCTGGGTATTGGCGATGAAGGTGTGCGCAAACGTGTCCGGATTATGGTCGAATCGTTCTATGGCCGTACCACCAGCTATATGCAAGCTTTGGAAAACAAGGACAATGCCGCTCTATTTGAGGCCTTTATGAGAAACATCTATGGGCAGAGCGGGGAAGCAGTTGCGATAAAGGCGCTGGTTCATTACATGCATGAAGCGGTGGAAGGCCTTGCTGCCCTTCCTACATCAGAAATTCTTGCGGGCGACGTCAAATTTGTGGCTCCAAAAACAGAACTTATAAGGGAAAGCGCCAGTAATGGCTGATACTGATTACCCGTGGGCTTATCAATTTGATGCGACGCGTCTTGGTAACAAAACCAAGCATCTGAAACTCTCTTTGAATGAGAGCGAGCGGGCGCAAATCGCCAAAGCCTATGATCTGCTTGAGCTGCCAGAACTGGATGTGGACCTTGAGGTGCGCCCGTGGCGCCGTGATGGATTGGCCGTGCGTGGTCACATTCGTGCCAAAGCCATCCAGCAATGTGTCGTGACACTCGAACCCGTTGATTGCATGGTGGACGAAGAGTTCGACCGTACATTTTTGCCAGAGCAAGATTCCCGGGGGCGACGTCGCACTGACGATGATACCTTGGAAGTAGATCTGGATATTGATGAGAGCGATCCACCGGACTATTTCGACGGGCCACAGGTGGATCTCGGAGCGGTCATTTGTGAACATTTTGCTTTGGGTCTTGATCCATTCCCTCGGGCTGAAGGGGTTGAAATGGATGAGAAATATGCTCCGGACCCAGAGGAAGAACTAAAACAGGATGAAGAGCAAAAGCCTTCTCCCTTTGCTGCGCTAGAGGCCCTTAAAGGCAAAAAGTAATTGTTAGACTGCTGCAAAGGTTTTTTGGAGGTGGGTGTTGCGAGACGTTTATAATCGAGTATCTTCGCGACGCGCATTTCCACTGAACATAGGGAAAATGCTCTTAACTATTCCAAGGTCTGCCGATACAAGGGCAGACTTTGTTGGGACAAGGCAAGAAATTGGAAATGTCTGAAAAAATACGTATTTCTCTTGATGCTATGGGAGGGGATTACGGTGTTGAGGTGGTGTTGCCAGGTGCTGATCTGGTTTTGCAGCGCTGCCCGAATATCGAGTTCCTGCTTTTCGGTGATGCCAAGGTCATCGAGCCAATGCTCGAGGAATACCCTCGTCTGAAACAGGCATCTGTCGTTCATCACTGTGATGTTTCCATTGGAATGGATGAAAAGCCCAGCCAGGCCCTTCGTAAGGGGCGCGGGAAGTCTTCCATGTGGAACTCCATTGCTGCGGTGAAGAACTCTGAGGCTCATGTTGCGGTTTCTGCCGGTAACACCGGCGCACTGATGGCCATGTCCAAGTTCTGCCTGCGCACCATGTCTGGCATTGAGCGGCCTGCGATTGCTGCGATCTGGCCAACACTGCGCGGAGAATCCATCGTTCTTGATGTGGGTGCGACTATTGGTGCGGATGCTCAGCAGCTGATTGATTTTGCAATTCTGGGCGGCGCGATGGCGCGTTCTGTTCATGGTGTCAGCCAGCCTACAGTTGGTCTTCTCAACATCGGCGTTGAGGAAGTGAAGGGTGTTGAGGAAGTGCGGACCGCAGGCAAAATGCTGCGTGACCTTTCTCCTCCAAACCTTGTTTACTCCGGCTTTGTTGAAGGTGATGACATCGGCAAGGGCACGGTTGACGTTGTGGTCACCGAAGGTTTTGCAGGTAATATTGCGCTCAAGACTGCGGAAGGCACAGCAAAACAGTTTGCTGGCTATCTGCGAGCTGCTATGAGTCGTACGCTCATGGCGAAGATTGGTTATCTTTTTGCACGCGGTGCGTTTGAACGTCTGCGCGCGAAGATGGACCCACGTAAAGTGAATGGCGGTGTGTTCCTCGGGCTGAATGGCATTGTGATCAAAAGCCATGGTGGAACAGATGCCGAAGGTTTTGCTGCTGCCGTTGAACTGGCCTACGATATGGCCAAGAATGAACTGATTAAAAAGATCTCTGACGATCTGGCAAACTACCATCGCGGTCGTTTCTCAGAGGCTGAAGAAAACTGAAGGGTTTAAAGTGAAGGCACTTCGCTCTGTATTTTTGGGCTGTGGCAGCTATCTGCCTGAGAAAGCACTTACTAACCAGCAGCTTACCGAGATTGTTGACACTTCGGATGAGTGGATCGTTCAGCGTACCGGGATCAAGAACCGTCACATTGCTGCAGAAGGCGAGTTTACCTCTCACCTTGCAGTGAATGCTGCCAAAGCTGCGCTGGAAAATGCCGGTGTTGATGCGCAGGACATCGATCTGATCGTTCTGGCAACCTCCACACCTGACAACACTTTCCCGGCAACAGCTGTTGCTGTGCAGGCTGCGCTTGGCATCAACCACGGATTTGCGTTTGATGTTCAGGCTGTGTGCTCCGGCTTCGTTTATGCTGTGACCACTGCGGATGCCTATCTGCGTGGCGGTCTTGCAAAGCGTGCGCTTGTGATTGGCGCAGAGACTTTCTCCCGCATTCTAGACTGGGAAGACCGCACGACCTGTGTTCTGTTTGGCGATGGCGCTGGCGCTGTTGTGATGGAAGCGCAGGAAGGTGAGCCTTCCATTGATGAGAGCGGCGTTCTGACCTGTCAGCTGCGTTCTGATGGTCGTCACAAAGAGAAGCTTTACGTGGATGGTGGTCCTTCCACCACTGGTACAGCAGGTCATCTGCGCATGCAGGGCAAAGAAGTGTTCAAGCACGCGGTTGGCATGGTCACCGACGTGATTGAAGCTGCCTTTGATGCCACTGGCACATCTGCGAAGATCTGGACTGGTTTGTTCCGCACCAGGCGAACCAGCGCATTATTGATGCGTCCGCCAAGAAACTCGGAATCGCTCCTGAAAAGGTAGTGAAAACAGTTTCCCAACACGGCAACACTTCAGCGGCATCGATTCCTTTGGCACTGGACAGCATTGTAAAAGCTGGCAAGGTCAAAAAGGGTGATCTGATCATGCTGGAAGCCATGGGCGGCGGCTTTACCTGGGGTTCAGTGCTCCTTAAGTGGTAAAAAGCAGCAAAAAACCCCAGAGGGTTGCAATTCTTAGCAAATGAGCTGTTGACCCTGACGCCGGTTGGCCATACCGTAACTTGTTGAAAGCAAGCTTTATTCTTACGGATCATGGCTTTACCGGAGGAGGGTGGAATGGGTAGTCACACTGTAACCCGCGCTGATTTATGTGAAGCGGTTTACCAGAAGGTCGGCCTATCTCGGACTGAATCTGCCGAACTCGTCGAGCAGGTGCTCGCAGAGATTTCTGCAAGCCTGGAAAATGGCGAGTCTGTCAAACTGTCTAGCTTTGGCTCTTTTGTTGTTCGCTCGAAAGGTGAACGCATTGGCCGTAACCCAAAAACAGGCGAGGAAGTTCCGATTTCTCCACGCCGGGTTATGGTGTTCAAGCCAAGCAATGTTCTTAAGCAGCGCATCAACGATGCACTGGTTGAGGGCGCCAGCTAATTTGCTGCCCCAAAAATAATAAGGTTTAGAGGGTCTGCATCGTGGAGAAGAGCGCCGACGCGTTCCGAACAATTAGTGAAGTAGCAAGCGAACTGGATCTGCCGCAGCACGTTCTGCGGTTCTGGGAAACTCGGTTTACCCAGATCAGGCCTCTAAAACGAGGTGGTGGTCGCCGCTACTACAGACCTGACGACCTTGAGCTTTTGCGCGGTATTCGCCATTTGCTCTATGGGGAAGGCTATACGATTAAAGGCGTGCAACGTATTTTGCGAGAGCAAGGCGTGCGCGTCGTTATGGACGTTTGGAAAGAGGGCGGTGGCGTTGTCATCCCGACCTCATCCAGCGCTTCCACGCCTGTAGGCGTTGCTCCTGATCCATCCCAGGTTTCTGATCATTCTGTGCGCAGTGCAGCGGAAGCCGCTGTGGCTCAGGCTGTGATGGCGCCTGCACAGGATGTTTATGAGCCTCAGGAAGATTGGGTTGCTGAGCGACCTGTTGAGACACAGGCAGATCTTCCGCTTGAAAGTGAACCTGAGCCGCAAATGCCGCTGCCATCTGGTTTGTTGCCAGATGATGAACCAGAGGCGGGTGGTAAAGGCGGACATGGTGCCTTTGGCTTCATGGACCGCCTGATGGGTTCTGAGAAGGAAGAGGCTGCTGCGCCTGGTCTTTCCAAAGACGATGTTGATCGTCTGCAATCCACGCTGTTTGAGCTGCTGGAATGTAAGCGTATGCTGGATCAGGCACGCTAGTCAGGTCGATTTGATTTCAAGGTTTAGGGCGTTCACTGTTTCATGCAGTCGGCGCCCTTTGTCGTTTCAGGTGCGCTGAAACTCATCCCGCAAAATGACTGTGGTTGTCAGATCTTTCACGCCATCAGTGGAGGCAATGGCATCGCGCACGTTATTCAGCACTTCCATGGATGGAGCAACCACTTCAACCACCAGATCCAGCTCACCACTGACAGAACTCACTCGCTTCACTTCCGGGAATGCGGCCAATACGTCCAGAATTTCGCGCATGGGTGTGCGGGAGAGACGGATGAAGAGGAAGGCAGAGATGTGTGTTGGGTCGAGGCCTCCGATGTCTGCTCTGTAGCCGCGGATTGTGCCGTTGTTCTCCAGCCGCGTGATGCGCTCGCTGGTGGCACTGCGGGACAGGTTGATGCGTGCGGCCAGTGTTTTGATCGGGATACGGGCTTCTTTGGAGAGGATCGCGATAATCTCGCGGTCGGTGGCGTCGAGCATGGGTGGTCCTTAAAGCGGGCTTTCAGGAAGAGTGCCGTTAAAATACTTATTAATCGCGACATAGTGTCGGCGCAACTGACATAAAGTCGGTATTCTGAAATATCAGTGTCAGCTATATTCGGGAGAACCGGAGAGACCCATGACTGATATTAGCCATCCCGCCCCAAATTTTGATCGTGAAACCATTGCTGAGCTGCTGAATAAGCATTGGGATCTGAAAGGTGCCTTGTCGCCGCTGGAAAGTGAGCGCGACCAGAACCATCGCCTTGATGCGGAAGATGGAACGCGCTGGACCGTGAAGATTGTCAATTCCAGTGAGCCTGAGGCAGAGACTGGCTTTCAGACGGCCATGCTGCAGCATCTTGCTGTTTCTGCGCCAGAGCTGCCAATGCCACGACTGCGCCTGACAAATGACGGCGGTGCCACGCAAAGTGTCGTCGGGCCAGATGGAGCACAGCATGCAATGCGCGTGGTTTCCTGGGTGACAGGTGTACCACTGGCTGAAACTAAGCGGGAAGAGGGCATTGTTGCCAGCCTTGGCAGTTTGCTTGGAAAGATGGACAAGGCGCTTCGCGGTTTCGTGCATCCTGGAGCTCTGCGCAGTTTTGAGTGGGATCTTCGTGCTGCTGGTGATGCGCGTGATCGGTTGGCCGCGATTGGCGATCCTGATCATCGGCGTATTGTGGAGTACTTCCTTGAGCGCTTTGATCGTCTGGTTGCTCCCAAGCTCGCAGGCTTGCGGGCAGCTGTCATTCATAATGATGCAAATGACTGGAACGTTCTGGTTGATCCTGATGATCATTCCCGTGTCTGTGGTCTGATTGATTTCGGGGACAGCTTGCTCACGCCGGTGATTGCGGAAGTTGCGATTGCGGCGGCCTATACGATCATGGAGGTGCCTGATCCGATTGGTGCAGCAGCAGATTTGGCTGCGGCTTATCATGAGGAGTATCCGTTGGAAGAGGGGGAGGTTGATCTTCTCTTTGACCTGATTGCAATGCGCCTTGTGACCAGTGTGAGCCTTTCTGCGCTTCGGAAAGACGAGACTGAAGACAATCCTTATCTGGCGGTCAGTGAAGCGCCGGCATGGAACCTGCTCTACAAACTTTACAGCATGAAGCCTGCGTTCGCGACATCGATCCTGCGCAAGGCCTGTGGGTTTGAGGCGGTGCCGGGCGCGCGGAAGGTTGCTGAGTTCTGTGCAAAGAACCGCAACTCCTTTGTCGGTCTGTTTGAGCGTCATCCAAAGTTGATGTCCAAGGCTATGGTGCCCTATGGAGATCCCGAGAATGAGATGACTGTGAAGTCCCGGGATCGGCAGCCAGAAGCTGCGCAGGAGTGGTGGGAAGATTACTGCGAAGCTCACAATGTGGAGCTGGGTATCGGCCCATGGGGTGAGAGCCGTAGTGTTTACTCCTCCGACTTTTTTGAGAGCCGGTTTATCGAAGGTGAGCGCCGCCGTAATCACTTGGGGTTTGATCTGTTCCTCCCGTCTGGCACCCGTGTTCGTGCGCCTATGGACGGCAAGGTCCGTTCTGTTGTGATTGAAACTGATCCGCTTGGCTATGGCTGCATGATCGCGCTGGATCATGAGACGGACTGTGGCCAGCCCTTCGTGAGCCTGTGGGGGCACATGGCGCATGAGGCGGCAAGTCGATTAAAGGCGGGTGATGTGGTTAGAGCCGGTGAGACGGTTGGTTACCTTGGTGCTGAAGATGAGAATGGGGGCTGGGCACCTCATTTGCACTTGCAGCTTTCAGCGGATGTTTCTTTGAGCGCTGAGGAGATCCTTGGTGTTGGGGAAGAAAAGTATCTCGATGTGTGGGCGGACCTGTTCCCATCCGCCATTGATTTTGCCGGGCTTCCTCAAGAGACATTGGGCAGTGGCGGGCGTTCAATTGATGAGATTGTTTCGTCGCGTCGCCAGAACCTACTGCCGAACCTTTCCATCTCCTACAGCGAGCCGATCAAGTTTGTGCGTGGTGAAGGGGCTTATCTGATTGACCATTGCGGACGGGCATATCTGGATTGCTTCAACAATGTTTGTCATCTGGGTCACGCACATCCGGAGGTGGTTGAAGCGCTTTCTCATCAGGCAGGTCTGCTGAACACCAATACCCGTTATCTGCATGACAATATCGTGGAGTACTCCGAACGGCTGACGGCTACATTGCCGGATGATCTGGCGGTTGCGTCCTTTGTGTGTACGGGCAGTGAAGCGAACAGCCTGATGATCCGTATGGCCGAAGCGCATACGGGCCGGCGGGATGCGGTGGTTTTGGATTGGGCTTATCATGGCACCACGCCTGAGCTGATTGCGCTGAGCCCTTACAAATACAAGCGCAATGGCGGAAGGGGACAGCCTGATCATGTGTTCGAGGCTGCTATTCCTGACGCCTACCGCGCTCCTGCGGACTGGGCGCCTGAGGAGATCACCGCGCGTTATGTGCAGAGTGTAGCTGAGCAGTTGGATCTGATGAAGAAACAAGGTCGTGCGCCAGCTTTCTTCATTGCTGAATCAATTCCAAGTGTGGCTGGTCAGGTGTTTATGCCGGATGGGTATCTGGATGAGGTTTACAAGCTGATCCGCGCAGAAGGTGGCCTGTGTGTGGCTGATGAAGTGCAGGTTGGCTTTGGCCGGGTTGGTTCTCACTGGTGGGCTTTTGAAACCCAGGGTGTGACGCCTGATGTTGTGACCATGGGCAAGCCAATTGGCAACGGTCATCCTATGGCCGCTCTCGTTACCACGCGCGAGGTGGCGAAGAGCTTTAACAACGGTATGGAGTACTTCAACACATTTGGCGGCAATCCGGTTTCCTGCGCGGTGGGGCTTTCTGTTCTCAATGTAATTGAGCGGGATGGATTGCGTGAGAATGCTCGCGTCGTGGGCGATTATATTCTGTCTGGCTTCTGCAAGATGATGGAGAAGTATGAGTTCATTGGTGATGTGCGTGGCATGGGCTTGTTCCTTGGTGTTGAGCTGGTGAAAGACCGCAAAACCAAGGAGCCTGCAACGGATATGGCCAGACGCGTGGCGAACCGTGCAAAGGATCTGGGTATTTTGATGGGCACTGAAGGGCCCTATGACAATGTGTTGAAGATGCGCCCACCGATGATTTTTTCTAAGGAAAATGCGGATTACCTGCTGGACGTGCTCGATCAGGCCATGAATGAGTCCGTTTCGGCTCTGGAAACCATGTAAACTATCAAAAAAGGGCCAAAGTCTGGCCTTTTTTACCTGAAGAATAGGCGGGGACAGGAGGTTGTCTCCGCTTTTTCTTTATCCTGAGGGCTAACTGGATAGGGGGAAGCGTGAGTTCATTTCATGTTGGATATCCGGAGGCGTCGCTCAAGATCGCAACATACTGAGTGCTCCGGTTTGGTGTTTCGGGTTTGTTTTCAATTGGGTTGGCTTACCAACCTTGCGGGAACAGGCCCCAGAGTTTGAAGGTGGGCGAACATGGTAACCATTGAAAGCAGTGCAAGCATTACCGCCTGGGGTGAGAGAACCTTTGGTCAGGTGGCTGATCTGAATGCACTGATTGAGCGGGCGCGAGAAGAGCTGGCTGCTCTGCAAATGGCTGTCGAAAGCGGTGACAGTGCGCGTGATGTTGCAGCTGATGCAGCTGAGATTGCTATTCTATTGCATCGCCTTGTTGGTCTGCATGGTGCCGAGCTTTCCTTTGCTGTCGATGAAAAAATGGCACGTAACCGCACCCGCATCTGGTCTCTGGCTGGTGATGGTACCGGTCGTCACGTCGCTTAAGCTATAGGTCTTTGCTGCTGGCTGACAGGCCTTACGGTCTCATCAAGACTTATCCCCCTCGCTACGCTGAATGATACGCTTTTGCGTAGGCTAGGCGATCTATGGGGATCTTGATGAGTGAGTGGACGACACATCTTAAGCTGCCGTTTCTGGCAGCTGCTCAAGCACAAAAGCATGTGACACATAACGAGGCCTTGGCACTCGTTGATCTGGTGGTGCAGCTTGCTGTTGTTTCTGACAGCGTAAACGCGCCTCCTGCGGACCCTGCTGAGGGTGACCGCTACATCGTGCCTGCTGGTGCCACGGGCATCTTTGCCGGACATGAGCACAAAATCGCAGCCTTCGATGGAGGTGTCTGGCGATTTCTAGCGCCAGTTGATGGCTGGGCTGCCTGGGTACAAAGCCTGGGCGCTATGCGTATCTATTCCGGCGGTGGCTGGATTGGGTTTTCTTCCGTTGCAGGACTAGGCGTTGACAGCACCACTGGTGGCGCTGCGTTTCAGCAGGAAGCGACGGTGCTTTGCGAGAGCGTTCATAAGGCGCAAAACCAGTTTGTCACCGTTGATGAACTGATTACTCTTTCGGGTAGCTTTACCGACAGCACCCTTCACATTCCTTCCCGAGCAATCGTTTTTTGCGTTTCTACACGTGTGACTGAGGCCATCACCGGCGCGAGCTCCTATGATTGTGGGATCTTGGGTGAGACCAGCAAGTTTGGTGGTTCGCTGGGTGTGACTGCTGGCTCAAACAATGCCGGGGTGATTGGGCCGACAGCGTATTATGCAGATACGCCTGTGCGGGTCACGGCGAACGGAGGCGGCTTCACTGGCGGTAAGCTCCGACTTTCCTTGCATTACTTCCTGCCGGTCGTGCCGCAAAGCTGATCATATCTATTTGAGTTTTCTGAGGCCGCTTCCGCGGTCTTTTTTGTGTTTTGATGGAGGCCTCGAGCCTCCTTTTTTGTTGGGAGATGTTGATGAAGTCTACGTTTGATCTGATTATCGCCGATTTGCTTCACACCGAAGGCGGGTTTGCCCATCGCAGCCGCAAAGCGGATCCGGGAGGGCCGACACACTATGGGATCACGCAGGGTACATTGAGTGCGTGGCGGGAGCGAAAAGTGAGTGTGGAGGAAGTTCAGGCGCTGAACCAGTCTGAGGCTGTCGAGATCTATCGGGCGCAGTATTGGGATGCTGTGCGAGGGGATCGTTTGCCGCTTGGTCTGGACTATGCGCTTTTTGACTTTGGGGTGAACTCGGGTCCTGCGCGGGCGGTGAAGACACTTCAAGCGATCCTCGGGGTGGGCGTTGACGGTGTGATTGGCTTGAAGACGCTTGCTGCGATCAAGCAGCGGCCCGTGGTTTATCTGGTGAATGAGCTTTCGGCTCGAAGGCTGGCTTTCATGAAGCGATTGCGGAACTGGCCTTACAACAAGAATGGCTGGTCCCGTCGGGTGCGGGACGTGCAGGAAAAGTCGCTCAAACTTATGGAAGATCGTGGCAAGCAGAAACAAACAGTGCCAGTTCTGGATGGGTTTGATCGCGGGCAGGGGGCAAAAGCGTTGGGGCAGGAGACTGGTGTGATCAATGCGTTGATGACGCCAGAGGGTTTGAGCAAAGCTGCAGCGGCTGTTTCAGGCTTTGCGGGAATGCTCGCCGGTTCTGGTCCCGTGCAATGGGCGTTTGCGCTTTCACTTCTGATTGGCGTGGGTGTTGGAGCTATTTGCTGGTGCAGAGAACACGAGACGCCTGACGAATAGAAGAAAAATGGTCGGGTAGGCCGGATTTGAACCGACGACCCCTTCACCCCCAGTGAAGTGCGCTACCAGGCTGCGCTACTACCCGAACCTATGAGGATACTTGCGCCTGGATGCGGGGACCGCACATGCAAGTATTCCTATTTCAGGAGTAGCCTTAACGGCTTATCCTTACAACTTTCCTACCTAATTCAGGTTGTCTGATCAAGGATCAAATGCGGCTGGTGTTATTGTGCTGGTGGAAAACGCCTGTAGCGGGAAATGCCGGATTCCGCTGCAATGATAGCCCACAGGATGCCAAGCAGCAGGAAGTAGTGGCGCCAGTGGTCACTGTCAATAATGAAGCTAACACAAGCGTGTAGCAGGAACGCCACGTAGGTGCAGACGATGTATTTCTGCCATGGGCGTGGTTTGAAAACCAGTGGCAAAGCTTTGATCAGTGTCCAGAAAACGAGCGTTACATAGGAGAGACCACCAAGCCACCCGTAGGTTGTAAAGGCCTTCAGATAGGCGTTGTGTTCATCCTCCGGGAAGATGGAGTTAAACCCGCCAACACCAAGGCCAAATGGGCGCTCTGTGACAAGCGTGAAACCTTCCCCCCAGCGGCCAAAACGGCCCAAACGAGCCCCGTCGTAGTCCTGAACAAGCCTGGCGCGGAGAGTGAACATCTCCGAGATCGATTCAATGGAAAGGATTGCCAGGAGAGCCATAATAAGGCCGATACCTGCGAGGCCAAGAATGCCCAGAAGCTTCAACCGTGGCACTGAACGCCGTTCATTGATGAAGACGAGCAGGAAGACCATGAGTGCGCCACCGAGCGTCATGCCCCAGGCTGCGCGGGAGAAGGAAAGGAAAGCGCCGAGCAATAAGACGAGCAAGATGCCCGCTTTGAGAATGTTCTCCTTCAGTGGCTTGGTCAGGATGTCGTAGGTGATCAGTAGCGTCGGCAGCAGCAGGAATGGGCCATAGACGTTGGGGTCTTTAAAGGTGCCTTTGGCGCGGCCATACAGAGTGAACTGGTCATAGGCTCCGGGGAAGGCGTTGAAATATCCAGCAACGGCCAGCAGCGTCGCAAACAGAGCGGCGAGCATGTATCCCTTCTCAATCGCCTCAATCCGCTCAATTTTCGCTGAGAGCGTTGCTGCGTAGAGGAAAGACGAGAATGCCAAGAAGACCGTGACTGCATAGAAGATGACAGCTTCTTTGGTGTCTGCCGCTGCTGGCAAAGCATGATGCCGCCTACGATGTAGAAACACAGCAGGATCAGAAGAGGCAGGATGTCTTTACGCAGTTCCAGCCCAAAGAAGGACCAGCCCACCAGCAAAAGCGCGATGAGCAGGTCATATGGGGCAGGTTCTATGATGACGAGTGCGCTCACGGACGCGGTCAAAAACAACAGCGCGCGGGCGATTGTTTCTGTGCCGATCGTCAGAGGCACGTGCCAGAAGGGGCGCGTGCGTCCGATAACATCGTGAGGGCGCGATAGGTTGGTCAATATGCGTTTTCCGTTTCCAGAAGGCAGAACGGTGTTTTAATCAGGATGTAGAGATCAAAGAAAACGGACCAGTTCTCAATATAGTAGATGTCGCATTCGACACGCTTCTGGATCTTGTCTTCTGTGTCCGTCTCACCGCGCCACCCTTTGATCTGTGCCCAACCCGTCACGCCTGGCTTCACTTTGTGGCGTGCGAAGTATCCATCCACCACGTTCTCATAGAGGCGGTTTTCGGCCTTTGCCGAAAGGGCGTGAGGGCGTGGGCCGACGAGTGACAGCTGGCCCATTAGCACATTGATGAGCTGCGGAAGTTCATCGATGGATGTCTTGCGGATGATACGGCCAACCTTAGTGACGCGTGGATCGCCTTTGGTGACCAATTTGGAGGCGTTGGCGTCCGTCATGTCGTGATACATGGAACGGAACTTGAAGACGTCGATCAGCTCGTTGTTAAAGCCATAGCGCTTCTGGCGGAAGATGACCGGCCCGGAACTGTCCAGCTTGATCAGCAGTGCCGTGATCAGCATGACAGGGGAGAGGGCGATCAGCGACAGGCTGGCAAAGAAGATATCAAATGCCCGTTTGGCGATGGTGTCCCAATCCGCAATTGGCTTTTCCAGAACATCAACGAATGGGACGGTGCCAACGAAGGACGATGCTCTTTGACGGAAGCGGAGTTTATCTGCGTGTGCGGACAGGCGGATATCGACTGGCAGCACCCAGAGTTTCTCCAGCAGCTGAATGATGCGCTTTTCTGCGCGGATTGGGATCGTTACCAGCAGCATGTCGATCTGCGCGATGCGAGCAAACTCCACCAGATCAGAAACGTTGCCGAGCTTCTGATAGCCGGCGACGCTCGGTGGGGAGCGGTCATTGGAGCGATCATCAAAGATGCCGCAGATCTCGATGTCATTGTTTGGCTGGCGCTCCAGCTCTGCAATAAGGTCAGCGGCTGCTTGTCCGCCGCCCACCAGAACGGCTCGGCGGCTCAGGCGGCCCATGCGTGTCCAGCGCACGATGAAACCGCGCATGACCATTCTGAAGATGGTCAGGACAGCAGCGCCGCTGACAAACCACTTCAACAGGAACGCCTGCGGAATTTCAGCGGAAGGCAGGATCAGAAGCAGAGACGTGATCAGAGCGGCGAACACAAGCGCCCATGCGGTAATCAGGCGCATAACTTGTGCAACCACTTTTTGCAGTGCGTTGGCCTGATAAAGATCTGCCATCTGAAACAGCATGATGCCGATCATGGAGCTTCGAACAGCGCAAAGATCTGCCAGAGGGGCGGGATATCGAGGGCTGCTCCGCTTAAGTATGCGACAATCCCCGTGATGACGATCAAGGTCGCGTCTGCAGTGCGCATGAAGCCATCAAAAACGGACTTGGAGATGGTGTTGGTGCGCAGGGTTGCTGCCACCTCCAATGCATCCTTGGAAAGATTGCTGATAGTGACGTCTTCGTTGTGCGTCGCAGATGCCTGGTGACCGTCTGTCGTGGTTTTGTCATCAGGTGACGGGCCACTCTCAATTACATTGAAGCGATGTTTGACCATGTTGCCGTGCGCCTAAGTGAGTTTTTCTGGTGAGTGCAGCGCGGACTGTTGAGACTGCTGTGAAGCGTCTGCCAGTTCGTTCTTCGCACTTTGAACGGGTTGATAAAGTTGGGTTATGCTCCGCGCCATTTGCGACAGAGTGAAATTGGATTTGAGATGGTCCTGCAGTTGCAGGCTCAGCTCGATCTGTTCATCCGTATGCGACAGCGCCCAGCTGACGGCGTATGTCAGGGCTTGCTGGTCGTCTGGTTGAACGAGTGTCTTCTTGTGCTGTGCATAGATTTCCGGAATGCCACCAACACGAGTTGTGATCAGTGGCTTTTGAGCGGCAAGCAGCTCCAGCACAATGTAGGGAAGGGCTTCTGCTCTGGACGGAATGACAGCTGTTTTTCCAAGGGGGAGAGCCTGATCGACTTTCTGGAAGCCATGGAACGTGATGTAGGCCTGCAGGTTCCTGTCGCTGACCATTTGCTCAAAGAGCGTACGATCCGGTCCGTCGCCGACAACAGCGAGGGTTGGCCTGGAGTTGGTGTTGCGATGCAGATCATCAATAGCGTTGATGAGCAGGTCTACCCCTTTGAGCAGACGTAACTCACCGATAAACAGGAGATCAGCAGCGTCTTCATCAATGGGGCTTTGCCAGAACTCAGTTTCTCTCAGGCCATTATGAACGATCTTGCTGTTTGGGCGTTCGCCCTTCATGCCGATCTTTTGTTGATAAGCGGCTTTCTCAAACGCACTGGTAAACACTAGTGAGTCTGTGAGCGGTCTCAAGAGCTTTTCAAGCGTGATATAGACCTTGCCTGAGGTGCTGGAAAAGTCGTAGTGCAGGCTTCCGCCGTGAGGGCTGTAAACACGTCTGGTTGGGAGGCCGCGTAGTTTAAGTGCTGAGCCGATTGTACGTGCCCATACTCCCCCTTTGGCGCCATGGCCGTGCAGGACATCTGGCTTTAAAGGAGCAAGATGTTTGAGCAGTTTGAAGAAGCTGAACAGGTCTTTGGGAGCGAGCGCCCGCGCCATTGGAACGGTGATTAAACCCAGAGAAAGTCTGGGTTTTAGTGCTTCGAGCTGTGCCAATGAAGAGGATGGAATATCGTTGGAGGCGCAGACGATGCCGAGCTCGTGACCCATCTCAATCTGCTCTTCGACCAGATCCATAAGATGGCGAAACGCGCCGCCCAAAGGCGCACGTATGCAATGAACGATTTTCAGCTTGTCCGTAGACATCCGCAGCAAACTCCCCACCGCGCATGCATGGTCTGATGCTCCCCAGCACAGACCGCCGCGCAACTGAGTTTATTGCTAGCTTAAAATACTGTTTGACCTGTTAATCGACAGGGTTAATTAACTCTTAACCTGCGGTTTTAGCTTAACAAGACGCAAAGGCATGTAGGGTGCATGCTCTTAATTTTAAAAGAGCCGCTCGTGCACATACAGCGTGTCACCCGGACGGACCGGTGCTGTGATTGGAACAACGCCGTTGGTCACTTCAGCGCCCAGTTGGCGGGTCAGGTCTACATCTTGCTGGCGCGCGCGTGCCGTGAAGCCACCTGCTGTTGCAATGGCGTTCTGCACTGTCATGCCTGGAAGGTAGGCATACTGGCCTGCGTTTCTGACTTCACCCATGACGAAAATTGGACGATAGACGGCCACTTCAACAGAGACATCCGGATCGCGGATGAAGCCGTTCTTCAGGCGTGCACGGATCATGCTTGCCAGTTGCTTGGGTGTTTTGCCGTTTGCGTTGACTTGCCCGATGAGTGGGAAGGCGAGGCTACCGCCCTGATCAATCTTGTAGGTGTTGGACAGATCAGCCTGTCCAAAAACAATGATGCGGACTTCGTCACTCGCGGCAAGTGTGTAAGGCTGGACCAGTTCCTCATGGAAAGCAGGTTCTGGCTTTTTATAAGATGAACAACTCGTTAACAGAGTTAAGCCAGCAATAACTGCTAGTAGGCGCGGGCGCATTACGAAATCCTTTAAATTCATTGGGAGTATATTTCGGCGCTCAAGGTTAACAGAATATAAATATTGTAATTATCCTCCAATTAATTTTGTAAGAATTGTTGGGCTCTTTGTCATTTCTTTCCAGCATTTGATTAAGGTGCTTAATAACTTGGTTACCCTGTCTATGCATTCTTGTGCGCAGAAAATTGTTTCGGGCTTTGTATTGAGTGGGGAAGTGGGCTGTGCCGCAAGAAGATGTCTTTCTTGATATGGGCGTGCTGTTCAAAAAAGTGCTGAAGGGACTCCTTTGGGTGATCCCGTTTGCAGCGCTGGTCGCTTTTGGCACCTTCTATCTGGCTAGCAAGCAGACCGCTAAATACACCAGTGAATCCAAAGTTCTTATCGATACTGCGAAGATTGTGCTGCCGGGGCAGATCCGGAACAGCGAGCAGGAACGTTCCCTCTTAGATAAAGAAGGTATCGCTAGCCAGGTTCAGCTGCTGCAATCGCGCGATCTGGCGCGTCATGTTGTTCAGAAGCTCGATCTTGAAAACAACAGTGTGTTTGCTTCCAAGAGTGAGCCGGGCCTCGTTGATCGGCTGATGACCTCCGTTGGGTTTGAGCCAACTTCCAATCAGGTAAGTAAAGCTGAGCGTCTTCTGAACAAGTTCACCAGCAATCTGGATGTTTATCAGGTGGACGGTTCCCGCGTGATTGCGGTTCGCTTTACCAGCAAGGACCCGGAGCTGGCTGCGCGTGTTGCGAACACCGTGGTCAATGAGTACCGCACGCTGCAGGATAATGCGAAGCGAGCAGTGACTAACAACACAGCGGATGCGCTTGCTCCTCAGGTTGCTCGTCTTGAGAATGAGGTTGAGGCTGCACAGCAGAAAGTTGCTGAGTTCCGCTCCGGTGCTGATTTGCTGTTGGGGTCTGAAAACAGAACACTTAATCAGCAGCAGTTATCAGAGCTGAACTCTCAGGTCTCCGCTGCCATCGTGGCAAAGTCTCAAGCTGAAGCGCAGGCCAAGCAGATCCGGTCTTTGTTGGAGAATGGTGGATCCTTGGAAACTGCAACGCAGGTTCTCAATTCTTCCCTTATTCAGCGTTTGCGGGAGCGCCAGCTGGCGTTGGAGAACCGTATTGCTGAGCTTTCCACCACTTTGCTGCCGAACCACCCACAGATCAAAGCTCTGCGCTCTCAGCTGCGTGGGTATGATCGTCAGATCCGTGCTGAAGCTGAGAAGATTGTTATTGGTCTTGAGAATGACGCCAAGATTGCTCAGGACCGTTATGTTTCTTTGAATGCGCAAGTGAATGAGCTGAAGAAAGAAGCTGCTCGTTCTGGTGCTGATCAGGTGCGTTTGCAGGAACTGGAGCGTGAAGCGCGTTCTAAGGAAGAGCAGCTGAACCAGTTGCTGGTGAGCCTTCGAGAAGCGGAGGTTCTGCAAGGTGTTGGTGTTTTGAATGCTGACTCTCGTGTGATTTCCCGCGCGTCTGTGCCTAGCGAGCCATCAGGCCGTAAACCATCTGCACTTGCTGCAATCGCTGGTTTCGCTGCGTTCTTCCTGGGATGTCTGTGGAGCATTGTACGGGCGCTGATCTCAGGTGAGGTGCTGCGCCGTGAGTCTTTTGCGACACCAGCAGCGCCTGCGGCCAATCCGAAAGAGTCTGTCGGGACTGCGACATCAAATGCGTTGGAAAGTGTGGTTGATGCAACAACCCGCAGCCATGCAGTTGCTGCACCTCCTGTTGAGCTGAAGCCTTCCTTTGAAGAAGAGGAAGACAAGCCAGCTCCTGAGGAGGAAGAGGTTGCTGAAGACGAGCTGACAGAAGAGCAGGCTGAGCTTCATGATGATGCCGAAGACGAAGCTGTGGGCGATGAAGTTGAAGAGTTTGATGAAGAGCAGGATGAAGAAGAGCACGAGGTTGAAGTCCCTTCCATCGCTTTGAAGGAAGTGAAGGCGGACAATGCAAACCAGCTTGAAAAGGTGAGCCGTGTTGTTGTGCTGAGCGTTGAGGACGAAAGCCTTTCTTCTCGTGTAGCGCTGAGCTGCACTCGCAAAATTGCTGCTCGTGGCATCATGCCTGTTGTTGTTGAAGTGCGCTCCGAAGGTGGGGAAGGTGCTCAGTCTATCCTGAAGGAAACTCCGCTTGAGGAAGTGGGTGATGTTCCGCAGTCCGAAGATGGATCAGAGCCGCTCAAGCCGGGCTTTTCTGAGTTGTTGGAAGGGGAAGCGGCCTTCACGAATGTGATCCACCGCGATCCTGTTTCCCGTGCGCACGTGATACAATCAGGTGTCATGCCTATTCGGGACGAGGTGGTCTATGGTGGCCGCTATAACCTGATCATGGAAGCGTTGGATCTGACCTATGACGTGATTGTTGCTGACCTCGGCCTTATCGAGCCAAGCCTGATTTGCGCGCAGATGCTTTCTGAAGCGGATCGTGTGATTATTGCGACAGATGGTTCTCCTGCAGGGCCAGAACTGGAAAAAGCGCTCTCCATTCTGGAGAAGCACACCAAGGCACCTGTAGAGGTGGAGCGTGTGGTCAGCAATGAAGCTGCGGCGTGGTTGCAGGTTGATATGGCGGCGTAAGGGCTGCCATTTAGCAGCTTATTCTCAAAAGAATTTTAGTGCTGCAGGCGGGCGAACATTCCGCGGATGCGGCGGTATAGCTGCCAGAAGCTCTGGTTGTTTCTGAGCTTGCGTTTTGAGCTGAGTTTAGCGCTTTCTAGGGCTGCAGCAAGCTTGCCTTTAAAGGTAAGGGGCTCGATCCAGTCTTTGAGATACTCCGGCTCAGCCCAAGCCAGTTTGAAGCGTTCTTCTCCTAAGCCGAAATCAAAGACTTCCAGGCCTTCTTCGCACATGTCTTCAATCACGTGTTGCATGAGCAGCTCACCCGGGCTGTAGCGCATCAGGTCTCCGCTGATGATGGATGTGCAGTAACAGTAGATGCGGTTTCCGGATTTGAGGCTGAGACAAGTGCTGATGATCTCATCATCAAGTTTCAGGCTATAGATCAGCGGCTTTGTTGGGTTGTCCTCTTTTGCCAGATCAGCGAAAGCCTCTCTTGCGAAGCTTTGATAGTTGGGTAATGCAAAAGCTGTTGGAATGCCGGTTTCGGCTTGCCGCACTTCGCGTTGCTTGATCATCGCGTCCACAGTGGCTGATGCACCTTCGCAGGTTGCTTCTTTTGTGAAGGTGAGTGTGCCTAGAGACTGTAGCTTGTTCAGTTTGCTGCGGTGCTTCTTGCGGGCGGCTTTGGAGCGTTTTGCTTTGACGAACTCTTCTGCAGAGCCTGTCAGCTCAAACGGATAGATTGCGTTGGTGCTGGTGGTATCGTCCATGCGCACCAGAGGGTTGTCTGCGGCTTCCACCTTAAAGCTCGTGTTGCCCAGGTGAATAAGATCAACTCCCCATGCCTTCAGTTCAGCAATCAGGCGAGGGCGGAGGAAATGCGCTTGTGGTGCGGCCAACAACTCCTTTGACCAATACCCTGTGTTCTGGTTGAAAATCTCCTCGCCGAGCCATCTTGCCGTTTTTGCCAGATGGCACTGGTGAAGGGCGAGGGGGAGTAGGACGTGGAGTTTCTCGTTGATGTATCCAGCAACAATCAAGGTTGTGGCTTTTTCGGAAGCAGCCACGTGTTGTGCCCAGCTTTTGCACCATTCATAGGCGTGGTACGCACTTCCTTGGGCTTCTGCTTCCAATGCCAGCCAGTCTGTTCGCAATTGCTGCAGGTCGTTGCCGGTATAAATCTGAAAGGAAAGTTGGTTCAAATCCAGCGTGGTCTTGCGATCAGCGCATGATGTGCTCTCGCTTTTTTCGGTGGATTGAGGAAGTGCCATTGAGAATGCCCTAAATAAAATACAAGGAATTATTAGTTCCAAGCTCTTAATGAATCTCAAATCTAACTATGTAGAGCAACCCAAATTGAAATTAATCGTAAATAATTCCCAGTTACAATTTGATACAATTTCGGTTGGGAACTAGGGGGTCTCCGTGCGGAAATCCTTCAAACATTTATTTATTAGTTGCGCGAGTTATCTTTTTAGCAGTCGTGGTCCCGCTCGTTTTTTTAAAGGGGTGACCGCTGGCGATGGTGTTATTTTTACGCTGCACCGCGTGCTGCCCGCATCGGATCGTGCTTTTCAGCCCAATAAACTCTTGGAAATCACGCCTGAGTTTCTTCGTGATACCGTCAAACAGGTGCGGGCTTCTGGATACGAGTTTGTATCATTGGATGTTGCGCTTGAGCGGCTTCGGGCAAGTGAGAAGTCTGCCTCCAGGTTTGCTGTTCTGACGTTTGATGATGGCTACAAAGACAATCGTGACGTGGCTTACCCAATCCTGAAGGAACTGGGTGTCCCTTTCACAATCTTCATCAGCAGTGAGTACAGCAACCATAATTCAGAGCTTTGGTGGATCATTCTGGAGCAACTCATTGCTGAGAACGCAAGTGTTACTCTGCGATATGGTGAGCGGCAGTTTACCTATGATTGTTCGTCAATTGAGTTGAAAGAAGCTGCTTTTGAAGCTTCACGCTGCATGTTAATTAGCGAAGTGCCTGAGACGGCTCAAAGGGATGTTGTTCGGGAAGCTGCGGAGCGATACGGCCACGATTGGCGAGCTCTGTGTCGGGAACTTATTCTTTCCTTTGATGAGCTGAAAGAGCTTGCTCAGGACCCTCTAGTGAGCCTGGGTGCTCATACGGATACTCATCCGATGTTGGCACGGCTTTCAACTGAGGAAGAGATCCGGCAGCATATAGAGGCCGGGCAGCAGGAAATGGTTGCGCGACTTAGCAAGAGACCGACTATGTTGGCTTACCCTTATGGGTTTGCAGAGGCGGTTGACCGACGGTGTGAAGCTGTGGCGGAGGAACTTGGGTTTGCGGCGGCTGTTACAACGCAGCCTGGAACGCTCTCTGCGAAGAATCTGGAGCGGCCCTATCATTTGCCACGGGTCTCGCTAAATGGATTGCATCAAAACCAGAGGATGGTTGATGTGTACCTGACCGGGGCAGCCTTTGCGGCTTATCACGCGGTGAAACGCGTAGGGTCCTGGCTGCAGAGGTAACGAGCGCTAGAAAACCTAGCGCTTCTTATAGGTCCAGCTGATGATCATGCCTGCCGGGATAACCCAGATCAGGCCAGCGATTGCGAAGAAGATCAGCTTAAGGGACCAGTGTTTGTCTGCCATTGTCAGATCACCAATCACCATGGCGACGAAGACATAGACGACCACAAATGTGACCAGAAAAATCATACCGATGAAGCGGCGCACTGGCGAAGCCATATAGTTCTCCTTGAAAGCCTCATTGCATTGGGCTTTTCTTTTCCGCGCAAGCCATAGTTCAAAATGCATATATTTTTCAAGAGGATCTTGCTGACAAATTGCAAGTCTCGCTGATCAGATCCTACTGTTGAGCCTCTAAGCCTATGACAGCGCTGCGCTATTGAGTGGCCTGCTTTCGCCTGAAAATTCTAGGTAATTTGTCTAGACTGCTGTGAGGATCTGCGTATTTTTCCTGATTTGGCTGCGGATCTGACATATATAGGGGCAAACAAGCTCTTCGAATAGGTGTCATGTCTACTCCGTTCTACACTTCAGATCTTTCCGCTCAAGACCTATCCAACCGCAGGCAAATTCGCGTGTGGTTGCTGTTCATCTGCTTTTTGATTTTGGCCATGGTTGTTGTTGGTGGGGCGACCCGTCTGACGGATTCCGGCCTTTCCATCACAGAATGGAAGCCAATTCACGGTGCTATTCCGCCTCTGAATGCAGCTGAGTGGGAGGAGGAGTTTGAGAAGTATAAGCAGATCCCTCAGTACAAAGTTCTCAATGAGGGGATGACACTTGATGAGTTCAAAGGCATTTTCTGGTGGGAGTGGGGGCATCGCCTGCTGGGCCGTGTGATTGGCCTGTTCTTCTTCATTCCATTGGTGTGGTTCTGGGCACGCGGACAGGTCAGTTCCTGGTTGAAACCACGGCTTGTGATCGCGTTTCTGCTGGGCGGTTTGCAAGGTGCGATTGGCTGGTGGATGGTGGCTTCAGGGCTGGTGAACCGGGTTGATGTGAGCCAGTATCGTCTCGCCGTGCATTTGAGTGTGGCGTGTATTCTGTTCGCCTATCTCTATTACCTTGCTGGCGTTCTCAAGCGACGTCCTGAGTTAAAGCGTGATGGCTGGGATGTGTTTGGTGACGGCCTGATGGGGGCGTATGGTCTGGTTGCTCTGGTGCTCTTCCAGCTGTTCCTTGGGGCATTGGTGGCTGGCCTGAATGCGGGCCTGACCTTCAACACATGGCCGCTGATGGATGGGCAGATTATCCCGTCCGGTCTGTTCATCATGTCTCCTTGGTGGACCAACTTCTTTGAGAATGTGATGATGGTGCAGTTCCAGCATCGCATGATTGCCTACCTGTTGGTTGTGGCTGTGTTCCTGCAGAGCTTTTATCTGATGCGTGGGAACCGGGATGCCGCATTGAAGCAGAATGCCAGCTGGTTGATGGTTGCGATTGTCATTCAGGTTTTCCTCGGTGTCGTAACACTGCTTGGCATGGTTCCAATGGATCGCGCATTGGCACATCAGGCCATGGCGCTGATTGTTCTTGCGCTGGCTGTTGAGCAGGTTTGCCTGCTGCGCCGGGAAAAGGAAGCTGCGCTCAGATAGTGATTCCGGTTTCTGGAGTAAGTGATTGATGTAGAATCGAAAAAGGCGCCTTTAAGGGCGCCTTTCTTGCTTTTGAGCTAAAGCTTGGAGATTGATTCATTTTTCAATCTCAAGTCTTTGACTTATTTGAGGATTATGCGTTCTCAAGTGCCTGTTTCAGATCTGCGATGATGTCTGCAGCATCTTCAATGCCGATGGAGACGCGGACCACGTCCGGACCAGCCCCTGCTGCTGTTTTCTGTTCGTCAGAAAGTTGGCGGTGGGTGGTTGAAGCTGGGTGGATGACCAGTGAGCGGGTGTCGCCGATGTTGGCAAGGTGAGAGAACAATTCCAGACCTTTCACCAGCTCTACGCCTGCTTCGTATCCGCCTTTCAGGCCAAAGGTGAAGACAGCGCCTGCGCCCTTCGGGCAGTATTTCTGATGTGCCTGATAGAATGGATCGTTTGCGAGGCCAGCGTAGGAGACCCAGCTGACGGCTGGATGGCTTTGCAGGAACTCGGCGACCTTCAGCGCGTTGTCAGAATGTTTTTGCATGCGCAGGGCCAGCGTTTCGATGCCAGTGATCAGCATGAAGGCGTTCTGCGGTGAGATTGCAGGGCCAAGATCGCGCAGGCCGAGGACGCGGCAGCAGATTGCGAAGGCGATGCTACCGAAGGTCTCGAAGAGGCGCATGTCGTTGTATTCAGGGCGCGGCTCGGTCAGCATTGGATACTTGCCGGAGGCTGCCCAATCAAAAGTGCCTGCATCAACAATTGCACCGCCCATGGAGTTGCCATGACCGCCCATAAACTTGGTCAGGGAGTGGAGCACGATGTCTGCGCCGTGCTTGATTGGCTGGCAGAGATATGGCGTTGCCATGGTGTTGTCGACGATCAGCGGGACGCCAGCTTCTTTGGCAACGGCTGAGATGCCCTCAATGTCCATGACCACGCCACCCGGGTTGGCGACACTTTCAATGAACACAGCGCGGGTGTTTTCGTCGATCTGATCTGCAAAGCTCTGTCCATCCAGACCTTCCGCCCACTTCACGTCCCAGCCAAAGCTCTTGAAGGAATGGTTGAGCTGGTTGATGGTGCCGCCGTACATGCGCTTGGAGGCAACGATGTTGCAGCCCGGTGTCATGAGCGCGTGGAAGGTGAGGAGCTGTGCCGCATGGCCGGATGCCACTGCCAGAGCTGCTGTGCCGCCCTCCAGCGTTGCGACGCGCTCTTCAAGCACTGCTGTGGTTGGGTTGGTGATGCGGGTGTAGATGTTGCCGAACGCCTGAAGGCCGAACAGGGAAGCCGCGTGGTCTACATCATCAAACACGAATGACGTGGTTTGATAGATTGGTGTTGCGCGTGCGCCTGTGGTTGGGTCTGGTTTCGCGCCTGCGTGAATTGCAAGGGTATCAAAGCCTGGGGTGTTCTCGCTCATGAGGCAGTCCTTTCAATGCGCTTGCAGGATGGAGCGGTGCTGCGCAAGGTGCATGGCATGCAAACCCTTGGAACAGGCGCGTCATTCTCTGCTGAAATTTATATAATTTCCCGCTAGGAACTATGAGGGGGCAACCGCAGGTTGGCAAGCGCAGAAGGGAAAGATGAGCGCGCTTCACTCTTGCAGAAAGCTCAAGCAATAGGACGGCTATCTGATGCTTGAAATTCTGTTTGCTTTAGTGGTGAGGGATTGGAAAATCATTCTAAGAAGTGCAATGCGCTCTCAGGTGTAAGGAGCCGAGAGCGCATAAAATGCATGTTTAGCTGGCTGCAACAGATGCCAGGCGCGGGATTTCGATCTTTGGGCAGCGGTCCATAACCACTTTGATTCCCTTTTCTTCTGCCCGTGCAGCTGCGTCGTCGTTTCTCACCCCCAGCTGAAGCCAGATGGCTTTGGGAGGTGTTGGCAGTGCGATGGCCTCATCGATGACGCCGCCAGCAGCTTCTGAGTTACGGAAGACATCAATCATGTCGACGGCTTCAGGCAAGTCGTTCAAGGATGCGTATACTTTAGCGCCTGCGATTTCAGTGCCTGCCTGTCCTGGATTGATTGGGTAGACGGTGTAGCCTTGCTCCAACAAGTAGCCCAGCACGCGGAAGCTGGCACGCTCCGGCTTGTTGCTGGCGCCGACCAACGCAATTGTCTTGGTACTTTCCAGAATGTTCTGAATGTAATCGTCGGAATAGTGATCGTGGTTCATGTTCTTATCAACTCTCTGCAATTTCTTTGGCTGCCTGCTGCCTTTGCCGATGTTCGGTACGCAGCTCCTTGCGAATGACAAGTTTGAGACCGGACCAGACTGCATCAACGGCGCAGACCTTGATGTCGACCAGCCCCATAGGCAAGCAAATTTCTCTTACTGTATCTTCTGTCACCTCAGAGGGGACTTTGGATGCTTTCTTAGGCCATGACACCCAGATCATGCCGTCTGCATCCAGTTTCATGCGCAGCTTACCCAGCAGATCTGACAGTTCGCTTTGACCTGTTACAAAGATATGGGCAGTGCTTACGCCGGTTTCCAGAGTGGGTAGGAGGACCAGATCGTCAACTCCTGCGGTAATTTCATCGGAAACGCTCTGTGGCATGTTGTGCCACCAACAGTGCATGCCGGGTTTCAGACCTAGTTTTTGGGCTAGTGATCTTTTCGAATACCCGGCTGCCATGCTTGTCGCTCCTTATTGGCTGATCAGCTGTCTTTCCATTCCGGTGTGCGCTTTTGCAGGAATGCGCTGATGCCTTCTTCTGCATCATTGGCCAGCATATTTTCCGCCATGACCTTTGAGGTGTAAGCATAAGCTTCTGCCAGTGGCATATCTGCCTGTTTGTAGAAGGCTTCCTTGCCGGTTTTGATTGTCAGGGCAGATTTGGAGCTGATGACTTCAGCATACTTCTGCACCACAACTTCCAGATAGTCTGCCTGTACCACGCGGTTGATCAGGCCGTACTCTTTAGCAGTGGAGGCATCAATGCTTTCACCGGTCAGCAGCATTTCCATCGCCTGCTTGCGGCCAATGTTGCGGGTGAGGGCAACCATTGGTGTGGAGCAGAAGAGGCCGATGTTGACGCCAGGGGTGCAGAAGGTGGCGGTGTCGAGTGCCAGAGCAAGGTCGCAAGAGGCGACGAGCTGACAGCCAGCAGCCGTGGCAACGCCCGTGACGACAGCGATGACTGGCTTTGGCAGGTTCACAATCTTCTGCATCAGTTCAGCGCACTGATCGAATGTCTGCTGGTAGAAAGCTTTGCCACCGTCGGCTTCCGCGCGAGCTGCGGTCAGTTCTTTCAGGTCGTGGCCTGCACAGAACACCTTGCCTTCTGCGCCGAGCAGGACAACGCGAACTTCCGGGTTGGCTGCTGCTTCGTCCAAGGCAGCGCAAAGCTCGTTCATCATGGCCATGGACAGTGCGTTCATACGCTCCGGGCGCTGCATGACGATACGCTGAACACCATTGTGCAGCAGTTTGCCGAGCATTGGGCGCTCTGCTTCGCTCTGATCTTTTGCGGTGTCTGCGTCAGACATGGTGGATCTCCATCGTGCTTAAATTAGTCGTTGAGATGCCTTTAGCAGGCTATCTGGCCTTGATTAAGTGTTAAATCACAGAGTGAACAAAACTTGAGCCTAGCGCAACGGTTTAGAACTTTTGTTCAGCTGGTAAATCGCAGTCTCATATATCAGTATGTCGGCTTGCATGAGGAGGAGGGACTTCATGACCAGTGAGGTGGCGGCGCCTGCTGTTAAGTTTAGTCCGGCAGAATTGACGGAATTTCTGGACAAGGCATTCCCGCAGATGCATGCGCTGGGGCGCGCATATTTCATCGACGAAATTCTACCGGGAAAAGCGATTGTCAGGTTGAAGGCAGGGGATGTTCATCTGCGTCCGGGCGGGACTGTTTCCGGCCCATCCTTGATGGCGCTGGTGGATTATGCCGCCTATGTGGTGCTGCTTGGCAACATGGGCCTGCACGCGCTTGCGGTGACCACCAACATCAACATCAACTTCCTGCGCAAAGCTGAGGCGGGCGATATGATCGCCACGTGCCGTATCCTGAAAGGTGGCAAACGCCTTGTGGTTATGGATTGCGAAATCATCCGCGAAGGCAGCGATGACCTGATTGCACACGCCACCGCAACCTATTCCATCCCACCGGCCTCATTTAAGGGGTAAGGGACACACTGTGTTGAGCGAGTTTACGCTGTTAGCGTTCTCGCGATACTTCGCTCTTCAGCATACTGCATCAGATCGGGTGCAATAGAAGCGATCTCGTGTCTGGCTATTTTTACAGCTTCTGCGCTGGCGGTTTCCGGTGAGCCGGAGTTGAAAGGTGGTTTGGGGTGGTACTCAAACATCAACTGCAGAAGCTGTGCTTCTTCAGGCCCGAACAGTTCAGCTGTGAGAGATAGGGCAAAATCTATTCCCGCAGTCACGCCTCCACCAGTGATACGATTTCTGTCAACTGAAACGCGTTTGTTGACGACTGTAACATCAGCCAGTTTTTCCAGGGTTTCCCGATAGGCCCAATGGGTTGCTGCTTCGTATCCATCCAGTAAGCCAGCTTCTGCCAGTATCAACGCCCCTGAGCAGACAGATGTGATGTACTGTGCATTTTCGCCGACGTGGCGCAGGTGCTCCAGAACGCGCGAATTTTGCATCTGCTCAAGTGGATTTCCAGCACCGGGAACAAGAAGAATATCAATATCCGGGCAGTCTTCAAAACTATAATCAGGCATTAGCTGGATACCTGCATCGCAGGGCAGAGGGGCGCTGCTTTCAGCAAACGTAAAGGTCTCTAAACCTCTTACAAACGCCAGGAATTGAAGGGGCCCGTAGGCATCCAGCATGGTCATGCCGGGATAAAGGAAGAGACCTGTTTTTAGCTTTTTCATGAGGGTTCCTCTCTGTTTGTTTAGTGATCAGGGCGCAGTGATCCATTCCCGGAGAAGCTCCAGGTTTCATCAATGCCTTCGTTGTTGGTGTTTTAGAGTTGGCTGCTACAGAATCTGTTGCGGTAATCCTGAGGCTGATGCCTAAGTTGCGTATGAAGCTGCGGCGCATTTTCTCGCCATTCTCAAAGCCACAGCGCCTGACAACCTCATTTATTGATGTTTGCGGGTTCTCGATGTATTGGCGCGCCGTGTTCAGGCGCATCTCTTCAACATATTTGGCCGGTGAGGTGCTACATTTTGCTTGAAAAAACGGGCAAACGTTCTGGGTGCCATGTTCAAGAACTCTGCCATGCGATCGACTGAGAGATTTTGTTGCAAATTGGCGAGTATCCACTCCTGAAGTGCGATCATGCGTGCATCATCGCTTTTCTGGTAGGACAAGACGGAGCTGAACTGCGATTGCCCGCCCGGGCGTTTTAAGAACATGACAGAATACTGCGCAATTTTGAGTGCAGTCTCCCGCCCTAGATCTTCCTCAGTCAGTGCGAGCGCAAGGTCGATGCCTGCGGTCATGCCAGCGGAGCTATAGAGCTTACCGTCCTTCTTATAGATTGCGTCGGGCTGCACCTTTATCTTCGGGTAGCGCTCCTGAAGCTGTTCGGCCCAATTCCAGTGTGTGGTTGCGGATCTTTCATCAAGTAACCCTGCCTGCGCTAAAGCAAAGGTTCCGGTGCAGATTGATGCAATACGTCGGGCTCTTTGAGCTGCCTCCCGGATACTGTCAATGAGCGGCTGATTTTCGATGACTGATGACTTGTGTGCACCACCAGCTATCAGAAGCGTATCGATTGCTTTGTTCTCGAACTCACTGAAAGGCTTACTCATCATCTGAATGTTTGTGGGCCAGGTGGTTACAAGGCTCCATGCAAAGAAACGATTTCAACTTGGTAGGTGGGAAGCTGCTCGTTTTTCATAAGTGAGGCAGAGGCAAAGATATCTAACGGTCCTGCGATATCTGTAGCAATGGCGCCGTCGAAGACCACCATAAGAACGAGCTTAGGTGTATTGTGCGTTCCTGAGGTGTGTGAGGTGGCTGTCGGTGTCTTTTGCATGACACTTACTATAAACGAGGTGTGCGTTGGCACAATGACAACGATCCCTCATTTTCTGCCAGTTCGTTTCGTTAGTTGCTCTCGGCCTTTAGCAGGCTCTCAGAAGTCTGCTGTTTGGTCTCCAGCCGTGTTGTTGGGCAGCCGTCCTGTATTTTGCGCCACATGGGATTGTTGAGGGCCATTTGGCATTGGGCGAGGTAGGATGTGCCATCGACGTACAGGAGGAGAAGTCGCCGAGTTCTATGCGTTTGCCGCGGTTGGTGCAGTAGCAATCCGGTTGTTTGAACAGGCTGCGGGGCCGTTTGCGAAACTTGCTTTCCTGCGCTTGTGCGTTCCAGATGCCAACCAGCAGAACGGACAGGATGATGATGAGATAGCGGTGCATTCCCTATGATAAGATAGGTGAGAGGCATCGCTACCTTTGTTTTTAAGGGGCTAAAGATAGATCAGTGTGCCTTGAGCACGTAGATCACGGAACCAGTCTGGTTCTTGTGTCAGGCGTGTCCAGCGTAGATCCAGTTTGCGCAAGTTTGTCAGGTTCTTCATTGAGTTGGGCAGCTCTTCAAGTGGGTTTGCGCGCAGATCTAGTTGGTAGAGGTTGGAGAGGCCTCCGATGTCTTCTGGCAACCGGTTGATTTTATTGTTGCGTAAATCCAGAATTTCCAACTGCTTCAGCTCACTCATGTTGGGCGGCAGTTTGGTGAGTGCGTTGTTGCGCAGATAGGCCTCTCGTAAACCTGAAAGCTTGCTGAATGTCTGCGGAAGCTCCTTCAAGCCGTTGCCATAGAGACGAAGCTCCTGGAGGTTCTTTAACTGGTCAATGCTGTCAGGAAGCTGGCGGATGTTGTTGTCTGTACACCCAAAATACTCAAGTGCAGCCAGTTCTCCGATTCTGTTGGGTAGCTCTGTCATGACAGTGTTGCTGGCGTAAAGCACACGCAGTTGCTTCAGAGCGCCGATGGTGGATGGCAAGCATTCGAGTGTTGGTGACTAAGGTCCAGAATCTGAAGTTGGCTCAACTGAGTGAGTGTGTCCGGTAGTCGGTGGAGTTTGCAGCCGTAGATGTAGAGTTCTTTGAGACTGGTTAGCCGTGAGAATTCGCTGGGCACTTCTGAGAGAGCATTCTCGCCGAGATAAAGACTTTCCAGCGCCTTGTGCGTGAAGACTTCGCTGGGAACTGCGGTTAGCCCGCACTTCGTCAGGGCCAAATCTGTGAGTTTGCCGCCTTTAGCAACTGCGCATGGTTCACCATCTTTCCGGTGTCGGATGGTATCTAACGGCAGAAAATCGAGTTTGTCTTTTATCATCACGTTACCGGTCGTTTTTACAGAAGGAACTGCTGTTGTAGTTCCTTAAGGCGTTCTTCTGAAATGGATTGCTTGAGTGCGTTGAGCAGGGACTGAGGTAACTCGTGAGAGAGCTGCTGCTCCTCAAATGTTGTCATGAGCTGATCTAATGCTGTTCCTTGCTTCTGAAGCTCCTCATCAACTGCTTGCCAGAACGCGGCTCCTTTGACGTAAAACAGAGGGTAGTAGCTTGGATCGTTGTCGCCTGTGACTTTCTGGTGTGCTTCATACAAGCCTGTTGCGGCATGCGGAAAACGCTCTTTGAAAACCTGCCATTGATCCATGGGGCTTTCAGAGTGGATACCTGCCATTTTGAGTGATTTGTAGCCGTAATACTGGGCAAGGCTCTCTGAGATCCAGAGCGGATATGGTGTGGTAGTCAACAGGTGAAACAGTTCATGGGCGGAAACCCAATGAAGCTTGGCGATGTCCTCTGGAGATGCTTTTCCCTCGCTTGTGGCGACGTTGGCCAGAAATGCCTGTTTGCCAGCTGCACCAGCGATTTGTCCCAGCTTCTTGTCTATGGCCACCCACACCAGATCAATGTTCTGTTCCGGTAACGCCGAAGCGCCAAGGATGCTTTGCAGATACTCAAGTTGTTTTGAAGGGCAGGGAGGTTGTCGGCTTTTAGAGCTTCTGTCGGATCGTCTTTGTAGAGCGTCAGGGTGGTCTGATTGGTTCTTAAAGTCTTTGCAGCATCACCCCAAGAGAGGATGAGTGGTGGTTCATTTGCTGTTGGGAGAGCCGCGCATTTAAGTGTGGTTTCAGCCCCTTGGACTTTGCCGCAAACTTCCACCGTCGAATTGCTTTCGAGGCGAGGAATGTCATCCCATTCCGTGATGCTCCACCATCCTTGAGGGGAATAGAGGTTTTGCTGGTTTGCTACAGCTAGTGGAGTCTCACGCGGATTTTGAAAGGTGACGTTCCATTGCAGCTTTCTGCATGCAAGCGCTCGCCCGTACGGTTCAAGGACTTCAACTCCATCGCATATGAGTTGCAGTGCGTTGGTATCGCTTGGTTGAGACTGCGTGCGTGATGCAAGCAGTGTGATCTCTTGCTCGGCTGGGAGCGTGATTGTTGCCGTTGCGACTTCAGGATGGATCTTATCTGCTTCGATAATGATCTGAAGTGGAGGTGTTTGGGCGAAGGCAGAGGTGGCGCTTAAGGCCGCCATGAAGGAAAATAGAGAGAGGCGCATATTCAGGAAAACACTTGTTTGAAAAAAACAATCTTGGATTGAGTAATCGATTCGATGATTACCGCATGGAAATGTGTTCTTCCCATGTTATCCAATGCAGGAGACATATGCTCCATAAAAGTGCACTGCGTTGAAGTGCCTAAAACTCTCAGCTTATTGAATTTTTTGAATTAAATTTGCCTGAAAGTTGAATTGCTGGTTGATCCAAAAGCAAAAAGCCACTTAAAATTCAGGGACTAAAGCCAAAGGCCGTTTTTTGAAGGAGGGGAGACCTGAGGAAGACGGCATGAGTGGGAGCGGGCTGGTGTTCTATCGTGCGTTTTTCGGTTTCATCTTTGATTTCCTTTTGGTGCCGCTGCGGTTCGGTTCCTTGCTCGCCACGATTGGCTATATCAGCTTTCTTGCACTGAACATCCTTCTGATACTGGCTGTACCAGCCTTCTTCGATCTGTACGTGGCCAGTGAGCCACGGGTGTTTGCCGAGTTCCGGGAAACCATGTTCTATCAGGACACCTCGTTTATTGGTGATCCGATCGTTTTTGTGAGTTTGGTGTTCTTCAATCTGCTTCTGGCGAATGCGACGTTGACGACCCGTTTGACCCGTAGCCGGTGGCGGTTCTTTTACCCAACCCACTTCACTCCGATCAATTTGCGCGAATATCGTGTGGCCCTTGCTGGCGTTGGCTATTATGTCAGCTGTTATAGTGCCAACTGGGTCTTCTATGAGTTGCAAGTTGATGACCTTATTTTGACTGCTGCGCGTGCTGCCGGAGTTTCCTGAGCTCCAGAATCTTCAGATTCATGCGGAAAAAGTGTGGTATTATAATACCTATTTTGTATCGTATTGATTTTATTGATTAATTTGCTCGAGTGTGTAATTTTTTGCTCTTGACGCGGTGCGCAACCTCGCGTATCTACCCGTTCCTACACGGAGCTATCACGTTTAGCTGCTCTTTCGGGCCTGAACGCATTTCTCCCAAGAATTTTAACCGTCAAAACTACGGTAGATCTTATGAAGACTCATTCCACTAAAGTGGCTGAGGTCGACAAGAAGTGGATCTTGATCGACGCAGAAGGCGTTGTTGTTGGCCGTCTGGCAGCATTCATCGCAAACCGTCTGCGCGGCAAGCACAAGCCGACCTACACCCCGCACATCGACGATGGTGACAACGTAATCATCATCAACGCTGATAAAGTTGTACTGACTGGTAAAAAATACCAGAGCAAGAAGTACTACTGGCACACTGGTTACCCTGGCGGTATCAAAGAGCGCACTGCACGTCAGCTGATCGAAGGCCGTTTCCCAGAGCGCGTTCTGGAAAAAGCTGTTCAGCGCATGATGCCAGGTGGTCCTCTTTCCCGTGCGCAGCTGCGTAACCTGCGTGTTTATGCTTCTGCAGAGCATCCGCATGATGGCCAGTCTCCAGAAGTGGTAGACGTTAAAGCCATGAATCCTAAAAATGCGAAGAGGGGTTAATTATGTCTGAGCTACAGTCCCTTGAGGAACTGGGCGGCGCAATCGCCCCTGCTGAGAACGAAGCTCCTGTACATGTTCAGAAGCTCGACGCACAAGGCCGTGCGTACGCAACCGGTAAGCGTAAAGACGCTATCGCACGTGTATGGATCAAGCCAGGCACCGGCAAAATCGTTGTGAACGGCAAAGAGTACAACGAGTACTTCGCTCGTCCAGTACTTCAGCTGATCCTGCGTCAGCCAATCATGCTCACCGAGCGTGATGGTCAGTACGACATCAACGTTACCGTTGCTGGTGGTGGTCTTTCCGGTCAGGCTGGTGCTGTTCGTCACGGCATCTCCAAAGCACTGACTTTCTATGAGCCAGAGCTGCGCGCTGTGCTCAAGAAAGAAGGCTTCCTTACTCGCGATAGCCGTGTTGTTGAACGTAAGAAGTACGGTAAGCGTAAAGCTCGTCGTTCCTTCCAGTTCTCCAAGCGCTAATACGCGATACTGGAAACAGTTTTACGGAAAGGGCTGCCATTTGGCGGCCCTTTTTTGTGTCTGGCCTATGCTTTGCGGCTACTGAGATTGCGGAGTTGTTGCGGGCGTCGTTAGCTGCCACGTTGGATGAAAACAGCGGCGGAGTTCTGCGGTGGTCCAGTGGTTGCGAAAGTTTCTCTCAGCATTCTTGATGGCATTGGCACCGCATAAGCGAAGCGGGACACTTGCTCGTCTGGCTTTATGGCTGGACAAAAAGAATCTGATGGCTCTCAGGGTTCTTTATCTCAAGGAACACAAAGACTTTTCCAATATGCTCCGGCTTGGAGAGGTTCTGCAGTTGGGGCTGCATGATTCGCAGCTTGCTCGTTTGGCAGAGCAGTATTTCCTTCACAGCCGTGCTCAGCGTTTTCAGGAGCTTCATTTTCTCAAGCTGTTTCCGCAGTACGAGCAAAAGTCGGGCTACTTTGTTGAGATTGGTGTTGGAGATGGAACGCATCTCTCCAACAGCTTTCTGTTTGAGAAGGCGCTTGGGTGGTCTGGTCTGCTGGTGGAGCCTAATCCGGATTGCTGGGAGCGTATTGGTGCTGCGCGTGATGCTCTTCTGGATAAGCGGGCTGCCTGGAGTTCAGGGGGAGGATCGCTGAAGTTCTTTTGTGCTGATACGCCTGAGTACTCGGGAATGGCCTCAGTGGTGCAGGTGGGCGATAAGTCAGGGCGTGAGATTGAGGTGCCGATTGCGCAGACTGAGGATGTCTTGATCGCGCATGGGGTTCCGGATCATATCCCATTCATTTCCATCGACACGGAAGGGAGCGAGCTGGAGGTTCTGAAGGGGATCGACTTCTCGCGCCGAACGTTTGACTTTCTCTGCATTGAACATAATCACAGATCTGCGCAGCAGGATGCGTTGATCAAGTTTCTGTCTGCTTCTGGATATGAAGTGGTGCAGCCGGAGTTTTCAGGTATCGACTATTGGTTCGTTCGAGTGGGGCATGATGAACGGGTTGCGCTAGCGGCTGAGGCCGCGGAAGATGCCGATGAACCTTTGCTGATTTAGCTGGTTCAGCCGGCTTTCGCTTTCAGGCTGTTGTCGTTGACCGGTACGTTGCGCCAACTTTTGTAGAGTGGGTGGGCGTTCTTCATATGCTCGAAGATTTTCACCATCACAAAGAGTGAGGTGAACTTGGCGAGATAGGCGATGATGCCGCCGGTGAGCATGAGAGGCAGGTTGTTGGTTGCTGCTGCCCAGATGGCCAGGCCAACTGCGATCAGGCCGACGACCAGGAGCGCGAGGGCTTTCTGGTGGTAGGGTGCTGGAATCGGAACGAACATGCGGTTGAGCCACATGCGTTCACCCAGAATAGCCTTTTGCGCCCAGGTTTGTGCGCCAACGTTCTTTTTGCCAAAGGGTGGAATGATCCAGACCCATGCAACTGCTGCAACGGATAATGCGACTGCCCAGAACCAGCCAAGGGTGGGCTGATACCAGAGCGGTGCGAGCAAGGCAGGCAGGACAAGGGCTCGAACAAGCAAGCTTTTGGGCTTGTTCAGGCGTGTTAGTGCAGCACTTTGGGTGTTCAGGTGACGAACGTGTCTAGGATCCCATCCGCCGATTTTCTGCGGTTGCATCTGCGAAAGCTTAGGATCGCCTGCCACGTTGTCCTCCATTCATTCCATGAGAACAGCGTGGCTTCAGACAGACTCACTGCGTGTTCTCGTTATATGCGCACCTTAACATAACTGCCTGGTGCGTCTTCCAATATTTTTGTACGGCGTGCGCCCGGCTTGCGTGCTTTTACCCGATTATCATCCTGAGATGTAATCCATTTTTGCCAGTGTGGCCACCATGAGCCCGCTGTTTCAGATGCGTTCTGCATCCAATCATCCAGAGAGCCTTCCGGTTTGTTGCCGGTCCAGTACTGGTACTTCTCTTTGGATGGCGGGTTGACGACGCCAGCGATATGGCCTGAGCCACTCAGTACATACTCAACAGGTCCACCAAAACAGCCGCAGCCTTTGAAGACGGATTTTGCGGGAGCAATGTGGTCTTCTTTTGTTGCCAGATTATAGACTGGAATCTGAATTTCACTTAGATCCAGTTTTTCCCCGGCCAGTTCCATCTCACCTTCAGCAAGTGCGTTCTTGTGATAGCAGTTGCGCAGGTAATAGGAATGATTGGCTGCTGGCATGCGGGTGCTGTCAGCATTCCAGTAGAGCAGGTCAAACGGGAACGGGTCTTTGCCGCGGAGGTAGTTGTTGACCACGTAGGGCCAGATTAGGTCATTGGAGCGCAGCATGTTGAAGGCGGTCGCCATCTTGGAGCCGTCCAGATAGCCCTTCTGCCCCATGCGATGCTCGAGAATTTCGATCTGCTCTTCATCTACAAAGACCTTCAGGTCACCTGCATGGGTGAAATCCACTTGTGTGGTGAGGAAGGTTGCGGAGGAGATGCGGTCTTCTTCGCCAATTCTTGCCAGATAGGCGAGGGTGGCGGCAAGCAGGGTGCCACCAACGCAGTAGCCAATCGCATTGACCGTAGACTGCTGGGTGGTTTTGCGAATGCGCTCCAGTGAGTTCAGGATTCCATCGCGCATATAGTGCTCGAAGCTCTTTTGTGCCTGCTTCTCATCCGGGTTGATCCATGAAATGACGAAGACCGTGTGGCCCTGATCGACTGCCCATCTGATGAATGACTTTTCCTGATTGAGATCAAGGATGTAGTACTTGTTGATCCATGGCGGAACGATCAGCAGTGGCCGCTTCAGAACTGTGTCAGTGGTCGGGGTGTACTGGATCAGCTGGCAGACGTCGTTTTGCTCGACGATTTTACCAGGTGTCACGGCAACGTTGACGCCAACTTCGAATTTGTCCGGATCGGTCTGACGGATTCGCAGGTCGCCGTGGCCAGCTTTTATGTCTTCTGCCAGCAGCTTCATGCCTTTTACGAGGTTGCTGCCGTTCGAGGACATGGTCTCGCGCAGCAACTCCGGATTCGTCAGGATGAAGTTGGACGGCGACATGGCGTTGGAGATCTGCTTCACATAGAAGCCAGCCTTGTGGCGTGTGTGGTCATCCAGATCTTCAGCGCCTTCCACCAGCTCCTCGGCCCAGTTGCTGGTTTGCAGGTACATCTGCTTGATGAAGTCGAAGAAGTTGTTGTCGTCCCACTGACTGTCTTTAAAACGCTTGTCGGCATTGGATGGAGCAACAATGGGCTCACTGTCTTCGCCTGCCATGCGCTTGAGTGTGGAATTCCAGATGTTCATGTAGCCGGACCAGAGCTTCGTCTGAGCTTCAATGGCGCGGGAAGGGTCTTTCATCCAGTAGTTTCCGACCTCGGCGAGGGTCTTGACCACTGCGTTGAGCTCTTCGGTGCCTCCGGTTGCTGCCTCGCCTTTTTCGCGGGGTTCCAGATAGGCTGCCAGAGCCTTGCCGCCGTTCTCGGCTATTTCAGAGAGGTTTTTGGCAAATTCCTCAGGATTATTGAGGATGTACTGCAACATTGGATTGGTGTCTTCACCGGTCATTTGCCTGCTCAGTCCTCGTATCAGGTGTCTGGTAGATACTCGCCAGACCCAACCACATTCAGTGTCCGCTATCCGCACTCAAAAACATGCCGCATACACTCATGCGTTATCGGCGGTCTCTTAACCTACAAAAACGGCATAATGAGTATATCCCTAAGAAATTTGACAGGCACGTGAAAATCAGTGTGGCCCGTCTTAGTCCTTAGGCGGATTCTTAGTAGGTATTTAGCAAGTAAAGTGATCTTACGGAACTGTGAGAAGTTTTGGGTTATTCTTAAGTTTTATGGAGATGTTTAACTCTTGAGGAAAACTTGGAATACTCTGATTTCTTGAGATATTTCTTCTTAATATTTATCGGTTATGATTTGAGTATATCGTGTTCTGTATTCAGTAAATAAGAAGTGCCCTAGAGTAATAAACTATGTGTTGTTAACAGGGTAATATATGTGGACTACGGATGACGCAACTGCTAAGTGCATTTTAATTAAAGTTAAGTGCTCTGCTGTTGTGTAGTAGACGGATCAAACGCGAGGTTCCAGATGTTGCTTAAGTTTCAACGAGTTTGCAGCGCAGTCGTGCTGGCAGGTTTTGTTGGAGGTTGTGCATTTGGCGAATCTTTGACGGTGTATGAAGCGATCGAGAAGGGCAACGGTACCAAGCAGACTGGTATTGCTGAACTTCCACCTGAAGTCTCCAGCGATCTGCTTTCGCCGGAACAGCGGGCTGCTTCCGAAGCCAATCTGCTTGCAATTTCCTCTGAAAGTAAGCGCAGAGCTGGCATTGGCAACACCTTTGAGAGCAGCGCCGACCAGCTGAAACAGATTGCTGGTGAGCAAGCGCAACAATCTCAGGCTGCGCAGACGCAATAATCTTTCGCATTTTCGCGGAGTTAGCGAATGCACCTTTAGTTGTGCATTTTGTGCGGAAAGCCGTCTAAATTCTCAAGTTGAAATCGCATATTCGACCATAAGCCGCAGAAACCTGCGGCTTTTTTGTTGGATTTAAAGTTTCCAGTCTTCTTTGAAAACTTTAAAAAAATGTCGGGTTTATGCCTCATGAATGATGCGAAAAATGTTCGCACCTGCTAAAAGGCCGTGGAAACTTGGCTTAATGACTCGTGGCCGGTTTTGAATGGAAATCAAAATATAGCTTGAAACGCTAAATACTGAAGAAAGTGAGGCTCGCGTCATGGACGACTTTCACAAGACACGCCGGCTCCCGCCATATGTCTTTGAACAGGTCAATCGTCTGAAAGCCAAAGCGCGAGCGGCAGGCGCCGATATTATCGACATGGGTATGGGCAACCCTGATTTGCCTACTCCGAAGCATATTGTCGATAAGCTGGTGGAGACTGTGCAGAATCCGCGCACACATCGCTATTCCGCATCCAAAGGGATTCCGGGACTGCGTAAGGCACAGGCTGGCTATTATGAGCGTCGCTTTGGTGTAAAGCTGAACCCGGACACGCAGGTTGTTGCGACACTGGGTTCCAAGGAAGGGTTTGCCAATATGGCCCAGGCGATTACCGCGCCGGGTGATGTGGTGCTTGTCCCTAATCCGTCCTATCCAATTCATGCCTTCGGCTTCCTTATGGCAGGTGGTTCGCTGCGTTCCATCCCGGCAACTCCGGGACCAGAGCTTTTTGAAGCGCTGGAGCGGGCAGTGGTTCACTCCATTCCTAAGCCGATTGCAATTATTCTCTGCTTCCCTGCAAACCCGACAGCAAGTGTTGCTGATCTGGACTTCTACCGCGATGTGGTGGCGTTTGCGCGCAAACATGAGATCTACGTGCTTTCTGATCTGGCATACTCTGAGATCTACTTCGGTGATGTGCCTCCGCCAAGCATCCTTCAGGTGGAAGGAGCAGAGGATATTGCTGTTGAGTTTACCTCTTTGTCCAAAACCTTCTCCATGCCGGGGTGGCGCATGGGCTTTGCAGTTGGTAATGAACGTCTGATTGCGGCTCTTGCTCGTGTGAAGTCCTATCTGGATTACGGTGCGTTCACGCCAATTCAGGTGGCTGCTGCGACCGCGCTGAACGGATCAGACGACTGCATTCGTGAAACGCGCGAGATCTACAAGAAGCGCCGTGATGTGCTGATCGACTCTTTTGGACGCGCCGGTTGGGATATTCCTGCTCCGGAAGCATCCATGTTTGCCTGGGCTCCAATTCCAGACCAGTTCAAGCATCTAGGGTCTTTGGAGTTCTCCAAGCTGCTTATTGAAAAGGCAGATGTGGCGGTTGCTCCGGGAATCGGCTTTGGTGAACACGGTGAAGGTTTTGTACGTATCGGACTGGTTGAGAACGAACAGCGTATCCGCCAGGCCGCACGTGGCATTCGAAAGTTTTTTGAAGACGCGGGTAGCAATTCCAAGGAATTGAGTAAATCGGGCGCTTAGGCGCCCGCCCACCTACAGATACTGGGTATTTATGACTGATATTTTGAAAGTTGGCGTTGCTGGTCTTGGAACCGTCGGTGCTTCGTTGGTGCGTATCCTCGAGGCTAAGGCGAACGTTCTTGCCAATCGATGTGGCCGACCTATCAAAGTAGTGGCTGTGAGTGCTCGCAGCCGCTCTAAAGATCGTGGTGTTAATCTGGATGGATTGACCTGGTTTGAAGATCCCGTTGAACTTGCCAAGTTCGACGGGATTGACGTTTTTGTAGAGCTGATTGGCGGCGAGGATGGTCCGGCTGAGGTGAGTGTTCGCACCGCTTTGGAAACCGGCAAACACGTTGTCACAGCCAACAAAGCATTGCTTGCCAAGCATGCTGTTGTGCTCTCCCGTCTTGCTGAAGACAAGGGCGTGAGCCTGAACTATGAGGCTGCTGCTGCCGGCGGTATCCCAATCATCAAGACCATGCGTGAGAGCCTTGCGGGCAATGATGTTTCCCGCGTTTACGGCATCATGAACGGCACGTGTAACTACATCCTCACCCGTATGGAACGTGAAGGACTGTCATTTGCAGAATGTCTTGCTGATGCGCAGCGGCTTGGTTATGCGGAAGCTGATCCGACCTTCGACATTGAAGGGTTTGATACCGCTCATAAGCTTGCTCTGCTGACCAGCCTTGCGTTTGGCTGCGAAGTGAATGCGGATGCTATCTATGTGGAAGGGATTACTTCTATCACCACCGCTGACATTCGCGCCGCGGACGAGCTTGGTTACCGCATCAAGCTGCTGGGTGTTGCTCAGCGCACGGATACGGGCATTGAGCAGCGTGTTCATCCGACCATGGTACCGAAGTCCTCTGCGATCGCTCGCATTGATGGTGTGCTGAATGCTGTTGCTGTTGATGGTGACGCGGTTGGCGAAGTGGTGCTGGTTGGACCGGGTGCTGGTGGTGATGCGACAGCGTCCTCCGTGATCTCTGATATTGTCGACATTGCCCGCAATGTTTCTATGCCAGTGTTTAGTCAGTCTGCGACAACACTGGAGACATATGTTCCAGCGCGTATGCGAGCGCATGAAGGTGGTTATTACATCCGTCTGGCTGTTTTGGATGTTGCCGGTACTTTTGCCACAATTGCGCGCTGTATGGCGGACAAAGGCATCTCACTTGAGTCTATTGTCCAACGTGGACCGCATTCCAGAAATGATAAGGATGGTGTAAGCGATCCTGCAGCACCGCGAAGTGTTATCCTTATCACGCACGAGACCACTGAACTGGCTGTGCGCGAAGCTCTGGATGCAATTGCTGCTGAAAATGTAACCTCTGGTAAGCCACAGATGTTACGAATAGAGAACCTGAAATAAAACTTCCTCACGTTTAACGTGAAAACAGGACACCCGAGAGGTTTAAATGGCGGATAGTCATCAGGACGCAACTGACGTTCTTGACCGTATTCTGACACTGGAACTTGCACGTGTTACGGAACGTGCTGCTGTATCTGCAGCGCGGCTTCGTGGACGGGGCGATGAAAAGGCAGCTGACCAGGCTGCTGTGGACGCAATGCGCCGCGAACTGAACCAGCTGCCAATCGACGGAACCGTCGTGATTGGTGAAGGGGAACGTGATGAAGCGCCGATGCTCTACATTGGCGAAAAGGTCGGCACCAAAGACGGGCCAAAGGTTGATATCGCGCTGGATCCGCTAGAAGGTACCACGATCTGTGCGAAAAACATGCCAAACTCCATCGCTGTTATCGCGCTGGCACCGGAAGGTGGTTTGCTGAACGCGCCTGACAGTTACATGGACAAGATCGCGATCGGCCCAGGATATCCTGAAGGTACCATCGATCTGGATCGTCCAATTCAGGAAAACCTTGCAGCTGTTGCGAAAGCAAAAGGCTGTGACGTTAAAGACGTGACCGTCTGTGTGCTGGACCGTCCGCGTCATGCCAAGCTGATTGACGACATTCGTGCAACCGGTGCTTCTATCTACCTGATTGGTGATGGTGACGTTGCTGGCATCATCTACACCACTGATCCTGAAGAGACCGGTATCGATCTTTACGTTGGTATTGGTGGTGCACCTGAAGGTGTTCTGGCTGCTGCAGCTCTGCGCTGTATTGGTGGTCAGATGCAGGGCCGTCTTGTGATCACCCGCGAAGAGCAGGTTGAGCGTGCAGGTCGCATGGGTATTGATGATATCAATCGCAAATACACCATGGAAGAAATGGCTGGCGGAGACGTTCTGTTTGCTGCGACCGGTGTGACCACTGGTAACTTCCTGAAGGGTGTGAAGCTAGGCCGTGACAACATCACCACTCACACTGTTGTGATGCGCTCCACGACCGGTACGGTTCGTTTCATTGAAGCGAAGCATACGCAGTTGGAAAAGTTCCATCTGGATTGATTTCGGTCTTTCACCGAGCTAATTGATGAAAGCGGGCGGGTGTAACAAACACTCGTCCGCTTTTGCATTTTTATGAGATATCGGGCAGTTTCTTTCTATGGTTATGACATTGGATGCAACCAGTGCTGAGCGACGTGTCGTTCTTGGTGTCAAAAAGTCCTTGAGCGCACGTGTGTGGCGTGAACGGCTGGATGATCAGGGGCTTTCACAGGCGCTTGCCATTGCACAGAGAACGGAACTGCCTGAAGTGGTGGGACGCGTGCTTGCCGGGCGCAGTGTTCCGCTGGAGGACGCCTCCGGTTTCCTAAACCCTTCCATTAAAGACCTGATGCCTGATCCATCCAAACTGGTGGATATGGACAAAGCCTGCGCGCGCGTTGCCGATGCTTTGCAGGCTGGTGTGAAGATTGCCGTCTTTGGTGACTATGACGTGGATGGGGCCACTTCTTCCGCACTGCTCAAACGTTATCTGATGCAGCTGGGCGTGGAGCCGGATGTCTACATTCCCGATCGTATTATTGATGGTTACGGACCGAACCCGACAGCCATCAATCAGCTGCATGCAGGTGGTGCGCGGCTGCTGATTACCGTGGACTGTGGTTCCACCTCGTTCGAGGCATTTGAAGAAGCCAAGCGGCTTGGGCTTGAGGTGGTGGTTCTGGATCACCACCAGGTGGATGAGAATTTTCCGGAAGTCCATGCGCTGGTGAATGCCAACCGGCAGGATGACTTGTCCGGGCAGGGGCATCTGGCTGCTGTTGGTGTGACTTTCCTGTTTCTGGTCGGGCTCAATCGAGAGCTGCGCCGCCGTGGGGCCTTTGCCCAACGGGCTGAGCCGCGTCTTATGGACCTGCTCGACCTTGTAGCGCTTGGTACCGTCTGTGATGTGGTGCCGTTGAAGGGCCTGAACCGCGCTTATGTGGTGCAGGGGCTTAAAGTGATGGCGCGGCGCGAGAACATTGGACTTTCCTGCCTTGCTGACATTTCGCGGTTGAGCGGTAAGCCAACACCGTATCATCTGGCTACATGCTCGGACCGCGCATCAACGCCGGTGGTCGTATTGGCGATTCTGCTCTTGGCATGAAGCTGCTGTCTTCTGATGACCGGGCTGAAGGGGAGCGTATTGCTGCCACGCTGGAGCGGCTCAATCAGGAGCGGCAGGCGATGGAAGCGGTCATGCTGGAAGAGGGTGAGGGGCAAGCGTTCCAGAAGATGGAAGGCGCTGTTCCGCCCGCAGTGCTGCTAACCGGTGCTGACGGCTGGCATCCGGGCGTTGTGGGGCTCATCGCGTCTCGCCTGAAAGAGCGCTATCGCCGGCCTGCGTTTGCTATGGCTTTCAATGATCAGGGTGTTGGAACGGGTTCTGGCCGCTCAATCATAGGCGTTGATCTGGGCTCTGCTGTGCGGGCTGCTGTTGAGGCTGGATTGCTTGTGAAAGGTGGTGGCCATGCGATGGCTGCTGGCCTGACCATCCAAAAGATAAAGTGCCTGAGTTCGAAGCGTTTTTGACTGAGCAGCTTGGTGAGGATGTGGAGCAAGCCTCTGCTGATCATGAGCTGACCATTGATGGTGTGCTGACACCCGCCGGGGCAAACCTGAGCCTGCTTGATATGCTGGAACAGGCGGGGCCGTACGGGGCATCGCATGCAGAACCTGTTTTTGCTTTGCCATCGGTGCCGATCAAGTTCTCCAAAGTTGTTGGGCAAGGGCATGTGAGTGTGACGCTTGGCGGCAATGACGGAACCAACCTGAAGGCAATTGCCTTTAAGGCGGAAGACCAGCCACACGGCAAAGCGCTCTTACAATCGCGCGGCAAGCCCTTACATATTGCCGGAAGTTTGAGTGTTGATACATGGCAGGGGCAGGCGAAACCGTCCTTACGCATCATTGATGTTGCAGACCCATCCAAAGGGCAGTTTGGCGCCTAGTTGTTGGGGGTGTTGATGCGTGATGAGGACTTATCCTGCATCGTGAGAGGGGGGAAGCCTTTGAATATCATCGCAGCAATTCCACAGCATCTTTCTCAGATGAATGAGGTCATCCTCTCCGCAAAGCGTCACTGGGGTTACTCTGAGGAGATGATGTCCGCGTGGCTACCTGATCTGTTGGTGGATGAGGATGTTCTGGCGAGCCGTCATTTCTGGGTTCTGGAAGAAAAGGGCAGTGTTGCTGGAGTTTTCTCCATCTCAGTCGAGGATGATCAGAGCTGTGAGCTTGAGGACTTCTGGGTTTCACCGAGGCTGATGGGCCGAGGTGCAGGCCGCCTCATGTTTGTTTTCATCCAGAACTGGCTGCGTGAGCAACAGCTTCCTGAACTCACGATCGTCTCGGACCCTAACGCAAAAGGGTTTTATGAGCACATGGGGGCTGAAGTGGTTGGCACTAAACCATCGCTGCCGGTTGGACGCACACTGCCTGTGATGCGGTTCACCCTTGAGGGCCACTGAAAGACGACTGATGGACATTCGCAGATATGAGCAGACTGATTTTGCCGCATGCAGGGAGATCTTTCTGAGCAATGTTCCCCGCTTCTTTATGCCTGAGGAGCTGGATGAGTTTGCTCAGGATCTGAACAGGCTGACTGATCCTTACTTCGTTGCCGTGAAAGCGGGGCAGGTTGTTGGGTCTGGCGGCTACTTCCGTGGTGCAAAAGGAGTGGGGCTTTCCTGGGGGATGGTGCGCCGTGACTTGCATGGTCAGGGCATTGGCAAGGCTCTGGTTCAGTATCGGCTGGAGCTCATCACAGAAGACTGTCCGGATCTGGCGGTCCATATTGATACCTCTCAGCACACTCGGCCCTTCTATGAGAAAATGGGATTTATCGTTGAGCGTGTTGAAGAGAACGGTTATGGACCGGGGCTGCACAAGGTTCTCATGAAACGGTCTCCCGCTTTACCTTAAGTCTTTGCGAAAGATATCCACTCCGCTGACATCGGCTTCAATGCACTGCCAGCCCAATCCTTCGTAAAAACTGCGAAGGCTCAGTTTTGCAAAGAGATAGAGGTGAGGGTGTCCTTGTTGAGTGGCCAGTGTTTCCAGCCCTTTTGTCAGCCGCGCGCCAAAACCTCTTCTTCTGAGATCAGGTGAGATCCAAAGTGAAGCCAGCCAAGGCGTATATTGAGGGCGTTTGCTCATATCTGATTGGACAAACATGACCATGCCGAGGAACTCATCACCTTGATGGGCGATCAGTGTTGTGGGCAGAACTTCCGGGCTAAAACTCTTTTGCAGCTCTTCATAAACGTCCTCAATCGGGTGGCCTTCTTCCTCCCACCATTCCTGCCACATGCCTTTGGCTGCTGCTTCCAAAAACTGAGGAACATCAGCCAAATTTGAGATTGTCAGAGTATCCTGCATCACCCGCCCATATGCTGTCTGATGAACAGTATCGCAGAATGGGCTTTTAAGAGCCAACAAATAAGGCCATGAGCTGCGGTAGGTATGCGGGATCAGGCTGTGTGATCGTCTTCCTTCAGCGAAATTATCCCCCTTTCTGATAATGCCTGCATACTGAGTTGCAGGTTCATGCGAACGGGCAGCTTGTGGGAACGCCCCTCAGGCTGGTGTGAGCCGGGCGGGGCTACTGGGTGAGGTAACGTATCATCCAGCGGGTTCGTGGAGGTTCCCCTTTCACCAACAGTGTTGAGGGATAGCGGATGTACGGCCAGACCAAAGGGCGCCAGCACTGAGACCTGAGGCTTTCCAACCGCTTCAGGTCTTCCAAGTGTCTTTTGGACCTGGCCTTAGCCTCCTGCAAAAACGCCCAGGCAAGGCGACAGCCGATGCTGAAGACTCACTAATTTACCATATGCGCAGGCATTGCCTGCCGCCTTGCTCATCCCGATCTTTGGGAATTCTGGCTCAACGCTGCATGGCAGACCATGCGGTACTCTTTGTGTTGCCTCACCGTAAGGAGGTTGCAGCGCTGTCGTGTGAATTTGGGTGGACTTAAAGCAGATCGTTCTTAAGCTGAAACAGCTGAGTTGGTTTTGATCTTTCTGCCTAGCGGCGATGATTGGTTTGAAACTCAGATTTAAAGCTCTTGCTAAGCCTCGCTTCAATCTGATGCAGGCGTTATGCATTTTTTGGAGAACGCTGGTGACGATGCTCATGCAAAAGCAAAAAGGAGCTTAGCATGCCATCTTTGTTTTCAAGACTGCAGCGCGTTGTGTTGACTGGACTATGTTCAACTGCCCTTTTCATTTCACCTGTTGTCAGCTCATCTGCGTGCACCAGTTTTGTGGTGACGGCTAAAGATGATAGCCGTGTGTATGGGCGGACGATGGAGTTTGGATTTGAAACTGAATCGACCGTTTCTCTCATCCCACGAAACTATAAAATCACCAGTGCAGGTACTCTGGAGGATGGCAAAGAGTGGGAGGGGACGAGCTGGACAAGCAAGTATGCTGTCATTGGAATGGATATCAGAGGAGAGCAGACTGCGATTGTTGATGGCGTAAATGAAGCCGGACTTGCCGCTGGTGCTCTCTACTTTCCGGGTTTTGCTAAGTATTCTGAAGCAACATCAAACGGAGCTGATGGAGAGCTCGCGCCGATTAACTTCCTGGTTTGGGTGCTGTCGCAGTTTGAGACCGTTGAAGAGGTGAAAGAGGCCGTCAAGTCAGTCAAGCTGGTCGACATTGAGTTTAAGGTTCTTGGGCAGATACCACCACTCCATTTCACCATTCATGACCGTTCCGGGAAATCTATTGTGATTGAGCCAGTGGATGATGGCTTGAAGATTTATGACAATGAACTGGGTGTCATGACCAACTCACCGCAGTTTGATTGGCACATGACTAACCTGCGCAATTATGTGAACTTAACCCCCATCAACACAGCCGCGAAAAAGTTCCCTGAAGGGGAGTTGTCTCCATTGGGTCAAGGTTCGGGGATGTTAGGTGTGCCGGGTGATGTAACACCGCCATCACGCTTTGTGAGAGTGACTACTTATGTCAACAGTGCCGAGGTCAAAGATACCTCAAAAGAGAACCTGAATGTTGCAGGTCATATTCTGAATAACTTCGATATCCCTAAGGGCTTTGCGCGCGATAGTGATCCAGATGCGGGAGCTGATGATGGTCCGGACTACACCCAGTGGTCTGTTATGGCTGATTTGAATGAAGCTACTTATTACGTGCGTGCGTTAGATGCCATGAACTTCAACTCCGTAACCTTTGATGATTTTGATGTGAATGGTACAGAGGCGATCAGTTTAAAACCGATGGTGTCAGATCCATTCAGTAATCTGGCAGACTTAGCGAAGTAACCTATGGAGGCTGTTGAGGCAGGTCCTTTGCAGCCTTCTTTCGCATTGCAATTTAAATCCGTTTGCTGAAGGTTTTGCAATTTTTGATGGTTATCCTATATGCAGTTGATGCGTGTAAGTGTTTCGCGCAGTATGTGATTTGGAATAGGACATTAAGGAGCAGCCATGCCGGAGAGTGCAAGTGAAGCGGTGCCTGCGGAGCAGCCTCGCACCAAACTCGGACAAGGTCTTGGCCTTGGATTGGCGCTTGGTGGTTTTTGCGGTGTCATTGCGATCCTGAGCTCAGCTGCCAGCTCTCATACGATAGATAATCAGTATCTGGGCATTATCTCCCAAATCACCATGATGCATGCAGCGGCCTTTGTCGGGCTGGGTGTTGCGCATGGGATTACCAGTTCCAAAGGTATCGCCTTTGCTATGCTGCTGCTGTTTGCCGGGGTTGGCCTGTTCTGTGGTGATCTTGCCCAGCGTTTATTCGTTGGCGAGAAGCTGTTTGATTTTGCAGCACCAACAGGCGGGATGCTGATGATTTTGGGATGGCTGTTTGTGTTTCTGACTGGCCTGAACAGGATGATGAAAGGCTAGTTGGCTGATCCTACAGATCTCACAGTAAAGGGCGAACCGATTGGCCCGCCCTTTTTTGATAACTGAACTTGGTAGTTAGCGCTTAGTTGACCAGTCCGCGGCCTTTCAGCAGTGGCTCAATGGATGGCATCTTGCCGCGGAAGTCCATGTAAGCCTTTGCCGGATCCTGAGAACCGCCAGCCGCATAAATGAACTTTTCAAGCTTGGCGGCTGTGTCCGGATCAAATGCATCGCCGGTTTCTTCAAAGGCTTCAAACGCATCTGCATCCATGACTTCTGACCAGAGGTAGCTGTAGTAGCCTGCAGAGTACCCGTCGCCAGCGAAGGCATGAAGGAGATGCGGGATCCGGTGGCGCATGATGATCTCTTTTGGCATGCCGATGCCTTCAAGGATCTTCTTCTCCATCTGGGCTGGATCAAGATTGTCCAGCTCGTCTTCCTTATGGATCGCCATGTCGACAATGGCGGTTGCCAGATACTCGACAGTGGCAAAACCCTGATTGAAGTTTGCTGCTGCGAGCAGACGCTCCAGAAGCTCTTCCGGAATGACTTCGCCAGTCTGATAGTGGCGGGCGAACTTCTTCAGAATCTCCGGCTGGGCCAACCAGTGTTCGAAGAGCTGGGATGGCAGTTCTACAAAGTCACGCGCTACGCTGGTGCCAGACACAAGCGGGTGGGTGACGTTGGACATGAGGCCGTGGAGACCATGACCAAACTCGTGGAACAGCGTGCGTGCATCGTCAAAGGTGAGGAGGGTTTGCTCGCCTTCCGGTGCTTTTGAAAAGTTCATCACGTTGACGATGATCGGACGGATGTCGCCTTTCAGTTTCTGCTGAGAACGGAACGCACTCATCCATGCGCCGGACCGCTTGGAGGCGCGGGCAAAGTAATCGCCGATAAAGATGCCGAGGTGATCGCCGTTTTTATCAAAGACTTCAAAGACGCGTACATCGGGATGATAAACATCCTGTTCCTGCAGTTCCTTGAAGGTGAGACCAAACAGACGAGTTGCGGTGTAGAAGGCCGCATCGATCATCTGATCTAGCTGGAAATACGGTTTGATTTCCTCTTCATCCAGATCATGCTTGGCGCTGCGCACTTTCTCGGAGTAATAGCGCCAGTCCCATGGAGCGATCTCGATGTTATCGCCTTCGGACTGTGCCATGTCCTGAAGGTCCGCTGCTTCCTCCAGTGCACGTGCTTTAGCCGGGCCCCAGACGTTGGTGAGCAAGTCATCGACTGCGCCAGTGGTTTTGGCCATCACATCATCGAGCTTGAAGGCTGCAAAGCTTTCAAAGCCAAGGAGCTTTGCTTTTTCGTTCCGCAGCTGCACGGTTTCGCGCACGATGGCGGAGTTGTTGGTTTCGCCTGCGTTGTCCCCACGCTTTGCCCATGCGTTGAAGGCTTCTTCGCGCAGGTCACGGCGTTTGGAGAATTGCAGGAATGGCTCAATGGAGGAACGGGAGAGGGTGATGGCGTACTTGCCCGGCTCACCGCGTTCTTCAGCTGCAGCACTAGCGGCTTTGACGAGAAACTCTGGCAGACCTTCCAGATCGCTCTCATTCTCCAGAACCAGTTTATAGGAGGCCTCATCTGCCAGAACGTTCTGCGCAAAGCTGGTGCCCAGCGTGGCAAGACGTTCATTAATCTCCGCAATGCGGGACTTGCCCGTCTCATCAAGCCAGCACCTGCGCGGTGGAAGATGGAGTAGTAGCGCTCCAACACACGGTCCTGCTCAGGTGTCAGGCCAAGTGCGTCTTTCTTCGCCATCAGGGTCTCAACGCGCTTGAAGAGCGCCGGGTTGAGAAGCTTTTTGGTGTTATAGGCTGCTAGTTTGGGAGAAACGCTGCGCTCGACTTGCTGTAAGGTTTCGTTGGTATCGGCCGAGGAGAGGTTGAAGAACACGCTTGCGACTTGCTCGAGGGTTTCTTCTGCCAGCTCCAGAGCTGCAATGGTGTTTTCAAATGTCGGTTCTTCAGGATTTTGAGCAATGCGAATGATGTTGTCTTCGCCTGCCTTAAAGGCTTCTTCAAATGCACTCAAAGTCTTCCGGCTTGATCTGTGAGAACGGCGGAAGTCCAAACGGGGTTTTCCAATCTTGCAGAAGAACCTTTGCGGTCTCGCTCATATTCAATCTCCGATGAAACGTAAAAGCGTCTTACTCTTTCTGAAATGCAGAAAGAGCCAAACAGCTGTCACTCATAAATGGTCGCAAATACCTGCTGGAAGGATGCCTCGTGCAGGAATAGGCGGTAGAGATCTGAATATGGGTGCTAACAGCACTTGCGTAAAGGAAGGGCGGAGAAAAATCCCCCGCGCAATTCCAGTTTCCGGGTTCTCTATTGAACAGGGAACGGCAGTGAGACTGTTGTGAAGCCTGTCGCGGTGACTGGTTTTTGAGGGGCGGCCAGTGTCATCACCCAGAAGTTCCGATAGGTACCGTCTGTCCTATTGGTGCGGGCAATGCCCATGTGGGTGACGTGCTTGTTGAGCAGGTTCTTGTTGTGGTCCGGGGAGGTCTTCCATCCGGTCATTGCCGCAGAAATGTTGGCGTAGCCAGCGCCGAGGTTCTCAGCTCCTGCATAGGATTTGTAGCCATTGGACTGGGTTCGACTGAGCAGGCTGGAGGAAGAATGACGCCGTGTCTTCAGGGAATCCAGGCTGGCGATGTGGTCTGCCATATCCTGCGAAACTTCCGTGAGATGCGGATCGAGCTTGATTGGGGGTAGGGCGTGTTTGGCACGCCATGCGTTGGTCTGGCGCAGAGCTTCTTGTTTGTTGATTGCGATGTGCTGTAGCTCAACGTCTTCCGCACTATCAATACCCAGACTTGCACAGCCAGACAGCATTGCAGCCAACAGCAGGGCTGCAGTTCCCTTAAATTCCAATGTCACGCGCTTTTCCCGAAATGCCCGATTAGTCGATTTCATTTTAGGGCGGAATTTGGGCCGAAACTGTACTGGCCAGGATTAATCCACGTAATTCCCAGATTCATTTGATCTCGACCAATCCATGGAGGCCGAGGGCCTGTGTTTCAGGTCGTCTTCAGCTTCCAAACCAACGGTGCAGTCCAAGCATTGGATGGTGCAAGTATTGAGTGAGGAGTTTTGGGGAATGGGTTCCAGATGATGTGCTGCTTATTGTTTCGGGGGAGCAATTTGCTCTTAGCTCCGTTTTTCCCGAGAGCGTGGAGGGCAGCAGGGCGGTTATGTCTGCGCAAATGAATCTTGCAGTACCCATGGATAGGAACGAAGCTGAGCCGTCCGAGCCAACAGCATGGTGGCTTCGCGTTGTTGGGCGTGACTGGCTGGCACCCTTTGTTTTGCTGGTTGTGTGTTTATGCCTTTATCTACCGGGTCTGACGTCTGTTCCACCCTTGGACCGTGATGAGCCTCGCTTCGCGCAGGCTTCAAAGCAAATGATGGAGACGGGCAATTATGTATCCATTCATTTTCAGGAGCTTGCGCGCAACAAGAAGCCCATAGGCATCTATTGGGCTCAGGTGGGTGTGGCAAAGCTTTTGGGATATGGAGAAAGCGCACCAATCTGGGTTTATCGAGTGCCCTCCGTTCTTGGGGCGATAGCCGCAGTCTTACTGAGTTACTGGATTGCGCGAGCCTTTTTCAGGGAACAGGAGAGTTTTATCGCGGCGTTGCTGGTCGCACTTGCTCTCATTTTGAATGTTGAAGCACATTTAGCGAAAACGGATGCAGTGCTGCTGGCCTGTGTGATGCTCTCGCAAGGTGCGATGGCGCGGATATGGGTTGCTCAGCAACGACCAGCGGTGTGGTCTTCGGCTTTGCTTTTCTGGTTGGGACTAGCGCTGGGCACTCTGATCAAAGGTCCGATCATTCTCATGGTCAGCGGGTTGACGGTCTTGTCTTTATGTCTCTGGGAACGAAAGGTTTTCTGGCTAAGAGGGCTTGCGCCGATTACGGGGTTACTGCTGTTTCTTGCATTGGTTTCTCCATGGTTGGTGGCTATCTACATAGAGACAGATGGTGCCTTCTTCAGAGATGCACTAGGTGGAGATCTGTGGGGCAAGGTGGGGACCGGACGGGAGTCTCATGGGGCTCCGCCGCTGACGCATCTGTTAATCAGTTTCATTATTTTCTGGCCAATCCCTTCTTTTCTCCTTGTGACTTTCAAGGGGATTAGGCAAGAATTGAATAAATTTTGTTATAGATTCTTGTTGTGTTGGCTGATCCCTTCGTGGGTCGTGTTTGAATTGGTTTCAACAAAGCTGCCGCATTACACCTTGCCCATGATGCCTGTTCTGGCGTTGCTGGTGGCAGGCGTGATGATGACAGATAGAGCAGCGAGTGCCGGTGTTGGCTGGCGATTTGCTTCTGCTGCTTTGTTTTTGCTGGTGCCGCTGGGCATCGCGATTGCCGTTGTTGTCGGACCTTTGCTGCTTGATCTATGGCCGTCTCCGCCCGGTGTTGTGCTGTGTGGGCTGGCTGTCATTGCTGCGTTATCAGCCACATCTAAGTTGTTTGAAGGAAAGCTTGTTTCTGCGTTGCCGAATGCAAGTGTTTCCGCAGTGCTAATGTTTGTTGGTTTCTGGGCATTTTCAGGCCCGGCATTGTCAACAATTTGGATTTCCTCCCGTCTGGTGGAAGCGGTTGATCGGCTTCCGGGGTGTGAGCGGAAAGAGATTGCTACAGCAGGTTTCTATGAGCCTAGCTTCGTATTTTTGCAGGGCACGCAAACAAAGTTACTTGGCGCAGAAGCTGCAGCGCGTTTTCTGGCAAATGGAGGGCAGGAGACGGGCGTATCCTCCGGGACTTGCAGAGTTGCGCTGGTGGAAGGACGGCAGCTGGATCGGTTTGATGCAGAAGCTCTTCGGTTGGGGATGAAGGCTTCAGAGGTATCAAGTGTATCCGGCCTGAATATCAATGGCGGTAAAACATTGCTGGTACATATTTTTTCTGCGGGTGGGGCGGCGCAATGATTAATGACGGCTCCATAGACACTTTAGAGCGCCCAGTACGGGAAAAACAAAAAAACGAACAACAGGCTGAATTGAACCGTGATGCCGTTGATGCTGAGTGGGAAGAGCGGCAGACAGAGGCTGAAGGCAGTCGTGAGGAAGAGGAACAGACTAGGCAGTCTTTCTTACATCGGCTGCGCGCTTTAATGCATGTTGCTGGTGGCAACGCGCGAAATCATATTCACTCTTTTCGCATGATCTTAAAAAATCGCCGGAAACGTAAGCATATTGCTATTCCAGATCTGCCATCGATACTAAAACCACAGAATGTGGCTGCTTTGCTTATCGCGCTTTGCGGGGTTGCAATGGTTTTTCTGGATCATAGCAGTCCGATTTGGGCTCGGCGGTTACCTGATGCTTATCATAGTGTTTTCGATGTGATTACAGATGCGGGCAAGTCAGACTGGGTACTTATCCCGACAGGCCTATGGATTTTAGCAGTGATCTTTCGAGACTGGCAGGCTAACTCATTTCGTAGAAAAATGATCATGTCATCACTTTCTGTCTACGCAAGCTTTCTATTCTTTGTTGTAGCAGCGAGTGGATTGCTTGCTATTGCTCTTAAATGGAACATTGGACGTGCGCGGCCATCGTTGTTTGATGAAATGGGGCCGTTAGCTTTTGAGCCATTTGCGTGGCAAGCAAAGCTTTCGAGTCTTCCAAGCGGTCACTCGACAACTGCAGGCGCGTTGATCATCGCTTTGGCTTTGTTAGCGCCCAAATATCGGTGGTTTATTGTTGTCGTTGGGAGTTGGATTGCGGTGAGCCGAATTATTGTCGGTGCACATTACCCCAGTGACGTGGCTGCTGGACTTGTGGTCGGAGGAGTCTTTTCGTATCTGAGTGCTCGATGGATGGCGCGTAGACGCTTGGGGTTCAGATATTCAAGTCAGGGTGAGTTGTTGCCTACGCTGACACATGTCTTCAGCTCTGGGTGGTTGCGTGCGCTTAGTAATACAGGTAATACGCGAGCAGCGGGTGTGCATCATAGCTCTGAGGTATCCTAGGTACTCTTCAGGTTTTCCTTGTTGAGCTTGGGTAGATGCTGGGCTGAACGGGAAAAAATAAATGAACGACGATATTGCTGTACAGAAAATCGACGTAAGCGTCGTTATCCCTGCGAAGAATGAGAGAGATAATCTTCCTCCGCTTTTGGATGAGATTGCTGAGGCGCTGAAAGAGTATCGGTTTGAGGCGATCGTTGTTGATGATGGGTCGACTGACGACAGTCTTGAAGTGCTCCAGCAATATGCGGAGAGAAACGGCTATTTACGGGTGATCCATCATAAGCGGTCTGGTGGGCAAAGTTGTTCTGTTCGTACCGGGCTGCTTCATGCGCGTGGTACTTATGTGGCTACGATTGATGGGGACGGGCAGAACAACCCTATCTACTACCGTGAGATGCTTGCCGCGATGGAAAAGGGTGGTGAGCGTGTTGGGCTTGCTGCTGGCCAGCGGCTGGGGCGCAAGGCCAGTGTGTTCAAGCGTTATGCATCCAAAGCTGCCAACAAGCTGCGTGGGGCGATTCTTAAAGATAACACGCGTGACAGTGGCTGTGGTCTGAAGCTGCTCCGCCGGGATGTGTTTTTGAAGCTCCCATATTTCGACAGCTGGCACCGTTTCCTGCCAGCTCTTGTGATCCGCGAAGGATATGACGTGGTTCATGTGGATGTGGTGGACCGGGAGCGTGAGCACGGTGTTTCCAAATATGGGATCTTTGATCGGGCGCTGGTGGGCGTATTGGATCTCTTTGGCGTGTGGTGGTTGCGCCGTCGCCGGAAGGTCATTCCTGAAGTGGTGATGGTGACTGAGTCGGACAAGTCTCCAGCGAAGGAGGCACATTGATGCTGGCCGGTCTTTATGAGTGGGTTTATGACGTCTTTGTAGCCCAGTGGGACTTTTGGGTTCTTTGGGGGTTTGTGGCGCAGTTCATGTTTATGATGCGCTTCATGATCCAATGGATTGCTTCTGAGCGGGTGGGACGATCCATCGTCCCGGTGGCCTTTTGGTTCTTCTCCATTGGGGGCGGATCGCTTCTTCTGACTTACGCTATCGTCAAGAAGGATCCTGTTTTTATTGCGGGACAAGGCCTCGGATTGATCATTTATTTCCGAAATCTATGGCTTATCTACAAGGAAAAACGCCAGGACCCGAATTTCTAGGCGATTTATCCGCAATAAATGCAACCAGAATGCAATTAAATTGCTGAACGCTATTTGCCCATGGGGAAGATAGACTTCCTCGTGGGTTTTTCGTAAAATTGCGTATTATTTGTGCATATTGATTGTAAAGGTTAGTGTGAAATACGTATTTTTGAAGAAAATTGCTCCGAATTTGCGCTCAGTTTTCAAGGTTAGTTTTTTCATTGCGCTTGTAATCTAAGTAATATTTCCTCTCTATTTCAGTATTGTTTGGATTAATTTGTTTGTATGCGTATACGTAACTATATTTCTCGATTTTGATTAATGGTTAAATCGCATGCATTTGAGATATAATTTGCATAGAAACTTTGCAATCGTTGATGAATATCACCTCGTAGACTAACTTATTAATAAAAACCTCTTGACGTTTTTAGAGAAATATCATCGAATGCTTGATGAGGAGTGGTTGAAGCCAATAGGGGGGCTTTAAGGGCACGCGCTGACGTGTTTGTTTCGGATGTTTTCCTAGGAGAAAGGGAACAGCCTGCTACTTCCGGTGATGAATTTTAAAATTGGACAAAAAAAGAGGCTCCAATTCTATGAAAAAAATGATCCTTCCAGTTGCGCTGGGTGCAGCGTTCGCAGCGACTTCTTTGTCCGCAGCTTCCGCTGGCACTCTTGAAGACGTGCAAGAGCGCGGCAAACTGCGTTGTGCGGTTTCTACTGGTCTTGCAGGCTTTTCCTACACTGACGAAAACGGCAAGTGGCAGGGCTTCGACGTTGACTACTGCCGTGCGGTAGCTGCTGCTGTTCTGGGTGACGCAGATGCTGTTGAGTTCTCTCCAACCACTGGTAAGACCCGCTTTACTGCGCTGGCTTCCGGTGAGGTAGACATCCTGTCCCGTAACACCACCTGGACATTCTCCCGTGACGCTGACCTGAAGTTCACTTTCCTTGGTGTGAGCTATTATGACGGTCAGGGCTTCATGGTGAAGAAGTCTCTCGGTGTTGCTTCTGCTAAAGAGCTGGACGGTGCAACCGTTTGTATCCAGACCGGTACGACTACAGAGCTGAACCTGTCTGACTACTTCACAGCTGAAGGCATGTCTTACGAGCCACTGTCCATCGAGACAAACACTGAAGGTCGTGCAAACTACCTTGCAGATGCTTGTGACGTGTACACCACCGATGCTTCCGGTCTGGCAGCATCGCGTGCGACTTTCGAGAACGCAGACGACCACATCGTTCTGCCTGAAATCATCTCCAAAGAGCCACTCGGTCCGCTTGTCCGTCATGGCGACGATCAGTGGGCAGACATTGGCCGCTGGGTTCTGAACGCGCTGAAGATTGCTGAAGAAAAAGGCATCACCGCTGCGAATGCAGACGAAATGGCTGCGAACTCCAAAGACCCAGAAGTACTGCGTCTGCTTGGTGCTTCCGGCGAAATGGGTGCATCCGTTGGTCTGGGTAACGACTTCGCTCTCGTAGCTATCAAGGCAGTTGGTAACTACGGTGAAGTGTTCGAGCGTCACCTCGGTACACAGACCAAAGTTAACCTTGCTCGTGGTCTGAACGCTATGTGGACTGAAGGTGGTCTGCAGTACGCACCTCCATTCCGTTGATCTGATCGAGATCTGACAAAAGGGGGCGCTGTTGCAGGATAACAGCGCTTTTTTCTAAGCATAATAAATAAGGCGGGCTACTTATGAGCACTTCAACCGTACCAGCCGATAATAGCTTCCAGTTGTCGCAACTGTGGCGAGATGCTCGATACAGATCCTATACGATCCAGATTATCGCGCTTGTCGTTGCTCTGTCAGTTGTGATGATGCTCATCAGCAATGCTGTCGAGAACCTCGAAGCACTTGGCAAAGATTTCAATTTCGGATTCTTATACGAACCAGCAGGCTATGACATTGGTCAGGTCCTGGTGAACTACACCTCCGCTTCCGGCCACTGGAAAGCGGCACTTGTCGGCTTGCTCAACACGCTGCTCGTTGCGTTTCTTGCGTGTGTGACTGCGACTATCATCGGCGTATTTGTCGGTGTTCTGCGTCTCTCCAATAACTGGGTCGTCTCCCGCTTGATGGCGGTTTACATTGAAGGCGTTCGTAACGTACCGCTGCTGCTGCAAATTCTGGCTTGGTACGCTGTCTTCATTCACGTGTTTCCGACACCAAAGCAGGCTGTCAAAGCACCAGTTATTGAAGGGGCGGTTTATGCAACAAACCGTGGTTTCTACATTCCGGGACTGACGTTTGACGGTGGCTACCAGATTGTTGTTGCAGTCCTGCTGGCTTCCATCGCGGGTATTTTTGTCTTCCGTCGTTGGGCGCGTCAGCGTCAGGAAGCAACTGGCCAGATTTTGCCAGTTGGCTACATCACGCTTGGTATTTTGATTGTACCATCCGTTTTGGCTTACTTTGCTGCTGGTATGCCGATTGGTCTTGATTACCCTGTTGCCGGTCGCTTCAACCTGAAGGGTGGCCTGAAAGTTGGTACGCCGCTTATTGCTCTGTGGTTTGCGCTTTCCATCTACTCTGCTGCGTTTGTTGCGGAGATTGTGCGCGCGGGTATCATGGCGATCAGTAAGGGGCAGACAGAAGCTGCTTACGCACTCGGCCTTCGTCCAAGACGGACCATGAGCCTTGTTGTTCTGCCGCAGTCCCTGCGCATCATCATTCCGCCAATGATTTCCAACTACCTGAACATCACCAAGAACTCATCTCTTGCGATTGCGGTTGGTTATATGGATCTGACGGGTACGCTCGGCGGTATTACGCTGAACCAGACCGGTCGTGAGATGGAATGTATGTTGCTGCTCATGGCAACGTATCTGCTGATTTCGCTAAGCATTTCAGCTGTGATGAATGTTTACAACGAATCCGTAAAGCTGAAGGGGCGCTAAGATGAGTGAAAACACTTTTGCCTATGTCGCGACCTCTGAAAAGCCGCAGTTGCCGCCTCCCCAGGGCACAACTGGCGCTGTTGGCTGGGCTCGTGAGAACCTGTTCTCCTCACCGCTGAACACTATACTGACGCTGATTTCCGTCTTTGTGGTGTTTTCGACTGTCCCTGGCATCTTCAACTGGGCGTTTGTCAATTCCGTCTGGAATGCAAACTCTCTGGATGAGTGCCGTGCGCTGACAGAAAATGGTGCGTGCTGGGCGGTAATTCGTGAGCGTTATCATCAGTTCCTGTTTGGCTTCTACCCAACTGAGCTGTACTGGCGTCCAATTCTGGCCTTCGTGCTGCTGTTTGTGGCTCTGGTTCCTGCGCTTTGGGACGGTATGCCGAAGCGCGGTGCTGCGTTGATGGCCTCCATGACCTACCCATTTGTGGCTTTCTGGCTGATCTGGGGTGGTTTTGGTCTTGAGCCGGTGTCTTCCACCAAGCTGGGTGGTCTGCTGCTGACCATGATCATTGGTGTTTCCGGTATCTCGTTCTCGCTGCCGATTGGTATTGTGCTGGCGCTGTCCCGTAGCTCCAACCTGCCGATCGTGAAGTCACTGGCAGTGATCTTCATCGAGTTCATCCGCGGTGTGCCGCTCATTACCCTTCTGTTTGTTGCGCACGTTCTGCTCAACTACTTCCTGCCGAAGGGCGTGAACTTCGACATCGTGCTGCGTGTTGTCATCATGGTGACGCTGTTTGCCAGTGCTTACATGGCGGAGGTTATCCGTGGTGGTCTGGCGGCCTTGCCTAAAGGGCAGTACGAGGCTGCGGATGCGTTGGGGTTGAGTTATTGGCAGAGCATGCGTCTGATTATTCTGCCGCAAGCGCTGAAAATCTCTATCCCTGGAATCGTGAATACCTTTATTGGCCTGTTTAAGGACACCACTCTGGTGCTGATCATTGGCCTTATGGATCCTCTCGGACTGGTTGCGCCTACGCTTGCTGACCAACGTTGGAATGGTATCTTTGTGGAACTTTATGCGTTTATCGCGTTCATGTTCTTTATCTTCTGCTTTGCAATGTCCCGATATTCGATGTATTTGGAACGCAAACTGCATACCGGCCATCGCTAGTCGCCTGGTGCATGCCTAAAAATTCGGAGTTATAAAAATGAGTGACGTAAACCTCGCTGAAGATATCCAGGCGGACCGCTCTAAAATGCATGTATCCGATACCGATGTGGCTATCGAGATTACAGGTATGAACAAGTGGTACGGAGACTTCCACGTTCTGCGTGATATTAACCTGAAGGTTATGCGCGGCGAACGTATCGTTATCTGTGGCCCGTCCGGTTCTGGTAAATCAACCATGATCCGCTGCATTAACCGCCTTGAGGAGCATCAGAAGGGCCGTATCGTCGTTGACGGTATCGAGCTGACCTCTGATCTTAAGAAGATTGATGAGATCCGCCGCGAAGTGGGTATGTGCTTCCAGCACTTCAACTTGTTCCCGCATCTGACCATTCTGGAGAACTGTACACTGGCTCCAATCTGGGTTCGCAAGATGCCGAAGAAACAGGCTGAAGAGATTGCGATGCATTATCTTGAGCGCGTGAAGATCCCTGAGCAGGCCAACAAGTATCCTGGTCAGCTTTCCGGTGGTCAGCAGCAGCGTGTGGCGATTGCCCGTTCGCTCTGCATGAACCCGAAGGTCATGCTGTTTGATGAGCCAACATCTGCGCTTGACCCTGAGATGATCAAGGAAGTGCTGGACGTGATGATCGGTCTGGCGGAAGAGGGCATGACCATGCTCTGCGTGACCCACGAAATGGGCTTTGCCCGTAAAGTGGCGAACCGCGTGATCTTTATGGATCAGGGCCAGATTGTTGAGCAGAATGAGCCAGAGCCATTCTTTACCAATCCGCAGCATGAGCGTACTCAGCTGTTCCTCTCCCAGATCCTTAACCACTGATCTGGTCGGAGTTCCTAGTTCAAAGCCTCGCTGTTTCAGCGGGGCTTTTTTTTCGTTTTGGTCGCCTGCCTCTTTGTAACGTTCGAGTATCGCTTATCTGGGATTCTCCTACAAAGCCTGTGCGCTTCTTACGGCGGCGCGCAGGCCTCGGCGGTGGGCGCCGGGGCTGCTCCAGGATTTTAGGAGGAAGTCTCGAATGTCGGCGTGGTGGGCTTTGGTGAATTGTGCGGATTCCAGTGCGCTGACAATGCGGGAGGTACGGATACCTTCGTTGGCGGCGTAGGCGATGAGGGATGGATTGCGGCGTGCTTGAGCGCGGGTGAGAGGATTGCCGTGTTTGTCCAGAATGGCACCATCAGCGTTGGTTTGTGGCACGGCCATGTGGTGGACGGCGACGACTTCCCAGCGGTTGTTGAAGACGGGAGAACCGGAGCTGCCTTTTTGCGTATCGCCGGAGTACCAGCAAAACATGTGTGCATCAGTTCCATTTTCAATATGCAGAAGGTGGTTGTTATGAACGACCACGGCTTTGTTGCGGCCAAGGGGATGCTGAATGATATTAATCGGATCTCCCTTCTTGATTTTGCCTTGCTGGCGGATGAGGGCATGCCATCCGTAATGATCCAGCGGGATAAAGCCGGGATCTTCATCCACCACGGCCACCACTGCGATGTCCAGCTCCTCACTAGCCCAGAAAAAGCGGTCAGGGTCGATGGAGCAGATCTTTGAAGGGGTTTGGTTGCCAATGCGGTTGGTCTCTGCGCCAAGCTCAAAGAAGTGGGCTTTGGCGTCTTCTGGCGTGCTGAGAACATGATGGTTGGTCATCATCAGGCCATGGCCTACCAGAAAGCCTGTGCCGAACCTCAGTCCTTCGACGTGCTCAATTCTGCCAACAGAACGAGCGGCATAGAGGCCGTACTCAAAAAACTCGATGGGGAGCAGATCGTTTTGCGTGCCGATTAAGGCTTCCTTGCCGATGCTGATGGGGTCTGGCTTTTCTTCTTCAAAGATCGGGCTCTGTATGGATGTAGTCTGGCCTTCGGACATGGCCAGCGTGGCAGCGCGTCGATTGTAGAGGGCAAGCCGCTCCTTGCTGTCTGTTTCGGCCTGAGTTCCTGCCAAAATTGCGCTGCGGATCTTTTTTAACTCCCCGCTTCGGTCTCTTAGTCGTTGGGCTGCTTTTTCAAGTAATACACTGTTTAAATTATGTAATTTAAGGGTCATGAAATGTACCTTTAAATTGTTATCTGCATATGGCAAGCTTAACCGTAAACTCACCTCTTGTGTAAAGTTTAATAGTTAATCGTAGAGGGGGAATACTATGAAAATTACATATGATGAGTTTTTGAAGTTAGCTCGTGATCCGAGTGTCCCTGAAGAACAACTACTGAAATACTGCAGGGTTGTTCGGCATACGGGTGCATTCGACATACAGTTCCAGGTGAAGCCGGAACTGGTGGAGATGACCGAGATTGATGAGGAGTTTGAGAATGCTCTTCAGATCGGTAACTGGGCTTCCCGCATTCGCCGGTACTGGCGCTTCAAAGAAGCCATGAAGGATCATCCTGAACGGCCTATGCTGATCTCGGAAGGGGACAGCTGGTTCCAGTTTCCAATTATCATTGACGATGTGATTGATCATCTGAGCGAGCACTACAACATCTACTCGCTGGGTGCTGCGGGAGATACAGCGCAGAACATGGTCTACGGTCCGGACCGGGCCCGGCGGCGGGAATATCTCTCCGCGCTTTATGACTACAAGGACAAGGTCTCCGGCTTCCTGTTCTCAGCTGCCGGAAATGACATTATCGGCGAAGATCCGGATACGGGTGTTGCGGTTCTTTTTGATATTCTTCAGGACTTCAACGGCGATATCAACGATGTGGACGGGCATATCAACCGCGCGGCCTTTGATGAGAAGCTTGCTTTCCTGAAAGGGGCCTATGAACGAGTGATCAGCGATATTCGCGGAGTTTCTGAGCTGCAGAACATGCCTGTGTTCGTGCATGGCTATGATTATGTGTTCCCTTACAAGTGGCAGGGAGATACACGCGACCCGCTGCATGCGGCCAAAGATGAGTGGTTGGGAGAACCGCTGTCTGACCGCAATATCCCAAGTGTGTTAGGGCGGAAGATCATCAGCGCCATGCTGGATGAGCTGTATGCTATGCTGGATGGTCTGGCAGCTGCGGATGCCAATGTGATTGTGGTGGATTGCCGGGGTGCCATGCCAAACCTGACGGATTGGGTGGATGAGATCCACGGCACGTCTGATGGCTTTGCCAAGGTCGCAGGCCGGTTCAAGATGGCGATTGATCAGGCGCTGGTTGCCCATGGTGCCATGACCTGAACCAAGCAGGTGAGTTGACGTGAGAGCACCGGCCTTGAAAACCGGTGCTCTCTTTTTTTGCCGATGGGGCGGCGTGTTGTGTGATGTGTTCTTGTCGGCGTTAGGCGAGGATCTGAGATATGCCCGCTTTAGCAGTGAGTTGCAGCTCCTTGCGCGAGGTGCCTGAGCGGGCGCGCAGGGAGAGGCCGTTGAGCAGGCAACCCAGCAGGTGGCCGGTGATCTCAGCGCTTTGTCTGGGCTGGATTTTCTTATCTTTGATCGCGACTTCAACGGTTTCGCGCATGGACTGATCGATGGTGTCGAGGACCATTCTCAGGACTTCCCTGATCTCCTCATCTGCACCAGCCTCTGCTGGAGCGGTGCAGGTGACAAAGCAGCCGAGCGGGCCACCGTCTTCCATGGAGGCTTCTGGCCGGTAAATCTCCATGGCTTGCATGAACACCTTCTCAAGGCCTTTGGAAAGGTCAGGCTCGGAGAGGATGGCGTTCTCGGTGCGTTTGCCCATCATCTCTGCGAAATGCTGCAGACATTTTATGTACATGTCCTTCTTGGAGCCGAAGGCGGCATAAAGGCTTGGGCGGTTGATTCCGGTCTCTGCGGAGATCTGGTCCAGGCTGGTGGCAGAGAAGCCGTTTTCCCAGAAAATACGCTGCATTGTGGTTAGGGCAGTCTCTTTATCATAGAGGCGGGGGCGCCCGCGTGGTCGTGATGTACTCATTTATGTACTGCTTCGCATAAAAATATTGAGCTCTAAATATTGATGCGATACGGTACATAATTATTTTTGTAATTGGAAGAGTGCGTTATGTCTGTAACGGCAAAGGATTGTGGAGCCTCTGAGCGTGTGATGGGAAGCCTGAACTGGGGCCAGAGAACAGGAGCTTACAGCAAAGGGCGGATGACGCAGCTGGAGCATTTGAAGCTTGTTGGCAATCTGGTGCGTACGCAGCTGGTGGATCTGGGTGATACGGTGAAAGACCGGCTGGGTTTGCTGTCGCCGGTTTCTTCAGAGCTGGAGGCGTTGTTGCCTGCTGATACGTCACTGGTGCGTGATAGTCTGGAGTTTGCGGCGGAGACCCATGATGCAAGGCTGTTGCATCACAGCTGGCGGACTTATCTGTTTGGGGTGCTGCTGGGTGAATATGCAGGTGTGTCGTTTGAACGGGAGCTGTTGTTCTCCGCAGCGATTTTGCATGACAGCGGGCTGATCAACAATCGTCAGACGCAGGTACATGAGTGCTGCTTTGCGATTTCTGGGGCGGAGGTGGCGTGCAACCATCTTTCCAACTGTGGGCATGACAATGACACGGTGCACAAGGTGGGGGATGCGATTGCGCTGCATCTGAATGCCTATGTGTCGGCGCGTGCTCATGGAGGTGAGGCGTATCTGGTGAACCGGGGAGCCATGTGTGATCTGTTTGGTGCAGGGCATCGGCGGATGGCTCAATCCAGCGTAGAGCAGATTATGCACAAGCATCCGCGGGATGGGGTGATTGAGGCGCTGGAGTTTGAAACTGCACACCATATGAAGGGCACGCGGCCTTATGTGCTGACGAAACTCACAGGTGGCACAGCGCCCAAAACCGTGTTTGATGTCTACGGTGTGTAGCGCGGATCAGAGTACGAGGGAGAGCAGGTTGCCCACTTCGGTATGCTGCTCTTCGGTGGTTGGGTACTCGCCGCAGACGCGGCTGATGGCGGCGTGGATCATGAACGCACGCACGGAAACAGCCCCCAGTTTTGGGTCCATGGTGCGGATGGATTTATCCTGCTGGCCCTTCTCGATGAACCGCTGAAACAGCTTGTCGATGCTGCCGGCCACATCAAGGAAGTTTTCTGCCGGCTGCCTTTTTCCCAGCCAGCGACGTCGATGAAGATGCGTAGGAATTCTGGTTGTTTTTCAAAGTATTGCAGAATCATCATGAGAGAGTGATTCAACTGCTCGCGGCCACTTGCCGTGCTTGTTTCAGCTTCCTCGTGCAGGGCATCCACGCAGATCTTGAGCTCCTTCAAACCGATCTCCGCAAACAAGCCGAGCTTGTCGCCGAAGTGGGCGAAGAGCGTGCCTTTGGAGACATTGGCCTGCTCCGCGATGCTTTCTGTGCTGACCGCGTTGAAGTTGCCCTGATTGAACAGGTCCGTGGCGGCCACCAGAATGCGCTGGCGGGTTTCTTGTGCTCGTTTTTGTTTGCCCTGAAGCATGGTTCCCTCAAATTCGATAAAGTGACTATGGTCAAAAAATAAATTGACTCCAGTCATATTTTGAAAATAAGTTGACCGCAGTCAAATAAATGGAGTTCCCATGACAAACCGAATTTTTGTGTTTAGCGGTCATCTCGGAGAAGATCGTCTCGGGCATGCTCTTGCTGAGGCGTATGCGGATGCTGCGCGCAAGGCGGGGGCAGAGGTTCGTGTGATGAACCTGAGTGCGATGGTGTTTGATGCTGGCTTGCGGTCCGGTGATTACAAAGGTGGGCAGGGGCTGGAGCCGGATCTGGTTGCGTTTCAGGAGAACCTGACTTGGTGCACGCATTGGGTGCCTGTGTACCCGCTGTGGTGGGGCGGTATGCCGGGACCGATGAAAGGAATGCTGGACCGTACTTTGCTGCCGGGGTTTGCGTTCCAGATTGTGGAAGGTGAAGAGCTGCCAGCCAAGCTGCTGAGAGGGCGGAGTGCCCGGGTGCTGATCACCAGTGATACTGCGTCGAACTACTATGATGAGCTTTATAATCGCGCCCATGACACGGTGATGGGGCTTCAGATTCTGGACTTTGTCGGGTTTGAAAACCACAGCTTCCGCATGTTCTCACCGACTTACCTGTCGACTGAGGAAGAGCGTGCTGCGTGGATTGCTGAGGCGGCTCAACTTGGTGAGCAGGATGCACTTGCCAAGCAGGAAGAGTTGGCTGTCGCCTAAACAAAAGCCCTGCAGGTCAATGACTTGCAGGGCTTTCTTGTGAATGTGATTCTGGTTTAACTCAGGCTGGTTCGCTGATGACTTCTGTCTTTTCGCTGGAGCCCCATTCGGTCCAGGAGCCGTCATAAAGAGCGTTTTTGGAGAAGCCGACCTGCTCCAGTGCCAGTGTGATGACGGCAGCGGTTACGCCGGAGCCGCAAGATGTGATCACCGGGGTGGAAGCATCTACGCCGACCTGCTTGAAGATGTTTTGCAGGTCTTCCTTGGAGCGGAGTTTGCCTTCGTTCAGCAGCAGGCCGAATGGCAGATTGAGAGCTCCCGGCATATGGCCAGCACGAACGCCTTCGCGTGGTTCCGGTGCCAGACCTTTGAAGCGTTCTGGTGCGCGAGCATCCAGCACAAGGTGGCTGCTGCTGTCCAGTGCGTCCTGCACTTCATCCAGATTGCGCACCATGTCGTGGTTGAGCATAGCGGTGAAGTGGCGCTCCAGACGGGTTGGAACCTCATCGGTGAGTGGATAGCCTTCTTCTTTCCAAGCTGGCAGGCCGCCATCCAGAACGAAGACGCTCTCAACGCCAAAGGCGCGGAACATCCACCAAACACGGGCGGCTGAGAAAATGCCAGCGCCGTCATAGACCACGATGGTTTGGCCGTCGCCGATACCCATCTTGCGCATTTTGGAGGAGAATACGTGCGGTTCCGGCATCATGTGCGGAAGCGGGGAGCTCTGATCGGAGACTTCATCAATGTCCATGAAGACAGCGCCGGGAATGTGCTCTTGCTCGTATTCCTTTTTGGCGTTGCGCTCCATGGCAGGCAGGTACCAGGACGCATCAATGATGACCACATCGGGTGCATCAAGGTGGTCCTTGAGCCAGCTTACTGAGACAATTGGATCCTGCGCCATATGTTAGTCCTCCAACTGGATGCGGACGCGTCTGTTCTGACGGCCTTTTTTCTCAATCTTAGTGATTGCAGCGGTTCCGATCTGTGCGGTTTGGGACACATGCGTGCCACCGCATGGCTGCAAATCAACGTTCTCGCCAATTCTTACCAGTCTTACCCGTCCGCTGCCCATTGGTGGTTTTACACTCATGGTCTTTACAAGGCCGGGATTGGCTTCCAGCTCTTCGTCGGTGATCCATTCCTGTGTGACTGCATAGTCGCCAGCAATGAGCTCCTGAAGCTTGCTGGTGAGCTCTTCCTTGTCCAGTGCAGCTTCCGGAATATCGAAGTCCAGACGGCCTGTGCCATCGCTGATCTGGCCGCCGGTGACCGGGAATGGCAGCACGACGGAAAGCAGGTGCAGGGCTGTGTGGACGCGCATGCGCTTGTAGCGGGTTTCCCAATCAACGTGCGCGGTGACCTTTGCCCCTGCGCTCAAGGTTGCTGGCAGCTGCGTGCCTTCGGCAGGCACATGCACGATCTGGGTGCGATCCTTGGAGTATACGGTTGTGGCAATTGGAATACGGGTGCCGTCTTCCAGCTCAATGGAGCCACTGTCGCCCGGCTGGCCGCCGCCATTGGGGTAAAAGCAGGTCCGGTCCAGAATGATGCCGCCTTCCGGTGTGATTTCGCTTAGAGCCGCTTCACTGCTGCGCAGGTAGGCATCGTCTCGGTACAAATGTTCTGTCATGGAATAATCTCAAATGGATAGGGAAAGGTGCGCCGTGAAATGATTTGGCGCACCTTCAAGGAGAAGTCTTAAGCGGTGGAGCGTGCGCTGAGCAGTTTGACTGCAAAGGCAGCCATGATGCCCGCAAAAGAGTAATCGAGGATGCGCATCACACGTGGGGAGTTGCGCAGGAACTTGGAGACAGCAGATGCGCCAAACACCATGACCAGACTGCTTGGCACGTTCAGCAGAATGAAGAAGAAGCCAAGGAACAGCAGTTTAGAGGTCGCGTATGGATCTGATGCAGACACAAACTGAGGCAGGAAGGTCACGAAGAACAGCACAACTTTCGGGTTGAGCAGGTTGATCGTTACGGCTTTGGCCCAGATGGCTCTGGCGGTTTCGCGAGAGGCTTCGCCTTCTTCCAGTGACAGCGCAGAGCCGTTGCGCAGGATCTGGAAGGCCAGATAAACCAGATAAAGTGCGCCAACGGTTTTGAGGATCTGGAAGGCAAACTCGGAGGCGGCGAGCAGGGCGGAGATGCCAACGGCAGCAAGGAACGCATGGATCATCACACCGTTTGTTGCGCCAACAATGGCCATCAGACCGGCTTTGCGGCCCTGCGTGAGCGTTTTGCTCATGAAGAAGGTCATGTCCGGTCCAGGGGTAATGGACAGGATGAAGGCAGCAACGGTGAAACCCGCCATCACACTTAGTTCAGGCACAAAATACATGCGAAAGGCCCTCTGGGTTATTATTCTCAATTGGCCCTAACGTATTTTACTGTGCCAGCGCAAGTCTACTGAAGGGTACTCACCATTTCTGAGGGTGCTCTAAAGTGTTGTGGTTTCACCAGAGGTACTGCTGGCAATAACAGCGGGACGAATGTCCATGCGCGAAACAGACAGGTTGCCCTCCAGCCGGCTCAGGAACAAGAGAGCTTCAGAAACAGACGCATATGAAGTGGCAGATTGTCGGGCTAGTTCTGCTTCGTCTTCTGTTTCTCGAAGATTGTCTGGGATGACGACATGGCTTTGCATGCCATAGGCGTAGAGATCGCCTTGTAAGCTTTCTGAGAAGCGAAGAAGGGCGGCTTTTGTGGCAGAGTAGGCTGCCCATTTGCTGGAGGCTTCACGGTTGGGTAAACCAGCCGTTGAGCTGATGAAGATGATCTTTCCAAAGCCTTGGTGTTTGCCGTGCTGCATATAAGCCTTGGAGAGAAGCATGGAGGCTTTGAGGGTGACATCTGTCTCTGTGATGATCTCTTGGTCAGACAGCTCATCAAATGGCACACCACCGGTATAGCCTGAGGCGTTGTTGATCAGAGCATCCAGACGGCCATGCTCAGCAAACGCTTTAGCGATTACGGCATTGCATGCTTCGCTATCAGTCACGTCCAATGGCAGCCAGCTGAGGTTCTCTTCATTTTGCTTCTGAGAGGTGTCTCTCGCTGTTGCAATAACGTGATATCCTGCGGCCTTGAAGGCAATTGCAGCGGCGTGGCCCAATCCACGGCCTGCGCCTGTTATCAAAACTACTGGTTTCTGATCTTTGGTCATTCAATCGATAATCTAATGTTTGCGGTCGCATGCTTCACTTTTGAAAATGTGAGGAGCGACCAAAAATGGTTTCTACAAAATGGGTGAGAACAGGCGGGCGGCCTGGGCTAGGACGCGGAAGGCGTAGCGGCGGTTGTTGAGTTCGAGGCGGTCGGTCTGGCGGGCGCCTTTGAAATCCTGCTGCAGCATCTCTTCGGTTTTTCTGATCATGTTCTGGCCGGTGAACCACAAGGTGATCTCGAAGTTGATGTTGAAGGAGCGGTTGTCAAAATTGACTGTGCCGATGCCAGCCAGCTCATCGTCGATGAGGATGACCTTCTCGTGCAGGAAGCCCTCCAGATAGCGGTAGACCTTGATGCCATGGCTGGCGAGGTTGTCTGCATGGGCGTAGCTGGCGAGCCAGACGAGCCAGTGGTCGGCTTTCTCCGGCAGCAGGATGCGCACGTCAACACCGCGCAGAGCGGCTGCATAGAGCGCTGTGAGGACTTCAATGCCCGGCACGAAGTAGGGGCTGACGATCCAGAGGCGATCTTTGGCGCGCGCAATGCTCTCTACGAACGTAATGGCGCAGTCTTCCTGAATGTCGGCGGGGCCGGTCGGCATCACCATGACGCTCTCACCATCAGCTTTCGGGAAGCTGCCCGGCAGTTCCAGTTGCAGGGTTTTGCCAGTGGCGAACTGCCAGTCTTCGCTGAAGGAGAGTGTGGCCGCAAGAGCTGCCGGGCCGGAGACCTTTACGTGGGTGTCGCGCCAGTGGCCGAATGTTTCTGAGAGGCCGAGATACTCTTCGCCGATGTTGTGGCCGCCGATCCAGCAGTGCTTGCTGTCTGTCACCACCACTTTGCGGTGGTTGCGGTAGTTGAGGCGCATTGGGCCCAACATGCGCATGAGGCGATGGCGTTTGTTAAACGCGCTGACGCGGACACCAGCGTCCTGCAGGCGCGTGATATACTGGGTTGAGAGGGAGCGGGAGCCGATATCATCATAAAGCAGGCAAACGCGCAGGCCTGCTTTGGCGCGCTCAATGAGAGCGTCTGCCAGCTCCAGTCCGATGCTGTCTTCGCGGATGATGAAGAACTGGACGAGCACGTGCTTTTCTGCGGTGCGGATGCCTTCAATGATGGAGGCGAACATGGCCGGGCCATCGATGAGCAGGTCGCAGGTGTTGTTTTCTAAAAACGGGACGGAGGCCACGCGGGTATGGACGGGCCAGTGGCTGCTGGCTGCGCCGTCTACGTAGGGTGTGTGGCGGTTTAGGACGTCGGCCTCGATTTGGGAGATGTCATCGCGTACTTCGATGTAATCATCCAGCCGTTTCCATGCGAAGATGAAATAGAGCGGGACGGTTGGCATGGGGATGAAAAACAGGGAGAGCAGCCAGGCAATGCTGCCTTGCGAGGTGCGGGAGTACATGATCTCGCGAATGGCACAAACCACTGCCAACGCGTAGAAAAATACACTGAATAGGGCGATCAGGGAGAGGAGGCTGAATGAAGATTCCAAGCGTTACAACTCCTGTAATGCGAGGACCTACTTATAGCTGTGCCAAGAGGATTGGTCAAAACCTCTTGGCGAAATTTGCAGTGCTTTCCGTTAAGGGCAGGTTGCCGGAGCTTGCTGGCGCTTTCTGGAAAGCTGGCGCCCTAAAGCGGGCGCGTCAAGCCAATCAGGCTGCTTCGAACGGGATGGCGATGTCGGACTTGCGCTCCATCCATTCCGGTACTGGCAGGCCTTTTTCGCGCAGGAATGTTGGGTTGAACATCTTGCCCTGATAGCGGGTGCCATAATCACACAGCACGGTCACGATGGTGTGGCCCGGACCAAGTTCTTTTGCCAGACGAATAGCGCCAGCCACGTTGATGCCGGAGGAGCCACCGAGGCAGAGGCCTTCGTTCTGCAGCAGTTCGAAGTTGATCAGCAGGCCTTCCTCATCAGAGATGCGGTAAGGGATGTCGATCGGTGCGTCTTCCAGATTCGCGGTGATGCGGCCCTGACCGATGCCCTCTGAGATGGAGGAACCTTCGGACTTCAGCTCGCCGTGAGCGTAGTAGTTGTACAGCGCTGCGCCGTGCGGATCAGCAAGACCGATCTTGATGTTCGGGTTCTTTTCCTTCAGGCCGATGCCGGTGCCAGCGAGCGTGCCGCCGGTGCCGACTGCGCAGATGAAGCCGTCGACTTTGCCGTCGGTCTGCTGCCAGATTTCCTGAGCGGTGGTTTCAATGTGGCCCTGACGGTTGGCGACATTGTCAAACTGGTTGGCCCAGATGGCGCCTTGCGGATGGGTCTTGTTCAGCTCTTCTGCGATGCGCTGGGAGACTTTGATGTAGTTGTTCGGGTTCTTATAAGGAACAGCCGGAACTTCGATCAGCTCAGCGCCTGCAATGCGCAGCATGTCTTTCTTTTCCTGAGACTGGGTCTCGGGAATGACAATGACAGAGCGGTAACCCAGTGCGTTGCCGACCAGTGCGAGGCCGATGCCGGTGTTGCCTGCGGTGCCTTCCACGATGATACCGCCTGGCTTCAAGGTGCCGCGTTTGACAGCATCGCGGATGATGAAGAGCGCAGCGCGGTCCTTGACGGACTGGCCCGGGTTCATGAACTCAGCTTTGCCGAGGATTTCACAGCCGGTACGCTCAGAAGGGCCTTTGAGGCGAATGAGGGGGGTGTTGCCGATAGCTTCGATGGCAGAGGCGCGCGTGTCCATAGTGTCTCTCAAATAACTCGTATCAGGATAAATTTCAGAATGCGGGTATTCGACCCCTTTTGAGACCACGCTACTGTGCTGGCCCGGCAAGAACAAGAAATGGGCTGCCAAAGGGTGCGTTAGACTAGGATATTATTCTCTTCGGATTTCCGTAGGAGAATAAAATTGCTCACGGGGTGTGTGCGGTTCGAATGTGCGCGCTAAATGCGATTTGAGAGAGTATCGATTTGCGCGCAGCTGGTTCCTGTCAGGATCTGCTTTCCAGCCATGAGATGGCGTCTTTGGTGGCCTTCCAGAGGATTTCACCATTCTCTCCTGCGCGGAGCATGAAAGAATTATGGACTTCCTCTGGAACAGGCTGCACCTCCAGCAGGTTCACCTGCGTATCCAACGCTGGGGCAAAAGCTTCCTTGCGAGTGACCACAAAGCGCTCATCCGTTGGTACGCGGGACTGGTCCTTCTTCAGAGCGGCCGACTGCATGGCTTTGCTGTGGCTGTCTGGCTGCATCACGGTCACCGCAATGGCCCTGCCATCAGGCAGGAGATGGGTTTCGTTCTGCTGGACTTCGGAGTTGTAAATGACTTCGCCGTGCTGATCGATTAGCTCGACCCACAAGGTTTTACGGCCCTGAATTTCCACTTCACCCACCCAGATGGACAGATCACTTTCCAATGGGTCGGCATAAGGAGCTTTTGGTGGTGGGGCGACGGTGACGGCGAGATAGTCCTCTGGCATGGCGTAGGTGTTGCCGTCCTCGGATTTATCAATGAGCTGCGGGCCGGAAGGTGTGGCCGGATCCGTTGCAGGAGGTGTTTCTGCCAGAACAGGCGCGGCCAGCGTGAGCGGCGCAGCGAGACAGGCGGCAAGAAGACCAGATTTTGCGAAGCGAAAATTCAAGATGTGCGGCAGACCGCACAGCGGAAACAGACTACTCATTGATGGCTCCCTGACTTTCACGCAGCAACTTTCCCAGAGGGGGCGCCTTATTGTGTGCAGTAACACAGTCATCACGAAGTAGTGACTATGATAATTCGCACCAGATACATTAGAGGTATACGTATTTACTTAGAGTATCTATGCCATAATAATTGTATATAAATTATGTTTCGCGTATTTATACTTTCAGGTTATTTAATTGCTATTATGTAAAATTTTCATTGTGTTGATTTGCTATATGAAATGGAGAGAACTGTGATGAGTGTCTCAGTTTCTCTCATTGGCAAAAAAATCACTTATTTTTTCAATCAGCTTAAGTTTTTGAAAGAACAGCGCTTCATTTCTGCCCTTTTTATATGGGGTGCACCTGCCTGTTGTGCGGCGTTTTAAGTGCTGCGTGATATGCACAGCTCTCCCAGCTTATGAACTCCCCGATAATTTGGGGAGGCGTTGCTTGGCTAGTTGGTTGCCATATGCAGGATCAGGGTGAGTTTTGCGGCGAAATGGAGTGCCTCCGCTTTTGTGCGGAAGAGAGTTCTACCCAGATGGACTCCGTTTCTTCGGCCTGCAGCACTTGCCAGTGCTGCGGTTTCGCTGCGCGTGAACATGGTTTTCTACCCATTGTTTTTATTATTGTAGGGTTAGACGCGCGCGCACGAACTCTGTGAGATGAAACGCTGATTTAAAGGAGAGGGGAAAATCAAGAAAGGATGGCTCCCCGGGCCGGATTCGAACCAGCGACCAAGCGGTTAACAGCCGCTTGCTCTACCACTGAGCTACCGGGGATCACGATGATCTTGCCGTTATGGCTGCAAACGAGAAAGGATGGCTCCCCGGGCCGGATTCGAACCAGCGACCAAGCGGTTAACAGCCGCTTGCTCTACCACTGAGCTACCGGGGATCATGACACCCTTGCGAGTTTGCCTCGCCGTTTGCGTGAGGAGGCTTTTACAGAGGCATGGTGTGTTTGCCAAGTCGTTTTTTAGGAATTTTTCGATTTGTGGACAGTTTCTCGTTTTTTTTATTGAGATATCCAAGGGGGTTAGCCAGAAATCTCCAAAAACCGCGGATTTTGCGGGTTTGATTTTCCGGTGATGTTGGAATCCTCACAAAGACAATTGACAGGGGAGCTGATTGCGCCCCACACTTAAGGTCAGAACTCCAGTTTCTTTTCGTCTGTGCCGAGGCTTTCAGGCGGAAGGATTAAACGGGAATGCGGTTCCATATATATGGAAGTAAGCCGCAGCTGCCCCCGCAACTGTGAGCGGCGAGATCATTGCGATAATCCCACTGGCCTTTTTAAGGCTGGGAAGGGGCTGTGATCGACAGAGCCGCAAGCCAGGAGACCGGCTGGAGATATGATTTGACATAGGACTGCTGTCGGGTGGACGGCGAGAGGTGCTCATGACACATATTTCCCTGTCTCCGTGCGAGACAGCTGCTGTACTTTCATATTCTTTGAGCGAAGCTTCGGCTTCCATGCGCTTGCTGATCAGCTAATCCAGATGGCTGAACAGAGCGGCGACCTTTGCGTTCGCCATTGTCTCGTAACGGGCGGTGCTCGTTCCGGGAAAAGCGCATATGCGGAAAAGCTGGTTCTAAGCAGCGGGCGACGCCCGACTTATATTGCGACAGGCCAGGCCTTTGACGGTGAAATGGAGGAGCGGATCGCGCATCATAAGATGCAGCGGGGCGACCTTTGGGACACTGTTGAGGAGCCGCTGGAGCTTGTGCGCGTGCTGAAAGAGCATGCCCATACGGAGCGTGCCATTCTTGTTGATTGCCTGACGCTTTGGCTTTCCAACCTTATGCATGCCCAGCGGGACTGGGGCGTTGAGCTTGAGCAGCTGCGTGCTGTGCTCTCCGATTTGCCATGCCCCGTTGTGTTTGTTGGCAATGAGGTGGGCATGGGCATTGTGCCTGAAAATGCCATGGCCCGCGCCTTTCGTGATGAGGCCGGGCGCCTCAATCAGCGTATCGCTGAGCTTTGCCACTACGTGATGTTTGTTGCTGCCGGTCAACCGTTGCAGCTGAAGCCTGCTGTTTTTCCGGAGATTTCCCTATGACTGTTTCTTTTGCTGCCCCTTCTAAAAAAATTCCTGCCGTCATTATCACTGGTTTTCTGGGTGCCGGAAAAACCACATTGGTCCGCAATCTTTTGATGAAGGCGCAGGACAAGCGCATTGCGCTCATCGTCAACGAGTTTGGCGAGATGGGCTTTGATGGATCGCTGGTCAATGGCTGTGCTGATCCGGATTGTTCAGCTGAGGAAGTGGTGGAGCTGGCCAATGGCTGCATCTGCTGCACGGTGCTGATGATTTTCTGCCAACCATGGAAATGCTGCTGGAGCGCGAGCAGGCACCGGATGTGATCGTGATTGAGACCTCTGGTCTGGCTTTGCCGCAGCCTTTGGTGCGGGCGTTCAACTGGCCTTCCGTGAAGCCTCGCGTCACCGTTGATAGTGTGGTGACTGTGGTGGATGCGCCTGCTGTTGCTGCTGGCAAGGTGGCCTCTGATGAAGAAGCGGTTGCGGCGCAGCGTGCTGCAGATGAGGCGCTGGACCACGAAAGCCCGGTGGAGGAGTTGTTTGCTGACCAGCTGACCTGCGCCGACCTTGTTGTGCTTTCCAAAGCTGATCTTTTGAATGAGGAAGAGCTTGCTGCTGTAAAGGCGACCATCAACGGTCGTTTGCGCGATGGAGTTGAGATTGTGGCAGCCTCTCATGGAGAGCTGGCGCTGGATGTTCTGCTGGGCCGGGATGCCGGGGCAGAGGATGATATGGACTTGCGTCTTTCTCATCATGAAGCGCAGCATGCTCACGACCACGACCACGACCACGACCACTACCACGACCACGACCACGACCACGACCACGACCACGACCACCATCATCATCACGATCATTCTCATGATGACTTTGAGAGCTTTGTGCTGCCAACCCGCCGATTTACTTCGATTGAGGAGGTGAAAGCTCAGGTGGAAGCAGCCATGAAGGTTTCTGGCGTGCTGCGGATTAAAGGCAGTGTGGTGGTTGAAGGCAAAGCGGCACCGGTGCTGGTGCAGGCGGTTGGCCCACGTGTGGAAGCCTGGTTTGCGGCTGGCAGTGAAAGCCACTCCAAGCTGGTTGTGATTGGTCTTGCAGGTTTGGACAAGCACAGCGTGAATGCTGCGCTGAGTGAATTTGAGTTGGTTTCTGCCTGATGCACGTACTTGTCGGGCAATCACGCCGATTGGATGATGGAGAGGAGGCTGTCGATCTGGGGCAGACGCCTGCGGATGTTGTGTTTTTAAGCGCAGCAGACACAGAGCTTGCTGGCCTTGCGGCGGCCCATGCTCAGCATGAGGGCTACTCCCTGCGGCTTGCCAGTTTTCTGGCGCTGTCCCATCCGTACTCTGTTGACCTTTATATTGAGCAGTGCATTCAGGCCTCCAAGCTTGTGGTGGTGCGCCTGTTGGGCGGCGTTGAATACTGGCGCTATGGTGTAGAGCGGCTGGAAGCGGTCGCGCGTGCTGAAGGTGTGAAGCTGGTTCTGCTGCCGGGGGATGACAAGTGGGATGAGGAGCTCGCCAAACGCTCCACCGAGCCGCTGGAGACCGCGCAGATGTTGTGGCGCTATCTGATTGAAGGTGGTGCGGAGAACCTTTCTGGTGCTTTGCTTTATGCAGCGCAGATTGCCGAGTTGCCAGTTGATACACCTTCAGAACCTATGGCATTGCCGCGGGCTGGGCTGATGTTGCAGGGGCATTCACTTCCTTCATTGGATGACGTGCGGGCGAGCTGGAAAGATCCGGGCCGTCCTGTTGCAGCCATTGTGTTTTACCGGGCGCTTTATCAAAGCGGGGCGATAGAGCCAGTACAAGCATTATGCCATGAGCTAGAGGCACAGGGGATAAATCCGCTGGTGCTTTATGTGGCGAGTCTGAAACAGGCGGAATGTGCGGCGGTTGTTTCTAGTGTGTTTGAAGCGTGCCCGCCTGATGTGGTTCTGAACGCCACGGCCTTTGCCCTATCAAACGCAGGGACTGTTCATTCCGGCACGGTGCTGGACAATCCGAGTGCATGCGTTCTGCAAATCGTGCTGTCGTCGTCCTCTGAAGAGGGATGGGCGGAGAGTGATCAGGGCTTATCCCCGCGTGACCTTGCCATGCATGTTGTGCTGCCGGAAATCGATGGCCGACTTTTGACGCGTGCGATCTCGTTTAAAGAAGAGGGTGGCCGCGATACCAAAACACAATGTTCGCTTGTTCGTTTTGTACCAAAACCGGACCGGGTGCAGTTTGTGGCGGCACTGGCGGCCAATTGGGCGCGGCTAAAACACAAAAACGCAAACCAACGCAAAGTCGGCATAATCCTCGCAAACTATCCCAACAAGGATGGGCGTATAGCAAACGGGGTGGGGCTCGATACGCCCGCCTCCTGCACGCATCTGCTTTCTGCCATGAAAACAGAAGGTTATGGTGTTTCTGAGAATGCGCCTCGTTCTTCTGAGGCGTTGATAGAGGACCTGCTGGCTGGCCCTACCAACTCACTTAGTAACGCAAACCAACGCAAAGGCGGGGAAGAGCTGTCGCTGGAGCGCTATAAGCAGTTGTTTTCTCAGCTGCCTTTGGCAGTGCGTGCGGGGATTGAGGAACGCTGGGGTGCGCCAGAGGATGATCCGCATGTTTGGGGCGGATCTTTCCAGCTGGCGCTCAAAACATATGGCAATGTCACGGTCGGTATCCAGCCAGCACGCGGCTATAACATTGATCCTAAAGAGACTTATCACGATCCGGCGCTGGTTCCGCCGCATCATTACCTTGCCTGGTACATGTGGCTGCGTGACAGCTTTGAGGCGGACGCACTTATCCACCTTGGCAAGCACGGGAATCTGGAATGGCTTCCGGGAAAAGCCCTAGCCTTATCAGAGGCTTGCTATCCGGAGGCGGTGATTGGGCCGGTGCCAAACATCTATCCTTTCATCGTCAACGACCCCGGTGAGGGTTCTCAGGCAAAGCGACGGTTATCCTCGGTGATCATTGATCATCTTACCCCTCCGCTGGCCCGCGCTGAGAGTCACGGTTCCGCTCTGGAGCTGGAAGCGTTGCTGGACGAGTATTACATTGCAGCCGGTGTGGACCATCGCCGCCTGAAAGCGCTTGGAAAAGAGATACTTGGCGTTGCCGCCCGTGAGGGTATGGACAAGGATATCGGGCTGACATCTGACATGGATGAGGACACCCGTCTGGCGCGGCTTGATGCTTACCTTTGTGACCTGAAAGAGCTGCAAATCCGGGATGGGCTACACATTCTGGGGCAGTCTCCCACTGGCGATCAACGGGCTGAGTTGCTGGTGGCTTTGCTGCGCGTGCCGCGTGGTGAAAAGCCTCATGAGAACAGTTTGTTACGTGCACTTGCTGAGGATTTGAAACTGGTGGAGTTTGATCCGTTGGATTGTGCTTTTGAGCAGGCATGGGAAGGTGCGCGGCCAACCGTTCTGCTGGAGCTGGTGGAGGCTCCATGGCGCAGCTGTGGGGATACGGTTGAGCGGCTGGAAGCGCTGGCACTGGAGCTGGTTTCTGGTGCGCGGGCGGTTCCTTTTGCGTTTACAGCGACTTCTGCGGTGTTGGAGGCGTTGGAGTACGAGATCGCGCGCAATGTGGATGCGTCTGGATCTGCTGAGGTGGAGGGGGTGTTATCCTCCCTTGCAGGCCGGTTTGTCCCCCCTGGACCATCTGGTGCGCCGTCCCGTGGTCGCCCAGACGTGCTGCCAACCGGGCGTAACTTTTATTCTGTTGACGTTCGCTCCGTTCCTACAAAGGTCGCTTGGAAGCTGGGTGAGCGCAGTGCTAGCGCTTTGATACTACGTCACTTTCAGGATCACGGTGAGTGGCTGCAAAGCATCGCCATGAGCTGCTGGGGAACGGCAAACATGCGCACCGGCGGGGATGATATCGCTCAGGCACTGGCTCTGATCGGTGCCCGTCCGGTGTGGGAAGAGGCATCAGGCCGCGTTACCGGATTCGAGATTGTTCCACTTTCTGAACTCCAGCGCCCCCGGGTTGACGTAACCCTCAGAATATCCGGGTTTTTTCGCGATGCTTTCCCGCAACTCATACATCTGTTCGATGCTGCCGTTGCTGCGATCTCAGAGTTGGATGAACCGGAAGATGCCAATCCACTGGCGGCGCGATGCCAAGCTGAGCTTTGGGGATTACTGGCCAAAGGTGTTGAAGAGGGGCAGGCCCGCAAGCGGGCGTCTACCCGGATTTTTGGCAGTAAACCGGGGGCTTATGGTGCTGGCCTGCAGGCTTTGATTGATGAGAAGCTGTGGGATAAGCACGCAGATTTTGCGGAGAGTTTCCTTGAGTGGGGCGGCTATGCCTATGGCCGTTCGCAGGACGGCGAGCACGCCAAAGAAGATCTGGTCACCCGCCTTTCTCAAGCTGATGCAGTGGTTCACAATCAGGACAATAGAGAGCACGATCTCCTTGATTCTGATGACTATTATCAGTTCGAGGGCGGTCTGGCGGCGACGGTTGAAACGCTGAAAGGCGATGCCCCGCACATCTACCACAACGACCATTCCCGCCCTGAACGTCCTGTCATTCGTACGCTTTCGGAAGAAATCGGGCGGGTTGTCAGGGGGAGAGCTGCCAATCCAAAATGGATCGCCGGTGTTATGCGTCACGGGTATAAAGGTGCTTTTGAGATGGCGGCAACGCTGGATTATCTTTTTGCTTTTGGGGCGACAACCAATGCTGTTTCGCACCATCATTTCGATCAGCTCTATGATGCATATCTTTATGATGATGAAGTGCGGGATTTTATTGCGGAGAAGAATTCCGCAGCGCTTTTGGAAATGACCGAGCGATTTTTAGAGGTCATTCAACGAGATATGTGGGTGCCGAAACGAAACAGCGCCTATGATGATTTGTTAGAGTTGCGACGCGCGCTCATGGATGGAGGGGAATAACATGGTAACGAAGACAGACATGAGTGAAGCAGATCTGGACGCCCGCCACGCGGAAAAGATGCGCAAGAAGAAGGCGGCGCGCGACAAGATCATGGCGACGAAAACTATCGAGAAGGGTTTGCTGATCGTCCATACGGGAAAGGGGAAAGGCAAGTCCACCGCCGGTTTCGGCATGATCTTCCGCAGCTTGGTCATGGACACAAAGTTGCTGTTGTTCAGTTCGTGAAAGGCCGTTTAGAGACCGGCGAACGCATGGCGCTGGACCGTTTCTCCGATCTTGTCACCATCAAGCGTATGGGTGAAGGCTTTACGTGGGAAACACAGGACCGCCAGCGGGATATCTCTGCTGCGCGTGCAGCGTGGGATGCGGCGAAAGAGCTTATCAGCTCCCGTGAACACAAGATGGTTTTGCTGGATGAGCTGAACATTGTATTGCGTTACGAATACATACCGCTTGAAGAGGTGGTTGCGTACCTGCGTGATGAAAAGCCTGAGGATGTTCATGTGGTTATCACTGGCCGTAATGCCAAGGAGGAGCTGATCGAGATTGCGGATCTCGTGACCGAGATGGGGCAGATCAAGCATCCGTTCCGCTCTGGCGTGAAGCCGCAGGAAGGGATTGAGTTTTAAGTCGTGCTGTCACCAGATAAGAGAATAAGAAAACCAGCCCTGATGATACAGGGCACGGGTTCCAACGTGGGCAAAAGCGTTCTTGTGGCCGGACTGGCCCGCGCTTTCACGCGTCGTGGCCTTTCCGTTCAGCCGTTCAAACCGCAAAACATGTCTAACAACGCCGCCGTGACCGCTGATGGCGGGGAAATCGGGCGTGCGCAGGCGCTGCAGGCGCGTGGCGCCAAAGTTGCAACAAGCGTGCATATGAACCCTGTGCTGCTGAAGCCAGAAAGCGACAGTGGCTCTCAGGTGATTGTACAGGGTAAGCGGTTTGGAACGTTGCGCGGTGCGGAGTTTGGTCGGCAAAAAGGTACGCTTATCCAGTATGTTGTGGAGAGTTTTGCTGAAGTTGAATCAAAGGCGGATCTGGTTCTGGTGGAAGGGGCCGGTTCACCTGCGGAGATCAACCTTCGCAGCGGGGATATCGCCAATATGGGGTTCGCGGAGACTGCTGATATTCCGGTGGTGTTGTGCGGGGATATCGACCGCGGCGGCGTTATTGCCTCGCTGGTGGGCACGCATGCGGTGTTGGTGCCTGATGAGACGAAACGCATAAAGTCGTTTTTGATCAATAAGTTTAGGGGTGAACCCTCACTGTTTGATTCAGGCGTAACGGCTATTGAAGATAAAACCGGCTGGCCCTGCAACGGCGTGGTGCCATGGTTCCCGCAAGTGATGGACCTGCCTGCTGAAGATGCGCTGGACCTTTCAGAGAGTACCAGTCGCGGCAAGCTGAAGGTTGTCGTTCCCGTCATCAGCCGTATTGCCAACTTTGATGACCTGGACCCGCTTCGAATGGAAGCCGATGTTTCGCTGGAGTTTGTGCTGCCGGGCGAGGTGTTGCCAGCTGATGCGGATGTGGTTTTGCTGCCGGGCACCAAGTCCACCATCGGCGATCTGGCCTTCTTCCGGGCTCAGGGGTGGGACATTGATCTTTACGCCCATGTTCGTCGTGGCGGTCAGGTGCTTGGCATTTGCGGTGGCTATCAGATGCTGGGCAAGACCATAGCTGATCCGGAAGGGATTGAAGGTGAGTCGGGGTCTATTGATGGTCTTGGTTTGTTGGACGTAGAGACGGTTCTGACACCTCACAAGGAAACCACAGAGAAGACCGGGCGGCATATTCCAAGCGGTGAAGCTGTGACCGGCTACGAGATCCATGTGGGGTGGACATCTGGGCCTGACTGTGCGCGGCCTTTTGTTGATCTGGGTGATCATGTGGATGGTGCGATCTCGAAAGACGGCCTGATTTCAGGTTGTTACATGCATGGCATCTTTGGCTCTGATGCGTTTCGAGCTGCTTTCCTGAAGGGCTTCGGTGCTGCCTCGCAGTTGGGCTATGAGCACCGCGTGGAGCAAGCTCTCGACGCGTTGGCAGACCATCTGGAAAAGCACCTTGATCTGGATGCGCTTTGGGAGATTGCTCAGTCGCGGGTTTAGATGAACCACGCGACAGTGGCGATGAGTAGAGCAAGCAGGGCACAGGAGATACCCATGAGTTTCAATGAGCCATCGATATCATCTGCATCTGCTGCTTTACGGCCACTGGCGTTCATGAAGGGATCTTCCACGCGGTACTCTGCATATTGGCGGGGGCCTGCAAGGGCGATGCCCAGTGCTCCAGCCATAGCCGCTTCTGGCCAGCCAGCATTGGGGGAGCGATGGTTCTTCGCTTCTCTCATAATGGTGGTGAAGGCAGCTTTGTAATGACGGCCTGAGATGAATGCAGAAATCACAATTAGCAGGCCGGAAAGGCGTGAGGCGGGCAGGTTGATCAGGTCATCAAATCGGGCTGAGGCCCAGCCAAAGTCTTCATAGGTTTCGTTTTTATGGCCGATCATGCTGTCAGCGGTGTTGACGGCTTTGTAGATGAGTAGACCCGGCAGCCTAACACGGCGAACCAGAAAATGGGTGCGACAACACCATCTGAGAAGTTTTCGGAACACGATTCAATCGCTGCTCTGCTGACGCCAGCTTCATCCAGATAATCCGGATTGCGACCGACGATCATAGAGACCTGCTTGCGGGCGTTATCCAGACCGGAGTATCTCAGTGCATCGCGCACTCTGGCGACATGTTCGTAGAGACTCTTCTGAGCGATCAGCGTCATGCCGATCAAGGCCAGCAGGATGTTGCCCACGAAGCTTCCCTCCAAAGTCGTTTGGAGGAGGGTGCCTATGATACCTGCAGTGGCAACCAGGCTTAGAAGTGTTCTGACGCCATTCACTTTGCGTCGTTTTGCCGAGAAACTTGTTTTGTTGTACCAGCTTTCCAATAGGGAAATTTGCTTGCCAAACAACGTGACCGGATGCGGAAGTCTGGACCAGAACCAGTTTGGGTCACCAATCACGGCATCCAGCAGGATCGCAAGCAGAACGATCCAAAGCGTATCCTCAAAGAACAGCATGGTTTTCGATCGCTGACAGAGACTGTTTCAGTGCAACTGTTAACCTCTGCCGGGCGGCTTTGTCGGCGGGTAAGCCGAGGCGCATCCAGCTTGGAGAGTAGTCAAATATGCGGGTCCAGATGTGCTGCTTTGCCAGTGCTTTATGCAATGCGTGTGCGTTTGGGTGGTCGATCAGGATGTAAAGATCTGTTTGGCCAACAATTGGCAGGTTCAGCTGTTGCAGAGATGTGCTAAAGAGCTGCATTTCTGTCTTCAGGAAGGTGCGCATTTCGTCTTGCCAGCGCAGGTCGGAAAGGGCTGCGCTGCCGATATCCAGTGCGGGACCGGAGACGGCCCAGCTGCCAAGCTGGCTTTGCAGTTTTGCTGTTATCGCTTTTGGGCCAATCAGAAAGCCCAGACGGACACCGGCGAGGCCGAAGAATTTGCCGAAGCTGCGCAGGACAAGGATTGGCTGGTCATCCAGCTCCGGAATGATTGAGGCATCCGGGTAAAGGTCCATAAACGCTTCATCGACAATCAGATAACCGCCTGCCTTTTGCTGGTTTTCTGCCAGCTGAAGGAGTTCTTCTTTTGTGAAGATATGGCCATTGGGATTGTTCGGGTTCACCAGCAACAGATGCTGGGTCGAAGCCTTGTGAGCCTCTGATGCGGAAATTTTTCGGACTTCAGCGCCGGCCTGTTTCCAGCTTTCTTCGTGAGAAGAATAGGTGGGGCTGACGATTGAGATGGAAGAGTTTGCGCCAAGCAGAGATGGGAGGGCGGTGATGATCGCCTGTGTTCCCGGTGCTGCTGTGATGCCGCTCTGCGATGGGACGCGGTAAGCTGTTCTTGCGGCTTCCAGAAGAGCGGTTTCAGCACCCTCCGTTGGCAGCTCTGTCAGGCCGCGCAAGGTGATGTGTTCTGCTGCGGGATAGGCCACGGGGTTGATGCCGGTGGAGAGGTCCAGCCAGTCCTCAGGCGTACCTCCAAACTGGGCGATTGCCTTAGAAAGATCTCCACCGTGTTGCATTGGTCGTACCCCGCTCAAACTTGCTCGTCTGTTGTAACGGGGTGCCCTTGTGAATGCTATGAATCGTTGCGGAATTCTGCCGGTTTCAACAGGTGTTGGCAGCAGATACTCCCATTGGTTCATAGCCATCAACGCGATTGGTCTTGTTGATGTCGCCGCCAGCCCATTCCAGCACTTTGGGGTCCATGGTTTTGTACCAGAGGGAGGGGATTGCAGCTAAAGCGAAGCAGCCGGGATATCCGCTTGGCAGGCTGGGCAGATCAGGGAAGTTTCGCAGCGTTTGGTAGGGGCGCAGCGGATTGGCGTGATGGTCTGAATGGCGTTGCAGATGGAAGGTGCTGAGGTTTGAAAAAATGTGGTTGGTGTTCCATGAGTGGCGTGGCTGGCAGCGCTCATACTTGCCGTTTTCATCCTTCTGGCGCAGCAGGCCGTAGTGTTCCACATAGTTGGCCTGTGTGAGGCCATACCAGGCTACAACACTTTGAATAACCAGCAAGAACAGGACCTTCCAGCCGAACAGCGCTGTGCAGATGGCAAAGACAATCAGGGTGATGACATAGCCTTGCAGGATGTCGTTCTGGAGCGAGAATGTGCTGAGGCTTTTACGATTGAGACGAGCCTTTTCGTTCTGCCAGCCTCTCACAAACGCGCCCGGGATTTCTCGCAGGGCAAAGGCGTAGATGCTTTCTCCCATGCGTGCGCTTGCTGGATCTTCCGGTGTTGCCACATGCACGTGGTGGCCGCGGTTATGTTCTATGCAGAAATGGCCATACCCAACCACGGCCAGTGCCAGTTTGGCCAGCCATTGATCTGTCTTGTTGGTTTTATGGCCAAGCTCATGAGCCAGCATTATTGTGCCAGAGCCAAACAGCCCTTTGCCAAAGGCGAAGAGGACAATGAGCCAGAGTGGAAGATCGTAGGTGCCAACAAGCCAGACGCCCGCAAACAGGTTGATCCATGCATATGGCACCAGCCAGCGGACAAGGCGACTGTAATACGGATCTTCCGCCATTTGGGCGAGTACGTCATCGGGTGGATTGTAAGGATCTTCGCCGATTAAGGCGTCCAGACCCGGGATTACGATGAAGAAATAAATGAGAGGGATGAAGAGCGTTGCGGTGGCCAGCGTGTAGGCATAGAGCGCAACTGTGATCAGTGTGACGCTGCTGCTGGCATAGGCAATCAGCCAGTAATAGCGCTTTGCGTCCTTATATGTGGTGATGTTGCCTGCTTGATCCCGTGTTTTGAAAACCATCGCTCCCTCCCAGATGCTAGGTTTACCTTAGGGTAAGGTAGCAGCTTTTTGGGTAAAGCGAAACTGTGTTGTTTGGCGAGAGGGATTGGCGCTGATTACGCGACAGGTTCTTCTTCAACCGCTGCCGGTTTGATGATGTCGTCCATCGGCAGGGTCTTGGACCACGTTTTGTAGCGCTTTTCCAGTTCGTCGTAGTTTTCTTCGCAGCCCACGCGGAAATCAGGAAAATTGGGACCGCGCAGCCATTCGCCCCGTGCGTTTCCCTTCAGCATCCAGCCATTGCCAGAGGAGAGGAAAAGGGTGGTGTTGAGGCTGAGGGCCTTGAACAGCTTGCGGGTGGCGACACCATGTTTTTTCAAGATGACATCCAGCTTGATAGCTTTGATCTTCCATGGTGTCAGCTTGATTGGTGCAGGCTTGCCGGCTTCAACAACAGGAATAACCTCCGGCAGTTCCAGCCGTTCAAGGGGATAGAACTCCTTGAAGTTGCCAGCAGGTGACGCGCGGTCCGGGTTTGGCAGTTTGGGGCGATACCAGTTGACGGTGCTTGGGCTTTTGGAGGTTTCGCTCTCAATCTCAATGATTTGCAGCTGCAAAATGTTGCAGACAGGCTGGAAATCCAGATTTGAGCCTTTCGGGATCAGGATCGCTCTGCAATCCGGGCCGGGTTTATCGGCCTGATAGGCCGTTTCAGCGGACTGTGAGATGACTTTGGCATTGAGACGCAGTTTGGCTTCTATGCCGACTTGAAAGCCATCTGACTTTCTGACGAGAAGGATATCCCAATTGCCCCATTCAGTAGGCGATCCATTCCTCTGGTAGTTTGCTGATGAAATGGGCGCACATCTCGTTTTCTGAGGCAAACTCCGCCTTGCGCCGCCTCTTTTTTCGGCGTGCGGGTGCAGAGCGTTTTTTTGATGTGTCAGTTATATCGCTCATAGAAAGCTGCCCCTTAAATCAGCCGTGCTGCAATCGCATGCCACTTGAGTTTAATTGGCAAATGCTTGCGCGGAAACGCAGAGTACCGGGTACTGCACAGGTTCTGTGGTGTTTGAGGTCGTGAAGGGGATGGATGTGCTGCGAATTCTGAAAGGTCCGATTTGGGCTGTTGATGCATTGATGGGGCAGAAGTCCTTTAAAAAGAACCCGATTATCGGCAGTCGCTGGCTGAATGAGCGCGGGTTCTATCTCAAACGCGTTGCCTGGGCGGAGCGGATGGCGGCGCTGCGCCGGAGGCAAATGGCGCATTACCTGACTGATGAAGACCGGGCGTTCTTCCATCGCAATGGCTATCTGGTGAAAGAGAACTTTCTGCCTTCTGACGTTTTGAAACAGGTTCAGGACGAGATTGCCACTCGCGAATTTGCTGCAAGTGAGATGCGGCAGGGAAAAACGGTGACGCGATTTATCGGGTTGCCGCCTTCAGTTTTGAAGGATTTGCCGGGCTTGCAGCAGGTAGTGCATGATCCGTTCCTGCAAAAGGCAATGCGCTATGTGGCCTCTTACAATGCAGATCCAATCCTGTTTTTGCATGCGGTTTTGTGGGATCTGGACAAAACGCAGAAAGACCCGCAGACGGATTTTCACATTGATACCTTCCATGCCACATCCAAATGCTGGCTGTTCTTAAAGGATGTGGAGGCCGAAGACGGGCCGTTTCATTATGTGCCGGGCTCTCATCGCTATACGCCCGAGCGGCGGGAGTGGGAGTTTGATCAGAGCTTGATGCGGTTCATCATAGTGATGGCATGCATGCAGCGGGCTCATTCCGTGCAAGTGAAAAGACGATCCGCAAGTTGGGATACGGTGAGCCTGTGAGTTTTGCGGTGCCAGCTAACACGCTGGTGATCGCGGATACGCATGGCTTTCATCGCCGGGGCATTGCTACACGCCCGGGTGTTCGTCTTGGTCTCTTCGGAGATCTGCGCCGCTCACCGTACTTTCCATGGTCAGGGCTGGACGCGCGCTCACTGCCGGGCATCAAGCAGGCAATCGGAGATTTATACGGCTTATCTGAATTTCAGAAGCAAACTGACGGGTAAATCCAGCCACCATCAGGAGGTCGGACACGTAAAGATCGACGCGCCGCCGGTGTTGTGAGAGGGCGAGCGACATTGTTCGCGCAGAGCGCGCTGATTAGCCAAACTATCGATGTCAGGAAAGAAAAGTGGAGGCCTCTGCCGGAATCGAACCGGCGTACACGGATTTGCAATCCGCTGCGTCACCACTCCGCCAAGAGGCCCCGTGTGGTGTGAGAGGGCTTTTCTGATATTTGGGGCGGATAGTCAAGCAGGCAATTTCAATTCTGGTATCACTCTTGTGTAAAAGACCGAAATCTATGGGGTTTACCTGAGTTCATGAATTTCTGAGTTGCACATGACCTTCGTCAAATTTCTTCGAAAAAGCTCATATTTGCATTGCAAAATTGAAAAATGGAAAAACAACAGAGGGTACTGTTTATTTTTACGGATGTGGCAGCTTGTGTTTGTGAAGCATGAGCGATATTTCTCAGCCAAAGAATCTTGCGAGACAGTGAGGACAGGATGGTCAACTTCGCGGAACAAAGAACACTGATGGTCGATAATCAGCTGCGGACCAATGATATTACAGACCTGCGCATTATTGGTGCGATGGGGAAGGTGCCTCGCGAAAAGTTCGTTCCGGAAAACCAGCAGGAGTTGGCTTACATCGATGAAGATGTATCCGTAGATGAAAACGGTGAGCGCAAAATGCTCAAGCCGCACATCTTTGGCCGTCTTGTTCAGCTGGCTGACATTACAGACAAGGACGTTGTTCTGGTTGTTGGTGCTGCTTCCGGTTATGGCGTAGCGGTTGTTTCTTACCTTGCTGAATCCGTTGTTGGTCTTGAGGTTGATGTGGCGCTTTCAGAAGCTGCCTCTGCGAATCTTGAGCGGCTGGGTATTGAAAACGCAGCGGTGATTGATGGCGATCTGGCGAAGGGCTATGCGGCTGACGCGCCTTATGATGTTATTCTGGTCAACGGTTCTGTTGAGCAGCTGCCGGAAGCTTTGACTGCGCAGATGAAAGACGAAGGTCGTCTGGTTGTAGTTGAAGGTGAAAGCAATGCAGGCGTTGCGAAGCTTTACACCAAGTCCGGCGGTAATGTGAGCTCACGCTTCGCATTTAACGCGCATGCAAGTGCACTGCCAGGTTTTGAGAAGCCAGAAGTCTTTGAATTTTAATCGACTTCACGCTTAGTGAGTTGAAATGAGGCGAGGGGAGACCTTCGCCTTTTTTGTTTTTCTGTGAAAAGTTGAAATGAGTTTACCTTTTCGTGACGTGAATTACAGTTTTCTGGTCACGCAGGTTTAAAGCACTCCCAACTCCGGTGGGGTAAAATAGGAACTGCGGGTTGCTGCTGCCATTTGCTTTGGTGATGTAGAGATATCCACGTCTCAATCATTGGGCGAAAAAACGGTAGTAAAATCTTAATGGTTCTATTAGTGTGCCTCCGGGGAATGATATTCTGCATTCGGGCTAGTTAGATTTCTGGATAAGATGTTGCTGGTTCGTCGCAGTATTTATTTTTTTTTCCAAAATCGGTTTGATCGCCGGTTTCGGAAAACGCCGAATAAGTTATACCTTTCGGCGAACGTGTTGGGTTTGCGGTTCGTAAGATTGACCCTTGTTTGAGGCATTAAAAGTGGTTTCTCGAAAAACGTTAGCGGGTGCAGTTGCAGTAGTCGGCTTGCTTGTAAGTGCTCAAGCGCGAATGCTCTCTCTATTAAAGAGGCATTAGCTGCCACCTATCAGAATAACCCGACATTGAACGCATCACGCGCGCAGCTTCGTGCGACAGATGAAGGCGTGCCGCAGGCATTATCCGGATGGCGTCCGACCATTATTGGTAGCGGTCAATATGGCTATCAGTGGCAAGATACAAACGGAACTAACAGAAACCGTAACGAAGCTACGCTTTCGTTGCAGGCGACGCAGCCGTTGTTCCGTGGTTTCCGGACAGTGAACTCCACGCGTCAGGCTGAATCTATTGTTCGTGCTCAGCGTGAAGATTTGCGTTTTGCAGAACAGACTGCTCTGTTTCAGGCTGCAACAGCCTATATGGATGTTATTCGCGACACCGCGCTTGTTTCTTTGCGCCGGAGCGACTTGAAGTTCCAGGAAGAGCAAGTTCGTGCCTCCAAAGACCGCTTCAATGTGGGTGAGGGCACACGTACTGATGTTTCTCAGGCTGAATCCGGTCGTGCTCGTGCGCAGTCTGCGCTGAACACTTCTCTGGCAAACCTGAACACAAGCCGTGCTATTTTCCGTCAGGTGATCGGCATTGATCCGAAAAACCTGAGTGCGCGCACCAATATCACCAGCTTGCTACCGAAGACTGTTTCTTCAGCGATCTCTATTGGTCAGGAAGAGCATCCTTCTATTCAGTCTTCTCAGTTCATGGTTGATGCAGCGCAGTTCGCTGTGAAAACCGCTGAGGGTGTTTTGCTTCCTTCCGCAGATGTTCAGGGTACGTTGTCTTACAATGACAACTCTCTTCCTGGTGTGAGCGGTGGTGGTATCACCAAGTCTGCTTCCATCTTCGGTCGTGTGACTGTGCCAATCTACCAGAGTGGCAGTGAGTACTCAGTTGTTCGTCAGGCAAAAGAAGATCTGGGTCGCACCGAGATCCTCGTTGATGTCTCCCGCGATAGCATTCGCGCACAGGCAATTTCTTCCTGGGGGCAGCTGAATGCGTCCATCGCATCTATTACAGCAGCTGAAGCGCAGGTTGCTGCGGCTCGTCTGGCTCTGGAAGGTGTGATTGAAGAGCAGCGCGTTGGTCAGCGTACCACGCTCGATGTTCTGGACACTCAGAGTGATCTGGTTGATGCGCGTGTGACACTCGTGACCGCACAGCGTGATCGGGTTGTGGCAGCTTATGCTGTTCTTTCCTCTATCGGTCGTCTGGACTACGACAATCTCGGCCTGACCGGTGCGCGTTATGATCCAACTGAACACTACCGCCTGGTACGTGATAAGTGGATTGGTCTGCGGACCCCGGATGGACGTTAAGTTCCTCTGATAAAACGAAATTTTGAAGAAGGGAGCCGGTTGAGCTCCCTTTTTTGTTGCCCGGATTTGCAAGGGTACCAGTTTTCCTTGTGGGAATTGGCGTTTTGCCCGTTCTGTGGCTGTCAGGTGAGGCGGCTTTTCTCTTATATTTGAGTAAGTATTTATTAATGAACTGAGTCGGAAAGCCGGCGGATTAGACGCGTTTAGAAGTGGAGTACATACATGGGAGCTGTTTCTCAAGGTAACGAGCCTTCCATGGAGGATATCCTGAGCTCGATCCGCAAGATTATTTCGGATGACGAAGCGAGTGGCGCAGAGCAAATGACAGATGCTGCATTAAGTGAAGCGGACGCGGGTCGTGAACTATCACAGGACGATCTGGATAAACTCTTTGACGATGCGCCAGCGGAAATGGAGCCAGCTCCGGCGCCTGAGCCTGAAGAGGTGAAGGCGGAAGAACCTGAGGTTCTTGAGCTGACACAAAAAGAGAAGATCGAAGAGGAAACCTCCTCCTTGAAGATGGTTGAAGGCCTTGCGGATGAAGACAAGGACGACGGTGGCGACATCGCGTTTCTTGATCAGCCGGGACCGGAAGCCTTTGGATTGAGCAGTACGGAACAGGACGACATTCTTGAGCCTGCAGCTGCGGCTACTGCAAAAGATCCTGCTGAAACTCTGATTTCAACGGCAACGGACCAGGTTGTGTCCAATGCCTTTAACGGTCTTGCCAACACGGTGCTGTCCAAGAACGCCCGTACGCTGGAAGACCTTGTTGCTGAGATGCTGCGCCCGATGCTGAAAAGTTGGCTCGACCAACATCTGCCAAGTGTGGTGGAACGGCTCGTGCGCCAAGAGATCGATCGCATCTCACGCAAATAGCTTACCGGGGAGAGGGGCGTTCAGTTCCCCTCACATCTCCCGGCCTTCATCACTCCCTCTGTGAAAACCTTGTCAAAACCCGTTTGTGGTGTGGGCTGTTTGGGTATTTGTCGCTCAAATATGCTCTGTAACTGCATGAAAGGTTGACTTAGGCGAGTGCATCCGATTTACACCAGACAAACTCCATAAGTGGAAGAGCTTTTAGGTATGCTGGATAAAACATATGAGGCGGCCTCTGTTGAGCCGCGGATTTACGAAGCCTGGGAACAGGCTGACGCCTTTAAGGCAGGTGCGGGCGCAGAAGATGGAGCTGCGACCTACTCAATCGTGATTCCGCCGCCAAACGTGACAGGCTCTCTGCATATGGGCCACGCACTCAACAACACCCTGCAGGACATTATGGTTCGCTACCAGCGTATGCGTGGTCGCGACGTTCTGTGGCAGCCGGGTATGGACCACGCAGGCATCGCAACGCAGATGGTTGTTGAGCGCCAGATGGCAGCTGACGGCGGTAACATCACGCGCCGTGACCTTGGCCGTGAAGCGTTTGTTGAGCGCGTCTGGAAATGGAAAGGTGAGTCCGGCGGGATGATCTTCAACCAGCTCAAGCGCCTTGGTGCGTCTTGTGACTGGTCCCGTGAGCGTTTCACCATGGATGAAGGCCTTTCCAAGGCCGTTCTGGAAGTCTTTGTTTCCCTTTACAAAGAGAACCTGATTTACAAGGACAAGCGCCTTGTGAACTGGGATCCTAAGCTTCTGACTGCGATTTCCGATCTGGAAGTTGAGCAGAAGGAAATGCAGGGCAACATGTGGCACTTCCGCTATCCGCTTGCGGATGGTGTGACTTACCAGCACCCAGTTGCATTTGACGAAGAAGGCAAAGCGACTGAGTTCGAGACCCGCGATTACATCGTGATTGCGACCACTCGTCCGGAAACCATGCTGGGTGATACGGCTGTTATCGTTCATCCGGATGATGAGCGCTTTAAAGAGCTGCAGGGCAAAGACATTATTTTGCCGCTGGTTGGCCGCCGTATTCCAATCATTGCTGATGATTATGTTGATCTTGAAACCGGTACAGGCGCGATGAAGGTTACGCCTGCGCACGATTTCAATGACTTTGACATTGGCAAGCGCCACGATCTGGCACAAATCTCCATTATGGACCGTGAAGCCAACATTGTTCTGCGTGAAGCAGAAGGCTTTATGGATGGTCTGGAGATGACCGACGAGCTGACCAAGACCCTTGAGGCGCTTGAAGGCGTTGAGCGTTTTGCTGCTCGTAAACTGATTGTTTCCATGCTGGATGAAAAAGGCCTGCTGGATGAAGTTGTTGACCACCTGAACATGGTTCCACATGGTGACCGTGGTGGTGTGCCGATTGAGCCTATGCTGACCGATCAGTGGTATGTTGATGCCAAGACCATGGCGCAGCCTGCTATTGCTTCCGTTCGTGAAGGCCGCACCAAGTTTGTTCCTGCAAACTGGGATAAGACCTATTACGAGTGGATGGAAAACATCCAGCCGTGGTGTATTTCCCGTCAGCTGTGGTGGGGACACCGTATCCCTGCGTGGTATGGCCCAGAAGGTAAGTTCTTCGTTGAAAAAACTGAAGAAGAAGCTCTGGCGGCTGCTGCAGAGTTTTACGGCAAGCCTGTTAAGCTGATGGAACAGAATGATGCTCTGGCTGCGCATGATGCAGGCGAAGCTGACTTTGTTGCCATGTACCGCGATGAAGACGTTCTGGACACCTGGTTCTCTTCTGCTCTGTGGCCGTTCTCCACCATGGGTTGGCCTGACAAAACAGCTGAGCTGGCACGTTACTACCCAACGTCCGTTCTGGTAACTGGCTTTGACATCATCTTCTTCTGGGTTGCCCGGATGATGATGATGGGCAACCATTACATGAAGACCGAGCCATTCGACACGGTTTACATCCACGCCCTCGTTCGTGACGAGAAGGGCGCTAAGATGTCCAAGTCCAAGGGCAACGTGATTGATCCGCTGGCGCTGATTGAAGAGTACGGTGCGGATGCACTGCGCTTCACTCTGTCTGCTATGGCTGCTCAGGGCCGCGACATCAAACTGGCGACCTCCCGTGTTGCTGGTTATCGTAACTTTGCGACCAAGCTCTGGAACGTTTGCCGCTTTGCGGAAATGAACGAATGTCATGCTGTCGAAGGTTTTGATCCGGCTCTGGTCAAGCAGACTGTGAACCGCTGGATCGTGACTGAAACCAGCCGCGCTATCCGCGAAGTTTCTGAGGCAATCGACACGTACCGCTTCAACGATGCAGCCGGTGGTGCTTACCGTTTCGTCTGGAACACCTTCTGTGACTGGTACGTTGAGCTGACCAAGCCAATCTTCTACAGCGATGATGAAGAGGCGAAGGAAGAAGTACGTGCGACCACTGCTTGGGTTCGTGACGAAATTCTGAAGCTTCTGCATCCGTTCATGCCGTTCATCACCGAAGAGCTGTGGCAGCGTACTGCTGAAACTGCAGGCTCTAAGCGTGATGAGATGCTGGTTCTGTCTTCCTGGCCCACTCCGATTGGTGAAGATGAAGAAGCTGCTGCTGAGATCAACTGGCTGATCGACATGATCGTTCAGATCCGCTCCGTTCGTTCTGAAATGAACGTTCCTGCGGGCGCGAAGGTTCCTGTTGTTCTTTCCGGAGCTTCCGAGCAGACCAAAGAGCGTCTGGCGATCCACGAAGCTGCGATCATCAAGAACGCACGTGCAGAAAGCGTCACCACCGCTGACGAGATCCCGCAGGGCTCTGCTCAGATCGTTGTTGGTGAAGCGACTGTGTGTCTGCCGCTGGCTGGCGTTATCGATCTGGATGCGGAAAAGGCACGTCTTGGCAAGTCACTGGACAAGATCGTTGGTGAACTCACCAAGATCTCCAAGAAGCTGGAAAACGAGCGCTTCCTTGCGAAAGCTCCTGAAGATGTTGTTGCTGCTGAAAAAGAAAAAGTGGCAGAGCTCGCAGAGCGTAAGGAAAAGATGGAAGCCGCTCTGGAGCGCCTCGCAGCTCTGGGCTAAAAGCTCACATCCTTCTTAGAAATTCAAAGCGCGGCTCCTCGGGGCCGCGTTTCTCGTTCAAGCCTTTTTCGCCTTCTTTCGTTCCTTCTTTTTCTTTGGTGCTTTTGCCTTGGGCTCTTTCTTAGTCTCAGCCTTGGCTTTGGGTTTTGGTTTTACAGGTGGCACGACGGTTTTTTCGGGCATCTGGAGGTTGCCGGTCTCGCCGTAGTTGGTGACGAAGGGGTGGGCGACTTCGATGTTCTCATCTGAAATGAGTTTCAGGGTGCGGATGATGATGCTTTCCTGAATGGCGAGATACTCATCTCGAGTTGCGGCCTGAACGCTGTCCTCAATCTGAATGACGATGCCGTTCTCGTCGATGTTCTCCAGTCTCACCTTTGCGGCGTCCGGTTGGGAGAGGGGATGTTTGGCCAGCATGCGTTTGATCTTAGTGATCAGCCTTTCCAGCTGCTCGGCGCTGGTGTCATATTTGAGCGCAAACCTAAGGACCACGCGGAAGTGATCCTTTGCCGTGAAGTTCATAAAGTTCATCTTGGCAAGGTCCGCGTTGGGAATGGTGACCAGCGTTCGGTCTGTGGTTCTGATGCGGGTGGAGCGCATGCCGATGGATTCCACGTGTCCGCGTATTTTGTTGAACTCGCAGTAGTCTCCAACCCGTACAATGCCGTCTGCGTAAAGGATCAGGCCGCCCAGCAGGTTTTCCAGCGTTGGTTGGGCCGCAAGGGCGATGGCAAGGCCGCCCACACTGATACCGGCGATGATGCCGTAGAGCGGAATGTTCAGCCGCGTTGCGCCATAAGTGAGTAGGACAAGGGCGCAGATGATGGCGAAGAACTGGGTTGCTGTGCGGATGATGCTGCGATCGATAGAGGGAGCGCCACGGTTTTTCAGGAGCACCAGTTCACTCAGAAGGCGCAGGCTTTTGTAGATGATCACCGCTGCCCCGATCCAGACCAGTGTTTCGATGGTCAGGTCATAGACCTGCAGGACCGGTCCACCAATGTTGATCTGATAGTCTGCCAGATAGCGCAGGAAGATGAGCGAGCCGACAATGACGCTGGAGGTGATGATGCTGAGCACCTGCCGGCGAACCGGCTTCTTGCGATCAGGTAAGCGCCGCATGACGTTGATGAAAGCAAAAAGAATAGCTGCGGCGATGGCTGTGATCAGGATCAGCGCAAACCACTGCCAGACGGCCTGTCCGTAGTAAAGCTCCAGCAGCCACGAAGGCTGGCTTTCTATCAGCGAGAACCATGCCGGAGGCAGCAGATGTCCCGGACTGCTGGCAAAGAAGTGGTAAAGATCCTGCGGGATGGAAGAGCGGGAGGGAAGGTTTTTCACCTCCTCATAGAACTCAGGAATGCGGTCTACGGTTTGCGCTGAGAAAACATATTCTCCCTGCTGTGGTCCCTCTGTCATCTTGGTGATGACGATCTGGGTGAACGGGATTGTCCATGAATTCTCCAGTCCCGCCTGATTGAAGTCATAGGTACCAGCAGCGGTTCCCGGGATGTCGGGGAACGGCGGCAGCGGGATGCGGTCCAGTATCTCTTTGAGCTGGAGAACCAGCTCCAGAGAGGTTTGCTGTCTGGTAGCGCTGGGAAGGCCGGAGAGGTCGAAACAGCCTCTGGCGCGCTCCAAAAGGATCTCGGCGAGGTGGATCTTGTTTTGCAGGCGCTCATGGTTCTTGCTCATGCCGAGCGTTTCCATGGAGAACGCCCCCATGCCGGTGTTCTCCTCATACGCTTCCTGAATGAGGTGGTTGGTTTCCTCCATGATGTCGAGGAAGCTGTCGAGGGTCGCTCTGGGAGAGCTGGTATCAGCAGGGGCGAGGGGGAACATCCCGATGATATCTTTTGCGCGGAACTCCATCAGAGGCATTGCTGGCATGCGCAAGGTCTCGGGCGTGCCGTTCTCATCGCCTGTCATCTCCGGCTTCTCGGAGGGCGCTTTCAGGATCTCCTTTTGCTGCTGTTTGATGTACTTCTGGTAGAGGGATTGGGCAGGGGCCTCGCTTGGGAGTGCCAGAAACATAAGAACGCAAAGAAACGCAGAAAAAACGCGTGCAACGCATAAATAACGCAAACCAACGCAAAGTGGGCTCTTCAGGCTCTGTGCCTGTTGTCCTTGTGGTTGATATGCGCGTTGTTGCTGTGGTTGCATCAAGGTCTCGGGTGTTGCCAGCAGTGGGTGCTATGAAACCAGTGACACAAGACCATTTGGGAAATTGGCGCCTTGTTATTTAAGTAAAATTTGCAGGTGAGCCATAAAAATCCACCGTGACATCTGGGCAACGCCTGTGGGTTAGCTGAGATTCCTCAGCGATTGCCGCCTGTTTGCCTCGTTCTGGCCTTTTCCCCGCGCCATTCCAGTGCTAAGCCCTGTACAGCTTGGGCGATTGAATCAATAGCTGCTGGAAAGTTTTATGGGTTTTACAATGCGTAAATATCTTGGGCGTGCTGCATCCTGCGCACTCGCTGCGTTGATTGGTGGGGCAGCTTACTCATTGCCTGCTCAAGCTCAGACACCAATTCATAACCCAGTTGCTGTGTTTAAAGGCCTCGACAAAATCACAGGCCGTATTACCACGTTTGATGTCTACATTGATGAGACCGTTCAGTTTGGTGCGCTGCAGGTGACACCGCGCGTGTGTAACTCTCGTCCCTTGACAGAAGCCTCTCAAACCACTGCATTTATTGAGGTTGATGAGCTGACACTAGACAGCAAAGTACGCCGTATCTTCAGCGGCTGGATGTTCGCCAGCAACCCGGGCGTTCATGCTGTGGAGCACAGCGTCTATGACATCTGGCTGATCAACTGTAAGAAGACCACATCCGTTCCACCGCCGGAAGGCTATGCTGGTCCTGCCGTTGAGCTTGTTTCCGAAGAGGATGAGCTGGCTGGCAAAGACTTTGTTTCTTCAGGTGAAATTCCGGTGCCGCGGCCTAAGGTTGTTGCCACCCTGCAATAAAGATGATGCGGCCTCTTACAGGAGGCCGTTTTTGTTTTTGGGTGGAGTAGGGCGCATGTCCTCAATGATCTGCAGCAGCAGTTTACCTGAGGTTTCCTGAGGCAGCGCATTGAAATCTCCATGCACCATCAACGCATTTTCCAATAGCTTGCCGTACTGCTCTTTTGGAACTTCAGTGGCGCCGAATTGCTCCAGATGCTCTGTCACAAACTGCGCGTCCAGCAGCCTGTAGTTGCCATAGAGAAGGCGCCCATAGAGATGCACCAGCGCGACTTTTGAGGCATCGCGTTCCAGCGAGAACATGCTTTCACCGAAGAAAGCTCCGCCAAGAGACACCCCGTAAAGGCCGCCAACGAGCTCGTCAGAAGTGTTAAAAACTTCAATGGTGTGGCAATAGCCCATGGCAAAAAGCTCAGTGTAGAGCTTTCTGATCTCCGCATTAATCCATGTCTCTTTGCGCTCCGCATTGGTGGTTGCGCAGTGGGAGATGACAGCTTTGAAATTGCGGGAGGCGCGGACGATGAACTTGTCTGCGCGAACGGTTCGTGCGAGCCGTTTGGGGATGTGAAATGAATCGAGCGGCAAGATGCCTCGCCGCTCGGGATCGATCCAGAAAAGATCAGGAGAATCCGCAGTTTCAGCCATTGGAAAGATGCCACAAGCGTATGCTTTAAGCAGAATTTGTGGAGTTATCTTAAATTCCATGCTGGGCTGCTTTTGACCTCCCTAAATCTCCTCAGTTTTCTTCTGAGTTCTGTTCTGCGATGTGCGCTTCCAGGAACTTCTCCAGCCAATGGATATCATAGGCGCCGTTGGCGATATCCTGATTGTCCAGAAGCTCTGTGAAGAGCGGAACAGTGGTGTTGATGCCATCAACCACAAACTCGCTGAGTGCACGACGCAGACGCATCATACATTCCACACGAGAGCGGCCATGAACGATCAGCTTGCCGATCAGGCTGTCATAGTGTGGAGGAATTTTGTAGCCCTGATAAACGCCGGAATCCACGCGTACGCCCAGACCGCCCGGTGGGTGGTAGTAGGTGATGGTGCCCGGAGACGGAGCGAATGTCAGAGGATGTTCTGCGTTGATGCGGCACTCAATTGCGTGACCGGAGAAGCGTACATCTTCCTGATTGATGGAAAGGGTAGAGCCTGCAGCAATGCGGATCTGTTCGATCACGAGATCAATGCCGGTTACCATTTCTGTCACAGGGTGTTCCACCTGCAAACGGGTGTTCATTTCAATGAAGTAGAACTCACCGTTTTCATAGAGGAATTCGATGGTGCCTGCGCCGCGATACTTGAGCTTGCGCATCGCTTCCGCACAGATCTCGCCGATTTCCATCCGCTGCTCTTCGTTCAGAGCTGGGGAAGGACACTCTTCGAATACCTTCTGGTGGCGACGCTGCAAGGAACAGTCGCGCTCACCAAGGTGGATCGCGTTGCCCTGACCGTCACCCAGAACCTGCACCTCAATGTGGCGCGGTTTGCCGAGGTACTTTTCCATGTACAGCGCATCGTCGCCGAAAGCTGCTTTGGATTCAGAGCGTGCCGTGGAGATTGCAGTGTCCAGATCATCAGCGGTCTGGGCGACCTTCATGCCGCGACCACCGCCGCCTGCAGCTGCTTTTACGAGAACCGGGTAGCCGATCTCTTTTGCAATTGCATGGACGTCATCTTCCGGAGTGATGCCACCGTCAGAACCCGGCACAACTGGAATACCCAGTTCTTTTGCCGTGGTTTTAGCCTGAATCTTATCACCCATTACGCGGATGTGCTCAGAGGTAGGGCCGATGAAGGTGATGCCGTGCGCCTCAAGGATTTCCGCAAAGCGTGCATTCTCGGAGAGGAAACCGTAACCGGGATGCACCGCGTCGGCGCCAGTGATTTCACAGGCTGCCAGAATCTGCGGAATGTTGAGGTAGCTGTCGCGGGCTACCGGCGGACCAATACAAACACTTTCGTCAGCAAGGCGCACGTGCATTGCGTCTTCGTCGGCAGTGGAGTGGACCGCAACAGTGCGAATGCCCAGCTCTTTACATGCCCGAAGGATGCGGAGTGCGATCTCGCCGCGGTTTGCGATGAGGATCTTGGAGAACATAGAGACTACGCCTGTTATTCGATGATGATGAGTGGTTCGCCGAATTCTACTGGCTGACCGTCTTCAACCAGAATTGCAGTTACAGTACCTGCTTTTGGAGCAGGGATCTGGTTCATGGTCTTCATTGCTTCCACGATCAGGATGGTGTCACCCTTCTTGATGGATTTGCCAACTTCGATGAACTGCGCTGCACCTGGCTCTGGAGCAAGGTAAGCGGTACCAACCATTGGAGAAGTCACTGCGCCCGGATGGCTTGCTGCGTCTGCGGACACTGCGATCTCAACTGGCGCTGCAGCAGCAGGAGCTGGTGCTGGAGCTGCTACAGGAGCCGGTGCTGCGACTGCAACAGGAGCTGCCGCGACTGCGCCTGCTGACAGCTGACGAGCGACACGAACGCGGAGATCTTTGTGTTCCACCTCGATTTCGGTCAGGTTGGTTTCGTCCAGCACGTTAGCCAGCTGGCGGATCATTTCCTGATCAAACTTAGTTTCTTTCGTCATCGTTTTCATCGTCCAGTTCGAAATGCCCTGACTGGTGTCAGGAACTTTCGGTTTGGCCCCCCAAAGCGAATGTGCAGCAAGGATGGCCTTTAATAATCTGTGAAAATCCAGTTGCTCAGAGCAAAACACGGATCTTCTTAGTGAATGAACGCATCAAGCAGTCGGTCATTAACTGCATAGATGGCCATTAATTCTCTAGTTGCGAGATGCTGCTTTTAAAAAAGTATGCATCCGGTGTGCCTAGGCTGCGCATAAGGCAATATCATGTTTAACCGCGCAGAAAGGCACATTTCCCTTTGATTTACTCAGAAGTACACAAATGTAGTTGCGACTACGCAACCAATCTGTTCTCAAAAACTCTGTGTAATGAGCTAGGTTTACTTGACGTATTGGTAAAGTGTAGCCAGACAAATAAACATAACTGGCCCTCTTATATGATCAGAGCGGACCAAGGAAAAGACCTTTGTCCGCTCTGAGCAGAGTTCTTAAGGATAAAGCAGCGAAAATGCGTTGATATGCGCGATTAAGATGAATTTACTCGCGTTCTGCTGCAATTTTTTCCTTCAAAGTGTCGTAGCCGACAGCGCCTACAATCACCTCATCACCCAGAATGTAGGATGGTGTGCCGGTGATGCCGAGCTGTTCTGCGATGGTGAAGACTTCCTGGAAGGTTTCAGCTGCGCGGCTAGACTTCATGGACTTTTCCAGATCTGCATCTGCAATGCCGAGGTCTTTCGCCACTTTCAGGCTGCTTGCCAGGTTCGCACGGCCAGGCTGGCTGAGCAGGGCGAGGTGGAAGTCTTCGTACTTGTCTGGTGCAACTTCAGCAACTGCGATCGCAACGCGTGCAGCTTCCTGAGAGGCTTTGCCAAGTACCGGGAATTCTTTCAGCACTACGCGCAGGTTCTTGTCTTCGTCGACGAGGCGAACGAGGTCGGACAAGGCGCGTTTACAGTAACCACAGTTGTAGTCGAACAGTTCCACGAGGGTGACGTCACCATCTGGGTTACCGAGCACGATCTGGTATTCACTGTTGTAGATCTCGTCGGAAAGGCCGGTGATGGCTTCTTTACGAGCGCTTTCTTCTTCAGCGAGGCGGCGCTTGTCCAGTTCCTGCAGTGCCTCCAGCACGATCTCAGGGTTCTGAACGAGGTATTCCTTGATGATCGTTTCCACTTCAGTGCGGTTCACCGATTCTGCTTGTGCAGAAAAAGTTGCTGGCAGCAGAGCGAGCGTTGCTGCACAAGTGATCGCAGCTCGGCGAATGAGTTTATTCATGACATCTCCTGTAACCCTGTTCGGGTGTTGGTTTTTATCTGTCTGATCTGTTAGCGGCGTCTTACCTGAGGCACTTTAACCGACAGTATATCGTCTGCTTGTTGCCAAGCCGGTGTGCCGACCTTCAATTTTTTTTGAGCACGCTTTGCGTAGCGCTGTGCGCTGCGGATATCGCCGCGGGCCATATGACTTTGAGCTGTTGCCAGATCAGCGCCTGCAACGTCGCCGAGGCGAGCATTTGCGATGGCGAGCTGGGCATAGCCGTTCATGGAGTACCGGTCTTTCTGAAGAGCTCTTGTCAGAATGCTCTTGGCTTCTTTCAGATACTTCTGGTCATTGGAAGCGACCATGGCGAAGCGAGCCAGATTTCAAAATGCGGATTGCCCGGATAAAGGGCCAGCGCTTTACGGAACGGTGCAATAGCCGCTTTTGGCTTGCCACCTTCGAGCAGGGCCTGACCCTTAATCTCATAGAAGTATGGATATTCCGGAGCTTTCGCGATCAGCGCGTCGATTTTTCTGACGGCTTTGGAAACCTTATCAGAGCGCATGCTGGCAATCGCGCGGGCATACTGCGCGGCAAGGCTTTTGTCTTTATCCGGGTAAGCTCGATAAACAGAGTTTTTGTGACTGGTGAAGGCCAGTAGCTTGGCTTTGACCATGTCATGCTTCAGCTGAAGGCGTTCAGGATCCTTCTTGTTGAAGTGCCTGTTTTTTTGCGCCTTGTTCTGAAGTGCGTTGAAACGGGCACGCGGCATCGGGTGGCTGAGTGCGTATGGATCAACGTACTGAGCCGAGAACAATGCCTGATCTGCCATGCGCTCGAATGTGGTGAGCATGCCCTTGGCAGAAACACCGACGCGATCAAGGTAGCGCAGGGCTGCCTGGTCAGCTGCAGATTCTTCTGAGCGGCGATAGGATAGGAAATTACGTTGTGCAAGGGCGCCGCCGCCGGACACAGCGGCTGCACCGCCGCGTGCGATGGAGCTGTTGCCTGTGGTTGCTCCTGCTGCCATTGCACCAGCACCAAGGATCATGCCGATAACGGACATGATTTGTGCGTTGGAGGCAGCCTGACGCATACGAACGAGGTGGTTACCCGCGATGTGGCCGGTTTCGTGGGCAATCACGCCGATCACTTCACTTGGTGTTTTGGCGTCCATGATGACGCCGAGGTTGATGAACATTCTGCGGCTGTCCGGCACAAAAGCGTTGAAGCTTTTGTCGTTGACCAGAATAATCTCAACCTGATTTGCAGGAAGGCCTGCAGCACGGAAAATTGGTTTGGCATACTCGCGCAGCAAATCTTCAGTCTCAGCATCACGAACGAGGGGGAGACCCTTCTTTTGTTGAGCTTGAGCTGTGGTGATTGCCACATTAGGTACAACCAGTGAAAGTGCAGTCGCTGTGATGAGAAAATTGCGCGCAAACTTTGTTGCTTGTGATTTTACTGGTTCAATCACACGTTTCAATGCATTGTTCTTAAATTGCACGTCAAGTCCCTTAGTTGGCTTGGCAGGCGCAGAGCGGTTCGCACTTAAAGTACTACATAGACTTTCAAATAAGCCTTAACCACCCAAGATAGGCAGTTATTAGGCAAAATTGCTAGGTGGCCCGAAAAATTAAAGCACAGGCTCTGAGAAGAAGAAATAAGAGGGAATGCATTTGTCAGTATTAATGGGATCAAAACGGAGTGAAGTGCTGCCATTTCAAGCCATGGAAGTGCTGAATGCTGCTAATCGCCTTGAGCAGGCTGGTGAACATGTGCTGCACATGGAAGTTGGGCAGCCCGGCGCGCCGGTTCCTGACTCGGTTTTGAAGGTGGCGCATGAGTATCTGTCTTCCGGCCGCCTGGGATACACAGAGGCACAGGGCATTCCACTGCTGAAGAAGAGCATTGCACGCTATTACAAGCAGACCTTTGGGCTTGAAGTGCCAGAATCCCGAATCTTTGCAACCACCGGTTCTTCTGCTGGCTTCAATCTGGCGTTTCTGGCGGGTTTTGATCGGGGGGACCGGATTGCGATTACGTCTCCGGGATATCCAGCCTATCGCAATATCATTGAAGTGCTGGGCCTGGAGTGTGTGGAGATTGAGGTTGGGCCAGAGACCCGCTGGTCACTGACGCCAGAAATCCTAGAAGAGGTGCACAAGGAAAAGCCTCTCAAGGGTGTGTTGGTGGCAAGTCCGGCAAACCCGACAGGCACCATGATGTCTCCTGAAGCTCTGAAGGCTTTGGTGGAGGCCTGTGAGGCGATGGACCTCTGGTTTATCTCAGATGAGATTTATCACGGCCTTGCCTATGACATGCGGGAGGAGACTGCGCTTCGGTTTACGGACAAGGCGATCATCGTCAACAGCTTCTCCAAGTACTACTGCATGACCGGTTGGCGTATCGGCTGGATGGTGTTGCCTGAGGTACTGGTGCGGCCGATTGAGCGGATTGCGCAGAGCCTTTACATCTCACCCCCAGAACTGGCGCAGGTGACTGCTGCGGCTGCGTTTGATGCGGTGGAAGACTACGAGAAGATCAAGGCAGGTTATGCTGCGAACCGTCAGGTACTTCTGGATCACTTACCTCAGCTGGGCTTTGATGTGTTGCCAGTGGACGGCGCATTCTATGTTTATGCTGGCGTCTCCAAGCTGACTAATGACTCAATGGATTTCTGTCAGCGTATGCTCGCCGAAACGCATATTGCTGCAACACCGGGTGTCGACTTCGATCTTACTCGCGGTCATCAATTCATGCGCTTTTCCTTTGCTGGGAAGGAGGCAGACATAAAGCTGGCCGTAGAGCGATTGGAAAGCTGGCTCAAGTAGGCAGAACTAACAACAAAAAAGCCCGCTCAAATGAGCGGGCTTTTTATTTGATCTCAGATCTTCTTAGAAGAAGGAGCGGCGCTGCCACCAGCCGGTGCGGCGTGGTGTGTCTTCATCGCTCTCAACTGCTACGGTTTCACCTTCAACAACTTTGTGGGAGGTGACGACCGGCTTGGTTGGTGCCTTTGGCTTTGCCGGAGCTTCAACTTCAACTGCAGCCTCGACCGCTGGAGCTTCCTCAGCAACAGGAGCTTCTTCCTTTGCTTCGGTTTTTGGCTCCTCAGCTGGCTTTTCTTCCTTCGGCTGCTCAGCAACAGCGTCAGCTGTCTCAGTGACAGGCTCTGCCGCAACTTCAACCACTTCTGCGACAGGTTCAACCGGTGCTTCTACAGCAGCTGGAGCTTCTTTGACGGCTACGTCTTCGGAAGCTTCTGCCTGCACAGCAGGTGCTTCAGTTTCTTCCTTGGCTTCAGGAGCTGCTTCTTTTTCTGCAGCAGGCTTTCTGCGACGACGACGCGGCTTGCGTGTCTCTTTCTTTGGCTCTTCTTCAGTTTCCGCTGTGGTTTCAGCAGGCGCAGAAGCTTCTTCTGCCGGTGCTGCATCTTCAGCGGTTTCAGATTTTGCCTCAGCGATGATTTCTTCTACGCTGTCTGCAGTGCCTTCTTCGGAGCGCTCAGCTTCTTCAGAAGATTCTGCGCCTTCAGCTGCTTCTGCGTTCTCGCCGTTTTCATCAGATGCATTTCTGCGGCGTGAGCGACGGCCACCACGGCGACCGCGACGACGCTTACGACGACGATCATCATCGTCTTCGCCGGCGTCTGATGCTTCCGCATCCGCAGATTTTTCTTCAGCGGCTTCTTCGTCATCGGAAGGTTGTTCTTCAGACAGATCAGCATCGTCCAGCTTCTGTTCTGCTTCAGCCTTGTCTCCACCGCGACGGCGGCGGCGACGACGGCGACGGCGACGATCGTTGCCATCTTCGTCAGAAGCTTCCTGCTTCTGCTCGTCTGCTGCTTCCTCGATCACGTCTTCATCTTCCTCAATCGGGAAGATGGTGTCCGGCTGAACGGTTGCAGGCAGCGGCTGGGTGCGTTCGCTTGGTGTTGCGAGTTCACCACGCTCCAGAGTGAAGTGCTGCTCGGTAACGCTGTCGTCACCAAAAATGGAGATTTCCAGACCGAAGCGGCGTTCCAGATCCATCAGGTGATGGCGCTTCTGGTTCAGGATGTACATTGCCACTTCGTTTGGCGTGCGCAGGTTCAGGTTATGTGAGGAGCCGCGCAGCAGCTGATCTTCCAGAGAGCGGAGGATGTGCAGAGCAACGGATTCTACTGAACGTACGATGCCGGAACCATGGCAGTGCGGACATACAACGGAAGAGCTTTCCAGCACGCCGGTACGGATACGCTGCCGTGACATTTCCAGTAGGCCGAAGTGAGAAATACGGCCAACCTGAATGCGGGCGCGGTCAGACTTCAGGCATTCCTTCAGGCGACGCTCAACAGCACGGTTGTTGCGGTTCTCTTCCATATCAATGAAGTCGATAACCACAAGACCGGCGAGGTCACGCAGACGGAGCTGGCGTGCGATCTCTTCAGCAGCTTCTAGGTTGGTTGCCTGAGCTGTGTCTTCAATGTTCTGTTCGCGTGTTGCCTTACCGGAGTTCACGTCGATAGCGACAGAGCTTCTGTCTGGTTGATGACGATGTAACCGCCAGACTTCAATGTCACCTGCGGGGAGAACATTGCATCCAGCTGGGCCTCAACACCGAAACGGGTGAAGATTGGCGTTGCATCGCGGTATGGCTGAACATTCTTGGAATGGCTTGGCATCAGCATACGCATGAAGTCTTTTGCTTCACGGTAGCCTTCTTCGCCAGCAACCAGAACCTGATCGATGTCTTTGTTGTAAAGGTCACGGATAGAGCGCTTGATCAGGCTACCTTCCTCATAAACGAGGGTAGGAGCTGCTGAATCAAGAGTCAGTTCGCGGACATTTTCCCAAAGACGCAAGAGGTATTCGAAGTCACGCTTAATTTCTGCTTTGGTTCTGCTTGCACCTGCGGTCCGCAGGATAACACCCATGCCGTTCGGCACATCCAGATCACCAGCAACCTGCTTCAGGCGCTTGCGGTCTGTTGGCTTGGTGATCTTACGAGAGATCCCGCCACCACGGTCGGTGTTTGGCATTAGAACAGAATAACGGCCAGCGAGAGACAGGTATGTGGTCAGAGCTGCGCCTTTGTTGCCGCGCTCTTCCTTCACCACCTGAACCAGCAGCAGCTGGCGGCGTTTGATGACTTCCTGAATTTTGTAGTTGTCGCGCAGGCGGCGAGGGCGCTCGGTAACTTCTTCCTGCGCTTCGTCTTCGCTTTCATCCTGCTCGTCAGCGTCAGAAGCTGCTTCCGCAGTTTCTTCTTCTGCTTCAGTCTTCTCTTCAGACGCTTCGCCGGAAGTCTCTTCCTCAGTTGTTTCTTCGGAAGTGGTTGCTTCTACAGGAGCGGCTTCCTCGGAAGCTTCTTCTGCAGGATTTTCCTCTGTGCTTTCAGCTTCGGCAGCAGCTTCATCAGCAGTCTTTGCATCTGTGTCATCTTCGTCAGAAGGTGCTTCAGCTTCGATATCCTCGATGCTGTCGTCCTGGAACGGCGCATCCATGCTGGCGAGTGCTTCAGCTTCGTGTTCGGCTTCAAGCGCGCTGGTTTCAGCTTCAATCAGCTCAGCGACAACCTCTTCAGAAGCTTCTGCGGCTTTTGCAGCTGCGGCTTTCTGAATTTCAGCTTCACGCTTAGCTTCTTCTTTTTCACGACGCTCGCGCTCGCGCTGGTTTGCAGCGGCTTCAGCTGCAAGCTGAGCTTCAAGAGCTTCGCGATCTTCTTTCGGAAGCTGATAATAATCCGGATGGATTTCGCTGAATGCGAGGAACCCGTGTCTGTTGCCACCGTACTCGACAAATGCTGCCTGAAGAGATGGCTCTACTCTGGTGACTTTAGCTAGATAAATATTTCCGCGAAGCTGCTTTCTGTTTGCTGCTTCAAAGTCAAATTCCTCAACCCGATTCCCGCGCACGACCGTAACCCGGGTCTCCTCCGGGTGGGTCGCATCTATCAGCATCTTGTTTGCCATGAAGTGAGTTCCTTAGGACCAAGCCCTGAAGACGGCGCGAGTGGCGCTGAGATTTGTACATCCCCAGGTCGGTCAACTTGTTATTTAAGTTGCTAGTAGAAAAGGCGAGACGGCGGCGCGCATGAGCACGACAGGAAGGGACCGACTGACACGTCGGCGCACTGCTTCCTACAGTGTGTTCATTTGTATTTGCGCGTAGCTTTGACAAACCGTTCGCCCTTAATGATCTCTTGTGTCCGCCCAAAAGGCGGTATGCTTTAGATAGAAGCGCTTCTTCAGGCTTCCAGTAAGTAAACAACTCTTCGTGCGCCTAGCTGCCCTACCTCTCCGAATTTTCGGGGATAAAGCACTTATCCAGAGCGACAGAAAAACTGTTCACAACCCGCCATGACTGAAAATGTCACGGCAAAACTCTGTCTTGGTTCTCGAGCAGACTGCTCTTCCGGTTGGTTTATATCGTATCCACATCAACAAACTGGAAACGACATAAATTGCTCATATGGGCTTTTGAAGCATTCCGATCAGCTTGAAAACTGCGAAAATCTCAGGATATCAGCTTCAAAAAATATGGCTCACAACTTTACAGAACAGTTCCAAATCGAAGTCCTAGTAAACCTTTTACGATCCATCGAGACGCTTGGCAAGCTTGGGAAAATCGATCTGGCAGTGTGTTGCTACGAAAGCTGCAGTTGTTAATCAATGCTTAATGAAGGGTTTGGCGGGGTGACTTTCGCTTAATCGTCATTTAATCGTTCAACTTGATTTAAACTAAATTGCCAGCGTTTATTGAGGGGAGTGAAAAGGTGAGCCGCATCAGTCATGCATTCCAGTTCTGTGCTCTCAGTCTTTTATTGTTTTGCGTTTTCTCTTCTTGCGGTCGTCGCAGTGAATGGCCCGGCAACAGCGCAAAATGCAGTTTCTGTCGTCTCGGATGCACGTGTTGCCGGAGATCTGAAGCGAACACGCTTCATTCTCGATATGGACGGTGAAGTGGGCTATAGCCTGTCATTCTTGTCCCGCCCTTATCGTCTGGTGATTGATCTCCCATCAGTGACCTTTGAGTTTCCACGAGATTTTACGCCGAAGGGGCGGGGACTTGTGCGTTCCTGGCGCTATGGCTCCATTTCCAAGGGGCGCTCGCGTGTTGTTCTGGATCTGAATTCACCGGTGGCGTTGGACAAAACCTTTCTGCTGCCCGGTGTTCAAGATCAGCCGACGCGGTTGGTGATTGATCTGACCGAATCTTCCCCTGATGAGTTTGAAGCTTCCGTTGGCCGTGCAATTGCGCAGACTTTGCCGGTAGGCGCGACAGCTTCTGTTCCTGATGAGCCAAAGGCTGAGGAACCTGTGCGAGCTGCTGACAGCAACTTGCCGGTGATCGTTATTGATCCGGGGCATGGCGGCGTTGATTCCGGAGCCGTGGGCAGTAACGGGACGCTGGAGAAGGCAATTGTGCTCAACTTTGCCCGGTTCCTGAAACAGAAACTGGATAAACTTGGCTACTATCAGGTTCATCTAACCCGTGAAGACGACAAGTTCATTTCTCTTGGCAAGCGCACCAAGATTGCTCGTGGCAAGGATGCTGACCTCTTTATCTCCATTCATGCGGATTCGATCACAAATGGGGCAGAGACCACACGTGGTGCCTCAATCTACACCCTATCAGAGAAAGCCTCCGACCGTATGGCGGCGGCTTTGGCGCGGCGTGAAAACTATTCCGATGTAATCGGTGGTGTGGATTTTTCTGATGAACCAGAAGAGGTTACAGACATTCTTGTGGAGTTGACGCGACGCGAAACCAAGAATTTTTCGATCCATTTTGCACGATTGGTGGTTGAAGAACTTAAAAGCGCCACAACAGTTATTAAAAATCCTCTTCGTTCTGCGGGGTTTCAGGTGCTGAAAAGCCACGATGTCCCTTCCGTTTTGATCGAGCTTGGATTTCTTTCCAATAATCTGGATGAGAAAATGTTAGGTTCTGATGAGTGGCGGGAACGTGTGTCGGATGCGATTGTTCAGGCAACGAACAGTTTCTTTCGGGCCAGAATTGCGCAGCAATAGCTGTTTGGCTGATTGTTTTTCGGGTGCGTATATGTCGCTGTTGCGGTGGGATAATTCCAAAGTTCCTGCCTCAGCTTTGCCATAATGAAAAGCGATTGGGTGCCAAACTGTAACAGTGAAGTCTGGATTCGGTTCTGCTGCACTCATTCGGGCCAAGACCTCTTGACCCTTTACCGGAAATGCATCAGGAACGGCGTTTGAAACTGGCTCTGGAATGCTGGCTTCACGACTCGAACATTCTTAGCGGGAAAGCAAACGAGCCCGAATATGAGATTATTTTTGAAGTTCATTGGATATCTCTTTGGGATTTCAGTTGTTCTGGGGCTGATTGCAGCGGCCGGACTGTGGATTTATCTCAATGACATAACCAAGGATCTGCCGGATTACACTGCGCTGAAGGATTACGAACCACCAGTCATGACACGTGTGCATGCCGCTGATGGTCATCTCATGTATGAGTTCGCGCGTGAGCGGCGTTTGTTTATTCCGATTCAGGCTATTCCTGACCGTGTGAAGCAGGCTTTCCTTTCTGCGGAAGACAAGAATTTCTATGAGCATATTGGTATTGATCCATGGGGCATTGGCCGTGCGGTGATCACCAACGTGCGCAACAGTGGTTCCGGGCGCCGCCTTGTTGGTGCGTCTACCATTACGCAGCAGGTGGCGAAGAACTTCCTTCTGACCGGTGAGCAGAAGTATGAGCGCAAGATCAAAGAAGCGCTTCTGGCTTTGCGCATTGAGCAGGCCTTCACCAAAGATGAAATCCTCGAACTTTATCTGAATGAGATCTACCTTGGCGTAGGGGCATATGGCGTTGGTGCTGCATCCCTGATCCTGTTTGACAAATCCGTTCATGAGCTTGAACTGCAAGAGATTGCTTATCTGGCTGCTGTTCCAAAAGGCCCATCCAACTATCACCCATACCGCTATCGCGATCGTGCTATTGAGCGTCGTAACTGGGTGATCGACCGTATGGTTGAGAACGGCTACGTTTCTGTTCAGGAAGGCATCGAAGCAAAAGCGAAGCCGCTGGATGTGAAGCTGCGTCCAACAGGAAACCTCGTGAGAGGATCTGAGTACTTCTCTGAGGCTGTGCGTCGTCAGTTGGCTGCTCAATATGGCGAAGAGAAGCTCTATGAGGACGGTTTGTCCGTTCGGACTTCTCTTAATCCTGATATGCAGCTGAAAGCGCGTAAAGCCCTGCGTGATGGTCTGGTTGACTTTGACCATAAGCGAGGCAAATGGCGTGGACCGATCGGCAACATCGAAATCGCTTCCAGCGACTGGGGTGCTGCTTTGGACAAAGTTCAGACCCTGAACGATGTTCCTGAGTGGACCAGCGCAGTTGTTCTTTCTGTGAGCAATCAGAAGGCTGTTGTTGGACTTCGTCCAGAGCGCCTTGCGAACCGCAAGCTTTCTACCGAGCGCGTGCGTGCTGATCTAAACCTGAGCGACATGAAGTGGGCGCGCGTTAATGGACGTGCTCCGCGCAATGTTCAGGAAGTGCTGAACCCGGGCGATGTTGTCTACGTGCAGCGCATGCCAAGCGGTAAGTATGTTCTGCGTCAGATTCCTGAGGTTTCCGGGGCTCTGGTGGCGATGGATCCGCATACTGGTCGTGTTCTGGCGCTTGTTGGTGGCTTTAGCTATGCAGAGAGCCAGTTCAACCGCGCGACACAAGCATGGCGTCAGCCGGGTTCTGTTTTCAAGCCGTTCGTTTATGCAGCTGCGCTGGATAATGGTTATACGCCATCTTCTGTTGTGCTTGATGCGCCGGTTGAAATTGAACAGGGACCGGGACAAGACCCATGGAAGCCGCAGAACTACGGCGGCAAGTTCTACGGTCCGTCCACTCTGCGGACAGGTATTGAGCTTTCCCGTAACGTGATGACAGTGCGCCTTGCTCAGGACATGGGCATGGATCTGGTTTCCGAGTATGCGCGCAGCTTTGGCATTGATGACAACATGATGCCAGTGCTCTCCATGTCTCTGGGTGCCGGTGAAACGACTGTGATGCGTATGACTGCTGCGTACTCCATGATGGCAAATGGTGGCCGCCGCGTGCAGCCAACTCTGATTGACCGCATTCAGAACCGTTATGGTGAAACCATCTATCAGAACGACCAGCTGGTCTGCACCAATTGCTCTGAAGAGTATTGGGATAATCAGGCAGAGCCTGAATTGATCGATACTCGCGAGCAGGTGCTCGACCCAATGACGGCTTATCAGATCACCTCCATGATGGAAGGTGTGGTACAGCGTGGTACGGCGACAGGTGTTAAGGCTGTTGGCCGTCCGGTTGCTGGTAAGACCGGTACCACCAACGACGAGCGTGATGCCTGGTTTGTGGCTTTACGCCAGAACTGACCGTTGGTGTATTTGTTGGTTACGACACGCCTCGCAAGATGGGTAAAGGTGCAACTGGTGGTCAGGTTGCTGCGCCAATCTTCACCTCGTTCATGAAAGACGCGCTTCAGGATGCACCTCCACTTGAGTTCCGCGTTCCTAACGGTTTGCGTCTGGTTTCCATTAACCGCCGTACAGGTCTGCGGGCATCCGCAGGTTCTCCAGGAACCATTCTGGAGTCCTTCAAGCCTGGTACATCTCCACCGGACAGTTATTCTGTGATTGGCTTCCAGGATGAGATTGGTATCCGTCAGGATCTTTCTCCGGAAGCAGGGCGGGCGGTTATGTCCGGTACTGGTGGTCTTTACTAAAACTCTTCATGGGCTGGTCATGCTAACTGCGTGACCAGCCCACAGTTTCTGTGGTCTGACTGATTGCGGAAATGATTTGCTGCGACTATGTTCGCAACCGACGCAGTACAATTGACTGCATTAAAGTTTTTTCAAAACAGTGAGGTATCCGATGCGCGCCGAAATGGAGGCCATCGTCGACGAAATCAAGCAGGCCATAAGCCTGCTGAGGAGGCATCTTTGACTGGGACGTCGCACTTGTCCGTCTAGATGAACTCAATGCGCTTTCTGAAGATCCAGATCTTTGGAATGACCCGACGAATGCGCAAAAACTTATGCGTGAACGCCAGCAGCTTGATGACAGCATCAATGGCGTTCGCAAGCTTGAGCAGGATCTCGTTGACAATCAGGAACTGATTGAAATGGGCGAGATGGAGGACGATCAGTCTGTCGTTGACGAGGCTGAGGGTGCTCTGAAGGCTATGCTTGAGCAGGTCAACAAGCTTCAGCTGCAGTCTCTGCTTTCTGGTGAAGCAGATGGCAACGACACTTACATCGAGATCAACTCTGGTGCAGGTGGTACGGAGAGCCAGGATTGGGCCAGCATGTTGCTGCGTATGTATCGTCGTTGGGGCGAACAGCACGGCTACAAAGTTGAGCTGATGGAATACAACGACGGTGAAGAAGCTGGCATCAAGTCTGCGACTTTGCTTGTGAAGGGCGAGAATGCCTATGGCTGGATGAAGACCGAAGCTGGTGTTCACCGTCTGGTTCGTATCTCCCCATATGACTCCAACGCGCGCCGTCATACGTCCTTTGCATCTGTCTGGGTTTATCCGGTTATTGATGATAGCATCAATATCGAGATTAATGAGGCCGACTGCCGCATTGATACCTACCGCGCATCTGGTGCAGGTGGTCAGCACGTGAATACGACTGACTCTGCTGTTCGTATCACGCACAATCCGACTGGTATTGTTGTTCAGTGTCAGAGCGAACGTTCTCAGCATAAAAACCGCGCTACAGCGTGGGACATGCTGCGTGCGCGTCTTTATGAGGCTGAGTTACAGCGCCGTGAAGAGCAGGCGAACAAGGATGCTGCCTCCAAGACCGATATCGGTTGGGGGCATCAGATTCGCTCTTACGTTCTGCAGCCATACCAGCTGGTGAAGGATCTGCGGACAGGTGTTGAAAGCACTGCGCCTTCTGACGTTCTGGACGGTGATCTGGACAAGTTCATGGAAGCAACGCTCGCACACCGCGCCTTCGGCAATGCTCCAGCAGCGGTTGAAGATCTCGACTAAATCTTGTCTTCTGCAATGAATGAGAAAGCCCCGGAACTCAGTTTCGGGGCTTTTTGTTTTCCGTGGAAATGGATGTTACGGCAGGTTGAGGGCGACTTTGGTTTGCTGTTTAGGGCGGAAGATCGCTGCCAGTCTGTCTCCAGTGCGGATGAAGCGCATTGGGTTGATTGGTTTGCCGTTCAGGCGCACTTCGTAGTGAAGGTGAGGACCGGTGGAGCGGCCTGTGTTGCCGACTGTGCCGACCATATCGCCCATGTTGACGCGTTGACCTTCACTCACCAAAAGCTTTTGCATGTGGGCGTAACGGGTGATCAGGCCATTGTCGTGAACAATTTCTACAGACAGACCATAGCCACCGTTGTAGCGAGACAGTGAGACGATACCGGCACCAGTTGCTTTCACTGGGGTTCCGCGGCTGGCTTTGAAATCGAGCCCGGTGTGAATTGCTGGTTTGCCGAGGAATGGATCGGTGCGTGCCCCATAAGGCTGGAGATGTTAAAGCTGTTCAGCGGGCGCCCAAATGGGAGCGCATCTACCTTCGCGTTCAACTCAATGCGCTGCTCTATGATCCTGCGGGCTGCAATCATGCTGCTGTCGAGATCAGCCGTTCCAATGTCCTGATAGATGCCACCAGCAGAAGAGCGAGGTGTGACAAACGCTGGCTGAGAGACACCGGCTTTTTTGAGCAGGGTGTTGGCCCGTTTGATGTCGTCCAGTGCGGCTTGTGTGTAGGCCGTCAACAAAAGCTGGCCTTGAGCTTGTTTGGAATAGAAATCTTTGTGTGTTGCCGCCTGTTGTTCAGCAGCGGTCTTCTTTCCCGACAAAGTGCTCAAAATATCCAGTGGTGCAGAGCTGTTCTGCTGCGGGGCATAGGAGAGGCTTGCTGTTGGAGCTGCTGGTGTCGCGCTCTTAAGCGGTTTGCGTTTTGGGGACGGTGGGATTGCAGAAAGGACGAGATTGGACTGCTCTGCCAGTGTTACCAGAGCTTCGATTTCTCTGAACTGGCGCAGCAAGAGCTCTTGCTGTTTACGGGCTGGAGCGCTCAAGCCAGAAGCGTCCTGATCCATGCGGCCTCTCAGCTCTCCAAGCTGAAATTTGAGGTCCCGGATTTCGCTTTCATAGTTTTCACGGAGAGCTATTTCTCTGGATAATGTTGAATTAAGCCGTATCTCGCTGAGTGACTGCTGAAAGCTGCTTGCTAATACTGCAGAGACCACAGCCGTGGCTGCGAGACCGGAAATCCAATAGGCCACGGGCGGAATTGAGCGCAGCTCAGATGTGATGCGCGAAAGCCACATTGGACCATCCAACTTCAATTGACTGTAATTGCTGGAAAACTCACTGCACCTAGAAAGTTTCATCGGATGACCACTTGCTCAGTTTGCCTACTGGAAATGATTTGTTAAATTCGATTAAAGTTAGTTATGGTTAATAAAGTCTAAGTGCGGTGTATCATTAGGTCAATTTGATGAGCGGGCGGTAGAAGCCCGGAGTGAGGCCAGCTTCAGATCTTGCCCTGTCATTAAACGGGGGTTTCAGTGGTCCTTTGAAATGTTGTTTTACGAGCTGTTGAAAACGTGGCTCAGGGCGCACGCGCTGGCGGTCACACATGAAGCGGAACCACTTTGCTCCAAAGGCAACGTGCCCTTTTTCATCCCGGTAGATCACATGCAGCACACTGGCCGTGTCCTCATCACCAGTGGCGTTGGCCTTCTCGATCATGGATGGTGTGATGTCGAGGCCGCGTGCTTCCAGCACCAGCGGGATGATTGCCAGACGGGCTAACAGATCCTTGCCGGTGGATTGAGCTGCCTGCCACAGGCCATCGTGGGCAGGGAGGTCGCCATACGCTGCACCAAGCTTTGCCAGTCGTTCCTGAATGAGTGTGAAGTGCTTTGCCTCTTCCAAGCCTACGCGGACGAAATCATCGTAGTAAGAGCGCGGCATTGGTACATGTGTGAAGCGCCCAATCAGATCCCAGGTGAGATCGATAGCATTCAGCTCGATATGGGCCAATGAGTGGAGTAGGGCGACTTTGCCGTTTTTGCCGCCGACGGCGCGCTTTGGCATATCGCGAGGTGGAAGCAGATCTGGTTTGGCCGGGCGGCCCGGGCGATCCGGCATAGGCCTTTCTGCAGATCCTCTTGAAATGGAGAGTGCGCCTTTGAACCATTGATTGGCCACATAGTAGGCCAGTGCGACTTTCAGCTCCAGATCTGGTGTCTCCAGAATCTGGCGTGCACCGTCCTTGAGCGACTTTACACTGATATATTCAGGAAGGTTGAGATGCGCTTGTCCAGCAAACGCATCTGCTTCATTTTTGCCCGGTAGTTTTGGCATTCTTTACTGGCTCAGACTCTTCAGTTCTTCCAAAACCTTTTCGACGTGACCGGGAACGCGGACCTTACGCCAGATCTTGGCAATCTTGCCCGTTTTATCTATGAGAAACGTCGAGCGTTCAACGCCCATGTACTTCTTTCCGTACATGTTTTTTTCTACCCAGACGCCGTAGGCCTCGCAGACCTCTTTGTCGGTATCTGCCCCAAGTGTGACAGTTAGCCCGTGTTTCGCCTTAAACTTGTCATGCTTTAGTGCTGTATCGGGCGAAATGCCAATGATAACAGCATTGTGTTTTTGAAACTCAGCCGCATGTTCGGTAAAGGCAATTGCTTCCTTAGTGCAGCCGGGCGTGTCATCTTTAGGATAAAAGTAAACAACGACTGACTGGCCAGTTTGTTCTGATAAAATGAATTGTCCTTGCGAATCTGTGGCTAAGGAGAAATCCGGTGCCGGCATTTCTTCCAGCGGTAAGGAAGGTGTCGCATCTTTTGTATCAGGCATTCTTTATTTGCTCCTGGGGTGTGCAATTTGTCTCTCAGGACTGCGTTTTTCTACATGGTGTAGATAAGTAATTTATCTTGCAGAGCACCTGTGATCACGCGATGCTAGCGCAGGTTACGATTCGAGCATACTCGAACGGACTACTAAAACAGGGAATAAGATTCTGGCTGTTGATGTTGGGAATTCAGCAGAGCTTGAAAGCTCTTCGGTTACACGCCGTTTTAAGCGCCGCGTTGTCTGGGGCGTTGTTTGTGTTTTTCTGTTTTTGACGATTGGTTTTGGCGGTTACCGTTTGATGAGCGGGCCGGTTTCTGTGCCTTATCTGGTGGATTGGGCGATCCGTCAGTTTGAAAGCAAGGCACTGAATGTCACGGTCGGCAGTGCCCAGTTTGACCTGTTTGGCGACAACGGCAGCCGCATCATTCTTGAAGACTCTCTCATCCGTGTCAAGGGGCGCACAGCCGCGACTGTTCTGCTGCCCCGGGCTGAGATTGGCATCAATCTCTCGGGTCTTTTGACGGGTGATCTGGAGATCACGAGCGTGGCGCTTGAACGCCCATCTGCGACCATTCGGCTGGCAAGCGGCTCAGAGCCTCTGCCACGGGTTCAGAACCGTGTTGTTGCGATTGACAAGTTCAGTGTGATTGCTGTTGAGGAACTCAAGCGCTGGCACTTGGAAAAGGTTGCGATTGAGTACGGCCGTCTGGTGATCAACACTCAAGGGGAAGAGTTCGTCGCTGATGGCATTGATGCAAATGCGGTACTGCTGGATGACCTTTCCTTTGCTGTGAATGCGAAGATCGTGGGCCGTGAAGGGGATTGGTCATGGGATCTGAAGCGAACCGTGACGCCTGAAACGGGTGTTCGCAACATCTCCGTCAATCTGCGTGATGCTTCCCTGCGTGACCTGCTACCGACACACAGTTTTGCCCGCGATGACAAGCTGGCAAGTACCCGCTTGTTCGTTGAAGCCAGTGCAGAGCTTTGGGCAACGGGTGAGTTTGTCAGCGCAGATATGAATGTGCGGACGTCTCCGATCTTCATCCGCACTGCACCAGACAACTCCATCACCGTTGATGAAGCGTACCTGGATCTGAAACTGCAGCGCGATACTCCGGATATTATCGTTGGCCGGTCATATCTGCGCCGCAAGAATACGCGCGTGGTGTTTGGCGGTGTATTGCAGCCACCTGTCACTGAAGGGGCAGAGTGGAACTATTCTCTGGGCTCTCGTGAGATCGTACTGGCACCTGCGGATGTGAATTCGCCGCCGCTGCTTTTCCCGGATGCGTATGCGTCTGGCTCGTTTGATCCGGCCAACTCGTTGATTTCAATTGAGCGAGCACGGGCTGTTGGTCTTGATGCGGATATCAATGTGGCTGGTTCATTCTATTACGGTCAGCCGGGGCCATCTTTGGCTCTTTCTGTTTACACCCCAAGCCTGAGCTTTGGTGAGGTGCTGCAGGTTTGGCCAACGATTACAGCTCCAAAAACCCGCGACTGGTTGATCAACCATCTTGGTCCTGGCCGTGTTGATAATGTGTACCTGGACTTGGCGCTTGGGCCTGCAGCTTTTGATGGTGATAAGGCAACGCCTGCTTGGCAGGGGAATGGACTGACAGCGACATTTGATGTGATTGATGGCTCTATCAAGGCGCTGAACTCACTGCCTGTGGTGCGTGATCTGACTGGATCAGGGAAGATTGAAAACGAAGATTTCTCGATCTCCGGCACCAATGGCCACTTCCGCATGCAGGATGGCAATATCGTCAAGGTTCCGGAAGTTCAGTTTGCCATCAAGAAGATTGCTGGGCCGGGTATTCAGCCTGCGGAACTTTCTGTTGTTGTGACGGGCCGGGCAGATGATCTTGGTGTCCTGGCAGATTCTGAGCCGATCAACGCACTGGACGGCTTTAGCGTGGTGCCTGCGGATCTTTCCGGAACAGGTGAGGTACGCGTTGAGGCATCGTTCCCGCTTGCTAAGAACCTGAAAGTCAAGGACGTTGACTGGCGCGCCAATCTGGATCTGAAAGATTTTACCAGTAAAGCGAAGATTTCAGGTCAGACCATTGAAAACGCAGATCTTATTGTTCAGGCAGATACGAAACAGACACTGATTACCGGTAAGGGTAAGCTCAACGGCTTCCAGTCTGAAATCGATCTGAGCACCAGCCGTGATGGCAGTGGCGGTGAGGACCGGCAGGGAGTTACGTTTGTTGCGAATGCCAAGGACCTAAAAGACTACGGTGTTGATCTGCAGGATTACATCAAGGGCCCGATCAAAGTCAGCTATGAAGATAGCGGCGGTGCGCAGGTGTTTGAGCTGGATCTGGCGAAAGCTTCCATCAATGTGAGGGAAGTTGGCTGGAGTAAGGTTCCTGGCGTTCGTGCAACGGCGCGTTTCCGTGTGACCAGCTCTGGTAATGCCAAGACACTACATAACTTCTCGTTCCTCTCTGAGGGAGTGGAAGTGCGTGGCAATCTGAAGATTGATAGTAGTGGCAAATTATCTCTGGCTGATTTCTCCGCTTTTAATTTGCGTCCGAATGACAATGCGAAGATGACTGTTCGCCCGCGTCGTGGTGGGGGCTACAAGGTTGTGCTGAACGCAGAGCGTTTTGATGGTCGTGCCCTACTGGATAGTTTTGGTGGCGATGGTGGTTCGTCTGCCAGCAAAGGCAGGAGAGACGTTGTTGAGGTTGACCTGAGCTTCCGTCGCTTGATTGGTTACAGAGGCGTTCAGGCGTCTAACGTACGCGTAGACGGGTTGTTCCGCGGTGAGAGCCCGGTCGACCTGACAGTCTCTGGAGCGACCTCCAGTCGTGGTCAGTTCAACTTCACTGTTGGTGGTGAAGGTAAGCACCGTTTTGCGAAGGGTAAGCTGAATAACACCGGCGAGTTCCTGCGCTTTATGGACATCTTCCCGCGTATGCGTGGTGGTAGCGGTCGCGTTGATATTCAGATGCCGAGCGATACCAACTGGGCTGGTCAGCTGACCGTGACGAACTTCTCCATCACAGAAGATCCAGCCATTAAGGCACTGAAGGGTATCAAGCCGCGTGAAATTCGTGGGTCACGGAACAGTGAAGTCTACTCGGCTGCGGTGAACTCAGGTGAGGCATCGTTCCAGAAGATGCGTATGCAGTTCTCCCGTAATGGCGATACGTTGAATGTTTCCAAAGGAACGCTGAGCGGCGCGATTATTGGCGGGACGTTTAGTGGAAACGCTAATCTGAAGAGCCGGAAGCTGGATATGGCAGGTACATTTGTACCGGCTTATGCGCTGAACAACCTGTTCGCCAAGCTGCCTGTGATTGGCCTCATTCTTGGTGGTGGATCTTCTGATGAAGGGCTGTTTGGTGTGACTTACAAGCTGGATGGTACTTTCGAGAAGCCACAGTTTCAGGTCAATCCGGTTTCAGCGATTGCACCGGGTGTGTTCCGCCGTATCTTTGAATTTAAGTAGTGTTGACAGGGAGGTAGGCTGCGAAGCGCATGCACACGTAGTCTGCTTCCCAACCTTTTTCTTTTGAGTAGAGATCCGGTTTCAGGCGTTTGATCGTCTCTTTGTAAAATCGTTTTTTATGTGCCTCGCTGAGCTCTTCTGTGAGGCTACCGGTGAAAAGCTCCAACCAGCCCTTCATACCCGTTTCCAGCGGCGTTCTGCGTTCTATCTCCGTGTGATAGGTGAGCGAAAAACCTGCCTCTTTCAGGGCGTGCATGTAAGTCTTTGGGGATGGGAAGATCCAGGGGCTTTTGTAGGGACCGAAATCTCTGTTCTCAGCAAACACATTTTCCATTGCAGAGCGGATGATCCGGCAGTTTCGGTCGCAGCCCATTTCACCCACAAACCGTCCTCCCGGTTTCAGGGCTTTGACAACACCGCGAATGACGCCTTTGTAGTCTTGCATCCAGTGAAGGGCAGCGTTGGAGAAGACAGCGTTGAACTCATTTTCAAACTCAAGCTTTTCGCCGGACATGAGCAGGGTTTTGATGCCTTTCTCATCGGCTTGCTTGAGCATGTCTTCTGCGGTGTCGATGCCAGTGACGAGTGCACCACGGTTTTGGATTTGTGCAGCCAGAGTGCCTTCACCGCAGCCGAGATCCAGAATGATTTCTCCTGGCTCGACAGAGAGTAGCTCAAGTGCATCCTGCCCGAAGTCGGGGACATAGGCGGCGTGTTTGAGATACTGCTGTGCGTTCCAGCTCTGCAGGACCATGGATTTGCTCCGTCATTCCTGAGTAGAGGGTACTTGAAGGAGCCTAGTTCTGAGTGCAAGTTTCTGCGCGTAATTGGTTAAACTTGCGCTGTTTTGTGAGCAAAGAAAAAGCCGGGTGTTGTGACCCGGCTTCTCTGAATTCTTTGTGCTGTCAGTCTGTTAAACAGGCTTAACAAGAACGTGTTTTTTCTTGCCGAGGGACAGCTTGATGACGCCGTCGTCGGTCAGGTCCGCTTCGGTGATCTCGCGTGTGTGATCCTGTTCCGCTTTATCGTTGATGCGAACAGCGCCGCCTTTGATGTTGCGGCGGACTTCACCGTTGGAGGTGCACAGGCCTGCGGTTACGAACACGTTGAGGATGCCGATGCCGTCGTTCAGCTCTGCAGCTGCGATCTCGATGGTTGGTAGGCCAGCTGCGTTCGCTCCTTCTTCAAAGGCTTTACGAGCGGTCTCAGCGGCTTTTTCAGCCTCTTCACGGCCATGGAGAAGGGCGGTTGCTTCGGTTGCCAGAACCTTCTTAGCTTCGTTGATGCCAGCACCTTCCAGAGCTGCCAGACGCTTGATTTCGTCCATTGGCAGAATAGTGAAGAGTTTCAGGAACTTCTCTACGTCAGCATCTTCGGTGTTGCGCCAGAACTGCCAGTAATCATAGGGGCTGAGCATGTCAGCGTTGAGCCATACGGCGCCAGCAGCGGTCTTGCCCATCTTTGCACCAGATGCGGTGGTCAGCAGCGGCGTGGTGAGAGCGAAGAGTTCTTTGTCTGCGAGGCGGCGGCCAAGGTCTACACCGGAGAGGATGTTGGACCACTGGTCAGAGCCACCCATCTGCAGGCGACAGCCGGTGCGGCGGTGGATTTCTAGGTAATCGTAGCCCTGCAGCAGCATGTAGTTGAACTCGAGGAACGACAGGTGCTGCTCGCGCTCCAGACGCAGGCGCACGCTGTCGCGCTGGATCATCTGGTTGACAGAGAAGTAGCGGCCTACGTCACGCAGGAAGTCCATGTAGTTGAGTTTCAGGAGCCAGTCGGCGTTGTCCATCATCATCGCGTCAGATGGGCCATCACCAAACTTCAGAAATTTTTCAAAGACTTGCTTGATGCCGTTTTTGTTGTCTTCGATGGTTTCATCGGTCAGAACCTTACGGCTTTCATCCTTGCCAGTTGGATCGCCAACGCGGGTGGTGCCACTGCCCATCAGGGTGATTGCGCGGTGACCAGCCTGCTGGAACCAATAGAGCATCATGATCTGCACGAGGGAGCCAACGTGCAGGCTGCTCGCGGTACAGTCAAAGCCAATATATGCGGTGACGGTCTCGTTGGCGCACAGCTCGTCCAGCCCTTCGGCGTTGGAGAGTTGGTGCAGAAAACCGCGTTCTTCCATTGTCCGCATAAATTCGGATTTATATGAGCTCATTGGTCAAGCCTGTTCAATTTGCTGAGTATTTCCAAGTTGAAAGGTCTATACCTGAGTTTTTGCCGGGATTCACTCGTTTTTTCTGGAAAGCCCAAAAGGTATGCGGGGCCTTTGGGATTGTGCGGGTAAATTGTGTGGTTGCTGTGCTACAACGGCGTGTGGCGAAGTGGCTCTTTTGAGGTTCAGAGCGGAATGCGACCGAATTTCAGGAGGTTACCGTGTGGGTCGTGGATGTAGAATTCTTCCATGTCCCAGGGACGTTTGGCGAGTGGGGTGAGGCGGGGTTCGCTTTTGCCGTCTTCTGGAAGGCCGAGTTTGCGGAACTCTTCGTGGAGAGCGGCGATTGGGCCGCCGCGAAAATACACACTACTGTTTTCGCAGAGGTGCTTTTCTGTGGTGAGCCAGAAGTGAACTTCCAGATTGTCCCTTCTCAGAATCAGAAAGTCATCACGCTCATAGACGATGTTGGTAAAGCCCAACTGTCCTGCGTAAAACGCCTTTGTTTCCTGAATATTTAGGGAGGGGAGCGTGGGGAGAAGTTCAATTGTATCGGCTGTTGTCATCACCAGAATCTCTAAAATATGAATGTGAATAGTATATTTTAGAGGGGAGCAAATACATTGCAATGGCCAAAAGAAAACCCCGTGACCTTCTCGAAGGCTCTAACGGGGTCTTGCTTTTCTGGTTGGATCGCCGCGATTTACCGTTTCAAGGCTATATGCTTGGGCGTCTTATATGATTTCTCGCCCTTGTACGTCCGGGTTCGATCCTTGCTTACCGCCTGATGACGCTCAGTCGTGCAGGCCGTTTTGTAGTGCCGATATATTGTGGCATCCTGCAGAGGGTCTTCATAAGTGCCGAATTGCCTTTATAAACACCGTACAACATGCAGGTCCGGTGGAGTCATTGGCTCTCCTTTTGTTGACCTGTTCCTAACGTAGGAACGGTCGGCTTTTCTTTCAAGAGAAGGGGGAGAAAATAGTTAGTGCCGGATTGCTCTAATCATTTCACTTTTTGAAAAAGTGTAAAAAGAAGGCGACCTTAGAAGGCCGCCTTTAAGAGGTATGCGGGTCTAATCAGCACGGTCAGTTGCTGATAACCTCGCTGCACTTAAACGCAGTTTCGTGACGGGGTGATGACATATTCCCCTTGCGCTCATATGTGCGTTGGTTTGCGTTCTTTTGTGTTTTTCTGCGTTGCTGTGTTGAGGCGGCTGTGATGCATTTCGGAAGCTTTTGGGTACCAGCCTCCCATAGTCGCTGAAAAAATCTAAAGTAGTGTTTTGAGGGCTTCTGCCAGCTGTGTGGCGTTGTCCGCGCTGACTTTGGTGTCGAGCTTTTCTATCAGCATGCGTTCGTAGGTTTGCCACATCTGGGCGCGGAGGTCTTTTCCCTTCTCGGTGATGTAGAGGGTCTTGCCGCGCTTGTCTTTGGGGGCCGGTTTGCTTTCGACCAGTGCAGCCTTGGCGAGAGACTGGATGACGCGGGAGAGGTTGGCCTGTTGGAAGAGGACACGGTCTTCCAGCTCGAACTGACGCAGGCCGTCGGGGGCGTTCTCCAGTTCCCAGAGGATGTCGTACCATGACAGAGGGGGAAATCTTTCTGCTTTAAAGGTGCTCTCAATCTCCGTGTAGATGGTCTTTTGCACCCGGTTCAGGGCGATCCAGAGAGAGACTGACTCTTTGCTGACAGACATCACATCCTCGTTATTTTCGCATTCAAGACTTGAAACGTATTTCTATTCATTTAGATGTATATACATGCATATACATTAGTTGACTATAAATCAATAAGTTAATGGATATGTACCTATGAAAAGCTACAGTTTTTATGTGGCAGACAGGGATATGAGGCAGGAAACAGCATGAAGCATTTCACAAAATTTGCCGTTGTTGCGGCATCACTTGCATTCACCGCATCGGCGCAGGCTGCAAGCTACAAGTTTGACCCGACACATACCGAAGTTCGCTTTTACTACAACCATGCGGGGCTGAGCGAGCAGTCTGGTGAGTGGAAGGTTGTTAGTGGCGACGTAGAGTTTGATCCGGAAAAGATTGAAGAGACCAAAATTTCCGTGGTCATTGACCCAGCCAGCATTGATACCGGTGTTGAGGCGCTGGATGAGCATATGAAGAACTCTGATTTCTTCGACGTAGAGAAGTATCCGGAGATTACCTTTGTTTCCACGAGCGTGAAGCAGACCAGTGCGACCGGTGTCACTCTGGTTGGTGATTTGACCATCAAGGACCAGAAGCATCCGGTGGAGCTGGACTTTAAGCTCAATCACAATGGTCCGCACCCGCTTGGCAGCTACTTTGACTACTATCAGGGCCAGTGGATTGGCGTTGAGGGCACAGGGGAGATCCTGCGCAGTGACTTTGGTGTGGGCATGTTTGCGCCGCTGACCAGTGACCGTGTGCGTCTGGAGATCTCTGCGGAGATGCGTGAGGGCGGCTGGTAAGTCTGCCTGATGCAGCTTTGTATCGTCTGATGTGATCAGAGCAGCGTGCTCTTTTAAAAAACAAAACCCCGACTGGGGCCAGTCGGGGTTTTGTTGTGTCTAAATGACGGGGCTGCTTTGGATGGGCGTATCCGCTTGGAGATACGCCCGGGGTGCATTGGAGTTAAAACAGCCCCTTCATAAATTAGACGGAGTAGTACATGTCGAACTCAACTGGGTGAGGGGTCATGTCTGTACGCAGAACTTCTTCCATCTTCAGTTCGATGTATGCGTCGATCTGGTCGTCGTCGAATACGCCACCTGCTTTGAGGTACTCACGGTCTGCATCAAGGCTTTCCAGAGCTTCACGCAGAGATGCTGCAACAGTTGGGATCTCGGCGAGTTCTTCTGCTGGCAGATCGTACAGGTTCTTATCCATTGCATCACCAGGATGGATCTTGTTCTTGATACCATCAAGGCCAGCCATCAGCTGTGCAGCGAACGCCAGGTATGGGTTTGCTGTTGGATCCGGGAAGCGAACTTCAACGCGCTTACCTTTTGGAGATGAGGTGAATGGAATACGGCAGGATGCAGAACGGTTCTGGGAAGAGTATGCCAGAAGAACTGGAGCCTCATAGCCCGGTACCAGACGCTTGTAGGAGTTGGTGGACGCGTTGGTGAACGCGTTCAGGGATTTCGCGTGCTTCAGGATGCCGCCGATGAAGTACAGAGCGTTCTCGGAAAGGTCAGCATACTGGCTGCCAGCAAAAGTTGGCTTGCCTTCGTCCCAGATGGAGAAGTGGCAGTGCATGCCGGTGCCGTTGTCGCCGAAGACTGGCTTAGGCATGAAGGTTGCGGACTTGCCATACGCGTGAGCAACTTGGTGAACCACGTACTTGTAGATCTGCATGTGGTCAGCACAAGTGGTCAGGGTCTGGAACTGCATGCCGAGTTCGTGCTGAGCAGCTGCCACTTCGTGGTGGTGCTTTTCAACTTTTACACCCATGTCGGACATAACGGTCAGCATTTCAGAGCGGATGTCCTGACAGCTGTCGATTGGAGGAACCGGGAAGTAACCACCTTTTGTGCGTGGACGGTGACCGAGGTTACCGGACTCGTACTCGCTGTCCATGTTGGATGGCAGTTCGGAACAGTCCAGCTTGAAGCCGGTGTTGTATGGGTCTGCTGCGAAGCGAACGTCGTCGAAGATGAAGAATTCAGCTTCCGGGCCAACGAACACGGTGTCACCAGCGCCACATGCTTTCACGTAGGCTTCTGCACGCTTTGCAGTCATGCGTGGGTCACGGTTGTAACCTTCACCTGTGCGTGGGTCGAGAACGTCACAGAAGATGGACATGGTGGACTGTGCGAAGAATGGGTCGACGTGCGCTGTTTCCGGATCTGGCATCAGCATCATGTCGGATTCGTTGATTGCTTTCCAACCACCGATGGAAGAACCGTCAAATGCAACGCCTTCAGCGAACATGTCTTCATTCACCTGGGAGATATCCATGGTAACATGCTGCAGCTTGCCGCGCGGATCAGAAAAACGAAGATCTACGAACTTTACGTCTTTTTCCTGGATTTCTTTCAAGACATCAGCGGAGGTCGTCATAACTTCCTATTCCTCTTATAAATTCGCCAGTGGCGTCGTGTTATACTGTTGAAGACCAAACTACGCGGGACTGTTCCCCCCAACTCGTCACCGGTCCCCCATTTATCCCTAAGGAATTACTTAAACGGCGTCTTCGCCGGTCTCACCGGTACGGATACGGATAGCTTCTTCGATGGAAGAGACGAAGATTTTACCGTCACCGATACGACCGGTTTGTGCTGCGTCGCGAATAGCTTCGACAGCTTTGTCGACAAGATCGTCATTGAGTACGATTTCCACCTTTACCTTTGGCAGGAAGTCGACCACGTATTCAGCGCCGCGGTAGAGTTCCGTATGGCCTTTCTGGCGGCCAAAACCTTTTGCCTCGGTAACGGTGATCCCCTGAAGGCCAACCTCCTGAAGTGCTTCTTTCACTTCATCCAGTTTGAACGGCTTAATGATCGCCTCAATTTTCTTCATGGTCGTCACACTCTCAGTTCGTCTTGTATCTGCTCCGCGGCTGGTCTGGCATGCTCTTTAAAATGACCAGTGCGTGTGCAGAAAGTTCGCGATTCAAAACTTACGGAAATATGAATGCAGAAACCGTGCCAGTTTTGAAATTTTCTTAAAAAGCCACAAAAGCGGGCATTCCTCTCCCTCAATACTAATGGGAAAGTGCATCTGAAATATATCTGGTGCACAAACACTGCGCAGGATGGTTAAAAAATAGGCAGTGTACGTTTTGTTCATCTCGCCAGAAACTAGGTGTTGGTTCCCTGTGCAAGGCAGGGTTATGGTTGGAACAGCAAAAGCTGATGCAGTTTCTCGTGCGCTCTGATCAAGTCTCTTGAGGGAGTGCGCTTAAAGGAGCGAGTGATGAGGTTGGTTTCTCTCGACCATGTCGTGCTTACCGTTCATGATGTTGAACGTACCAGTCGTTTCTATCAGGACGTGCTGGGTATGGAGGAAATCATATTCGGAGGCGGGCGGCGGGCGCTACACTTTGGCCAGCAGAAGATCAACCTTCAACCCATCGATGTTTCGCAGGAGCCTTTAGCCAAGGAGCAGATGCCGGGCACAGCTGATCTGTGTTTTCTGGTGGAGAGCCTTGATGCGGCCATTGCGCGGCTGGGGGCTGCGTCTGTGACCATTGTTGAGGGGCCGGTATTCCGAACAGGGGCCAGTTCGCCCATTCTGTCCGTTTATATAAGAGACCCGGATGGGAACCTGATTGAGCTATCCCAGCCGCAGGATGTGGTGATTGCCAGTGATGAGCGGCCTGAGGAGCTGAAGAAAACGAAAGGTGCCGGGAAGCCCAAGTCTAACCGTTAAAAGCTTGAGCCTTTTGGGAGTAGATCAGGAGCTGCTTTGTTTCCGGATTAGTTCCAGCACGACTTTGGCATCTTCTGGCTGGAGGAGCGGGTCTTTTAGAAACTCGCTTTGCTGCATGTCGTCCAGGCTGCTTCTCTTTTTCGGGTCGATCTGCATGGCATTGTTGACGAAGCGGGCGTACTCCGATTCATAGCTCTCATTGTAATAGCCGGGTTCGGCTGCCAGATCCGGGTCATCTGTCGGCTTAAGCGCTTTGTATTCGCTGTTTGAGCTGTCTTTTTCATCGGCTCCCGAATTCTGGCTTTTTGAATTGCTCAGTTTGCGGACAACATGGAGTGCAAAGGCGTAGGGGTTGTCGCAATCGGGTGCATCCAGCAGATTGAACTCACCTTCGCCGCCGCCGAACACCATTTGGCCCACAGCATAGCCATCTTGTTTGTCGTCCAGGCGGTCGCGTTTGTCTTCATCCTCGAAGGCCGCGGCAATGGCTTCTGGGCTGGAATACTCAGGTGTACCGAAATCCAGCGGGTCTTCGCCGATGACACCTGCAAAGCCGAAGTCAGCGATCTTGAGAGACTGGCTGTTTTGATCGAACAGGATGTTGCCGCCCTTGATGTCGTTGTGACTGATGCCAGCGGCGTTGATGTGCTTCAGGCCATCGATCACTTCATTGGCCATGAATTGCAGAGCGCCCCAGTATTGGGCATGGCTGAGTTTGTTGTCGCGGTAGAGTTCTTCAGCGCCCTGAAACAGGTCATCTGCCTCGCAGCCTTCCACATACTCCATGGCAAGGCCTGTCTCGCCGTCGATCTCGTGCATGCCGTAGCACTGGACCACGTTCTTGTGCGGACCGGCGGCCATAAGCTTGCCGTAGATCTGCGCCTCTTTCTGCAGGGCGTCCTTGCCTTTCTGGGATCGTGCCGTCTTAAACGCAATGGACTTGCCGCTTTGCTCATCAGTGAACAGGCTGACCTCCCCAAAAGACCCAGCCCCCAACCGTTTGGCACGTTTGAGGTTGTCAGAAGGAAGCGGCAGTGTCGCCAACGGGCCTTCCTCATCCTCGGAGAAGCTGGGTTCATTGACATCGCTGATGGTGAAGCGGTTAGTGGGGGCGGTTGTGGCTAGTGTTGGTTCCGGCTCGTCCTCGCTCTCCTCGTCTTCTGAGGAGCTGTCTTCTACAACGTCGCTGACAGTGAAGCGGTTAGCTGGCGGAGGCGTTGTGGAGGTTGGTTCCGGCTCTTCTCCGCTTTCCTCATCTTCAGAGGAGCTTTCTTCTACAACGTCGCTGACGGTGAAGCGGTTAGCGGGTGGAGGTGTTGTGGTTGGTGTTGGCTCTTCTTCGCTCTCCTCGTCTTCAGAGAAGCTGTCTTCCACCACATCGCTGACGGTGAAGCGGCTGGTGGGAGCGGTAGTCTTGGCAGGTGTTGGTTCCAACTCGTCGTCGCTCTCTTCTTCTGAAGAGCTGTCTTCCACTACGTCGCTGACTGTGAACCGACTAGCTGCAGACGGTTGGTCGAAGTCGGGTTCTGTTTGTCCACGGTCGGGAGGCGTTTCACTGAGGCCGAGGAGGGTGATGACGTTGTCGGCCCATATGCCGATCTGGGCATCCTGATTGGCGGTCTCGTCCGTTGGTGTCTGGAGGGCGCGCGGAGGTTTGGTCATGCTGCCGGTCTTCAGAGGTTTGTGATCACCCCTTCAGTGTAGTCAACGCAGATGTTGATCCAGTGTATCCAATTGGAGGGATGCGATTAAAATGTCTTTGAAGCTTCCAACAAAAAAGCCGACCAAAGGGCCGGCTTCTTATCTTTATCAAGGTGGTGCCTTTTAGGCTCGGCCCATGAGGGCGGCGAGTTCGGCTTGATGGTCTTCTTCCATTTTGGTCATGAGGCCTGAGATCACCTGGCGGGCTTCATCTGGCTGACACAGAGGGTCTGAGATGAAGTTGGTTTTCAGGAGCTCTTCTGCTGTGCCGCGGACGTCGATGTCGAGCAGGGTGGAGAGGTTTACAAACTCCACATAGCTGTTTCGCCGCCTTTGCCGTAGTGACCTGCTGTGTTTGCCAGTTTTGGATCGCTGGTTTCATTGAGCGCCTGATACTCAAGTGTTTCATCACGTCGTTCAATGTCGCGCAGCTGGGAATGCATGGAGTAACCGAGGGCTGCCTGATCGCCGTTGTTCTGGGCGCCAAATAGGTTTTCAGTGTGCTCGCCTGCGCGGTAGGTCATCTGGCCAACGGCGAAGGTGTCCTGCTTCTCATTGGCACGGGCCTTTTCTCCCTCCCGCTGTGGAAGTGACAGGAGCGCTTCCGGTGCAGAGTGGGATGGGGTGCCGATGGTGACAGGGTCTTTGCCGATTGTTGCAGCGCTGCCAAAGTCGACGATCTTGATCGCCTGACTTTCCTTATCATAGAGCAGGTTGCCGCCCTTGATGTCGCTGTGGCTGATGCCAGCTTCTGCCAGATGCTGTACGCCGCTGAGCACATCACGCATGATGAACTGCACGGTGCCCCAGTACTGGGAGTGGCTGAGTTTGTTGCTGGTGTACAAATTCTCTGCGGTGGTGAAGAGCTTGCCCGCTTCGCAACCCTCCACGTATTCCAAGGCCAAGCCTTGTACGCCCTGAACTTCCACAATGCCCATGCTCTTGACCACATTGTCATGTGGCCCGACTTTGGCAATGTCGCTGTAAACCTTCGCCTCGCGCTGCAACGCTTCCCAACCGGCTTCCGTGCTGGCTACCTTGAATGCGAAGGACTTGCCGTCCTGCTTGATCAGGTAGACGTCTCCGAAAGCACCTGCGCCCAGGCGTTTTGCGGATTGTTCCAGTGCGGTGCGGTCTGCCTCATAAGGGGCAGAGGAAGATGTTGGTGCTGAGGTTTGGGAACTGTCTGCGCTCGGTGGCTTTATCCGGTTTGCGAGCGTTTCAGTTGCGGCGGTGTCCAGAGGTTTTGCGTTGCTTGTTGTTGGCTGTGTTGAACTTTTTTGTACATCCGCGGTCACGCCGCGTGCTTCTAACTTCTCTGATTTTTCTGGAGCAGAGTTTCGTTGTGCACTTACGTCGTTCTGGAGTTGGCTCTGATCAACTGGAGTATGCTTGGGAGAGTTGACGGAATGCATGGGTGAGAAACCTTTACAGGCGAATAGACGTCGTGCTCCAGTCCGGTTGAACGGCTGGGGAGCTTTGGGTGGATTTCATTTCAGAAAGCCGTGCGCATACCTGCTCACGAATTTGCATCAGGTTGACCAGTGTGTTCTCCAGAGCAAGGTCATCTGTGAACTGTAAGGTTGCCTGTGCGTTGAGTTGCAGGTCGCCAGATTGAGACAGGCCGAGGAAGGCTCCACGCAAGAGTTCCACGTTCTGATTGAGTTCCAATGCCGCTTTCAGCGTGTTTTTATCTTCTGCAAGAAAGAGACTGGTACTAATGTAAACGAGATCGGAGCTTTCATTGAGTTCGACTGACCAGCGGCTACCATTTGCTTCCTCGATAAGGAATAGTCCATTATCAGGCCGGGTGGTCATACCCAGACGTCGTGCGAAAGCAGTTAGAAGCTGGTCGTAATGGGCTCGTCTCTCGTGCATGTTTTCGTTGTTTTCCCAAAGTGGTGCGCTGGTATCAACATTTACTCAGGAAGTCCCTCTGAAATCTGTGCCTTTTAGCACTAGCTCAAGTTTTGTGAATTTTCGTGATCGAAAAAACCGTGGCGGCAGTTGGGTAATGATGAACCAAATTCTTAGGGATAATGGGTAATAAATTTCTCAAGAACCGTCGGATAGGGAATTGGAGAGCTTTATGCATGAGTTATTGACACCCTTGCAGATGAAGAAGGCAGATCGCCTGACAATTGAAGGTGGCTTTCCTGGCATTGAACTGATGCATAACGCGGGCAAAGCCGTGTTTGAGGTGATGCGCCAGATTCTGCATCCTTATTCCCGCGTTCTGGTGTTTTGTGGCCCCGGCAACAACGGGGGCGATGGCTTTGTTGTGGCGCAGCTGGCCGACAATGAGGGCTTTAATGTTTCAGTCGGGCTGGTGTGTGATCCGGAGACGCTGGAAGGCGATGCGGAGCTGGCCTATGACGAGATGGATCTTGACTTAACCTCAATGGATAACATGCGAGCGGCGCTGGAGGAGCTGGGCGAGGACGACGTGATTGTCGATGCCTTGTTCGGTGCAGGGCTATCACGTCCGCTGGATGACGAGGTTCTGGATCTGGTTCAGCAGATCAATGAGAGCCCGGCGCAGTGTGTGGCTGTTGACCTTCCCTCTGGCGTGAGCGGCAAAAGCGGTGAGGTGCTGGGTGAGGCCGTTCATGCTGATATGACCATCACCTTCTTCCGCGCCAAGCCGGGGCATTATCTTTATCCAGGGCGTGCTCATTGCGGTGAGATTGTTATTGAGCAGATCGGTCTGGATGATGAGGTGCTGGAGAAGGTTGGTCCCACTGCCTTTTATAACTGCGACAAGATCTGGGGCGACATTCCAGATCAGCCTGCTGTGGCTGGTCATAAATATAATAGGGGGCACACGGTTGTTGTCAGTGGGCCGAAGTTCTCTACCGGTGCCAGTCGTCTGGCCGCGCTGGGCGCGCAGCGGGCGGGCAGTGGTCTTGTGACGGTTGTGGCACGAGAGCAAGCGGCGCTTGTGCATGCAGCGCATCTGACGAGTGTAATGATCCGTCCGGCTGAGCGCATTGCTGATTTTGAGCGTATTTTGGAAGATGAGCGGCTCAACTCTGTGGTGATTGGGCCAGCTGCCGGTATTGGCCGGGAAACGCAGGAGCGGGTTGCAGAGTGTCTGTCTTCTGAGCGGGCTGTGGTGCTGGATGCAGATGCTCTGATGTCTTTTGAAGAAAAGCCGGAACATCTGTTTGAGTATATCGCGGAGAGTGAAAGCGCTGGGCGGGTTGTTCTGACGCCTCATGAAGGGGAGTTCCGCCGGTTGTTCCCTGATCTATATGATCCGACGTCTACCTACTGCAAAGTGGAGCGCACCCAAAAGGCGGCCAAGCGGGCCGGTGCCGTTGTGGTGCTTAAAGGGGCGGACACTGTCATTGCTGATCCGGCAGGCAATGTCTCTATTAATGCCAGCGGTACACCGTGGCTTGCCACGGCTGGCTCTGGCGATGTGCTTGCAGGCGTGATTGCGGGGTATCTGGCGCAGGGGCTCGGTGGTTATGAAGCGGCTGCCAAAGGTGTCTGGGTGCATGGGCGTGCTGCGGAGATTGCCGGGGCAGGGCTCATTGCTGAGGACCTGATCTCACACATTCCGGATGTGATCACCGAATTAGTTCAGTTTCTGGGAGACTTTTAGGGTTTTCTTGTTTGTGAAGGCTCTAAGTTTGTATTGGCGAAATGTATTTTCACAGTTGTTTGGTGAGTACGTCACTTTCTTGTGGTTGTAGGAAAAACAAGAAAGTGAAAACAACATGGCAGGTGTGACAATCATAAATAGGATGGATCAAGAGGGACTAATGCTTCATGCAAATGGACCATTGGCTCCGCTGCACAACCATAATGTTGGTCCAGATATGGGCGTATTGCGGCTACTGAATCTGGAGCAGGACATTGGGAGTGTTTTCTTTAGGAACGAAATGTCAGAGTATCGCGTTGATTGCGTGCCGTTTCATCTTTTCGATGGGCGTTGGGGTTATGAAATTTTCCGCAGGCCGGTTGACGAGGATAACGAGCCATTTCAGCAGCTCGAGTTGGTAGGTTTTACAAATCAGCGGATTGAGATCTCGGTTCGACAGGTAGACTTGGGAAATATCGTTCTTATTTAGCACTTATGACGTTGTGTACCCATATTTCCATGACGTGAAAAGGGTAGCTCTTGAGGCGCCCTTTTTACCGCTCCCTGCCCAAGGGATAGGTTGTCTTCCTGAGATATCTGGTGGGAATCATCAATTTTTGTGATAATTAATCTGCAAAAGATGATGCGTATCATTTAGTGAAGCAAGCAATGCGATAGGCATGCGAGAAAGGGGTGGGGATTGCACGTGGAGCGTGTGGTTGTGCCCGCCTCCGGATGATTACGACGGATATTTACATGAGCAAGACGACACAGCACTCTGCAGCCCTACGCCAGATTATCGAGGCGCTGACACCGTTCAAAGACCATGATGCCAAGATGCAGGTCTCAACGGTTCTGACATTGCTCGAGATCGCGGCCCATCAGGAGGAGGGGGTGAAGATCCATCCTCTCAGCCTGCAAAAGAAGATTGGCTACCAGTCCGGCACCGCAACCCGAAACATCTATTATTGGTGTGAGGGGCATAAGGATGTGCGCGGCGGACATAACTATGCCCGTGTTGAGGCAGATAAGACGGATGGTCGCCGCCGGGAGCTGTATCTGACAGACAAAGGCGCGGCTTTTATGCAGCGTGTGCTGACGCCACTTTGCGAATGATGGCTGTCAGCTGCTGAATGAACGTGTCAGGAGCTAAAAAAGAAAAACAGCGTGCGAGCTATCTCTTTCGCAGGAAATGGGTTTCAGGCCTGTGTGAAACAGGCAGGGCCCTATGAGAAATGAGCCCCAGATAGGCGTAATGCACAGTTTCATAGGTAGAAATGGCGTGGAAAACCGAGAACTGGGCATAAACAGCGCATTAGGTGGTTGACTTCTCTCGGGTTCCCATTTAGCTACCCCTCCAACGCGGCTGTGGCGAAATTGGTAGACGCACCAGATTTAGGTTCTGGCGGGAGACCGTGGGGGTTCGAGTCCCTCCAGCCGCACCATATCCCCGGTGATACGGTGCATAGATAAACGACCGTAGCTTATCGGAAACGGAAAAGTTGAGGGCGTTGTCGAAGTTCGGTTTATGCTCACCTTTTCGCCAGGCGGATAAGAGCTGAGGGGATAGCCCTTCAAGCGCAAACTCTTCCTTCGAAATTGGTGATTGTTTTCCGTACTGGGGCAAACCATTTTGGTTTGTCGTTACACGTCCTAAATCAAGGACGAAGCAAAGACCAATGCAGGTATCAGAAACCCTGGCCGAGGGCCTAAAGCGCGAACTCAAAGTCGTTATCCCGGCGACGGATCTGGCGACCCGCCTCGATGCATATCTGGACGACATGAAGTCCAAGGTTAACATCAACGGCTTCCGTCCGGGTAAAGTTCCAGTTTCTCACCTTAAGAAGATCCATGGCCGTCAGGCAATGGCAGAGCTGATCGGTAACCTGATCAACGAAACCACTGCTAAGACCATTGAAGAGCGCAAAGAAAAGCCAGCTCTTCAGCCAGAAATCGATCTTCCTGAAGACGATGCTGAAAAAGTTCTGGCAGGTGAAGCAGATCTCGCTTTCACCATGACTTACGAAGTTCTGCCTGAGTTTGAACTGGTAGATTTCGCAAAGATCGAACTTGAGCGCCCAATCGTTGAAATCGCTGACGAAGAAGTCGACGAGCAGGTTAAGCAGATCGCAGAATCCAACCGTCCATTTGAAGCGCGCGAAGAAGGCGCTGCTGCTGAAGACGGTGACCGTGTAACCATGCACTACCTTGGTAAGCTTGACGGCGAGCCATTTGACGGTGGTGAAGACGAAAACGGTCAGCTGGTTCTGGGTTCTGGTCAGTTCATTCCAGGCTTTGAAGAGCAGATCGTTGGCATGAAAATCGGTGACAAAAAAGTCATCGACGTGACCTTCCCTGAAGAATACGGCGCAGCAAACCTTGCTGGTCGCGCAGTAACCTTCGACATCGACGTTAAGGGCATTGAAGCTCCAGGCGAAGTTTCCATTGATGATGAAATGGCAACCAAGCTGGGTCTTGAGTCCCTGGACAAGCTGAAAGAAATCGTTCGCGGCCAGATCGAAAGCCAGTTCGGTGCAGCTACCCGTCAGAAAGTGAAGCGCGCGCTTCTCGACAAGCTGGACGAAGAGTACTCCTTCGAGCTGCCTGAAAAACTTCTGGAAACAGAATTTGAAGGCGTCTGGAAGCAGGTTGAAGCTGACATGCAGCAGTCCGGTAAGACCTTCGAAGACGAAGAAACTACTGAAGACGAAGCTAAAGCTGAATACCGCAAGATCTCTGAGCGTCGCGTACGCCTCGGTCTGGTTCTTTCTGAAGTTGGTGAGCAGAACAAAGTTCAGGTTACCGACGAAGAAGTTCAGAAAGCTCTGTTCGACCGCGTTCGTCAGTTCCCAGGTCAGGAACAGCAGGTGTTCGAATTCTACAAGAACAACGAACAGGCTCTCGCTTCCCTGCGTGCCCCAATCTACGAAGAGAAGGTTGTGGACTACATTCTGGAACTCGCGAAAGTTACCGACAAAGTCGTGTCCAAAGAAGAGCTGCTGGCTCAGGACGAAGACGAAGCTTAATTCTCGAAATTTTCCGAGAATTACGGAGAGGGGGCCTTGTGCCCCCTTTTTCTTTTTTGAGATCTTGAAATTTGAGGTGGAAAGCCGAAATATCTAAAGCCGTCTTAAGTGCATAGGGCTAATGTGGCCTTTAAGCTCCCTTATAATTGGGATAAGACTATCAGGCCTTATGGAAACACTCCATAAACCTTGTGGCTTTACCTTTTGGCAAGTGCCTTTAAGACAAGGGCGACATCCCGTGGGTGGGCATGTTGCTTTTTTCGACATAAGTTTCTTGCAGGCTTGCCGGGATACCGGATAAGTTACCGAGCTTAATAAGCTTTCTGCATATTTAAAATGGATGACGCATGACCGATCCTGTTGAGTATTTTACGAACAGCCTGGTGCCGATGGTTGTAGAACAAACCAACCGGGGTGAGCGGGCCTATGACATCTTCTCAAGGTTGCTCAAGGAACGCATTATCTTCCTGACCGGTCCTGTGGAAGATACAATGGCGACGCTGGTCTGTTCCCAGTTGCTTTATCTGGAAGCGGAAAACCCGAACAAAGAGATTGCGCTTTATATCAATTCCCCGGGTGGCGTTGTCACTAGTGGTCTTGCTATTTATGACACTATGCAGTTTATCCGCCCGAAGATTTCAACTCTTTGTATCGGTCAGGCTGCAAGCATGGGTTCTTTGCTTCTGGCTGCTGGTGAAAAGGGTATGCGCTTTTCTCTGCCAAACAGCCGGGTCATGGTTCACCAGCCTTCCGGTGGTTTCCGCGGGCAGGCGGCAGACATTATGCTGCATGCACAGGAAATTCTGAAGCTGAAGCGTCGCCTCAATGAGATTTACGTTTCTCACACAGGTCAGACTCTTGAAGCTGTTGAAGAAGCGCTTGAGCGTGATAACTTTATGAGTGCAGATGCGGCGAAAGAGTTCGGTCTGATTGATAACGTTATTGAAAATCGCGAGAGCCTGAACGTTATCGAGCCAGCTTAAAGCCGGTTTTTAAAAGTAACTCGCGCGCAAGTTTTTTTAACAGGGAATGAACTTTGCGTGCGGGGCTTAAAGGAATGTTGATTATTGCGAGCCAAATATCGCATAAGAGAATGGCTATTAGTGATTTCCAAAGCTTCCCTCTGGAAGCGGAACACAAAACGCGATAAGTCAGTAGAACGTCGAGGCGAATATTTCGCTGTCGAGTTAAGAATTCTAACAGGGGCTGCGTCCCCTGAAACGATGCGGGGTTATATCTCATGAGCAAAGCCAGCGGCAGCGACAGCAAGAATACGCTTTACTGCTCGTTTTGCGGAAAAAGCCAGCATGAGGTCCGTAAGCTGATTGCGGGTCCGACCGTGTTCATCTGTGATGAATGCGTCGAACTCTGCATGGACATTATTCGCGAAGAAAACAAATCTTCGCTGGTGAAGTCTCGTGATGGGATCCCGACACCTCAGGAAATTCGTGGCGTTCTGGATGATTACGTGATTGGTCAGGGTCGAGCCAAAAAGGTTCTGTCCGTAGCGGTGCACAACCACTACAAGCGCCTGAATCACGCGTCCAAGAACAACGACGTTGAACTTGCAAAGTCCAACATCCTGCTGGTTGGTCCTACCGGGTGTGGTAAAACCCACCTGGCACAAACGCTCGCCCGAATTCTGGATGTTCCGTTTACAATGGCTGACGCAACCACGCTGACTGAAGCGGGTTACGTTGGTGAAGACGTTGAAAATATTATTCTGAAGCTTCTTCAGGCCGCTGACTACAATGTTGAGCGCGCACAGCGTGGTATTGTCTACATCGATGAGGTGGACAAGATTACGCGTAAAGCAGAGAACCCATCCATCACCCGCGATGTTTCCGGTGAAGGTGTTCAGCAGGCACTGCTGAAGATCATGGAAGGTACTGTTGCTTCTGTGCCTCCGCAGGGTGGTCGTAAGCACCCACAGCAGGAGTTCCTGCAGGTGGACACCACGAACATTCTGTTCATCTGTGGTGGTGCGTTTGCTGGTCTGGACAAGATCATTTCTGACCGTGGTCGTTCCACCTCTATCGGTTTTGCCGCGTCCGTCATGGCGCCGGAAGATCGTAAGACTGGTGAGCTGTTTGCGGAGCTGGAGCCAGAAGATCTGCTCAAGTTCGGTCTTATCCCGGAATTTGTCGGTCGCTTGCCTGTGATCGCAACTCTGGAAGATCTGGACGAAGATGCGCTGGTTTCAATTCTGCGTGAGCCTAAGAACGCATTGGTTGCTCAGTATCAGCGTCTCTTCGAGATGGAAAATGTTGAGCTGACCTTCCACGAAGATGCTCTGAAGGCCATTGCCCGCAAAGCGATTGAACGTAAGACCGGTGCACGTGGTCTGCGCTCCATCCTTGAGGCGATCCTTCTGGAGACCATGTATGAGCTTCCTGGACTGAAGGGCGTCAAGGAAGTTGTTATTTCTGCTGAAGTCGTCGACGGCGAAGCACGTCCTTTGTACATCTATGAGGACCGTGCGGAGAATTCAGCCACCAGCGCATAAGCTAGGTGATTGAAGAGCCATTTGGCGTCGCTCGCAGGTATTGAGTTTAATTTGGGCGGTAACTTGAGAAAAAAGTGCCGCCCATTTTTTGTCTCATGCGTCTAGCATGATGCGGTGAATGAGTGTTCTGCGTAAACGGCGGATCAGGCCAGAAAGGATAGCATTCCGGCTTAAGGATGAGGATGGTCAGGCGGTGTTATGCGCTCCTTCCAACAGGAAAAAAGCTTATAATATCAACAGATCGCTGAAAGACTTAAGAGGGGAGTGCTTGACACTTGGGGGCGGTGTCTCCACGTAATAGGTCTAGTTCGCAGCTTGGCGAGTTTGTTCGTGCCCGTTCCGGGGCGAGGAGGTTCGGCCTTTACAAAAATTCTTCGAATGGCCTTGTGGTCCGAGTTGATTTTTATGTTGCGCTTTTTCGTGGCTTTCGTTGGAAAGCCGCATTTTGAAAGGAATAGAGATGGCTGACAATGAAATGCGCCCGGTAGAAGAAACGGAAAGCTCGGTATTTCCAGTTCTCCCACTGCGCAACATCGTCGTATTCCCTCATATGATCGTGCCGCTGTTTGTAGGGCGCGAGAAATCGATCCGTGCTCTGGAAGAGGTTATGAACTCTGACAAGCAGATCCTGCTTGCCACCCAGATGAACGAGGCGGATGACGATCCGGATACTGACCAGATTTATAAGGTCGGTACTCTTGCAACAGTTTTGCAGCTGCTGAAGCTGCCTGATAATACCGTAAAGGTTCTGGTTGAAGGTGGTGCACGTGCCGAAATCGGCGGGTTCACCGATCGCGAAGACCTTTATGAAGCGGAAGCTGTCATTCTCGATGAGACTGGTGGTGACGAGGTTGAGGTTGAAGCGCTTGGCCGTTCAGTGATTTCCGAGTTTGAAAACTACGTGAAGCTGAACAAAAAAGTGTCTCCTGAGGTTCTCGGCGCCGTTAACCAGATTGACGACTTCTCGAAACTTGCTGACACCATTGCATCCCACCTTGCTGTGAAGATCCAGGACAAGCAGGAGCTGCTTGGCACTGTGGCGGTCACAGAGCGCCTTGAGAAGGTGCTGGGCATGATGGAGAGTGAAATCTCCGTTCTGCAGGTGGAAAAGCGCATCCGCTCCCGCGTGAAGCGCCAGATGGAGAAAACCCAGCGCGAGTACTATCTGAATGAGCAGATGAAGGCCATTCAGAAAGAGCTTGGCGATGGTGAAGATGGCCGTGACGAACTTGCTGAGCTGGAAGAGCGCGTTGAAAAGACGAAGCTGTCCAAGGAAGCTCGCGAGAAGGCAAATGCTGAGCTGAAGAAGCTCAAGCAGATGAGCCCAATGTCTGCGGAAGCAACCGTTGTTCGCAACTACCTTGACTGGCTGATCGGCATTCCTTGGGGCAAGAAGTCCAAAGTGAAGCACGATCTGACGCTGGCTGAGAAGGTGCTGGACACCGATCACTACGGCCTTGAGAAGGTCAAGGAGCGCATTGTCGAGTATCTGGCAGTGCAGAAGCGCGCGAACAAGCTGCGCGGTCCTATCCTGTGTCTCGTTGGCCCTCCAGGCGTTGGTAAAACCTCTCTGGGTAAATCCATTGCGAAGGCAACTGGTCGTGAATTCGTGCGTATGTCCCTTGGCGGCGTGCGTGATGAGGCTGAGATCCGCGGTCACCGCCGCACTTACATCGGCTCCATGCCGGGTAAGGTGATCCAGTCCATGAAGAAAGCGAAGAAGTCCAACCCGCTCTTCCTGCTCGATGAGATCGACAAGATGGGCATGGACTTCCGTGGCGATCCATCTTCCGCTCTGCTTGAGGTTCTTGACCCAGAGCAGAACGGCAGCTTCATGGATCACTACCTTGAAGTGGAATACGATCTGTCTGACGTCATGTTCGTGACCACCGCCAATACGCTGAACATTCCTGGCCCACTGATGGACCGTATGGAAATCATCCGTATTGCTGGTTACACCGAAGACGAGAAGATCGAGATCTGCCGTCGCCACTTGCTGCCTAAGGCTGTGAAGAACCACGGTCTGAAGGATGGTGAGTTTGAAGTGTCCGATGGCGCTTTGCAGAAGACCATTCGTCTTTACACCCGTGAAGCCGGTGTGCGTAACCTTGAGCGTGAGATGAACACTCTGGCGCGTAAGGCTGTGAAAGACATTCTGACCTCCGACAAGAAGTCCATTTCTGTTGATGAGGACATTGTTGAGGAATACCTCGGTGTTCCACGCTTCCGCTTCGGTCAGGTTGAAGACGAAGATCAGGTTGGTGTTGTCACCGGTCTGGCATGGACCGAGGTTGGCGGTGAGCTGCTGACCATTGAAGGTGTCATGATGCCAGGTAAGGGCAAGATGACCGTAACCGGCAACCTGCGTGATGTGATGAAAGAGTCCATCTCCGCAGCTGCGTCTTACGTTCGTTCCCGCTCTGAAGACTTCGGCATTGAGCCACCACTGTTTGACAAGCGTGAGCTGCATGTTCACGTGCCAGAAGGGGCTACTCCTAAGGATGGTCCATCTGCAGGTATCGCCATGGCGACCACCGTCATTTCTGTGATGACAGGTATTCCGGTTCGTCGTGATGTGGCGATGACAGGCGAGATCACACTGCGTGGTCGCGTGCTGCCGATCGGTGGTCTGAAAGAGAAGCTTCTGGCAGCTCTGCGCGGCGGCATTAAGAAGGTTCTGATCCCTGCGGACAACGCGAAGGATCTGGCTGACATTCCTGACAATGTGAAGAATGAATTGGAAATTATTCCAGTCGCTCGCATGGACGAAGTCCTTGAACATGCTCTTGTTCGTATGCCTGAGGCCATCGAATGGAGCGAAGAGGAAGATAAGTCCAGCTCAGAAGCATTGGTCAAAGATGACAAGGGTTCAGGGGTCGTTGCCCACTAAACCAGAGCGTCAGGTTGTGGATACAAAAGCCTCGGACAAGTTCCGAGGCTTTTTTTGGTTGATACTACACAGGAAATGGCCGTTTTCTGCGGTTTGCGGCTTGATTTGAACGCATTTTCGCACGAATGTCCGATTCAGGAGTGCAGCGCGAATCTAAAGCATTCCCCACGTTATTTTAGAAAGGGACTGTCATGAACAAGAATGATCTGATCGGGGCCGTTGCAGAAAAAACTGGCTTGACCAAAGCACAGGCAGGCGAAGCAGTAGAAGCATCTTTCGAGGCAATCACTGAAACCCTGAAGAGCGGCGATGAAGTTCGGATCATCGGATTTGGCAACTTTTCCGTTTCCGCTCGTGCGGCAACTGAAGGCCGTAATCCACGCACAGGCGAAACCATTCAGATTCCGGCTTCCAAGACGCCGAAATTTAAAGCTGGTAAAGGCCTGAAGGACGCGGTCAACGCCTAATTGGGCTTGTTCGTTTTGGGTTGAAAAGTCCCTGTTGCTCATTGGAGTGGCAGGGGCTTTTTTTATGCGTGGATTTCAGGTGGGCCTCCGATTTTTAGCTGTGCAGACAAGCCTTTGTTTAATCAGGTAATTCACAGGATCGGTGGCTGGCTCAAGTTTTTTGCTGGTAATGTCGTTTTTTTCAATTTCAGGACTTGCCAAGGGTAGGGAGGGCGGCTAAATAGCTCCCCACGCCACACGGCGTACCACCCAAGCGGGGGCGATTAGCTCAGTTGGTAGAGCGCTTCGTTTACACCGAAGATGTCGGGAGTTCGAGTCTCTCATCGCCCACCATTCCTCTTTACAGGAGG
>NZ_BAZK01000006.1 GCF_001310815.1 Pseudovibrio denitrificans JCM 12308
TCGAAGTTCTCCAGATATCTGGTCACGTCGAGCGCGCAGTCGTAGTCGCGGAACGGGAAGTACTCGCGAGCCGGGATGCCCGGGGCCATGTCTTTGCCGTAGATGATTTCCGGCTCAACCTCCACAATATCGCAGAGCATCCGCACCCACTTCTCGATTGTTAGGATATGCGGATCGGCCAGATTGACCGCTTCGGTCGGCATGGCGTGCATTGCCAGCAGATACAGGATGAAGCTGGCGAGATCTTCCTCATGCAGAAACTGTAGTTTGGTCTGGCCATCCCCCGGCAGAATGATCGGGCGTTCTGTCAGTGCACGGGCCCAGACGAACTGCTCGCGGTCAATGTCGTTGTTTGGTCCGTACAGATAAGGCGGACGGATAGCGACGGCAGGAGTGTGTTCCTGATTGAGCAGGAAGTGATCGGCCTCAGATTTGTCTCTGCCGTAAGCGCCCCAAACAGAGGCGCCGCCAATTGAGTCTTTCTCACTTGGTAGGTGGCCTTTGGTTTCCTTGTAGACCGCAGCACTGGAGAGGTGGATCCACTTTTTGGCGTGAATGCCGAAGGTGTTGAAGGCGATTTCTGACTGCTCACGGGTGTAAGCGCTTGTATCAATTACAGCTTCGTATCTGCCCGCCACTTGCTTCATAGCAAATGGATCGTTCCTGTCAGCGATAAGCTGCTGTGTTCCGGGGACAGGGCGAGACCCTCTGTTGAGCAGGGTTACATTATAGCCCTTCGAAATTAGGGCCGGGATGAGCGATGCACCCACAAAGCCCGATCCACCTATGACTAACAAGTTATGCATATTTTGCAGTGCCTTAGAACTGTCTACGCTCAGTTGCCGAAGAGTATCATGGTGGGATTAAAGAAACCTGTCTAAGGCACTATTGTTGAGGACCCATCCATTTTCGTTGAAATATTGAACCTTGCAATAGCAGGGGTGAGGCGGCACAAATGGTCAACTTCAATTTGCAGAAAACGGGATATTGACCCATGGCATCCAACAAGCTCCTGCTTCTTCCTGGTGATGGAATTGGTCCGGAAATTATGGAAGAGGTGAAAAAGGTTATCGCCTGGCTCAACGAGCAGGGCGAAGATACTTACGAGTATGACGAAGGCCTTGTTGGTGGCAGCGCGTACGATGCGCACGGCGTTTCCATCTCTGAAGAAGATATGGCGAAAGCACAGGCTGCTGATGCTGTGATCTTCGGTGCTGTTGGTGGCCCTAAGTGGGACGATGTTCCTTATGAGGTTCGCCCGGAAGCTGGCCTGCTGCGTCTGCGTAAAGACCTTGGCCTGTTTGCAAACCTGCGCCCTGCGATCTGCTACCCAGCGCTGCTGATGCGTCTTCTCTGAAGCCGGAAGTGATTGAAGGTCTGGACATCCTGATCGTTCGCGAGCTGACCGGTGGTGTGTACTTCGGTGAGCCAAAAGAGATCATCGAACTGGACAACGGACAGAAGCGCGGTATCGATACGCAGGTTTATGACAGCTACGAAATCGAGCGTATTGCTGGTGTTGCGTTTGACCTTGCGCGTACCCGTGACAACAAAGTTTGTTCCATGGAAAAGCGCAATGTTATGAAGTCCGGCGTGCTTTGGAACGAAGTTGTAACCGCAACGCACAAAGCGAATTACGCTGATGTTGAGCTGGACCACATGCTGGCAGATGCTGGTGGCATGCAGCTGGTTCGCTGGCCAAAACAGTTTGACGTGATCGTCACTGACAACCTGTTTGGTGATATGCTTTCTGACGTTGCTGCGATGCTGACCGGCTCTCTGGGCATGCTGCCATCTGCTTCTCTTGGTGCGCCTGATGAGGCAACTGGCAAGCGTAAGGCACTTTATGAGCCAGTGCACGGTTCTGCGCCAGACATCGCGGGCACCGGTGCAGCTAACCCAATTGCAATGATCGCTAGCTTTGCAATGGCGCTGCGCTACTCCTTCCAGAAGATTGCTGAGGCAGACATGCTTGAAAAAGCGATCTCCAATGCACTGGATAAAGGCCTGCGCACCAAAGACATCGCGAAAGAAGGCGAAGCAACCATCACCACCGCACAGATGGGTGATGCCATTGTTGCTGAGCTGACTGCTCTTGCAGGTGTTTCAGCCTAAGCGACAGCCAAAATTCTAGAGTTTTGAAGTAGGGCTTCCGTTGGTTCGGGAGCCCTGTTTTTTATTGCATAGGTGGCAGCAGGGGCTGTGTTGGTTTTGGGCTCGGCAGGTTCACAAACTGCAGCTGGCCGCTGGTTACATCGAAGTCGTCAAAGCTGACGCCGTGGAGCGTCGTGTTCTCGTAGGTTTTGATGTAGTAGATCTTGTTTTCAATGTCAGCGATGGCGGACCATTGGGTGTAATCGTTGGCTTCTTGTTCTTGCTCTGTGGGGGAGATGGCAGGCCTTACGAACTTTGGGAATATCGAAGTTGTTCAGCACGTGCTCCATCGTCACCAGCCGATTCTTGTTCAGCTCGGAGGCGTCAATGGTGGAGATCAGCCGAGAGCCCGAATGAAACGGGAGGGAGGAGTAGGATCACCGGGAATGCCGAGCAGGCCTGATCCCTGACCAAATGGCTCCAGTTCCTGCCCCATAATGGTGGTGGTGCCGATGTTGAAAGGGGATAGGAACAGGTAGTTGCGGATGTTCTGGGTGTGCCACTCGAAGTCAGGCGAGTTGGTGAGCACGGTGTAAGGATTGTCGTAGACTTTGATTTCGCCATCAACTGGCTCAATGACGATAGAGAAGCCGGCAGCATCATGCAGCGTGTAATGCAGAGGTGGGATCTCATCCATGTTTGCATAATAGGTGCCGACCAGAGAAACCTTATCCAGATTGATCTTGATTTCTTCGACCGTTTTGAAGGTTGAGAGCATCCAGACGAGGAAGTCTACCTGATTGATTTCCTTAGCTCTCTCTTCTTCGCTACGTGATGGGTTTTTGTAACCAGCAAAGCCGGGGAAATAGAGGGCGCCACCTGAAAGCCCATACTCGTTCATGCCGTCAACCATAGCGGGGCTATCAAAGATACTAGCGCCGATGACTGCTATCTTGCCTGTCCAGCTGAACCCAATCTCATCGTTGATTTTGGATTGGAACTTGTAACCGCGTGGGATGAGCCCAATTTTAGTGGGGATCTGTTTGCCGAACTCCATAGTGCGACCGTACATGCGGATGTTGTCGACGGTGGAAAGGACAAAGCTGGTGCAGGCGTTTGCTGCAACAGGCTGAAGGACAAAGGCAAACAGGGCCAATGTGCTCTTGAACAAGGCGAACGGTTTGCTGGCAATGCGCTTGAGCATGGGGCCTCCGGAGCGGTTCTTTTGCCTGCGATTGTGGGCGAAGAGCGCAAAGGTTCCGTTAGATGGGCCTGCCGTTTTAAGATTGGTTTTTTGGAAGTTTGGCCACCCGATGTTAATCACGGGAGTTAGCTGTGCCACGCGGTTGCGCTGAAAACAGCACTGCGGCATAAGCGTGGACCAAGAATTTTATGAGAAGCATTGCTGGAAGGCAGAGCATGGATGAACGTATAAGACCCTTTCTCGGTACCTGGATTTTGGATCCGGATGTCTCAAACTATGAGCAGGGTGCTGTGCCGTGGGGCGGAAGCCTGACGATCGCCGAGAAGGATGGCGAGATCGGCTTCTTTATGAAAACCGTTGAGGGTGAAGGAGAGACCGTGGAAGCGAACTTCTCTGGTATTCCGGATGGTGAAGACCGCCCGATGCCGGAAAACCCGTTTGCTGATACGCTTTCCCTTTCTCTGAACACAGATGGTGATCTGGTTTCTGAAGCCAAGCGTGGTGGCCTGACTATTATGGTTGCCAAGCGTGAGCTGAACGAAGATGGCTCGCAGCTGACTGTTTATCAAACTGTACACCTGCTGGATGCAGGTTCGTTTACCAACGAAGCGGTTTACGTAAGAGCGCACTAAGCGGTTTAAACCTGCCTTAGCTTCTCTTTGCTGGACTTGGTTGCATCAAACAAGAACAAGACTGGATGCAACCATGTTCAAGCGCAGATTGCTCTTAAGTGCGGCGGGCGCCTTTGCTGCGGGGATAGTTTCGTTTTCGTCAGGAGCGAATAGCCTTTCTTTCGAAGGCGTCCCTTATGTTGACGATCGCAGCTCTCCTGTCGGGGTTCTGGAAAGTTACTATTTCGCAATTCTTCGCCAAGCTTATCCTCAGGCATTCAGCTACTTCCGCAGCCCTCCCGGTGCTTTTGAGGATTGGAAGAATGATTTTCGCGATGAAGTGAAGTTTCAGCTGCGATATGGAAAAGTCGAACCAATTCCGAGCAAGCCACAACCGGGTATGACCCAGATCTATTGGAAGCTCCCTGTAGCTGTGAAGTTGCACTACAAAGACGGAAGTTCCCAAGTTTACGCCGGTTGTTATGTATTTCATATGGCGATGCCAGATACGATTACTGAACCGCCATACTCTCCAATAACGATCGAAAGCGTTGATATTGGACCTTCTGATAAGCCTCTGGATGATGCGAAACCTGCTAGCTGCGATGACGATGAGTAGCTGCTTTTATTTAGCTGAGAAGGCTTCGGAATAAGCGACGGTACCGGTTGGCGTCTCTCCTTCAAAGGTGTGCTGCATGAAGTATTCTGCTGGCACGCCGGGGAAGGTGAGGCTTTCTGCCTGCTGGAAGCCAAAGCGGCTGTAGTACTTCGGCTCTCCAAGCAAAACGACGCCTTTTGCGCCACGCTGCTTGATTTGCTGCATGCCTTCCATAATGAGGGCGGCACCAAAGCCTTTGCCTTGATGTTTCGGCACAATTGCCACCGGGCCAAGACCATACCAACCTTTGTCTTCACCGTCGATTTTTACTGGAGAGAAGGCAATGTGGCCTACCATGCCGCCTGCCTGTCCCGCGATGAGTGACAAGCTCAGCTCCCCGTTCTCGCGCAGTTGATCGACAATCAGGTGCTCGGTTGGTTTTGCACCGGGTTCATGGTGCGGATGGTTCTCAAAAGCTACGTAAACAAGATCGCGGATGATTTCGATGTCAGATGGTAGCTCTGCGCGGATGATCATTGGTGTTGTCCGATGTTTTTAGTTCGGCCTTTATGCCGCAAAGACTGGGGCGTTGTCTAACTTGTTCCGTTAGAGATACCCAAACATGCGACCGCATATGAGGACGCCGAGCCAGCTGAACAGGGAGATAAAGCCAGCGGACTTGAAACGCGGGATGGTTCCGCGGGAATCCACTTGTGCCAGATAGCGCCAAGGCTTGTTGAAGCGAAGGAGCAGCGCGTTCAGCAAGGCAAGCACGAAGAAGCCAGACTTAGCCCAGAAAATTGGGGCATTGACGTAGACCTGAGCTTTGGCTGAGAGCAGGAAGATGCCGGTTGCGATGGCGATCAGGCCTCCCAGAAATGCAATGCGAGTGAGAGGACGTGCCAGATCATAAAGCGGGATCGAACGCCACATGCCCATCATGCGCAGGTCCAGCGGCACAAGGGAGCCGAACAACATGGCCAGACCAACGATGTGGCCTGTATTGATTGCCGGATAGACCCACCATGCATACTTGAAGACCTCTGGCAGCTGAGAGCGCTCGAGATCGACAGCAAGTGCTTGCAATTGAGAAAGTAGATCCATCATTATTCCGTTGTGATTTTGACTGCTTCTCTCAGACTGAGTGCAGAAGCGGTGCCATGCAAGAATTGATTGGTGCTCTTTTTCAGGTGCCCACGGTTTTATCATTTTGAGGTTGTTTATGGCTGACTTTGTGCATGTGGAGTGGGGGCGTAATGCAAGCAGCGATGGCTATGCTGCAACCGTTATCGTTGACTGCCTGAGCTTTTCAACGGCGACTGGTGTCGCTTGTGGCAGAGGTGCCTTAGTGGTGCCTGTTGCTGATCGGGAAGAAGGGCAGAAACTTGCCGTTGAGATCGGTGGTGTTTGTGCTCAAGCGCCGGGAAGGAGGGCTTTCGCTGTCGCCACCAACACTGATGGGGCTGTCTGCCGATGAGGTGCTGGTGCTGCCCAGCTAACGGGGCGACGCTGTCTACTTTGCCAAGAGAAGGGCGGGTGTTTGCCGGTGCTCTGCGGAATGCTTCAGCGATTGCTGCTTATCTTGCTGAGACTCCCGGGAAGGTTCTACTGCTTGCTGCGGGAGAAGAATGGCCAGATAGCAGTCTGCGACCAGCATTCGAAGACCAGATCGCCTGTGGTGCTATCGCGCATTTTCTTGGGTGTTCTTTGTCGTCCGAAGCCTCGCTGGCACACGCTGGCTACCTCTCCTGCGCAGATGTTTTGCATAGCGCTTTGGAAGGCTGTGTCAGCGGTCAGGAGCTAACGCATCGCGGCTATGCGGCGGATGTTGAGTGGGCGGTGCAACTGAACGCGGAGCGCTGTGTGCCTGAGTTGCGGCAGGTTCAGCGTGGGGGACAGTTTGTGAATGCGTTTGAAGATGTGAGCTAGAGGCATCCGGAGATGCCTCCACTCTGTATTGAGCTTAGATTACTGCCCGAAGTTGATGGTGCCCACGAGCTCCATGCCATCAGATTTGATGTGCTGTGAGGAGACGTCTGAGAGCTGGATGAGCAGGTTGTCGCGACGCTGCAGAGAGAATTTCATCTGACGTACATTGCCATATGCGGTGCCGTTTACGAAGACACCAGATCCGATGAATGAAATCTGCTCACGCGTGTCGTTCTGCAGGTCGATAGTGATCTCGGCGCCGTCGCTGTAGAGTTTGGAGCCGGTCAGCTCATTATCAAGCTCTTTGGTGAAAACGTCGTAGGTGTCACCTTTAGCGATCAGCACCAGCTTTTCCTTTGGTGTTTCCTGATCATAGCCGATCAGAACACCGTATGGCTGCTGGATTTTGGTTTCTGTAACGTTGCTCTGCCAGGAACCGATATGAACTGGCACGCTTGCGCTGAAGGAGATTTTGCGATCAATACTGCCGGAATCGCGCGCGCAGCCTTTGAATTCAACGTTCTGGAAGTAACGATTTAGAGACGGCTCAACCTTGCCGCGGATTTTGTCGCAATCTTCCTGGGAGAAAGTACCTGTGCCAACGAGCTGGATTGGGGCGTAGATTGGTTTGTCTGCGGTGTCTTCAGTCAGATCACTCGCATACAGGGAGACCTGTGTTTCATAGTTACACGCGGTTACGGTCAGTCCAATAAACAGGCTGATAAGATCTTGGTGTATTTCATTGTTAACTCTGCGCCGCTCGTTAAAGTTTAGGTATGCTCATGAATTCGCAGTTCAGGAGCAAGCTATCTTGAAGATTAAATTGCGTTTAAAATATTATTAGTTGCTCGATATGACGTGTGCAAGTCATAGTTGCTGCGACCTTTGAGACAGCTCAGGAGTGAGCCTGCGATGCGGGGTGCTCACTTTTGAGATTATGTCAGCCTTATTTCGGTGATTATTAAGTGTTTCGGTGAAAACTGACTGAAATCCGTGGTTTCCTGATGTGGCGAAGTGACAGAAGTTTGGCCTCTCCAAATTGCCCAAGATATGCCTGTTGACAAATGAGGTTGATATAGGCAATTTCTGCGCGACCAATTTTAGGGGCAGAGTTTAGCAGCATGATGTTTGCGATGACCAACATGAAGACGACCATGAAACGTGCGATGACCGCGCGCATGGCTTCTGTTGCGCTCAAAACTGCTACCACAAAAACCACCACTAAAACGACAAAGACCACCGCCTGACGGTGCCTCTCTTTCCCGCGCTCTCCCCGGGACGGAGGGCGCTAGAGGGCCAGACCGGGGGTGGAACGCTCCTCGGCGGCTCAGCGGGGGAGACGAAAGAGGACAGAACCAATGGGTTATAAGGTTGCGATTGCAGGTGCTACCGGCAATGTGGGCGCAGAAATGCTGGACATTCTGGCTGAGCGTGGTTTCCCTGCTGATGAAGTGATCGCGCTGGCGTCACGTCGCTCTCAGGGCAAAGAGATTTCCTTCGGCGATAAGACCCTGAAAGTTCAGGCGATGGAGAACTTCGACTTCTCTTCCGTCGATATCTGCCTGATGTCTGCTGGTGGTTCTATCGCGAAAGAGTGGGCACCAAAGATTGCTGCGAAGGGCTGCGTTGTCATCGATAACTCTTCTGCATGGCGTTATGATGCGGATGTGCCGCTGATCGTGCCTGAAGTGAATGCTGACGATATCGTTGACTTCAAGAAGAAGAACATCATCGCGAACCCGAACTGTTCTACTGCACAGCTGGTTGTTGCGCTGAAGCCGATCCACGAAAAGGCTGGCATCAAGCGTCTTGTTGTTTCCACCTACCAGTCCGTTTCTGGTGGCGGTAAAGAAGCGATGGACGAGCTGTTCAATCAGACCCGCGCTGTGTTCGTGAACGATCCGATTGAGCCGCAGAAGTTCACTAAGCGCATTGCGTTTAACGTGATCCCGCACATCGACGAGTTCATGGAAGACGGTTACACCAAGGAAGAGTGGAAGGTTCTGGCTGAGACCAAGAAGATGCTCGATCCGACCATCAAAGTAACCTGTACCGCTGTACGCGTGCCTGTGTTCGTTGGTCACTCCGAGTCCGTTAATATGGAACTGGAAAACCCGCTCTCTCCTGAAGAAGCACAGGATCTGCTGCGTGAAGCGCCAGGTATTCTGGTTGTCGACAAGCGTGAAGATGGTGGCTACGTCACTCCTTACGAGTGTGCTGGTGAAGATGCGACTTACGTTTCTCGTATCCGTGAAGATGCGACCGTTGAGAACGGCCTGAACATGTGGGTTGTTTCGGATAACCTGCGTAAAGGTGCTGCACTAAACACCGTGCAGATCGCTGAGGTTCTGGTGAACCGCGGCCTGATCAAGCCAAAAGCAGAAGCTGCTGCATAAGCTGAAAAGCATGCTATGAGATTACGAAGGGCACCTTTTCGGGTGCCCTTTTTTCTTAGAAGCTGCCGAACGTGATATTGGTGAGATAGCCGTCCCAGAAGGGCATGAGTTTGCCTTTGGCAGCACGGGCAATGGTGAATTTGTGCGGGATCATCATGCCTGAGACTTCCTTGTACTCAGAGCGATAAACGTGCTCGCCCGAGCCGTGATAGGAGGTTGTGAGATCTCCATCTTCCTCCGCATCAAATCGCTCCAGACTCCCGTCTTCTCTAAACGTGGCGACCAGTGAGGCTGAGTATCCGCTCATGGCAACTGTTGCTCTGGCTCTGCTGTTGTCGATGGCTTCCCATGTGACAGGTCCGCCAGGCAAGAGGGCGGTTGGGTAGAGTGGGCTTTCCAGTAACCAGCGGCGCAGGGATGTGGTGTTGAGTTCCGGGGTTTCCTCTTCATCGACCACTGTAAGTGTGGAGAGGATTTTTGCCTTCATTTCCATTTTAGCATTTGCGTAGCATCGTAAGCCCTTGCCCAAACTCCGGGTATGATGGGTGTTGTTGCTGAGAATGCCAGCGCAGGCGTGTTGGCTGCTGCGACTTGCTCTGCTGTGGTTGGGGCAAAGCTCTCCATTTGTGGGCGCCGGAACTGCCCCTCCATCTTCATTGAGACGTGAGAGATGTTTGCGGGGCCATTGGGAAATGTGAACTGAAAGTATCGCTGGACAACCTGAGGCAATTCAGAAAATGCCGCTTCATCCCAGACCGGGACCTGAACCTTTTGGGCCAGCGAAATTACGTTTTTCCGATGTGCTTTGATATCGGCTTCAGTACGCCATGTGGAGTAGGCGATGACCGTGGTCGCGAGAGCGGTGACTGACAGTGAGAGGGCAAATGTAATTTTGAGTAAGCGCATAAGGATCTCCGTGAAAATATAAAAGCGTAATCATGTGTACGGATTGATTGTAACCGTATTCTTGTGTACGGTTTGTGTCAACCGGGAGATTTGACGTGCGTGATGAGAAGAAGACTGCAAGGCAAAAACAGATTGCTGAAGCGGCCTATGACGTGTTGGCGGAGAAGGGCTATGCGGGTGCATCCATGCTTAGCATTGCCAAGAAAGCCAAGGCTTCCAACGAAACTCTGTATCGGTGGTACGGAAATAAGCAGGGGCTGTTTCGCGATTTAGTTGCTCAAAATGCAGAGCTCGTTGCCGAGCAGCTGGAAGAGGAGCTGGCCAAAGCGGAGCATTCGCTGCAAGTGTTGAGGTTGTTGGCGAGCGGCTGCTTGCCATGTTGCTCAGTCCACGTGCTGTGGCACTCAATCGGGCGGCGGCAGCAGATGCTGAAGTTTCTGGTGAGTTGGGGCAAGCTCTGGCTGAAGCGGGGCGAGATCGTGTCTTTCCGTTATTGGTGCAACTTCTGGAGAAGCTGAAGGCTGAAGACTATCTGGCTTTCGACCATGTGGGCGAAGCTGCTGAGCTGTATGTGGCTTTGCTCGTTGGCGATATGCAAATTCGCAGAGTGACAGGCGTTCTTGCTGAACCCTCAGCAGAGGATGTTCAACGGAGATCTCGTAGAGCTGCGGAGCGGTTTATCGGGATTTATGCCGGGAAGGTGCGTTGAATAGCCCAAAACTTATCCCCCTGCAAATTTCTCTTGTAGTCTGAATCTATGCCTGCGTAACGGGCTGGCTGGGGGACCGTCCTTCAGTTGGTCGTAGGCTGGGTGGGGCTACTGTGGAAGGTAACGTATTTCGCAGCAGGTCCGTGGAGGTTCCCCTTTCACCAACAGTGTTGAGGGATAGCGGATGTCCGGCCAGACCAAAGGGCGCCAGCACTGAGACCTGAGGCTTTCCAACAGCCTTAAGTCTTCCAAGTGTCTTCTGGACCCTGGCCTTAGCCTCCTGCAAAAACGCTCGGGCAAGGCGACAGCTGATGCCGAAGAAACTAACTTACTCATTACTTGCGCAGGCATTGCCTGCCGCCTTGCCCCTCCCGATTTACGGGGAACCCAGCTTAAACACTGCACGGAAAACCCTGCAGTGCCACTGGTGTTTGTGGGGATACTTTACCCAATTGCTATGTTAGGGTTTTGCCAAATTGAGGGGGTATTATGCAGACACTTGAAATTAGAGCTGCGCGATTTGATGAGTTGCCGGAAGTTGCGCGTATGTACAGGTATTCGCGGGACCGGTGTCTTTCATTTTTGCCCAGATTGCACACGCCTGAAGAAGATCTCTGGTTCTTCCAAAATATTGTTTTTAAGAGCAATGAACTGACAATAGTCATGGGAGATGAGCAAATCATAGGTATGATGGCCATCAAAGATGACTGGATAGAACAGCTTTATCTGGATCCGCGGCATCTGCGGAAGGGCATTGGTACAAAGCTCTTAGACCAAGCAAAAGCTCAATCTTCCGGGACTCTTAAGTTGATGTGCTTTGTTGAGAATGTGGATGCGAGAGCATTTTACGAAGCGCATGGCTTTAAGGAAGTGAAGCGGACAAGCGGTTCAGAGAATGAAGAAGGAGCGCCGGATATTTTGTATGAATGGCAGGCCTGACCTGTCATCAGCATTATCCGATGCAGTGCGGTGGTTGCAGACGAGCGCAAGATGATACCCCTAAAATTGCAGGGGGCATATACGGTGATTTCCGTCTAGTGCAGCCCAACTCTGAGTGGCATTGTTCGAAGTAGATGTAAGCCAGAGCACTTCGCGTTCATCAGGATTTACGTGTCATGCTCTTAGCTTTTTTGCCACGCGTATTCCTGATGGAAGGCCAGAGGTGCTTTTGGGGGATACGCTCTAGGACAATGTGTTGGGAGGCACACGCGAATGCTGAACACTGCAAGTTATGCCAATTACAAGATCACTCATACGGATGAGACCTTCACTGATTGGCTGGTGAAATCTGCAGGACCTGCGTGGAACAGAGCAATCAATCATCCGTTCACGAGTGCGGTTGGTAATGACACAGTAAGCAAGGACGTGTTCCTCCGTTACTTGCTTGAGGACTATCACTACATTCAGGATCTGGCATCTGCTCTTGGCTTCCTGATTGCCAAAGCGCCATCCATGGCTTCAAAGGCGCGCCTTTCTGAGTTTGCGCATCAGCTGACATCCAACGAGCTCTCATATTTCCAGCGGACATTTAAAGAGCTGGGTGTTGAACCTGAGACTTATGAAAATGCCAAGCCGAACACAGTGACCCGCGCGATTGGTGCGACGCTGCTCTCAACGGCTGGTAAAGGCCACTACGTGGACGGTATGGCCACGCTGCTTGCTTCTGAGTGGATCTATCGTGAATGGGGACACCGGGAAGCTTCCAAGCCACGTCCTGAGCGCTTCTATCTTGCGGAGTGGGTTGAGTTTCTTGCCACCGATGAGTTTGGTGATTTCATTGAATGGATCAAACGGGAAGTGAACTCAATTGGCGAAGAGGAGCGTGTGAAACGCCAGAGCGAAATCTCTGAGAGCTTTACTCATATGTGTGAGTTGGAGGCCGAATTCTTCGATATGGTGAGCTGATAAGCTGCTCGCCGTTTGGTTCCAAAATGCTCTCTGTTTTGCAGGGAGCATTTTTTTTCAGGCTACGAGTCAGTAGTTATACGTTTCGCCTAAAATCTTGGGGCAAGTGCACGTTTTGCCTGTAACATCTCCGTGATCTTGCTGGGAAATTGCAGAAATTAACAAGATGTTCTCAAATCAGATTTTGTCACCTGCAGTCTTGAGGGAAGTATTTTTTATGCATATCGGATTTACTGGCATTGCGTTCTAATAATTTCCGACATTGGTAGTTTATTTGATTTAATTGAGCTTCTAGCTTGGCTAATTGTAGAAAATTTTCCTCATTCTGGTAGAACGTGCTCAACAAAAAATACGAATAAGGAATAGATATGTTCTCTCGTTCTACTGTTGCTGCTCTTGCCCTTCTCGTGGCTGTTCCTGCTCAGGCTGAAACAATCCGTGTGGGCATGTCTGGTGGGTATTTCCCATTCACTTTTGTCAAGCAGGACGTTCTGCAGGGCTTTGAAGTTGACGTTGCTCGTGCGATTGCAGAGCAGACTGGTGACGACGTTGAATTCGTTACCATGAGCTTCTCCGGCCTGATCGGTGCTCTGGAAGCTGGCCGCATTGACACCATTGCAAACCAGATCACCATTACTCCTGAGCGTGAAGCTAAGTTCACCTTCTCCCAGCCATACGTTTATGACGGTGCGCAGGTTGTTGTGAAAGCTGGCAACGAGGAAATCAACGGCGTTGAAGACCTTAAAGGCAAAAGCGTTGCTGTAAACCTCGGCTCCAACTTTGAAGAGCTGCTGCGCGGTCTGCCATTTGCGGATGAAATCGACATCCGCACTTACGAAAGCAACCTGGCTCAGGACACTGCTCTTGGTCGCGTTGACGCGTTCATTCACGACCGCATCAGTGCAACTCAGGTGATTAAAGAAACTCCGCTGCCGCTGGCTCTGGCTGGTGCACCATTCTCTGAAATTCGTAACGCAATGCCGTTCCGTACTGATGAAGATGGTAAAGCTTTGGCTGCTAAGGTTGACGGTGCAATCACCGAGCTGAAGGCTTCTGGTAAGCTTGCTGAGATTTCCGACAAGTGGTTTGGCGCGGACATCACAAAAGCTGACTAAAGCTCTCTGTTTTTTTACTGGTAAAGCAGTTCGCTTCTGAATTATTCAGGTGGACTGCTTTTACTTTTGATCTGGTTCACTTTCGGGCGTTTATTCTCATCTCCTGAAAGTGTGCTTCAATAATAAGAACAAACCATGCGTGCCTTAGATCTGGATTATATGCTCGGCCTTTTGCCGATCCTCTTAAAGTACCTACCTAACCTTGGGTATGGCAAGTGTGTCCATGATTTTGGCGCTCATACTTGCATCGCTGTTTGCGATTATCCGTGTGGTCCGCTTTCCTGTTCTGGATGCGGCCACGCGGCTCTTTATCAGTTTCTTTCGTGGAACACCGCTGCTGGTGCAGCTGTTTCTGTTCTACTACGGCCTGCCGCAGCTGTTTTCCTTCCTCACCGCGATTGATGGGGTGACTGCTGCGATTGTTGGCCTGACACTGCACTTTTCTGCTTACATGGCAGAGAGTATTCGTGCAGCCATTCTGGGTGTGGACCGCAGCCAGTGGGAAGCGGCGAAGTCTATCGGTATGTCTACTGGCCAGATGATGCGTCGTATCATTCTGCCTCAGGCTGCCCGTGTTGCTGCGCCGACCCTGATCAACTACTTCATTGACCTCATCAAGAGCACCAGTCTTGCCTTTACGCTTGGTGTGACAGAACTGATGGGGGCTGCACAGAAAGAAGCTGCAGGTAGCTTCCTGTACTTCGAGACCTTTATTGTGGTTGCAGTGATTTACTGGGTTGTTGTTGAGAGCCTTGCTTTCGTTCAGTCCAAAATTGAAAATCGACTATCAAAGGCTGTTTCAAGATGATCCAGATCCGCGGGCTCACAAAAATCTATAATGGTGTTCCTGTGTTGAACGGGATCGACCTTGATATCAAAAAAGGCGAGCGCATTGCGATTATTGGTCCATCCGGGACCGGTAAGTCCACGCTGCTCCGCTGCATCAACTTTCTTGAGACACCAGAGCAGGGTGAGTACATCCTTGATGGTGAGAGCATTGATGTTCAAAAAGCCAATGCTGCGCAGATCAAAGAGATGCGTTTAAGAACAGCGTTTGTGTTCCAGAACTATGCTCTGTTTGCCAATAAGACGGCGCGTGAGAACATTGCAGAAGGCCTGATCACCGTTCGTGGTGAAGCCAAAGAGACTGCGTTTGAGCGTGCCAATGAGATCCTGCAGAACATCGGTCTGGCTGATAAGGCAGATGCTTATCCGGCATCGCTTTCCGGTGGTCAGCAGCAGCGTGTTGGCATTGGCCGTGCGATGGCGAGTAACTCTGAGCTGATGCTGGTTGATGAGCCGACCTCTGCGCTGGACCCGGAATGGGTGGATGAGGTGCTGCAGTTGCTGACGCGTGTGGCACAGGCTCACCAGACCATGCTGATCGTGACACACGAGATGGCGTTTGCAAAAGAGATTGCGGATCGCGTTCTGTTCATGGAAGGCGGGCGTATTGTTGAGCAAGGGCCACCTGAGAAGATCTTCACCAGCCCGGATGACCCAAGAACCCGCAGCTTCCTGCGCAAGGTTCTTTAAGGATTTTTGAGAGCGGTACCATCTGGCGGTGGTACCGCTTTTCTTTTATCGGCCAGACAGGGTGTTGTTGACCTGAAGGAGCTCGGCGTTGCCACCGCAGAGCAGCACGCCGACGCGCTCACCTTCTGCTGGTTTGTAGACGCCGGAGATCAAAGCTGCGAGGGCAGTTGCACCACCCGGTTCAACGACGAGCTGCATCTCTCTCCAGAGGCGGCGTTGCGCTGCCAGGATGGCGTCGTCTTCGACCAGAATGGATTCTGCGATATGGCTCTGGGCAACTTCAAACGGGAAGATGCCGCACCGCTTTGCACCGAGAGCGTTGGCTGCGATGCTGTCGAGTTTGACGTCCACCGGTTCGCCAGCTTCGAGCGCTGCGTGCATGGAGCAGGAACCATATGGCTCGACGGCGACGATCTTGGTTGGGCTGTTGGCGTAGTAGCTTGCAACACCTGCTGCAAGGCCTCCGCCACCGACAGCTACGAGGATGGTGTCGAGATCCGGGCTTTGCTCAGCCCATTCCAGCGCGACGGTGCCCTGACCGTTGATGGTGTCAACAGCGTCGTACGGGTGAATGTCGATAGCGCCGGTTTGCTGCTGGTATTCTGAACACAGTGCTGCTGCATCTGCGTATGCTGCGCCTTCAACATGAACGTCTGCACCAAAGCTGCGGATTTTGTCGATCTTGGCTGGATTGGAGATCTCAGGCACGAAGATCTTGGCTTTCAATCCAAGAGCATGGGCGGCACATGCTACTGCGGCGCCATGGTTGCCACCGGATGCTGCGGCGATGCCAGCCTCTGGGATTGTGTTGTTTAGTAATGAGTTGAATGCTCCGCGTGCTTTGAAAGAGCCTGAGTGTTGCAGATGCTCGAGCTTCAAAGAAATGGAGTACTTCAGGCCGAAGGTACCGTTACCGCTTACAATAGATGGTGTTTTGCGGATGTACTTCTGAATTCGTTTGTGAGCGACTTCAATAGCTTGCTTGGATATCTGCACGGTAATGGCCTGAATATTTTTAATATAGAGAAGCCTCGGAAAAATCCGAGGCCTCGTAAATTGCAATGTGCATTTTAAGTTGCAGGCATTGCGGTTTCAACCAGTTTAATAAAATAGGAACAACCATATGGAATGGCTTCGTCATTGAAGTCATATTTCGGATGGTGCAGCCCTGCGGTGTCGCCATTGCCGAGGAAGATGAAAGCGCCTGGCTTTTCTTCCAGATAGTAAGCAAAGTCTTCGCCGCCCATGGTCGGTTCGATGTTCTCGTCCACCTTGTCAGCGCTGCCTGCGATTTCAGCTGCGATCTGGGTTGCGAACTTGGTCTGTTCTGGATGGTTTGAGGTTGATGGGTAACCATCGTTGAACTCAAAGTCCACGCCAGCACCGTTTGCTGCACATACGCCTTCGACAACCTGTTTGACACGCTCAGCAGCCTGTTTGCGGACATCCTGATTGAGCGTGCGGATGGTGCCGCCGAGTTTCGCTGTGTCAGGGATGATGTTGTAGGCGGTACCAGCCTGGAAGAAGGTCACGGAGATTACGATAGACTGCAGAGGGCCAACGTTACGGGAGGCGATGGACTGCAGGGCGGAGACGATCTGGGAGCCAACGACAACAGGGTCGATTGTGTTGTGCGGATACGCTGCGTGGCCGCCGATGCCTTTTACGGTGATGGTGAACTCGTCGGTTGACGCCATCAGCGGGCCTGAGCGGGTTGCGAAGTGGTCGATTGGAGTGCCTGGCTGGTTGTGCAGGCCATAAATTTCGTCGACATTCCAGCGGGTGAACAGGCCGTCGTCCATCATTGCTTTTGCGCCAGCGCCGCCTTCTTCAGCCGGCTGGAACACGAGGATAACTGTGCCGTCGAAGTTGCGGGTTTCGGCAAGGTATTTTGCGGTGCCGAGTAGCATTGCAGTGTGGCCGTCGTGACCACAGGCATGCATGGCGCCTTCGTTTTTGGAAGCGTATTCTTTGCCGGTTTCTTCGGACATTGGAAGAGCGTCCATGTCAGCGCGCAGGGCGATGGATTTGCCTGCGCCGCCATTGCGGCCTTTGATAACGCCGACTACGCCCGTACGGCCAACACCTGTAGTAACTTCATCAACGCCGATCTCTTGCAAGATCTCGGCTACTTTTGCTGCTGTGCGATGGGTCTCATAAAGGACTTCAGGATACTCATGAAAATCACGGCGCCATGCGGTGATTTCATCGTGCATTTCCGCAAGACGATTGATGGTTGGCATTGGAGCGCTCCCTAAAAACTTCGGATTCTTATTGAGATTAGAAAATGAACCTCACTTTGGCCTAGTGCAGTGAAATATTGCAAGAGCAAATCACTCGCAAAAGGGTCAGTTGAGTAAAATTAAATGAACTGCAATTGAAGCTCCTTAACTAACCTAAAGACACCTTAATCACGCTAAGTTATGGCTGACGTCAGGTCACATATTGCACCGGTTTTAACAGCAGCAGTAGTGAGGCAGTATGGCGATCTATCGGAGTGTTTTTCGCAATGTCACAGAGGAGAAACAGCAATGGATGTTTCTCAATAAAGCCCACCGATATGTCAGCTTGCTGCCCGCTCAATCTGAGTTCGAAACGGTTCCCTATGATTTTCGTCGCAGCATTTCGATCAATCTCCTTGTGAATGGGGGCTCTACGGAACGTCGCTGCGGTACAACTCATTGCGGGATAGCTGGAGCTTGTGGCCGTTGACGAGTGACTTTTCCCTTCAGATTGATAAGCGAACTGTGATTGTTGAATGTGCTTTGACGTCTCCGTACCAGACCGGTGCCAATGTCACGTCACTGGCCCAGTTTTATGAGGAAGTGAGTCGGCCTAATCGGTAGGGTTGGTGCTCTTACTGTCTCAGGCATGCGGGAGAGTGTGGCGGTGAGTGAGGAAATCAGTTCGCTTTGTGATTTCATGTCTGCTTTGCTTGTTAGTCCTGCAATGTGGTTGCGGGCAGTGTTGTAGCTCATGTTGAGAGTGCTTGCGGTTTCCTTCAGAGAGAAGCCCCGGATCAGCATTTGAGCGATGTCTGCCTCACGATTGGTTGCACCCCAGATTTTCTGAATAAGCACCTCCTTTGAAACTGGATGGTCAGTTGGATCGAGAATGACTGCGAGAACCGGGCTCCAGTTCTTCAGGAAGGGTTCTACATCGTTGGTGTCTTGTTCCAGCACTGTCAGGGGAACGTAGGAGATCAGTGGTTGGGTTGGGGTTTCACATCCCAGAGGGAAGGGACCAACCGGGACTTTTTGAGTTCTGCATTGGAGGAGGAGGTTCTCCAGATTGTTGGTGTACATCCGATGGTTGGTTGCGAGGTTGTTGCTTCTATCGGCGTAGAGGAACCGGCTCTTTTGCAGCAGTGTGCGGCCTTTTTGATTGCTGAGGGCTATGTGGAAGCCGTGGTCCAGAATGAAGGCGGCGGAGGGGATTTGCTCCAGCCAGAATGTGTGTTGATCTACGTTTCTCTTCTGGGCTTCCAGTTTGAGAAACAGAGAGAAGGCGTTTTGGTAGTGCGGCTGTATTCGTTCCAGCAGATTGCAGAGCTCTTCGTCCTCCGTACCCTGAAAGCGGGCGGGCATGGTGACTGCGGCGAGTGCAACATCAGAGCCTTGTCTATGCAGATGGAACCCGCGTGAGCGGTTGAGGTTGTCCCGGCCTTTGAGGACGTTGTTGTAAAACTCGTTCTGCTCCAGCTGCTGTTGGCTCAGGAAGCGCTCTGAGTAGACTAGCTGATCAGAACTAACGGATTGAAGCAGCTTGGGAAAAGGATTGAACTGGATAAATTCAGCAATGAGCTCGTTGTAGGCACTGTCTACGTTGAGAGCTGAGAAGTGATAGTAGTTGTTTTGTGTGAGGCATTGTACCTGGAAAGTAACGGGCAAATCCCGGTATTTCTCGGCAATCGGCGCCAGAATATCGTCTAGGCCCTTACCGGTGACAACGGTTGAGTACATCCGGTTGATGAGCAGTTGTTGCAGATCTTCCATGACAACACAGTGGCTATTATCGACAATGGAATATTAGTTCTACTTTTAATTAAATTCAATTATTCGGTGTATTAGATTTTGGGAGTATACCTCTGATCATATAAACGCGTAGACGGAGGTCTTCTTGGTCTCGTTATCTTCCAGCTCTCGTTGAACCGGAATTTCGTAGGTTTGTAGATGTTTAAGCCGTGAGGTGGGAAAGTAGGAGCGTTTCGGATCTCCAACCAAAACTGGGACTGGTTTTGCTCTCCGGTTTGTATCTAACCAACCAAGCACCTTTGCTGTCATATCCGGGTCGTAGAAGACATCTCCGCAGCAGATCAGATCAAACCCATCCAGCCTGCTTTCAAGCAGGTCTTCTGCTGTGACTTCAATTGTGACATGGTTTTGCGCTGCGTTGATAAGTGCAGCATCGGAAGCAAAGGTGTCGATGTCTGCTGCAACGGCAGAGGCTGCTCCAGCTTTCATCGCGGCAATGGCAACAAGGCCGGAACCGCTGGCAAAGTCTAGGATGCGCTTGCCCTGGACCACTTCCGGATTGTCGAGAATGTACCGCGCCAGCGCTTGTCCGCCTGCCCATGCGAACGCCCAGAAGGGGGAGGGGACACCAAGTTCTTCAAGCTCTTCTTCCCCCATACGCCAAAGATCGACGCTTTCGTCTGCGAGGTGAAGAGAGATGGACGGCGCATGAGGAACAGGGTGAATGCGTGTCTGTTCCAGAATGAACTTGCGCCGATCCGTGATTGTCATCGTGAGATCAGACCTCGGATGGGTCCACGCCTGCCATTTCCAGAACCACAGCCCACTCTTCCGGCTTTACCGGCTGAACGGAGAGGCGCATGGAGGTGACGAGAGCCATGTCGGACAGACGCTCTTCGGCCTTCACCTGTGCCAGTGTGACAGTCTGCGGAAGGTCTTTGACGGCTTTGATGTCCACACACTCCCAGCGTGGGTCATCGGTTGTGGAATCCGGGTGAGCCAGTGCGCACACTTCAACGATGCCGACAACTTCTTTGCCGATGTTGGAGTGATAGAAGAAGCCGCGGTCGCCGATCTTCATATCGCGCATGAAGTTGCGGGCCTGATAGTTGCGTACGCCGTCCCACTCTTCGCCTTCTTCGCCCTTGGCTTTCTGTTGATCCCAGGACCACTTGTTAGGTTCGGATTTGAACAGCCAGTATTGCAACGCTTCCTCCATATAAACTGATTGTATGTTCTGATCAGAATGACCGGTCATACATTAAATGGAGCACCTGCCATAATTTGAAAGGCCGATGCTCCAGTTTAGATATGTTGTAAAACGCAGCTTACAGCAAATTTACATATCTGGGTTTTTTAATACCCAGTTCCATGGGCGGATCTCAACAGATTCAAACAGACCTGCGAGTGAGTATGGATCTTCGTTTGCGACAGCCAAAGCTTCGTCGCGGTTTGCTGCTTCGATGATTACGAGCGAACCGGTTGGGGATACCAGATCATCACACATGAACGGGCCAGCACCTTTCAGGCGATCGCCGAGACCACTGAGGAAGTCGAGGTGCGCTTCGCGGGTCTTCTGACGAAGGTCTTCAGAATGTGCCTTGTCTGTGCAGATGAGAGCGTACAGCATATTGGATACTCCAGTAGCGGGATTTCAACCCAACCTTTTAATTCCTGATTTTCAACCAGGCAAATCCTACTTTAAAGGGATTCTACTAGGGGTGGGTCTCTCGTTTGAGTGGACGCGTCATTAAGTCGCTTAATGCTTGTGCGACGTCAATTTTACCCGCAACGATTTGTGAAACCGTCTTGGCGATCGGCATATCAACGCCGTGTTCTGCGGCCAAAGCAACTGCGATATTGGCTGAGTGAGCACCTTCTGCCAGCTTCTGGCCCGGAGCGACCAGCTCTTCAGGTGTTCTGCCCTGTCCAATCTTCAAACCGAAGGCGAAGTTACGGGATTGAGTGGAGGAACAGGTGAGCACCAGATCGCCCAGACCGGACAGGCCAGTGAGGGTTTCGCTCTTCGCATTCAATGCCATGCCGAGGCGGGTCAGTTCTGCAAAGCCGCGGGCTGTCAGGGCTGCCTGAGCGCTGGCGCCAAGGCCGTAGCCCACTGCAGCGCCACATGCGATGGCGAGAACGTTCTTCAGAGCGCCGCCGATTTGCACGCCGATGAGATCATCGGTTGCGTATGGGCGGAAGCTGTTTGAGGCAAGTGCTGCGGAAAGCTGATCGGCAACAGCGCCGTCTTCTGCTGCGATTGTCACTGCAGTTGGCAAACCCTTTGCCACATCATGAGCAAAGCTTGGGCCGGACAGTGCTGCCGGGATCGCGTCTGGCGCCACAGACTTGATGACTTCGGAAAGCAGCTGTCCTGTCGATTGCTCGATGCCTTTTGCGCAGAGCACAATTGGTGTTGCTGGCTTCAGAAACGGCTTGATCGCTTCTGTCATTGCCCGGGTGGTTTGTGCCGGGGTGACGAGAAGAAGGGCATCGGCATCGCTGACTGCGTGTTTCAGGATGCCGGTTGCTGTGATTTGCTCTGTCCATTCAATGCCAGGCAGATACTTCGGGTTCTGCTTGTTGGCGTTGATGGCGGCGATGGTTTCTGCATCGCGGGCCCATAAGGTGACTTCACGACCTGCTCTTGCTGCGGCCAAAGCAAGCGCAGTTCCCCAAGATCCTCCGCCAATTACAGCGATCTTGTTTAGAGCAGTGGTCATGTTGTTTTCCTTATTGGGTGATGTTCAGTCGTTCACACAGTTGCTCAAGAGGGATATCGAACCCTCCATGCATTGTTAGCTTGGACTTAGTTTCGTTGTCTGCCAAATCAACCCAGAAGAAGCGAAAGAGGATAGGATCTCCACCGTCATTTGGGCTCATTTCGTAATGATCCCAAGTCTGCTTTGCTTTTTCCTGAACTTTGAGATGGAAAAATTTGCGGCGGTGAAGCTCCGGGCCCGTGGTCAGGGCATCATCATAAAGGAAGTCATGACCATCAAACTGCTCAAGAGCGCCAGAGATGTCGAGGCCGGTTTCTTCTTCAAACTCGCGTTTGGCCGCGTGCAGGTAGCTCTCGCCTGGGTCCAGCGTGCCGCCGGGCACTTGAAGGGTTCCAGCGATGTTTGTTTCCGGCTCATCAAAAACGAGAAGGTGGGTGCCGCAGGTCATGTAGACGTAAGCTTTGTGCCGAGGCTGCAATGTCGTCTCCGTCAAGAATCAAGCAAATCGATGCTATTGAAATTGGGCGGATGTTATTTGCAGGAGTTTGTCTCAGGCAAGGCATGAGACGAGTTTGCACATAATAAGCACGAATAGCACCGCATGGCTTTCCATGCAGTGTTGAAGCTGGAGTTCCCGAGTTAATCGGGATGAGCAAGGCGGCAGGCAATACCTGCGCAGTGTGAGTAAGTAAGTTTCTTCGGCATCAGCTGTCGCCTTGCCCGGGCGTTTTTGTAGGAGCTAAGGCCAAGCTCCAAAAGACGCTTGGAAGACCTGAAACTGTTGGAAAGCCTCAGTTCTCAGTGCTGGCGCCCAAAGGTTTGACCGGACATCCGCTATCCCTCAACACTGTTGGTGAAAGGGGAACCTCCACGAACCTGCTGCGAACTACGTTACCTTCCGCAGTAGCCCCGACCAGCCCACACCAGACTGAGGGACGTTCCCCCAACTGCCCGTATGCATGAGCGTGATGTTGAGTATGCAGGTGTTTGAGGCGAGGGGGATAAGTTTTTTGATGCAACCTGCTGCCCACTCCGGTGTCATCCCGGCCTTTGAGCGGGATCCATACCCACTAGCCTTGCTAAATAACTGAGGCGTTCGACCAATCTCTGGTACTGGGGTTATGGGTCCCGGGTCTTCGCTGCGCTTCGCCCGGGATGACGGTGGAGAGCAACAGGCAAAAGACCCAGCCTTAAATGAAAAAACGTCAATTTCTCAGCTGGGTTTCGAAGTGGGATAGTGCTGTGCGCTGGGTGTAGTTGAGAAGCCAGACGACAGTTACTCTGCCTTTGATTTAATCCTTAGCCATGTGTAAGCGACAACGCCTGCGATACAAACACCAGCAAAAATGGGATCGACGAAGCTCAAGTTTAGTTGAGCTCCTAACGGAAGAGCGTCGTTAATATACTGCCGGATAAAGGGATTTGCGTCCACAATGATACCCAAAACAGCTAGAACAAATAAGAAAGTACAGACGCCAATTGCTTCGCGAATTTCTGATCTCAGGGGCTTGGTTACCATGATGGAAACTAGAGACGTAACACCCGAAACTAATGCAAAAAGCAGGTAGGCTAGAACAAGAAAGACAGCCGTATAAAGCCCTGCCCACCAATCAGTTAAGCTGGAAACGATGCATATTATCAGTAGCGCTAAGATAACTAGTAGGCGAGAGTATTTTGCTTGACCAATTTTATCTAGCATCCCGTATCTCCCAGCACATAGGGCTTACGTTAGATACGGTATTGAGTTTCTTTCAGATAAGCTATTGCCATAATCTGTAGGTGGCAGAATTCATACTCAGACCTTCGCCCCCTTGCGGCCGAAGCCGACGACGCTTTCGGAGAGTTTGTCGAGGGGCCAGCGTGGGCGAGGGGCTTCGTTCATGTCGTCGCCCTTGCCGTTTTGCTCCAGAATGGACGGGTCTTCGGCGACCAGTTTTCTCAGGCGCTCTGCTCCGGCCCATGCAATCATGGCTGCGTTGTCGGTGCACAGTTTGTGCGGTGGGGCGATCAATTTTGCACTATGTTCTGCTGCAACCTCGTTCAGACGAATCCTAATTGCTTCGTTTGCAGCAACGCCGCCCGCGATAACCATCTTAGGTGGTGTGTCCGGATAGCGTTCTTTGAACATTTCGAAGGCTCTGGCACTGCGTTTTCCGACAACATCGGCGACTGCTTCCTGAAAGGAGGCGCAAAGGTTGTTGACGGTTTGCTCGCTGACAGGCTCTTCTTTGAGTGCTGCGGTGCGGACGGCAGTTTTCAGACCGGCGAATGACATGTCGAGGCCAGGACGATCCAAAAGTGGGCGAGGCAGCTTGTAGACGGTAGGATCACCAAGTTTTGCAGCTTTTTCTACAGCCGGGCCACCGGGATACGGCAGGCCGAGAAGTTTGGCTGTTTTGTCGAACGCTTCGCCAATTGCATCATCAATGGTTGTGCCCAACCGCTCGTATTCCCCAAGTGCTTTTACTAGGAGGTACTGCGTGTGGCCACCGGAGACGAGGAGCAGGAGGAACGGAAACTCCACCTGATCCGTCATGCGGGCGGTGAGGGCGTGACCTTCCAAATGGTTCACTGCAATCAATGGTTTATCGATTGCCATGGCAATGGATTTTGCTGTCATCAGGCCCACAATGACACCGCCAATAAGGCCAGGGCCTGCGGTGGCAGCAACTGCGGAGAGATCAGAGTACTTCACATTTGCTGTTTTCATCGCCTGATCTACGATACCATCCAGCAACTGAATGTGGCGCGCGCCGCAATCTCTGGTACAACACCGCCGAACGGTGTGTGCTCATCGATTTGGGAATGCACCACGTTGGACAAAATTACGCATTTGCCATCTTGATCAATCTCAAGGACAGCAGCGGCAGTTTCGTCACAACTCGTCTCTATGCCGAGGATGGTCAGCACGTTTGGTCTCCTTTGGCCGCTTGGTTTTTGTCGTTCTCTCATGCGATAAGCATGGTTGATTTCGCGGGCCGATGATTTTATGTCGCTCATCTAACATGAGCCCCTAGCATTGGGAATGTGATCCTTGCAAACAAAACCTATAAGAATTGGTACACGTGGAAGCGCTCTGGCACTGGCCCAGGCGCATGAAACACGCGCTCGTCTCGCGAAGGCACACGGGTTAACCGATGATGACTTCGAGATTGTTGTTATAAAAACAACGGGAGACCAAATTCAAGATAGGCCTCTTTCCGAAGCAGGCGGTAAAGGCTTGTTCACCAAGGAAATCGAGGAAGCTTTGCTGGATAAGTCTATTGATCTGGCAGTTCATTCTTCCAAAGATATGCCGACGGTTCTGCCGGATGGTCTGGGCATGACCGCTTACCTTCCACGTGAAGATGTGCGCGATGCTTTCATTTCTCCGAAGGTTGAGAAACTGACAGATCTTCCACAGGGTGCTGTGGTTGGGTCTTCCAGTTTGCGCCGTCAGGCACAGATCAAGCGTCTGCGTCCTGATCTGGATGTTGTGATGTACCGCGGTAACCTGCAGACCCGTTTGCGCAAGCTGGACGAGGGTGTGGTTGACGCAACCTTCCTCGCTTACGCTGGTCTGCGTCGTCTGGGACAGGGCGATCTGGTGACCTCTCTGATGGATCTAGAGCACTTCCTTCCAGCTGTTGGTCAGGGTGCGATTGGCATTGAGGCGCGTCTTGGTGATGAAGAGACTGCGCGCATTCTGGCGCCGATCCATCACGCTGAGACTGAGAGCCGCCTGTTGCTGGAGCGTGCTTATCTGGCTGAGATGGATGGTTCCTGCCGGACACCGATTGCTGGTCTCTCCCATGTGGAAGGTGATCGCATCCGTTTCCGCGGTGAGGTGATCAAGCCGGATGGCAGCCAGACACACACTGTGGAAGGCGAAGGCCCGGTAAGTGATGCGGAAGAAATCGGCCGCGAGCTTGGCAAAGAGCTGAAAGCGAAATCTGGTCCGAACTTTCTGGAGCTCTAATGAAGATACTCGTGACCCGACCTCAGCCACAGGCAGATAAAACTGCGCAGAAGCTGGTTGCTATGGGACACGAGGTAATTGTTGAGCCAATGCTGAGTTTCCAGCCGCTGACCGTTAACGGGGATGTGGCTGGGGACGCCAAAGCGATTGCTGTGACCAGTGCGAAAGCGGTTGAAGCTCTTGCCTTCAACGATCTGGTCGACAAACTACAGCACCTTCCTCTTTATTCTGTGGGTGAGGCGACCGCCAAAGCTGCAGAAGCCTCAGGTTTCCAAAAGATCATTTGTGCGGACGGGGATGTCGATTCCCTTGGCAGGCTGATTGCTGAGCGCAATCAGGACGGCCCCGTGTTTTATCCAGCGGCAGTTGACCGCAGTGGAGACCTTGCCGGACAACTGGAGCAACAGGGCATTGCCTGCCATATGGTGGAGGTCTACCAAATGGCTGCTGCGACTGGCTTTTCTGGAAAAACCCGTGATTTGATTGAAGCCGGAACACTGGATTGTGCGTTGTTTTATTCTCCGCGAACAATTCAAATTTTTCTCAGTGTTTCAAATCTTGAAAAAACCACAGTGTTTCTTAACTCTATGAAAGCATTATGTGTTTCTAAGCGGGTTGCAGAGCAGGCGAGATCGTTTGGCGAGGTTTTTACGGCTAAAACGCCAAGTGAGGATGGTTTGTTTGAACTTCTCTCAGGTTCAATAAGTTGAGAGGATGTGATTTGCACTTCTCTGGGCCCTATGGAGAAGTCGTAGTTTGTTTAGCAAGGTGCTAATTCTCCCTGATAGCAGTTTGCTAAAGGGATGCTTATGTTAAGGAAGAGGTGTCTGCGGATGCCTTATCGAGATTGCGTGCGTAATTAAATTGGCGCGGCTGGAAACTGCTTGAAACGCGCCATTCTAGGAGGTTTTGATGGCTGCTGATGACAAAAAGGGTGGGGCGTCCACCGGGGCAGGCTCTGGTGGTGGAACATCATCACGGAAATCTCCGCTCTCCAGTGGATCCCGGAAGCCTGTAACGATCGATCTGCCTGCAAAAGACGTTTCCAAGACTGACAAGCCTGCCGCGAGCGCTGGCGCAACTGCCAAGGCTGCTGCGAGTAAGGCTACTTCTTCCAAGCCGGGCGCTGTGCCGTCAACCGGCAAACAACAATCACAAACTGCTGCGAAGACTGAAAAAACTGAAGCGACTAAAGCTGCGGATGCGAAGCCTGCAACAGGCGCAAAACCAGCTGCTGGCGGTAAGTCTTCTACCTCAACAGCCAAGCCGACTGCTGCTGCAAGCGCAAAGGCTGCGGCTGACGAGAAGAAAACAGCTTCTGATGAGAAGAAAGCTGCTGACACTGCCAGTGCAGCGAAGACAGAGGCTGGCAAGACGACAGCTGCGAGCAAGGCGACAACCGCCAGCAAGACCTCAACCTCTGCTGCTGCAAAAGAGCCTGCTAAAGCAAAAGACGACAAGGCGGGTTCTGGTGGAAAAGACACGCCTCCGCCGCCACCTCCATCTGGCAAAGGCCCAGGTGGCCCTGCTGACAAGCCTCCGCATCCGCCAAAGCAGGGTGCCGGGTTTGGGGCAATGCTGGCCGCTGGTGTGATTGGCGCGCTTATTGTTGCGGGTGTCGGTTTCGGTCTGCATCAGGCTGGCATGTTGCAGATGGTCGGCGCAGGTTCCAGCCAGAATGCAACTGAAGTTCAGGCTATGCTGGAGAGTTCCAAGAACCGCTATTCTCAGCTGAAGGAAGAAATTGCAGCTCTGCGTGATCATGCGAGTGGCAGTTACGCGGCGAAGGACACCATTGAGAAGCTGACGGCTCAGCTGGATGCGATCCAGAAAGAGACCAGCACAAAGCTGAATGATGCCACTGCCGGTGTAACGCAGCGTGTGCAGGAGCAAATCTCCACGCTGGGTGCTGAGATCAAGGAACTCAACGAGTTCATCTCCAACGGTGCTGCTGGTGATGGTGCTGCTGTTGCGAGCCTGAAGAAGACACAGGATCAGCTGGCGAAGCAAGTTGCTGATCTGACAGCAGCCTCGCAAAAGAATGCTGAGCAGGTGCTGAAAGGCGTGCAGGGCAGCTTGACTGACCTACAAAAGCAATTCCAGCTTTGAAAGAAGCGCCGACACAGCTGAAGGATCTGAGTTCACAGTTGGCTGTGACTGGCTCCAAGGTGGATGAAGCTTTGGCGCAGATCGGCAAGCTGACTGCGGAACAGAAGGTTCTGGAAGGCAAGATTGAAGCGCTGACACAGTCCACTGCTGAAACAACCAAGCAGATGACCGCTCGTGTTGATCGTCTGGAGAAGGCGCTTGGTACTGCGAGTGCGCAGGAACGTGCTGCGCGTGCGATAGCGATTGCTTCTCTGAGGAACGCTGTTGATTCTGGTGACAGCTATGAGGCTGAGTTGGCTGCAGTGGAAGCTGTGCTGCCAAATGATGCAGCTGAATTGGCGCCGCTGAAGGCAAGCGCTGCAACGGGCATTCCTTCTTCCGCTGCTTTGATTGCCGGATTCGGGCAGGTTGCTCGTGATATGAGTGCTGTGTCGCTGACCAGTGAGAATGATGATGTGGTTGATCGCCTGTTCTCCAGCGCCAAGTCACTTGTTTCTGTTCGTACGCCAAATGACAGCGAGGGTACAAGCTCCAGCGCAGTGCTTGGCACGATGGAAGCTCGCGTGACGGCTGGTGATCTGGCTGGTGCGATCAAGGCTTATGATGCGTTGCCAGAGCCAATGCAAAAGGTTGGTGCCGCGTGGGCTGAGCAGGTGAAAGCCCGATTGGCCGCAGATGAATTGGTGAAGAAAATCACCGCTCAAGTTTTGAAGTCGCTTGTTTCTGAAAACAAGTAGTATCGGAAAGGAGCGAAGGACATGGTCCGCGTTCTCATCTTTTTCGCGTTTGTATTTCTGCTGGCCCTTGGTGGTGCTGGATGGCTGATCGTCCGGGTGTGGTTACACTTGAGTGGCAAGGCTATGTTGTTCAGGCAAGCTTGCTGACAGCTGTTGTTGCCTTTGGTGCCTCGATTGTTGCTTCGATTGTGGTCTGGGGTTTCTTCCGATTGATCTGGAAGTCACCAACGCTGGTTTCTCACTTCATGCAGCGGCGCCGTAAGGACAAAGGGTATGATGCTCTGTCTCAAGGCCTGATGGCGCTCGGTTCCGGCGATACCCTCCATGCCCGCAAGTTTGGCCTGAAGGCAGATAAGCTGCTGGATGGTGATGAACCTGCTGCGCGTTTGCTTCTTGCGCAGGCGTCTCAGCTGGATGGTGATCATGCAGAAAGTCGTCGCCGGTTTGAGGCGATGCTGGAAGACGACCGCTCCATGGCTGTTGGTCTGCATGGCCTTTACATTGAAGCTGAGCGTGAAAGCGAGCCAGCTGCTGCCCGTCACTTTGCTGAGGAAGCCTTTAATCTGGTTCCGGGGCTGCGTTGGGCAGGCAATGCTGTGCTTGGGTATCAGGCCGTTTCCGGTGATTGGGAAGAAGCCATTGCAACGCTTGAGCGCAACTATGCTGCTCGCATGCTGGACAAGAAAACCCTTCGTCGCCAGAAAGCTGTGCTGCTGACCGCGCGTGCGCTTGAGCTGGAGAATGAAAACCCGGATCGTGCCCGTACGCTGGCTGTTGAAGCGCATGGTCTTGCGCCATCTCTCGTACCGGCTGCGATTGTTGCTGCGCGTCTGCGGACCCGTGCTGGCGAAATCCGCAAAGCAAGTAAGATCCTTGAAGCGACCTGGAAACTCAGCCCGCATCCGGACCTTGCTGAAGCTTATGCCCACGTTCGCCCAGGTGATTCCGTCACGGACCGCTTGAGCCGTGTGAGAACATTGGCAAGCATGCGTGCCTACTCCTCTGAAGGTGCGATCGCGATTGCTGTCGCTGCGATTGAGGCGAAGAAGTTTGACGAAGCGCGTGAGCAGCTGAAGCGCGTTCTGCGCTCTGAGCCAACACAGCGTGCCTTCCTGCTGATGGCTGACCTTGAAGAGCGTGAGCATGGTGATCAGGGCCGCATTCGCGAGTGGCTCTCCCGTGCGGTGCGTGCGCCTCATGACAAGGTCTGGATTGCAGACGGTGTTGTTTCTGCTAACTGGGCGCCTGTTTCACCAAAGACTGGCCGCGTGGATGCCTATGAGTGGGCGACACCGGAGAACACGATGGATCAGGACCAGACAATCGAAGTCATTGATGACAAATTGTTTGAGCCACCAGAGCTGGCAGCTCCAGTGCAAGTGCTGGATGAGCCGGTAAAAGCTGACATCGTTGTGCCAAAGCCTCAGGACGTTGAGACACCAGCTGCGCCGAAGGAAGAGCCAGCACCTGCTCCAGCTCCAGTAGAAAAAACAAAGGCAGAGGCGACTGCAGCACCGGTTGTGACGGAAACGGCCAAGGAAGAAACGCCTGTTGCAGCAGAAGCACCTGCGGAGACAAAGCCTGAGGAAACCGCGCAGGCTGAGGAGCCTCGTGCGACTGTTGTGCCTGTCGAATCTTCCAGTTGGGCGCCGACAAAAGCCAACGAGAAGGCTGAGGCAAAGTCTGACGAGCCTGCCAAGACTGAGCAGGACGCAGATGCCAAAACGGATGAGAAGGCTGAAAAGAAAGACGAGAAGCTGGTTGAGTTTCCGCTTTCACATCTGCCGGATGATCCGGGGCCTGAGCCTGATGATGAAGATCCGAAAGCGCCGAAGGATCAAAGTTTTAGGTTCTTCCGCTAGCACTATTGCTTTCGCAGAAGTGAGTGTTTGAGGCAGTTGCTTCTGCGAATGCAGATAGATGGTGGATGCCTGTTCCGCCATTGCAAATCAGACTTGCATCTGATCAGGAGCTTGGGTATCAAGCTTCCACTTTCCGGCACACTCCTCGTGCCACCTGGAATGCCGCTGTAGCTCAGTTGGTAGAGCACGTCATTCGTAATGATGGGGTCGTAGGTTCGAGTCCTATCAGCGGCACCACTCATTCTCTGATACTTCATAATCCCCCAAAAACTTGCTAGTTTGGCTTTGTCTTGTGGCCTACTCGTCGTAGGTTCTGATTTGTGTTTTTTGGTCCTTTAGTCGAACCTTTAAGCGCATTGATTTCATTTGCACATATGGAGGCCATCGGGGTTTCGTGGGAGCGGGCTGACGGTGGTGTGGAGTACCGGAAGTGATTGTCGATCACCTGAATAAGTTGCGCGCGTGGTTGTTTGAAGATGCGTTACCGCTTTGGCTGAAAGCTGGCGAAGATGCTGTGAATGGCGGATTTGCGGAAACCATCACGTTGGATTGCCAGGGCAGCGCAGATAACAGACGTGGTCGCGTCAACCCGCGCATGGTGTTCGTGTATTGCGAAGCTGGTCGTCTGGGCTGGAATGGCCCGTGGATGGATGTGGCGCTGCGCACGCAAGCTTATGTGGAGCGGGTCTACGGTACTTCTGAAGGGTATATTGGTGCGCTGGCTACGCCGGGTGGTGAGCTGCTGGACACATCCTTTGATCTTTACAATCAGGCCTTTGCATTGCTTGCACTTTCCAGCATTGCTGATGTGAACGCTGAGAAGCGTGAGGAAGCCTGTGCCAAGGCAGATGCTCTGCTGAAGGTTCTAAAAGGGCGCTTCAAACATCCTACTGCTGGTTTTCAGGAGGCTGAGCCTGCGCGTGCGCCGCTGGGTGCAAACCCGCATATGCATCTGTTTGAGATGTGCCTTGAGTGGGAGCGATCTGAGAACCTGAGCGCTGAGCAAAAGGCTGTGTGGTCAGCTCTGGCAGATGAGCTGGGTGAGCTGTGCCTCAAGTATTTCATTTGTGAGAAGACAGGTGGCTTGCGTGAGTTCTTTGCGCTGGATTGGTCTCCGATGCCAGGAGATGAGGGTAGGGCGCTTGAGCCGGGTCATCACTTTGAATGGGCATGGTTGCTGAGCCGCTGGAACAAGCTGCGCGGTGATGACCGTGCCAAGGCTGCGGCTGCGCGTCTCTTTGAGATTGCAGAGGTTTATGGTGTTGATCGTGAGCGTGGTGTTGCGTTGATGGGCATCAATGATGACTTTTCTGTGCGTGATCCGCTGGCACGTCTGTGGTCTCAGGCCGAATGGCTCAAGGGCTCCATTGCCATGCTTGAAAGCACGCCGGAGAGCGAGTGGCCTCGGTATCGCCAGTCCATGCTGGACGCGTTGGCGGCGCTGGAGCTGTTCTTTGAGGATGTTCCGGCTGGTCTCTGGAAAGACAAGTTTTTGCCGGATGGTACCTTTGTGAAAGAAGCAGCTCCGGCGAGCTCGCTGTACCACATCATCTCGGCCATTTCAGAGCTGGACCGGTTCTGTAAAACCGAGGTTGGACAGAAAGTGGTTGCGCTTGAGAGCGTTAAGTAGCGGTTCCTGCAGGATACACTGGGAGAATTATGATGGTTAAATGGGGTGTTCTATCAACCGCACGGATTGGCCGCGAAAAGGTTATTCCAGCCCTGCAGAAAGCCAAGGGTGTTGAAGTTGCGGCGATTGCTTCGCGCAATGAAGATAACGCGAAGAAGGTTGCTGCTGAGCTGGGCATTGAGAAAGCCTATGGCTCCTACGAAGCGCTGCTGGCGGATCCAGATATCGATGTGATCTACAATCCTTTGCCAAACCACATGCATGTGCCGATGACCATTGAGGCTGTGAAGGCTGGCAAGCATGTGCTTTGCGAGAAGCCGATTGCTCTGGATGCAGATGAAGCACGGCTTTTGCTTGAGATGCCTGATGATCGCTTTGTTATGGAAGCGTTTATGGTGCGTGCGCATCCGCAGTGGCAGCGTGCGCTGGAGATTGTGGAGTCGGGTGAGCTTGGCAAACTGCAGAGCATTCAGGCGTTCTTTGGCTACAGCAACCAAGACCCACAAAACATCCGCAACAAGGCAGAGCTTGGCGGTGGTGGCCTGATGGATATCGGCTGTTACCCGATTGTAGCATCTCGTTACTTCTTCAATGCTGAGCCTGAGCGGGTTGTGAGCCTGATTGATCGTGACCGGAACTTCGGTACGGACCGTTTGACTTCTGTGATGATGGACTTTGGTGAAGGTCGTCAAGCGCAGTTTACGGTGTCCACACAGTCTGCTCCGTATCAGCGTATCAATCTGGTGGGCACTGCTAAGCGTCTGGAAATTCTCATTCCGTTTAACGCGCCAGCGGGTGAAGAGACAATTCTTCGTCTCGATTCCGGCAGCGTGCTGGGTGACGGTGCGATTGAGGTGGAGCGTGTTCCTGCCTGTGATCAGTACACCTTGCAGGGTGAATTGTTCTCTCGCGTGGTTCAAGGCGAGGAAGAGCTGCCTTATGGTGTCGGCGATGCGATCCAGAACATGGAAATCATTGATGCGATTGTGCGTTCTGAGCGCAATGACAGCTGGGAGACCGTTGGGTCTCCCGACTGAGTGTCTTATGGGCGTTAGACCTTAACGCCGTTGATGGAATACAGGTTGTCGCGATTGAGTGTGTTGAGATCGCGACGGCCACACAGGGCCATGGTGGTATCCAGCTCTTTCTGGAGAATTTCCAGTGACTGTGTCACACCCTGCTTTCCGCCTGCGCCGAGACCGTACAGGAATGGTCTGCCGATGTAGGTGCCTTTTGCACCCAAGCAGATGGCTTTGAGCACATCCTGACCAGACCGAATGCCGCCATCGATGTGGATCTCCACCTTATCGCCAACCTCGTCCACGATTTCCGGCAGGATCTCGATGGAAGATGGTGCGCCGTCGAGCTGACGTCCGCCGTGGTTAGAGACGATGATCGCGTCACAGCCGGAGTCGACTGCGTGACGGGCATCTTCCTTGTCCAGAATGCCTTTCAGGATCAGCGGGCCGCCCCACTGTTTCTTGATCCACTCAATGTCATCCCAGCTCAGGCGTGGATCAAACTGCTCTGCTGTCCAGGAGGACAGGGAGGAGAGATCGCCGACGCCCTTTGCGTGGCCGACAATGTTGCCGAAGGTGCGGTTCTGGGTGGTGAGCATTTTCATGCACCACATTGGGCGGGTTGCCATCTGCCAGACGTGCTTTGGTGTGAACTTTGGCGGGGCAGACAGGCCGTTGCGCAGGTCTTTGTGACGCTGGCCGAGGATCTGCAGGTCAAAGGTGAGGACCAGTGCGGAACAGCCTGCGTTCTTTGCGCGGTCGATCAGCGAGTTGATGAAGTCCCGATCTTTCATCACATAGAGCTGGAACCAGAACGGCTTGGTGGTTTTGGCCGCGACCGCTTCAATAGAGCAGATGCTCATGGTTGAAAGAGTGAACGGTACGCCGAATTCTTCTGCTGCCTGAGCTGCGAGGATCTCGCCATCGGCATGCTGCATTCCGGTGAGGCCGGTTGGTGCAAGCGCGACCGGCATTGAGACATCCTGCCCGATCATTTTGGTGGCGAGCGTGCGGTTGGTCATGTCGACCGCGATGCGCTGGCGTAGCTTGATCTTGGCGAAGTCGCTTTCGTTCGCCTGATAGGTACTCTCGGTCCACGAACCGGAGTCTGCATAGTCGAAGAACATCTTCGGAACGCGTTTGCGTGCACGTTCTTTGAGGTCGCTGATTTCAAGAATTGGTGCCATGTACGGGCCTCCCCCCGAAACATTAGTTTTTATGTATAGAGGGATTGCACGTATCGGTGATATGTCAATATTACATGTATACGACTTAGGTCTACCAGTATTGGAAAAAGCATTATTCGCATTCATCTATGAATGCCCTAAGTACTCTGAAATATCTTTGAAGTGCCCAAGATGACTAAAGCGTAATGGGTAAATAACTATCTGAATTTGCATGTTTTGTTTGTCCGGACAAACGTTATGCGCGTGTCCGGACACGATTTCGTCTTGCCCTGACATCAATTGTGTTGTGAAACCGAAATATATCTCCAAAAGCTGTAATTGCACCCGCTTTTGGTGCTAGGAGAACGGTTATGGCTAAGAAAACTGAGACGATTGAAGTCCGAATGTCACCAGATCTGAAGCTGGAACTTTCCGAGCTGAGCAAGCAACGAGAGCAGCCGATGAGCCAGGTCATTCGTCAGTTGATTGAGCAAGAACTCTCCAGTGCCGAGGCGCAGGTTAATCCAACTGGAGATATGATCATGCCCGTAAAATTGAAGTCGCAACTGGTGAAGTGGGGCGGTAGTGGCGCTGCTGTGCTGGCACTTGCTTGATGTGGAATGTGGGTGTTCAAAGCACCGCTTCAGCAGATGCTGGTATTCGCGTTACGTTTGCTGCGATGGACCAGAATGAAGACGGTGTTATCTCCCGCAAGGAGTTTGAACGCTTTACGTCTCTGGATGCATTGGAACTGGTCGATCAGGAGCTCTCTAAGGAAGAGATGAAGCTTCTTGCCTCTGAAGAGATGGATCCGCTTCCTGAGGCTTGCAAAGCTGATTTCGAGCAGTTTGAGGCTGAAGAAAGAAAGGCATTGTTGGATGAGTTTGCTGAAATGGATCAGGACAAAAATGGTTCTGTCGACTTTGGTGAGCTTCGACATCTTGTGAAGCTGCAGCAGCGGGAGCTGTTTCTTGAGCTGGACCAGAACGTGGATGGCTATCTGACGAAACCTGAGCTGGTGGATTTTCAGGGCACTGTTGATCCGGCAATCAGTGCTGACTGCGCAAAGGCATTGCTGGAGCAGGAAGAGGCTCAGGCTGACAAGCAAGAGCTACGCTATGTGATGGCTCATTTTGATGAGAACAATGACAAGAAGATCAGTCTGGATGAGTTTTTGAACAATCAGAATGACAGCTTCTTCTGATTGGGCGCAGTCGCGTTGGTGGGAAGCGGATTGCCTGCTTCCCATGGGACCTGCTTATGGTGCCGGATCCTACCGGTCTTCGTTCAACTTACTTCTTTTGCCGACTGATCCAGGCCATCCAATTGTAAAACCAGTTGCGAAGGTTATCTCCGCACCGTTTGAGCACATTGGATATATAATTCATGGCTTACCCTCCATGTGCAGTTATTTCTGCTCTGATGGTGGGCTCAATTCGCTAAATGCGGATGAAGGAACTGCTTCAAGATTTAAGTTTGAATGGTGACCCCGAGTGGATTCGAATATTATTAAATATAATTGTAAAAACAATGTGTTAATTTAATTTCATGAAATTTACCCCTGCTGTCTACCCCTGAAGTTTGATCTTTATCGAGCTAACCTAATCCTCAGTTTTGCTACCCCTCGAAAGCTACTCTTTACTAAGTGCGCGACTCCACCTGAGGCAACTGTGGGAGAGTAATTGTGTCTTATGCTCAGTAAAGAACAAGCGCACCGAAATGGTGTCCACAGTCGAGTAGTAGTCTGTCAGTGTAGTTCGTTTTCATGATTAGAAGCGAACGAAGCGGTCATTCGCTGCACTGCAAGAACTCAGGTAAGTGAATGGCGGTCGTCTGCGTCGTGGGCCAATAGCCGCCATTAGAGCTTTTCTAGCAAAGGTTGAACCAGCTCCACCAGGAAGCTTCTTCGGTAGCTCCTTTAAACGATCTGTAACTATTCAAACTGCCCATACCGGTTGCTCGGAGTTAGCGTAATACTGCCGCGCAGCGAAGCGCTGATGGCCTCAGATCGGCATTGGGGTGATAGTACATAGTGTCATGTACGATCTAACTTGTCTCGTTGTTCTGCCTACCTCGTTCCAACAACTTTTCTGGGCTATAAGTAGAAATCCAACTAACTCAGATGCTTATATTTCTTGAACGGCCAATTTGGGAATTGCGGATAACTTAGCTTTCCGCCGCTCGACGACTTGGCTAGTTGCTCATCCAGAGGTTACACTCCGGTCCACAAAAAAAGATAACAGAATGCAAATCTGTATCCTGCAGAAGCGCCGTTGAGATCGCAGAAACCACGTTTGATTTCACTGAGCAGCCGTTTGCTCGCACGACTCTCGTTTTCATTAATTAGGTCGTGCAGTTTGATAAAGAACAAGTTTCAGCGAATAGTTGGATGTACCATATGAAAAATAATAATGTCATTCAGAAAATATGGAGCCTTTGCCACATCCTCCGTGGTGATGGGATAAGTTACCACCAATACGTGTCTGAGTTAACTTATCTTCTTTTTCTTAAAATCGCCGAAGAGAATGGTATTGAGCATCTCTTGCCTTCTGGTTCTCGCTGGAAAGACCTTGTGGCCCAACCTAAAGATGGTTTGCTAGGTTTCTATCAGGAAATGCTCACCCACCTTGGTACAAGCGCTGAAAGCGATACGATTCAAGCGATATACGCTTTCCCAACTACAGTGTTCTCTCATGACGAAAACCTTCATGCAGTAATTGAAGGCATTAATAAACTTGATTGGCATGATCTATCTGATGACCGGTTTGGACAAATCTACGAAGGATTGATTGAAAAAAGCGCGCAAGATGTGCGTTCTGGAGCGGGGCAATTTTTCACGCCGAGAGCTTTAGTACATTCCATAGTGCGAACTATGAAGCCACAACTGGGCGAGACAATCCAGGATCCAGCAGCTGGCAGCGGTGGGTTCTTAATAGCTGCAGACCGGTTTATTCGTTCAGAAAATAGCAAGCGAGCATACGCAGAAAACTCGCCAGAGTATCAAGGTGTGGAAATTGAGAAAAATACCCGCCGAATTTGCTTGATGAATACGTTTTTGAATGGATTAGATGCAGAGGTCATATTCGGGGATGCGCTAACGGATGATGCAAAAGGGCTTCTGCCTGCTGATGTTATTTTAGCAAACCCACCCTTTGGGAGCAAGGCAGGCAGTCGAAGATCGCTCCGTGCTGATCTCCCTTATCATAATGCCAATAAACAACTGGCGTTCCTTCAGCATATATATCTTGGGTTGAAACTAGGTGGGCGCGCTGCAGTCATTTTACCAGACAATGTGCTGTTCGATGATGGCGTTGGCAAGTTAGTGCGGCACGAACTGATGAATAAGTGCGATCTGCATACAATTTTAAGGCTTCCAACTGGAATTTTCTCCAGCGCTGGCGTTAAAACAAACGTACTGTTCTTTAGTCGCGGTCATAAAAAGAAAAATAATACAGATACGGTCTGGTTTTATGATTTGCGCACAAACGCGCCTGCCTTCGGTAAAACCACACCATTGCTAGATGAGCATTTCTCTGAATTTGAAAAATGCTATGGCGGTGACCCGCACGGAAAATCAAAGCGGCTGGATCAAGGTGAGACAGGTCGGTTCCGCTGCTATTCACGGCAAGAGATTGCTGATCGCGAAGATGATTTGGCTATTTCTTGGCTTCGTGATGAGAGCGACGATATTGAGAATGCGGCAGAAACACCAGAAGAGATTGCCGCTTTGATCCTCTCTCATCTTCAATCGGCAATGACGGAAATTGATTCTGTTGTTGGAGAGTTTACAGAACCTGTCGAGGATAGCGAATGATGATGAGCCCGCGTCGCAGAATCGAGAGGTGGGCATGAGTGTTCTCCCGAAGGTGGACGTTGGCCACGCTTAAATCGGTCGTCCAGCCATATGAAACTGTAGACCCTAGAAGACAACCTGAGCGGCGGTTTCAATATGTTGATATCAGCTCCATTGATAATCAATTACAAAAAGTTACTGAACCCAAGGAGTTTTTCGGGCGAGATGCCCCATCTCGAGCACGTAGAGTGGTCAAAAATGGTGACATTTTATTTGCAACAGTAAGAGCATATCTGAAAAACATTGCAGTAGTACCGGAAGATCTAGATGGTGAATTGACCTCTACTGGAATTGTACCGCTTCGACCCAACAATGCGATAGTGCCAAACTATCTGTTCAACTGGGTTCGTTCGGACCGCTTTATTACATTTATCTCAAAGTCTCAAAGTGGAACGCTTTATCCAGCAGTGACAGAGAAACAAGTTTTAGCTGCAGAGATTGCTATTCCGCCTCTCGCTGAGCAAGAACGGATTGTTGCCAAGCTTGATAGTCTGATTTCCCGTACAGCTTATGCTCGCAACGCGCTCGATCAAATCCCGGCATTGATTGAAAAATATAAAGTGTGCTTGCTCGAGAAAGCATTTTCTCAGGGGAATATCTCGCACGCAACCACAGATGGCGAAGACTTGAAAAGGTATGGAAAAATACTTGTTGGCGAGTTAGTTGAGAACATTGTCGCTGGTAAAAATCTCCGCTGTGAAGAACGGCCACCTTCGCTAGATGAGAGAGGCGTAGTAAAGGTGAGTGCTGTTACTTGGGGGAAGTTCGATCCGTTCGCATCTAAAACCCTGCCGCCCACTTTTGAGCCGTCAGAGAAATCTCGGATTCGAAATGGTGATCTTCTGATCTCAAGGGCAAATACGCTGGAACTGGTGGGTGCTGTTGTAGTCGTGGAAGGGTGTCCTGAAAACTTGTATCTGAGCGATAAGGTTCTTCGTTTGGAAATGCCGGAGGATGATAAGCGCTGGTTGATGTGGTTCTTGCGCTCGCCGAAAGGTCGAAAGGAAATCGAGGCACGAGCAAGTGGAAATCAAATGTCCATGCGAAATCTCTCACAAAAGCAATTGCGAGAAATCCCTCTTCCATGGCCCCCATTAAAAGTTCGAAGTGAAATCATCCGACGTATAGATGCTGCCTATGCTTGGCTTGACCGTGTATCTGACGAGTGCATCGCTGCATCAAAGCTACTCTCTGAACTTGATTCATCTATTCTCCAAGCAGCTTTCAATGGAGAGCTTGTCCCGCAAGATCCGCATGAGGAGCCCGCATCAACTCTGATCGAAAGAATTAGGGCTGAATGTGAAGCAAGACAAGCAGAGTTAAAGTCAGGACGCAAGTTGGTAGCGCATTCCCGAATACCAACGAAGAAAGGAGCTAAGATGGAAAATTTGATCGAAGTTCTTAAAGCCACAGGAGATTGGGTTTCAACCAGTGAGGTAGCACAAGCACTCGGAATTAGCGATGGTGTAACATCTGACGTGGTTGAAGAGTTCTACAACAACCTGAGGGTGCATCTACTGAATGGCTATATTGAGGTTGAGCGCCGAGGGGAAGAAGACTGGTTACGGCTGATACCGATCAGTGAAGGATGAGTATGCGTATTGATTGGCTATGGATTGGTGAATACAAAAACCTTAAGGATCTGACGATTGATTTCGCTCAGGAGCATCTTATTACCGTACTGATTGGCAGAAATGGCACTGGAAAATCTAATATTCTAGAAGCCATGACAGTTCTTTTTCGCGACCTGATTATGGGTGAAGATGCAAAAGGGAGCAAAAATAAGCCATCTTTTGCCTATCGAATTTCCTATCAGATCAAGGACAAGTGCGTTCGCATTGATGCTGATCCAACAAGCAAGGATCCATATCGCATCAAACTTGCACCGTATGATCATGCTTCGGAGACACCTCCTGTTGCAATCAACTTTGAAGAAGCTCCTGGCAAATTATTGACCGTTTCTAGGTTGCGCGACCTGGATGATGGATATCTGCCAAAATTTCTGTTTGGCTATTATTCAGGCCAAAGTGATCGAATGGAGGAAGTCTTTCACAAATACCTCGAACGATATGACAAAGACCTTCGGGCCGGGAAAAATCCTGGCTTGAAGCGCCTGTTTTATGCATTGCCAGTTCATAGTAATTTTGTATTGCTGTCTTTCATTGTAAATAATGCCGAGTTGACTGATAAGTTTTTGCAAGAACAGCTTGGTCTTGAAGAAGGAGGGATCGAATCTGTTCTCTTTGTGCTTAGAAAACCCTCATGGAAATCAAAGGACGGTGATCCGCGCTTCTGGAATGCGCGTGGTGTCGTATCCGAGTTCTTGGCAACTCTCTATGATATTTCTCTTGCGCCATTGCGGATTACTCGTAAGGAAAAAGTAAGCCTATGGAACTCGCGAACCCAGGAATTTCTATATCTTTTTGTTAAAGACCTTGATGCACTGCGTAAGCTGGCTGCAGGGAAAAGTACCACGCAGTTCTTTCAGGACTTAGAAAGCACATATGTTTCTGAGTTGATTGATGAGGTGCGGATACGGGTGAAGCTACGGAAAAATGATGGGTCAGTCACATTTCGTGAATTGAGTGAAGGCGAGCAGCAGCTTTTGACTGTGCTCGGGTTACTTCGTTTCACTGCTGAAGAAGAAAGTCTGTTTCTGCTCGATGAGCCCGACACACATCTTAACCCAAGGTGGAGCGTCGAATATCTTCAACATATCCGCAATTTTCTGAATGTGAATGGGACAGAAAAACAGAGCAGCCACGTTCTTCTGGCAACACACAATCCCGTGGCGGTAGCTGAGTTGGAGAAAGAACAGGTTCAAATTCTTACACGGGATAAGGATACTCAGGTAATTTCGGCTGCGGAACCGGATACACATCCGCGTGGGATGGGGTATGCGGGTGTAATGACCAGTGAGATGTTTGGATTAAGCGCCGCACTGGACACGCATACTCAAAGCCTACTTGCGAGGAAACGTCGTATCAACGCGAAAGAAGCGCTTAGCGAAGGCGACAAAAAAGAACTGAGTAGCATTAACGCAGAACTTCTAAACTATGGATTCCGCTATGAGGTACGAGATCCAGAACTCAAAGAAGCATTGCGAATGCTGGATCAGGAGGTAAATCAAACGAGTGAAAGAATGAGAATACCTGATGAGGCTGAAAAAGCGCACCGTTTAATTCAGAACGCCTTTAAAAAAGAGGAAGACTAAGAGATGCGCTATATCAACCTTGACCAGTTGGAGCTCCCCGACGGTTGGCAGGCTAGTGCAGATGCGGCTATCGCGGACGCAGCTGTTGCAGATGAGGATAGAAAGAAACGCGACCATTCAACTGTTTGGCGCAACTTGAAACAACCATTAAAGAAGCTTTCGCATGACAAATGCTATTATTGCGAAATAGTCCAAGAGCGCTCTGATGGGGCAGTCGATCACTTCCGCCCGAAAAGTAAATATCCGTGGTCAGCTTTCAACTGCTCGAATTATCGATTTTCATGCACCTTCTGCAATAGTGTTCGGGAAGACAAAAAAAATGGAGAAATAGGTGGGAAAGGGGATGACTTTCCTCTCTTCGATGAAACGGCACGGGCAACTTGTTGCGAAGGGGAGGTAAATGAAAGCCCAATTCTGTTGGACCCGTGTAAACCAGACGAACCCGGCCTTATAGATTTTGATGAAACAGGAAGCCCCATTCCGACATATTCGGAAGAGGCTCATGCTGGTCGTAATAGACGTGCAACTGAGTCGATCAAACTGTATCACTTGGACCATGCTGACCTTGTTGACAAACGCAAGGCGCTTGCCGTTTTAATAAACCGTGAGATCACTGTGGCTGATAGGCTGTTCCCTCAAACAGAATCTGGAAATGCCGCCATTGATAGTTCATTTTCGGATCATGTGCGAAAACTTGCAAGTTATATCTCTGAAGGTTCAGAGCTATCAGCATTCGCACGGAGAATTCTTACTGGCCATCGAGATATAGTTTGGGTTGAGAGTTTACTTCGCTCTGCTTAAGAACAAGGAATTGTTTGCACTACCGTCAGTCGGTTGCGTACTCGAGCGCGAATAGAAATGAAATGCGTTCTTTAGCTCGGTACTTGGCTCAGCACACCGTACAGCCGCAAGCCTGCTGCCTGCCCTTAGAGGCATGGTGAGTGGGATCAATTATAAATTGATTTCTTGCTGCAATTGGTCACAAGCGATTTGTAGCAACTGCGATTTCTGTGCTCTGACCAAAGGCAGCAATGGGGCTCATTCGATATTAATCCATAATACTGAAAACCATTGCTATTAGCATGTGTGCAGAATAGCGGAGTTGATCAATAAGTGGCACGCGACTCTGATGTCGTATTTGGGTATAGCCATACGAGACGCTAATAAGCCTTCAGCAAAATACAGAAAAGGGTGTTGCGTTAGGGTTGTTTTGTGATTATGTAGCATGTTGTTGCTACATAACTATCCAAAAACAACACATAGCAAAGGGCGGCGAATGAAATTCGGCTACGCACGAGTGTCAACGCAACTGCAAAATGACGCAAGGCAGGTTGAGGCGCTAACAGATCAGGGTATTACTCCTGACCACATTTTCATAGACAAAGAATCCGGCTCGATCCGCGAGAGACCCGCTCTCAGCGAGTTGATGATAAAACTTCGTGATGGTGACGAGGTGGCTGTTGTTTCTATGGACCGTTTAGCCCGCTCGCTCGCAGACCTGCATTCATTGGTAGAAGAAATCACCAGCAAGGGCGCCAAGCTTCTATTTCTTAAAGAAGGGCAGTCTTACTCGTCTGGCAAAAATGACCCAATGGCTACACTCATGCTCGGTGTCCTTGGTGCGGTAGCGCAGTTTGAACGTGAAATAATCAAACAGCGGCAGGCAGAGGGTATCAGCGCTGCCAAAGCTCGCGGTGTTTACACCGGGCGAAAGCCGAGCATTGATAGAGATAAGATTGCCGAACTCCTTGCAAGTGGCATGAATAAGAGCGCAATCGCTCGCGAGCTTGGTATAAATCGGGCAAGTGTTTTCAGGATTGAAAAAGAACTTGATGGGCAGGCTAAGTCTTCCGACCTGCTTTCTTGATTTTGCATTTAAATGACAGCGCGGCAATCCTACACGATTGAGATTGCCAAGCTATCGCGTGGAGCCGAGGCGCAGGCATTCCCGGCAATCAGTGCAGTGATATGAGGGTCATTCGCGTGAATTATTGCGGTGATGAATGGTTCTTTCCCGGCACCCAACATCTCGCCAACTGGACATCAACGAAATACCAACACTAACGAGGGCGAAGAAAACAACGCCGCCGAGCTGGCAAGTTTGCGTGAAATCTTGATGCATCCGCCTTCCACGCCGCCTCTCAACCCGTCAAACCTGAGAAGTAATTGCGGTAGTCTGGCAGCATTTTGATAATCTTGGTAGGTGCGGGCCAATTTGAAAGGGAGCGCACGATGCAAATGCCAAAGCCCACCAGCAAGTGAGCACACTTCGCAGCGATTACTCTTAAGAGGATTATCGATCTATTGGCTCCGGTACATATCATTGCTTAAAATCACCACTTCCAATTAGCAACGAGGAACGCCACATGACACAGCAACGAAACAAAGGCGGGCGACCTACCAAGTTCACTGAAGAGCTGGGGGAAGCCATAGCCTTAAAGGTCGCCGCCGGGCTAAGTATCTCCGCCGCTGCTGCTGAGTGCTGCGTTCTGCGTAAGTCCGTTTACGACTGGAAGAAGAAGCACGCATTCTTTGCTGAGGCTATTGGCCTTGCTGAGGGACTTAGACAAGCAATGTATGAGCGTGAACTGCTTGAGGCAGATGACAGCGCCACAGTTCGCCGTGTCATGTGCGCATTGAAGAACTTCGCTCCTGAGGATTGGCGGGAAAAGCGAGAGATTAGCGCCAATGTCGAGGCAAACCGTTATATCGGGAAGAGCTGGCGCGAGCTGGCAAAAACAAACCCGCGAACGGAAAGCGCATAGTTGCTACCGGTGGTCGCGTTAAGTTGTCAGACACGCATGAGGTGCTACTAACCGGACCGGCCCAGCGACAGAAGGTCGATTGCCCACGATAGAAAGGCCGTTACCGCTTCCTGCTTCAGTAACTCAGCAAAGGGGGAGCTTGTAGTGCATTAAGTTCGCATTTCCGGGACTCGTTTCCCGCATTCATGCCAGTACACACCCAATCCATTCGATTCAGTTCCTCATGACAGGGAGAGTAAGTAGCCTGTAGCATCATGGTAGTTGGTAAGCTTGGTTGTTGTGGTGTGTGCCTGCGGTTTGCCTCAGTGCATTCTCGCAAGTATCAGAGCAACAGTTACAGCAACAAGGCAAGGGTGGTTTTGTTACAAGCCTACGCGCGCGTGCGCGAGTTTTCGCGGGTTTTAGCCAATGTGTGTTGATTGTCAGGATCAGTCACAGCCCTTCGACTTTGTCGTTTATCGAGTGCTTTGGCAGGGTGGATTGATGTTTTGAAGTCCAAATTGACTCCCAATGTACGTAGTTGATACGCGGTGAGTACACGCTTCAGCGAGGCGAGTTTTTTGCAGATTAGCTGATTTCCGCGGTTTTGCTCTTTTTGCGATTTGGAAGACGGCCTGCGACGCGGTGTGAGTGATATGAGCCAAGACATAAAAAAGGGGCGGCACACTTCCCCGTGCCCCCCCTGCTCAAACGCCTTCACATTCACTCCTCAAAACTCGAAAGATCATTCCTCGTTTCGAATTACTGCTCCCAAGCACCCAAACGAGTGACGCACCTCTCAGGGCGGCGCTGAGCGGCGTTCTGTGGTGGTTATGGTGTCTGGGTGCTTGGGAGCAGTAAACGCCACCGGGTGACTCTCCTAGAGTCTTGCTGTGTATTATGGCGAATGAGCAAGCACCAAGTTAGGAGCACGGAGCCTTTCCGGAATTTCATCAACGCTCTCTGCCGTGGTCCATACGATTAGCGGGGCCTTGGGGGAGTGCTTCCAAGAGTAGCCATGAGCTGCACTGTAAATAGTCGCCTGAGGAGCGCCGAGTTCGTAGGACCAGCGGCGGCATTCCTTCCAAGCTGGCCTTACAAGCCTGAGCAATATGACTTGCCGCTCTGTGAGGCGAGCACACGGGTGGGTATCGCCCATGGGCATTGTACCATCCCGATACTTGTCCTGCATATTCTGCCACGGTGACGCCCAGTAAAGGCAATCTGGGTTTACACAGTCTCTATAGCGGCATAAATGTGCTGCGATTGGCTTGTCCGCCGGAGCAGGGCCTTTGAAGTGTTTTAGCACGATACGGCTAACGCGAACCTTCTTGCTGTTTTTATTGATAACAGCGTAGCCGTCATCATTAAGTTGGAAGTATTCACGGCCTCTGATATGCCCTTCGTGATCCGGCTTGATTTCTCTATTTAGCAAGGCTTGCAAAGCTTCTTGCCGGGGTCTCGGAGGGGTGCCCTTGCTTCTTAGTGGGCCTGCCGCCGTGGGCCAGATATCACCTACGAGTATTCTACGCACCGTTCTATCGTTTATGCCATAATCATTGGTAAGCTCACTTACTGAGGCACCATAGAACGCTTGCCAGCGCATAACCTCTACGTCTTGTGCGGTTAACTTACGGCCTCTACGCCTGATTGGGCTGCACGTCTCACATTTGAAGCTGCCAACTTGCCCATGCTCCGCAGCCCCTTCGTTGATACTCGTAGCCTCATCAAATAGCTTCCCAAAACGGTTAGATGTGTTCATATAATCTCCCATTATTGTTTGTGTTGGGTGTTGGTCTAACCGTTGTCGTGGCTGCCTCCCGGCACCAGCAATGCCAACATCCCCGCCGCACTTTTGGTTGATTTCGTTGCGCTTGAATCGATGCAAGCGCGTCCCAGTCCCTTGTCCACGCCCTGTTGAGGATTCTCCCGATTTGAGATTCCCGATTCCTCAACAGGGCGTGGACAAGGGCTTTGTATGTGAGGGGAGGCGCCCCTTGCCGCTGGGCTGGTTCTCCACCTCACCGCCACAGTCATACACCTCAGCTCATAGGAATCCCTTTCACCCACTCCAGAAGGGGCGTTATCTCTGTTGTGTGTAGTGTGTGCGAGTAGAAAAGAGCGCTTAGGCGTCATGGGCAACGCCCGCCGGGGGCGTTCGTATCTTCCTTGCGCTCTTTTCGAGTGGCAGTGCTTGGACAGTTAAAGTTTATGTCTAGTGAACTAGAAGAAAGCCTGGCCTCAGTACGCAGCTCATCAGCCTGAGCAAGAGCCTCTTCAGGTAGCGGTGCGCCGCTCTCATACCACCAGACCAATACGGCTGCGGACATATGATTGATCTTCTCGAGGCGCTGTTTGCCGCCTTCTGTTTGTGGGTCTTCGGTGTAGCCAATAACTATAACTCTCGGTGCGGCCCACTGGGTTTCCAAGCAGGTTGGTTTAGTGATCCCGAGAATGATGTTCTCAAGAAGCGGCTTCGTGTTCCGTGCGCGGCTATCGCCATTTAAAGTCTCTGTGGCTTCCCGTTCGCAGGCTTCTCCGCAGGTCTGATCAGCTTCACGGCGTGATTGAGCCTCCCCCTCATCTCGCGACCTTTTCGGCGTGATGTCCATGAGCACGAGTTCACGAGCGCCGCCGAGGCGAACCTCAGCAACCTTGTAATTGCTTTCACCTAGCTCGGCGCACCAATCCTTAAAAGCTCCCATGGGCTGAAGGCGGTTAATGCGGTGTAGTTCGCGAAACAACCAAGTAGCCTCATCAGGCGTGACCTCGTTCGATCCAAGCAGCTCCTTCGGGTCTATTGAGAACTTCGTGACGTAGGAAGTGTCCGCGATAGGTCCGCAGTCCTTAACGTGAGTGCCTAACGCCCTTCGCAGGTATCGAAGAAGCTTGCCACGCCGAGCCATAGAAAGCGGCCTTGAGCAGTCAATCAGCACATTGGCGTGCGGGTGATAGGTCATCGTACCCGGCGAGTACTGGTCAAGCACTGCACTACCGCGCTGTTCAGCCGTTCTGCGGGTGAATTCTGTTGATCTAAATACGATATCGCAACCAAACTCGGCCCTGATTGTTGGTGCGGCCTTGCTTATGCATCGACTTAGCGAACACGCACTTTCGCTCAGTTCACCAAATGCAGGTACGACGCCTGGTACTGTCGCAACAAAGAAAAGCAGCTCACTACCCGCAGTCCGTTCATGCTTACACCAGTAATCAAGATTAAGTTTGTGCGTAGCGAGTTTTTGGCGGGCCATCGCCGGAAGAATAGAGCAGTTCCGATACTGTGAAGACAGTCTTACCTTGCGAGTTACAAGACAAATCGTCTTAACATATGTCTCTTTGCGTACACTAACGCCGCCAGCCTCAAGAATGTCAGCTAATCTTGCGGTATAGGTCTCGTGAAGTTCGTTTTTTATGTTGCTTTCTAACCATGCGTAGTCTTCAATAAACCATCCTGTATTGGCTCTGCATACAGTATAGGCATTCCAATCATTGCAATTGAAATGGTTATTTCTTTCAGATTGTGACTGATTACTAACAGAAAGCTTATCAGATAATTCAGGGGAGGGCTTGCCAATGCCACTTGATGCAGCTACTTCCATTCTTGCTAGATGGCGCTGGGCCACCTCCGTGTGATTGGCCTCGTCAGTTTTAGGCTTCCGAATTCCATCAACTGACAAGGCGTTTATCGTTTCAAAAAAGGCTGCTTCCTTTAGGAGTGGCCTTTTATTGTTTGCTTTATGAGCGATACAGTGAGGGCGAGTTACAAACCCAGGTTCCTGATAGCCGTTTTGGCAAGATCGCAAACTGAGTTGTTTTTATGACCTGAGGTATCTAGATGCCGCTTGTCGTACGTCTGCTTTCCATCCAGATTTCAACTTCATCGAGACGCCAGCGCAGGCCGCGTGCACCGTCGTGAATTCGGATTGGTTTTGGAAATCCGTTCTTGTCGCAATCTTTGCGAAGCTTCCAAAGGCGACTGAATGACAACTTCATCATTTCAGATAGCTCAGTGAGCGTTAGTAGTATCGTTCCAACTTTGTCGGAGTCGTTCATGCGTGCCATAGCAGCCATTCCACTAGGTTAGTTGGCCCTCTCGAGCCGTGTTTTGTTTGATTGTTTGGGAACCCGGACACAGCTAGCCGATAGCGAACATTGACTACGCAACAAGTGCACAGACCAACGCTCAACACGACGTGGATGATTACCGGGGATTTAGTATGACGAGATTTCAAACAAATGAAGCCCAGCCCTAGAACCTGAGGGGAGGCTATCTATGTGTTTTCAGTATGAGCCTGCAATGCCGCTGGCATTAAGTCCATGCGCTCGCAGTGCCGAAAATTGACAACCGGAACTTACTGACTTGGAAAAGCATATCAAGGAGAAATGCGACTACGAACCGAGCTGAAGATATTCGTAGTCGCTATATTATTGTTTTTATTTAATTTTTATCGATTATAAAGCTGTTGAATCAAGCCATGCTGTTATGAGGCTTGATAACTTTTGCGCCAGCGGTGCCAAGAACTACTTGTGCCCATCTCTCAACAACGAGTTTCCGCTCCTCTAGCAAGTCGGAACGGTTGTATGACCGCTCAACGCGGCCCCGGACTTCGTGCCCTTGCTGGATTTCGGCAGCGTCATACATGATGCCTGCCTCAGCCGCCCATGTTCGAAATGAGGCTCGGAAGCCATGAGGAACACAGTTCATGCCCTGATCTTTCATCAGCTTTGACATGCCGTTTTCATTCATGAACTTATCACGAGCGCGTGGGTGTTTAGTCTGCCTCGGGAATAGGTAGCCGTCCCTTGCAAATGGCTTAGCCTTTTCGATGATGCGCAGGGCTTCCTTGCTGAGTGGGACGCGCTGTGGTTCGGTATGTTGTCCTTTTTTACCCTTTAAATCCTCAGGCGGCACATACCAAACATCATCCTTGATATCCGCAAGTTTCATTCTGCGAACTTCGCCAGACCGCCTTGATGTTAAGATAGCCATCTGAAGCGCCAAAGCAGGAATAGTGCCTGTTTCCTCGAGAACAGAGTAATATTCATGCACGCTCTTCCATTCCATTGCTGGAAATGGATTGTGTTTGTCTGGCTGTTTACCAAGCAAGCGTTGTGCACTATCGATGATATCAAGGCTAACATTAATTCCCATGTCTATGGCGTGTTTAAATCCGATGCGCAGCCTTTGCAGAGCCTTGCGGGCTACCTCCTGCTTTTCAAACCAGATTGGTTTTAATGTCCGCTTGATATCTTCGGCAGTAAGCTCACTGATCGGCCTGTCGCCTATCTTGGGCAGGACATGGTTATTGAGGGCTGACCACCAACGCCCTGAACGGCCCTCTTCTTTCAGTCCAGCTTTACGAGCCTCAAAGGCTGCAAGAAGAACATTCTTGAGAGTGGCACCATTCACACGGGCTTCTTCGCGCTCTCGGTTCCGTTCTTTGATCGGATCATTGCCTAAGGCTTTAACCTCGCGCCACTTTGCAGCCTCTTCGCGGGCAGCCTTTAATGTTACAGTTGGATAGTTTCCAAGGCCCATTTCTCTACGCTTACCAGTTGTTGGTGAGGTATAGAAAAATGCCCAGCTCTTCCGGCCTGACTTCTCGACAATAAATGAGAGCCCGCCGCCATCAGTTAACTTTCGTGGTTCGTCGCTTTTTAATTGATTTGGTTTTAGACGAAATATTGTTGCCATGTCATCCATTCCAGAAACTACCGACAGGACCAGTACCCCGCATTTTACCCCCTATTTTAGGGGTGTACTAGGGAAATGCTTGAAACGGTCTAAGTCGGAAACTTGGCTTAAATGGCTGATTTGTTGATGATTTTCAAGTGTAGGGAATACCGTAAGAATACTAGTTTGGTGACCCCGAGTGGATTCGAACCACTGACCTGCCGCTTAGGAGGCGGCTGCTCTATCCAGCTGAGCTACGGGGCCATTGAGTGTCATCTTGAGATGATGCAGCGAGTTTTCAAATATCATGAAAATCAAAGCTATGCGAGACAGATTGCTTCTCTGTGAACAGGCTAAAGCAGGTTGCGTTTAAGCTGAACCGCTTGATCTGCTTTAGCTTTTGCTTTGCGTATCTTTATCTGAAAACCGGAGGCCACTTTTCAGCGATACGCTTTAGGCCTCAGTTCTGACAGGAGAATTCTCTCAGCACGCGTCTCAGTGACTTCTTTCCTGCGGGTTCTAAGGGGCGTTTGGGCAGGGTTGGCCTGATATTATTGCCACATGCGTTATGGGGGTGCTGTGTGGTGAGATGGTTTCTGGCATTTTTGTGCGGGGTTCTGATTGGCATTGGATCAAGTGCAGCGGGGCCGTGTGATGAAGCTGAGGTGTCAGAGCAGGGCTTGCCGACGGTTTTGGTGGATGACGCGCTTGCGAGCCCTTTGAAGTTTGCCGCAAGTGATGGCGCGTTTTATTATCTCTCTGATTTGACTTTTCCTGAAGCTCCTCATGCTCTCGGGCAGGAGCTCTCAGGTGGTCGACAAGTTTTTGTAAAAGCATTGGTTGCGCAGAAGGATCGGTGGGGGCGTTTGCCTGCGATTCTGCTTGATCGTGAAATGAGTGATTTGTCAGGCAAGCTGGTTGAAGGCGGATTGGCCATTGTTAAGCCACAATTAAGAGCTTTCAATTGCTTGAAATTCCTTATTAATTTGGAGAGTGAAGCTCGCCGGAAAAATGTTGGATTATGGGTCGTTAAAAATGTAATTAATGACTATAAGTCAATAAGCTACGAGCAAATTGGTCTTTATGGACTTGTGGAAGCCAGCGTGATTTCTGTCGGGCAAACGCGATCCAAAACATACTTGAATTTTGGTGAGCGCTGGACAGAGGATTTAACCGGGATTATTCAAAGGGGAAAGCTGGCGGATTTTTCCGAGTTCGGGCATGATCTTTCAGTGATGAAAGGCAAGAGAGTTCGCCTCAGGGGCGTCTTGCAACTGAACCAAGGACCACAGATAGAGCTTAAGCACCCAGCGCAGTTGGAGCTTCTGGACTAGGGCAAAAGCCGGAAACGCGAATGACTTTGAGTAGTGCATTGTCTGGAATACGGACAAGCCTGAGAATTTTAACGGTATCTGCAGTGACCGCAGCCCTTGTTGCGTGTCAGCTGACCGGCTCTGCCAATCAAAGCGCTCAAAAACCCGGTAGCTTGCGTAGTGTCCTGGGAGCGATGTTGGTGCACGTGAGCATCCGCGTGTCGTGGCGACCTATGGCGGTGTTTACAAAGACGGCAAGGCGGAAACTGCGATTGCCCGCGTTGTTGGTGGTCTTGTTGCCGCTTCGGAAGATCCTGAAGCGCATTACCGTGTTACCCTTCTCAACAGTCCTGCTGTGAATGCTTTTGCGCTTCCGGGCGGGTATCTCTATGTCACGCGTGGTCTGCTTGCGCTTGCCAATGACACATCGGAGCTGGCTGCTGTTCTGGCGCATGAGATGGCGCACGTAACAGCTCGGCATGCGATCAAGCGTCAGCGTCAGGCTGAGGAAGCTGAGTTTGTCACCAAGGTGATGACAAATATCGGCAAGGATCAGCGGACGATTGATGCAGCCGTGAAAGAAAAGCAGGTGCAGTTTGCCCGCTTTTCTCAGGAGCAAGAACTTGAAGCGGATGATGTGGGTGTGAGAACGCTTGCAGGCGCTGGGTATGATCCTTATGCAGCCGCGCGTTTCCTGAACACCATGGGGCAGTTCGCCCGCTATCAGCAGCTTGGTGGCGAAACCAGTTCGGCTCCGGACTTCCTTTCATCTCACCCGAATACGCCTGATCGCATTCAGCGCGCTGTGCGCAGTGCGCGGCAGATTGGGGCGCCAGGGATTGGTTTGAATGGCCGTGAGGCGTATCTGACCAGTCTGGATGGCATGCTGTTTGGTGATGATCCGCTGGAAGGCTATGTGAGAGGGCGTCAGTTCCTTCACAAGGGTCTTGGCATCTCCTTTAGCGTGCCGAAGGGTTTTGTGCTTGAGAACTCCGCAGAGGCGGTTCTGGCGAGTAATAACTCCGGCACTGCAATGCGATTTGATGGTGCTGACCTGACAGGCTATGCCAGCTTAACTGACTATATGTTATCTGGCTGGATCAATGGTCTGATCGACAACAGCGTTCGTCCGACCACGATTAATGGTCTGCCAGCTGTGATTGGTTCTGCGATTACAGATGGTTGGTCGTTCCGCATTGGTGTGGTTCGTATCGGCTTAACTGGATATCGGTTTATCTTTGCTAATCGTTCGCCAACCGCTGTATTTACTAGGGATTTTGAAAAATCTCTCGGTAGTTTCCGTCAGCTAAGCCCAACAGAACAAGCGCGTCTTAACCCGCTTCGAGTTAAGATCATTCAGGCTAAAGGTGGTGAGACGGCTCGTAAGCTTGCTGTTGGCATGAGCGGTGTGGAGCCATCCCGTCGGTTGGAGTTGTTCACGATCCTCAATCAGGTGAAAGCGAACCAGCGCTTCAAGCCGGGTGAACTGATGAAGGTTATCACCGATTAAGGCTGATTGGCTTCGTGTCCCTGAGAATGAGCCATTGCGTCTTTTAGTTTCTGCATGGCACGTGACTCGATCTGACGAACGCGTTCTTTTGAGACACCCAGTTTCTTGCCAAGTGCTTCCAGCGTCACGCCATCTTCTCTGAGTTTTCTATCTCTGATAACGCGCTGTTCACGTGGGGGAAGTGTTTTGATGGCGTCGAAAAGGCGACGTTCGGCGCGTTCACTGTCCAGATGCACTTCTACGATCTCATCGGGCAGAGGCTCATCTGCCGCGAGCGTGTCCTGGAGCTGAAGGTTTGTTTCGCTGCCTTTAAGCGTTGCGTTCAAAGACGTATCCGAACGGCCTAATCTGGAAGACATCATCTTGATATCGCGCATGTTCGCACCAGTTTGGTTTGAGATCTGCTGATGAAGTTGATCTTCGCTGAGCTCAGGATGTTTGCTTGCCAGCTCTGCGCGCATGCGCTTAAAGCCAAAGAACAGCATTTTCTGGCGCGAGGATGTGCCGCCGCGGACGATCGATTGATTGCGGAGGACGTAATCCTGAATGAATGACTTGATCCACCAGCTTGCGTAGGTTGAGAAACGCACGTCCTTAGAAAGCTTGAATCTGTTGGCTGCTTCCATCAAGCCGATGTGGCCTTCCTGAATGAGATCAGAAAGTGGGACGCCATAGGATTTAAAGCGCAAAGCTTGGGCTATCACCAGACGGGAGTGGGATAACGATAGTTTGTCTAGTGCACGGTGATCGCGTTTTGTAATCCAGCCTTCTAGAAGCTTGTACTCTTCTTCTTTTGATAGATATGGGGCTTTTCTTGCCAGGCGAGCAAGGGGCCCGAGACTTTGGTCTCTTTCATATTGAGCCATGTACGCCTCCTCAGTTTGATCTGAAATACGGCGCGAAAACTCTTTTGGATCTACGTAGATAAAAAGAAAGCCCCGCTACCAGCAGGGCTTCTTTAATCAAGTAAGTTGGGAAAGGCTGATTACGCAGCCTCTTCCTGACCTCCGTCTTCACCAGCAGCAGGTGCAGCTTTTGCAGCACGACCTGGAGCGGTGGAAAGAACACCTTCGATCTGACGAATTGCTTCAGTGTCAGTCTGCTTCTGAACTGCAGCGATTTCGCGAGCCATACGATCGAGCGCAGCTTCATAGAGCTGGCGTTCGGAGTAGGACTGCTCTGGCTGTGCGTCAGAACGATAGAGATCGCGAACAACTTCAGCGGTTGAAACAAGATCGCCGGAATTGATCTTCGCTTCGTATTCCTGTGCGCGGCGGCTCCACATGGTGCGCTTTACACGAGGTTTGCCTGCAATGGTTTCAAGAGATTTTTTAACGGTGGATGCATCAGAAAGCTTACGCATTCCAACAGAAGCAATTTTTGCTACTGGAACGCGGAGTGTCATCTTATCCTGTTCGAATTCAATTACGAGAAGTTCAAGAGAGTATCCAGCTACGGTCTGCTCTTCAATCGCAGTAATCAATCCAACACCGTGAGATGGATAAATGATGTGCTCGCCTGTTTTAAACCCCTGACGCTGCGCGGTCTTTTTTGCGGGTGTGGCCATACGCTATACTTCTCCTGCGCAGTGGTGGCTTGCTGTCCGGGAGACGCAAACAACCTAGATGCAGCGAGATCGCTACATCTTTCTCTGTAGAAAAACGTGAAAAGTCCAATGTATGCGGAAAGCTACCTCTCGCACTAATTGGTTTCGCGTTCAAATGTGATCAGTCGAATTCTCTGTTTTGGCTACTTCGGCGAATGCTGGCATAAATTATTGTGCGCACTTCAATGGAACTGCGACCATAAAAAAACCTCCGAGTGGGGAGGGTGCAACCAGACTGCCAAATGACTGTAAAAAACTGTATAGCACATTATCCACGGATTTCCAACCTCTCTCAAGCAAGAGAGGATTTAAGACATCCGCGAATAATGTTTGGCAATTAATAAATGTTTGGAAGCTCTAGGCTTTTACGAGCTTAATCGCCCGTACCTGGCTTCTCGGAGAAGTACTTTTCCAGTTTTTCTTTTACGCCGTCAAATTCAGCTGCTTCTGGGAGCTGATCTTTCTTAACGGTCAGATTCGGCCACTTCTCTGCGTACTCAGCATTGAGCTCGACCCACTTTTCCAAACCAGGCTCTGTGTCTGGGAGAATTGCGTCGGCAGGACATTCCGGTTCACATACACCGCAGTCGATACATTCGTCCGGATGAATGACGAGCATGTTCTCGCCTTCGTAAAAGCAATCGACCGGGCAAACTTCAACACAGTCGGTGTATTTGCATTTGATGCAATTGTCTGTGACGACGTATGTCATCGCAATCCTCTTAGTCTCTGGCGCTGCATATTTGTCTGAAGACAAATGGCACGGGCTCTCGCGGCCCTGACGATTTTTTCGTCCATTAAACTTTGTGCTCTTTGCTACCGGTTTTCATTGGGTAGTGCAAGCGCTGTCATAGGCGAAGAGATTGCAATATTGGGGCAAAATTTACCAAAAGTGGCCACTAAAAAGGATCGATTTCGTTGAAGCCCCGAATCCGGGCAATTTGGCGGCGATCTTTTTTCGTTGGACGTCCCGCACCGGCTTCGCGCTGCGCGACTGGAGCCTGTGTTTCTTTGGGAGGTGGTGGCGGTGACATGTCCTCATAAAGCGTCTGTGCTTCAGGGGCAGGACCGCGGCGGGTGCCAAGTTTCAAAACCTTAAGGATCAAAAGGCGCCGCGGCATTGTGATGGTCAGTACATCGCCTGGCTTTACAGCTGCTTTGGCTGCTGAAACTTTCTCTTTGTTCAGTCTTACGTGTCCGGACACTGCCAGTTTCTGAGCCAGCGTCCGGGACTTTGTTATGCGGGCGTACCAGAGCCACTTGTCAATGCGGATTGAGCCTTGTGGTTCTGGTGTTGCCATCTGCGATATCCCGAAGGGGCGACTATTTGTCGCCCTTTTCCAAGTTCTGTTTCAGGGACATCAGCGCTGCGAATGGAGAATCCGGATCCATTGGCTTGTCTTTGCGTGGAGCAGACTTCGCCTGATGGCCACGGTTCTGGTCCTTGTTGAAGCCACGGCCTTTGCCGCCTGGCTTGCCAGGATTGCGACGCTGCTGATTGTTGCCGCCACCACGACGCTCGCCACCGCCACGACGTTCATTGCCACCGCGTGCGTTGCGCTGCTGACGGTCGTTGTTGCTGCGACGACCACCGAAACGACCTGGGCGCCAGATTTCAACGGTAACCGTTTCCATCTCTTGCTCGCCTGTCGCTTCTTCAGAAGCTTCTGCCGGAGCAGCTTCTTCTGCTGGTGCTTCAGTCACTTCCGCAGCTGCTGGAGCTTCGGCTTCACCTTCAGCAGCCTGTTCTGCTGGTGCAGCTTCGGCTTCTTCAGCAGGTGCTTCTGGCTTCTTGGTAACAGGGCGCTGTTCTTCGCGTGTTTCCAGACGGTAGCCGAGAGACTTCAGGATGTTGGAGAAGTCTTCGCCTGCACAGCCGAGCAGGGAGGTCATGGAAACGGTAACGGTGAATGCGCCACCTTCTACCAATGCGCCTTCTGGTGGCTCAACGCCTTCTTCCAGAGGCTTCCAGGCAACCAGCGGACGGATGATGTCTGCCAGACGCTCCAGAATGTCGACGCGAACAGCGCGTGGACCACAAACGCGGAAGCCAACGACACGGTACAGTGCCTGCTCGATTTCCGGATCTACTGGAACGGAGGTGCGGCCAGATGCAGAGAGCTGTGGCAGCTCTGTCAGGCCTTTGATTTCGCCTTTGCCTTCTTTCAGCGCCCAGAGCTGAGCAAGCAGCTGGCTTGGTGCTGGCTTAAGAAGTGCAGGGACGTAAATGTGATATGCACCGAAGCGAACGCCGAGTTTGCGGAGCGAACCACGCATCTGCTGATCAAGCTGACGAATGTCATCAGCGATCTCCTGACGCTCAAGAATGCCGAGGCCTTCGGTCAGGCGGAATGCTACGCCGCGAGCGATGCCTTCAACTTCTTCAGCCTGTTCCAGGTCGAAGAGAGGCTTCAGGAGAGTTTCGATGTGGGTCTTGATCCATAGATCAAGGCGCTCCTGCACCATGTCGCGTGCAGGTCCTGTCAATTGCTCATCAGCAAGAATGATCAGGGATGGGCGCAGGGTCTGTTCACCAGCGTCAGGCGGGCGATAGATTCACCCTGCCATCTTAATGTGCCGTCTGCGGAGAGGATGAACTCTTCGTTAGGCGCGCGAGACAACCGTTCTGCACGGTTTTCAATCTCACTAGCTAGTGCTTTTTGGGCCGCAGCACGGACAGCTTTTTCTTCCTGTCCTTCTGCCGTTGCATCCGGAGCAAACCGGAAGCCATGAAGCTGGCCAATGTGCTGTCCTTCTACAAGGACATCTCCGGTTGCGGTGATCTCCGCTTCGAGCATTTTGTTCTCTCTCAGACGTCGCATCAATACGCTGGTTCGCCGATCCACAAACCGCTGTGTAAGCCGTTCGTGAAGGGCATCTGATAATCGATCTTCTATGCCGCGCGTCACGCCCTGCCAGTGAGCAGGATCATTCAGCCAATCGGCACGGTTTGCCACAAAGGTCCACGTACGGATATGAGCTATCCGGTTCGCCAGTGTGTCGATATCCCCATCCGTCCTGTCCGCCAGTTTGATCTGACTATTGAACCAATCATCCGGAATGGCTCCGTCCTGGATCAGATGGGTATATATCCCTGTTACGAGATCTGCATGGTTTGCCGGAGCTATCTTGCGATAGTCTGGAACCTGACAGGTATCCCACAGTAATGAAACTCTCTCCTGCGTGGTCGCAAGGGAAAGAATGTCCCTGTCACGATTAGCAAGTTCGAGAACACCGATATCCTCCGCCGGAGGGGCTTTGGTCAAGCCCTCTTCTCGCGGAGAATGCTCCAAACTGCGCAAAAGTGCGCGAATCGAGGAAAAATCGAGGTTTGGGTTGCGCCATTGCAGCACTTTTAATGGCTCGAACTCGTGAGATTCGAGTTGATGGACCAGTTCCTCATCAAAACCAGGGACTCGTCCAGTTACACCAAAAGTACCATCTCTGAGGTGTCGGCCTGCGCGTCCGGCGATCTGTCCGGTCTCAGCTGGAGTGAGCTGGCGGTACTGATAGCCATCAAATTTGCGATGTCCGGCGAACGCGATGTGGTCCACATCAAGGTTCAGACCCATGCCTACGGCGTCGGTGGCGATGAGCCAATCAACGTCGCCATTCTGGAACAGGTCGACCTGTGCGTTGCGCGTTCTTGGAGAAAGAGAGCCGAGCACGACAGCTGCACCACCGCGCTGACGGCGGATGAGTTCTGCGATGGCGTACACTTCATCAGAGGAGAAGGCGACAATCGCAGAGCGGCGTGGGAGGCGTGTGATCTTCTTGGAGCCAGCGTAGGTCAGAATGGACATACGTGGGCGAGTGATCACATTAATACCCGGCATCAGCTTTTCGAGCAGCGGACGGATGGTGGAAGAGCCGAGCAGGAGCGTTTCTTCTCTGCCGCGCAGGTTCAGGATGCGATCTGTAAAGACGTGGCCGCGCTCAAGGTCGCCGGCCAGCTGGACTTCATCAATAGCGACGAAGTCTACATCCAGATCCTTTGGCATGGCTTCTACAGTAGAGACCCAGAAGCGAGGGGTCTTCGGGATGATCTTTTCTTCGCCAGTAATAAGGGCGACGAGATCAGGTCCCTTCTTCTCTACAAGGCGGCCGTAGACTTCTCTTGCCAGCAAACGAAGGGGCAGGCCGATCAGGCCGGATGAGTATGCGCTCATCCGTTCGATCGCCAAATGGGTCTTACCCGTGTTCGTTGGCCCCAAAATCGCAGTGACAGACCGTGATCTTGTTGTTCGGTGCAACGTGTTCTTGTTCATCTAGAAGTGCAATTCCGTAGTCTATGGCCAAACGTATCTCGGCACTCAATTCTTTGGCTGGGATACTGAAAATGCCCGTGCGGTGCCTCACCCAATGAAGTGGCATTTATATGGCAGAGAAAAGCGCTGTAAAGCTCTGGAATGAATAAAGACGAAAAATGCTGATGATGAGCACTGGAATGAAGTTTCAGTTTCATACCGGTATAAAAGGGCTTTTTGTGTATACGTTATCGACACTCTGCGGTTTTCGCTGAATAAGATGCATGACTATAACGTGCACTATATGCCGTTTTGGGGAGGTTACATCGTGTTAAATGGTTACAAGAAGCCAGCTGTTACGCGGATTATGCGTAACACATTTGCACTTGTTACTAGCTAAATTTCTGAGTAACTCTCTTGTTTTAGCTGAAAATTTGCCATTTGGTAATGCCCCCGGACATGCTGCGGATGAGTGCTGCAGGGGGGATGTTGCCACTTCTGTTTTAACCAATGGGTTTCTCCGGGGTGGAGTTATCCCCGCTTTCCCCTCAGGCATATCGTTAAGTTTTTTGCATCTATGCAGAATGAAAAGAAACGGAGAATCCAACTGAGAAAAGTCTCAAAAGGTTGGAATATTTTTCCTATATTACATACGCATCCGTATTGATGCTCGGACAATCTAAGGTTAACGAATTGTTAACCTGCTCCTAACAATAGCTTTTTCCTAAGAAATAAGAATTCTCGTTTTAAGTCTAAAGTTTTCCCGTCGGCACTTTTCGAAAAAGACATAGTGCAATTTAACAATGTCAATATATATGGCCGTATTTCTATTGGGAGAGAAGTTAAATTGAATAGATTTCTTTCCCAATATGAAAACAATGAGCTCGAATAGAAGATGGGTGATAGATACACCTTCTATATTGAGTGGATATTGCGTAGAGTAAGGTTGTTGGAGGCATAATATGTAGGGGTGTATAAAATGAATCCGTTGACTGCTGCACTTGAATTTGTTGAATCTATTAATAATGAAGAGACACCTGATGGTGTTTCTAAGCGTATTGCTGAACTTGGCCAATCTTTCGGCTTTACAAGTTTTTGTCTCGCTGCGATCCCCGAAGCCGGCGCATCTTTTGATGGGTCAATTATGTTGAGTGTTGGCGCCCTGAGTGGCAACAACGTTATCTCGACCGTGATTATGTACAAAATGATCCGATTGTCGCGAAAGCGCGCACTGCTAGTCGTCCATTCCTATGGTCCAGTGTTGCACGTGATCGCAATTTGACAGCAGCTGCACAGCAAGTCCTTTCCGAAGCACGTGATTACGGAATGTATGATGGTGTTTGTGTGCCGGTGCATGGCCTTCAAGGCTATCAGGGCATGCTTATCTTTGGTGGACCTGAGGTGCGTTTGAATGAACGCGAGATCAGTGTTCTTCATCTGGTTGGTATTTACGCAAGTAATAAGGTGCGTGAGCTTGTTGGTGCGAACACCAACCGTCCTCGCCATCGCCTTACTCCTCGCGAGCTTGAATGTCTGAAGTGGTCCGATGCAGGCAAGACAAGTTGGGAGATCAGCCAGATTCTGAATATCTCACAGCATACTGCAGATTGGTACCTGGCTTCGGCTGCCAGAAAGCTGCATGCTGCGAACAGAACACACGCGGTGGCTGAAGGTTTCCGCCTGGGTCTTATTCGTTAAGCTATAACGACACCTACACATGCACTCGGCAGGGTTCGCTATGCGAAGCCTGCTGTTTGCACTTGTGCGGATGAGTATAATTTGCCTCCTTTAGTCGTAAAAGTAGAAAAATTTGCATGAGATATATTAGTGAAGTCAAAATTTAGGGTATTTGTGTATATATTTTTACGTGTTTAGTTTTTCTCAATTGTACGATAAACTCCTTAGAATTTCCCCGTTTTCTTAATGTTTTATGACCCGTTAAATATAGTAATGGCTCAAGTGACTATAAATTAATCTTTCCATAGAGGGATTTGCTCGACTATAAAGCCCCAAAATACATAGAGACTGGGGGACCTACTTTGGCTATTCAACGAATATTGGTTGCTAACCGCTCAGAAATTGCAATTCGAGTTTTTCGAGCTGCAAACGAACTTGGTCTCCAAACGGTTGCTGTATTTGCTGAAGAAGACAAGTTGGCTTTACATCGCTTTAAGGCAGATGAAGCTTATCAGGTAGGTAAAGGCCTGGGCCCGATTGAGGCTTACTTGTCTATCGACGAGATTATCCGCGTTGCAAAAGAACAGCGCGTTGATGCAATTCACCCTGGTTATGGTTTCCTTTCTGAAAGCCCGGAGTTTGCTGAGGCTTGTGCAGAGAACGGCATTATCTTTATTGGCCCTTCTCCTGAAACTATGCGCCGCTTGGGTAACAAAGTTTCTGCACGCGAGCTGGCAATCAAAGCCGGCGTACCGGTGATGCCTGCGACTGATCCGCTTCCAGATGACATGGAAGAAGTGAAGCGCCTTGCGCTGGAGATCGGTTATCCGGTGATGCTCAAAGCATCCTGGGGCGGTGGCGGTCGCGGTATGCGCGTGATCAAAGATGAGGAAACGCTGGAACGCGAAGTTGTTGAAGCTAAGCGTGAAGCACGTGCTGCCTTTGGTAAGGATGAAGTTTACCTCGAAAAGCTGGTTGAGCGTGCCCGTCACGTTGAAGTGCAGATCCTTGGCGATCAGCATGGCAACCTTGTTCATCTGTTTGAACGTGATTGTTCTATTCAGCGTCGTCACCAAAAAGTGGTTGAGCGCGCTCCGGCTCCTTATCTTGATGAAGAGAAGCGCCGTGAGCTTTGTGAGTATGGCCTGAAGATCGGCCGTGAAGTTGGCTATTGTGGTGCTGGTACTGTTGAGTTCCTGATGGATGCCGATACCGGCAAGGTTTACTTCATTGAAGTGAACCCGCGTATTCAGGTGGAGCACACGGTTACTGAAGAAGTGACTGGCATTGACATCGTTCGTGCGCAGATCCGTATTGCTGAAGGTGGTCGCATTGGTGATGAGAACGTCACCGGTGTTCCTGAGCAGGCTGGTATTGAGCTGAATGGTCATGCCCTTCAGTGTCGTATTACCACCGAAGATCCTGAGCATAACTTTATTCCGGATTACGGACGTATCAGCGCTTATCGTGGTGCGACCGGCTTTGGTGTTCGCTTGGATGGTGGCACCGCGTATGCAGGTGCTGTGATCACCCGCTTCTACGATCCGCTGCTTGAGAAAGTCACTGCGTGGGCGCCGACACCTGAAGAAGTTTGCGCGCGTATGGATCGTGCTCTGCGCGAGTTCCGTATTCGCGGTGTTGCGACGAACCTGATCTTCCTTGAGCGGATCATTGGTCATCCGTCATTCAAGGATAACTCTTATACGACCCGCTTCATTGATAATACGCCTGAGCTGTTTGAGAACATCAAGACGGCTGACCGCGCAACGAAGCTTTTGAACTACATCGCTGATGTGACTGTAAACGGGCACCCGGAAACTAAGGGGCGTCCGACACCACCAGCAGATGCGCCATCACCTGTTGCGCCGAAGTTCAAACTACCAGTTATGGATGGCACGCGTCAGAAGTTGGAAGAGCTTGGTCCCAAAGACTTTGCCAAGTGGGTGAAAGCGCAGCCGCAAGTGTTGGTGACTGACACCACCATGCGTGATGCGCACCAGTCTTTGCTTGCTACACGCATGCGTACCTATGATCTGGTGCAGGTTGCGGACAGCTATGCGCAGGGTCTGCCTGAGCTGTTCTCTCTGGAATGCTGGGGTGGCGCGACCTTTGACGTGTCCATGCGCTTCCTGACTGAAGATCCATGGGAGCGTCTGCGCCTTGTTCGTGAGAAAGCGCCAAACCTGCTGATGCAGATGTTGCTGCGTGGTTCCAACGGTGTGGGGTATGCGAACTATCCGGACAACGTGGTGCAGCACTTTGTTCGCCAAGCTGCTGAATCTGGCGTGGATGTGTTCCGCGTGTTTGACTGTCTCAACTGGGTTGAGAACATGCGCGTGTCTCTGGATGCGGTTCAGGAGCAGGGCAAGCTTTGTGAAGCAGCGCTTTGTTACACTGGCGACATTCTGAACAGTGCGCGTCCGAAGTATGATCTGAAGTACTACGTCAATCTGGCGAAGGAGCTTGAAGCGGCAGGTGCGCATATTCTTGGTATTAAGGATATGGGCGGCGTGCTGAAGCTCAGGCCGCCAAGGTTCTGATCAAAGCGCTGAAAGATGAGATCGAAATTCCGATCCACTTCCACACGCACGATACTTCCGGTATCGCAGCCTCAACTGTTCTGGCAGCTGTCGAAAGCGGTGCGGACATTGTTGATCTGGCGATGGATTCCCTGTCCGGCCTGACTTCTCAACCATGCATGGGCTCTGTTGTTGAAGCGCTGAAGGGTACTTCTCGTGATAGTGGTCTGGATACTGACCGTATTCAGCAGATTTCCTTCTACTGGGAAGCTGTTCGTACTCAGTATCGCGCATTCGAGAGTGATCTGCGCTTTGGTGCTTCTGAAGTTTATCTGCACGAGATGCCAGGTGGTCAGTTCACCAACCTGAAAGAACAGGCTCGTTCGCTTGGTCTTGAAATGCGCTGGCACGAAGTTGCGAAGGCCTATGCTGACGTGAACATGATGTTTGGTGACATTGTGAAGGTTACGCCAAGTTCCAAGGTTGTTGGTGACATGGCGGTGATGATGGTGTCTCAGGGCATCACACCTGAAGATGTGATTGATCCGAACAAGGAAGTTTCCTTCCCAGAATCCGTCGTCAACATGATGCATGGCGATCTCGGCATTCCTCCGGGAGGTTGGCCTGCAGACCTGCAGAAGAAGGTTCTGAAAGGTCAGGAGCCGATCACGGTTCGTCCGGGTTCTCTGTTGGAAGCTGAGGACATGGATGCCAAGCGTGAGGAACTCTCTGGCATTCTGGGCCGCAAAGGCTCTGAGCAGGAACTCTCTTCCATGCTCATGTACCCGAAGGTTTATACCGAGTTCACCAAGGCACAGGACAAGTATGGTCCAACCAGCGTGCTGCCAACTCCAACCTACTTCTACGGTCTGGATGTTGGTGATGAAATTATGGCCGAGCTGGAGCCGGGCAAGACCATGGTTATCTCCTGTCTTGCGATTGGTGAAACTGATGAGCATGGCGAAAAGCGTGTGTTCTTTGAGCTGAACGGTCAGCCACGTAATATCCGTATCATCGACCGTACCCATAGCGCAGCCAACACACCTGCGCGCCGTAAGGCAGATGATGACAATGAGCTTCAGATTGGTTCACCTGTGCCGGGCGTTATCTCAACGCTGGCGGTGAAGGCAGGTCAGACCGTGAAAGCTGGCGATCTGCTGGTCTCCATTGAAGCGATGAAGATGGAAACATCTGTTCATGCGGAACGTGACGGTGAGATCAGTGAAGTTTGTGTAGCACCTGGCGATCAGCTTGATGCGAAGGACCTGATTGTTACCTTTAAGGGATAGTGCTTGAACTGCACTGATTGATTGAGATTAACCAGCAATGCGTTTGGTGCATGAGCACTATGCATTGCTGGTTTTTTCGTTTGTAGGTTTTAATTATCTAATTATATCAGTCGTTTAATTGATTTTTGAAGCTACGTTTTACGTTAGGTATTGCTACGTTCCGTAGTAGTGCGGTTGTTCCGGTTTCGGCCCTTCTGTATTCAGCGCTCCAACTAATTCGAGAGTGTGTTTCCCAATTTCTGTTCTTCAGGAGCTGTCTTCCTAATGGGTCAGAGTTGGGTTTTTTATTGAGGGTGCGACCGTGCAAACTAAAACAGGAAACCCAGCAGTTATCGGCCTTGCTGGATTTGGTATGACGACCTTTGTTCTGCAGATGGTGAACATTGGCCTGCTGGACAATATGGGTCCGGTTCTTTGGCTGGGCGTTTTTGTTGGTGGCCTTGCGCAGTTGGTTGCAGGTTTCCAGACTGGTAAAACCGGCAACAACTTCGGCTACAGCGCGTTCACCATTTACGGTGCATTCTGGCTGGCGTTTGCAGGTATTCTTGTTGGAAACAAACTGGGCTTCTACACGTCATCCCACACCGATATCGGTTTCTTCCTGCTGCCATTCACCATCTACACTGGCATCATGTTCTACGGCGCGCTGCACATTCACACTGCAGAAGCTTCCATCTTCGGTAGCCTGCTGCTTGGCTTCATTCTGCTGGTCCTGGGGCACTTTGGTCCTGCATTCTTCAACGTGATTGCTGGTTACGTGCTGATCCTGTGCTCTTTCTGTGCGTGGTACGTGATGGCGCACATCATCTACAAAGATGTATGTGGTCGCGATGTTCTGCCAGTTGGTTCTCCAGTGCTGCAGCCGGGCGAGAAAGTTTCTGCAGCTGAGGCTGTTGCTGCTGAGTAAGCTGCGTCCAAACCAATGAAAAAGGCCCGGCAATGACCGGGCCTTTTTATTATTTGCCTGTGTGGGATGACCAACTGCTGGCTGGCTCGGATGCGTACCCGATCCAGTTATCCATGAAGGCTTCCAACCAGTGCAGAACCGCTGGGTCATACACGAAGCGCTCGCGGAAATGTTCGCCGCGTTTTTTTGCTCCCGGAAGTACCAGACGGTGAGCAGCGCGTGTGGTCCAGCGGTTCATCATGGCGTAGGTCAGTTCCGGATGAAACTGAATGCCGAATGCATTCTCGCCAACTCGGATGGCCTGATTTTCGTAGGTCGGACTTGAGCTAACAATTCTGCGCCTGTAGGAAGAGAGAAGCCTTCGCGGTGCCATTGGTAGACCTGTTTGGGCCATTCCATGAGGTCGGCGCCGGACTCGGTAGCTTCCAGCGGATAATAGCCAATCTCAACCAGACCATCGTCATGACCGGTGACCTTGCCACCAAGGTTTTTGGAGAGCATTTGCGCTCCAAGGCAGATGCCGAGGAATGGCTTGTTTTCCTTAAGCGGAACGCTGATCCAGTCGATTTCCTGCTTCACGAAGTCATCGCCGTCATTGGCACTCATCGGGCCGCCGAAGATGATGGAACCTGCGTGATCTGCCAGAGTTTCTGGCATAGGATCGCCAAACCGTGGGCGGCGGATGTCCAGCTCAAATCCACGTTTGATCAACTGCTGCCCGACACGACCGGGATTGGATGTTTCCTGATGCAGTACGACCAGAACTTTGGCCGGGTGCTGTTTGTTCCGCTCTAACATTTCAAACTAAAACCTTCAGGTAGAGGAGGGGCTACTACCACTCTGTCGCTGAGCTACTTTCTGCTTAAGCTGCATGCGGTCTCTGGAGGAGACGCCAAGAAGCTCTGCAACGCGCCAAATTGTGTTGTCTTCAAATTCATGGACGGACCCATCGGCGAAGACCATCTCCCAGAGAGCCTCGATCACTTTCAGGCGCTGTTCCGGTTCCAGCTTGCGCTTGAGAACGGAGGTAAAGCCGTAAAGATCGACCGCTTCTTCGTCGCGCACTTTGGCGAGCTCCATGAGCTCTTTCGTGTCTTCCTCGTTCAACTCATATTGTTGCTGCAAGACGCGTTTCAACTGGTCCAGTTCCTGCTGCTCAATCTCGCCATCAACGGCGATGATGTGGAACATGAGTGCTGCGACCGCCAGCCGTTCATCATCTTCAGAAAAGCGTCCAGCTTCCTCCTGCTCGTTTGACAGGTCTTTGAAGAATTTTTTCAGGGCGTCCAGCATTCATGTGCTCCGTGCAACTATTGGTTTTCTTGCACTTTTAAATAGTGCATTTCTGAGGTGCTTAAAGATGATTCAGGTCCGAATGAACTACTATTGATACGCAAAAACAATTACAAATGCCAAAGAAAAGGACCGAAATACGCCAATTTGAAGCCACGTGATACTGCGACAATTGGGAGCAAATATGATAGGACTCTCTGGTTCAGAATACGTAGTTCTTTTGTTCTGGCCCTTGAAAGGCTTTAACTAATCATAATTTAGACGTTTTCTACGGGCTTTTTGCCCTGTATTTGTTGAGTACAAGCTGCTTACATGAGAGTCCTTTTCCGGGCCTCACGAAATCGTCCACTAGGATACTGAGACTAAATGAAACGCTCTCTTCTTATCTTTGGAGCTCTTGCCGCTCTTGTGGTTTGTGGTCTGGTGCTTGCACCGCTGCTCGTTCCACAAAAACAGCTGAAAGCCCAAATTGCAGAAACGTTCGAGACCGCGACCGGGTGGAAGCTGCGTCTTGATGGGCGGACGAGTGTGGATCTGCTGCCGACGCTGGCCATCGAGATTGAGAATGTTGGTGTTGCCGGTGTTGCACGAGCTGACGGGATTGAGTTCGCGCGGGTTGAGAAAGCCCGTTTTGAGCTGAACTCTCTGCGTTTGCTGACCGGTGGCAACATCATCCGCAACATTGAGCTTGTTGAGCCGACCTGGACTTTGGAGTTTGATCAGAAAGGTGGCGCTTCCTGGCAGCCGCAGCTGGCAAACGGCAAAGAAGGGGAAGCCTCTTTGGTTGCTGCCAACATTGCGGGCCGCGTGGCCTCCTTCATGCAGAAGTTGGATCTGGATACCGTCGGCATTCAGCGTGGCGTTGTTTCTTATAGCGAGCCTGATCAGTCGGCTCCGCTGGTGTTCTCTGATATTGACCTGATACTGAACTTTGAGAGCGGTGGTGATGCGCTGACAGCTGAAGGTGCGTTTGTTCAAGGTGATGAACAGTATGCTGTTGGTGGTCGTGTTGGCTCTGTTACTGCGCTGAGTGAAGCGCGGGCGACCTCTGTTGAGGCGCATCTTGTCGGACCTGCACAGGAGAAGATTGGCTTTAACGGTCAGCTTGCGTTTGGTGTGCGGCCTGTCGGAACGCTTCAGGTTTCTGTTGAGTTGCCGGATCTCGCTGCTGTTGCTGCCCAACATGAGGCGAAGCTGCCCGAGGCTGTTGGGAGTGCTGCGCTTTCTACTGAGCTTCAGTTCCGTCAGCGTGGCGTTCGGACCAAGGATCTTTCGATCACTGCTGGCTCTGTTGGTTTTGGCGGTGATGTTGCGCTGAACTATCTGGAAGACGGCTATGAGCTGAAAGGGCAGGTTGGCGGACAGTCTTTGAACTTTGAGCAACTGCTGCGTTTGGCTGGGCTCGACGTTCCTGCTTCCGGTTTTGCCAATGTGGATGCCTCCTTCTATGGCGTTGGCCAGTCTTATGATGAGCTGGTTGCTGCGCTGGAAGTTGATGGCGGTGCTATCCTGCGCAAAGGGCGCGTCTCGGACATTCAACTGCCGAAGTTGCTGGCAGTTGATGGGCGTGATGAAGCTCTGGACGATATGGATCTGACCTTTGTGTTCTCTGGTTTGTCCAAGCCGCTTGAGCTGAAAGGCACTGCGCGTTGGAATGGTGAGCCGATTGTTTTGCAGGGCGGATTACGCTCTGATGCGAATGTTGATTTAGCATTTTCGAGTGAGATGTTTTCTGGAAGCCTAACCGGTCCATATTCTCTGCGTGATGGATTTGGCGGTATCTTCGCATTCCAGACTGATGACTTTAACAATTTTGCGCGTTGGTATGGACGTCCGTTGCCACGTTATCTGCGTGGACAGAAGCTGGTGCTCTCTGGCCAGTTTGATGCGGATGCAAATGGTGTAGCGTTCCAGAATGCGCGGTTCCAATTGGATGACACCAGCCTTCAAGCAATGGCCGGTTGGATACTGGTGAAGTTCCAAAGTTGAGTGGCCAACTGGAAGTGGCGCATGCCTCCTTCGACAAGATGTTCTCTCGTCATGATGCCAAGAACGCAAAGGGGGAAGGGGATTATGACTTCTCTGTTTTACGCAGCTTTGATCTGGACCTTGGGCTAACCATTCAAGACCTGAAGCTAGGTGCTTTGCGTGGACAGAATGCTGAATTGAGAGCCGCGCTTTCAGAAGGTCGGTTGGCTTTGGATGTGAAGCGAGTTGGTCTTTACAAAGGTGAAGGGGCTGGCAAGCTACTGCTGAATGGTGCGACTGTGAAGCCAGGTATTTCTGCTGAGTTCTCGCTGAAAGGTATCAACGCAGCTCCGTTCCTTGCTTCTCTCGGAGATATGCCGCGTGTGGATGGCAATCTCTATGCTGAGATGGACGTAAACACCTCTGGTAAGACGCCGACCGATCTTTGGGTCAATATGGGCGGTGCGCTGAGCTTCCAGCTTGGCAATGGCATGCTGCATGAGCTGGATGTTGATCGCCTGGTTGCATCTGTTGGCAGCAAAGGTATCACCGGCTGGCCGTTTGCTGAGGCGGATCAGACTGAGTTCTCCAGCTGGGGTGCTGACGTTATCTTTGAACAAGGCACTGCAGAGTTTCAGGCTTTGACCTTGCAGAGTAAAACGGCTCTGGTGGAAGGTCGCGGTGCAATCAACATCAAGGATGGTGAGGTTCTCTGGTATTTGCAGCCAAGTATGCTGGATCAATCCAAGCTGGATGGTGAGGGGACCGCAATCACTCAGACTGCTGATATGGCGCCATTGAAGATCCGCGGTTCTATCAATCTGCCGAGCTTTGAGACTGTTGATATTCAGGAGTATGCGAGTGCGTCCTTCGGGGATGTAAAGCAAACCCAGAAGCTTTCTGAGAAACTGGCGCAGGATTTGGAGACTGCAAAGACAGTTGAGGAAGCTCAGCGTTTGCGGGCAGCTGCTGCTAAGGATGCGCTGACAGCATCTTCTGAAAGTGCTGAGGCTGCCCCTGAGCTGACTGTGCTCGCAGAGCCTGCTACTGAAGGAGGCGCTGTGAATACGGCTTCCATCGGTGATGGGGATTTGCCTCCACTGGCTGAAGGGGCTGTTGCCAACACTGACACTTCTAAAATCCTCATGCCTGTCGCGAAGCCGGGTGAAGCACCAGCATCGGCACCTGCTGCTGTGGCGGAGGCACCGAAGAAGTCACGCGTTATCGCTGCTCCGAAGCGCGATCTGAAGCGGCGTGATGTGGTGCCTCGTGGGCCAGGCAATGTGAACGTGGAAGCGGTTGCTGAGGGAACGGCAGATACGGATGCAACGCTGACCTCACTGGAAGAAGCGTTTGGTATGCCTGCTGGTTTCCTATCTGACTGATCTAAGTTCAATCTGAATAGAAAAAGCCCGGAGCGGTGAATGCTCCGGGCTTTTTTTTGTTGTTAGATGAAGTCGATCTCGTTGCTGAGTGGCATTTGCCTGATGCGTTTGCCGGTTGCCGCGAAAATCGCATTTGCGAGAGCTGGTGTTGACGGTGGTGTTCCCGGTTCACCAGCTCCCCCCATACGTGGAGAGTTCTCCAGCAGCTCAATCGTGATCTTCGGTGCCTGATACATGCGCATGGCGTCATAGGTGTCGAAGTTGGCTTGCTCCACCTGTCCGTCTGCCCATGTGATTTCCTGACCGAGCGCCTGGCTGAGGCCGAAGTTGATGCCGGACATGATCTGGTCTTTGAACATGCTGGGGTCCAGCACGATGCCCGGATCTGCAGCTGCCCAGACTTCCTCGATGGTGACGGTATTGTCTGTGACGTCGACCTGAACCACTTGTGCTGTCCATGTGCCGAATGAAAGAACATGGGCAATGCCACGTCCTTTGCCTGCTGGCAGCGGTGTGCCCCAGCCTGACATCTCTGCAACGCGTTTCAGCACTTCTCGAGCTGGCAGGAACTCGTCGCTGGTCAGATGGCTAGGCGGAACTCAAGCGGGTCTTTGCCTGCCTTGTGGGCTGCCTCGTCCATGAAGCTTTCATGGAAGAAGCCGTTGATGGAGTTACCGACTGAACGCCAGAAACCCAGTGGAACCTGAAGGTCGGCCACATGGGCCTGACAACGGATGTTTTCGACATCCAGAGGCTGATTGAATGCGCCATCAAGCACTGTGTTATCCGGGCCAGCTGGGCTGATGCCCGGGAAGATCCTTGGCATCACGCTTTGGATGATGGATGGGGAGGCCACGTGCATGTCCATGGTCTTCAAGGTGCCATCTGGTGTGACCTGACCTTTGAACTCACCAATCGCCATTGGACGGTAGGTGTCATGCTGCGTGTCTTCTTCTCGCGTCCATGTGACTTTGACTGGATGCGGCGCCGTTGCTTCCGCGATCACTGCGGCATAGAGAGCGAAGTCGACTTCTAGACGGCGTCCAAAACCACCGCCGAGGCGTGTTGTGGTGACGTCGATATCTGCGCTGTCCATACCGAAGTGACTGGAGACCACAGACTGGATCAAGCCGGGAGCCTGCGTACCGGTCCAGACGCGGATTGTACCTCCGTCGTGCTGAGCGGTTGCGTTCATTGGCTCCATAGTGGCGTGGGCGAGGAAAGGAACGCGGTATTGAACTGATACGGCTTCACTTTCCGGAATGGAGGTGAAGACTTCGGCGTCAGATCCTGTGCCGCCGAGCTCAAAGGTGGCTTCCTGTGTCAGCGCGTTTTCAAGGGCGGACCACATCTGATCGGTGTTTTGAAGGGAAAGTGGATCGTCCCACTCGACTTCGAGCGCCTCTGCGCCTTTGAAGGCCGCCCACGTATTTGTCGCGATAATGCCGAGACCTTCGCCAGCGATGGTTTTGATCTCAACCACGTCTTTTACGCCGGGAATAGCGAGGGCTTCAGTTTTGTCGTAGCTCTTGATGCTAACGCCCTTGCGTGGGGCCATTTTGACGGTGCCGTAGAGCATATCCGGCAGCTGGACGTCGATGCCGAAGATACGGCCACCCGTGACTTTCTCCTTCAACTCAACACGCTTCTGCGATTTGCCGAGGATCTTCCAGTCTTTGGCTTTCTTCAGCTTCATCTCACTTGGTGGGAGATAGCTGCTGCTTTGCGGGCCAGTTCGCCGTACGTGACGGACTTGCCTGAGGCTTTGTCCGTGATGGTTCCGTCTGCGAGCGTCAGGTTCCCTTCAGAGGTGCCAAAGTGCTCAGCTGCGGCTTTGACCAATACGTACTTTGCTGCGTATCCGGCTTCGCGCATCTTCACGAAGGCGTCGGTCATGGAAGAGGAGCCGCCGGTCATGTTCAGGCCGAGGAATTTGGCGACGATCTTCATGGAGCCACGGGCCATCTCTGCCAGCACGCTTTCATCGTAGAACGGGAATGGTGCGGACTCTTCCAGCATGGAAGAGTTGTAATAGGCCGGGCTGGATGGTCCGTGTTCTACGACAACCTGTTCCAGTGGAACTTCCAGCTCTTCTGCGACCAAAGCTGCGAGGGTTGTGTGGACGCCCTGACCCATTTCAGCGCGAGGGGCGATGATAGTGATGGTGTTGTCTGCATCTACCATCACATAGGGATTGAAGGGTGTCTCGCCTTCCGCCTTCTTTGCGTCCAGCGGGTTGGCATAGGGCTTCTGGTAGAAGTAGTAGCCCACGGCGAGGCCACCGGCAGCTGCAACGCCAAGGCCGAGAAAGGCGCGGCGGGTGTATTTTCCCAATCGGCTCATCTTCAAGCTCCCAGCGTTTGAGCTGCGTCTTTGATCGCGGCTTTGATTTTTGGATAGGTGCCACAGCGACATAGGTTGGTCATGGCATCGCTGATGTCTTCATCAGATGGGTCCGGGTTCTCTTCCAGCAGAGCAACCGCAGCCATGATCTGGCCGGATTGACAGTATCCGCATTGCGGGACGGAGTGTTTCATCCAGGCCTGCTGAACGGCGTGGAGCTCATCTCCCTGAGAGATGCCTTCGATGGTGGTGATTTCACCTTCTACTTCGCCTACTGGCTGGGAACAGGAACGAACAGCTTCTCCGTCAATGAGAACTGTGCAAGCCCCACAGGCGGCGACACCGCATCCGAACTTAGGACCTTTGATGTCCATGATGTCCCGAAGCGCCCACAGGAGTGGCATTTCCGGATCGGCTTCAATCTCTTGTTTTTGACCATTCACGGTCAGAGGAATTTTCGGGTACATTTGTTTGGCGATCCCGTAAATTTAAAGTTAGGAGACTTTCGTTCTCTTAACTTATGATCTAACGGAAGTTTGTCAATGCACATTGCCAAGATTAATTGACATGCATTGGAAGGGGACATATCACCACTTTATGACCAACCAGAGTTTTCAGCGCGCCAGATCCGCCGAAGCAAAGGCGCAGCGCCATAATGATCTTATTCGTGCCGCGACCTGTGTTCTTGAGCAGGACGGTGTAGATGGACTGACCCTGCAGGCGATTGCCAGCCGCGCGGGCATTGTGAAGTCCAATATCTATCGGTACTTCGAAACGCGGGAAGCCATTCTGGTGGAATTGCTGCTGCGTGATTTCGTGGAGCTGATCGAAGATATGGAAACCAAGGTTTCTGGTGAGATGGCGCCTGCCGATATGGCGCAGCTTCTTTCTGAGATGTTTGCATCCCGTCAGCGTCTGTGTGAGCTGATGAGCGAAATTGCGCCGACAATGGAAAAGAACATCTCCATTGATTGCATTCGCAACTTCAAGCGGGCTTTACTGGCTGAAGCCAGTCGGGCAACTTCTGTTTTGCAGAAAGGTCTGCCATGGCTGAATGCTGAGGAAGCAATGGCTGTGTTCTTCAGCATTCACGTGTTTGTTGCCGGGCTATGGCCTGTGACCAATCCTCCGCCTGCTCTGGTTACACTCTACGAAGAGCCGGAGTTTGCACCGCTCAAGTATGAGTTTGCACCGGCGTTGTTTGGTATGATCACCGCCCACCTGCTTGGTCTGGAAGCGTCCAAAAAGCTCAGCGCATAAATGCTGTGATTGCTTGTTCCAACCGGTTGATGCCGACCTGAGGATCGTTGGTGTTCTGAATTTCCACCAGATGCGGCAGCTCGGGCAGGGACAAGTCTGCACGTCTTAAGCGTTGCTCAATGTCTTCTGCGGTTTCGCGGCCTCTCATTGATAAGCGCTGGGCGAGCACGTGGATCGGTGCCGTGATGTGTACGACCAGCAGTTTCTCGTATTTCTCGACTGCTTCTGCCAGTGCTTTGCGGGAACCGTTGGCGATGGCTATACCGCCTTTGGTGATGTGGTTATCGACACATTCCGGCAGGGCGTAGGTTAGTCCATGGGCGGGCCAGGATAAGGCGACGCGGCCTGATCAATGAGCTGAGACATCTCTTCATTGCAGACGGCTTCATGTGGCTCGGATCCTGCATCTGCTGGCCGGGTGATCAAGCGGCGAGCAAACATGATGTTTGCGTCACCTTCACATCGATCTTTATAGCCATAGATGAGCGTGTCTTTGCCTGCGCCGCTTGGGCCGACGACCATCACCAGAGCGCCGGGACCAAGTTTGCCTGCTTGCTGGCTGGTTTTGTCCAGAACTGTCACGACAGATCCATCTCCTGATTGCCTGCGTTAAGCGACGCGGTAGCCTTCGCGCCAGACACCGCGCACGATTGGCACATCACCGACCATGCGTACCTGAACCAGATCAGCTCGGCGGCCAACTTCCAGCGCTCCGCGATCAGCAAGACCAACGGCTTCTGCCGGGATCTTGGTGACTTTCTGGAGAGCGTCTGGCAGGGAGATGCCTTCGATTTGCTGGGCGAGCAGGAAGGATGCTTGCAGGAGGGAGACTGGGACGTAGTCTGAAGACAGAACATCCAGATAACCAGCTTCGGCCAGCTCACGAGCGGAGATGTTGCCGGAGTGGGATTTACCACGCACAACGTTTGGCGCGCCCATGAGCACGGCCATGCCAGCTTCGTGAGAAGCTTTGGCAGCTTCCAGCGTGGTTGGGAACTCAGCCACGTTGATGCCGAACTGAACAGCTTCTTCCACGTGGGCGAGGGTAGCATCGTCATGGCTAGCCAGCATAATGCCTGCTGCTTTGGCCCGTTCTGCGATAGCGCTGCGGTTTTTGTCGGAGTTGCGTTCAGCACGTGCTTTCATTTGCTGCATGAACTCCTGCAGCCGCTCCTCTGAGAAACCTTTTTTGGTTTTGTAATAGAGCTCGAACTGTTCCAGTGAGGTGAACTGACGTTGTCCCGGCGTGTGATCCATCAAGGAAGCAAGGCGCACGCGTGGGTCATCGTTGAACAGGTCGAAGCCTTCCACGCAGTTGTCTGCTGAGACTTCGCAGCGCAGGTGGATGTAGTGATCTGCGCGCAGGCGGCCTTCCTGCTGGCCAATCTCAATGGCATCCGCCATGGCGCGCATGTCTTTTGCGGTCAGGTCTGCATCATCTTCCATGCCAACGCGCAGAGCATCAAACACGGTTGTGATGCCGGAGCAAGCGATCTGGGCGTCGTGGGCTTGTACTGCAGACACCGCATTCCAGGTTACGCCTGGGCGTGGTTTGTAATGGTTTTCGAGGTGGTCAGTATGCAGTTCAACAAGGCCGGGTATGAGGTAATCGCCTTCACAATCCAGCGCATGAGAAACGTTGCCGCTGCTTAAATCGCTGATTTTGCCTTTATCAACCGCCAATGTGCCTTCCACCACCTGATCAGGCAGGATCAGCTTTGCGTTGGTGAAGGTCATTGGTGTGTGTGGTTCGACCATTGTTGATGTCTGGTGTGGCGCTTCGCCGACTAATACATCGCTCATGCTGATTGTCCTTCCAATGGTCTGATTTCAATGACTTGAAATGGCGCTCCGGCCTCTGGTTCAACACAGAGGGCGAGGTGCGAAATGGAGATTGGTTGATGAATGACAGGCTTGAAGTGGTCTTCTGCGGCAGCTTTGAGAGCTTTGCGCTCCGTCTCGTCTTCAAGCCGTTTTGACAGGGTCATGTGAAAATGGAAATGCTCGAAAATATAAGGGTAGCCCCATTCCAGCATATAGGCATCCTGCTGTGGTGTCAGGTTGGCCTTACGGCGGCGTTCGATATCCTTGTCGCTTAATGGAGCGCGCAGGTGATCGAACTCCTTGATGCATTGTGCTGCCAGCCCGTTGAGTTGCTCTGACGGCTGGGTTGGTGTCAGCGCTAGAAACTGCCCCAGAAAGTTGGGTGCTAATCCTTCAATGGTGAAGGCCGGTGTTTGCCTGGCAAAAGCGGAAAATGTTGCTTTTACATCCTTCAAGGACCTTCCAGTTGCCAGATGAAAGGGTGGCTTCATGGTGGCATGAAAGCCGTAGCGACGTGCGTCCTCAGTAATTGAATGCAGGCGTTCTTCAGCCAGCGCATTGAGTTGAGGTTGCTCAAGACTTTCATTTGAGAACGCTGATCGCCCGAGCCACTGACTGCCCAGTTCGGTAAGTTTGGCTGACTGCGGGTGGGTGAAATAGATTGAGTAACGCATTTCCAGAATATCCTTGGGCTTCGAGTTACCGGGCAAACAGTGTCAGTCCTATGACACGTCAGGCCGGTTCGAAGTGATCCAGAAACCTTTCCACAGTCATTGATTGAAACAGCGGGAGACGCTCGAAGATATCGTCTTCGTGCCAGTTCCACCATTTGAGTTTGATGAGGCGGTCTGCCGCTTCCTGCGAGAACCGCCTTCTGATTGGTTTGGCAGGAACGCCGCCTACGATTGTGTAGGGTTCAACATCCTTTGCCACCACAGCACCAGCTGCGAGGATTGCTCCGTCACCGACGGTTACTCCGGGTAGTACAGTTACACCGTGACCGATCCAGACATCATTGCCGATGGTGACGCGTGCAGCTCTCCGGTCAGCAAAGAACTTGTGGTCCCGCTCTTTGTCTTCACGGTAGTACTCTGGTGTGTAGGTGAAGCGATGTTGGGAAACCCGCTCCATGGGGTGATTGGGAGGACCAAGACGAACATTGGATGCAATGGCCGTGAACTTGCCGATTGTGGTGTCCGCAACCGTAGAGTTCGGGCCAATGTAGGAGTAGTCGCCGATCTCACAATATTCCAGATAGGTTGGGCCAAGCACTTCGCATTGCTTGCCAACCTGAGCCTCTCTTTGGATGACGGTTGACTCAATGACCGTCTCCGCAACTTTGGGGGGCTTTACCATGGAGCGGGGTTCCCTTTTCTGCATACCTGTTGCAGGCATGCGTTAAGCAGCTGAGGCGAACGAGGTGACGTCGATGATCCGGTCAGCAATGGCATCGCGCACATCATGGTCGTGCAGGATGCCAACCATTGCCACACCTTGTTGCTTCTTCTCTTCCACCAGTTCCACCACCACAGCTCTGTTGGCAGCATCGAGGGAAGCTGTTGGTTCGTCGAGAAGCAGGATTGGGTAGTGTGCGATGAACCCGCGGGCGATGTTGACGCGTTGCTGCTCGCCGCCGGAGAATGTGGCCGGAGGCAGTTGCCACAGGCGTTCTGGCACGTTGAGGCGGGAGAGCAGTTTGCCCGCTCGTTCAAATGCTTCGTCTTCTGCAACGCCTTGCGCCATCAAAGGCTCAGCAACCAGTGTGAGAGCTGGCACGCGCGGGATGGCCCGTAGGAACTGGGAGACATATCCGATTGTGGTTTCGCGCAGGCGGATGATGCGGCGCGGGGTTGCATCTGCCACGTTCACGATCTCATCGCCGTCCGTAATCAGGATCTGGCCTTTCTGGCAGCGGTAGTTGGCGTAGATCATCTTAAGGATTGAGCTTTTGCCGGACCCGGATGGTCCGCCCAGCACAACGCATTCTCCAACAGACACCGAGAAGTTGACACTGGAGACAACCGGGATTTCCAGGCCGCCCTGCAGGTGCATTTTGAAGGACTTGGCAAGATCTGAAACGAGCACTTTCGTCTTGGGTGTGTTTGACATCGTCTTGTCCTTAAGGCTGTAGAATGGAGGAGACGAGGAGCTGGGTGTAGCTCTCTTGTGGGTCGTCCAGCACCTGATCTGTCAGGCCGCTTTCGATCACGTGGCCGTGGCGCATAACCAGAATACGGTGTGAGAGCAGGCGGGCTACTGCCAGATCGTGGGTTACGATGATCACGGAGAGACCGAGGTCTGCCACAAGACCGCGCAGAAGATCCAGCAAGCGGGCCTGTACGGATACATCGAGGCCGCCAGTTGGCTCGTCCATGAACACGAGGCGCGGGCCAGTCACAAGGTTCCGCGCAATCTGAAGGCGCTGGCGCATGCCGCCAGAGAAGGCGCGTGGGTCATCGTCGATGCGGTCTTCTGCGATCTCTACACGGCCAAGCCAGTCTGTTGCGGTGTCACGGATGTTACCGTAGTGACGCGCGCCGACTGCCATGAGGCGTTCACCAACGTTGGCGCCTGCTGAGACTGTCATGCGCAGGCCATCTGCCGGGTGCTGGTGGACGAAGCCCCAGTCAGTGCGCATAAGCATGCGGCGTTCTGCTTCGCTCATCTCATAGAGATTGCGCATCTGGCCCATGCGGTTGCGGTAGTTAACCGAGCCGGAGGTTGGGGTGAGGCGCGTTGCGAGGCAATTGAGCAGCGTTGTTTTGCCCGAGCCACTCTCGCCTACAATAGCAAGCACCTCACCCGGATAGAGGTCGAAGCTGACATCTTTACAGCCAATGCGACCGCCATAGAGTTTTGTCGTGTTGCTGACTTGAAGTAGCGGAAGGTCTTCAGTGCTTTGAATAGGCAGAGACATTAGTCGTTTCCTTCTGCTTCCAGCGGGTTGGTTCCCAGGTGACCAACATGGCCTGCTTCGCGGCGGTCCTCGCAGAAATCACTGTCGGAGCACACGAACATGCGGTTGCCGTCGTCATCCAGAATGACCTCGTCCAGATAGACGCCTTCTGCTCCACAAATGGCGCAGGGTTGCTCGAACTTGGTGACTTCAAAGGATGATCTTCAAAGTCGAGGCTCACCACCTTGGTGTGTGGCGGGATGGCATAGATGCGCTTTTCGCGGCCTGCTCCAAACAACTGGAGCGCTCCATCTGGTCCATCTTGGGGTTGTCGAACTTAGGTGTCGGAGATGGGTCCATCACATAGCGATCCTGCACCATGACCGGATAGGCATAGGCCGTTGCGATGTGGCCGAACTTGGCGATGTCTTCATAGAGCTTCACATGCATGAGGCCGTACTCTTCCAACGCATGCATCTTGCGGGTTTCGGTTTCGCGAGGCTCTAGGAAGCGGAGTGGTTCCGGGATTGGGACCTGATAAACAAGCACCTGATCCTTGGTCAGAGTGTCTTCCGGAATACGGTGGCGGGTCTGGATGATGCTGGCATCTTTGGTCTTGGTTGTGGTGTCTACGCCTGTGGTTTCAACGAAGAAGTTGCGCAGGGCGACAGCGTTTGTGGTGTCGTCGGAGCCCTGATCAATCATCTTCAGGCAATCATCTTTGCCGATGACAGCAGCCGTCACCTGAACACCGCCAGTGCCCCAGCCGTATGGCATTGGCATTTCGCGGGCGGCGAAGGGGACCTGATAGCCGGGGATCGCGATGCCTTTGAGGATTGCACGGCGGATCATGCGTTTGGTTTGCTCATCCAGATAAGCGAAGTTGTAATGCTCGCCGGAGATGCCTTGTGTCTCAACGTGCTCGGTCATTGTGCTGCCTCCGCAACGAGTTCCTGTTCAGCTGCTTCGCGCTTTTCCTGCCATTCCTTGCGAACCTTGCGGATCAACTCCAGCTCTGACTGGAAGTCCACGTAGTGGGGCAGCTTGAGGTGCTCAACGAAGCCGGTGGCCTGAATGTTGTCTGAGTGGGAAAGGACAAACTCCTGATCCTGTGTTGGAGAGTCGATCTCTTCCCCTAGCTCTTCAGCTCGTAAAGAGCGGTCTACGAGAGCCATAGCCATGACTTTACGCTCGCCCTGACCGGGAACCAGACCGTAACCGCGAGTGAACTGCGGTGGAGCGGAGGCAGAGCCTTTGAACTGGTTGATCATCTGACATTCGGTGACTGTCATGGTGCCCAATGGAACCTCGAAGCCGAGCTCTTCCATGAAGAAATCAACCTCGACTTCTCCCAGGCGGATTTCGCCTGCGAATGGGTGGGTTCTGCCGAAGCCGCGTTGGGTGGAGTAGCCAAGAGCTAGCAAGAAGCCTTCGTCTCCGCGGGCGAGGTTCTGCAAGCGTAGATCCCGATCAGCCGGGAAGGTGAGTGGTTCGCGGGTGATGTCGCCAACCGGTGCATCTGGTGCGCGTGGCTCGTCTTCTTCAATCAGGCCTTCGTCATTCAGGAGATCGGTGACACGAGGAACAACTTCTTCCTTTTCGAACTCCTGAGTTTTGGGTGCTGGTGCTTCACCATCTGCAGCCAGTTTGAAATCGAGTAGGCGCTGGGTGTAGTCGAAGGTTGGGCCTAGCAGCTGTCCACCGGGGAGATCCTTGTAAGTCGCAGAAATGCGGCGGCGGATCAGCATCTTCGCCGTGTCGATCGGTTTGGAGTAGCCGAAGCGTGGCAGGGTGGTTCTGTAGGCGCGCATCAGGAAGGCGGCTTCAATAAGGTCGCCGCGGGATTGCTTGATGCCCAGTGCTGCCAGTTCAGCGTCGTACAGTGAGCCTTCTGCCATCACGCGGGAGACGGAGAGGTAGAGCTGCTCGGAGATTTGCTTGAGACTCAGGGATGGGATGCTGGTATCACCACGGCGATCTCGAGCCATGAGCTTGTGGGCGTTTCGGATGGCTTTTTCGCCACCTTTCACAGCAACATACATGGGTTAAGCCTCCAAACCGGTGATTTTCGTAGAGCGTGGCAGGCCTGCGACCTGATTGGCTCCGGCGAAGATGACGTCGATGCCGAGCGGATAAAGCGTGCTGTTGTCTTGCATCTGCTGCCAGAAGGTTGCTGGTGCAGGTGTGATGCTGAACTGCTTCTCAGTTTTGATACCCGGGCCTTTGAGGGTGACGCCGGTATCTTCGGTCAGTTCGTCGACCATTAGGATGATTGTTGTCGAGCGGTCCGGATACTCTGCTGTTCCTGCTGAAAAGCTCGCGATGGCTGGTAAGAGCTTGGTATTTGAAACCAATGCGAATGCTGCATCTGCAGGGCTTTCAACAAAGGGAGCTGCTGTGTGGAAGCGGATGTAGTTTTTTACGCTTTCATCCGCTGCAAGCGCAGGGTCCAGCCATAAAGGCGTATCGTAATCGCAGAGTGTCAGTACTAGTGCTGTTGCAGCAACGGACAACGGTGCTGGAGGTGTGAGTGTCAGATCATCCAGCTGCTGCACTGTGCCTGGCTGTGCCAATGCGTTCATGGTGGAACGGAAGATGGACTGGGCGTTGTGGACTGGATCTGCAAAGCCGGGAGCGGGTGCTTTTGCGAAAATTGAAGTTGCGGTTTGCGTGCTCATGTCATTCTCCCCGTACCATGGTGAAGAAGTCCACTTTGGTGGCGGCGACTTCAGCGCGTGTTTCGTTTTCAGCTTGCCCCTGAGCATTTGCCAGTGCTGAAGAATTTTCGCTTCAATCAACTCGCGGTTTTCGGGCTGTTGCCAGAGAGCATCGACCAGTGCGGCTTGCAGAACCTTTTGCTTATCCCGGCCAAGGGCCTGACCAAATCCTGTGGTGCCGTCTTCAAGGGCGATGACGCAGCGGGTGACGGTGGCTTCGCACATGTTGAAGGGAGCACCGGTGCCGCCTGCGCGGCCACGGACCATCACCAATCCGATTTCTGCTGGACGGATAACGGTGTAGCTCGGCTCCAGACCGAGGTTGCTCCAGACGTCAGCAAGATCTTGCGCTGAGGCCTTGGCCAGAATGCCCATGGCATTCTGCCTAGCTGCAATTTCGGGTGAATGCTCTTTGAGCGAACTTGCCGTCATTTCAGCCCCTTTGACTTTCAGGAACACGCTGGTTCTCTGACATTGTGTGGTGACGCTTTGATCAGGAGGTTGGTCTGCGCGTCTGAATTTGGTTGCTAAGCTAGAATGAATGTTGTCTAGTTGTATAGACAAATATTTTGCTCGCCAACTGAGTAGTGTTGTTTCATGACGAAGACATGACGAATCCGATGAAATTTGATTTTTCTCCGATTGAGCGACGTGCCGGCGTTGCCATGTGGAAGCAGATTGCAGAAGTGCTGCGCACTGAGCTTTCGCGTGCTGAGGTTTCTGAAGGCGAGAAAATTCCTACAGAACAAGAGCTTGCCCAAAGTTTTGAGGTGAACCGCCACACCGTTCGGCGAGCAATTTCAACGCTGATTGAAGAAGGTTTTCTGCGTTCAGATCAGGGGCGGGGCACCTTTGTTGCCCGGGCTCCGCTGGTTTATCCCATCGGTCCGCGCACGCGTTTTTCGGAGAATTTGTCGGGTCAGGCGCAAGAGGTTTATGGGGATATCTTCCGTACAACAGAGGTGGTGGCAGATGCTTACACCGCTGAATTGCTGGAGGTAGACCTCGGCACGGCGCTGTTTAAATGCGAGTCTGTGAGCTATGCCGATGGGACACCGGTTATCGCAGGAACGCGCTGGTTTGAGGTGTCTTGCTTCCCAAACCTGCCTGCAGATTTGCGGGAGACCAACTCAATCACGAAGATCATGGAGAAGTATGATTTCGGCGATTACCGGCGCAAAGAAACGCGGATTACTGCGGCTCTTTGTAGTGCACACAATGCGGAGCTGCTGAAGATTTCCGAAGGATCGCCGGTGCTTGTGATGGAATCCATCAATGTGAATGCGAGCGGTGCACCTATACAAATCGGTCGGGCTTATGTGGCGGCTGACCGGATGCACCTGACTGTCAGAAACGACTGAACCTGGATCAGTGCCAGTATTTGGGGGCTTCTACCGCTGCGTTCCAGCGTTCCTGGGCTTCCAGCCAAGCGTTGTCGGCGCGGGCTTGATGCCAGCCAGCGACGAAGCCGATGACTGTTGAGACTTCGTTGTTTTGTAAGGATTGCGGAAGCTTCATTGCGACGAGACGGTCTGCCATAGCTACATCATTCAGGTAGCCGAAGGTATTTTGCAAGCGTTTCAGGCACTTAAGGAAAATGCGCAAGTCTTCTGGCTCGTAGAGTGAGCGGAAGAACTCAACGGTGTAACGCATTTTTTTGAGCGCTTTTCGCAGATCATGGCGTTGCTCAATCGTAAGATCCTGCAGGTTCTCAGCCCGCTTTTCGCAAGCCCGCCAGCGTTTGGAGAGGGCGTTTTGTGCGAAGGTCTGGATCGGCAGGTCGAGTTTTCTGGTGTCTGTCAGGCCCAGATTTTCTTTCCATGCCGGGCTGTGAGAAAGTTCCCCCAGCTGCAGTAAGAAGCCGTTGAGTTGCGGATTTATCAGGTCTTGCCTCAGCTCAACCTGCGCTTCCACATGGGCCAGTTTGATGGCTTCGAAGAGTGGTTCGACCGAGTGGGTAACTGGTAATAAAGGAATGACGGGTGTGATGATGTCTTCCACCAGCACATCGATATCCCTTTGATTTCCTGCTGTTGTTGCCAGTTGTTTTGCGGAGGCATCTAGGTCAGCGATGATTTCGTTGTTTGGTAAGGCTGCCTTGTAGATGTTGAAGGCGCTTCTTAAACGGCGGAGACCAACGCGCAGTTGGTGTGGACCTTCGGAGATGTCTTGCTGCAAAACACAGGAGCGATTGGCGACGATCTGATTGAGACATTCGCCAAGGATTTTCTGGAGGGCGGACCCTGCACTTTCCTCTGGTTCCAGCTCGATATAATTGGAATGCTGTGCTTCTGATGGGAGCTCAGGTGGTTGACCACTTGCCAGCCGGTAGCCAACTCCTGCTTTGTTGCTGTTGGAAAACAGAATTGGTCGATCTTTCATGAGAGCGCCAGCCAGTTTGTATAGGCTCTCGACCGGACCTTCCATGAGCTCCAGTTCCACTTCGTGGATGGGATGCTCATCTGTCTTGGTTTTGGCAATGCCGCTGTCAAAAGCGACTTCGATCTTGGCACCGGCTTTGTCGGTGTAGTAGGTCAACGTGCGGGAGATGGCGGTTTCAAAAAGGATGCCCCAATCTTTATCTTGCAGCAAAGACAAGAGCTTCTGACGAACTTCCTCATCTGTGATCGCATCAAAGTCTGGTTCGATCCCACCAATGGGCAGCTCAAGCTCAATCCGTTTGGAGAGCCCGGACTGCATGCCGCCGCCTTGCTTGATGGTTTGCAGCCAGTTGGTGCCGTTGTGGCGGGTTCTGAGGGAAATACGTGCTTTTTTGAGCGTGTGGTCTGGCGTGTCGTAATAGACTGAACGGAGCTTTTTAGTCGACTGTTCGCTGACAGCAAAGCCTTTGGGTGGCTTGGCCTTGATCAGCTGCGCCAGTGTTGCTTCATCGACGGAAAGTTTGAGCTCAATCTCGTGCATGATCGCAGGACCACCTTAAGCACAGCGTGCGATGCGGAAGCGTGTTCCATCCCACTCTTGTTGATTTTACGTAGTAAACATCTCGCGAACGCAACCCGGTGTAAAGGGTGCAAAACGTCTATGGGAATTTATCAAAGATATAATCCCCATTTGGCAACGGTATCATGAAATGTGCTCTATGAATGCCCGTTGGTGCGTTACGCGGGTGTGAGTGGATCCTGCTGGAACAGATAGGCATCAAAGGCTGGATCATCCACGTCAGACAGCTCCATAAGGCGCTTCTTGACGTTCTCAAGGTGTTGCCACATCGCCTGTTTTACTGCCTGCGGATCGCGGCGCTGAAGGGCGTCCAGAATGTCCTGATGGTCGTTCAACCACTCTTCGCGATAAGTGTGGTCGAAGATGCGTTCGTGCAGTTTGTCCCACATTTTGGAGCGGGTGCGTTGCTGCCAGAGGTTTCTGACCATGTCGACCAAAACGGAGTTCTGAGTGGCTTCTGCGATCAGAAGGTGGAACTCTTCGTCTGCTTCGTAGCCACCGGAGCCTTTGGCAAGGTCTTCGCGTTCCCGTTCCAGAGCATCGCGCATGCGCAGGATGTCGGCTTTGGTGACCATGGATGCAGCGAAGGCAGCGATGTTGCTTTCCATCAGCTGGCGTGCCTGTAGCAATTCGAATGGGCCAATGTCTTCCAGATTGGAGTTGGGAGTAACCTGATCGGTATCCGGTAGGCGAACGACGTAAGTGCCTGAACCTTTGCGCACATCGATCAGACCTTCAATCTCCAGCATGATCATAGCTTCGCGCAGGAGTGAGCGACTGACGTTCATTTCTTCAGCAATCTGGCGTTCCGGACGCAGGCGATCACCGACCTTGAACGTTCCGTTGCTCAGTTCTTTGCGCAAGACTTCAGCTACTTCCTGATAGCGGCGGCGCTGACCATCCATTTCGCTTGTTCTCCCATGCCTGCGCGGTTGGCGTATTTTTAATGATTGCTGCACGCTTAAGATACTAAATAAAGCAGATTTGCAAGCGAGACAAAAGGCCAGAGATCTGCGTTGTTACTCTGGCCTTTCGCATTCTTGTAGAGGCTTACTGGGTCAACGCTTTGATGCGTGTGATCAGGGAGCCAACTCTTTCAGATTTTTCCGCTGCTTCTGCATGCATTGGCAAGACAGCTTCAATGAATGGCGCTTTATCCACCTCAACGAACTTCACGCCCAGCTCAGATTTTGCCTGCTCAATGTGCTTCTTGGTCATGTCATTCCACTGGGCACGGTGGAAGTGCATGGATGACTTGGCGGCGTCACGAATAGCTGTTTGTTCGTCAGCGCTTAGCGTGTTCCAGATGGTTGTTGAGATCACCACGATAGATGGGATCATGGTGTGACCGTCATCGGAGTAGACTTTGGAGACTTCGCCGTGGCGTGCTGTGGTCAGCGCGAGTGGGTTATTCTCTGCACCATCAACCACGCCCTGCTGGAGTGCACTGTAGAGTTCGCCCCAAGCAATTGGGGTTGGGCTGCCGCCGAGCAGCTCCACCATGCGGATTGCGGATGGGGATGGCTGAACGCGGATCTTCATGCCTTTGAGATCGGCTGGTGAGTTGATGGCCTTGTTGGCATAGAAGGAGCGGGCGCCCTCCACGTAAAAGGTTAGGCCAATGAAGCCCTTGTCTTTGGAAGCGGCAAGGATGTCGTCGCCAATTGGGCCGCTGAGAACGTCGAAATAGTGGTTCTCGTCAACGAAGATGTAAGGCAGGTTTAGTGCGGAGTAAGACTCTTCAAAGGCTTCGAGTTCGCTGGCGTTGGTTTTGGCCATGGCGAGGGTGCCTTCCTGCACTAACTCCATGGATTCCCTCTGAGTTCCCAAAGCGCCGTTGCCGTAGATGCGGATTTTGAGTGAGCCGTTGGTGGCTTCCGCAACTTTGTCTGCCATGTGCTGCATGGAAATGTGCAGAGGATGCTCTGGCCCCTGATTGTGGCTGAGTTTCAATGTCTTCGCGTAGGCGAATGAAGTTGTTGCAAGTAGAGCAGCGCACAGAACTGTCGCTTTGGCAATCTTTCTCGTAAACATATGCTTCCCCCCTGATTATCGCAGCGAATGTATTCGTGAGATGAAACTAAGGAATGCTGAGGCCGCGATATGTAATGGAAAGCATTGGACGGATTCGGGGAGTTGTCAAACCATTTTATATATTGGTTGACCTTATGTGAGTGCGTTTAGTTTTCCGTCTAAGGTGAATTTATATATTTAATCAGGTCAGTAGAGAGAGGAAAATATTTGGCTATGTAAATGAGTTGTTTTGATTGGTCTGAGTTCTTCTAGGGAAGGTGCAGATTGGTCAACCGAAACAGGCTTTATAGAAAAACAACCCCAGAAGTTGTCTTCATGGGGCTGTGATTGCTGATATCAGTTCATGTTCTTTGGCTTCCATCGCCGCAGCAGCATGGCGTTGGTGACTACAGATACTGAACTCATGGCCATAGCTGCGCCTGCGATGACTGGCGAGAGTAACCCGAGCGCTGCCAGTGGAATACCGATGATGTTGTAGATGAAGGCCCAGAACAGGTTCTGTCTGATTTTTCTGAGGGTTGCCTTGGAAATGTCGAGTGCTGTCGGGATCATTTTCGGCTCGGAGCGCATGAGAGTAACTCCTGCAGTTTCCAGCGCAACATCAGCACCAGATCCCATGGCTATGCCCAGATCAGCAGCGGCCAGAGCAGGGGCATCGTTAATGCCATCGCCAACCATGGCTACATGATAGCCTTGTTCTTTCAGATCGTTGACGACTTCGTTCTTGCCTTCTGGCTGAACGCGGGCCTGGAACTCGTCTACGCCGACCTGATCGGCGATGTTTTTGGCGGCGAGTTCGGTGTCGCCGGTGATCATGACTGTGCGAATGCCTTGTTTTTTAAGGGATTCTACAGCTTCTCTAGCGGAGTCTCTTGCCTGATCTACGAAGGCCAGGACGCCGATGGCGCGGTCGCCGAGGGCGACTGTGACGGCGGTCTTTCCGGCGGATTCATAAGTCTTTACAAGGCCATCGCCCATCATTGAGGGGGCGACATTGAGGTCTTTCATCAGGCTGCGTTGCCGATGGAGACCTGCTGGCCGGTGAGCTCTGCGATCAAGCCTTTGCCGGGGATAGCTTTGATGGACCGTGGGCGGGTGAGCTTGAGGTTGCGCTCCTCTGCTGCGCGGATAAGTGCGCTGGCGAGTGGGTGCTCACTGCCCAGCTGGATGCTGGCGGCGATGGTCAGCAGGCGGTCGTCGTTGCGATCAAAGGCCTGAGCATCCGTCAGAACTGGCTTGCCGACTGTGAGTGTGCCGGTTTTGTCGAAGAGGATGGTGTCGACTTTGTGTGCCCGTTCCAGCGCTTCGATATCGCGGATAAGTATGCCTGCTTTTGCTGCTGCACCGGTACCCGCAACCAGAGCTGTTGGGGTAGCAAGTCCCAGTGCGCAAGGGCAGGCGATGACGAGGACGGCGACGGAGGCGCCGACGGCTGATGTGACATCGCCGGAGTAGACCATCCAGCCAGCGAAGGTTGCCAGTGCGATCAGGACGATAACGGGGACAAAAATAGCGGCGACTTTGTCGACTAATTTCTGCAGAGGCGCCTTGGAGGCCTGTGCGCCTTCAACGAGGCGGATAATCTGGGCTAAGCGTGTTGATTCACCAAGGGCGGTGGCGCGCACAAAGATTGCACCGGAACCGTTGATTGTTCCACCGGTTACTTGATCGCCTGTGTTTTTGTGCACCGGAAGGCTCTCGCCGGTGAGCATAGATTCATCCAGCTCGCTTTCGCCGTCTTCAATCAGGCCATCGGTTGGAACACGCTCACCAGGTTTGACAACAATGTAATCACCCAGACGCAGATCAGAGATGCTGACGGGGATAATCTTGTCGCCAACGATCTTGTTGGCTGTTGTCGGGCGTAGGGCAATCAGAGAACGGACAGCAGCGGATGTGGAGCGTTTTGCTCTGATTTCCAGATACTTACCCATCAGAATGAGAGTGAGGATGACAGCGGATGCCTCAAAATAAAGGTCCGCGGCCTCAGCCTGAGACGCAAAGAAGACGTTGTATACGCTGTAAAGATACGCGGCGGATGTGCCCAGAGAAACGAGGACATCCATGTTTGCGCCGCCATGGCGCAGGGCTGCGAATGCGCCTTATAGAATCGTGCACCGACGAAAAGTTGAATTGGCGTTGCTAATGCAAACTGCAGCACGCCAGAGAGCTCAAACTGCACGCCAAACGCCATCAAAACCATTGGAATCACTAGAGGAATTGCCAGCAGCGTCGATAGAGCGAAAAGTTGAAAGGTTTTGCGTTCTTCTGCGTCGCTATGTGCTTCGCGCTCTTCAAAAGCCTTTTGTGCTGCCTCGGCTTCATCCCGGCGCTCTTTGGCCTCAAAACCAGCTGTGGTGACCACATCAACCAGATCGTTTGCAGCGATCTGTGGCAGGTGGTCGACCTCTGCCATTTCCAGCGCGAAGTTGACGGTGGCGTTGACCACACCTTCAGTCGCTTTCAGAGTCTTTTCCAAGCGGGAGGCGCAACCTGCGCACGTCATTCCGGTGATGTCGAGTTTGACGGTTTGGGCTGCGGAGGCTGAGGGTGTGTTCATCAGAGCTATCTTCGGTTGCCGAGTTCAGACCATCAGGACTTATTACCATTGGTGATGGCGGGTCAAGAGGTTGTAGAGTGGGTGAATACGCAAGCTCCCCTATGTGATGTAGAGCTGCTGTGATCGTGATCAAAGCTGCGATCACGCTTTGATCAAATTTGCAGAGAACACATAGGGTTTGAGGCTCTTTGAGGTGTTTTTGCTTTGCTGTGTTGAAACGTGGTGCTGTGGATAGTCACGTTATGGGAAGTGGTTGAAACTACGTGGTGAGCAGGGAGATGATCTGGCTGATCTCTGCTGGTGGGTTTGGCAGGCTGGCGCATTCCAGGATGAGGGACTTTCCGGTTGGGTGCCATGGGGTGAAAGGGGCTTTGAGATCGCCCTTTTGCAAAGACGGTTCGACAAGGGCTTTGTGACCCATCAGAACGCCAGCGCCGTTTCTGGCTTCTTCCAATGCGATGGCATAGAGGGAATAACTCGGGCCTTGGTTTAAGCCTTTGAGTTTGGGCGCGTTTGCTTTTGCCCAGAGTTGCCAGTCTTCGGCCCAGATCGCGTCATGCAGGAGTGTGGTTTGCTCCAGATCTTCCGGTGTTTTCAGCTGGCTTGCTGTTGAGGGGGCACAGACCGGAGTGATGAAGTCTTTTGCGATGATCCGCTCCTGAGCTGTGCCTTTGGGTTTGCCGATGAAGATGGAGAGGTCGTAGATCTCACGGTCCAGATTGGGCGGTGTTTCCAGTGCGATGACGGAGATGTTGGTGTCTGGCAGAGCTGCGCGGATTTTGGGCAGGCGTGGAGAGAGCCAGAGTTGAGCGACGCTTGGCAGGGCGGCTATGTGAATGGTTTTGCGGCTGGTTTTGGCTCTCAGCTGTCTGACAGCATTGCCCAGTTCATCAAAGGCCTTTGAGAAATGCGGGGCGATCTCCTGTCCTAGCTCCGTCAGGTGAACGCCTTGCGAACGGCGCTCAAACAGGTCTGTGCCGACCCATTCTTCCAGTGCCTTGATGTGCTGCGAGACGGCACCCGGGGTGACGCTCAGTTCTTCTGCTGCATTGGCAAAGCCGCCAAGGCGGGCTGCTGCTTCAAAAGCGCGGAGGGCGTTGAGGGGCGGGCCTTTGGGCCGGGATGGAGAAACTGACATCGCTTAGCCTTAGTTTTTCTAGGCCAATAATTACATATTCTGGTTTGCGCTCTCAAGCATCCTGTCCGCACACTGCTCTTAGCAATTGGGAGGTTGTGATGGTTTTAGCGAAACGAAATTGGGTACCGGCTGAGTGTGAAGCACTGGTGCAGGAGGTTGTGCAGCGTACGCAAGCGCAGAGTTCCGCGGCTTTGCTGGATAGACTGGATACGCTAGCTGCTCAGAACAGAGAGATTCATGAGGAGCAGTGCTTCAACCTGAACCCGGCGACCAATGTGATGAACCCGCGCGCGGAAGCGTTTCTGGCTTCTGGCATTGGCTCTCGCCCTTCGCTCGGTTACCCCGGTGACAAGTATGAGATGGGTCTGGAAGCCATTGAAGAGATTGAGGTGATCGCCGCTGAGCTGAGTGCGGAAGTGTTTGATGCTCAGTACGCTGAGATCCGCGTTCCTTCTGGTGCCATCGCCAACCTTTATGGGTTCATGGCCACCTGTCAGCCGGGAGATACGATCATCGCGCCGCCAGCTTCCATCGGCGGGCATGTGACGCATCACATCGCAGGCTGTGCAGGCCTTTATGATTTGCGGACTGTGCCAGCTCCGGTGAATGCGGATGGCTATACCATTGATGTGGATGGGCTTCATGAGCTTGCCAAAGCGGAAAAGCCGAAGCTGATCACAGTTGGGTCCAGCCTCAACCTCTTTGAGCATCCGGTGCGTGCTGTTCGTGAGATTGCCGATGAGGTGGGCGCGAAGGTGATGTTTGATGCGGCCCATCAGTGCGGGATTATTGCAGGTAAGACCTGGGCGAACCCGCTGGAAGAGGGCGCGCACTTCATGACCATGAGCACCTACAAGAGCTTGGGCGGGCCTGCAGGTGGTCTGATTGTCTCCAACGACGCTGAGCTGATTGAGCGGATGGATGCCATTGCGTTTCCCGGTATGACGGCCAACTTTGATGCGGCGAAGTCTGCTGCTTTGGCGGTGACCATGCTGGATTGGAAAGAGTATGGGCAGGCTTATGCTGCAGAGATGATTGCCGTCTCCAAGGCTCTGGCACAGGCGTTAGATGCGGAGGGTATTCCGGTCTTTGCCAAGGCGCAGGGCTTTACGCAGTCGCATCAGTTTGCGGTTGAAGCTGCTGAGTTTGGTGGCGGGCAGGCTGCCTCCAAAAAGCTGCGCAAAGCTGGCTTCCTTGCTTGTGGCATTGGATTGCCGATTGCAGAGGTGGACGGCGATATGAACGGGCTGCGCATTGGCACCCCTGAGCTGGTGCGCTGGGGCGTTGGTGTGGAGCATGCCACTGAGATGGCTCGCCTGATTGCGGCAGCGCTGCGTTCTGACCAGCCAGAACAGTATCTCGCAGAGGTTTCTGCATGGCGTCAGCAGTTTGACAAGCTGTGTTACGTGATGGCTGGAGAGCCTGTTTCAGCATAACCACTGCTTTGCAGAGAGCGTGTCCGCCAGCAGGTCGAAGACCAGGCGGATGCGCTTTGAGGTGTGCAGCTCGCGGTGTGTTGCCAGCCAGAAGGGCACATTGAACGGCTCAAAGCTTGGCAGCACCTGTTCCATCTCTGGAAACTTATCTGCGATCTCCCGGATCATGACGATGATGCCGAGATCGTTTCTTGCCAGCTCCCACCCCACCAGACCGCTGGCGGTGGTTTGCTTGAAGTTGTGCTCGCTCAGCGGCAGGTCTGTTTCGCTGAAATGCTTGAGGAACAGATCTGGCCGATCAAAAGCGATGAACTCGTGGGTTGCCATGTCGCTGGTGGTCTGAGGGCGGCCTTTGCGGTCCAGATAGGTTTTGCTGGCGTAGAAGTGGGCCGTTGTTTCCCTGACGAGCCGTGCGGTGAGGTCTGGCTGTTCCGGCCTAACATGGCGAATGGCGATATCGGCTTCGCGCAGCTGAAGGTCGCTGACGGCATTGGTGGCGACGATCTCAACATGGATGCCGGGTGCGATCTCGCGGAGTTTCTTCAGGATTGGTGGGAGGATGTAGGCTGAAGCCGTGTCGCTGGCACTGATGCAGACGGTGCCGTCGATCTCCTGCGATTGGCCTGAAGCCGTCAAGGAGATGCGGTTGGCAGCCTCGCCCATGGACTTCACGTGTTCCAGCAGTTCCATGCCTGCCTGCGTGAGGGAGAGCGAGCGGCTAGCACGTTCAAACAAGGTTACGCCGAGGGCTTCCTCCAGCGCTGTGACCTGTCTGCCCAGTGTGGGCTGGGTGAGGCCCAAAGCCCTTGCAGCAGCCGAGAGGGAGCCTTCCTCCGCAGTGACGAGGAAAGCGCGGGCCTGGTTCCAATCAAAAGAGACGCTCTGCCAATTCATGCATATTTGTATACCTCAGCTGCGAATTTTGGCAATTTGTTTTGAGAATATGCATGGATACACTGCAGGAAATGGAGGGTTTTCTATGCGGGATACTGCAGGATTTTGGGACAAACATGCGCCGGGATATGTGGCGCGTCCTATGAAAGACGTTGCTTCCTATGAGAAGGCAATGGACCGTGTACGTTCTTATCTCACCGCTGAGCAAGAGGTGCTGGAGCTGGGGTGTGGTAGTGGTTCAACCGCGATGCTTTTGGCCAAGCATGTCAAGCACATGACTGCCAGCGACATTTCCGGAAAGATGATCGAGTTTGGGCAGGAAAAGGCCTGGAACGATGGCATTGAGAACATCAGCTTTGTGCATACTCCCGCTGGCAGCAGTGTGTTTGAGGGCAAGAGCTATGATGTGGTGATGGCCTATAATGTAGTTCATCTGATCAAGGGGCCTGCCAGTGTTCTCAAGCAGGTACATCGGATGTTGAAGCCGGATGGGTTGTTTATCACCAAAACGCCGTGCGTGGGTGATTGTCCGTTTTACTGGCGGTGGTTGATCAACGTGATGCGTCTTGTTGGTTACGCGCCCTATGTGAACTACCTGAAGCAGGTGCAGCTGGAGCGGATGATTGAGCAGTCGGGTTTCAAGATTGTTGAAACCGGCAACTACCCATCTTCGCCGATGGGCCGCTTTATTGTGGCGCGGAAGGTTCAGGCTGCTTAGAGATCGACCTGTGCATAGAGGCCGTGGTGGTCTGAGCCGTAATAAGGGCGGAGAAATGTTTGGCCGCCCTTTGGTGCGAGTACATGGTCAATACGCATGGCGTAGGTGCCTTTGAACAGGAAGCTGGCTTTGAACGGGCCAGCCATCTGTGTGTTCGTTACCTCGGTGTATTGGCCCATAATATGGGACCAGGGCACCATGTTGAAATCACCCGCCACGAGCTTGAGGCCCTTTAGCTCAGACAGGATCGGGATGATCTGTTCCGCCTGATTTTCCTGATAAAATGGCCAAGGCCAATGCTGGTGGATGGAGACGACCCACAGCGGGCCTTCCTTGCTTTGGATATGCAGGGCGGCAATTCCCAGGCCGATCTCACAGCGGAAAGAATCCGTGGCGAGAGGCAGGCGGGAGAGCACGGCCACAGCGCCGACTGCCGTGAACGGGCAGACGATGTGGTAGGGGTAGTTTTCCTTCAGCGCGTTGATCAGAGGCAGGTGCCTTTTATGGACCTCCTGCATGGTGATAACGTCCGGTTTCAGCATCAGGATATCTTCCAGCACATCTACACGGTCGCCGGGGCGGAAGCTCAGGTTCTTCTGGTAGACGGTGAGGTCATAGCTGTTTGGAACGCTCTCTCCCTGATACGCCCACAAAACCGTTGCGCTGCTGAAGATGGCGATGATGACGCCGGTGATCATCATGGTGGGCTGGCGGTAGCAGAACAGGGTGAGGACTGCGAGCAGGACCGCCAATGGCAGCCGGAACACTGACAAGCTATCGCCGAGCGGATGTACCATGCCCAGAAAGGACATGAGGAGTAAGAGGATTACTCCGATTATGGAAAGGCGCATAAACATGACAGGTTTTCGTCTGCGAAAGAAGGAAGATGCGAACCTGCTATGTGTACGCCTAACTTTGGCGAATATTTGACAGCGCAATCATTTGGCGGAAACGCTTGGTTTTTGGGAAGTTTGACGGGCCGCCGTGCGCCGAAGAAAATGCCGCGCCACTGGTGGGTGGCACGGCATGAGAAGCTGCTCGTTTACTCGGTCAAAGCTTGTTTTGTGCTCTAACGAGCTAGAGGCTTGTCTTGTCAGGATTTGTCTGGTTGTCCAACAGTGATGTGACCGCGGCAGGTGCCATCAGAAAATACGCCAGTGACTGGATTTTCACCGATCAGGCCGGAGGCAAACATCTGCACTTCAACAGGTGGGTTGTTTGCGCTGTCTTCAAAGACGATTTCGTAGGTGTTTGAAATCGTGAAGATGCCTTCGCCAACGGTGCCGTCAGACTCTGCAATTAGAACGCCGGAATCCTCGGAGGCTGCCTGATCTTGGCTTGTGTCAGCTTTTCCGTTCTTCGGGGTTGCTGTGTAACCGCCGGAGTAACGTGTTTTGCAGGTGCCATCATCAGGCGAACCATCAACCAAAGACAGGTTGGTGAACTCGACTTTGGGTTGGCCGGTGTCGTGATTGTCAGCCAGTACTGGAGAGATGAAAAGGGCCAGTGCGCCAAGGCCAGCGATGGTAGCAGTTGTTTTTTTCATTGTGAGCCTGCTCTGATCGGGAGAAATTGCATTTGTAGCTTTGAGTCCTCGCGGACGCGCAGACCATAGCGGCGGTATCCTTAACGAAAATCCTAGTGTGCCACGTTAGTTTTCTCTGAAGGTAATACGGGGTGAAGATGGAGATGGCGAGTTTAAACGCTATTGAGTTAGAGGTTGTGGGATCGCGTTAACTTGTCTGGCGGCGTGCTGGCAAAAGAAAAGGGCCCGTGGGGGCCCTTTGTGGTGTTTGGGGTTTGGGTGGCGTCAGGCCAGTTCTTCTTCTAGGTTCTGGCGGGACAGGCCTTCCATGCTTGGCATCAGGGAGAGGAGCTCCTTGGTGTAAGCGTGTTGCGGGTTGTCGAAGAGGTCTTCGGTGTCCGCGACTTCCAGAAGCTGGCCGTGGCGCATAACGCCGGTGCGGTTACACATCTGCCGGATGACTGCGAGGTCGTGGCTGATGAACAGCATGGTGAGGCCCAGCTCGTCCTGCAGATCCTTCAGCAGGTTGAGGATCTGTGCCTGAATGGACACGTCCAGCGCAGAGGTTGGCTCATCACACACCAGGAAGCGTGGGCGGGTCGCCAGTGCGCGGGCAATGGAGATACGCTGACGCTGACCGCCGGAGAACTCATGCGGGAACTTGGCAGCCGCTGCAACGCCAAGGCCGACGTGCTCCAGAAGGTCATCAACGATCTGGTTTACTTCGCTGTTGGTGCTGGCCAGTTTGTGGAACTTGATTGGTTCCGCAACAATGTCACGCACACGCATGCGAGAGTTTAGGGACGAGAACGGATCCTGGAAGATCATCTGCATCTGACGACGCATTGTCAGAACCTGCTTCTTGTCCTTCAGACTGGTCAGTTCCTGTCCGGCGAAGTGGGCGGTGCCACCTGCTGGATGGTAGAGACCAGTGATGACGCGGGCCATGGTTGATTTACCGGAGCCACTTTCGCCCACGAGGCCAAAGGTTTCACCTGCGTGGATGTCAAAGCTGACTTTATCCAGAGCGGTGAAGTACTGCCTGTTCTTAGAAATCCATGCGTCCTTGGTCAGGAACTTCATGGTGATGTCTTTTACATCCAGCAGTGGGCCATCGACAGACTTGTAGTCACGTGCCTTGCCCAGCCAATGGGTGGCAATGTCGATCTGCTTGAATGGCTTTGCGGAGCCTTCAATATAGTCCACCTGTGGGAAGCGATGCACTTTCACGTCTGGACGCGGCACAGCAGCGATCAAGCTCTGGTATATGGGTGCTTTGGAGCGCCCAATACCTGCTTGGATTCGCCGTACTCAACCAGATCACCACGGTACATAACCGCCACGTGGTCGGTGAGGTCTGCAATCACGCCCATGTCGTGGGTGATGACGACCATCGCTACGTTCTTCTCTTCACACAGACGCTTCATCAGCTTCAGGATTTGCGCCTGAATGGATACGTCGAGAGCCGTTGTTGGTTCATCAGCGATGACAACTTCCGGGTCTGCGCAGAGGGCTAGTGCAATCACAACGCGCTGACGCATGCCGCCAGAGAACTGGTGCGGGTACTGCGAGATACGCTCTTGCGGGTTTGGAATGCCGACCTGATCCAGCAGATCCACCGCGCGGGCACGCGCTTCTTCCTTAGAAAGCGGCAGGTGCAGGCGGATGGTTTCGACCAGCTGGAACTCGATGGTCTGAAGTGGATCCAGAGAGGTCAGCGGATCCTGGAAGATCATGCCGATGCGCTTACCACGCAGCTTACGCATGCTTTCCGGATCAAGGTTGTCGATGCGCTGACCGTCGAGGTGGATTTCACCTTCTGCAATGCGGCCCGGATGTTCCAGCAAGCCAATGGTGGCGTTACCAACGGTGGACTTACCTGCGCCACTCTCGCCCACAACGCCGAGGATTTTACCGGCGTCTACGGAGAGGTTGACATTGCGGGATGCCGTGAAGACGTCTTTGCGGCTCGGAAACTGAACGGTGAGGCCGCGAATATCTAAGATGCTCATGGTCTCTCTCCCTAGCGCAGTTTCGGGTTCAGTGCGTCGCGGAGCCAATCGCCCAGCAGGTTCACTGCCAGAACGAGGATCGCGAGCGCCAGACCTGGGAAGATCGCAATCCACCACTCGCCTGAGAACAGGAAGTCGTTACCGATGCGGATCAGCGTGCCCAGAGATGGCTGTGTTGATGGAACACCAACGCCGAGGAAGGAGAGAGTTGCTTCTGTGATGATTGCCAGAGCAAGGTTGATGGTTGCAATAACCAGAACCGGGCCAAGTACGTTTGGAAGTACGTGACGGATCATGATGATCCATGCCGGAATGCCGATCACGCGGGCTGCCTGAACGTATTCCTTGTTCTTCTCAACCAGCGTGGAGCCGCGGACTGTACGTGCATACTGTACCCAGAAGGACAGGCCGATAGAGAAGGTGAGGATCCAGATCGCCCAGGTTTCACGGTCGATGTTACCGAAGATGCCGTTTGCGATACCGTCAATAAGCAGCGCCAGCAGGATTGCTGGGAAGGTGAGCTGAACTTCTGCGATACGCATGATGATCGCATCTGTGCGGCCACCCACATAACCGGAGATCAGGCCCAGAGAAATGCCGAGCACAGCTGCGAATGCAACGGACAGGAAGCCCACTGCCAGTGAAATGCGCATACCGTACAGGATGCCGGAGAGCAGGTCACGGCCCTGATCGTCTGTGCCCAGCAGGTAGCGTGGGTCGGACCATTCCATGCCGATTGGCGGGATACGTGCGTCCAGAATGCTGATCTGGGCCAGATCGAACGGGTTGAATGGTGCCACGATTGGTGCAAACAGAGCGGCCAGCATCAGACCCAGCGTTGTGATGGCCGCAAGAACGGTCACCTTAGAGCTGAGGAAGCTGTGAAGCAGGTCGCTGTCCAGAAAACGAGCTAATGCGGAGCGGGAGGCTTCTGAAGCCTCGCTGCCGGAAACGGTTGGTGTGTTATCTGTCATGATTGTTGTCCTTACCGTTTCTTATGCGCGGCCGCGTTCGGTGCGCAGGCGTGGGTCAATCACGACGTAGAGAATGTCTACGATGAGGTTGATGACCACGAAGATGAAAGCGGTGAGCAGCAGGTAAGCTGCCATGATCGGAATATCCACGTTCTGCACGGCTTGCAGGAAGAGGATGCCCATACCTGGCCACTGGAACACGGTCTCGGTGATAATCGCGAAGGCGATGATGGAGCCGAGCTGCAGGCCGGTGATGGTGATAACAGGCACCATCGTGTTTTTGAGTGCGTGGATGTAATAGACGGACCGGTTCGGCAGGCCGCGTGCGCGGGCGAACTTGATGTGATCGGTGCGCAGAACTTCCAGCATCTCAGCGCGAATCAGGCGCATGATGAGGGTCATCTGATAAAGACCGAGCGTGATCGCTGGCAGGATGATTGCCTTGATACCACTGATGGTCAGGAAACCTGTGTCCCAGAAAGAGCCGAGCTGGGTGACTTCGCCACGGCCGAAGCTTGGCAGCCACTGCAGGGTGACTGAGAACAGGAAGATAAACAGAATGCCGATAAAGAATGTTGGCAGGGAGATACCTACGAGAGATACCGACAGGAACATCTTTGAGAGCCATGAATCGCGGTTCAGACCGGTGTAAACGCCCATTGGAATGCCGAGTGCCAATGCGAAAACTGCAGAAGCAAAGGACAGTTCCAGAGTTGCAGGCAGACGGCGACCGATCAGGTCTGCCACAGGCTGCTTGAACTGGTAGGAGTTACCGAAGTCGAATTGGATCGCACCCATGACATAGCGGAAAAACTGAACGAGAACAGGGTCATTCAGGCCGAGGCTTTGGCGCAGGGCTTCACGTTGCTCTGGGGTGGTCTCAATGCCCACCATCTGGTTTACAGGATCTCCAACGAAGCGGAAAAGCAGGAAGGAGATTAAGGCTACGACAAACATGACCACGAGAGCCATGGCGATACGCCGGGAGATAAAGCCAAACATGGTGTTTTATAGTTGTTCCTGAGAATAGAGGTGCCCGGCGCCGAGGGCGCCGGGCTATTATCTTTTTTTGGCTAAGCGTTAAACTTAGTTCTTCACTACATATTTGAAGTGGAACTCGTTATCCGCGCGCTGCTTCAGAGTAACCTTGTCGGAAACACCCCAAGCCAGACCCTGCTGGTGCAGAGGAATGTGAGATACTTCGTCGTTCAGGATTGTGTAAGCTTCTGAAATCAGAGCGTTACGCTTCTCTTCGTCGTTTTCGGAGAGAACCTTCTTGGTCAGCTCGTCAACTTTCGGGTTACAGTAACCACCCAGGTTGAATGGGCCGCCAGCGCCTTTGTCGTCACGACAGTTGTTCAAGTTCAGCAGAACGTTGTAGCTGTCGAAGGAACCTGGGGTCCAGCCGAGCATGTAGAAGGAGGTGTCGTAACCGCCGGACGCGAGAACCTTCGCGAAGTACTTCGCTTTAGGCTGTGCGTTCAGGTTCACTTTGATGCCTACGCGCGCGAGGAATGCTGCGGTTGCCTGACAGATTGCTTCGTCGTTCACGTAACGATCGTTCGGGCAGTCCATGGAAACTTCAAAGCCGTCACCGTAGCCAGCTTCTTCAAGTAGCTTCTTGGATGCTGCTGGATCGTATGGGTAACGAGAGAAATCGCCGGAGTTTGCGAACAGGAATGGTGAGATCATCAGAGCTGCTGGCTCGGACAGACCACGCATGATTTTCGCTTTGATCGCGTCAACGTCAATTGCCTGGTAGAACGCCTTACGAACGCGAACGTCCTTGAATGGGTTCTTGCCTTTGATGTTGGAGTGGAGCAACTCATCACGCTTCTGGTCGAAACCGAGGAAGATGGTGCGCAGCTCAGGACCTGTCAGAGCAGTAGTGCCTGCATTGCCGTCTACACGCTTGATGTCCTGTACCGGGATCGGGAACGCCATGTCCAGCTCGCCAGAAAGAAGAGCTGCAACGCGGGTTGCGTCAGATCCGATTGGAGTGAACTCAACGCCAGTCAGATTGTGTACTTTGTTGTCCCACCAACCGTCGTTTACGGTGAAAGTGGTTTTAACGCCTGGCTCGTGCGTTGCGATCTTGAACGGGCCGGTGCCGTTTGTGTTCAAAGATGCGTAGTTTGGATTGGTGTCAGAAGCAGAAGTCACCTTTACAGCGTTGTTTGCTTCAGTCCATTCCTTATCCATGATGTACCAAGTGGACCACTCGGAGTGCAGGATTGGGTTTACGCCTGGCAGGATGAAGTCAACGGTGTAGTCATCGACCTTAACAACCTTCACGTCCTTCGCGATGCGGGTTGTCATGTCGGAGCCTTCAGCGCGCACACGGTCTGCAGAGAAGACCACGTCGTCAGCTGTGAAGTCGTTACCGTTGTGGAACTTTACGCCTTTGCGCAGGTGGAAGCGCCAGCGGGTTGGCTCAAGAACTTCCCAGCTTTCAGCGAGAGCTGGTTCGATCTTAAGGTCTGCGGAACGGCGCACGAGGCCTTCATATACGTTGCCGTGCATGCCGAGTGTAAAGGTTTCGTTCAGGCTGTATGGGTCCAGCTGGTTGTATGTCCCCTGAAACGCGAACTTAAACGTTTCTGCATTTGCCTGAGTTCCGGCAGCAAGCGTCATAGCCAATGCAGCGGATGCAATCTTTAAACGCATTCTATTTTTACTCCCCTTGTCCCCCTCATGCAGATAATTAATTGTTCTGCAGGGGCCCCTCTGGTTTCGCCGTCCACTTATTAGGCGGATTCTGGCGTCTTAGTGATATTACCCATATGAATGAATGCGTCTAGGGGGCATTGCGTAGTTGAAACGAGGAAATAATGTGGGAGCAGCGCAATTTCATAGCGTATTCAGGCGCTAAGGGATGTATTTCTTGCGGTTTAATGCGTATCTGTTGAGAGACACTCCAACGTTAAGATGAGTATATTTCATCTAATGATGAGGAAATGAAGGGTTCTGATCTTGTTGATTATGTATGGTATTCGCAATTGCGACAGTGTTCGCAAGGCTCGTAAACTTCTGGATGAATCAAAAGTCGACTACACTTTTCACGATTACAAAAAAGATGGTGCAGATGAAAATGCACTGAACGAGGCCTGTGAAAGATTCGGGTGGGAGTCTGTTCTTAATAAACGCGGTACCACATGGCGCAAACTGGACGATGAAACCAAGGCGGGCGTGAGTGATCAAGGCAGTGCTATCGCGTTGATGATGCAAGAAACTTCATTAATTAAAAGGCCACTTATTACGGGCGGAAAGCAGCTTTTGCTTGGTTTTGATGCGGCTTTGTGGGGTGAAATTATGGAAAAAGGAGAGCTGTAAAAGCTCTCCTTTTTTGGACGGGAAAGTTCCAGGGTTGGGATCCTTTGGGCTTTGCCATCCTTCCAATGGTATGAGGCGCTGGCAATCACGAAATCTGAAGCGTGGTTGCCAACCCGAAATCTTTTATCTGACGAAGTTTTCTCGAAGCTGACCGCGACACTGAGTAAAAATGCTGCGAGAATTCTTCCGCCCCTGCCTCAAGCTCTTCACAGCTCATGTTTTTTGGTTGGTAGACGGCGTGGGCACCATCGTACTCCCCCCAGTTGTCAGAGAGTAATCTGTCTTCCTGTTCCAGCTGTTTGTAGAAGCGTGAACCAGGGAACGGAATGGCAATGGCTGGGGCAGTAATATCGACCCCTATCTCATGGTAGAACTTGGCGGTTTCGATGAAAATTTCTGGTGTATGTTCGTCAAAGCCAAAAATTGCTGTGGTGTCGACAATAATGCCATGTGCATGAATGTTAGAAATTTGAGATTTTAAGTTTTCAGGTTTCACAAAACCCTTTCCGGCACGCTTAAGAGCTGCTTTGGATGGGGTTTCTATTCCAATCAGCAAGTACTTCGCACCAGACCGGGCAGCTGCTTCGAGAAGTTCCGGGTCATCTGCTATGCGAATAGTGGTCTCACCAGCCCATCTAATCTTGAGCGGTTCTAACGCTTTGAACAGCTCAAGAGCGTAGTCGCGATCTTCGGTCAGGTGGTCGGCGTGAAGCTCCACCCAATCCGTTTCCATTTCAGAAATCTCATTAATAATGTCTGGAATAGGCCGGTAGCGGGTTTTTCCGAGCATGCCGGGGATGATGCAGAAGCTGCAATTGTGTTTACAGCCACGGCTCACCAGCACGGACCACTCCCAATTGTATTGCTCAGCCGTGATGAGGTGGCGTGGATATGGGTTGAGTTTGGACATGTCGGCATAGGTGCCGGTGTATCTTGGTTTGAGGTCGCGGTTCTGGGCGTCCTGCAGCAGTTCATCCCAGACGTTTTCGCATTCACCTGTCATCACTGCATCTGCATATTCGCTGGCTTCATCCGGCATGAAGGTGGCGTGGAGGCCGCCGATCACAACCTGACTGCCTTTTTCCGAGAAGGCTGAGGCGAGCTCGTAGCCTCGGTTGGCATCAGGAGTTGCGAAGAAAAGCACCACGAGGTCGGCGGTCACCTTGCGGGGATCGACCATCCTGATGGTTTCGTCATGCATCTCCAGCTGAAAATGGCGGGGGGTTGCTGCCGCAGCTGAGAAGATGGACTGAGGCGGGCCTCCACGCGCTTTCTTGTAATCTTTAAAGTAGCTCGGTGCAGATGCTTTGATGAGACAGATCTTCATTGCCAACCTCATGTGTTTGTTTTGAGTAAACTGTCACAAATGACAATTTATGGCAAGGGGAATTTTTGCGAGGCATTACCGCGTTGAAATTGCGTGATTAATTCAGGTTCTGGTTAGTTCGTGTTGAAAGAAGAGACATCAAATCTTTGCACGTCACGCAGGAGTTTGATGAACTCCTGAGAGGCATGTGTGAGGGAAGCCTGACCTTTCTCCGCTGTGGCGAGCGCCGCGTTGCCGAGGGCTCCGGTCTTGTTCAGATCCTCGCTCATCCAGCCATATTGATGGCGACCATGAGCGCGCAGGTAAGCATCGTTGTTGATGTGCTCGGTTTGGGTGGAGGTGAAGTCTGTTGCCTGATCCATGCGCACCAGATCCGGACGCAGGGCCAGCATGATGGATGTTTCGATGTCGCCGCCATGAATGCCGTAGGTGAACTCCTCCTCAGCATAGAGGCCTTCCGGTTGCCCGAAGCGGAGCCAGCTGGATTCCACGGCGAGCATATTGTGTTTGAGACGCAGATCGCGGGTGATGATGTCCATCAGCGGTGAGTTGCCGCCGTGGGAGTTGGCCAGCACCAGTTTGCGAATGCCTGCTCTGGCGACACATTCCCCAATCTCAATCCAGGCTTTGACAGCGGTTTCCCATGTGAGGCTGAGTGTGCCGGGGAATGAGTGATGCTCGTCTGACTTACCGACAGCCTGAACGGGCAGGAATGTGACCGGCAGATCATCGGGTAACAGCTCAATCGTGCGAGCGACTTGCCCTTCCGCGATGCAGGTGTCTGTGTAGACCGGCAGGTGAGGGCCATGCTGCTCAATTGCCGCAATCGGCAACACCGCGATCCAGTCGCTGGTGTCATTCTCAGAGAAGTCAGTCGTTGTCATCTCATGCCAAAAACGGCGGGGCAGGGCGCTCATATTGTTTTCCGGTGCTTGTTGTCTTGCGCGCAGAGTAACGCGTCGGAGTGCGGACGTCATGGGGGAAGGCGTGGGATGCTCTGGTTTTTCAGAGGTAGTGGGTAGGGAGGCGTTTACTCTGGTGATTGGCTGTTGGGTCTAACGGTTCACGCGGGGAGCAATGCCCCGTCCTTCTTGGTGGCTAACAATAAGAAGGAGAAGCCGATTATGTTTTCCAGAAAGACACGAAAAGGACTGCTCGGCGGCGTTGTGCTGGCGCTGGCTGGGCTGATGGCTGGTGAGGCTGGTGCTGCAGGAGGAATGCTCATTACTAAAGCTTACTGTGACAAGTTTACAAATCCACGCGATATCCTTTGGGCACATTCTCAGAGAGACCATAACAACCGTCGCAATTACACAAATCTTTTCTATATGAAGCCCAATGGAAACATCATCAAAGTGTTTGGTGAGAATGCATTTGATGAGGTTGATAAGCTTTTCATCACATCACACGGAACCTGCGCTGGCGTTGGGGATGTTGGAGGTATGGAAAATGCGGCCTTTGCGCAGAGCATTCGAAACGCGCAGGGTGGTCATGCACGATTGAATGAAATCTTGACGGTCTCGTGCCAGGCTGCGAGCAGAACGGCTGGCGGCCTTGGACCAAGTTTCCTTAAGTCCTTGGCAGACAATGTGCGAACGAATGCAGCGACTACAATTTCTGGCTGGCCCGACAACGTGGTGATGGTTGGTGGCAATGGATTGCTTGTCAATTCCATTTATACAGATCAATTTGATGTGGCACAGCCTCAAGACTTGGCAAACTTGATATTTGCCGCGTCGTCAATTTCAAAACGTTGGGATAATGAAATTGTACGCATGGAGCTTTTGCCTCAACGGATTTACACGAACTCATTCAGAGCGCAGTGTGAAAATATGCTGGAGACGTTCGAGGTAGATGGTCCATCTGCTCTGACGGCAAATCAGCGGGAGCGCATGTTTGAAGAGTTCAACAGTGTCGTCAGAACCAAGTTTCTTCCGGCTGATCCATATCGAAATCCGATCAGATCTTTTGCTTATCTTGCAGGCTTGACCAGGAGCACTGCAGACAACAAAGTCACCTGTGGACCAGGTGTTGGTGTAAACTGTCCATAATCATCGAAGAAACTGGCAGATGATGCTATGCGTTTGTTATTGGCGCATAGCACTCCATGAAAGATCATCCAGATGATAAACTCCCCCCTCCTATCCCTGAACAACATCTCCAAGACCTTTGAGAATGGCACCACCGCAATTGATAGGTTTGATCTGGATGTACGGGCGGGGGAGTTTTTGAGTATTCTTGGGCCGTCAGGGTGTGGGAAGTCTACTATTCTGCGGCTCATTTCCGGGTTGGAGGAGCCAAGCTCAGGCGAGATCGTTCGGTCTGGACAGGGTGAGGTTGGGTTTGTGTTTCAGGAACCGACCTTATTGCCGTGGGCGAACACCTTTGAGAATGTCTACTGGCCGTTGAAGGTGAAGGGTGTTTCTAAGCGGGATGCGAAGGATCGCGTGGAAGAGGCGCTGGGGATGGTTGGGCTTTGCAATTTTGCGACGCATATGCCCTCTGAGCTTTCCGGCGGTATGAAGATGCGGGTTTCCATTGCACGGGCTCTTGTGACCAAGCCGAAGCTGTTGCTGATGGATGAGCCGTTTGCGGCGCTGGATGAGATTACCCGTAACAAGCTGAACGATGATCTGCTTGAGCTGAAATCCACCCATGACTGGACCATTCTGTTTGTGACGCATTCTGTTTATGAGAGTGTGTTCTTGTCTTCCCGCATTGTGGTGATGGCCGCTGGGCCGGGGCGGATTACCCATGATATGACGCTGGATGCTTCTTACCCACGTTCGCTGAACTACCGCATGGAATCACAATACGCGGCGTATTGCCGTGAAGCGGTGGATGCTTTGGAGCAGGCTATGGGACACCGGATAAAAGTATCCGCGTAACCTCAAAAATCCCACTGAGTAGAACTTAAAGAGCTTATTCGCCTAAGAAATCTCATTAGGTCACTAAATAATTATCGAACTGTCATCTGAGTTATATATTCGGCGGCTATCACTGCTGTACGGCGCCTTTTTCGGGCGTTTTACGTTGATCGGGACAGCAGCGAGATTAGCCAGACCATGGGTTTCAATTTTAAAAAGAGCACGACTTTTCGTCTTGCTCAGGCCGCGAAAGCGCAGCGTGCGCGTTCTGGGGCACACTTATCGCGCATTGGATTGCATCCGGGGCAGGAAGCGGTTCTGAAGGTTTTAAGCGAGACAGATGGCAAGACCATGAGCCAGCTGGCTTTGGCGCTTGGTGTGCAGCCACCGACAGTTACGAAGATGGTGACACGTCTAACCGCGCAGGGGCTGGTGTTTCGTCGGATCTCCGAGACGGATGGCCGGCTTGCGCGGGTGTTTTTGAGTGAAGAAGGCCGTGATCGGATCTTGCAGGTCGACCGTGCATGGAAGCGTCTTGAGAAAGAAGCGCTGGCTGGCATGGATGACAAGGACCGCAAGAAGCTGCGTCGTTTGTTGCGTCAGGTTGAGAAGAACCTTTCTGCGAGTTTTGAGGATGATCCGGATCTGGAAGATGAGCTGGAGAATGAAGACAAAACTGCTGAAGCGCAGGCGGAAAAGAAAGTAGAGCTGGAAGCGGCTGATTAAGCTGTCGGCTTTGGCCTGCGCATTCAACACAGGCCTTTATATTTTAATGATTTAAGCGTCCTGGCAGAGAAACAGCAGATCTGTATCTGGTGTTTCCAGTCCGAACTGGGTGAGCAGAGTTGTTATCTGCCCCCGGTGATGGGTTTGGTGGTTGAAGAAATGCAGCACCAGATCCCCGAAGTTTTTCGTCGCTGGTATGCCCTTCATGTTGGCATATGAAAGAGCCTCACCTGCCTCAGATGGGGTGATGTCCCCTGCAAATTCTTCAATGATTTTATCCAGGCTCTGACGTGCTGCTTTCAGCTCCTCCCAGTCTTCAAAAGAGATGGAGGTAAGAGCTGTTGGTATTGGAAATGACTCCAGTTTCTGCAGGCTTTTGTAGCTTGGGGAATGCTGGGCGAAACGGCGCAGCATGTCAGGTCTCCCACCACAATATGATTGAAGGTTGCAAAGATGGATTGGAAAAATGCGCCGCGATCTTCCTTCAACTGCTCCTCGCTGAGTTGCTCCGCACATGTGTAGAGCCGGGTGTTCATCCAGGTGTTGTATTGGGCGAGCAATTTGAAGTCGGAATACATATTCTGAAACCTGCCAATGCGATTATGAGTTATCAGCAAATATATCAGGATGTCTGATGGGTTTAACAAGTGACTGAAACTTGAGAATTCATAATGAATTCTCTTTGTTGGCAGTCTGGAGTATTGCTATTTGCTAATGTTGCTGTGCATAAGTGCTTAAGAATACAAAACGGATCCGGCTGGATATGCGAGGACATCAGCATTGAGCGGCACTGGTAAACCATTGAGATTAGGCGATCTTGCTGAGAAACTGGGTGTTTCGACGGCTACAGTTTCCTTGGCTCTGAGAGATTCTCCTTTAATCGCCAAAGCCACCAAAGCGCGGGTGAAAGCCTATGCTGAGGAAGTGGGTTATATCTATAACCGCTCGGCAGCATCTTTGCGGACATCTCAATCCAACATGATTGGGGTGGCGGTACACGATATTCTCAATCCTTACTTCGCTGAGGTGTTTCGTGGGCTGGAAGAAACGTTGGCACAGCACAACAAAACCATCCTGATCTGTAATCACCGCGATATCGTGGAGCGTCAGAAGCACTTTACAGACACGCTGCTGCAGCACCGCGTGGATGGGCTTATTCTTTGCGCTTCCGTTGGCACTACGGAAAAGGACATCAACTCAATTGTGCGGCAGGGTGTGCCGGTGACTTTGGTGTGCCGGGATGTGGCTGGTGCGGATGCACCTTGTGTTCGCGGGGATGACTTTCTTGGGTCCTACCGCATTACGAAGCATCTGATTGAGCAGGGGCATACTCAGATTGCCATGGTTGGTGGTCGGCGTGGCAGTTCTGCTGGCCGGGACAGAAACCGTGGTTGGCGCTCTGCTTTGGAAGATGCGGGCATCAATGCGGATGATCAGATTGATATTCCAGAGCTGATGACGCAGGATGATGGCCGGTCTGTTGCCAGACAGATTGTTGAAGCAGACCCGAAGCCAACGGCTGTGGTGTGCTTTAATGACCTTGTGGCGCTGGGCGTGATGAGTGCTGTGCGGCGACTCGGTGTGGAACCGGGGCCGGAGCTGGCGATTGTTGGCTATGATGACACTGACGGCACCGAAAATCGTACGCCCGCTTTGACCACTGTGGACAATGGTGCGAGCACTATTGGCGTAAAGGCTGCAGAGCTCATGCTTTCTCAGATGAAAGGCGAAAAGCTCAATAGCGAGTTGATGTTAATTGAGCCCAAGCTGCGCATTCGCGAGAGTGCTCCACCTCCGGGTGAGCGCCTTGTTTCCGTGGATGGGTTGTGAGCGAATCCTGAGTAACTGACCTTTGAAATGGTGTGGTGGCCGTGTGATCGTGAAACTGCCGCATTGAAACTCTATGTTTACTATGCCGCGCTTATCTAAGCGGCATCTTGTATTGCGTTTTGGAGTTTCACCATGGTCAGTTTCCGCGGTAGTGTTGAGGATCATAAAGACCTGAAGATGTTCGGCTTTTTCACGCTGGCCATGACCTGTATGGTGCTGCTCGTCGGCTAATCAATCAAACGACTCATCTGTTTTTGATCAAGGAACGCTCTGGAATGAGCGCTCCTTTTGTCGGCTTGGTGCTTAGCCGATATTCCTGATATTCAAGTTGCCGCCCTGAATGCGGATAATGTGCTTGCCGTCGCCTGTATCATTGCTGACAGGAGGCTGGTTGTTGTTGCGTTGCCTGATCAGGTCGCGCAGGCGGTTGTAGCCATTGGTGAGCGCTCCGCCGGTATTCCTCCATTCATCCGTTGCTCCAAATAAAATGGCTTCGTCGAAGTTGGCAGAGTTTTCTTGCAAGCGCAGGCTGTCGATGTAAGCAAATACTGTGTCTGCATCTGCAGCGTTGAAGATTTGCAGGTTGGCTGGCGCAACATAAGGGATTTGCTGGCCGTACATGACGAGATGAGCAGCCATGAAGCGATTGCCAACGCGGACGGCGACGCCGATACACGAGTTCAAAGTCGTTGTGATTGCATAATCGAGCAGGCCTGTTGGGGTGGCAAATTCCTGCTCTGCCAATGCCTGCGGGTTGCAGGCCTGGTTCATAACGTACGCCATTTCGTCTTCCTTGTTTGTTGTTGTTTTGAATGCGGGAAGGGCCGCTGACCTTAGAAGACGAAGAGGCGGTCGATTTGTGAAGCAAATCACCTAAAGCGGATGTGCTTTGCACTTCATGTAAATAATAACTAGTATATAATTTGATTTATTTTAGATTGTATCTGTACTTCACAAGTAATGCGTGTATTTGTTTTTGTGTTAAATCCATGAATAATTTATGTTTTTAGAGCTGTTATCTCTCGCTTAATTTCTTGTTAACCTTGAGTTAACTGATTGCGCCCAGAATCTGAACATAAAACAGATCCTGGAGGCTGTTCGCATGCGTGGGATTTTGAGAAAAACAGTAGTAATGGCTGGCGCAACCCTGGCGTTTGCTGGCTTAGGCGTCCTTTCCAGTCAGGCCAGCGTGATTTCCGGCCACTGGTCCATTTCTGATGCGTTGTCATCCAAAACCTGTTCTGCGCAACTGGAGACTGAGCCAGCTGCGAGCGGGTATGGCAATACGTTCAAGACAACCAACTGTCAGGGGCTTTATGCGCCAATCTCCAAAGCCACGGCGTGGCAGTGGAGCTATGAAGAAGGTTTGTCTCTTCTGGATGCCGACGGGCAGGTGGTGCTTCAGTTCGATATTGACGAACTGGATGGCTTGACCTCAGTTGGTCCGTCCTCGCTGTTCCTCATCATGCAGCCAGTGTATCATGATAGCAAAGTTTCCGACCTTTCCGAGCTGATCGAAAAAGCCATCGTGGTAACAGCGCAGCGCTAAAATTTAGCTCTTGTTCGCGTCCAGAAAGTCGGCCACGCGGCCTAATGCGCGCCTGATGTTTTCCTCCGAGTTGGCATAGGAGAAGCGCAGATAGCCTTCTCCCAAAACGCCGAAATCCGGTCCGCCGATGAGAGCGACGCCTGCTTTCTCCAACAGAGCTGATGCCAGAGGTTTGGCTTGCCAACCGGTTTCTTTGATGTTCGGGAAAGCGTAAAAGGCGCCTTTGGGTGTTTTGCAGGAGATGCCGGGGAGGGCGTTTAGTCCTTCCACTACCAGTTTGCGCCTGCTGTCGAAGGCTTGCATCATCTGATCAACTGCATCCTGTGGCCCTTCAATTGCGGCGATACCAGCGTATTGGCTGGGTGTGTTGACGCAGGACCAGCAGTTCACGGCTAGTTTGCGGGCTTTGTCGATTAGAGATGATGGCCAGACGGAATAGCCCATGCGCCAACCGGTCATCGCCCATGTTTTAGACCAGCCGTTGAGCAGAATGAGCTGGTCTTTCAGTTGTTCGAACTCCAGCAAGGATGTGTGCTTGAGCCCGTCATAGGTCATGCGGGAGTAGATCTCGTCTGAAAGCACCGGCAGGTTTGGGTGGTTCTCCAGGCCTTTGACCAGTTTCTCAATCTCTGAACGTGGTGTAACGCCGCCTGTTGGGTTGGCTGGTGAGTTGAGGATGAGAAGGGCCGTGCGTTTATTGATGAGGTTCAGCGTTTCTTCGGCTGAGAAGGCGAAGTCGTTTTCTTCTCGGATTGGCACCGGGATAGGAGCGGCGCCTGTGAACTCGATCATGGAACGATAGATCGGGAAGCCGGGATCCGGGTAGAGGATCTCTTTGCCGGGTTCTCCAAACATCAGGATAGCCATGAACATGGTGACCTTGCCACCGGGGACGACCATGACGTTGTCTGGGGAGACGCTTGTACCGGTTTCCGCATGAAGGCTTGAGGCAATGGTTTCGCGCAGCGGGAGAATGCCTGTGGCGCCGGTGTAGCCGTGGTGTCCGTCGCGCAGAGCTTTGACGGCTGCTTCCACGATGTGTTCTGGTGTTTGGAAATCAGGCTGGCCGATGCCGAGATTGATGATGTCGCGGCCTCGTTGGGCAAGCTCTGTTGCGCGTGCTAAAACGGCGAATGCGTTTTCATCTCCGATGCGATCAAACGCTTCTACGGTTTTCAGCATGATGGTCTGCCTCCCAGTCCCCCAAAACAATCGGCTGGATGGTAGGAGATGGAAGCAATTGAATGCAAACAGAAAATAGTAGAGTGGATTGAGCCGCTTGCGATTGCTCATACCCGCTTCGCTCATCGATGTTGGCTTCTTGCTTCTGTCAAATAACGGGCCTAGGATCTCCATGTATTTTGATTGGAGACTTTTATGAGTAGCCTTCGTGTGCCTGAGGCAATCAGGTCTATGGGTGTTTTTCAGTTTGTGACGAGAAGCTCGGCGCGCACCTTTGTGACAATGGCGATACTGATTTCGATTTATCTGTTTTTCTTCTCCCCTCTACTGAACAGCAGCATGCCGATTGCGATTAGCGTTGTGGTGTTTTTCATCGTCTTCTGCATTGTTTTCCTGCTTGTTCTGGAGCTTCGGTACAAGTTGGGACTGTGATCCCTACCGAGAGGTATTGGCCAATTCCTGGGGGACAGGAACCCGGATATCAAACAATCAGCAGCTAGGGTCTTTTGCTGGCAGATCAACTGTCTATATTGAGGGCACGAAATTATCGTGCCAGCTGATTGCGAGCGCACGCCCATCCAAGGAGACGTAAATGTCCGAGGCTGCTGATAGCCGTATTCCTGTTACCGTGCTGACCGGGTATCTGGGCGCAGGTAAAACCACCTTGTTGAACCGTATTCTGAGTGAAAACCACGGCACGCGTTATGCTGTGATCGTCAATGAATTCGGTGAAATCGGTATCGACAATGACCTTCTCGTTGAATCCGACGAGGAAGTCTATGAAATGAACAACGGCTGCATCTGCTGTACCGTTCGTGGCGATCTGATCCGTACCGTTGAAAACCTGATGAAGCGCAAGGGGGCGTTCGACGCGATTATCGTGGAGACCACCGGTGTGGCTGATCCTGCTCCTGTGGCGCAGACGTTCTTCATGGATGATGATGTGCGCGAAGCGGCCAAGCTGGATGCTGTGGTTGCTGTTGTTGACGCACGCCATGTTCAGCAGCGCCTGAAAGACACCAAGGAAGCTGAAGACCAGATCGCGTTTTCTGACGTGATTTTGCTGAACAAGACCGACCTTGTTTCTGCTGAGGAACTGACTGGTGTTGAAGCGGCGATCCGCAAGATCAATCCTTATGCGAAGATCCACCATACAGAGCGCTGCCAGATTGAAATCGGTGATGTTCTGGATCGTGGTGCATTTGAGCTGGACCGTATTCTGGATCTGGACCCAGAATTCCTGAAGAAAGCCGAGCACGCGCATGATCATGAGTGTGGTCCGGATTGCGATCACGATCATCACCATCATGGGCATGACCACGGCCACGCACATGATCACGATCATCCTGACCATGAATGCGGCCCGGATTGCGATCATGACCATGAAGATACGCATTCCGTGAAGTCCTTCTCCTTCACAGCAGGTGATCTGGAGCCGAAGGTGTTCTTCGACTGGATCAATCAGGTGACCCAGATTCAGGGTCCTAACATTCTGCGTATGAAGGGTATTCTGGCCTTTAAAGATGATCCGCAGCGTTATGTGGTGCAGGGCATCCATATGATTGTGGAAGGCAATCACCAGCGTGACTGGAAAAACGGCGAGAAGCGTGAGAGCCGCATCGTGTTCATCGGTCGTGAGCTGGATGGTGCAGCGTTGAAGATTGCGTTTGAAGCTTGTGTTGCGGAGTAAGTTCTGGTGCCTGTAACTGCTCCTCTTGATACCGACGGTTTTGTTGTTTCGGCAACCTTCCTCGGAGACGTAGCAGCCTTTGCCAGTGGTGAAGGTTCTGTCTTTTTTGCTGGTGGGCCGGAGACGCAAACTCCGGTTCACAAAAACGGTTTGCTCTGCGCAACGCCTTCCCTGGATGGCAAGTCTCTGATCACCGGTGGTGGTGATGGCAAGATCTGCAAGGTCAGCGCTGATGGCAGTGTTGAAGAGCTTGCTGAGCAGCCTCGCAAGTGGATCGACATTATCGCTGCTGGTCCGCAGGACAGTGTGGCGTTTGCCTCTGGTCGTACAGCTTGGGTTCGCCTGAAGACTGGTGAGATCAAAGAGTTTCAGCTGCCACGTGCGTTTGCAGGTTTGGCTTTTGCGCCAAAGGGCATGCGCCTTGCAGCGTCCCGTTATGACGGTGTGACGTTGTTTTGGGTGAATGCTGCTGGTGATCCGCAGGAGCTGAGCTGGAAGGGTGCACATGGTCATGTGACTTACTCTCCAGATGGCAAGTACCTTGTGACCACCATGCAGGAGAACGCTCTGCACGGATGGCGTCTGGCTGACAGTCAAGACATGCGGATGACTGGTTATCCGGCCAAGGTGAAGTCTGTGAGCTGGTCTGCAAAGGGCAAGTATCTGGCGACATCCGGTGCGCAGGCTGCGATCCTGTGGCCATTCATGGGTAAGTCTGGTCCAATGGGGCAGGCGCCTCTGGAGCTGGGTGTGCGTGGCGACAGCATGGTGACGACTGTTTGCTGTCATCCGCAGGAAGAGATGCTGGCAATTGGCTATCAGGACGGCATGGTGATGGCTGTGCGGTTCTCTGACAATGCGAGGTTCTGTTGCGTCGTCCGGGTGCAGGCCCTGTTTCTGCGCTTGCGTGGGATAAGAAGGGCGATCGTCTGGCGTTTGGTACTGAAGAAGGTGCTGCTGGAGTGATCACTCTGCTGGATTAATTTGGGTATGGGAGGTTTGCGATGATGTTTGCAAGAGTACTGACGCTTGGCGTTGCGCTTGTAAGCGGCACTGTGACCTCTCAGCTTCCCGAGTTTGCGCAGCAATACCGACAGCGCATGGGTGGTGCCATTGATGCGTTGGAGGAAGTGAAAGCTGACTTTGTTGCGGATGCAGCTGCCACCAACCGGAGCATTTCAGAGGCTCTGGCTCATATGGCGCAGAGTGCGGATGAGTTTGTGCAGTTGCGCGGGACGAGCATTGAGCGGTCTCTGGATCGGCTTGAGGCGTTGAAAGACCAGCAACTGGCGATGGCGACCGCCGCTGCATTTGAGCGTGTCTGGATCTTCATGAAGGAACCGGACACCAAACTTTCCAAAGCAACCTGGGAAGACTTTGAGCCCGCCGTGCCGGTGACCGTTGAAGGCGGTGTGTTGGCCGGGCTTGGCTTTACGGCAGGTTTGTTTATGTTGCGTCTGGCTGGGCTTGGCGGGCGTGTTCGCCGCCGCCGTAAACGCCGTGAAAAGCAGCAGGCTGAGGCTCGTTCGCTTTGATTTTGCGTTCCAGAGATATGCTGTGAGAGGTTTGACCGATGGATTCCATCACACGAATTAGATGTTTTTTGCAGGTGGTCGAAAGCGGTGGCTTTTCAGCAGCGGCGCGAGACATGGGGCGCTCTAAAGCTCTGATCTCCAAATATGTGAGCGAGCTGGAAGATGAGCTGGGTGTGCGCCTGCTCAACAGAACCACGCGCCAGATTTCTCTGACACAGGTTGGAGAAGCTTACTTCCGTGAAGCGGGTGAGTTGCTGCAGCGCTTTGATGATCTGAAAGACGCTGTGCAACAAGACCATCGGGAAGTGCGCGGCAGGTTGCGGTTGAGTGCGCCACGTTCTTTTTCTGAAGCAACGCTGGGCAGGGTGCTGGCTTCCTTCTTGCAAGAACATCCGCGGGTTGAGCTGGATATTGAGATGGAAGATCGCTTCGTCGATATTGTCGAGGAAGGGTATGACGTCGCTATCCGCGTGGCCGAGCTTGAAGATTCCAGCCTTATCGCTCGGAAGATCCGTGATGTGCGTGTGGTGGTTTGTGCGTCTCCCGCTTATTGGGAAGCGCATGGGATGCCGGAGAAACCGGGGGATCTGGCCAACATGCCGTGCATCATCGATACCAATTACAAGCACAAGACCAACTGGATGTTCCTTGAGAACGGGGAGCGGTTTTCCGTTCCTGTTAAAGGCCCGATGCATGTGAACAGTGCAAAGACAGCCGTTGCTGCTGCTCTGGCCGGTCTGGGCGTCGTTCGGTTGCCGATCTTTTATGTGCTGGAAGAATTGATGTCAGGTCAGCTGATTCCGGCGTTGGAAGACTGTGAAGTGCCGGGACCTGCGATGTATGCGGTTTACCCGCATCGCCGCCATCTTTCCGCGAAAGTGCGTGCGTTTGTTGACTACATGGTCAACTGGCACAAGCAACTGGAGCAGCATGGTGACTGCCCCAAAATGCTTGATGGGCCTGTTCCCAAAGAGAGCTGAGTTAAGCCGGATTATGATGGTGCTGGAAGCGCTCTTCTGCCAATTCATCTGCGATGATGTTGGTTGGGCGTTTCTCTGCGTCTGCTCTGTCGAAGATCTGAGAGAGTGTGCCGCCGATGGCGAGGGTCTTCTGACGTACGATTGTGTCTGATGCGCCAGGTTCTCCCAATGCAACAGAGATCACGCCGCCTGCGTTGATGGCATAGTCTGGTGCATAGAGGATGCCGCGCTTCATGAGAGCCGCGCCGTCTTCCGGAGTTTCCAGCTGGTTGTTTGCAGCGCCTGCGACGACGGCCACTTTCAGCTGAGGAATGGTGTCAGCGTTCAAACCGCCCCCCAGAGCGCATGGAGCGAAGATGTCCGCTTCTACGAGGTGTGCGTCATCCGGAGACACACTGGAGGCGCCGAGTTCTTCAATTGCGCGCTGGACTGCCGGGTCGTAGATGTCGGAGACAATGAGGCGCGCGCCTGCTTCGTGGAGCTGGCGGGCAACATCATAACCCACATGCCCCAGACCCTTAAGGGAAACGGTGAGGCCGGTGAGATCTTCAGAACCGAACTTGTGCTTGGCGGCGGCTTTGATGCCGACGAAGGTGCCGAGCGCGGTGTAAGGAGACGGGTCACCGAAGCCGGTTGCTTCTGTGCCGCGTGCGAACTGGGTCTGGCTGCCGATGATTTCCATATCGTCGGAGCTGATGCCCACGTCTTCTGCGGTGATGTAGCTGCCGGAAAGGCGGTTAATGTGTCTGCCGAACGCTCTGAGTAGCTCGGGGGTTTTGTCAGTGCGCGGGTTCGCGATGATGACTGACTTTCCTCCTCCCAAAGCAAGGTCAGCCAACGCGTTTTTGTAGGTCATGCCTTTGGAAAGGCGGAGAACATCAGTCAGTGCTTCATTTGCGCTTGCATAGTTCCACATGCGGCAGCCGCCCAGACCAGGACCGCGATTGGTGTTGTGAACCGCGATAATTGCTTTCAGCCCTGTTTCGTTGTCTGTTGCAAATACGATTTGCTCGTGGCCAGCGAACTCTGGATGATCCAATGGGGTCATGTAGGTATCGATCGTTATTTTATTATGCAATGGCACGTTCATTCAGCCCTCCCAAACGAAATTGAACAAGAAGCGTTGCGGGGATATTGGTTTATTCTTAAAGCAATATCCGGTTTATTTCGTAGGTGATGAGCATCAAATTCGGAAGAATTATCCGAATGGTTCTAAATTGCGGGAAAATCGTATCTCAGGATCTTCAATAATTGGGTCTTGAATTTGCCGTTATTTTATTACACTTGTCGTGTCGGGTTCTCATATATTGTTAAGGCGCCATGTCTGATAAGCTTCTACGGTTTTTGACCGCATTTTGCATGCTGTTGGTATTTCTGTTGCCTTCTCAACAGGTTGCCGCTCATCCGCACATGTTTGTGCAAGCGCGTGCCGAACTGGTTTTCGATGATGATGGGTATTTGACTCACATTCGGCACAAGTGGCTGTTCGATGATCTGTACACGGCTTATGCGGTGCAGGGGCTGGATGAGAACCAGAATGGATTTTTCGAAAAAGACGAATTAGCGGAACTGGCCAAGATCAATATTCAGGGGCTGGGCGAATACGGCTACTTCACCTTTGGCGATGACAGTCAAACGGAGATCGATTTTACCGAGCCGTTTGAACCCTCCATGAAAATGATCAAGGTGGCTTTTGATGACTACTGGCTGATCAGTGATGAAGATAAGGCGGCGATCGCTGAGGATATTGCCAGCGGACGCAGTCAGCCGGATACAAGCCCTGTTTCGCTGGTCGAGCTGAGCTTTACGCTTCCTTTGAAGAAAAAGGTCAAAGCGGATAAACCGATTACGCTCGATGTGTATGACCCAACCTACTACATCGATTTCAAATGGCCGAAGTCCGGTCTGGCTGTGACGCTGAGCAATTCTCCAGGCAAATGTTCTGTTGAGCTGGTGCATCCGCCGGAACTGGATGGGCAGATTGCTGCACAGCTGGCGACGATTGGTGCCGACCAGCGGAATGTGCCTGAGGAGCTGCAGAGTTATACGCAGGCGCTGGTCAATCAGGTGATTGTGTCCTGTGATGGCGCGGCTGTGGCTGCTGCCTCTAATGGTGGCAACACCAAGTTTATCTCCGAGATCACCCCTGAACCAGCTGAAAGCGCGCCAGAGACGGCTGCGGACGCTGTTGCCGCGTTGGCGCAGGGCGGTGAGCCAATGGCTCTGTCGACTGCTTCTGAGCGTCTGAGCGCTGATGAGGCGGCTGCGGACGTGCGTGGTCCTGATATGAACATCTTCCAGCAGGGTATGGCGACCATCACACGGCTTCAGAATGAGTTCTATCTGAAGCTGACAAGTGCGCTCAGAAACTTCCGCAGCAATCCGTTTGCTGGCTGGCTGCTGATGTTGATCAGCTTTGCTTATGGTGTGTTCCATGCAGCAGGACCGGGTCACGGTAAGGCGGTTATCTCCTCCTATGTGATTGCGGATGAGCAGACCCTGAAGAAAGGGATCGCTCTGTCCTTTGCTTCTGCCTTTGCGCAGGCTGTTACTGCGATTGCTCTGGTTGGCGGGGCAGGGGTGCTGCTGCATCTGACGAGTACGGCGATCAACTCAACAGCGCGCTGGTTTGAGCTGGGGTCTTATGTGCTGGTCTTCCTGCTTGGTCTCTACCTTGTCTGGCAGCGTGTTCTGAAGCCTTGGTTTGGCAAGAAGCCGGCTTCCAGTTGCGGGCACTCGCATGATCACGACCACCACCATGATCACGACCACCACCATGATCACGGCCACCACCATGATCACGATCATCATCACGACCATGCGCACGAAGGTCATGGAGAAGTTTGCTCCAGTTGTGGGCACGCGCATGCGCCGGATCCGAAACTGGTCCAAAACTCAACAATGACGCTCACCAGTATCTGGTCCATTATTCTGGCTGTTGGCCTGCGTCCATGTACCGGAGCGCTGATCGTGCTGGCCTTTGCCTTCTCGCAGGGCATGATCTGGGCTGGTGTGGCTTCTACGCTCGTGATGGCTCTGGGAACGGGGATTACCGTTTCCATCTTGGCCAGCCTTGCGGTGCTTTCCCGTGATGTTGCTCTGCGCATCTGGGGGGCTGATAGTCAGGCTGGTACGGTCATCCTGCGTGGCTTTGAAGTGGTTGGTGCACTGACCATTCTGCTGATGGGAACGCTGATGCTGATTGCTGGTCTCAATGGTGGCGCAACGGCAGGTCTGTTCTAGAATAAGGCGATTTTTGGAAGAATCGCTCTCGAAATGTCCTTGAAAACTGGTTCGAGGCAATTTCGTAGCGAAGATTTCGAAGAAATTCGCGCTATCGTTAATGCGCGAAGGTGTGAATTTTTACACCTTCGCGGTCTACCCAAATCTCACTCTCCGATCCGCTGGTGTTTCTTAGCTGTCTTTGTTCCACAAAAAGAGGCTGAGTTGAGCCTGATTCCGTGGTTTTGACGTGTGGTGAAGAGTTTGGGTGGTTCAGTGTAGATTTTACGCATTCTAAAGATTAGTTTCATCTAAATTATTGTATTTTAAAGCATCTGCTGGCTGGCTTGCAAAAATGCCCAGAAAAACTGCAGGAAATTCATTGTTGAGAATTAGGTCAAGTCCACTGACTTATTAACATTGAAATAAAAGGCTATGAATTTTGAATTACGAGGTCGATTATTAGTCCTTTAGGGCGGGATTTCCTAAAAATGTTTCGATAGTTACGTTGCGGTTGGTTTCGGTTGAAAACGTATTGATGAGGTACGCTCAGTTGATCCAAGAATAATTAATTTGTCCAATACGATGCAGATTTCCTTGTATTTTCACGTAGTTTTAGGGTTATAAGAAGTTGGTCATGTTGTCGCAGAGATCTCAGAGGACGAGTTTCGTTTCTGCGGAGGCATAAAGAGATTTGATTTAAGAAGCTCTTGGGAGGAGTTTTTATGGACCGCCGTAGTTTTCTGAAAAATGCTGGTTTGGCAGGCGCAACCGCTGGCGCAGCTACTCTTGCAGCTCCTGCGCTCGCATCTGGCAAGCGCGAACTGAAAATGGTCACCACCTGGCCAAAGAACTTCCCGGGTCTTGGTACCGGCGCACAGCGCATCGCTGACCGCATCACTGCTGCAAGTGAAGGTCAGCTGACTGTTAAGCTGTTCGCTGCTGGTGAACTCGTTCCTGCATTTGAGAGCTTCGATGCTGTTTCCAACGGTACAGCTGACATGTACCACGCTGCTGACTACTACTGGCTCGGCAAGCACAAAGCATTCGGCTTCTTCACCGCAGTTCCAATGGGTATGACTGCTGCTGAGCTGGAAGCATGGATGCACTTCGGTGGCGGTCAGGAGCTCTGGGATGAGCTGGCTGGTCAGTTCAACGTTAAGTCCTTCCTGGCAGGTAACACCGGTCTTCAGGCAGGTGGCTGGTTCAACAAAGAGATCAACTCTCTTGAAGACCTCAAAGGCCTGAAAATGCGCATGCCTGGTCTGGGTGGTGAAGTTCTTCGCCGTCTTGGTGCATCTGCTGTTGCACTGCCTGGTTCCGAAATCTTCCCAGCACTGCAGTCTGGCGCGATCGACGCGACCGAGTGGGTTGGTGCATGGAACGACATGGCATTCGGCTTCTACAAAGTTGCTAAGTACTACTACACCAAAGGCTTCCATGAGCCAGGTGCTGGTCTGTCCTTCGGCATGAACAAAGGTGTTTGGGAAAGCTTCACACCTGGTCAGCAGGAGCTGATCCGTTCTGCATGTATGGCAGAGAACAACTACATGTTCGCTGAGTACAACCACAACAACGGTGCTGCTCTGGAAACTCTCCTGACCAAGCACAACGTTCAGGTTCGTGACTTCTCTGACGACGTGTTCGATGCAATCGGCCGTAAAGCTGAAGAAGTTGTTGCGGAAGTGGCTGAGACAGATGACATCTCCAAGCGCATCTACGAAAGCTACGTTAAGTCTCGTAAGGAAACCTCTGCATGGTCCAGCCTTGCTGAGCGTAACTACCTGACTGCTCGCGATCGTATCCTGGGCTAATTTTTCTTAATGCTGCACGAGCTCTCCGCAATCCTTGCGGGGAGCTTTTCTTTCAAAAATTCTATCCTGGCCTTTGGGGCCCAATAATAATCCTAGAGGCTTGGTTTAGACCAAGACGAAGAGGCGGGCATGCGCGCCCTAATGAACCTGATTACCTCAGTCAATGGCGGCATCGGCAAGACCTGCGCCTGGCTGTCTCTGGGCATTGTGCTTGTCCAGTTTACAGTGGTGGTGATGAGATACGTTTTTGGTATCGGCTCCATCTGGATGCAAGAATCCATCACCTACATGCACGGTTTCCTATTCATGTTGGCTGCTGCATATACGCTTAGCGTTGATGGGCATGTGCGCGTTGATATCTTCTATCGAGATGCTCGCCCACGCATCAAAGCAGTGATTGATCTGATCGGTTCGGTCTTCTTCCTGCTGCCGATGTGTGCAGTGATTGCCTACTGGTCATGGGGTTATGTGGCCAGCTCGTGGGCAATCTGGGAAGGCTCTCAGGAAGCCTCCGGTATTCAGGGGCGTTATCTTCTGAAGAGTGCGATCATCGCCTTTGCCGTTCTCGTCTCGCTACAGGGTGTTGCCATTATTATTCGAAGTGTTCTTGCCCTTGGCGGTGACAAGAAGGCACTCGACTCATTCCGTCAGATTCAGGAGTAAACGGAGATGGATGGATTTCTTCATACTCTTGATATTTTGATGTTTGCGGTTGCCTGTATTTGTTTGCTTGCGGGCTTCCCTGTTGCATTTACGCTTGCTGGTGTTGCACTTATCTTCGCTCTGATCGCGTCGTTCTTTGGCGGTAGCGTGACACTTGGTGCGATCCCAAGCCGAATTTTCGGCACCATGTCCAACGAAACCCTGATTGCGGTTCCGCTCTTCATCTTCATGGGTGTGATGCTGGAACGCTCCAAGGTGGCTGAAGAGCTGCTGGAGACTATGGGGCGTCTGTTTGGTCGTATGCCGGGTGGTCTGGGTATCTCCGTGACCATTGTGGGCGCATTGCTTGCAGCTTCCACCGGTATCGTGGGCGCGACTGTTGTGACCATGGGTCTGCTTTCTCTGCCAACAATGCTGCGTAACGGCTATAGCCCGCGCATCGCGTGTGGCTCTATTGCGGCTTCCGGTACTCTGGGACAGATCATTCCACCATCTATCGTGCTTGTGTTCCTGGCTGACCAGCTGTCCAACGGCTATCAGATTGCACAGCGTGAGATGGGCAACTTTGCTCCGGAACCATTCTCTGTTGGTGACCTGTTCGCGGGTGCGCTTATTCCTGGCATGGTGTTGGTTGGTCTGTATCTCTGCTACCAGCTGTTTGTTGCGTTTACACAGCCGCATAAGTCACCACCAATGCGGGATGATGGAACTGACGGACCAACTCTCAGTCAGGTTCTTCATGCGCTTGTTCCGCCAATTGCGCTTATTATTGCGGTGCTTGGTTCTATTCTGGCTGGTATTGCGACCCCAACTGAAGCAGCTGCTGTGGGTGCTGTTGGTGCGTTGTTGCTGGCTGGTTATCGCATGAACGAAGAGAAGCCTTGGCCGGTTTATCTGGCGGTTCTTTCTCTGATCGTGATGCTGGGTCTGACAAGCTTCATGGATCTGCGTGTTGCGCGTAACGAGATCCCAACTGGCGATATGGTTGGTATTTGGGTTGCGAGTGCATCCTGCGCGATTCTTGCTTACGGCCTGTTGGTTTCGCTGTACCGCGTGATGGCCAAGAAGGTTCTGGTTCCGGTGATGCAGTCCACCACACAGATTACCTGTATGGTGTTCGTGATCCTGATCGGTGCGACCTTCTTCTCCCTGATCTTCCGTGATCTGGGTGGTGAAGAGCTGGTGAAGGAAGCGCTGACTGGTCTGCCGGGTGGTGCTCTGGGCGCGATCATCGCTGTTATGCTGGTGATGTTCGTGCTCGGCTTCTTCCTGGACTTCCTGGAAATCGTGTTCGTTGTGGTTCCGCTTGTTGCGCCAATTCTGCTGCAGCTTGAGATGCCTAACGGTGAACCGATGCACCCTGCATGGCTGGGTGTGATGATGGCTGTGAACCTGCAGACATCGTTCCTGACGCCTCCGTTCGGCTTTGCGCTGTTCTACCTGCGCGGTGTGGCTCCGCCGTCCGTGAAGACCACGGATATTTACTTCGGTATCATCCCGTTTGTGCTCATCCAGATCCTGATGCTGGTGATCCTGTGGTACCTGCCAGAACTTGCAACCTGGCTGCCTAAAGTTATCTACGGCTGATAGTAGTAATAGATTAGTATATGTAAGGGGCGCGAGTATTCGCGCCCCTTTTTTGTTGCAGTGCGGATAACCAAAAGTAGTGATTCTTTTTTGACTTAGCCCAATGTTCTACAAAAAGGAATTGAAACTTAATCGAAAGTATTGGCTATTGATTTACCTAGCGTATTTCGCTTATGCGTGACCAATATATTGCATGTATACCTTAGTATAGATATTTTCTAATGTAACTCGTTGAAATATCACAGTTTTGCATTGCACAAGTGCCCCAGGTTGCAATGCGCAACGAATAAAACCAATTAAAAAAGTTTTCGTATCTTGCTAAGACTTAGCTCAGGGAGGAACTCGCAGGTGGAGGACTTGCGAGGCGGGGCTATTAGTCTTTCGTATTTCCTCAGAGTAAACAGGCAGACCAAAGGCACAAGTGTGTGGCCTTTGGCGAGAGGTGATTCAAAGATGCAGGTGCCTCCGTCAGCGGGTATGGATACATTTCCGCAGTTGCTTATTCGGAATGCGCGGGATTGGGGGGATCGCCCCGCGTATCGCGAGAAGGACCTCGGGATCTGGCAGAGCTGGACCTGGCTTGAAGTCCTTGAGGAAGTTCGCAAGCTCTCACTGGGGTTGAAAAGCCTTGGATGTAAAGAGGGCGACAAAGTTGCGGTGATTGGTGCAAACCGTCCGCATCTTTATTGGGTTTTTGCAGCAGTGCAGGCGTTGGGTGGTATTCCGATCCCAGTTTATGCCGACTCTGTGGCTGAAGAGATTGCTTATGTTCTCGGCCACGCTGAAGTGCGTTTTGCAGTTGCTGAAGATCAGGAGCAGGTTGATAAGCTGATCGATATGTCCGAGAAGCTGCCGCTGCTCGAGCACATCATTTACGAAGATCCGAAGGGTCTTCGCGATTACGATCACACTCGCTTGCACCGTTACAAGACAGTTCAGGATGCTGGTCAGGCTCTGCTCGACAATGACGAGAAGCTGGCTGATGAGTGGTTCGAAGCGGTCAAAGGTGGCAAGCGTGAAGACGTTGCTGTGATCCTTTACACCTCTGGTACGACTGGTCGTCCTAAAGGTGTGATGCTGACCTTCAATAACCTGATGGTTTCCGTTCAGAACGCGAACAAGTTCGACAATCTGGACGAGAATGCAGACACCGTTGCTTACCTGCCTATGGCATGGGTTGGTGACCACGTGTTCTCGTATGCCCAGTGTATTACGGCTGGTTATTGCGTGAACTGTCCTGAAGGTCCTGAAACAGTTTCCATCGACCGTAAGGAAATTGCTCCGACTTATATGTTCGCACCACCGCGCGTGTTTGAGGGGATGCTGACGCACATCATGGTTCGCATGGAAGATGCGGGCACCATGAAGAAGAAGCTGTTCGACTACTTCCTCGACTACGCGAACAAGGTTGGCGAGCGCATTCTGAATGGCGAGAGTGTCTCTCTGTTTGAGCGTATGAAGTATGCAGTTGGCGAGTTCTGCGTTTATGGGCCGCTGAAGAACGAGATGGGTTTCTCCCGCGTTCGTGTTGCTTACACCGCTGGTGAAGCGATTGGTCCTGAGATCTTCAAGTTCTACCGTTCCATCGGTCTAAACCTGAAGCAGCTTTATGGTCAGACGGAATCTTCCGTGTTCATCACCTCGCAGCCTGACGGTCAGATTTATGCTGATACCGTTGGTGTGCCTATGCAGGATGTTGAGGTGCGGATCGCTGATAGTGGTGAGGTCATGTACCGTTCACCAGGCGCGTTCCTTGGCTATTACAAGAACGATGACGCGACTAAAGACACCAAGACCGAAGATGGCTGGGTGCACACTGGTGATGCGGGCATGTTCCTTGAGAATGGCCACCTGAAGATCATCGACCGTGCAAAGGACGTGGGCAAGCTGAATGACGGTTCCATGTTCGCGCCGAAGTACATCGAGAACAAGCTGAAGTTCTTCCCGAACATCAAGGAAGCTGTGACCTTTGGCAATGAGCGTGATTACGTTTGTGCCTTCGTGAACATCGATCTTGTTGCGGTTGGTAACTGGGCAGAGCGTAACAACATCGCTTACGCGTCCTATCAGGAACTGGCAGCGCATCCTGAGGTTTACAAGACCATTCAGAGCCATGTGGATCAGGTGAACAAGGATCTTGCCGAAGAGCCAATGATGGCCGGTGCTCAGATCAAGCGCTTCCTGGTTCTGCATAAAGAACTGGATCCGGATGACGGCGAACTGACACGTACCCAGAAGGTCCGTCGTAACTTCGTTGCTGACCGTTATGCGCCGCTGATTGAAGCGTTCTATGCTGGTGAGACCTCCAAACATGTGGTGACCGAAGTGACCTTCGAAGACGGTCGTCAGGGTACGATCGAAGCCACCGTCGAGATCCGTGACATGGAAACTTATAATAGTAAGGCAATGTCCGCGATTGGGGAGGCGGCAGAATGACTGTAATGGATCCAACGCTCGAAGAGGTCAAAAGAAAGGCCGAGGAGCGCGAGGTTCTGCTGGATCTTGAGAACGTTTCTCTCTCCTTTGGCGGTGTTAAAGCAATCACGAATATCTCCTTCAACATCAAGAAGGGGGAAATTCGTGCAATCATTGGTCCTAACGGCGCGGGCAAGACGTCCATGCTCAACGTGATCAATGGTTTCTATCAGCCACAGGAAGGTGTGATCACCTTCAATGGCGAAAAGCGTAAGTCCATGAAGCCGCACCTTGCGGTTAGTCAGGGCATCGCTCGAACCTTCCAGAACGTTGCTTTGTTTAAGGGCATGTCCACGCTGGATAACATCATGGCTGGACGTGCAACGCGGATGAAGCAGAACATGTTCTGGCAGATGCTCTACTGGGGCCCTGCGCAGCGGGAAGAAATTGAGCACCGTAAGAAGGTCGAGGAAATTATCGACTTTCTCGAAATCCAGCATATCCGTCGCACACCTGTGGGGACGCTTCCATACGGCTTGCAAAAGCGTGTTGAGCTTGCCCGTGCGTTGGCGATGGAACCTGAACTGCTGCTGCTCGATGAGCCGATGGCAGGGATGAATCTGGAAGAGAAAGAGGACATGAGCCGCTTCATTCTGGATGTGAATGATCAGCTCGGCACCACGATTGCTCTGATTGAGCATGACATGGGTGTTGTGATGGACCTTTCCGACCGTGTCGTTGTTCTGGACTATGGCCGCAAGATTGCTGATGGCGTGCCGGATGAAGTGCAGAGCAACCAGGAAGTTATTGATGCCTATCTTGGCGTGTCACACTAGGGGGCTCTCGTGGAAACGCTTTACACTGTTTTAATCGACCCGTTTGTTCAGATGGTCGAAGTCCCGGACTTCTTTCTGCAGGTGCTGTGGGAAGGCCTTGTTTCAGGTGTCCTTTATTCTCTGATCGCGCTTGGCTTCGTGCTTATCTTTAAGTCCTCGCGTATCTTCAACTTTGCGCAGGGCATCATGGTGGTGTTTGCGGCGCTGTCACTTGTCGGCCTGCATTCCTTCCTCGTGCCTTACGTTGGCAATGAGTTTGTTGCTGCGGCGATCGCTATGCCGCTCACTCTGGGCATCATGTATGCGCTAGCGATGGGCGTTGAGCGTATGGTGCTGCGTCCGCTTGTTGGTCAGCCAGACATCATCCTGTTCATGGCGACGATCGGTATCACCATGTTCCTCATCGGCTTTGGTGAGTTCGTGTTTGGTGGTGAGAACAAGGTGATGATCACCGAAGCTCTCGGCATTCCAACCGGTGCTATTGAGTTTGAACCGTTCGGCGGCTTCCTGCTTATGGAAGAGAAAGATGTGTTCGCGGTTGTCATGGCGATCATTCTGGTGATCAGCCTGCTGGTGTTCCTGAACAAGTCTGCGATGGGTCGTGCGATCCGTGCGCTGGGTGATGATCACACTGCTGCTCTGTCCGTGGGTATTTCCCTCAGCACGATTTGGGTTCTGGTGTGGTTCATTGCCGGTGTCATTGCTCTTGCGACAGGTATTGTCTGGGGTGCTCGTGCTGGTGTGTCCTTCGCGCTTGAAGTGATTGCCTACAAAGCGCTGCCGGTGCTGATGCTTGGTGGTCTGGAGTCCGTCTCCGGTGCGATCATCGGCGGTATCGCTATCGGTCTTCTTGAAAAAGTCTTTGAAATCTATTGGGGCCAGCCTCTGTTCGGTGGCAACACTGAAACCTGGTTCGCCTTCATCTTTGCTTTGATTGTTCTGCTGTTCCGTCCGCAAGGGCTGTTCGGTGAGAAAATCATCGAGCGCGTGTAAGGGAGGCCTGGCGTGTTTTACAGAACTTCTGGTCAGTTCAAAACAAGTTACGAAAGCGATCAGGCGCTCTTCCCAATCAAACAGGATATGGTCCTGCTGGTTGTGATCCTTGCCACCATGTATGTGATCTTTCCGATGTTCGCATCGGAGTTCACCTACAAGGCTCTGCTGGTGCCGGTGCTGATTTACTCCCTTGCTTCGCTCGGATTGAATATTCTGACGGGGTATGCAGGGCAGCTGTCGCTGGGTACTGCAGGCTTCATGGGTGTTGGCGCTTATGCCTGCTACAAGATCACTACGATCTTCCCTGAAATGAACATTGTGATTGCTCTGTTCCTTTCCGGCTTCTTCTCTGCAGCGGTTGGTGTGGCGTTTGGTTTGCCATCGCTGCGTATTAAAGGCTTCTACCTTGCGATTGCGACGCTTGCTTCGCAGTTCTTCCTGGTGTGGCTCTTTGAGAAGTGGGCTTGGCTTTACAACTACAACGCATCCGGTGCCATTGAAGTGCGCACCATGGACATCTTTGGTCTTGTTGTGACCGGTCCGAATGCGTCGCCGATGGTTCAGTACTACTTCGTTCTTGGCATCGTTTCTGTGGTGACCTTTGCCATGATCAACCTGACACGTGGCCGTTACGGTCGTACGTGGAAGGCTGTTCGTGACATGGACATTGCTGCGGAACTGGTGGGCATCAACCTGATGCGTGCGAAGCTTTCTGCCTTTGCTGTGAGCTCCTACATCGTTGGTATTGCCGGCGCGCTGATGGTGTTCTTCTGGAAAGGTGCTGCTGAGCCGAACCTCTTTGATATTCCAATGAGTTTCCAGATCGTCTTTATCGCGATCATCGGTGGTCTTGGCAGTGTGATGGGCAACTTCCTGGGTGCGATCCTGATTGTGGCGCTGCCAGTTGTGCTGAACCTGTTGCCTGAAATTCTCGGAATTAGCATCGGGTCTGCCACCATGGAACACGTCAACGTTATGGTGGTTGGTTCCCTCATCATCATGTTCTTGATTGTCGAGCCTCACGGTCTTGCGCGGTTCTGGGCGCTTATTCGTGAAAAGCTCATCATTTGGCCATTCCCTCACTAATAAAGAACTGCGTTTTAGCAGCTGGGGAATAGAGGAAGTGGCCCGCGGCATTAGCCGCAAACGCGGAGGAAAATATGAAACACTTTACGAATTTCAGTAAGGCTGTTGCAGCAGGTGCTCTTGCAGTCGCTATGAGCACAGCTGCGATGGCAGCGGATGGTCTTAACTTTCCTAACCTGACATATCGTACGGGCCCATTTGCGGGCACTGGTACTCCGATCATGAACGGTCAGCGTGACTACATGCTTATGCTGAACGAGCGTGATGGCGGTATCGGCGGTGTGCCAATCGACTACATCGAGTGTGAAACCGGCTACAACACCAACAAAGGCGTTGAGTGCTACGAGAAGACAAAGGGAGATGCTCTCGTAACTCAGCCATGGTCCACCGGTATCACTCTGCAGGTTATGCCACGCACCAACGTTGACCGTATTCCAATTCTGGCGCCTGGCTACGGCTTCTCGCCAATGTCAGACGGTAATACATTCGCTTGGGCGTTTAACCCACCAGTGTCCTACTGGGACGGCGCATACATGATCCTCGACTACATTGCTGGTGGTGACATGTCTTCGCTGAAGGGTAAAAAGATTGTTCTTCTTCACCTTGACCACCCATTTGGAAAAGAGCCAATTCCGCTTCTGGAAAAGCTTGCAGAAATGCATGACTTCAAACTGGTTCCGATCCCTGTTGGTCTGAAAGAAATGCAGAACCAGTCTGCTCAGTGGCTTCAGATCCGTCGTGAGCGTCCAGACAACGTCGTCATGTGGGGTTGGGGTGCTATGAACGCCGGTGCGATCACCGAAGCGGTTAAGACCCGTTACCCAATGGAAAACTTCATCGGCATCTGGTGGTCCGGCTCTGATGCTGACCTGCAGAACGTTGGCGCAAAAGCGAAGGGCTACAAGTCTGTCAGCTTCAACGCTCCGGGCAACTTCCCAGTGCTTGATGACATCCGTACGCACGTTGTTTCCAAAGGCAACTCAGAAATCAAATCTGAAGCTGACATGGACACCATCTTCTATCAGCGCGGTATCATCATCTCCATGATCCTGGCAGAAGCAGCGAAAACTGCTCAGGACCACTTTGGTGAGAAGAACATCAATGCTGAACAGCTGCGTTGGGGTCTTGAGAACCTGGACATCACCGAAGCTCGTCTTGAAGAGCTGGGTATGAAGGGCATGACACCACCGCTGAAGATGGCTTGTGACAACCACACTGGTCACTCTGGTGCATGGATGCTTGAGTGGAACGGCGAAGAGTTCGTACAGGCAAGTGACCTGCTGACTCCAAACCGTGAGCTGATCAAGCCGCTTGAACTGGAAAAAGCTGCTGACTACGCGAAGAACAACGCTCCATGGCCAGGTCGTGGCGACCTCGCTTGTAACTAAGCATTGTTTGTTTTGGTCGGGCGCATTGGTGCCCGGCCAACTCTACCCAAGTCAAATAATCGGAATGTTCGCAGGCTAAGGCTGATCTCATGAACGCAATTGCAGAACAGACATCAAATTCCAAGGCACCAGCCGCTAACCTGCAGGTTGCCGAAGACATTTTGTCTATTAACAACATCGAAGTCATCTACGACCACGTGGTGCTGGTTCTCAAAGGGGTGTCTTTGACAGTGCCTAGAGGTGGTATTGTTGCTCTGCTGGGTGCGAACGGTGCCGGTAAGACAACAACCCTGAAAGCTATTTCCAACCTGCTGCAGGCAGAGCGTGGAGAAGTGACAAAGGGCAATATCGAATTTCAAGGAAAGCAGGTTCAGGCGCTTTCTCCGAACGAACTGGTGCGCCGCGGATGTATTCAGGTGATGGAAGGCCGTCGTTGTTTTGGCCACCTTTCCATTGAAGATAACCTGATGACCGGTGCTTACACCCGTACAGATGGCAATGCTGAGATCAAGCGCGATCTGGAGATGGTGTACGATTACTTCCCGCGTCTTCGTGAGCGTCGTGGCTCTCAGGCGGGTTATACCTCAGGTGGCGAGCAGCAGATGTGTGCGGTGGGCCGTGCTCTTATGAGCCGCCCTGACATGATTCTGCTGGACGAGCCAAGCATGGGTCTTGCGCCGCAGCTGCAGGAAGAGATCTTCGAGATCGTGAAGAAGCTGAACAAGAACGAAGGCGTTTCGTTCCTGCTGGCTGAGCAGAACACCAACGTTGCGCTGAAATATGCGACCTACGGGTACATCATGGAAGCAGGCCGTATCGTGCTGGATGGTGATGCTGAATCTCTGCGTGAAAACGAAGACGTGAAAGAGTTCTATCTTGGTGTTGGCGGTGAGGGACGTAAGTCGTTCCGTGATGGCAAGCACTATAAGCGTCGTAAGCGCTGGTTGGCATAATCTGCGCCAATTGAGAGGATAACCCCAAAAAGATGGGGGTGAACTGTCACAGGAAGTCAATGTATCTGGTTTTGAATAATCTGCATGCTGCTTATTGCTGCAAAAGGTATTTTGGAGGACCACATGCATTTTCTTTCTAAGGTTATTGTCGGGGCTGCGCTTTTGGGCGTGGCCTCAGTTGTACCGGCTTCCTCTCAAGTCAAATTAGACGGTTATTTCCTCGCTGAAGAAGCCTGTCCGGCGTTCAAGTCTTTCCGAAAGCAGACCAATCCGGGCAGTGTTCATGTGGAGCGGATGCGTGCCTATGAGTTGCTTGGAAAGAACAAAGCACAGGCCTCGCATTACTTTATCCGAATGAATGGCGTGAACCCGGCAGAGCGCTGGGTGGATGTTTCCTGCGGTCTTCATCTGGTTGAGGCTGAGGGCAGTGGGCAGACGGCTGGCAATGGTTCCGGTGGGTCGGCTGGATCAAAGGTGGTTCGCCCTGCGGTGAAGGGGCCATCGGCTGATGCGGAGTTTTTGCTGGCAGCAAGCTGGCAACCGGCGTTTTGCCAAACTCACCAAGAGATCCCCGAGTGTTCTTCTCAAGTGGAAGGACGGTTTGATGCGAGCCACTTTGCTTTGCATGGTTTGTGGCCCCAGCCGCGTGGGAACTTCTGGTGCGGCGTGACACGTGCAGAAAAACGTCTTGCTGAAGAACGCTCCACACGCGGGCAGCTGCCTCCTGTTGAGTTGGAAGATGCAACACGGGAAGAGCTGGATAAGGTGATGCCGGGCGCTCAATCCCATCTGGACCGTTATGAATGGGTGAAGCATGGTACTTGTTACAGTGACAGCGCTGAAGAGTATTACGCGGAATCTCTTGATCTTATGGAGCAATTGAACGGCTCTGCTGTCCGTGATCTGTTTGCTTCCAATATTGGTGAAGTTTTGACGACTGCGCAGGTTCGTGCGGCGTTTGATGAGTCTTTTGGCGCTGGTGCGGGGAAGCGCGTTGAGGTGCGTTGTAAGGGTGGTTTGATCACTGAGCTCTTTATCAATCTGAAGGGCCAGATTGAGCAGGATACCCCGATGAGTGAGTTACTGCTGGCGGCCAAGCCAGTGCAATCTGATTGTCAGGGCCGGGTTGATCCTGTCGGGTTCAACTGAGGTGCCTGTTCTTATGAGTTGGTAGGAGATTTTTATCTCCTGCCTTTGAGCAGTTTGAGGCCGTGGGAGGGCTTCTATGGAAAACCAATATTTTGATGAGTTGGAGATCCGGTCCCAAGAGGAGCGTGAAGCTGATCTGATGGCGCGTCTGCCGGGCCAGATTGCCATGGCGAAGGCTGAGGCTTCTGGTTGGGCAAAGCATCTGGCTGATATTGATCCTGCTGAGATCACAAGCCGGGAAGCTCTGGCCAAGTTGCCTGTGCTGCGTAAATCAGACTTGCTTGCAGCACAAGCAGAAGAGCCGCCGCTGGGCGGCTTTGCTGCAGGTGACTTCTCTACCTACAAACGCATCTTCATGTCTCCGGGCCCAATCTGGGAACCGCAGGGGCCTGAAGCTGATCCTTGGAAGTCCGCGCGTGCGTTCCATGCGACTGGTATTCGTCCGGGTGATATCGTGCACAATGCACTGTCCTATCACATGACGCCGGGTGGGTTCATTCTGGATCAGGGCGCGCGCGCTTATGGCTGCGTTGTCTTCCCAGCTGGTATCGGTAACACGGACATGCAGGTTTCTGCGATCTCCAGCCTGCGTCCGACGGCTTATGCCGGTACACCTGATTATCTGAAGGTTATTCTGGATCGCGCTGCTGAGATGGGTGCAGATGTTAGCTCCATCACCCGCGGCCTTGTTTCCGGTGGTGCACTTTATCCGAGCTTACGCGAGGAGTATGCAAATCGCGGTGTGAAGGTTCTGCAGGCCTACGCGACGGCTGATCTGGGTATTGTGGCTTACGAGAGTGAAGCCATGGAAGGTATGATTGCCAACGAAGATTTCATCATCGAAATCGTTCGTCCAGGGACTGGTGAGCCTGTTGCTCCGGGCGAGGTTGGCGAGTTGGTGGTGACCACATTCTCACCGACCTATCCGCTCATTCGCTTTGCTACAGGTGACCTTTCTGCTGTGATGCCGGGTATATCACCTTGTGGCCGTACCAACATGCGCCTGAAGGGCTGGATGGGCCGTGCTGACCAGCGCACCAAGGTGAAGGGCATGTTTGTTGACCCTGCCCAGATCGAACGTCTGCGCAAACAGGCGGGTGATGATATTGGTCGTGCTCGCCTTTCCGTTGTTCGTCAGGGTGAGCAGGATCACATGATCCTGAAGGTGGAGACAGAAGCGGCAAGCGATGACTTTATCGCTGCGCTGAAGAAGTCCCTGAAAGAACACACTGGCCTGAATGGTGATGTGGAACTGGTGGCGCCAGACACACTGCCGAACGATGGTAAGGTGATCTCTGATGAGCGTGAAGTGACCGCATAAACGCCGTTGGACCTAATCGATTTTTGAGGTGCCAGCCTGCACATGTAGGCTGGCATTTTTCTATTCTGGGTAGTTTCACCGTATTATTCAGAAAATCGGAGGGTTTGACCTTGGCGCGGGCAGCGGGAAACTCTATTTAGCAAAGGGATTGGATCTGATGCGCATAGGGGTCTCATGAACCAGAGCACAAGCGGCAACGCCACAACGCCGGGAAATCACCCTCCGGTCTCATTCGGGAAAGTGGGTGTTCTTCTCGTAAATCTCGGGACACCTGACGGGACCGATTATTGGTCCATGCGCCGCTATCTGGCGGAGTTTCTCTCAGACCGACGGGTTATCGAATGGTCACGCTTCCTGTGGCTGCCAATTCTCCACGGTATCGTGTTGAGTAAGCGCCCGCAGAAGTCCGGTGCAGCTTACAAAGAGATCTGGAACAACGAGCTTGATGAGAGCCCACTGCGCACCATCACACGAAGCCAGTCAGATAAGCTGACTGAGGTTCTTGCTGATCTTGGTGAGAACGTGGTTGTTGACTGGGCAATGCGTTATGGCAATCCATCCATCGCGAGCCGTCTTGATGCACTGAAGGCTAAAGGGTGTAATCGCATTCTCGTCTTCCCGCTGTATCCGCAGTATTCGGCGTCTACGACTGCTACTGTGAATGATGAAGTGTTCCGCGCCTTGTTGAAGATGCGCTGGCAGCCGACCATTCGCATTGTGCCGCCGTATCATGATGATGAGACCTACATCGACTCACTGGCGACTTCGATCAAGAACAAGCTGAGTGAGCTGGATGAAGAGCCGGAAGTGGTCCTGGCGTCCTTCCACGGTATTCCGCAGAGCTATTTCGATAAGGGCGATCCTTATCACTGCCATTGTCAGAAAACGACTCGCCTGATGCGTGAGAAGTTGGGTTGGGATGACAAGAAGTTACAGATCACGTTCCAGTCCCGTTTCGGTCCGGAAGAGTGGCTGCAGCCTTATACCGACAAGACTGTCGAGAAGCTGGCAAAAGAAGGTGTAAAGCGGATTGCCGTTTTGAATCCGGGCTTTGTGGCGGACTGTCTTGAAACGCTGGAAGAGATCGCCGGTGAAGCCGCGGAGATCTTTGAGGAGCATGGCGGGGAGCAGTTTACGCATATCCCGTGCCTCAACGATGCACCGGAAGGTATGGCTGTGCTGGAGAATGTGGTGCGCCACGAGCTTCAGGGCTGGATCTAGAAATTTAAGTTTTAGTTTACTATGTGAAGAAGAGCACTCGTTTCTTTTGGGAAGCGGTGCTCTTTGGCATTTATTTGAGCAGTTTTCTCTGGTCTTAATGGGACAAAGCTAGGATAGTTTAGGCAAATTACTCCAAAGGACTAATAGATATGGATATTTTGACAGGTAGTTCGATTACCGTCCTCATACTGGTCGCTGTGATCATTTTTGTTGTATTTGCTGGCGCGAAAATGGTCCCTCAGGGTTACAACTATACGGTTGAGCGCTTTGGTAAGTACCGGAAAACATTGCATCCGGGTCTTAACATCATCATCCCGTTTATTGATCAGGTTGGTCATAGGGTGAACATGATGGAGCAGGTGCTTGAAGTTCCGGCTCAGGAAGTTATCACCAAAGACAACGCCACGGTTACCGGCAACGGTGTGGCCTTCTATCAGGTCCTGAACGCGTCTCAGGCTTCCTACGAAGTGCAGGGCCTTCAGAATGCTATCCTGAATCTGACCATGACCAACATCCGTAGTGTTATGGGTTCCATGGTTCTCGATGAGCTGCTTTCCAACCGTGATGAGATCAACTCTCGTTTGCTTCGTGTGGTTGATGCGGCCTGTGAGCCTTGGGGCGTGAAAATCACTCGTATTGAAATCAAAGACATCAATCCACCGGATGATCTGGTTGATGCGATGGCACGTCAGATGAAAGCGGAACGTGAGAAGCGTGCGGCAATTCTGGAAGCTGAGGGTGACCGTCAGTCTGAAATTGCGAAGGCCGAAGGTGTCAAGCAGTCCCTGATCCTGGAAGCGGAAGGTCGTAAAGAAGCTGCCTTCAGAGATGCGGAAGCACGTGAGCGTATGGCAGCGGCTGAAGCTAAGGCGACTGAGGTTGTTTCCAAGGCGATTGCTGAGGGTGACATGGGTGCGATCAACTACTTTGTTGCCAACAAGTATGTTGAAGCGTTTGGTGAGCTTGCTAAATCTCCAAACCAGAAAACACTCATTCTGCCAATGGAAGCGACTGGCATGATCGGCAGCCTTGCTGGCATTGCTGAGATTGGCAAGGAAGCGCTGAAAGAGTCGCAGCAGCGTAGCTCCAGCCGTATCCCAAATACAGGTAGTTCAGAGGGCTAATCACCATGCTTATTGAGCTGTTCCAAAACAGTATTGAACCCTGGGTCTGGTTTGCGTCCGGGCTGGTTCTTATAGGGCTGGAGTTGGCTGTGCCGGGCTCTTTCTTGATCTGGTTTGGGGCAGCGGCTCTCGTTGTTGGAGCTGTTGTCGCGTACTTTGATATCGATTGGCGCTGGCAGCTGGTGCTGTGGGGTGTTCTTTCCCTCGGCTTCCTTCTCGTTGGACGACGTCTGACCTCGAGAAACAACGATGGTGAGGGAGACCCTTATCTCAACAAGAGAGGCAGCCGGTATCAGGGGCGTGTGTTCGTGTTGAAGAAGGCACTGGCCCACGGCAAAGGGACGCTTGAAATTGGTGATTCCGTCTGGCGTGTGAATGGGCCGGATCTACCAGCAGGTGCTCATGTGAAGGTCGTTGGCCAGGAAGGCACAACGCTGATTGTGGAAGCAGCACCTGAAAGTGATGCAGCCTGATCCTCACTGATATGGATTGAAGTCTGGTGGCAGCGGAGGTTCTTCTGCCATCAGCAAAATAGAGATGCGGCGGTTCGCTGCAAGATACGGATCATTCGGGAAGAGGGGCTCCGTATCAGCTTTTCCCACCACAGAATGAATATTGTTGGACGGCAGGCCGTATTCGGAAAGAATCTGGCGCGCTGTGTTGGCACGATCTGCTGAAAGCTCCCAACCGGTTTCACTCGGGGAGGTGATCAACTGACCCGTGGTGGTATGACCGGTGATGCGGACGCGGTTTGGCAGTTTGGCCAGAACCGGTGCCATCTTCGCCAGCAAGCGGCGGGTGATCTCATAGGGATATTTGGACCCCTCCGGATACATTGAGCGGCCTTCCTGATCGACAATCAGGATGTTGAGGCCTTCGTCAGTTTCTTCAAGGATGATATTGTTTGAGATCTCGGTGATCTCTGGCATTTCCTGAAACGCCTGGCGCAGGGAAACTGCAGCCGTTGCAAACTGGCGTGGCTTTTCGATATCAGCTTTCTTGGTGGTGTGAGTGTTCGCTTCCGGGCCTTGCTTGCGTTTTTCTGGGTGACTTTCTGTAGCGAAATCGGCGTCGGTGATCTGCTTTTCGTAGGTGATGTCTTTCATGAAATCACGCAGAGGCACGCCTTCAATTTCCAGAACGCCAGCGCGTTTCGTCACCTGCTTGATGCCGAAGGCGTCTTTGATGGAACCGGCAACAACCTGAAGCTTCTGTTTGTCCTGCACTGAGAACGAGATGATCAGAACGAAGAAACACACGAGCAGGGACATTAAGTCCGCAAAGGTCACCATCCATCCCGGAGCGCCTGCGGGTGCTTGTTTTTTTCTGCCTGCCATGGTGTTTCCCCCTTACCGGAGTGCTTAAGCCGCTGCTTCGATCATGTCGCTGCGACCCTTTTCAGGGATGTAAGCCAGCAGCATTTCGCGGATGAGGGATGGGCTCTTGCTCTCACGGATCTGCAACACGCCATCAATCACGAGGGTCTGGTTGAGTTCTTCCTGCTCAAACTTGGAATCAAGTTTGTCTGCAACCGGAATACACACCACGTTTGCGATGAGAGAGCCGTAAAGTGTCGTCAGAAGCGCGATCGCCATGGACGGGCCGATGGTCGATGGATCATCCATAGTCGCAAGCATCTGCACCAGACCGACGAGCGTTCCGATCATGCCGAAGGCCGGGGCAGAATCACCGAGTGCGCGATATACGCGCGCGCCTTCGTTCAGGCGGGTCAGGTAGAGGTCGCGTTCTTTTTCCATGGAGTCGCGAATGAGGTTGTAGTCGTAGCCATCAGCTACATACTGCATGCCTTTTGCGAGGGTTGGCTCTTCAATCTCAACATTTTCGAGACCGAGCGGGCCTTCCTTACGAGCGGTTTCAGCGAGGTGAGCGATGTTTTCAACCAGCTCGCGTGGCTCGATCTTCTTGTGAGTGAAGGCGAGTTTTGCACCCATACCAAAGGCGCTCAGCAATCCATTTAAGGGAAACCTGACAAGCGTGGCTGCAAGTCCACCGCCGACAACGATCAGAATGGAAGGAAGGTCAACGAACTGGCTGAAGCTTCCGCCCAGAAAAATAGCTATCAGCACGGTTACGCAAGCAGCAATAACGCCGATGATCGTGGCTAGATCCATTTAGCTTACCCGAATGCACGCCTTTGATGAGGCAATTTAACTAGTATTAATTTGGGGTATTATGGCTAACCAAATCCTAATAAATGGGAAAAATCCGTTTGGGCAGAATAACGGATGTATTTCGGTGAGGGATGGCAGGAATCAAAAATGCCCGCAGATGAGGTCATCCCGGGCATTTGTCTGCTTTATTGTTGCGAGCGTTTAGGCTGCGCCGATCTTCAGAAGATCCAGTGTACGGATGATTCCAACCGGCTTGCCATCTTCGACGATGAACAGCGAGCTGATTTTCAGAGAGTTCATCATCTCAAGAGCGGAAGGTGCCAGCAGAGTTTCTTCGATGGTCTTCGGATTATGGGTCATCACCTCTTCGACGGTCTTTTCAAGGAAATCCGGGCTGATGTGGCGGCGCAAATCACCATCAGTGATGATGCCGATCAGCTTGCCAGCAGTATCTGTAACCCCGAGAACACCAAAGCCCTTTTGCGTCATCAGGACGAGAGCTTCTTTCATAAGCATACCCGACTGGGCCACAGGCAAATGATCGCCAGTGTGCATGATGTCTTTTACATGCATCAAGCTAGCACCAAGTTTGCCGCCCGGGTGATAGACCTTAAAGTCCTGAGCCGTGAAGCCTTTTGCTTCCAGAAGAGCAATTGCCAAAGCATCACCCAGTGCCAGCTGAATCAAGGTGCTGGATGTTGGTGCAAGTCCGTGTGGGCAGGCTTCCGGAACTTGTGGCAGGGTCAGGCAGATGTCAGAGGAAGATCCAAGCGCGCTGGATGCGTTGCGTGTTAGTGCAATCAGGGGCACCTTAAAGCGGCGCGTAAAGCCCAAAAGGCTTGCAAGCTCTTGAGTCTCGCCAGACCAGGACAATGCAATCACAACATCATCTTCCGTGATCATGCCCAGATCGCCGTGGCTTGCTTCGCTTGCGTGTACGAAGAAGGCTGGCGTGCCGGTGGATGCGAGTGTTGCTGCCAGCTTTGTGCCAATGATGCCGCTCTTGCCGATGCCGGACACAATAACGCGACCTTTGGAATGAGCGATGGTTTCTACCGCTTTGGTGAAAGGTTCTGCCAAACCGTTCGCCAAGCTCGCCTGAAGCGCGTCAAGCGCTGCAACTTCAGTTTCGATTGTCCGTGTAGCAGACTGGATCCACTCTTCTGCCGGGCGCAGCGGACGGTCTTCATGCGTTAGAAAAGATGGCATATGCATTGGGCATTACTTCTTAGCTTGGCTCTGATGAGCACTATGACGCTTTTGCAGCAAGATTCCTGCACTAGATAAGAGTGCATTGTGAACACTCTGGGGCAAGACTTGGTTTACCCTCTAGCAAATTTAAATTGAGAAAACAATCAAGGGTAGAGCGTCCTGTAGCAAGGAAACGTTAACCATGTTCGGCGAGTGTGGGGCTGGTTGAATTTCCTTCATTTGAAGGTGGATTGCTGGAATATTTTATGCGGTTGCGCCCTGAGGTTTTGAGAGCTCTTCGAGCCAGGTCATGTCTGACCTGTGTTTTGATGCTGGGCGCTTTTTCTCTCCAAGATGCAGTTGCACAAACCAGCAATTTTGAGTTCCGCGAAAGCCTGTCCTTTGAAGATGATCCGAGTTCTAGTTTTGAGCTTCCCTCTGAAACTGATGCTCAGCCATTTGAGCAGGAAGTCGAAGAAGGGCTCCAGCGGCCAAGCGCACGCCCTCCTGTTTCGACTGTTGGGCAGCAGCTGACCGGAACAAGCCGGAGCAGTCGGGCGCCCAAGTTTTCTGAAAGAGTGGAAGCCGTTTCGCGTTTGTCACGTCCTGTTGGTGGGGGCGGGATTGATGATGAAGGGGTCTTTGATGGAGAGACCGTTCAGGATCGGCCTGTTGGCATCCAACTGGGTTCTCTGCGTTTAACACCTTCATTTGATGCTGGTTTGGGCTGGACTGACAATGTCGAGCAAGCAAATGGCGGTACGCCTGATGGGTTCTATGAGGTTGATGCTGCTGTTGGTGTGGTTTCTGACTGGGAGCGCCATGAGCTTGGTTTGGAACTGCGCGGCAGCCTGCGGGCTTTCTTTAATGAACCTGACAACAACCAGCCTGTCATCACCGGACGCGGTAATGTTCGGCTTGATCTGAGTGATCTGACAGTTGCTGATGTTGAGGGTGTTTACTCCTTCTCTCGCGAAGAGCGGTCTTCTGCTGAAAACGAAGCGACAACCGGACGGACCAACTCTGTTCAGGAGATTGGCGGGCGGTTCTCGTTGAGCAGGCAGGTTTCTGTTGTGCAGTTGCGTGGTGGCATTGGGGTCGACCGAACGGTTTATGGCGGGCAGATGAGCAGCTCACAGCCGCGCGATAACACGGTGTTTGATGCAACCCTGCGCACTTCGTTTGATAATGGCGCGACGTTTGAACCGTATCTGGAAGGTGGCTTTCTGGTTCGGAAATACGATGAAGATTGCAGCGGTGATCCATCCTGTTTTGACAGAACTTCGCGCGGATACTTTGCCAAGGTTGGTATGAGCATTGACCGCGGGCCGAAGCTGCGTGGTGAGTTTGGTGTTGGCTATCGGGCCGAGTATCTGGATGATGATCGGTTGGATGCACTGCAGGGCTTCATTTTTGATGGTGCCTTTGTTTGGTCCCCGACACGCCGTGATACTGTGACTGTCAGTGGCGCGACCAGCTTTGCTGGCACAAACATCAGCGGAGCATCAGGTTCCATCCTTTATGCGGGGGATGTGCGGTATGCGCATCAGTTCACGCAGGATCTGGTTGGAGATGTTCAGCTTGGCTACACCTACAGAACGTATCAAGGGGTGGATATTGTTGAGCAGGAAGGAACCGGGTCATTCGGTTTGGTGTGGGCGTTCTCCAAGGATGCAGCGTTGCTTTCCCGCTATACATTCCGTGCGTTTGAGAGTTCCACTGCTGGTAGCAATTACACCAGCAGCCTCATAGAAGCGGGCCTTCGGATAAGACGCTGATTTTATGCGTTATTTAGAGTGCGTTAATTTTCAACGGACGCATCTAGTAAGAATTGACAAGCTTAAAAAGGGGTTTTGATTAAAAACGGCCTTTTTTTTACCATGGTTGACAGTCATGGCAGTAATGCCTCCGAGGGCTAAGCAAAAAGACTGCGCGGCATGCGCTCAATAAACTCCCAATCGGGTGACTGGAGAAAGCTTCATGCGATTTTCTTCTTTGCCAGCTGTCCTGTGCGCTGGGTTTCTACTTTTCAGTAGCTCCTACGGCTTTGCTCAAGGGAGTGATTTTCAAAAATGGATTGCAGGCTTCAAGCGGACTGCGGTTGCGCAGGGCGTGAGCCCTCAGCTCTATGATCGTGTGTTTAAGGGCATGACTCCTGATCCGCGGATCAAGAAGAGTGCTGAGAACCAGCCTGAGTTTACCCGTGCAATCTGGCAGTATCTGGATAGCGCGGTCTCGCAGGATCGGGTGCTGCATGGCCGCCGGATGGTCGATGAGTGGGCTGGCTGGCTCGACAAGATCGAGAGCAAGTATGGTGTGAACCGCCATGTTGTGCTGGCGATCTGGGGCATGGAGAGCTCCTACGGGCGTATCCTAGACAATAAAGCGATTGTACGGTCTACACCACGGGCATTGGCGACACTGGCCTACAATGGTGGGCGTCGTGGGAAATATGCGCGCAAGCAGTTGGTTGCAGCGCTGAAGATTTTGCAGAACGGCGATGTTTCTCCGCAGCAGATGCAGGGTTCCTGGGCTGGTGCGATGGGGCATACGCAGTTTATTCCAACCACCTATCAGGCCTATGCGGTTGATATTACAGGTGATGGAAAGCGCGATATCTGGAATAGCATTCCTGATGCGTTGGCGTCGACAGCGGCTTATCTCAACAAGATGGGCTGGCAGTCCGGTCAGACCTGGGGCTACGAAGTCACCTTGCCGAAGAACTTCAATTATCGCCTGAGCAACCAGCGCAAGCAGCAGTCGCTTGCCAGCTGGAGCAAGCTGGGTGTTAAGCGGGCGAGTGGTTCGGACTTCCCTCGTGGCGGAGACATGGCACGGCTTTATACGCCTGCTGGGGCAAACGGCCCTGCGTTTCTGCTGCTCAAGAATTTTTACGTGATCAAGCGCTACAACAACTCCAATGCTTATGCGCTTGGTGTGGGGCATCTTTCTGATCGCTTGCTTGGGCTATCCGGTTTTGTCGCGGAATGGCCGCGTGGGGATCGCCCCCTGACATTCAGTGAGAAGAAAGCACTACAGAAGCGTTTGAGTGAAATGGGTTATAAGCCGGGTGCCGTTGATGGCAAGATTGGCCAGAGGACCCGTCAGGCAATTCAGGCTTATCAAAAAGCGTCAGGACTTGTTCCAGATGGTCACGATTCAATAAAGCTTCTTAATAGGTTGCAAGGTAGAACATAATCGGGTTTCCTAATTGCAGGAAGCCAATGGTGGTGGTTGGTTCCTGCTGGAGACTCGCGGATATGCAACGATCCTTTTTGTCACTTGTGTTTGTAGCGCTGGTAAGCCTTTGCTTTGTCAGCGTTTCTGTTGTGCCTGTAGAAGTTGCAGCTCAGGTGCGCAGCAACAGTGCAAATGCGCCTAAGAAGGGTAACAAGTCGTTTTTCGGCTGGTTGTTTGGTGGCAGCAACAAGCGGATTGAGCAGGCGAATCCCTCCAAAAAGAAGCGCCGCAGAAGCAGTACCCGCAAAAATCGTAGTGGTGGCGTTGCCGTCGTGAACGCTCCGAAGATCGTCGAGAAAGAGAAAAGCAAGGACGCAAAGGTCCTGCTGGTTGTTGGCGATGATCTGGCGATGGGGCTGGCGGACGGTTTGAAGGCGGTTTACGCCGAAACTCCCTCCATCAAAGTGAAGAAGCTGGTTTATCCTCAAACCGGGCTTGTGGCGGTTAAAAAGCCGGATTGGCCGGAAGATGTGGCTGCTTCTTTGAAGAATGAGGATGTTGGCCTCGTTGTTGTTGCTCTTGGTGCACGTGATAATCGGAATATCAGCGTTGTCGAGCAAGGGGTGATTGATGGTCAGCCCGCGACTTATGCCGAGGAACTGCAGTTTCAGGGGGAGGAATGGAAGAAGGAATATCGCTTCCGGACCGCGTCTCTGGTGGCTGCTATTCGCAATGAGCAGTTGCCGCTGATCTGGGTTGGCCTTGCGCCTGCTGAGGAATACCTGACGAGTGCGAACTTCAGCTATCTGAATGACTTGTTCAAAGAGCAAGTGGAACCGGCTGGTGGTATCTTCGTTGATATCTGGGCAGCTTTTCAGGATGACAATGGCGAGTACACCACGCATGGTCCGGATGTGACCGGTAAGAGCAGGCGTTTGCGCTCGAAAGACGGTGTGTACTTCACATGGGCCGGATACCGGAAAGTGGCCTACTTTGTTGAGCGAGAGATTGCCCGCATTTTTGGTAGTGCGACGGCCTTCATTTTCGAAGGGGTCAAAGATGATCCCAACTTCATAGTTCTGACAGGCCGTTTGACCTCTCCTGAAACCAAGCTGATCGGGCCGGATGACAAGGGTGGTAAAGCAGCGGCAGGGAGTGATCTGTTTAAGCTGACTGTATCTGGTGAAGCTCTGCCAGAAGTTTCCGGGCGGGCTGATGATACGCGCTGGACCGGATTTTAATATCTGAAGTATTTTTTAGCGTGTAAGCGGTGAATATTAGCAGTCACTCAAGAAGAACTGCAAAAAATTAAATTTTATCGCTGTTTTTTTGAAAATACATGCAATTCACACGCTGCTGGTAGTGTTCTGTTTACATACATGGGTAACATTACTCACATTCAACTTATGGGTGAAGTGGGGCTTTTGATGGTTACCCAACCGCATGTTTTTAAGTTGTCGATGGTGGCGAAGTTTGTGCTGGTCGTGTTTATGGCCATGACAATCATGTCGCTCGGCACGCTATTTTCCTTCGTTACGATTTATAACGCGCTGACGTCTGCGTTGGGGGACGAGACGTTGAGATCTCAGCTTATGTCTGATCATGGGCAGAGTGCGCTGGAAACGCTGCTTGTCGACAATCTGATGTTCATCGTGATGGTCTGTGCGCCTGTTGGTGTGCTGTTCTTCGTTGTTGCGGTTGTGATTGCGCGGGGGATGCGAACGAATATGGCCGCGCTGCAAGGCGGGCTGGATGCGTTGGCAGATGGCGCTCTGGATACAGAGATCAAAGGCACTGAACGGGTGATGAAATCGGCGCGATTGCCCGCTCCATTGCTCAGTTCCGGGTTGCGCTGAAAAAGAAGGCTGAAGCGGATGCTGCTGCGAAGATGCAGCAGGAGCTGGAACTTGCGGATGCGCGCAAGGAAGCTTTGGCCAGCGTTGCGCGTGAATTTGAAGCTTCTGTCGGCCATGTGGTGCATGATCTGCTGGAGATCAGCCAGGCTGTTGAGACGCGCTCCAGAGAGTTGGATGCGAGCGTTCAGGGTGCGCACAGTGCCATGGCGTCGTCCAGCGATGTGGCGCAGACCACGCAGACCTCGGTTGAAGAACTGGTTGAAGCTGCAGAAGGCGTTTCGCACTCCTCCGGTATGATTGGTGACAACACCACTCAGGCTGCTCAGTTTGCGCAGGATGCTGCGGAGCATGCGCACAAGACCAATGAGATTGTGGGGCGCCTTGCGGAGAGCGGTAAAGCAATTGGTGAAGTGATTGAGTTGATCGATCAGATTGCTAATCAGACCAACCTTCTGGCTCTCAACGCGACGATTGAAGCGGCACGGGCAGGGGAGGCAGGCCGTGGTTTTGCCGTTGTGGCAAGTGAGGTGAAGAACCTTGCCGGCCAGACTTCGAAAGCAACCGAAGAGATCTCAACTCAGGTCGAGTCGGTGCAGAAGGTGGCAGAGCAGGCGGTGACGGCTATTCGCTCCATTGGAGAGACCATTGAGCGGATCAACTCCCTCTCGACAGGCATCAATGAAGCGGTGAGTGAGCAGAGGCAGGCAACGGATGATATCTCCCGCAACCTGAACAGCGCGCATCAGAATGTTTCTCAGGTCGCCTCAAACATGCAGGATCTGGACAGCGAGTTCCAGGGCACCAAAGATGCCTCAAACGACCTGCATCAGGCCGCCGGCAAGCTCGGCCTTCTCTCCGAAAACCTACGCTCCGAAGTCGCTAGCTTCCTGGAGAACGTGAAGGCTGCTTAAACCTCTTTGAGCAGCCTTTGGCGGGGTGGGGAGTGAGAGAGTGTTGTGTTGAAAAGGGCTTAATGGAGGAAGCCGCAGTGCGGTTTCTAAGACAAGCGAGCACTCAATGGGCCAACACTAGACATACGGCTCATTCCCCCAAGAGTTGATGCGAACTGAATGGCAGTGATTGATCTTTCAAAAAGAAAAGGAAGCAAACTTTGAGGGGGCTACTTGGGGTTACTGCAATCAATCTTTATCGTACTTGTTCTGTTCATGAAATTTCCTCCTTATTGCATTACACAGGAGGACTTCCCAAGAGATTGAGGCTTTGTTCGTAGATCATCATTGTTTGATTTTGTATTCTAGTTCTAGTTATAAGCATTTTAGATATTGCAATTAATAGTTGATTGACTGCCTAGAGAGGATCTCAAGGGGACATTATGCTGACAGGAAGAATACTCACTACGATACTGTTTTTACTCGTGAGTTTCTGGCAAACGCAGGCCGCAGCTCAAACATTAGAAGAATGTAAATCTGATCTGATCGGTGACGAGCCCAGCTATTTTCAGACATGTAAAGACATAGCAAGACAAACTGAAGATAAATACCTTCTGGGTTACATTGGTCGTGTTTATTTTGATGATGAGAGAATAGAGCAGAATTATCAGGAAGCGGCCAAATGGTTCTTACTAGCTGCAGAGCGAGGAAACTCTGGGGCACAACACGCAATGGGTACTTTTTTTGAGTTCGGTATGGGTGTTCCTCGTGATTACCGTGAAGCTCTTAAATGGTACCTTCAAGCTGCTGAGGATAAAGACGCCTCTGCCTTTATTTTTGAAACTTTGGGTAGATTTTATGAAGATGGTCGGGGTACCCCACCAAACTATGAAATTGCTATGAAATGGTATCACCTCGCGGCCAAACACGGAACCGAGTTCGACGTAGTCAGATTAGGTGATATATACGCCAGCGGTGAAATTGTGCCACAGGATCTCGATGAAGCTGAGAAATGGTATAGTCTTGCCGCAGAACAAGGCAACGCTTCTGCTCAAGCTTCCCTTGCTGAGATGTATTTGCAAAATCGTAGTAAGTTCTACAATCCTGTTCAGGGATATAAATGGCTCCTTCTTGCTGAGCTCCATGATAATGAAAAGGCTAAAAGAGCGCGGAGAAAGGTTGAAGGAGTTCTCGAGTACCAACAGATTGTTGAAGGGCAACGACTGGCTCGCGAATGGTGGGATGCCCGAGAAAACTAGATCACAGACTCATAATTTCTGATCTATAACCTTGTTGCAGTCAGTTTGATTGCGGCAAGGAAATTTGCAGGGGCTTTGTCGTATTGAGTGGCTATGCTTCTGTACTGCTTTATCTTTCCGAAGAAGCGTTCAACCAGTTTGCGTTGGCGGTACACCCACTTTGAAAATGAAAAAACTTTCTTCCAGCTCACCTTTGGCGGGATGTTGGTCCATGCTTTCTTGTCATTCGCCATATTGCGCAGAGCCTTGCTGTCATAGGCTTTGTCAGCAAGGATGGTGCACCCTTCTTGTACGTTCTTCAGCACTTGCAGGGCTGGTTTGCTGTCATGAACTTGGCCTGCCGCTCAGCTCGAGCGTTGGTTAGTAGTAGCGGCCCAATAACAGACTATTCATCATCAGTAAATTCAAAGCATCGCTGGGACATTCAAGCTCTCCTCTTTGGAACAAAGCTTGAATCATAAGTTAGAGGCTAAGCGCAACTCGAAAATGGGTTTGCGTCCTAGATCCAATAAAGGTTGGTGGAAGGTGCTACCGTTGTAGTAGGTGAACCTTTGAAGGCCATGGCAAAAGTATTAGAATATCCTGACAGATATTGCTCTCTCATTTCTATCATATTAAAAGTAATTTCAGTTATGACATTGATTTCGAGTACGTTAATGCAAGCAATCAAATCAGCCGCCGCGTTATTTATTGTTTTCTACTGTGTTTCAGGAATACCTGCGTCAGCGCAAGGACTTCAATTTTGCAAAACCGACGACAATGGGTGGATTCCCTCCAAACTTGTGCACGACTGCGAAGATCTAGCCGTCCTGCGGAATGATGTAGAGCTGCAATTTACTTTCGGCCAAATGTATTATCACGGCGTTGGAGTGACGAAGGATGACACTGCTGCACTTGAGTGGTTCCGTCTTGCCGCCAACCAAGGGCACCCTCAAGCTCAAGGTCGGCTCGGCAGAATGTATGCTGATGGCGATGGCGTAGCGCATAATTACACTACTGCAGCCAAGTGGTATCGTCTTGCTGCCGACCAAGGGGATGCAGACGCTCAGTGGTGGCTCGGTGGGTTGTATAGAAGTGGTGAAGGTGTGCCTCAGGACTACACTGCTGCACTCAAGTGGTATCGTCTTGCCGCGGACCAGGGAATGGTAGCTGCGCAAATTTCACTTGGCGGAATGTACTCGGATGGCATTTATGTGCCTCAGGATTACGCAGTTGCAGTCATGTGGTATCGCCGTGCTGCCGAGCAAGGTGATAGTCACGCACAATTTGTCCTTGGCCAGATGTACGAAAATGGCTACGGCGTAGCGAAGGATTATACTGCTGCAGCCAAGTGGTATCGCCTTGCTGCCGACCAAGGGTCGAAAGCAGCGCAGCTTGGCCTTGACTGGATGTATGTGCATGGCCAGGCCGTGCCTTAGGATTATATAGTGGCCTATATGTGGTAAAGTATTACTTTTATTGATGGTCAAAATGACATTGCTATAACCCGTCGTGAAAATATCCTTAGTGAGAGACACTGCTGAAGCTCGGAGAATGCCCAAAAATCTTATCCCCCTTGCTGGAGAGTGCCCTCATACTCATTGCATGCCCACGTGACGGGCAGCTGGCGGGCCGTCCGTCGGTGTGTCGTGGGCTGGGTGGGGCTTTTGTGAGGGGTAACGCATCTTGCAGAGGTCCGGTGGCACCGATTTTCAGGCGTGACTGCATGGCCTGAGAGGAAGGGCCCAACCTGAAGGGCATCACGCAGTGGCATATGCTGGTCAGAGCAGCATATGTCAGGGGTAGCGGACCTGTTCGGATACGGAAACTTATCTGAGCAAAGCCACTATCCTTCCGGGAAACCGGCTATCGTGTCTTTCAGGATAAGAGGCGATGTTGGCCATACCAAAATGCCCGGGCAAGGCGCGTAGCCAATGCCGAAGACTCATATCTAACAAGTAGCGCAGGTGTTGCCTGCCGCCTTGCTCCTCCCGACTTTCGGGAATTCTGGTTCAACACTGCATGGATTGCCATGTGGTGCTGTTGCCATTGTTTCTTGCGTATCTTTATCCGAAAACCGGTTTCCACTTTTCGGCGATACGCTGTAGCAAAGGCAAGTCAGAGAGCACGCACATGCTGCCATCAAAAAGCCCCGGGAAGCGGGGCTTTCCGGGGCTTTGTTGTTTATTTCTTCGCCAAGATCAGCGTGGCAGGTTGGAGGAACCTGTCAGGAACTCATCGATGGACTTCGCTGCCTGACGGCCTTCGCGAATGGCCCAGACCACGAGGGACTGACCTTTGCGAACGTCACCCGCTGCGAAGACCTTTTTGATGGAGGTCTTGTAGTCTTCGGTGTTCGCTTTCACGTTGGTGCGTGGGTCCAGCTCCAGCTCGTCGCCAGCTTCCTTGATGTAGGTCTCCATGTTTGGACCGGAGAAGCCGATGGCTGCCAGCACCAGGTCTGCTTTCAGGATGAACTCGGTGCCTTCAATCGGAACACGCTTTTCATCCACGCGAGCACACTTAACGCCGGTTACAACGCCGTCTTCATCGCCAACCACAGCCAGAGTTGCCGCGGAGAACTCACGCTCTGCACCTTCTGCCTGAGAGGTCGATGTGCGGAACTTGGTTGGCCAGTAAGGCCAGAACTGGTTCTTGTCTTCCTTCAGCGGAGGCATTGGACGGATGTCCATCTGGGTTACAGAGAGCGCGCCCTGACGGAAGGAGGTGCCCACACAGTCAGATGCGGTGTCACCACCGCCAACAACAACAACGTGTTTGCCGCCAGCCCAGTATGGATCTTCCTCGGAAATGTCTTCCCCGCCTACACGGCGGTTCTGCTGCACGAGGAACGGCATTGCGTACATGGCGCCTTTGAGATCCATGCCCGGGATGCCCGGATCACGCGGACGCTCAGCGCCAGTGCACAGCAGTGTTGCATCGTGACGGGTGTAGATTTCCTCGAACTCTACATCCTTGCCGATTTCGCAGCCGTAGTGGAAGGTTACGCCTTCGGCTTCCAGCTGCTCAACGCGGCGGTCGATGTAGTGCTTTTCCATCTTGAAGTCAGGAATACCGTAGCGCAGCAGACCGCCAGCCCGTGGTTCACGCTCATAGATGTGTACGGTGTGACCAGCGCGTGCCAGCTGCTGGGCAGCAGCCAGCCCAGCAGGGCCGGAGCCGATGACGGCAACGGTTTTACCGGTCTTGGTTGTTGCTGGTTCGGGCTTGATCCAGCCTTCTTTGAAGGCGCGGTCTACAATTGCCTGCTCAACAGTTTTGATCGCAACCGGAATGTCTTCCAGATTGAGCGTACACGCTTCCTCACATGGCGCAGGACAGATGCGTCCTGTGAAATCCGGGAAGTTGTTGGTTGAATGCAGGTTGCGAGATGCTTCTTCCCAGTCGCCGGCGAACACCAGATCATTCCAATCCGGAATCTGGTTGTTGACCGGACAGCCGGTTGGACCGTGACAGAAAGGAACGCCACAATCCATACAGCGCGCTGCCTGACGCTCTACGTCTGTTTGTGAGAGCGGAACCGTGAATTCACGGAAGTGGCGAATGCGATCTGATGCCGGCTGGTACTTCTGTTCCTGCCGGTCGATCTCCAAAAAGCCAGTTACCTTACCCATGTCTTCCCCTCTTATTCCGCAGCCGCGAGGCCCATACGCGCAGCTTTCATTTCCTGAAGCGCGCGACGGTATTCAACCGGCATAACTTTCACAAATTTCGGACGCCATTCTTCCCAGTTGGCAAGAATGTCTGCTGCCTTCGTGGACCCAGTATACTTCACATGGTTTTCAAGAATGAGACGCAGACGTTCGTCGTCGTGGCGTGTCATGTCAGCTGACAGGTCCACACGTCCTTTGTGCTCGATGTCGCCGCCATGGTGGTGCAGCTTTTCAAGCAGATCGTCTTCTTCTTCCACTGGCTGGATTTCAACCATCGCCAGGTTACAGCGAGAGTTGAAGGATCCGTCTTCATCCAGAACGTAGGCAACACCACCGGACATGCCTGCTGCGAAGTTACGGCCCGTCTGACCGATGACAACAACAACACCGCCGGTCATGTACTCACAGCCGTGATCGCCAACACCTTCGACAACCGCGGTTGCACCGGAGTTACGAACTGCAAAGCGCTCGCCTGCCACACCGCGGAAGTACACTTCACCGCTGGTTGCACCGTAAAGAACGGTGTTGCCGACGATGATGGAGTTTTCCGGCACGATGCGGGTGTTTGCCGGTGGGCGTACGATGATGCGACCGCCTGCGAGGCCTTTACCGACGTAGTCGTTCGCGTCGCCTTCCAGATCGATGGTCACACCTTTGGCAACGAATGCGCCAAATGCCTGACCTGCAGTACCGGTCATGGCGATGTGAACGGTGTCATCCTTGAGGCCTTTTGCACCGTAGCGTTTTGCAATCTCACCAGAGAGCATTGCGCCAACGGAGCGGTCAACAGACTTGATCTGGGCAGGGAAGGAGACCTTCTCTTTGCTTTCAAGTGCTGGTGCAGCATTTCTGATGAGCTCGCGGTCAAGAATGTCGTTGATCGGATGCTCTTGCAGCATGGACCAACGGCTCTCTTCCGGAGTTGCATCTGGACGGTAAAAGATCTTGGAGAAATCAAGACCCTGAGACTTCCAGTGGTTGATCGCGGACTCTTTGTCGAGCATGTCGGAGCGACCAATGATGTCGTCTAGCTTCTTGACGCCGAGCTCAGCCAGCAGGCCACGCAGCTCTTCTGCAACGTAGAAGAAGTAGTTGATGACGTGCTCAGGTGTGCCTTTGAAACGCTTACGCAGGACAGGATCCTGAGTTGCGATACCAACCGGGCAGGTGTTCAGGTGACACTTACGCATCATCAAGCAACCTGCTGCAATCAGCGGTGCAGTTGAGAAGCCGTATTCGTCAGCACCCAGCAGAGCACCGATGAGAACGTCACGGCCTGTACGCAGACCACCGTCTACCTGCAGGGCAACGCGGGAGCGCAGACCGTTGAGAACGAGGGTTTGCTGGGTTTCAGCAAGGCCCATTTCCCAAGGAGAACCAGCGTGCTTCAGAGAGGTGAGCGGAGATGCACCGGTACCACCATCAAAGCCGGAGACAGTGATGTGGTCTGCACGTGCTTTAGCAACACCTGCTGCAACTGTTCCAACGCCCACTTCTGACACCAGTTTAACGGAGATGTCTGCAACCGGGTTCACGTTCTTCAAATCGTAGATCAGCTGTGCCAGTCTTCGATTGAGTAGATGTCGTGGTGTGGTGGCGGTGAAATCAGACCAACACCCGGGGTGGAGTGACGGGTTTTCGCGATCACTGCATCCACTTTGTGGCCTGGCAGCTGTCCGCCTTCACCCGGCTTTGCACCCTGTGCCACTTTAATCTGGATCATGTCGGAGTTGACCAGATATTCGGTGGTCACACCAAAGCGACCGGAGGCAACCTGCTTGATTGCGGAACGCATCGGGTTTGGAGATCCATCCGGCAGTGGGTTGAAGCGCTCTGCTTCTTCACCACCTTCACCGGTGTTGGACTTGCCGCCGATTTTGTTCATGGCAATCGCAAGCGACGTGTGTGCTTCGCGAGAGATGGAACCGAAGGACATGGCGCCGGTTGAGAAGCGCTTGACGATGTCTTCTGCGGATTCCACTTCGTCGATGTTGATCGGACGACGGCCCAGCTCTTCTGCGGATTTCACGCGGAACATGCCACGGATGGTGAAGCGACCGGAGGTCTCGTTCACTTCCTTTGCAAACTCCAGATACTTTTCTGGCAGGTTGTTGCGAACAGCATGCTGCAGCGTTGCGATGCTGTCTGGTGTCCACATGTGGCTTTCACCACGGGAGCGGTAAGCGTATTCACCGCCAACATCCAGAGAGCGGCGCAGGATTGGGATATCCTCAAAGGCGTCGTGATGGCGAACAACAGTTTCTGCAGCAACTTCACCCAGGCCGATGCCCTCGATGGTGGTTGCTGTGCCGAAGAAGTACTTTTCGACGAACTGGGAGTTCAGGCCAACTGCATCAAAGATCTGCGCACCACAGTAGGACTGGTAGGTGGAGATACCCATCTTGGACATGACTTTGAGCATGCCTTTGTTGATGGCTTTGATGTAGCGGGAAACAACTTCATGCTCATCCACTTCCTCAGGGAAGTAGCCCTCAGAGTGCATGGAGCGGATTGTTTCGAACGCAAGGTATGGGTTGATTGCCTCAGCACCATAACCAGCCAGAACGCAGAAGTGATGAACTTCGCGTGCTTCACCGGTTTCAACTACGAGACCAACGGAGGTGCGAAGACCTTTGCGGATCAGGTAGTTGTGGACTGCAGCGGTTGCCAGCAGTGCCGGAATTGCGATGCGGGCACGTGAGATTACGCGGTCAGACAGGATGATGATGTTGTAACCACCATGCACTGCTTTTTCAGCGCGTTCACACAGACGCTCCAGAGCCTCTTCCATACCTTCCGGGCCTTTTTCGGCGGAGTAGGTGATGTCGAGGGTCTTGGTCTGGAACTGGTTGTCAGCGATATCACCGATCGCGCGGATCTTTTCCAGATCAGCGTTGGTGAGGATTGGCTGACGTACTTCCAGACGCTTGGAGGTTGAAAGGCCTTTCAGGTCAAACAGGTTCGGGCGCGGGCCGATGAAGGACACGAGGCTCATGACTAGCTCTTCACGGATCGGGTCGATCGGTGGGTTGGTCACCTGTGCGAAGTTCTGTTTGAAGTAGGTGTACAGCAGCTTGGACTTGTCAGAGAGAACAGACACAGGGGTGTCGGTGCCCATGGAGCCCAGTGCTTCCTGACCAACTGTCGCCATTGGCTGCATGAGAAGCTTGATGTCTTCCTGTGTATAGCCAAATGCCTGCTGACGGTCGAGGAGAGTTTCACCAGCAACCGGTGCGCGTTCACGCACTGGTGGCAGCTCTTCCAGAACCATCTGGGTGCGGTGCAGCCAGTCTTTGTATGGGTGTGCGGTCGAAAGTTGACGCTTGATTTCCTCGTCGGAAATGATGCGGCCTTCTTCCAGGTCGATCAGCAGCATCTTGCCTGGCTGCAGACGCCATTTCTGAACGATCTTCTCTTCTGGAATGTCCAGAACGCCAACTTCGGAAGACATGATGACAAAGTCATCGTCGGTCACGATGTAGCGGGCAGGGCGCAGGCCGTTACGGTCAAGCGTTGCACCGATTTGACGACCATCAGTGAACGCAACCGCTGCCGGACCATCCCACGGCTCCATGAGAGCTGCATGGTACTGGTAGAAGGAGCGACGGTTTTCGTCCATCAGTGGGTTGCCGGCCCATGCTTCTGGAATCAGCATCATTGCTGCATGTGCGAGGGAATAACCGCCGGTGACGAGGAATTCCAATGCGTTGTCGAAACATGCAGTGTCAGACTGGCCTTCGTAGGAAATTGGCCAGAGCTTGTTGATGTCATCGCCAAATGCTGGAGAAGACACAGATGCCTGACGGGCTGCCATCCAGTTTACGTTGCCGCGCAGGGTGTTGATTTCACCGTTGTGCGCAACCATGCGGTATGGGTGAGCCAGATCCCAGGATGGGAAAGTGTTGGTTGAGAAGCGCTGGTGGACCAATGCCAGAGCAGAGACATAGCGCTCATCACGCAGGTCATCGTAGTAGGCGCCAAGCTGGTAGGCGAGGAACATGCCTTTGTAAACGATGGTGCGGCTGGAGAAGGAGACGATGTAGAAGCCTTTATCTACTGCATCGCATTTCTCGCGCACAACGTTGGAGATGACTTTGCGCAGGATAAAGAGACGACGCTCCAGAACATCACCATCAGTATTGTCTGGTAGTGTTACAAACAACTGACGGGAGACTGGCTCAGTCGCAGCAATATCCGGTGCTTTGGACAAAGAAGAATTGTCGACTGGAACATCACGCCAGCCAAGAATCTTAAGTCCTTCTTCAGATACACATTCCGCAACGATGCTTTCGCACTGCTCGCGGAGCTTTTTATCTTGTGGAAGAAAGAGGAATGCTACACCGTATTCGCCTGCTTCTGGCAGTTCGAAGCCGATCTTCGCGCATTCTTCTTTAAATAACTCGTGTGGGACCTGGGTCAGCATACCTGCACCGTCACCCATTAGAGGGTCAGCGCCCACGGCGCCGCGGTGTGTCAGGTTTTCAACGATCTGAAGGCCGCTTTGTACCACATGGTGAGATTTTGCGCCTTTGAGGTTAGCTATAAAGCCGACACCACAGGCGTCGTGCTCCTTGGCTGGATTGTAAAGCCCCTCAGTGGCAGCAGTGCGGAGTTTTTCCGTAACGGTGCCAGTGGTGGTAGCACGGGTTTTCATAGTTTCCCCCCCACTCATATGCATCGTGTTTCCTCCTTTTTCTGCCATTTTTGGCCTCACTTTCGCTCATCTCAATGTGACCGGTTAAGGTCACTTCCTCGTTCGGGTCGCGGGGATGTCTTCCTCGCGGCTCGTTCGAAGCCCCGGCACGGCTTGCCCCGGATCTGTCGAATGAAGCACGGCCTCTTTATATGTAGGGCCGCCCATTCGGAGTTTCCTCCGATCTATCTTACCCCTTTGGCGAGTGCATTGCGATATGTCCGCAGGGCACACATTTGGGGGAGAATGTCGCGGCGTTGGGAACGCGCCTACATTCTTCTCTTTAGCGTTGTGTGGATCTCTTAGGCGGATCGCTTGGAAGGTGTCTTCCAGATTGTCATCAACGCATGCGGGATAATAAGGACAGCACTCCTGTCCTTTTCCGCGTCGCGAACATGCCAGATTTCAGAGGGTAGAGCAAGAGTGTTTCAGAAAGACTTTATTTCTATTCTTTTAATTTTATTAGGCCGATTGTCGCATTGGCACCTAAAACTCAAGTTAGATGCAATAATATTTCAACTATTCACGAACCCGTGAGGAGGATGATCTCATTTTATTGGTTTAATCGCGCGAAAATAACATGTGTTTGATTTCCCATTGATCGAGTTTTTTGCAAGAACTGTCTTCAGAGGCGAACCAAACCTGTTGAACACATCGCCGAATTTCAATTGAGGAGTTTTGAAATGTCCAAAAAAACGTTGTCCGCTGCTGTACTCGCAACCGCTGTTACTGCTGCTGTAGCTGGTGCGAACATTACTGTTGCTGAAGCTGCTTCTAAAGAAAAATGTTACGGCGTTTCTCTTGCTGGTGAGAACGACTGTAAAGCTGGCGCAGGCACCACTTGTGCGGGTACTTCCACTGTAGACTATCAGGGCAATGCTTGGACACTCGTACCAGCTGGCACCTGTGAATCCATCGAAGTTCCAGGTGACCGCAAAGGTTCTCTGACCGAACTTTCCCGCGACCTGCCAAAATAATCGCTTTAAATTACAATATACTGCATGGCGCCGGGGCGGGTTCTACCCCTCCGGTGTTTCTTTAAGAAGAAGTCATAATAGAGAACGAGGTGCGATATGAGTGCGCAAAGGGTCAATGCAAAACTGCCTGCACGAGGTGGCGTCGGCTTAAAGGCTGATCACTACCGCACCATTCTCAATGAAAAACCAGATATGGGCTTCTTCGAAATCCACGCGGAAAACTATATGGGCGCTGGTGGTCCTCCACATGGTTACCTTGAAGCGATCCGCCGGGATTACCCTCTTTCCGTTCACGGTGTTGGTCTCTCCATTGGTGGTGCTGACCCTTTGAACAAAGATCACCTTGCTCGTGTGAAAGACGTTGTTGACCGTTACGATCCAGGCCTCTTCAGTGAGCATTTGGCGTGGTCAACGCATGACACTGAGTACTTCAATGACCTTCTGCCGCTGCCATACACAGAAGTAACTTTGCAGCAGGTGGTTGATCATATTGATGAGGTGCAGACTTTCCTTGGTCGTCAGATGCTGCTTGAAAATCCAAGTGCATATGTGATCTTCAAAGAAAGCACCTACGAAGAAACTGATTTTCTTCGTGAAATTGTGAAGCGGACTGGCTGCGGATTGCTGCTGGACGTGAACAATGTGTTTGTTTCTGCGACCAACTCCGGTGGTTCACCTGAGGACTATGTGGACCGGTTCCCGGTTGAACATGTTCAGGAAATTCATCTTGGTGGGCATGCGCCAGAAACAGATGAGCTGGGTTATCCTCTTCTTATCGATGCACACGACCGCAAGGTCGCTGATCCGGTCTGGGCTCTATATGCCCGCACAATTGATCGGACTGGTCCTCAGCCAACGCTGATCGAGTGGGATGCGAACATTCCGACCTGGGAAATTCTGGCTTACGAAGCCGAGCAGGCTGATGTGGTGATCCAATCCCACATTGAAGCACACGCAAAAGCTTCTGAAGAGCGGAGTGACCATGTCTCAGGCGCCTGATAACACGAAGGAAAAGATTGCCTTGAAAGGATTTGGCGTTCCTTTGCAAGACTTGCAGACGAACATGCAAGGCTTTGACATGTTTTCTGACGGGTTGATGAATCCAGCCGTTCCAGTTCCCGATGGGGTTGTTGGACGTGATGGTAATCCATCTGAGAAGCGTTATGGCGTTTACCGCAACAACGTGATGGCGAGCCTAATCGATGCAATGGCTGCCAACTTTCCCGCAGTGCATGAACTGGTAGGGCGTGATTACTTTCGGGCACTCGCTGCAGAATTTATTCGCAAAAGCCCGCCTGAGCAGCCTGTGCTCAGCGAGTTTGGTGGCAAGTTCTCCGAGTTCATTGGCGCGTTTCCTCCCTTGGCGGATTATCCATATCTGAAGGATGTGGCGGAGATGGAATGGGCTTGGCTGCGTGTGTACCACGGTGCAGATGCGACCCCTCTGGCGCCGGATGCATTGACCAAGATTGATCCAGCAAAACTAGGGGATGCGGTGTTTACGCCGATCCCTGCACACAAACTGATTTACTCCCGTTTTCCGCTGAGCGAGATCTGGAAGCAGAACCGTTCAGAGAACGTGGAGGGTGTTACTCCAGAAGCTGATCAAGCGATTTTGATTTGCCGTCCAGACATGGACGTGACACTGACCGGATTGGCTCAGGACGTAGCGGCATTCGCTGATTTGCTGTTCTTTGGCAAGACATTGGGAGAGGCCGCTGACGTGGTTTCGTCCTCTTTTAAACTCTTTGATCTATCGCAGGCATTGGGCTGCCTGTTGAGCGCGCGCGTGTTCGCGAGCGTCCATATCAAAGCTTAGTAATGATTACGCGGGGCCGGGCGGTATGGCCCCCGAGTGGTGGGAAGCACCTGAGGAGGAATCCGATGAGAATGCTTGTAAATTTATATCAGGGCGTATTTGGCTGGCTGGAACGCGTTACTGAAGGTTGGTTCCTTGGTTTGACTGCGCGGTTTCTGTTCGCTGGTGTCCTGTTCATGTACTTCTGGAACTCAGCGTTGACCAAGTTGGGTGATGGTTTCTTCGGATTCCTGTCGCCATCAACGGGCGCTTATGCGCAGATTCTGCCGCATATTACTGAAGCGGCTGGCTATGACATCTCCCAGATTGCGTTCTTTCCGTATGGCTTGATCGTTTTGCTGGGAACATGGGGTGAAATCATCATTCCTGTGCTGATCGTCGTGGGTTTGTTCACCCGCGCTGCGAGCATCGGCTTTATTGGTTTCGTGGTTGTTATGTCCATCGTAGATGTGGTTGGTCACGGTGTGGACCTGCCGACTATTGGTGCGCTGTTCGACCGTCATCCATCCGCACTGATCTTTGATCAGCGTGCTCTCTGGATCTTCCTGGCAACCGTGCTGGTGATCCGTGGTCCGGGCGTCTTCTCTCTGGACTGGGTGCTGGGCAAGTGGTTTGGCATTCACCATGAGACCGGTCTGTCTGATACCAAGAGCCACGCATAAGGTTCTGATTTGTAGCCTCCCTGACGTGTAGGCTTGAAAACAGATTATGGGCGCATCACTGTTGAGTTGATGCGCCCTTTTTGTTTGCGTATAAGACTAGAGCCCACGTGACAAACATGAGGGAGGTGGCGTTGCAAATAATGTCTTTGAATGGTTGGGGTGGAACGCTTTACTCCGACTTGCTGCCTTATCTCTCGCAAGCCCTGCCTGATGTACTGTGTTTGCAGGAAGTGGTGCATACGCCTGAAAGTGATAAGGACTGGCTGACTTACCGCGACGGGGATCATGTTTTGCCTCAACGCGCCAACCTCTTTAGGGATGTCTGCGAAGCTCTTCCTGAACATGTTGCTGTTTTTTGCCCCGCTGCTCAGGGCGTTCTTTGGGATGATGATAAGTCAGTTCCTTCTCAATGGGGACTGGCAACTTTCGTGCACCGTTCGCTTCCCATCATTGGGCAGGTCCAAGGGTTTGTGCATAAGGGCTATTCAGCGGATGGATATGGGGAACATCCGCGGTCTCGCAGTGCGCATGGGGTTCGCGTGTACGACTATGCCAGCGATCGGGCGGTGAGCATCACTCAGATGCATAGGCTGCGTGACTTAAAGGGTAAGATGGATACGCCAGATCGTCTTGCGCAAGCTGAGAGACTTCTCAAAATCTCACAGGCTGTATCTGAACCAGATGATTTACAGGTGATCTGCGGTGACTTTAATGTGGAACCTGACAGCGAAACAATAAGACTGCTTGAAGCAGATGGTTTGGTTGAGTTGGTCAAGCACTATGATGTCGAGACGACCCGGAACTCCTATTACAAGAAGCCGGGAAAGTTTGCTGATTATATGCTGATTGATCAAGTCGAGCAGATTTCAAACTTTCAGGTGCTGCAAAAGCCTGAAGTCTCTGATCATTGCCCTCTTGTTTTGACGTTGAAGTCCGGTGTGACTGGGGCTGAACAGCAATGCGCTCATTCTGAGATTGAAGCGACTTAAGCTGCTTCTGGTGGAGAGCTTTGCCGTTTAGGTCAATAAATGGCTTGAGTTCCCTCGGTTTGTTGTTATTCAAATCCTATGATTTTTGCGAGTGACAACTGGGCAGGTGCGACGAGTGCAGTAATGACGGCACTCTCGAACCACACAAGCGGCTTTGCCACCGCTTATGGGGTTGATCCATTGAGCCGCTCTATTGAGCAGCAGTTCAATGATCTCTTTGAAAAAGAAGTGGCTGTGTTTCTGGTTTCAACAGGAACGGCAGCCAATTCCCTGGCGCTTGCGACTTATGCGAAGCCGGGTGGCGCAGTGTTCTGCCATGAAGATGCACACATCAACGTGGATGAGTGTCATGCGCCGGAGTTCTTTACCGCTGGCAACAAGTTGATTGGTATTGGCGGTGAACACGGCAAACTGACGCCAGATGCGCTGCGGACTGCGATGGACAAAGTGCCGGATAACAATCCGATGCACGGACGCCCTGCAGCGGTGTCCATCTCACAAGTGACAGAGTTTGGAACTCTCTATCAGCTGGATGAAATTCAGGCACTGGCTGATGTTGCTCATTCCCGCAATGTGCCTTTGCATATGGATGGTGCGCGGTTTGCGAATGCGTTGGTTTCTCTCGATGTTTCTCCAGCGGAGATGACATGGAAAGCCGGTGTGGATGTGCTGTCCTTCGGTGGAACCAAGAATGGCTGCTGGTGTGCGGAAGCCGTGGTCTTCTTCAATCCGGGAGATGCTGAAGGCTTTGAATATCTGCGTAAACGTGCAGCTCAGGTCTTTTCCAAAGCACGTTTCATCTCTGCGCAGTTTGAAGGCTACCTGAAAGACGATAGCTGCTAGCGACCGCTCGTCATGCCAATGCAATGTGTACCCGTCTTGCTGATGGTATGCGTGACATTGAAGGTGTGCGTCTGCCAATCAAGCCTGAGGCAAATGAGCTGTTCCCAGTGTTCACCAAAGAACAAGCTGCCCGTTTGGAAGCTGCTGGCGCGAAGTTCTACGACATTCCAGCAGACTTCACGTCCGAAGATGAAGTGTTCCTCCGCCTGGTCACCTGCTTCGCTACAACGCCAGAAATGGTCGATGAGTTCCTAACTCATCTGCGCGGCTAACAGCGGCAATATGCTTGCATCGTGGTTGCATCTTGTGGTTGCGGTGCGGGTGGTTGAGACGTAGAATGCTGGCCTGCGGAGGGATATAAATCCGCAGACCAGCGGGGCACCTGCAAGGGTATAGCAAGGGTGTTAGAGGCTAACCCTCGCGGTGTCGGTCCAGTGGGTTCAAGGCACTGCCTTAAGCTTTGCACTCTACATATGTTTTTTTGCGTGTAACTTACCACTCGAGTTTTCTTAAGTAGCTGAGTGAGCATAGGAAACGCCATAATTGTAGAAATGGCGCTGAAAGCAGTAGCTGATCTGACTTTAAATCAAAAAAGAAAAAAGCACGGTAAGGTCGAGCTAGATTCCAGTCAATAAAATTGGAACTCAGTGTCGCTTACTTGCTGCTCTAACAGTGTAACTATCGAGATGGTATGATGGATATTTTAGAATGCGTTCAAGAAGTTATGACTACGAGCGGTGCTGGGATGCACGTTAAAGAGATTGCGAGTGAAATCCTTAAGAAGTATCCGAATATGCCCTTTGGTCATGATGAGCTTGCTACTAGATTGTCTACTCGGCTTTCGAGTCACATTCAGAAAAAAAAGGGAAGTGATTGCCGTTTCAGTAAAGTGTCGAATGGCAAAGGTGGTGAAAGGCGTGGTGTTTATCGCTTAAAGAAAACTCGCAAAGCACCAGTACTTAGCACACAGATATCAACAGATGTAGGGCGTAATTTTGTTGGTAAGGGTGGTGAGCATGCGGTGTTAAGTGAGCTTCTATTTAGGGGGTATAATGCAGCTATCATGACAGTTGATCAGGGGATCGACGTTGTTGCGAGCAAAGATGGCCATTATTTTCATATTCAGGTCAAAACTGCTAGGCAAAGCAATGGCGGGTTTCAGTTCAGTGTGAACTTAAATTCATTTAACTCAAACGATAAGAGCCACACCTTTTACATTTTTTTATGTCGGCAAGTTGTGAAGGGTGTACTAACTAATGTTTTTATAGTTTTTCCAAGCTCTATGATTATTAATTACTTAGAGAGCGGCGTTGTGACCGGACGAGAAACATTATCATTTAATATCAGATGTGGCGATAATAGTTATGTTTTAAATGGAAAAGAAAAAATTGATCACTTTATCAATAAGTTCGAGCTCATAAAGTAAGAAACTGGCTTCACATAAAAGAACGCCCCGCTGGGGCAAGCGGGGCGTTAATTGTGTCTGGCCCTTTGGGGGGGAGAGGCAGCCAGACAGATCCGCATGGGAAATGTGCGGAGGAGGAACTTGTTGATTTGAATGAGATTGGCTGACTGGAGGCGGGCCAGCCAATCTTAGAGAGACTGCGTGTTTCTAAATTCGGTTTCTGCTTCAGAAACACGCCTTGGGTTATTCAGAATGTTACCAGGGTGGCCACTCGCGAGGGTGGGAGTTTGGGAGGAAGGTTCCTCGCGAGGGCTTTGCGGTTTGGGCTGCTTTAGTGAGCTACTGTTTCGCCTTCAATCTGTTTGTGTTCTTTCTTGTCTCCAGATGTGATGTTGATTTTGCGCGGTTTCATTGCCTCAGGGATTTCTCTGATGAGGTCAATGTGGAGCAATCCGTGCTCCAGACTAGCGCCAATCACTTTCACATACTCAGCGATCTGGAAGCGGCGTTCAAAAGCGCGGGAGGCGATTCCGCGGTAGAGAACTTCTTTTTCATCGCTTTCAGGCTTTTTCTCGCCGGAAACAGTCAAGACATGTTCTTTAGCTTCAATGGTCAGTTCATCTTCCTTAAAACCGGCGACTGCCATGGAGATGCGGTAGGCGCTCTCTCCTGTGCGCTCAATGTTGTAAGGAGGATATGCTGATCCCTGCTGCTCCGTTCCTGAATCCAACATGGAGAAAAGACGGTCGAAACCAACTGTGGAACGGTAGAGGGGAGTAAGATCGAAATGACGCATTTTTAGTGTCCTCTTTTATGTGGCCAGTCAGCCATCTGAGCAACGTTCACCATTCGCCGCAAAGCGCGCGGACGATGAATTTTTCCTTTTGCTTACAGTGCCTTCCCATCATTGGCGAAGGTTCTAAGCGGTGTCAGACCCACTCTGTGGCGCCTGTGATTTTGAGATGGGAACGGGCTGAATAAGTTTCAAGAGCTTTTTTTTCAAAATAGGTGTTTTTGCTCGTTTGGAGCCCGAATTTTGCAGATTAACAGAACCTGAACGAGGGCTTCTGATCCCGTACATCTGGTGCTTGCTAGTGTCTTCTTGTGTTGAGGCAATCCCTACTGCCAACAAGGAGAAAACAGATGAATGCTTTGAAGAAAAAAGTTACCGGACTGGCCGCTGCAGCTGTTGTGGCTTTAGGAGTTTCTGGCGCGGCGGCTCCGGCGAGTGCAGCGACTAAGTTTAGTTTTGATGGGCCAAATGTAAGCATTCAGGTGACGCAGGCTCACTATAAGAAGCACCGTCACTGGGGGCATGGACAGCATCATGCATTGAACAAGAAGCAGATCAAACGTCGGCTGCGTTCCTGGGGCTACCGCAACTTTAAGAAAGTGAAGCGTAAGGGCGATGTTTACATCGTGAAAGCCAACTGGCAGGGCCATTATCCGGCACGCTTGGTTGTTGACGCTTACAGCGGCTGGATCCTGAAGTACCGCTACCTGGGCTACTAAGCGCGACTGCTGACCTTCTTAATCTGTTTATCCGTCTGACCTGCCTTTTTGCGATCAAGGCAGGTCTTTCGGTGTCTGGGTTTAGTAAGCTGTTTCTTTCAGACGAGCTGGGTAAGCTTTGTCGTAGGCTGCGCCATCAAACTCAACCTTTGAAAGAGACTGTGCCATTTGCCCAGCAGATGGGATCGTCTTGCGATCAACTTTTGCTTCTTCTGTCCAGAGGCCGGAGCGGTAGATGGCTTTCTGACATTGGAAGTAGATGGTGTCGACGGTCACTGTAATGATGGATTTAGGCAGTTTGCCTTCCATCATATGTGCTTCCAGGCGAGCTGGATCCGTGGAGATGCTGGCCTTACCGTTAATTCGCACAGTTTCACCAATACCCGGGATCATGAAGAGCAAAGAGACGCGTGGATCTCTTACGATGTTGCGCAGGCTGTCGATGCGGTTGTTGCCGCGGCGGTCTGCAAATTCGATGGTTTTTTCGTCGATGACCTTTACAAAACCAGCTGGGTCACCACGTGGAGAACAGTCTGTACCTTCTTCTGCAACAGTCGACAGTGCGAAGAAGGGAGATGCTTCGATAAATGTTTTATAATGCTCTGAAATGTAGCCAACCTCTTTATCGATCGAGATTTGCTTGGGGCTGCCATAGAGCTCTTCGAGTTGCTCCAGACTGGTAATTTCGTGGGAAACAGATTTCAGGTCTGCGTCTTGCATGAAAAATATCCTTAAGTCCGCGTACTGGAACTGAGAAAACTTCCAGAAATTGCGGTTGCGGCGGGTTACCCGGAGAGGCTATCAAATTGAGTGTGAGAGAACTAGAGGTTACGTGCTGATGCTGCTGGTCGATACGGATTTCAATCGTGTTCCTGAAGGGACTGAGTCTGGCTTTGTGCAGACGGAAGACAATGTGAAAATCCGTTGGGCACGCTGGGCTCCGACAGGGGCTCCGCTGAAGGGAACGGTGACCATTGTTCAGGGGCGGACCGAGTTTATTGAGAAATACTTCGAGGTCGTTGAGGAGCTGCGGGCACGTGGCTTTTATGTAGTGGCCTTTGATTTGCGCGGGCAGGGTGGCTCAGAGCGGTTGCTGAAGAACGAGCGACGTGGCCACGTTGAAAGCTTTGATGAGTTTGCGCTCGACCTGCACGCTGTTCTCGACAATGTGTCTCTCTCTGATTGTCCCGGTCCACACTTCCTGCTTGGGCACTCAACAGGTGGGGCTGTGGTTATGCATGCGAACCGACGCCTCAAGACCAAGATTGATCGTGCGGTGCTGACGGCACCTTTGGTAGGTCTTGCGATGAGTGGGCGGATTCGCAAGTTTGCAGGAGCTTTGGCGAAAAGCCTCGTTTGGGTTGGAATGGGGAACGCGTTTGTTCCGGGCGGCAACGACAAGATCCTCGTTGACTATGATGGCAACACGCTTACTTCTGATCCTGAACGGTTCAAGCGCATGAATGATATTCTTGAAGCGGCACCGCAGTTAGGGCTTGGTTCGCCGACTGTGAGCTGGTTTCGTGCGATGGGCATGGCGACAGAGCGCTTCAAAGAGCCGGAATTTCAGATCGAGTTTGGCGTTCCGTCCTTGGTGATTGGTGCTGGACGGGATGAAATTGTTTCGACAGATGATGCCGAAGAGCTGTGCCGCTCTTGTCCTGGCATGAGCTTTCTGGAAATTCGAGGATCTCGCCACGAGATTTTAATGGAGCGAGATCCTTATCGTGAGCAGTTCTGGGCTGCGTTTGACGCGTTTATTCCCGGAAGTGCTGATTAAGCAGCAACGCTTGCCAGTTTGGTGAGGAGTTCGTCGTGCAGGCGCTTGTCGCCTGTTGCGAGCACTTGGCCACCATCTGCAGCATTGCCGCCAGTCCAGTTGGTGACGAAACCACCTGCGCCTTCGATGATCGGGATCAGAGCCAGAATGTCGTAGGTGTTCATGCCTGTTTCGATGACTGCATCAAAGCCAGCAGCTGCCACCATGGCGTAGCGTAGCAATCCGTGCTGTAGCGTGTGAGGCGGGCTTCTGCGCAGATTGCATCCCACACAGGGCGTTCGGTCTCTGTGAAGAGTGACGGCTCTGTTGTTGTGATGATTGCTTCTGACAGAGAGGCACAGCTGCGTGTTTTCAGCGTGCGCTCACCCAAAGGGCCGGTCATGAAGGCTTCTTCGCAATTGCCCCAGAAACGTTCGCTGTTGTACGGCTGGCTCATGATGCCTTGAGAGGCTTTGCCGTTGGTTCTGAGGCCAATCAGCGTGCCCCAAAGCGGTGTACCACAGATGAAAGAGCGGGTGCCGTCGACAGGGTCAAGAACCCAGACGTTTTCTGCGTCGTCTCGGGTTCTGCCGTATTCCTCACCGATGATGCATGATCTGGTCGTTCTGCTTCCAGAACAGCGCGGATTGCTTCTTCTGCTGAGCGGTCCGCGATGGTGACCGGATCAAAACCTGCATCCAGCTTGTTGTCGACCTCATAGCCGCTGCGGAAATGCTGCATGGTTTTTGCGTCTGCAGCGTCAGCAAGTTTGTGAAGAAAAGCGTAATCAGGATTGGAAGAGGTCATATCAATTCATCCGGTAGGAGCAGTCAATCGCCTGCGCACCATAGTCAGGATTTTCAAAAGTGCAAATGCGTAGGGTCAATAGACGCATTTTTAACGTGCCGGGAGCGTCTACGACTTAGTGCTAGTGCACTGCATGAAACTCATACCAACGTCCATGATCCCTGAAAAATCAGGGTGTTGTCGCAAGGATACAAACTGGCCAATTCGTCTAGGAAAGGCGCGATTCCGGTGTTGAGTGCTTGACGTTTTTGCGATGCGATGTAAGCCTTGTTGCAGCGCGACATTTGGAGTCTGCGCCGCCCTTCGCGAAAGGGTGTTTCCTCCCTAGACTAGAGGCCGCCTCCCGGATGAGCGCGGCCTTTTTTTTGTTAAGTTGTTAATGCTCCCCATCGTAGGAAGGTTGCAAGGCAGGGGAGGAAAAGGTGTCGAATTACTTCGAGAGTCCGTTTAAGGGCATTCCGCTTCGGGAGCAGGTGACCAATCCCAACATCATCGTTGGAAAGCATTCTTATTATTCCGGTTTTTATCACGGCCACAGTTTTGATGAGTGCGCACGCTATCTGAGTGCTGATGAGGATGAGCAAGACAAGCTCATCATCGGCTCGTATTGCTCGATTGGGTCTGGTGCCGTGTTCATGATGGCTGGGAACCAAGGCCATCGGGCAGAGTGGGCTTCGACATTCCCGTTCCATTACTTTGATGAACCTGCGTTTGAGGGGGCATCGGATGGCTATAAACCTTCCGGCTCAACGCGCATCGGCAATGATGTCTGGATTGGATCTGAGGCCATGATCATGCCGGGGGTGCAGATCGGAGATGGAGCGTTGATTGGCAGTCGTGCAGTGGTGACAAAGGATGTCCCTGCTTATGCGGTTGTTGCAGGCAATCCGGCCAAGGTTATCCGTTCCCGCTTTTCAGAGGAACAGGTGCAGATGCTTCAGGAGATGAAGTGGTGGGACTGGAACGATGACACTTTGAAAGGGGCCATGCCGTTGTTGTGCTCGTCAGACATCGAGCGGCTTTACGATTATTGGCTTGGCTTTTAAGGGATGGGCTGCAGTTTATTCTGCAGCCAATGTTTCTCTGGTGAAGGTTTCTGTCACCATTTCCACCAGTGCAGTCAGAAACTCCATCAAGTCCTTACGCAGGTCATGGAAACCTGAGTGAGGTTGGTGGGCGTGCTCGTCCATATAGAGTGCGCGGTTGATTTCGACCTGAAGGGCGTGAATGCCACGCTCAGGTCGGCCGTAGTTCTCAGTGATGTAGCCGCCAGCGTACGGGCGGTTGAGCGCTACGTTATAGCCCATGTTCTGCAACAGGCCGACTGCGCAGGAGGAGAGCCACGCGGAGCAACTGGTGCCAAAGCGGTCTCCAATGACGAAATCGGCTTTGGGATCATGGTTCTTGTTGGAGTTGGCCGACGGCATGGAATGGCAATCCACCAGGACTGCAAGGCCAAACTTGTCCTGCACGTTGTTCAGGAGGCCCCGCAAGGTGTTGTGATAGGGCTTATAGACCCTCTCAATACGATCCAGACCTTCTTCTGCAGGAATGCGGGTGCGGTAGATCTCGCGGCGTTCGCCTACGATACGTGCAATGGTGCCGAGGCCGCCTGCAACGCGCAGGGAGCGCGAGTTGATGTGCTTTGGGAGTTTGCCTTCGAACATCTTTGGATCGAGCTCATAGGCTTCTCTGTTCACGTCAATATAAGCACGCGGGAAGTTTGCTTTGAGCACCGGAGCTCCGAGGTGCTCTACATCTTTGATCAGAAGATCGACGAAGGCGTCTTCGCTCTGGCGGATCTGTGTGGTGTCCAAACGAGAAGATTGCAGGAATGACGAAAGGTACGCCCGCCCGGAGTGGGGGCTGTTAAAGACAAAGGGGACAGAATGTTCATCTGGGGAGAGGACCTCAAAAGCGGGGACCTGATCTCCGGTGCCAAGCGTACTGCTATAGTTCGCAATGGCTTTAATCTGATGATCTTCCAAAACTGTCACAGAGCTTACATTCCTTAATCGCCGCAATCCCGCCCAGTATAGAGGGAGATCGCCCCATGGGCCAGACATTACAAAGTCTGCTTATGAAATAGGCAAGAGATCTCAGAGATTTTACGCAGTTTGCGGGGGCGGTGTGGCTCTGGACCCTCAGTTGACGCAGAAGTCTCTTCAGAAGTGAACCTGTTTCATTTGTCCCTATTGTTTTGACAGGTATTCCCGAGTAGTTTCCTGAACCTAACAGCGTACGTTATTCGGAATCTGTCGGATTGCGAGGGGTGAGTGCGTCTGACATATTCTAATAATTTACGGGGCGGCTCTGAGAGGGGAACCTCGTCGCTGCACCTGGAGTTTTAAGGTTGTCGAACATGTCTCGAATTCTGCTCGCGGAAGACGATAATGACATGCGCCAGTTCTTGTCCAAGGCACTTGAGAAGGCTGGGCACACTGTTGTTTCCTTTGATAACGGAAAGAGCGCATACGAACGCATCTGTGAAGAGCCTTTTGCGCTTTTGCTGACAGACATTGTGATGCCCGAAATGGACGGGATTGAACTGGCTCGCAAAGCTACTCAGCTTGATCCGGATCTGAAGGTCATGTTCATCACTGGATTTGCTGCTGTTGCGCTTAATCCTGATTCCAAAGCACCGCAGGATGCAAAGGTTCTTTCCAAGCCTTTTCACCTAAAGGATCTGGTGCGCGAAGTGGAAAAAATGCTCGTTTAGTCAGTTTTTAGGGGCGAATGTGGAAAGAGACAGCAAATTTCCAATTTTGGACTTGCACGTTCTCCAGATTCCTCTTATACGCCTCTCCACCGCAGCGTTGAAGCGCTGACGGACGAGCTTCTTTGAAAGTTTCGGGCGTGTAGCTCAGCGGGAGAGCACTACGTTGACATCGTAGGGGTCACAAGTTCGATCCTTGTCACGCCCACCATTTTTCGTCGGTTAACATCTTGGATGTATATCCGGCGGAGCGGGTCCTGATCTCAGGTCCAGCGCCGCTTCTTTAAGAACGCAGCGCGGCGAGATCAGAGGCTGTACACTGGAGGCGCTTAGCGCCTCTTTTCACTGGCGGATCGTGGTACTTCAGGATCCCTAAGTATTGTCCCTAACCGGGGGTAGGATAATGAAGATTAAGAACTCTCTTAAGGCACTCATGGGCCGCCATCGTGATAACCGCATGGTACGCCGCAAGGGTCGCGTTTACATCATCAACAAAAAGAACCCACGCTTTAAAGCACGTCAGGGTTAAGTTTGTTGCGCTGATTTGAAATAAAACAGCGCGAAAAACCCTTGGTTCTAAGAGTTGCAAGCCGCGTAGCAAAAGTGAGATGCTTTTGCTATGCGGTTTTTTTCGTTTGAACGCCCAAACAGCTCCGCTTCAGGAGCACTCAGGTTTCTGTTCAATAGACTTTCCGGATTTTCTGGAAGGGCCCCTTTCTCTCGACATTCTGACTGGTTAAGGCGCTCTGCCGTGGCAGGTAGAGCGGCAGCACTGGCATGTCTGATGGTCGCCGGTGGTTCTGTAGCCTCTGAGCGTGGTGGCTCTACAGGGCTCTCAGATCTGCAAGTGGTGCGCGGATTGCCAGATGGGCATCCAAAGCTGAACATGGGGCCAGATGCGGTTCTTGATGGACCTGCTGGTGGGCCTGCTCAGATTGGGCGATCTGCGCCTGGCCACGGGCACTCTGCGCATTATACGCGTCAGCAGTTGTTGGATGCGCTCTTTCTGGAGCTCAGGGATGCTGACACGCTGGGAGACGCTCAGGCGATCTCACGCCGTATCCATAGCCTTTTCATGCAGTCTGGTAGTCACACGCTGGATCTGCTCATGATGCGCTCTGCGAGGGCGATTGAGGGCAAGGAATACGGTTTGGCGTTGGATCTGTTGGATGCGGTGGTTCGTCTTGATCCCGGATATGTAGAGGGATGGAACAGACGGGCGACGGTGCATTTCCTGAAGGAAGATCTGGGACGTTCTCTTGCGGATATTGAACAGGTGCTGCGGATTGAACCGCGGCATTATCCGGCGCTCTCTGGCTTTGCCATGATCCTTAGAAAGACAGGTGAGGACGAGAAGGCGTTGGAGGTGTTCCAGCATGTGCTGAGCATCTATCCGTTGTTGGAGAATGCTCAGGACGCCGTTAAAAGCCTGCGTGAGGAACTGTGGGGGCAGTATCACTAGCAGGTGGGGTTTTAGCCCAGAATGCGATCAGCAGCTCTTGTGATGCCGTCTTTATATTCCGCGTAGCTTGAGACTGTGAGGGAGAGCCCTTTGGCGAGGGTGAAGAGGATGAAAGCATCATCTTCGGCTTGTTCTTTGGTGCGGTCATCATAGCTCTCAGTAATGACATAAGCGATTTTGAGCATGACCTGGGGCATTAGGCCTTTGCCGACGGATGACATGACTTGTTCGCCCATCCGAACCAACTCAGCGCCATGCACAGAGTTCCGCATCAGGTCTACGTGCTGGCCAATAATTGTGTCTAGTGCGCTCAGGATGCGGGACTTGGTGTCATCTGACTTTTCTTCAAGGATTTCCAGTGCTTGAAGGCCGATCTCTTCAGAGTATTCCTCGATTATGGTCTGGAATAGCTCTTCCTTACTTCCAAACTTTTTATAGAGCGATTGGCGTGAGAGGCCGACCGCGTTTGCAACGTCACCGACTGAAGTCTTCCGAAAGCCGTATTGAGCGAAAACACCCAGCGCCTTCTTTTTGTCAAAGTTTGTTTTCATGTTTACCTAGTTGACAATTGTAGTTCATGTTGTCAACTTTGTTATGCAGCAGAGTGAGTGCTGCGTGTTGGAGAATGAAATGAGCACAGCGAACAAGAGCAGCGCAGTTTCCGATTGGACTGCGGACCAACTGCCTTCTCTTGAGGGTAAGACTTATATCATAACAGGCGGTAACTCCGGAATTGGGTTCGAGGCAGCAAGAATGCTCGCTGGAGCGGGCGGTGATGTGGTCATTGCCTGCCGGAATGCTGAAAAAGGTTCAGCTGCCCAGCATGCGTTGCAAGCTCAAGCGAAAGGAAAAGTTGATCTGGTTCAGTTGGATCTGAGTGATCTGGCGTCCGTTCGCTCAGCAGCAGAAATTGTTGCTACAAGATACACCAAGATCGATGGGCTCATCAATAACGCTGGTATTATGCAAACGCCTGAGTTGAAGAGTGTTGATGGCTACGAGTTGCAGTTCGCGACCAATCATCTTGGTCACTTCCTCTGGTCCGGCTTGCTGAAGCCTAATGTTGAAGCTGCTCAGGGGCGGTTTGTTATCGTCGCGAGCCTTGTTCACAAGATGGGCAAGATCAACTTCAACGATCTGATGATGCGTGAAACCTATGCGCCTATGAAGGCCTACTCACAAAGCAAGCTGGCGAATGTGATGTTTGGTCTGGAGCTTCAGCGGCGTCTGTCAGATGCGGGGAGTGCGTCTTTTGTCACGATGGGCCATCCGGGGTGGTCTGCCACCAATCTGCAGAGCACGGGGCCGACTGGTCTGATGAGCAAGACCTATAAATGGATGAACAAGCTGTTTGCTCAATCTGCTGAGCGAGGTGCGCTGCCTACCGTATTGGCTGCTGCTGGTTTGGAGGCTGAGCCGAATGGTACTACGGCCCTACGAAGCGGATGGAGAGTGTTGGTCCTGTTGGCGTTGCGCGCATTGCAAGCCATGCGTTGAATCCGGAAGTTGCGCGGCGGCTGTGGGATGAAAGTGAATGGCTCACTGATTTCAAATGGGCGTTTTACTAATGGAAGTTGGCTAAGCCTCATTAGGATATCAGCGGTTTAATCGATTGAAAGAAAAAAGCCCGTGATACTGGATCACGGGCTTTTTCAGTAGTGTTGGATGTGTTGGTTGACGGCTTATGCGTCTTCGGAACCAACGAACGCGACGCGCAGCATGTTTGTGGAACCTGGGGTGCCGAATGGAACACCAGCAGAAACCAGAACGCGCTGACCTGGCTTTGCAAAACCTTCGTTGTTTGCAAGACAGCATGCGCGGTTGATGAGGTCTTCCTCAGTTGCTGCATCCTGGTTAGCCACACAGTGCAGGCCCCAACCGATGGTCAGGCGACGAACTGTAGACATTTCAGGAGAGAACGCGATGATTGGAGTTGCAGGACGCTCACGGGAAGCGCGCAGTGCAGTTCCACCAGATGCGGTGTAAGTCACGATCGCAGCCAGATCCAGAGTTTCAGCGACCTGGTGAGCTGCTGCAGTGATTGCGTCAGCGCCGGTTGCTTCTGGTTCTGTACGCTGAGCATGGATGATGGAACGGTAGTTCTCGTCCTGCTCAACTTCGGTCGCGATTTTGTCCATGGTCGCAACAGCTTCAAACGGGAAGTCACCAGCAGCAGATTCTGCGGAGAGCATCACTGCGTCTGCACCTTCAAACACTGCGTTTGCCACGTCAGAAACTTCTGCGCGGGTTGGCACTGGGGAGGTGATCATGCTTTCCAGCATCTGTGTTGCAACAACAACTGGCTTACCAGCTTTGCGGCATGCGCGGATCATGCGCTTCTGCAGGCCTGGAACTTTCTCGAGAGGCATTTCAACGCCAAGGTCACCACGAGCAACCATGATTGCGTCGGACAGCTCGATGATCTCGGAGAGACGGTCGATTGCTTGAGGCTTCTCGATTTTAGCCAGAACGCCAACGCGGCCCTGAGTGGTGTTGCGCACTTCGATGAGGTCTTCTGGGCGCTGTACGAAGGACAGTGCAATCCAGTCAACTTTGGCATCGAGAGCAGCCAGCAGGTCTGCGCGGTCTTTTTCGGTCAGAGCGCCAACTGGGATTTCTGTATCTGGAACAGAAACGCCTTTACGGTTGGAGATCTTGCCGCCCACTTCAACAGTGGTCACACAACGCTGCGGAGATGCTTCGGTCACGCGCAGGCAGATCTTGCCATCGTCTACGAGGAGACGGTGACCAACTTCGAGGCTGCCGAGAATTTCCGGGTGTGGGAGGTAAACGCGGGATGCGTCACCTGGGGTTTCGTTTGCGTCTACAACAAAGGTTGCGCCATTTTCGAGAACTGGCTTCGCATCATCTGCAAAAGTGCCAACACGCAGTTTAGGGCCCTGCAGGTCAGCGAGAATGCCGATTGGACGGCCTACTTCTGCTTCAACTTCGCGGATGCGACCAACCAGATTGTTGAGGACTTCGTGGGAGGAGTGGCTCATATTGATGCGGAAAACGTCCGCACCTGCCTGCCATAGCTTTTTGATTGCTTCTTTTTCGGAAGACGCCGGGCCGAGAGTTGCTAGAATTTTGACCCGTCTGTTACGCTTCATCGTCCACCTGTTCCTTGCTCTACCGGCTCCGTCAGCTGGACCGTCCAGCTGCTTTGCTCGCCTGTATCTATTTCAAAGAAACCTGTTCGCTCATAACCACGAGCGACACAGTCTTCTATACCGCGAATGGTGAACTTTTTTTGACGTACACACATATACGCCTTGCCATCCCATTCGCCATTTTGATCCGTTTGTACTGCGTACAAGTAATAGTAACGTGACGCCAAATCGCCGGACACCAACGTGTCACAGGCGTTTTTGTCGATGGTCCACCATCCTTCGGTGATCCAATCGGCGCCATCACGGTAGCCTATTGCGATGTTGACTGTGCTTTCGGTCTTATTACATGCGCGAAAGTCGGCTTTTGCAGAGGGGATCTGCTGAAAGCTCAGAACTCCAAAAGCAACACAGGCAAGAGCCAGTGAATTTTTCCGAAAACGGTTTGTTACAGCAGATGCGAAGTCGTTTCTGGATGTTCTCATAACAGTCATATGTACAGCTACAAACGGCAGTTTAATGCGTTCAGTTGATGCCCTTGTCAACGTGGTTCGGCCCATGGCCGATGCGTTTCAGAGCACGACTAAAGGGTAATACAGGTTGTTCTGAGTAAAGAACGTTGCCCCAGCTCACCATTGGCCACACAAAAACGGCAGGATGATGAATTGATGAAAACCCGACATGTCATGCTTTGGTTGCCCCGCCCTGACTCTGGATGAGTGTGGACGACCCCCGTCAACACTTGAAATATGATCCAAAAGTCGGATCTTACCTCTAGGAATCTAAGTATCTTTATTGGCCTGAGTTCTGCATGGAATCAAGAGGAAAGCCTGAAAAGCTTATCTCCTCCCACAGTTCCTCTTGCTTATTGCGAATATATTTAGAAAGAGAAGACAAAGAGATAAACGCCGTTTCGGACAAATGTCCGGTTTTTACAGTTGGATTTGAAGCATCCATTCGGCCGCATACATGAAAATCCTTAGTGCTGCGGCAAGTTATTTCTTTGTAATGCGACACTTTGTCAGGAAAAGTTTCGTAGCGTTGTTCCATTGAATGGAAATGGAAAAGTTGTCATCTTAAATTTTCAAATGAACACTTCCGCTTAGAGGTGAAGCGCTCTGATATATTTAGGGTGTGAATTTGTCGCGCAGATTTATCTTTGGACAATTGTGAGTATGTTTTGATCTATGCAGCAGTGCGTACGTAACGGCACCTATCTTTACGGTAGTTGGAAGCCATTGAATGGATTGGGACTATCGGATCGGGAGTGTGCGTTGCAACGCTGAGATGAATTTGGGGCCGAGTGTTGCCAGCTGATTGTGCACCAATTGAGGCGAGTGTTTTATATTCCCATTGAAACTGAGTTCTTCCCCCAGATCCTGTGAAGGTTGCTGAAAACACATCGTGAACGGTTGACCCGTCTGCTCAGTTCTGGCAGCAAGACAACAAGGTTAATGGTGTTTCGCACGAACGTAAGGTGGATTTCATATGTCAGATGCCGGTGGTGTAGCAGCAGATCAGCTGCGCGCATTTATTGAGCGTATTGAACGTCTTGAAGAAGAGAAAAAAGTTATCGCGGACGACATCAAGGATGTTTACGCGGAAGCTAAGGGCAACGGCTTTGACGTGAAGGTTATGCGCAAGATCGTTTCCTTGCGTAAGCGTAAGCCGCATGAGCGTGAAGAAGAAGAGGCGATCCTCGATCTTTACCTGCATGCGCTCGGCATGGCTGGTCCTGTTGAGGTTGACGCGTAAGCGCTCAGTCAGCAACAAGAGAATACTGAAAGAGGCTCCTTACTGCGGTGAGGGGCCTTTTTTGTTGGGAGTAGGGAACTGATGCTCTGGATGGAATGAGCTGAGACTGGCTGTCTTTGAGGCAGGTATAAAAAACAGTTGCCGCGAGTGGGTGCTCTCGCGTTGAAAGGGCTAGGTTCTCAAAAGGAGGCTGGAGGTGCTTACCGGGAAGAGACTTTGACTGAACCTGTGTAGATGGAGTCGAGCCATGCGATTGCTGAGCCGCGGTTGATGCTTTTGCGGATCGGGCGGTATGGCGTTTGGGTCAGAGCGTCTTTCAGGACAGACGTGACCGGTGACATCAGAACTGCCAGTTGGTTCTGGTCAGGATGTTCCATCGTGATGGTGCGGCGGTTTCTGGCGGTCCAGGTTGGGTCTAGCATCAGCACCGCGTCTGCTTTTGGTGCAGAGTGGAAGCCTGTCAGCGGTGCTTTATGGACTGCTTTGGAGATCACAGTCTGCTGCGCCGATTGTGGCTTTGGTGGCAAGAGGTTTGGCAAGCGCTGCTCAGCGAATGGTGCCTGAGCGGAGAGCGCGGACTTCTTGTTGAATTTGTTCTTAGCCTGATCGTTTCCAGATGCTGGGGAAGCGTACGCGAGCTGTGAGTTCACGAGCGGGCGAAGGCTATCCGGTGTTTTTTCGCCAGTTGCTGCGATAATTGCCGCGATGCCGTCTTTTGGTGTTTCCACTTTTTGCGGAATAATTGGCGCGCGCTGAGGTGTAGCAGGGGTGGCCGCCGGCAAAGCGGCGACCTGAATGATTTGCTGTGGCTTGATGCGAGGACGAGCGGAAGCGAACAGATTGAGGTTCTGCTCAGTCGCTTCAGGTGCTGCTTCGGTTTCAGCCTTTGGCTTGGCGTAGGGTGTGATTGACGCCAGCGCGAGTGGTGATGCAGCTCCCGGAACCGGGCTTGCTGCTGGCTGTGTTGCCAGCAGTGCCACTTTTGGCTGCGGAATAGCATTGAACTCGTTTTCTACACGGCGGCTTGGATCAGGCTCACGCTCGCGTGGTGCCTTGGTTGCCGGTGTAGGAGCTGGTTTGCTTGCTTCATTGCTGTCAGAGTTGCTGAACAGGCGAGAGAAGAAACCGCCACCACTATTGGATGATGTTGCTCTGGCGCTTGCTTTAGAAGAAGAGCTGGAGCGGCTTGCTACGCTTGTTGAGCGGCCTGAATCTCTGCGCTTCACTTCAGCAAGGGTCTGCTTGTAGCGTGCCAAAGGCTTGCCATCAGACGGCACGTGAATGGTATCGCCTTTCGGGAACACCTTGACCAGCTGAGAGCGTGTCATACGTGGCCAGTGACGCACGGAGCCCGTGTCCATGTGAACGAACGGTGTGTTTGAGCGTGGGTAGTACCCGACGCCGCCAACATGCTGACGCAAACCAAGGGCGCGCAGCTTTGCTGTGCTTACACCTGGAATGAAGAAGTCCATCGCGCGGCCTCTGGTGTGTTGGCTGTTTTTAGCCACACCGCTGGAGCGCTTGCGGAGCATATTGTTGGTTTTGGGAGAGCGGTATGCTGAGACCACATGGATGTACTTGCTTGTGCCGGCCTTCTGGTAAACTTCCCAGATGAGGTCAAACAGTTCAGGATCCATTTTGGTTGGCTCATTCTGACGCCAATCCCGCAGGAAGTTGTTGAGCTTGCGAAGGCCTTCTTTGTCATAGCGGCCATTGCGCTTGAAGGTGATTTCCGCTCGCTCTTTTGTGTGGGTGAAGTACAGCTTTAGCGTGCGTGTACTCGCACTAGCCGAAGCAATTGAGGTGAGGAAGAACGCACAAAGAACAGCTGCGACCAGCATTGAAATGCCAGGCAGACGTTTACCAAAGTCCGAGCGCCCGAATGCAATCATGTCACGCAATTGAATCTCGCTTTCGCGTTATCGGCTAAAACCTTACCCCAGAGCCCCACCTCTTTCGTTCTAGTGCGGACAAGGTTAATGAGCCTTTACTTTAGTTACAATTAACGCGAACTAGTGACTTACCGGCAACAATCCAAGTTTTTTGCCAAAAACCGCTATTTACATGCGACAAATGCGCGCGAATCCGCACGCATAAGTCGTCATATCACTGTGGATACATGTGGATTGTGACAATTTTAAAGATTCAGAGCGTCGATCACAGCCTGATTATGTCCGTAAATATCCGGACGTCTTTGCAGCTTTCCGGCCTCATCCACAAATGCAGTGAAGTAAGAGATGTGGACAGGGATATCTTTTTGCAGATTCACCTGTGTCTGCTTCTTACCTACGAGCGAGCGAATGTAGTTGCCGGTGATGGTGTCTTGTGTCGCCATCAGAGCATCTGAGAATTCGAATGGGTTCTGCACACGAACACAGCCATGAGAGAAGGCGCGTTCGGAGCGGTTGAACAGTGACTTGGATGGTGTGTCGTGCAGGTATACGTTGTGCTTGTTGGGGAACATGAACTTGATTTTGCCAAGTGCATTGCCACGGCCCGGACGCTGACGAATACGGATCTGCTTGAAGGTCACCGCATCCCAGTTCACACGGCGCGGATCAACGATCTTACCGCCATACACGATCTCGTAGTTGCCCTTTTGCAGGTAGCTTTGCGGGTTGCTTGCGCGGAGTTCCGGCAGAAGTTCTTTGGATGCGATGGAATATGGGACGTTCCAGTATGGGTTTACGACCACATGCTGCATTTTGTCTGAGAATACCGGTGTCTTGTTGGAGCGTTTGCCAACGACAACGCGTGTCTCATACAGAACGAAGCCTTCCATGTTCAGGCGAACCATGAACTCCGGAATGTTGACGCGCAGGTGGGTTTCACCCAGATCCCGCGGCATCCAACGCCAGCGTTCCATGTTGGCGATGACGTCCTTGATCGGGTCACCACTCACGCGGCCATTGAGGGCCAGCAGAGTGCGCGGGCCGACAGCGCCGTCCGGATGCAGACCGTTTGCAGCCTGGAATGCCTCAACAGCGTAGGCCAGATCCTGCGTGTAGACATTCATCTGAGATTCAACGGTTGGAACACTCAGGCGCTCACGCAGCAGCGCAACGCGGGAACTTTTGCTGCCCACTTTCAGGAGCTTACCAGCTGGAATAACGACCTGCTTTTCAAGATCGCCATTGTCGGTCTGCTCGCGAAGTTCAGCGAGTTGTTTTTTCAGGGCTTTGTATTCAGCATGCGGTGGGTTGAATGCTGCCAAAACCTGTGCCGGAGCTGCCGAGCGCGCGACGGAGGTCAGCGCTTCAATCGGGTCCGGGCGTTCTGGGCGAAGGGTGATGTCCTCGGAAATCGCGTAGGGGCTGACGCGGCCAGCCTGTGCGTCCTCAGCGTATTTGAGGATGGAATGGGTCAGTTCCAGTTCAGCTGCAGCGATCTGGTCAGGTGTTGCTTTGCCATCTGCGTTAAAGTCAGCTGCCGGAACCGGGTAGTCAGCGGTGTGCAGGCCTTCTTCATCAGCGGATTGCAGAGTTTCAATGGCGGACAGAGCGCCGGATGAGAGCTTGCCTTTGAGGATCCAGGCTGGCTGGAAGCTTCTGTTTTCGTAGAAGAGTTTTGCTGCAGCTGCCTCACGCTTTGCATGGAAGTTCTGACGGCGATGCTTTTTGCTGAATGCCTTTTGAATTTCCTGCGCAACCGGATTTGACAGAGCAAGGTTTACTTGCTCGAGCTGCGCGTCAAAATTGTCAGGAATTGCGGCTTGCGCAGAGTACACAGTTGATGAAAGCGCAAAAACTGCCCCTGCGAGCAATACTGATGTGCTCGTTCTACCAAACATTTATGACTACCCACCTGATAACTCTTTGATATTTCAAAGTAGAAGACGAATACCTTGAAATCTAAGAGTGTTGTTTTGCCCAAACTTATATTTATTACGCATATACACTAATGCGTTTTGAGATAGCACGTGTGCGTGATGTTTTAAATTCAAGGTTCAGTGATATGAACTTAAACCCACGGTTTTTTGCCACATATTGTGCTAGAAAATGCCTCAAAGTACGCTCAATCAAAATTGATAAGCGAACTTCGTTCTCCTGCCTTGCGCCACGCTTGTGACTTGCGCTTTAGTGCGCTGCTTTGTTTTCTGGAGTTTCTTCCAGACCGTATTCTTTCAGTTTGCGATAAAGCGTTGAACGCCCGATGCCCAAACGCTTAGCGACCTCGGTCATGCGGCCTCCATAATGGGATATGGCTGTCCGGATCATCTCTTCTTCGACGCCGGTCAGGGTGCGCACATGGCCTTCGCCATCGAGTGAACGCATATATCCAAAGGGAGGTTGCTCCGCATCGAAGGCTGATACTGCTTCGACATGAAGAAATTGTTCGTCCTGCTGTTCCTCCCATTTACTCGCTACACTTAGGGATGAAGAATAGACGTCAGCTTGCGGCTCTTTTTTTCCAACAGACGGCGCTGCCGCGTAACTCATTGGCGTATCAGTCGCTTGAGCTATTTGCGGGAAGTCATCGCATGTCAGGCTTGGACCATCGCACAGGACAACGGCGCGGAATACTGCGTTTTCAAGCTGGCGAATGTTGCCAGGCCAGTCATAACTCTTAAGCATATTGACCGTGTCAGAAGTGATGCCCGTAACTTGAGGCTTGCTTTCTTCTGCAGCAAAACGCGCGAGGAAATGGCGAGTGAGCTCGGGAATATCCTCACTACGATCTCGCAGGGGAGGGATCCAGATTGGGAAGACGTTGAGGCGATAATACAGGTCTTCGCGGAACTTACCTTCCTTCACCTGATCGATCAGGCGGCGGTTGGTTGCGGAGATCAGGCGGAAATCCACTTTGACAGGCTTGCGGGCGCCAACTGGGTCCACTTCGCCTTCCTGAAGAGCGCGAAGAAGTTTGACCTGTACTTCCAGAGGCAGTTCGCCGACTTCATCCAGAAACAGCGTGCCGCCGTTTGCTTCCTGAAATTTACCGATATGCCTGTCGACAGCGCCGGTGAAGGCCCCTTTTTCGTGACCGAAGAGGATGGACTCCACCAGATGATCGGGAATGGCACCGCAATTTACAGTGACAAATGGCTTGGACCTGCGTTCGCTTGAGCCCTGAATGGCGCGTGCGATCAGCTCTTTACCGACACCGGACTCGCCTTCAATCAGGATCGGAATATTGGAGGATGCTGCCCGTTCGCCCAGTCGAAGCACACGGTCCATTGGCTCTGACCGCGTGACAATGTTATCAAAGGTGAGCGTGCCTTCTGAATGCTTGCGGATGCGGGTGAGTTCGCCTTCCAGCGTAGCGACTTTCAGCAGGTTGGTGATGGAAACCTGAAGACGTTCTGGACGGCTTGGTTTGACGACAAAATCCTGAGCGCCTGCCCGCATAGCCTCAATGACGGTTTCAATGCTGCCATTGGCGGTTTGCACGATGACAGGGACGGCGTTTTTGGCTTCCCGGGTTTCTTTAAGAACCTGAAATCCATCAACTTCCGGCATCATCAGATCCAGAATGACCAGATCGATTTCGGATTGGGCACTCCCTGTCAGGATTTCCAGCGCTTCACGGCCATCAACACAGCTTTTGGAGCGGTATCCGAACCGCTTCACTGCCTCTTCCAGCAGGCGGCGTTGGACCGGATCGTCATCTACGATCAAAATGCGCTGTGCCATGGGAAATCCCTTCAAATCGATTGGGCAGTAATGCATAGTGTGCCAATTCAGGTCATCCTGCACTCAATTTGGTAAACAAATTGCCCACTTCATTTTGGGGATCTTGTGAAAACACGCCATTGCATGTGCACGGATTGGACGCATATTTAAACAGTGTGCTACGGAACTTGTTCTGCGCACCTCAGATTTCTTTTTTGGTTACATGCCAACCCACAATCGGACGCTCAAATGACACTTAAGCACGCCACTCCTTTCCCTATCGCTTATCAAAGTGCTGAGGCTGCAATGACAGCCGGAAGCCTTGGTGACTTACCGGAGTGGGATCTTTCTGTATTTTACAGCTCTATAGAAGATCCTGCGATTGATCAGGATATGGAGCGTGCGAAAGAACTGGCAGAGCAGTTCGAGGCGGATTGCAAAGGCAAACTTGCTGAGATCGCTGCTCGTTCCGGCGATGAGATGGCGAGATCGTTCGCCGTTATGAAGAGCTGGAAGACCTGATGGGTCGCATCGGTTCTTATGCTGGTCTCTCTTACGCCGGTGACACGACTGATCCGGCGCGCCAGAAGTTTTATGGCGATGTTCAGGAAAAGCTAACAACCGCCAGCCTTCACATGCTGTTCTTCTCTCTGGAGATGAACAAGATTGATGAAGCGGTTCTGGAAGAGGCTCTGAAGTCAGAGAAACTGGCTTACTATCGCCCTTGGCTGGAAGACCTTCGCAAAGAGCGTCCTCATGAACGCAGTGAGGAAATTGAGCAGCTCTTCCATGAAAAGCATGTGACAGGGGCTGCTGCGTGGAACCGTTTGTTTGATGAAACCATTTCTGGTTCCCGCTATGAGATTGATGGTGAAGAGCTCTCCATTGAGCAGACGCTGAACCTGCTGCAGGGTGCTGATGCTGAGCTGCGCAAGAAGGCAGCTGGTGCGCTTTCCAAAACCTTTGCCAAGAACCTGAGCATCTTTACGCTGATCACCAATACGCTGGCGAAAGACAAAGACACCTACGATCGCTGGCATAACTTTGAAGACATTGCTGACAGTCGTCACCTTTCCAACCGTGTTGAGCGGGAAGTGGTTGATGCGCTGGTGGATTCCGTTCGTGCTGCTTACCCACGCCTGTCTCACCGCTACTATGCGATGAAAGCCAAATGGCTTGGTGTTGAGAAGATGCACTTCTGGGATCGCAATGCGCCACTGCCGCAGGCAGATACCCGTGACATTCCATGGGACGAAGCAAAGACTACTGTTCTGGACGCCTATTCCAAGTTCTCACCTGAGCTTTCAAGCATTGCGGAAGAGTTCTTTGACAAGAACTGGATTGATGGTGCGGCTCGTCCGGGTAAGTCTCCGGGGGCGTTTTCTCATCCAACCGTTCCAAGTGCGCATCCGTTTGTGCTGATCAACTATCAGGGTAAAATCCGTGATGTGATGACGCTTGCGCATGAGCTTGGCCATGGTGTGCACCAAGTGCTGGCGGCTCCTAATGGTGCGTTGATGGCGCCAACACCGCTGACGCTGGCTGAGACTGCTTCTGTGTTTGGCGAGATGCTGACCTTCAAGGATCTGCTTGCAAAAGCAGAAACACCTGAAAAGCGTCAGATCATGCTGGCGGGCAAAGTGGAAGACATGCTGAACACGGTGGTTCGCCAGATTGCGTTCTACACGTTTGAGCGTCAGGTGCATGAGCTGCGCAAGGAAGGTGAGCTGACCTCTGAACAGATCTCGGCGATCTGGATGAGCGTTCAGGAAGAGAGCCTTGGTGAGGCGATTGACCTTGAGGGCGGCTATGAGAACTATTGGACTTACATCCCGCACTTCATCCATTCACCATTCTACGTTTACGCCTATGCTTTTGGCGACTGCCTCGTGAACTCGCTTTATGCGGTTTATGAAGAAGCTGAGGAAGGCTTCCAGCAGAAGTACTTCGATCTGCTGAAAGCAGGTGGCACCAAGCATCACAGCGAACTTCTCGCCCCATTCGGCTTCGACGCCACCGACCCAGCCTTCTGGCAAAAAGGCCTGGCCGTGATCGAGCGGTTCATTGATGAACTGGAAGAGATGGATAAGGCGTAAGCCAAACTGAATTAGGTTCAAAAAGGCGCTCTGTTGGGCGCCTTTTTTATTGCTTACTTCATGTCGTAAACCGACTTAATGCCTTCAATGATGATTTTAAGGCCAGTTTCAAAGTTGTGTTCGTGATCTATCATGAAGTTGTCTCCCAGTGCCCAAAGTGTATTGGGAAAGGGAGCGAGGACCTCTGGTAAGTTGGGCGGGGATGCGTTTTCTTTCATCAGAGCTTCGCGTTTTTTCAGATCCTGCTCTTCGTGCAACACCATATCTGTGGCGTGTGAGATAACCCCTGCGACGGACATGAAAGCTGCTTCTGGGTTGAAGCCTGCTTGCCGCATTACTCCCAGCGAATGCTCCACCACTTTCAGAGCTTCAGGTGTTTGGAGGCCTACATACCTGATGAACTCTACAGAGCCGGGCATAGACAGGGCCACGCGGCGATATTCTCGTGCCAGTTCATAGAGAAACGGCTCCCATTTCATTGTTATCGGGAGTGAGACTTTTTCAGAAATTGTATCAGTGCAAAGTTCTATGAGGCCTGTTTCGAGGGGATGTGCCGATAGAGTGCAGTAGCTGACACGCCAAGATGCTTTGCAATGGTGTGCATGGAAACATCATGAAGTCCGAGCTGCAAAGCGCAGGCGATAATTTTTTCCTGACTGATGTTTGCTGGACGTCCACGCTTTTGCGGGCCAGCCGGTTTTGTGCTTGCCATATTAAGTTAATGCCATTAACAATATCTATATTAGATAACATCATTAACTTAAGGTCGGGGTATCGCAAGAGGTTTCCGGCCAGACGCGGAAACACAATGACTGAATTGCATAATGACTGTGGAGATTACACCGTAAGCCGGTCTGTTGAGGGCGGGATTGAGCGGGTTCGGGTTCTCCCAAAAGAAAAGCGTCACCAAACGCCAATCCTGTTTCAGCACGGGATGTGGCATGGAGCATGGTGTTGGCTACCTTGGCAGGAAATTCTGGCTCAACATGGTTGGGAAAGCTGGGCGATCAGTCTGCCTGGACACGGAGGATCGCCAACTCAACGTCCAGTGCGCTTTTGCAGTTTGGATTATTATCTCGGTTTCCTGAAAGCAGAGATTGAGCAGTCAAAAGTAAAGCCGATTTATATTGGACACAGCATGGGCGGAGCCTTAGGGCAGCGCTATCTCAAGAAAGTTGCTGATGACCTTCCAGCGATGGTGCTTGTTGCATCGTGGACATCGCATAGCACCTGGTTTGATGGCATGGGGTTACATCTTAAACGTGATCCGCTGGGCTTGTTTTTGTCCGGGTTTACTTTTTCAACTCAGCCATTTGTGCGGAATGCTCAGGCTGCGGCCTCTATGTTGATTACGGAGGGCGGACTTTGCAGCGCTGAAGAGCTTTATGAAAAGCTCGGCCCTGAATCTGCGTTGGTGTTGAACCAGCATAACCCTCCGTTCTGGCAGCCAAAGCAGAACCCGCAGACGCCGATGCTTTGGGTCAGTGCGGAGAAAGATGCAGTGATCAGTTCGAAAGGGGCTCGAAAGTCTGCAGAGTTCTATCATGCAGACTTTATCGAGATCGAGGGAAATGGGCATAATCTGATGATGGAAAGCAATTATGCCTCTACCGTTTCTCACATTCACGATTGGCTTGAGCAAAAGCAGCTTTGATCGCAGGCTCTGTTGGAGAGGGTGTTAGCTCTCCAATAGTGCTTGCTACTGCTGAATATCTGCTCTGCCGCGGACGGACATCATGGTGCCAGAGAGGGTGGCGACTTTTTTCTCTACACCATCTTTAATGGCGTAGGCTGCCGCGTTGACGAAGGTGATGGTGCGGCCGGGTTTTTCTACTTTTGCCCGGAACACGAAGTGCTCGCCTGCGGCAGGATTCATCAGGTTGGTTTTCAGCTCGATTGTGAGTACGGCGGTGTCTTCCTCCATAAGGGAGAAGGCGGCGTATCCGGCGGCGCTGTCCAAGGCTGTGGTGACGATGCCAGCGTGAAGGAAACCGTGTTGCTGGGTGAAGTCCTTGTTGTATGGCATGGTCAGCTCGACGATGCCTGGTTCCACTTTGGTGATCTCGATGCCCAGTGAAGCCATAGCGGGTTGGCGGGCAAAGCTGTCTCTTACTTTTTTCTCATAGCCTGCAAAGCGCGGCGTGAATTCTGTCATGCTGTCTGCGAGCATTCTTAATGTCCTACGGGTTTAATCTATTACTATGCCTAGTCTTAATGCCGGGCTTTCCTGATGGTCTTGAAGAAAACGGACAGAGTTGCTTTCTGACCAGATTTCTCTGAACTGTGCAGGGGAGTGTCCGGTTTTCTCTCTGAAATCGCGGCTCATATGCGCCTGATCCGCGAAGGCATGTTCGTAGGCGATGTCGCTGAGCGGTGAGTTGCTCTGCGAAATGTCTGATAGCGTGCTCTGAAATCGGTTGAGTGCTGCAAATGGTTTGGGCGAGATGCCCATACGCGACTTGAACTGTCGGCGGTGTGTGCGTGCTGATTGCGCAGTTGTCGGTTGGTGTGAGGTTTCATTGCCCGGTGTGAGAGACATCAGGATTGTGCAGGTTTCAGTGAGAGCCTGACGGATGGCTTCCAGCTCTCCCGAGTGTTGCTCACAGTGTGTGTGGATCGAATTGATCTGATCAATTGCTGCCATGGGCGGCTGTTGGATCGGGAGAGGTGGCAGCTGTTTGAACTTCACCCCCCAAATCACACCGAAAATCTGGCGGGTCTTAGGAGATATTGTCGGCTTGGGCGGAACGTACCTGAGCTTTGGCGGACCTTCTGTTCGGTCGGTGGAGTACTCAAATCGCAGGGAGGCATAAGGAGAGGCGAAGTTTCCTTTGCTTTGTGCTGAGAGAGTGCCGTTATCGCGGAGGTAGAATGTGCTTTCAATGAAATGGGCTTGCCAATCTAGAGCCTCGAACTCCAGATAGCAGGCTTTGGTATCGGCAAATTCAACTGAAGGAACAGTCACTCACACACCTCATTGGATTTATGAGGGGAGTGTAGAGGGATTTGAGAGGCTTACTAAAGCTCAACGTTTGTCGTAGCTGGCTGGAGAGCTTTCTCTCCGGCTATCTATGCTGATCAATCAGAATTGGGTTTCCGTCAGGATCAACCACCGTGAAGCTTGCCGGTCCTGTGGTGGTTTCGTCAGCTTCCGTTCCATGGATTTCGATGCCATCTGCTTTCAGGCGTTTCTGAAGCTCTCTCACATCCATGAACTCATCCAGCGCCTGAGCTTCCTGATCCCAACCGGGATTGAAGGTGAGCATGTTCTTTTCAAACATACCCTGAAACAGCCCGATGACAGTCTCACCATTCTTCATGATCGCCCACCCGTTAGAGCCATCGCAACTTGGATCGCAGGTGAAACCGAGCTTCTTGTAGAACGCGATTGATGCGTTGATATCTTTAACTGTGAGACTGAGTGAGAACGCGCCCAGTTGCATGTGATATCCCCCTCCAAGAACCAGTATGAAATGTTCAGGTGAGATAGCATAGAGGAAGTTCTGCCGGGCTCAAACTGGGTAGATTTTGCGATGTCCTTGTTGTGTGTTTGATTGAGAAAAATTTGATCAAAAGCAGCAGGTTCTTTTTTCATGGAATGAAGAAATCTTCACCTGCACATAGCAACGCAAAATTCTCCAAAAAACGCGTTTTTCGGTCTTCCTGCTGCTTTCTGGCATTGTTCTAGGGAGCCTGTGCTGCTACATCCTGCGACAGAATTGTAACGCATACGAGGACTGGCATGATCCCGCGCTATTCGCGTCCTGACATGGTCGCTATTTGGTCTCCTGAAACAAAGTTCCGCATCTGGTTTGAGATTGAAGCTCATGCTTGTGATGCTTTGGCAGAGCTGGGTGTGATCCCAAAAGAATCTGCTGCAAAGATCTGGGAGAAGGGTGGTCCGGCTACCTTCGATATTGCGCGGATTGATGAGATCGAGCGTGAAACCAAGCACGACGTGATCGCGTTCCTGACGCATCTTGCTGAGATCGTTGGTCCGGATGCGCGTTTCGTGCACCAGGGCATGACTTCCTCTGACGTTCTGGACACTTGCTTCAACGTTCAGCTGGTTCGCGCGGCGGATATTCTTCTTGCCGACATGGATAAGCTGCTGGCAGCTCTGAAGCGCCGTGCGTATGAGCACAAAGACACCGTAACTATCGGTCGCTCCCACGGTATTCATGCTGAGCCTGTGACCTTCGGTCTGAAGATGGCGCAGGCTTATGCTGAGTTTGATCGCTGTAAAAAGCGTTTGGAACTGGCGCGTGAAGAGATTGCGACCTGCGCGATTTCTGGTGCTGTTGGTACATTCGCGAACATCGACCCTCGCGTTGAAGAGCACGTTGCTGAGAAGCTCGGTCTGGGTGCAGAGCCTGTTTCTACTCAGGTCATCCCGCGCGACCGTCATGCCATGTTCTTCGCGGTTCTGGGCGTGATTGCGTCTTCCATCGAGCGTCTGGCGACTGAGGTTCGTCACCTGCAGCGTACCGAAGTTCTGGAAGCTGAGGAGTTCTTCTCCAAAGGCCAGAAGGGTTCTTCTGCGATGCCGCACAAGCGTAACCCAGTGCTGACCGAGAACCTCACCGGTCTGGCCCGTATGGTTCGCTCCTACGCAATGCCTGCCATGGAAAACGTTGCTCTGTGGCACGAGCGTGACATCTCTCACTCTTCCGTTGAGCGTATGATTGGTCCGGATGCGACTGTAACTCTGGATTTTGCGCTGGCTCGTCTGACCAACGTGATGGAAAATCTGGTGGTTTACCCAGAGCGCATGATGGGTAACATGGACCGTCTTGGTGGTCTGGTACATTCTCAGCGTATTCTGCTTGCTCTGACACAGGCTGGCGCTTCCCGCGAGGACAGCTACCGTCTGGTACAGCGCAATGCGATGAAGGTTTGGGACAGCTATCAGGTTTCCGGTAGCGCAGATGTGGACTTCCTGACTGAGCTGCTGAACGATGAAGATGTTCGCAAGCACCTGTCTGAAGAGCAGATCCGCGAGCGCTTTGACCTTGGCTACCACACCAAGAACGTTGACGTGATCTTTAAGCGGGTGTTTGGCGAAGCTAAGTTGCCCCGTTGATAGCAGTGGAGGGGAAGATGAAGCTTTATGGTCTGCGGATTTTCGTGAATGATATCGGAAAGGCCAAGGAGTTTTATGCTGAGACGCTGGGTCTTCCTCTCAGCTGGGATATGCCTGAGCTTGGCGCGTTTGGTGCCAAGCTCGACAACGCTGAGCTCATTATTGAGCAGGCGCATAACGAAGAAGACCGCGAGTATATTGGTCGCTTCCTTGGTGCTTCTTTGCAGGTGGACGATATTGTCGACACCTATGAACGCCTTTTAGAAAAGGGCGTTGCCTTTTCCAGCCCACCTGAAAAGCAGGAATGGGGTGGAGTTCTTGCACATTTTCATGATCCGTTTGGCAATGTTTTGACATTGCTGGGCGAACCTCGCTGACAACTTGGTCTGTTTAAGGTTTTAATCACGCCAGTGCTGGCAAAGCTTGCTGCCTGATGCAGTGGCTTGGCCAACTGTTTTGCCAATGTTGTTGTGCGTATTCTTTTTTCGCAAATGAGTTGCTCGTCAGGAATACGCTTTTGGAGTTTTTGCTATGAGATTTGCGGTTATCTCCGACATTCACGGTAACCTGCCTGCTCTGGAAGCTGTTCATCGTGACATCAAACGGAAGTCGCCGGATCTGGTGTTCAATCTGGGCGATTGTGTCTCCGGGCCGTTATGGCCGGAAGAGACCGCTCAGTATCTCATTGCTGAAAACTGGCTCACGGTGCGCGGCAATCATGACCGGCATCTGGTGGACCATGCCCAGTCCAATATGGGGCCAAGCGATGCGCATGCCTATTCGCTGCTTTCTGATGAATCAAAGGCATGGCTGAAGCAATTGCCGACGCAAATGGAGCACGTGGAGAATGTGTTTTTGTGTCATGGCACCCCATCAGCGGATAATGTTTATCTGACTGAGGAACTCAGTGATGACCGTACTAAGCTTGCGTCTCCTGAGTACGTGCTGGAGCATATTGGCAATGTGACGTCACCGCTGATCGTGTGTGGGCACACTCATATTCCGCGGGTGATCTGGCTGGAGACAACGGGGCAAATCGTTATGAATGCAGGTAGCGTGGGGCTTCCTGCGTATGATGATGACAAGCCACATTCGCACGTGATGGAAGTTGGAAGCCCGCATGCGCGGTATATGATTGTGACCCGTGTTGGCACGCGATGGTCCTTTGAAGAGCGCATGGTGAACTATGATTGGGACCATGCGAGCAGAAAAGCTGCGCGTAATCAGCGTGGAGATTGGGCTGGAGCTTTGAAAACCGGCTATTTTCGTCCTATTAAGCTGCCAGACTTTTTAGCACGACCACGTATTGAGGAACCCTATGAAGATTTCTGAGGCGGACATTCTGATTGTCCCCGGCCTGCATGGCTCCGACGCAAATCACTGGCAAAGCCGCTGGCAGGCTAAATTCTCCACTGGTCGGCGCATTGAGCAGAAAGACTGGAGTAAGCCTGATCTTGAGGAGTGGGTGAACAATGTTGTGAAGGCGGTTGAGGAAGCGACACGGCCGGTGGTGCTTGTTGCGCACTCCGCTGGTGTTGCAACCGTTGTTCATGCAGCCCCTCGCATCAAGAATTGGGTGAAAGGCGCTTATTTGGTTGCACCGGCAGATGTTGATGACAGCTCCTGCGTGCCAACTGAACTACACGGCTTTGCTCCGTTCCCAACGTCCCCGCTGCCATTCCATGCCAAGGTTGTTGCCAGCCGCAATGATCCTTACTGCACCTATGAGCGAGCGGAGCAGCTTGCGAAGCTGTGGAACGCGCGTTTGCAGGATGCGGGTGAGAGTGGTCACATTAACTCTGAAAGCGGACAGGGGCCGTGGCCAGAAGGCATCATCTCCTTTGCGCACTTCATGAAAGAGCTCGGGTAATCCGTCTAGGTTGCTGAATGCCCTCCATCCGGTGCATGGTTTGCATGGGGAGGGCGTTTGATGTCGCGATTTGCTCATACACCTTATGATGGCTCCAAGAAACCGTTTACCGTTGGGCTTGAACCACTTGATTTGAAAGAGTGGATTGAGCCCGATGAGTTTTTGATTGCGCATTTAGATGAAAAAGAGCGGCTCATAGCTGACCCAAGCGCGTTTGTGTTTGCTGCTGAGGCAAATACGGAAACAGCTCAACGTGAGGTGGCTGAGTTGATCTCATCGCACTTGCTGGTTCAATTTCCAGAGCTTTATGCGTGTGATGCTGATGGGGCTCTGGCTTTGCAGGGAACTGATAAGAGTATTGAGTTTTCTGCTGGTGTTGAAGCTCCGCTTCTGTCGATCTCCCGATTGGTGCAGGAAGATCTGGTGCTGATGCGCAAAGGAGAGGACGGGTATCGGCTTGTGGCGGCGAGCCTGTGCTTTCCCTCCAGCTGGTCTTTGGCAGAGAAGTTCGGTGGTTCAATGACTGCCATCCATGAGGGTGTGCCGGACTTCAATGGCCACCGTATGGGGCAGATGGTTCAGCGGATCTTTGAGCGACTGGAAGCTGACAAGCCCGTCTGGCGGCTGAACTGGTCGCTCTATACAGACGGCGACCTACACCATCCTGTTTCCCGTTTGCACCGTGAGGCTTTTTCTCTGCCAGAACAGGCTCTTGAGCAGCTTTATGTGCGTGTTGAAAAGCAAACACTGCGACGGTTGCCAGAGAGCGGGGACATCCTCTTCACAATCCGCGTGCATCACGATCCCATCAAAAATTTGCTGGAACATCCTGATGGAGATCAGTTGGCGCAGGGTCTAAAAGCGCAAGTTCTTGGGCTGAATGAGGATCAACTGGCTTACAAAGGCATCAAAGCGCATGCTCACGTTATCGGGCAAGCGCTTGATGCTGTTGTGAAAGAAACGGCTTAGGCGGGTTCGGCTTCTGGCAGGTAATGGCTTGGGGTATGGCCTGTTAGTTTTTAAAGGCTTTGCTGAAATGGGCGTGGTCGAAGTAGCCGAGAGAATGTGCCAGGTCGGTCAGGCTCAGGTTCTGGCCCTGATTAATCGCGTCAACCGCAGCAGCATACGGTATCGTTCAACCACCCACTTAGGGTTTACGCCAACGTGGCTTTGGAACAGGCGCTGGATTGTTCTTGGTTGGATGCCAGAGATCCTAGATAGGTCTGTCAGATTGTTGATTTCATCTGATTGAGCAATAAGCTCGACAAGTGCGCGGGCATCTCTTGCTTTAGACGTGAGTAGCTGTTGGAGCTTGAGCAAGTGCTCATCCATCTGTTGGGCAAAGGCCTTCGGGAGATTGGTTTCCCTCAGATCTGAGATGAGTTGTTGCTCTGGAACTTTGAGGAACGGCTCAATGCTCTCGTGGGTGTTGAGGAGCTGTGAAGGATTGTAGCGGAAGAAGTCTGCGAAGGCTCCGGGGCGAAACTTTACGCCAAAGACGCGACCGGTCTGCTGCAGCGTATAATTAAAGACACCTGTGTTGATGCCAAAAACACCTGTCGTTTGGGTGGTGTCTATGACGATGTGTTGGGACGGGTGCGGAAGGTTGGCTTGCTCGTAAGGTGGCTTATCTCGCAGATCCCATGTGATCAGCCAGTAAAACTCGATTGCTTCCTGTAACGGCGCGGCGGGTTCGAGCCACTCCAGATTGAAATGTTGGAGGCTGCACTGCTGGTTCAGTAGGCCGCTGATCTGGTTTGAAGTGTCATCCTGATTTGGCATGAGCATAAAAGATAGCAGCTGTCGCGCTTTTACAAGCCCTTCGATTGAGAGCGCATTAGATCTTCGGTTCGTTCAATCGAGGAGTTGAAGATGGCAAAACTCAAGTGCACCTACAAAGTTGAAGAATGGAAAGAAGAAGTTTCTGAGACACTTTCCAGTACGAGTAAGATTGCAGCTGTTCGTGCTTTTGGTCCCGTTGGAGGGGATATTGTTGGGCAGGTCAACACGTTTTATCAGTTGGCGTATGTGAATGAAAAGCTGGGCAATTATAACGGCTATACGCAGGTGTCCGGTCGGTGTGGGCCGCGTGAAGGCACGTTTCTCGTTGAGGAGACTGGTATTTTTGATGCTGAGGGTGTTCAGTCGGAAATGACTGTGGTGCCGGGTTCCGGGACGGGGGATTTTGAAGGCGTATCCGGGGCCGGCAAGTTTGTGACGTCTCATGGCAATGCAGTTGAGAGTGAGTTTGAGCTGGAGTTTGCCGAGAGGGTTGAGCAAGCCTGAACAAAGATGTGATTAGGTAAATCTCAAAAGTGCCCTTGGGTTCTCTGCGTTTTCTGCTAGGTTTTGCAGTGCACTATATATTGCATAAAGAGTGTGAGACGCAGGAACCCCATATGCCTTCATCTCGTGATCGCGAAGCAAACCGAATGACTGCCCGCATTGGTCGCTATGCCAAGGTTGGCGGCAATATGAGCGGCATTGCAGCCAAGCTTGCTGCTGGCAGGTTGTTCGGCTGGGATCAAGACCCCGCAAAGAATGCAGCTGCTATTGCCGAATCTCTCGGAGAACTTAAAGGGCCGCTGATGAAAGTGGCGCAGCTGCTTTCGACAATCCCTGATGCGGTGCCGCCAGAGTATGCAGCAGAGCTGGCTAGTTTGCAGGCGAATGCTCCGCCGATGGGCTGGGCATTCGTTAAACGACGTATGCGCGCTGAGCTTGGGCCGGGGTGGCAAGGCAAGTTCGATAAGTTTGAGAAGGAACCAGCAGCTGCGGCTTCTCTTGGTCAGGTGCACCGCGCCTTTAATCAGGACGGATCGATGCTGGCGTGCAAGCTGCAATATCCAGATATGGATAGTGCGGTAGAGGCCGATTTGAACCAGTTTGATATGCTGCTGGCGTTGCACCGGCGGTTTCGGCCAGCGATCGAGACATCCGAGATTGCGAAGGAAGTCGGCGCCCGTCTGCGCGAAGAGCTGGATTATCGACGTGAAGCACGACACTCGAAGCTTTATGCCAATGTGTTTGCGAAAGATGCAGAGATCCAGATTCCTGAGGTGGTTGAAGATCTTTCAACGCGACGTTTGCTTTCCATGAGCTGGTTAGAGGGGCGTCCACTGCTTGCGTACAGGCAGGAGAAGCTGGAGGCCCGAAATAAGATCGCGCAGGTCATGTTCAAAGCCTGGTGGCATCCCTTTGCACATTACGGTGTGATCCATGGAGATCCTCATCTTGGCAACTACACGATCTTTGAGGATGGCAAAGAGCCTGCGGGTGTGAACCTGCTGGATTATGGATGTGTGCGGATCTTTCCGCCTGACTTTGTTCAGGGGGTTGTTGATCTGTACCACGGGCTGCTTGAGGATGATCAGGCTCGGGTGGTTTCAGCCGTATGAGACCTGGGGTTTTGAAGGGCTGACGAAGGAGCTCATCGAGACGCTGAACATCTGGGCAAACTTCATTTTTGGTCCATTGCTCAGTGACAGGACGCGTTCCATTGCGGATGGCGTGTCTCCGGCGACCTATGGCCGGAAAGAAGCGTTCCGGGTGCATCAGTCTTTGAAAGAGTTGGGACCGGTAAAGATCCCTCGCTACTTCGTTTTCATGGACCGTGCAGCCATTGGGCTTGGGTCTGTGTTCCTGCATTTGCGTGCAGAGTTGAACTTTCACCAGTTGTTCAACGAGCAGATTGATGGGTTTGAACGAGATGTGCTGACTGCCCATCAAAAGCAACAACTGGACTTATGTGGTTTGACTGCTGCTGATTGAAGCTCATACTTTGCCAGCTGGAATTATCCCCGACACCTCGGTTATTTCCTGAGCGGTTCTTAACGGAAGTTGCGTCACATGACATTGTGATGTTAAAGAATCGTATCAGGAAAACTACTTGTTTCGAGGGGGAATCATGGCTGACGGGAGCGCGTCTGTTATGGATTATGAGGAACACGAGAAGACCTACAAGAACTTCATCAACTTCTCAAAGGTTGGCGTTCTTGCGGTTCTTACGTTCGTATTGGTTATTGCAATGGTTGGATTTGGTGGTACTGCCGGGACGGTATGGGCAAGTATCATCACAGTCGCCAATGTGATTGCAGCAGGTGTTGGTATGGCATCTGGCGACAGAGCCACGTTGTGCCAGGAATCGTCTTCCTGATTGCATGTGCGGTGACGGTTGCATTGACAATCTAGGGAAACCCTCAGGTTTCAAACGGTTTTGAGGATCGCAGGAGCTGTGTGCTTCTGCGATTTTTCGTTTCAACCCCGAGATTCAGCGGAGGCGCTGCCCTTTTCTGATCATTATTGAAGGATAGGGCCTTAGTAATAGTTGTTCTGAGTTCGGGTATCTTATGTCTACTGCGCAAACTGTTCGCGTACTCCTGCGCTGTTCTTTATTGCTTGCCATCTTCATTGTGGTCGCGATTGCTTCATCACCGTCTCACTCTGCCTCTTCAGATTTGGGTTTCTCTCAGATCCTGAAGGAAGAGGGTGTTGCCGTGCGTGGCAGCAATTATGAGATATTGCCGCCCGTCCTTCGGAATGGGACGCTGCTTCAATACAGCCTTCGGGTTCAGGGTAAGACCTACAAGGTGCGCGGTACTGCGACGCTGAAAAAGCGGATTAATGAGCTTCAAGCTCTGCGCGGTATTGAGCAGATGGATACGGTTTCGCAGGCGGGCGAGGGCGTCGTAAGTGCTGTTGCCAAGCCACTGACTTTCTTAGGAAGCCTTGTCACCGATCCGAAAGAAACACTCAGTTCCACTGCTGATGGGGTTGGGTTGCTGCTGAACGGGACAGTCAATACGATTACCGGTAACTCTGGTGCGACTGCGCCTTCTAAAGGCGGAGCCAAGAAGACTTCTGCAGTTGAAAGTGTTGCGGCCGCTGTTGTTGGACGCGATAAAGCGCGCCGCTATATTGCCGTGGCTGCGAATGTTGACCCGTATACGACCTTTCCTCCGCTATCAGATGAGCTTGATAAAGCCGCCTGGGCTTATGCTACTTCTAACCGCCTGACTAATCTGGCGACTGTGTTTATTCCGGGTGGTGCGGGCACTGCTGTGAGTGGCGTGCTGGCAACGACGAACTTTAGTGAAGCGTTGAAGGCGAGCCCGACGGTTGCGGATGAGAAGATGCGGGAGATGCTGGGTGAGATGGCTGTTCCGCAGCGGACCACACAGTCCTTCCTGAGTGCAACATCCATGACTCGCGGCGAAAAGATTGTGTTTGTTGCAAGCCTGAATGCGTTGAAAGGTGTTCGTGGCAAAGCTGCGTTAATTGATCAGGCGAGCCGTCGAGGCTTGTCTCAGGAAGCCGGTTATTATTATCTGATTGGCCTGATGATGATTGCTGACTACCACATTGATACGGAGCGCCTTGCTTCTGTGGAGTTGGTTGAGGGCGTTGCAATCGGGACTACGCGTACAGGACGAAAAGTTGCGTTTGTAGCAGGTGATCGAATTGGATGGAGTGTTGATCAGTCTACCACCACGCTCAACATTGCCAGCCGTGTAAATCAGAGTAGCTCTGGAACTGGCGCAAGTGAGCTTCGCATGTTTGGACTGGTTCATCCGACGTTGAAGACAGAACTTGGGGCGTTGAACTGGGTTATCCGCGAAAAAGCGCCAGTCGCGACCTTCAAGGAAATCGACATAACCAGCTGATTGAAAAAGTGTTTGGGGTGAGCTCTGAAAGTGCCACCCCAAAACCCAAGGGGCAACATCCAAAATATCGGTGCTTATGGTGAGAGCGCGCTGGCTGGTGATTTGGCTGCGTATCACACCCTTTCATGATCGAGGTGGTCCATGAAAATTGCCGATATTCTTGAACAGGCTTCCATGCCGATTGCTTCTCCTGCTTATCCCAAGGGGCCTTACAGGTTTATCGACCGCGAGTTCTTTGTGGTCTCCTACGAGAGTGATCCCGACGCTATTCGCGAAGCCTTACCAGAACCGCTCGAACCAGATGGTTCCAACAAGGTGATGTTTGAGGTGATCCGCATGCCAGATTCTGCTGGCTTTGGGGATTATACTGAATCCGGCATCGTGATCCCCGCCAAGTTTGGTGACCACCCAGTCAACTTCACCCAGCAGATGTTTCTTGATGATACGCCACCGATCTTTGGTGGGCGTGAGATTTGGGGATTCCCTAAGAAACTGGGGCATCCGGAACTGAGTGTGACAGGCGCGACACTGACCGGGCATCTGGAGTTTGATGGAGTAACGATCGCTATTGCGACGATGGGCTATAAGTACCAGCACCTTCTTTACGATGTGGAGCATGGTACGCAGTGTCATCCAGATGCGATCCTGAAGAAACTGCAGAAAACGCAGGTGAATCTGAAGCTTATTCCTGATGTTGATGGCTCATTGGCGATTGCTCAGCTGGTAGCTTATGAAGTTGCTGATGTGACTGTGAAGGGGGCTTGGTCTGGCCCTGCGAGCTTGCAGCTGTTTCACCACGCCAATGCGCCAGTTGCTGACCTACCAATGCTCAAGTCGCTGGGGGGCGTTCACTTTATCACCGATCTCACATTGCCGTATGGCCGGGTTATACATGATTACCTGAAGCCGTAGGAGGCTGGCGATGCTTGGGCTTCTGCAAAGCTGCTTCAGGATTATTGTCGGTCTGATGATGGTGGGTTTGTCGTTCTCTCAGGCTGCTGGCTTTGAGCTGAAACCCTATAAGGATGAACTCTTTGCTTATCCGCTTGTGTTGGAGCAGGGGCAGGGCGATGCGTTTTTGAGGCTCGATTACCAGATACAACGGGACTTGCGGGAGCGGGATGAAATTCCTGAGCGGCGCGTTGACGGACGGTATGTTTCCAGCAGACCGTCCTGGTATGTACGGGAACGCTCGGCAGTCTTAGCAGGCAGCAAGCGAAAGCACATTCGTGTTGGCTCTCCTGATGCCAAGACGAAACTGTTGGTGCTTTATCTGCATGGAAAGGGCGGTAACCGGAAACAGGGGAATGCGGACTGGACGTTTGGTGGGAACTTCAATCGCCTCAAGAACCTGATGGTGCGAAACGGCGGGGTTTATTTATCGCCTGACGTGAAGCTTGAAAGTCCGAGAGGCACGCAGGAAATTCGGGAGCTGATTGCGCAGTATCGAGAACTCGCCCCAAATGCTGCTGTGATTGTTGCCTGTGGCTCCATGGGGTCTCAGGTTTGTTATGGCTTGGCTAGTGACGCTGGTGTGGCAGGCCGTCTGTCTGGTTTGTTTTTCCTTGGAGGTGCTACAGATCGACGGCTTCTTTCAAGCGAAGCTTATGGGGCTGGTGTGCCTATCGTGTTTGGTCACGGGAGTGCAGATCGCGTGTACAGCTGGGAAAAGCAATATGCTTTGTTTCAGGCGCTTGTATCCAAGACAAAGGGATATCCGGTGCGGTTTCGTTTGTTTGAGACAGGCTCTCACGGCACGCCGATCCGCATGATTAATTGGCGGGATGAGATCAACTGGATGCTGGGGCACAGTCTGGGGTCGAGGTAATAAAAAAGGCCGGAAGCCCGGCCTTTGGAAGCTCTATGTATAAAGCGCTTAGGCTTGCGGTACGCCAGAGGACACTGCCAGACGCTTGGCGCCTTCTTTCGCGATCTGGTTTGTCGAGGAAAGCTGCAATGCTCTGGTATAGGACTGACGTGCCTCAGTGATCTGCCCCAAAGCTTCTTCAGCGCGACCGCGGTTTGCCCATGCTGATGCGGACTTTCCGTTCAGTGCAATTGCTGCGTTGAAGTCTTTAAGGGCGGATTTTGCATCGCCGAGTGAAAGGTAGGTTACACCACGTGCGATCAGTGGTGAGTAAGCACGGGAGTTCAGGCCGACTGCGGATGAGAAGTCATTCAGCGCGGCTTCCTGCAGGCCCTGTGCCTGATAGATGAGGCCGCGGTTGTGGTAGGCCTGTGCGTCACCAGCGTTCAGACGGATAACTTCGTTGTAGTCACGCAGGGCTGACGTGTTCTGGCCGATGGAACGGTACGTGTTGCCGCGTCCGTTGAGAGCCTTCACATAATCTGGCTTGATGGACAGAGCTGCGCTGTAATCCTGAATGGCTTGTGAGGTGTTGCCTTTGCGGCGTTCCACCAGCGCGCGGTTTGCATAAGCCTGATAAGAGTTAGGACGCAATTGCAGGGACTTGTTGAAGTCCTCAGTTGCCTGATCAAGGCGTCCTGCTTTTGCATATGCGATGCCGCGCTTGTTGTAAGCGTCTGCATCGGTTGGGTTTGCGTCAACAACAGCGCTCAGACTATCGATGTTGGAGGAAGAGCCAACAGCTTTGTCGATAGGTACATTCTGATAAACAAGGCCGGAAGAGTTGGATTGGCACGCTGCAACGCCAAGCGCGAGCAGACACGCGCAGATGCCTTTAGCCAGTTTATTGTTCACGAGAATGTGCCCCATTCTTAAAGAGTCCTTGCAATGACACGGTAGCCTACACTTTAGTGTGGCAAAAAAAGGTCGAATGAACCAGCAGAAACAATAAACGGACCAACCGGCTTACCGGTTAGTCCGTTCTGAATTCAAGCTCCGAGAAGGTCGCAGGCTGTGTCAAACATTGTTGAACCTTAGCTGTGCGATGCCCCGGATATCGCCGAATTAACGACGGCCTTTGCCGAGCAGCAGGCCTTCACGCTGTGCGCGCTTACGTGCCAGCTTGCGGGTGCGGCGGATAGCTTCAGCCTTTTCGCGAGCCTTCTTTTCAGATGGCTTTTCGTAGTGGCCACGAAGCTTCATTTCACGGAAGATGCCTTCACGCTGCATCTTTTTCTTAAGCGCTTTCAGCGCCTGATCGACGTTATTATCGCGAACGAGAACCTGCACGCGTTTATCCTTACCTTCGAGCATTCCGGATAAGATATCCAGAACGACATAAATGAAATGATTGATAGCGATGCTTAGCGCATATGCACGGGTCACAAGGACTTCGTCGCCGCTGATGCGTCGCTTCTTGACGGGGTAACTAGCAGACTGAGTGTGGGCTGTCTACCTCCTTACTTGAGAATCTATGTTAATTTATAGATGGGATAAGGGGGAATACCTCTTCCAGAGCAAGGCAATCGCAGCAGCAGTCGCACGTTTTCTTCAAGTTGGCGTATCGGCGGCTTCTTGCTTAAAGTAAAAGATAAGTAAAAATAGCTTTCAAAATCCATTATAACTTCATGGCTGAACTCTGATAAGCATAATGCAACCTTTGATTGTGTATGGTTGAATCTCTCTTTTGATACCGAAAAAAGTCACAGGAGCTTTTCTGAACGGTGGAAATCGAGGTGGAGTTTTGAGTGAAATTTGCTTCAAACGCCGTCCGTCGTATTCGGAGACAGAGGATGAGTCGAGCGGGACATTGCGCTTCTGGCATGCTCACTTTAGATTCTCAGAAGGGTCACTGAGAAAACTCGTTACTCTAGTTATAGGGAAGGGGTTTATACGTGCAGGTGGATCATGCATAATCTGAGGACCTCATTTGGGTAATCGATCAGAAGAAAGAATAAAGTAATGTGCCGCTGGCTTGCGTACCGTGGAGCTCCCATTTTTATGGAAGAGCTGATTTCAATGCCCAACCATTCTCTGATTGCGCAGAGCCTGCATTGTGCGGAAGCCAAGGTGAACACCAATGGTGATGGTTTCGGAATTGGCTGGTATGGCCATAAACCTGAGCCGGGTCTTTATCGTGACACGCAGCCGGCATGGGGTGATGAGAACCTGTTGAGCATCACCAAGCAGCTGAAGTCCTCATTATTCTTTGCGCATGTGCGCGCGTCTACTGGTACAGCAACTTCCCGATCCAACTGCCATCCGTTTGCTGTTGGCAAGTGGATGTTCATGCATAATGGACAGATTGGGGGATATGACGATATTCGCCGGCAGATCGAAGGCATGATCAACGACGATTTCTATCGGTATCGCCAGGGCACGACAGACAGTGAAGCTCTGTTTCTTGCGATGATGAGCCATGGTCTGGATGTTGATCCTGTGGGGGCTGTGCAACAGGTGCTGACGAAAACGCTTGAGATTATGCGTTGCAATGATGTCATTGCTCCGTTGCGTGTAGCGATGGCCTTGACTGATGGCGAGCGTCTTTATGCGGTGCGTTGCTCTAGCGACAAGATCGTGCCAAGTCTCTATTATCGCTTGCATAACAGTAACTTGAGTGTTGTGTCTGAGCCTTTGGAAAAGGGCGGGCAAGGTTGGTACGAAGTGCCTTGCGGTCACATCATGATCTATGGCGGTGATAATGCGCCTTGCTTTATTCCTCTGGACATTCCCGAAGAGTTTTGCAAAGTAGCGTAATCGACTTTTTCACTAGCGGAAATGCTTAGGCAGGGAACCGTTGGGAAATTGTCGGTCTGTTTCTATTATAGGAAGTTTCCTCCCAGCGAGGTGATGCGGTCAATTGCGGGTCGCGATCTCGTTTATGTTCTTGAGAGGCTCAAGTTCTGGAGGGGCTCCATGCCCTTTTCTTCAGGAGCTTATGATGACGCGGGTTGAAAGCACCAGCGTTGCCAAACCCACAGCCATGTCTGCATGGTGGGGGGAGTCCAATGCAACGCTTATTTTGGGATTGCCGTTGATCGGTGCGCAGTTAGCGCAGATGGCAATCAACGCCACCGATGCATTGATGATCGGTTGGCTCGGCGCAACAGAACTGGCAGCATCCGTGCTGGCCTTGCAGCTGTTCTTTCTGATCTGGTTGGCTGGACTTGGATTTGTTCAGGCCGTTATGCCATTGGCATCCAGAGCCGAAGGTAAAGGCGATGTGCGTAATGTACGTCGTGCTTCTCGTATGGGACTTTGGATCTCGCTGATCTACACGACCTTTGCGATGGTGGTGCTTTGGAATGGTGAGAGCGTCCTGCTGGCACTGGGACAGGACCCTGAGGTTTCTGCCATTGCTGCGGATTATCTGCGCATTGTGCAGTGGTCTATGTATCCGTCTCTTTTCGTGGCGGCTCTGCGTAGCTTCCTGACCAGTATTGAACGTTCCCAGATCGTGTTGTGGGCGACTGTGGTGAGTGCAATCGTCAACGCTCTGCTCGATTACGTGCTGATCTTTGGTTACTTCGGGTTCCCTAAACTGGGTATTCTGGGTGCTGGTATCGCGTCCGTTGTGACTGCTTTGGCGTCCTGTGTGATCCTGGTGGCCTATGTGTTTTGGGAAGAGAAGTCCCGCAAGTACGAAGTGTTTGTGCGTTTCTGGCGTGCTGACTGGCCTGCGTTCTTTGAGATCCTTCGCCTTGGCTGGCCGATTTCCCTGATGCTGGTCGCTGAAGTTGGCTTGTTTGCTGCTGCGGCGCTGATGATGGGCTGGATTGGTACCTTGGAACTGGCTGCGCACGGTATTGCGGTACAGCTTTCTGGTATCGCCTTCATGATCCCGCTTGGCTTTGCCAATGCTGCTGTTGTGCGTGTTGGTATCGCTTCTGGCCGTGGTGATGCAGATGGCATCACCCGTGCTGGCTGGGTGGCCTTGATCTGGTCTATCGTGATCGGTCTGCTCGGCGCGGTTCTGTTTGTCGCGATCCCGGATACGCTGATTTCGTTCTATCTGGACAGCAGTAACCCTGATGCAGCTGATGTGATCCGCCTTGGTGTGCCGCTGGTGTTTATCGCTGCCGTTTATATGGTGGTTGATGGCATTCAGGTGGTTGCCGGTGGTGTGCTACGTGGTCTCTCCGATACGCGCATACCAATGGTGATTGCTGTGATTGGTTACTGGATTATCGGTGTGCCGCTCTCTTACGTCATGGCTTTTACGTTCAACTGGGGCCCGGAAGGGATCTGGGTTGGATTGGCGAGTGGTCTCTTCATCACCGGCATCCTGTTGCTGATCCGGTTCCAGAAGCGAGATCAACTTGGACTGGTGAGGCTGGGATAAGCTTTAAGATAAAAGAAAAGCCCCGAAGACGGATTGGTCTTCGGGGCTTTTTTGTTGGATGTAGTCGCTGACTATGACTTCGGAGAGAGGCGGTTGATGTGGCCCATCTTGCGGCCTTCGCGTGTCTCTGCTTTGCCGTAAAGTGTCAGACGTGCATTTGGTTCAAGCAATGTGGCTTCCCACGTGTTCACGTCGTCACCAATCAGGTTTTCCATGATGACGTTGTGTGCACGGGTTGGAGTACCAAGTGGCCAGCCCGCGACAGCGCGTACGTGTTGTTCAAACTGAGAAACCGGACAAGCGTCTTCGGTCCAGTGGCCGGAGTTGTGAACGCGAGGTGCGATCTCGTTGACCTTGAGTTCTGTTTTGTCGCCATCCTTCACCACGAATAGTTCCACGCCCATCACGCCGACGTAATTCAGAGCAACTACAATGCGGGTTGCCATGTCAATGGCTTCCTGCGCGGTTGCTTCAGGAATGTCTGCCGGGACACTGGAAGTCTTCAGGATGTGGTTCTTGTGGTAGTTGTCTGCCGGGTCGTAGCATTTCACGGTACCGTCGACACCACGAGCGACGATGATGGAAACTTCCTTTTCGAATAGGACGATGCCTTCCAGAATAGCTGGCTGGTTGCCGAGCTTATCCATGGCGCCTTCGATGTCCTGAGGCGTGCGGATCATGATCTGGCCTTTGCCGTCATATCCAAATCGGCGTGTTTTCAATACGCCTTGGCCGCCAAGTTCCATGAGGGCTGCTTCCAGCTCTGCCTGATTGTCGACCTTGATGAAAGGAGCGACCTGCGTGGCAGCTTCTTCTGAAAGGAAGGTCTTCTCTTCGAGACGGTCCTGTGAAACTTTCAGTGCGAGTGGGCCCGGGCGGACTGGCACGAATTGTTCCAGAATGCGGGCGGTTTCGCCTGGTACGTTCTCGAACTCATATGTGACGACAGAAACGCTCTTTGCGAACTGTGTAAGTGCCTGCTCGTCTTCGTAGGCTGCAACGGTCTTTTCTGCGGAGACCTCAAAGGCCGGGCTGTTTTCATCCGGGCAATAGATATGGCACTTCAGGCCCATCCTGCTGGCAGCTTGTGCGATCATGCGACCAAGCTGACCTCCACCCAGAATACCAATCGTGTCACCAGGACGTAGTGTGGAACCCATTTCGAAAACTTTCCAGAGTTAGGGGCCAGATGTTAGGGGCAGTTAAAACAAATGAGGCGCCTGCAAATGGGCGCCTCTGAAACTCTTACTCTTCCGGATTGACTGGCTTTTCAGCAACAGCCTGACTTTGCTTCTCGCGCCAGTCATCCAAGTTGGCGGCAATCTCTGGATTGTTGAGTGCCAAAACAGCTGCTGCCATGAGTGCGGCGTTGACTGCACCGGCGCGGCCAATGGCCAACGTACCAACCGGAATGCCTGCTGGCATCTGCACGATAGAGAGCAAGCTATCCTGACCTTTCAGGGCGCGCGACTCAATCGGAACACCGAAGACTGGCAATGGAGTCATGGATGCTGCCATGCCTGGCAGGTGAGCTGCTCCACCGGCGCCAGCGATGACAACCTTGAAGCCATTCTCTTTTGCGGTTTTGGAGAATTCTACCAGACGATCCGGAGTGCGGTGCGCGGAGACGATGCGAGCATCATAGGAAACTCCCAGTGCTTCTAGCGTGTCTGCGGCGTTTTTCATGGTTGGCCAATCAGATTGGCTTCCCATGATGATGGCGACTTCTGGCTGATCTGTGCGGTTCATAAAACGGGCACCCTCTGAGCGGCTGGGAAGAAAGCGCGGATTATAGAAATACCACGGCGTGTTTCAACCCAATTACTACAAGAAATGCCAATAATATACGAAGGTTAGAGCTCTGCCTCTAATTTAGGCAATAATGTCAGGTAAGAGCTGGGTTTCCAGTACCTGAATCTTATCTCTTAGCATGAGTTTTTTCTTTTTCAGGCGTTGCAGCTGTAGGACATCTGATCGTCCTGTTTCGATGAGTGCTTCGATAGAGTGATCCAGATCCCGGTGTTCCTGCCTCAGCTCCGCCAGCTCGGAGCGAATGCTATCCTGATCAAGGTTGTCTTCCGTCATCGTTTTGTCCTCACATGACACGTATCGGTCTGTGTGCAACTCTACCCATCAGTGAATAAAATCTGGTGGGGCGCGTTGTCGCAATTCACCGCTCTGTAACAGTATACCGAATGTGTCGGCGCGATGAACATGAGTCTGACGATTTTTACAGGAAGTCGTGTCACATGACGAATTTACGTAGCGTATATATAGGGTTGAATACTTAGTGAGCTTCTCTTTTTGCTGGTGGTGGCAATCACTGAAATTTACTGGGTCATTTATAAGTTCCCTAAGTTTTTCATGAATTAACGATCTCGCGTTGTAGAGGCCGAAAAAAAACAGCTAATCATCGTTCGACAACTCATGAAAATGGTGCCATCATCCTCCTGTAACAGAGACAATGTAGGAGGATTAAAACCTATGTCCATCCGTGAGCATTTGACTGAGCTGGAACGCCGCCATGCTACTCTTGAGAAGGAGCTGGAAAGCGCCAAGCATCATCCATCAATGGATGAACTAGAGATTGGCAATCTCAAAAGGCAAAAGTTGAAGCTTAAGGATGAAATCTCGCGATTACGAGTGACGGGTTAGCTTCCTCTTCCAGAATTATCAGAAAATGCGCCGCTTTATGCGGCGCATTTTTTGTTTGTGCTCAGGCCAGCGCTTTGGCTTTTTCCCGCAATACGAACTTCTGGATTTTGCCGGTAGACGTTTTGGGCAGATCGGTGAAGACAACTGTCCTTGGCGATTTGAAGCTGGCCAGGTGCTCTTTACAGTAGGCGACGATATCTGTTTCGGTCACGCTGCTGTTTTCTTTCAGTTCAACAAACGCACAGGGTGTTTCGCCCCATTTGTCATCAGGCCGAGCAACTACGGCTGCTGCGGAGATCTCCGGGTGTTTGTAGAGCACTTCCTCGATCTCGATGGATGAGATGTTCTCACCTCCTGAGATGATGATGTCTTTGGAGCGATCTTTGAGCTGGACGTATCCATCTTCGTGCTGCACGCCGAGATCTCCTGAATGGAACCAGCCACCTGCAAATGCCTCTTGCGTTGCGGATGGGTTTTTCAGGTATCCCTTCATCACCACGTTGCCTTTGAACATGACTTCGCCGATGGTTTCTCCATCAGCTGGGACTGGCTGCATGGTTTGTGGATTCAGCACGGCGAGATCCTGAAGAGCAACGTAGTTGACACCTTGTCTTGCTTTGAGGGCGGCTTGCTCCGAGGTTGGCAGTTCATCCCAGTGCTCATGCCATTCGTTGACGACTGCGGGCCCATAGACTTCGGTCAGGCCATACAGGTGTGTGACGTTGAAACCTTCTTCGGCCATCGCAGCGAGCACGGCCTCTGGTGGAGGTGCTGCTGCGGTAAAGAACTCGACTTCATGGGTGAGCTTGCGTTTCTGATCTTCTGGCGTGTTGAGTAGCGTGGACATGACGATTGGGGCGCCACACAGGTGCGTAACCTTTTCGTCTGCCAATGCGTTCCAAATCGGGCCTTGCCGAACTTGGCGGAGGCACACATGGGTTCCAGCAACAAGCGACAATGACCACGGAAAGCACCAGCCATTGCAGTGGAACATTGGGAGCGTCCAGAGGTAGACTGGCTTCTTGCCCATAGCTGCTGTGATTATGTTTGCCTGCGCTAGAAGATAAGCACCGCGGTGATGGTAAACGACGCCTTTCGGATTGCCGGTCGTGCCAGAAGTGTAGTTGAGCGTGATGGCATCCCATTCATCGTCCGGGAGTTGCCGCTGGAAGTCAGTTGAACCGCTAGCGATAAGCTCTTCGTACTCAAGCTCTCCAATGGCTGGTGCTGATTGAGGGAACTCTTTGTCGTCATAGAGCACAACGGTTGGCTTGACGGTTGCCAGTTCCAGAGCTTCGGTCATGACCTTCGAGAACTCGCGGTCAACAATAACCAGCTTGCTTTCTGCGTGATCCAGCTGGAAGGCGATGATTGCGGCGTCCAGTCTGGTGTTGAGTGCGTGCAGCACTGCGCCCGCCATAGGTACACCGTAGTGGGCTTCGAGCATGGGTGGTGTGTTGGTCAGCATTACCGACACACAATCATTCTTCCCTATGCCGCGCTGAGACAGAGCGCTGGCAAGGCGGATGGAGCGTTCGTAAAACTCTTTGTAAGACCGGCGGATGCTGCCGTGGATGATCGCTGTGTGGGTTGGGAAAACTTTTGCAGCCCTTTCCAAAAAACTTAGCGGGCTGAGTGGTGTGTAATTGGCGTCCGTTTTTGGGAGGTCTTTGTCGAAATACGATGTGTTTAATAGATGGTTTTTCATGAAATCCCCCAGGCATTCAAATTCCCGCACAAGGAACAGGAAGATCCCTTGAAGTGATAATGAACTTTCCCAAGTTGGTTACTGGCTCTGGTGAAGAGCTAGGAATTAAGAGTGTTACATGTTTTGATATATCTGAGTATAGGCAGAGCGGGTAGCCCAGATGACCTAGATGTTAGTCTGATGGTGTTCTTGCCCTTAGACTTTCATCTATAAGTATTTTCTGGGTGTTTTGTGGAATGGTGTCGATATATTCGGTAAATTTGTATACGCTGGTTGCAATAGTGGCGTTAACTTAACGGAAAAGGTGAAATCTTGTTGCCTTTTTGGGCAAGAAGAAAGCTCGCGACAATTTGCAACACCCCAGAAGTCTTCCCCGTTTGCCTTTCGATTTGTAATGTAGACCTGTCTGATAAAAGAATAAATTGCGACCCGTTTTCGGACGGTGAGCGATGAACAAGCAGGGCTCATATGACCGTAACGACACCAAATCGACAGGGGAAGATCGCCATATTCTTTGGCGTGGTTTTCTGCGCGATTACCGTGGTTCTTACGGGGTACATCTTCATGCTTGGGCCACACAGATCGCAGGATGCACAATGGTTCGTGCTGCTGGTGGCGTTCCCTGTTCTTATTCAGCTCTATCTCAACCGAGCCGTCATTCTCAATCACTTCCGCACCCATTGGTATCTTTGGGCTGTGTCTACTGCAGTGTGTCTGGTGCTTGGGCTTCAACTCAACTTCGCGCAGCTCAACTCGTCGAGTAGCATGGCAGATCAGTTGCGTACCTACTTCTTCTCGTGGGTAGAAGGTCAGCCTCCGAGCTCTGAGTTTGCGGGTGATCCGTCAGACACTTACAACGCAAAGCAGGTTCGGTATCGTATCGTTTCCCCTGCTCGTGGCGATCTGGATCTCACGGATCCTTCCAGCTACTTTCACGAGAGAGTGCCTTGGAAAACCATGCCGGATGCGACCTTTGAGATGGATGGACCGATTGCGGCTATCCGGAGCGTGCTTTACCACGGCCTAGGTGAGCGCGACTAAACCGTCTGCAATCAGCTTCAGCGCTACAATGAAGACACCGAAATAGGTGATCTTATAGAACAGCTGTGGGCTGATAACCTTCGCGATTTTCACTCCCAGATACATGCTTATTGGTGCCAGAGGCAGAAGCACGGCTGAGACCGTGAGGTTAGTGGTGTCGAACTCACCCAACATTGTGTAGGGGATGAGCTTTACTGCGTTGATGACTGCAAAGAAGATGACTGCCGTGCCCGCAAACAGGATAGTTGGCAGCTTGAGGGGCAGGGCATAGATCTGGAATGGTGGGCCGCCAGCATGGGAGACGAAGCTGGTGAAGCCTGCGACCGTACCCCAGAAAATACCCTTCGCCTTACTGGGTTTTGGGGCCTCTTTCTCCGCCTTGTCACCGATCCAATACTTCAAAACGAACGCCAGTGCGATGCCCCCAATCAGGAGTCTGATGATTGCCTCGCTGAAGTAAGCTGCTGTTGCCCAACCGATGGCAACACCCAGTATACCTGCGGGAATGGTGAGCTTGAGCACGGTGGTGTCGTAGGTTCTACGATAGGCGTAGAGGCCCACTACATCCATCGCTACGAGAAGAGGAAGTAGTATTGCTGCAGCCTGAATAGGTGGAATGATCAGGCTGAGCATTGGTACGCCGAGGATTGCCACACCTCCACCGAAGCCGCCCTTTGAGATGCCCACGATGATGAGGGCGGGGATAGCGACAAGGTAAAACAGCGGATTGATGTGAATATCCTGCAACTGTGATGATCCTTTGTAAGAGGCAGCTACAGTCTTTTTAAGAGAAAAGCAGACCTCTCAAAATTGAGAATTCTTTGCGTCACAGACCGCTGGCACCATCCCAGATCAGTTTCAGGGCGATGATGAACAAGCCTGCATAGGTGATTTTGTAGAACAGCTCTTTGTCGATGTGCTTGACGATCTTAATGCCTGCGATGGTTGCCAGAGGTGCTAATGGCAGTAAAATCAGAGAGGTGGAGATATTCTTGGCATCGAACTGTCCGAGTGCGAAGTAGGGCAGAACCTTTGAAAAATTGACTGTGGCAAAGAAGATGACAGCGGTTCCTGCCATGACAGGAGGGGCCAGTCGCAGAGGCAGGACGTACATCTGAAACGGGGCACCGCCTGCATGCGCAATGAAGCTGGTTACGCCGGAGATTGTTCCCCAGATGCCGCCCAAGATGACATTGTGTGGTTTGGGCGTTTTGTTGGCTTTGTTGTTGAACCAGTAGTCCAACACGAAGACGAGTGCGATGACGCCGGTGACCAGCCGGATCAGTGTTTCGGAAATGTATGCTGCAGTGAAGTATCCGATCAGGGTGCCCAGGAGACCTGCCGGGATAAGAATAAGAAGTGTTTTGCGACAATAGATTGCACGGTAGGAGAATAGTCCGACCGCATCCATGACCAATAGGATGGGAAGGAGAATTCCTGCAGCTTGCACAGGTGGAATAGCAAGCGACATCATCGGCACGCCCACAAGTGCGAGGCCTCCGCCGAATCCTCCTTTTGCCATGCCAACAATGAAAACAGCAGGTATTGCACAGAGGTAGAAGAAGGGATCGGTAATAGGCAGCATGAGTTACCACCCGCTATGATGCGGGCAAGTCCTTTTTTTATAAGAGGAAACTAAGAAATAGGCGGGTTGAAACTATGGGGTCATCTTTAGTTATAAGCCGATTTTCTAATATAGCAAAACTTGCCTTTGGGTCATTCAAGGCTCAGTCTTAGCCGAACCTGTGGACAGGTACTATGCAGGGGTGCATGGGAGGAGAGCAGCTATGACGAGCCGATACCACGACGTTTACAATGGATGGAAAGAAAACAAAGAAGCCTTCTGGGACGAAGCGGCTAAGGGCATTGATTGGTTCTCGCCCTATACAAAGACTTTTGATGCTTCGCAGGGCACCTATGGACGATGGTTTGTAAGTGGTGAGTGCAACACTTGCTACAACTGCATTGACCGTCATGTAGAGCATGGCCGTCCGGGCCAGCCAGCAATCATTTACGACAGTGCAGTTACCGGTGAGAAGCGAACCTACACCTATCTTGAAGTGCAAGAGCAGGTGGGCGCTATGGCGGCTTTGCTGCGTGAGAAGGGCGTAGAGAAAGGCACGATGGTGCTGATCTATATGCCGATGATCCCGCAAGCAATGTTTGCGATGCTGGCGTGCGCACGCCTTGGCGCGATCCACTCCGTGGTGTTTGGCGGCTTTGCAGCGCAGGAGCTGGCGGTACGTATTGAGGATTGTAAGCCTAAGGCGATCATCAGTGCTTCCTGCGGTATCGAGCCGGGTCGTGTGGTGGAGTATAAACCGTTGCTCGACAAAGCGATTGAACTGTCCTCTCACAAACCAGATTTCTGTTTCATTCAGCAACGTGAGCAGCTCATTGCTCCGCTGAATGAAGGACGTGATTATGATCTTGGCGCGCTGATGGAAGGTGCGGTGGCTGAAAAGATGACCACCGAATGCGTTCCGGTTGCTGCGACAGATCCTCTTTATGTGCTTTACACCTCCGGAACCACCGGCCAGCCGAAGGGCGTGGTGCGTGATAACGGTGGCCATATGGTTGCGCTCAAGTGGTCCATGGAGAACCTCTACGGGATTGATCCGGGTGAGGTGTTCTGGGCGGCTTCTGATGTGGGCTGGGTTGTTGGTCACTCCTACATCGTTTATGCGCCATTGCTTCATGGTGCTGCAACGGTTCTTTATGAAGGTAAGCCTGTTGGAACACCGGATGCTGGTGCATTCTGGCGTGTGATTTCTGAACACTCTGTGGTGTCTCTGTTTACTGCGCCGACTGCGTTCCGCGCGATTAAGAAGGAAGATCCGGAAGGGACTGAGCTTGCCAAGTACAGCATTGCTGGGCTTCGTTCGCTGTTCCTTGCTGGTGAGCGTGCTGATCCAGATACGATTTTGTGGGCTGAGAACCTGCTGGGTGTGCCTGTGATTGACCACTGGTGGCAGACTGAAACCGGTTGGTGTATCGCGGGTAACCCACTTGGCCTTGGTAAACTGCCGATCAAGCTGGGCAGCTCCACCGTGCCTATGCCGGGTTATGATATGCGTGTGCTGGATGATGAAGGCAACGAGCTGGGCGCTGGTGAGCTGGGCAACATTGTTGTCAAACTGCCGATGCCTCCTGGAGCTTTGCCGACGCTATGGAATGCAGATGACCGCTTCAAAGATGCGTATCTCTCTGAGTTCCCGGGCTACTATAAAACAGCAGATGCTGGCCTGATGGATGATGAGGGATATCTCTTCATCATGTCCCGCACGGATGACATCATCAACGTGGCTGGTCACCGTCTGTCTACCGGTGGAATGGAAGAGGTTCTTTCTGAACATCCAGACGTGGCTGAATGTGCTGTGATTGGTATCTCTGACAATCTTAAAGGCCAGCTGCCTTGCGGGTTTGTGGTGCTGAAGAGTGGCGTTGAGAAGCCAACCGATGTGATCGAGAAAGAGCTTATTGCTCTAGTCCGTGAGAAGGTTGGTCCCGTGGCGGCGTTTAAGCTGGCAATCACTGTTGAGCGTTTGCCGAAGACCCGTTCTGGCAAGATCCTTCGTGCAACCATGCGCAAGATTGCCGATGGCGAAGAGTTCAAAATGCCAGCTACCATCGATGATCCTGCAATTCTTGATGAGATTGCAGAAGCGATCTCTGATCGCGGTTTGGCGTCAGTCAGCTAAATTCAGAGGAGCTAAGGAGTTTTACTGGAGAAGTGCATCGACATGGCTGGCCTTAGAGATTAAGGTCGGCGAAATTTCGGCATTGCCAGAGGTATCTTCAAAGTGAAACTAGAGAAGAAAGTTGCGATTGTAACCGGTGGCGCTCAAGGCATCGGTTACGCTATTGCGCAGCGATTTTTGCAAGACGGCGCCAAAGTCATGCTCTCCGACTCGGATGAGCGTGCCGGGGAAGCAGCTCAGGAAGCTCTCTCCGAGTTTGGACACGTGGCATTCTGCCATTGCGATGTCAGCGTTCGTCTTGATGTCCGCAACATGGTTGCGAACACTCTGGATGAGTTCGGCGACGTTGATGTGCTGGTCAACAATGCTGGCATCACGGCAGGTGGTGATTTTCTGGAACTTTCCGAGGAAGATTTTGATCGGGTGCTGCGCGTCAACCTGAAGGGGGCATTCCTGTGCTCTCAGGCTGTTGCGCGTCATATGGTTGAAAAGGTTGAAGACGGTGGTTCCGCTGGTTCCATCATCAACATCAGCTCTGTCAACAGCGTGCTCGCAATCCCTGATCAGGTGCCTTACACGATCTCCAAAGGTGGCCTGAACCAGCTGACGCACGTTTCTGCTGTTGCGTTGGCAAAGTACGGCATTCGCGTGAATGGCATTGGTCCGGGTTCTATCGAGACTGAGATGCTGAAGAGCGTTGTTCAGGATGCGAGTAAGATGGAAACAGTGCTTTCCCGCACCCCGCTTGGTCGTCTGGGCCAGCCAGCAGAAGTGGCAAGCATTGCTGCTTTCCTTGCTTCTGATGATGCAAGCTATGTTTCCGGGCAGACCATCTAGCTGATGGTGCGCGCATGCCGTTGAACTATACGGTAGATGTGAGTGAGCCTGAGTAAGCCTTGCTGATTGCAATTAAAAAGCCGCGCTCTGAGGAGCGCGGCTTTTTTCGTTTAGCTGGCTTTTTCCTGCGCGTTCAGTGCTTCAGCACCGATCTCAAACTGCATTCTTGCAAGTTTGGCATACAGGCCTTTTTGAGCAACCAGTGTATCGTGCGTGCCTTCTTCGACGATCTTGCCGCCATCCATAACGACGATACGATCTGCTTTCAGCACTGTTGCAAGACGGTGTGCGATGATCAGTGTTGTCCGGCCTTCCATAAGCTTGTCGAGAGCTTTTTGAACGATAGTCTCGCTCTCGGCGTCCAACGCGCTGGTGGCTTCGTCGAGAAGCAGGACCGGGGCGTCTTTCAGGATTGCGCGGGCAATAGCAATGCGCTGACGCTGACCACCTGAAAGGGTGACACCGCGCTCGCCAATGAGAGTGTCGTACCCGTCTTTCATGGTGGTGATGAAATCATCTGCCAATGCAAACTTGGCGGCTTCGATGATCTGCTCGCGAGAGGCGCTTTCCTTACCGAATGCGATATTCTCAGCAATGGAGCTGCCGAAGATCGCCGTGTCCTGAGGGACCAGTGCGATATGCTCGCGCAGGTCACGCGGATCAGCTGCATCCAACTCGGTGCCATCTAGTGTGATTTTGCCTGAGACAGGATCGTAATAACGCATCAGGAGTTGGAACAAAGTGGACTTGCCTGCACCGCTTGGGCCAACGATAGCAACTGTCTCGCCCTTCTTGACGGAGAGGTTCAGGCCTTCCAACACGCCTGCTTCCTTAGCTGTCGGGTAATGGAAGGCGACGTTGTCGAACTCCAGTTCGCCAATTGCAGGAGATGGTAGAGCGACTGGATTTGCTGGTGCGTTGATGTCTGAAGGGACATGCAACAAGCCAGTGATGCGATCTGCTGCACCAGCTGCTTTTGCGAGTTCGCCCCAGACCTGAGAGAGCTCGCTCATAGCGCCGGCTGCGATGATGGAATAGATGAGGAACTGGGTGAGCTGACCGCCTGACATGCGGCCATCGATAACGTCCAGCGCTCCGACCCACAGTACTGCGATGATACTGGAAGAGATGATGAGAATGATGGTTCCTATCAGGAACGCACGTGCACGCGTAGCGACGAGGGCGGCTTCGTAGGTGGTCTCGATATCAGCTTCAAACCGGTCTGATACGCTTTTCTCGTTGGTGAAGGCCTGAAGGGTGCGGATGGAGCCAAGTGCCTCTGTAGCGTACGCGATGGCGTTTGCCAGGGTGCTTTGCGCATGGCTGGTTCTGTTGCGTACAGCGCGGCCAAAGCCGAGGAGCGGCAACACGATCAGCGGGATAGCCAGCAGCACGAATAAGGAGAGGCGCGGGCTGGTGATGACCATCAAAGTGGTGGAGCCAGCAAACATCAGCAAGTGTCGCAGAGCAATGGAAGCGCTTGCGCCAAAGGCAGACTGAATGAGTGTCGTATCCGCTGTCAGGCGTGAGATGATCTCACCGGACTTGGTTTTGTCGTAGAATGAGGGGGATAAATAGGTGAGGTGGCGGAACACATCCGAGCGTAAGTCCGCAACGACTCGCTCGCCAATCATCATCACCATGTAGTAGCGCAGCGAACTGGTGAGTGCGAGCAGGGCGATTACAAAAATGATGACGAGGAAGTAATCGTCGATCAGATTTGGATTGTCGCCGGTGAAGCCGTAATCAACCATATAGCGGACTGCAATGGGCAGGACCAGGGTCAGACCTGCAGCAGCCAGCAAAGCAAAGGTTGCCAGAACCAAGCGGGCCTTATGCCTTAAAAGATAAGGGAAAAGCGTCGCGAGTGGACGCAAGGTCTTTTCCCGATTGTTTGAGTCCCGCTGGCTCATGCCACCCCCGGATATCTGCGAAATCATCTAAGTTTATCTTATGATGCAGTAGATGTGTCCCGATAGTTTTAATTGCAAGCGCTTTCTCTGGATTTCTGCGGGCTGTACCCTCTTGTCTCCTTGGTTTGGATGGGTTATAGACCCCTTCACGATTATGCCGTGCTTGTGTGAGCGCGGCTTCTTTCTACCGATGCTTCAGGCCAGCCCAAAGCCCATCTTAGGATTGAGGCGGCCCGGCCGTTGCTGACAGGACAGTTTAGTCATGAAACAGGACATTCATCCAGATTACCACACCATCACTGTAAAGCTCGTTGATGGTTCCGAATTCACCACCCGTTCTACTTACGGTAAAGAAGGTGACACCCTGCAGCTCGACATCGATCCGAGCTCCCACCCTGCATGGACTGGTGGTGACCGTCAGCTCATGGACCGTGGTGGTCGCGTGTCCCGCTTCACCAACAAGTTTGGTGGCTTCCTGGGCAAATAATTGCTCTGAAGTTTGCGAAATTAAAAACCCGAAGCGTTTGCTTCGGGTTTTTTTGTGCGCGTTTGAGGAGTGCGCAGGGTTGCTGGCGGAGTTGGCCAACACACAGATTATTTGAAAGCGGCTGAGATTTGAGAGAGCTGGTCGCCGACCGGATTGGAACTGTTTGCTGCCTGCTCACGGAGCATCTCTTCTTTGAGCATGTTGTTGACGTGCTTGATACGTCTTTGCAGCTTGAATGATGTTTCGATCAGGCTGCGGAGTTGCTCTGGCAAGTCATTCCAAGCGGGGTTCTGCATTTCTTTAGTTGCGTTGTCGACGCGGATCTTGTTCTTCTCGCTTTGAGCTTCTGCCTGAACAATCTCACCATCATTTACCGCGCGCTGCAAGAGGAGCCAGGACGCAAGCTGCATCAGGCGAGTGGTGAGGCGCATGGACTCTGTGGCATAGGCGAGGGAGGCAGCTGGACCGAGAGCTTTGCTCTGCTTTCTGCCTGGGCCATCCAGGTAAGAGGCTGTTTCTTCAATCAGCCCCATGCCTTCACGAAAGAGCTCCGTGAAGTTTTGAGATGTCATGAGGCGCTGTGCAAAGTTGAAGGTATTCTCCGGTCCTGTTTCAGTTCTGAATTCACCCATCTTAAAACCCCTCAATTAATGCGTTGCGTCTCTCTTGCCGTCGTCCTTTGCATTCCCAGTCTGAAACAATTACGGCTCGAAAATTGAAGTGAGCCTTTTGAAAAGAATAAAACTGTCTCGAAATGGAGCAAGAGATCTTACTTCAATCTGAACGGAGCAAAGCCCGTGCCAACTCATGGTTGTGAATTGAGGGGTTAAGCCGGGTTTGGGTGTTGAACCGGCAGAAAAAAAGAGCCGCATCGGTGCGGCTCTGAGGTGTTTTAACAGGGAGGCGTCAAGCAGAGTGAACGTTCACTCTGGATCCAGATCAACTGGAATAACTAAGTTCTAATTTAAAATGGTTAACGATACGTAAACTGCAAGTATCCAATTTATATATTTGCGAATTGTAGCTTGCGTTTATATGATTTTAGCCAAGTTACTTGTTTTAAATGCTGTTTGATTACTTGAAGAAGCTTTCTGCTGATGCATTGATGTCTGACTTTGTTTTGATCTCGTTCTCGACGCGTTTGATCTCTTCCTTAAGTTGTTCAAGTCGCTCACTTAATTCGTGGATTGAAAGGTTGCTGAGCGGCTCTCCCACAACAATGCTAGAGGTTGTGGAGCGCGGTGTTTCGTCATCATCAAAAATTCCCATAGCGCTATGAACTCCTTGTGTTGACCCTGAGCGCTGCTCCATTCCCAAAAATGAAGAAAACACCTTTGGTGGGGTAGACGGGCTCTTGTTGGGAACTATTCTTCACTTAATCGAGAAAGTGAGCAAGCGGCAGTTTTGGCGAGTGCGGAGATTGGGGCAGCAGATGGCAGTAGGGGGACATCCAGAAATGATGAAAGCCGTGGTGATGAACGGTGTTGGGGGCTCGGAAGTCCTTGAAATTGCAGAGGTTGAGGTTCCAAAGCCTGGTGTTGGTGAGGTTCTGATCAAGGTTCATGCTGCTGGCGTCAATCGGCCGGATGTCATTCAGCGCAAAGGGGCATATCCGCCGCCTCCGGGTGCTTCGCCTCTACTCGGCTTGGAAGTCTCCGGTGAAATTGTTGAGCTTGGAGAAGGGGTTGCCTCTCATAAAGTTGGCGAGCGCGTGTGTGCGCTGACGCCGGGAGGGGGATATGCGGAGTATTGTGTCGCGCCTGCTGCGCATGTTCTGCATGTGCCGGCTGGGATGTCCATGGAGGAAGCGGCTGGCGTGCCTGAAACCTTCTTCACCGTGTGGTCGAATGTGTTTGATAGGCTGGGGTTGCAGTCCGGGGAGAAGTTCCTCGTTCATGGCGGCTCTTCTGGGATCGGAACGACTGCTATTCAGCTGGCAAAGGCCTTTGGGGCTGAGGTGTTCACCACTGTCGGCTCTGAGGAGAAGGCACAGGCTGTTCGGGAGCTTGGGGCGGACTATGTCATCAACTATCGCAGTACCGATTTTGTGAAAGAGATCGGCAACATCACCAGCAAACAAGGTGTTGAGGTGATCCTTGATATGGTTGGCGGTGATTACGTGGAGAAGAACTGGATCGTTGCTGCCATTGAAGGGCGGATCTGCCAGATTGCGACGCTGCATGGGCCTTCGGAAAATGTCAACTTTAGCCGATTAATGATGAAGCGGCTGACACATACCGGTTCTACGCTTCGACCGCGGACCAACGAGTACAAAGGGCATATCGCTGAGGCTCTTCATGAGAAGGTCTGGCCGCTGCTGGAAAGTGCGAGGGTGAAGGTGGTTATGGATAAGGTCTTTGATATCAGTGATGTAAGGGCTGCTCATGACCGGATGGAAGGGTCCAGCCACATCGGAAAGATCATCCTGAAAGTTGCTTAGAGCATTCTGCCTGCATTCGCAGTCATGCTTTATGTTCTAGCATGTGTTCGGGGAGCGAGCCTGATCGTTTGACCCTGTTCAATCGAACGGAACGCACTTCAGGGAAAGTGCATAGGTGCCGCTTCAATTCGCACAGGTTTCCTAAAGAAGCTGGCGGCAAGTGTTGATCTGGTTTGCTTTTGGGGAAATGTGGGCGTATAGTGCGCTCAAGTTTCCCCAAAAACTCTTATGGAATTCGGCTTCGCCACCTTTGATTAGGCTGTGGAGCACACAGGAGGGATTTATACAATGTCCAACGCACCGCTTATGCCAAAGGCAACAGCCGTATGGTTGGTAGATAACACCGCTCTGGGCTTCGATCAGATTGCTGCGTTTTGTAAGCTGCATCCGTTGGAAGTGAAGGCGATCGCTGATGGTGAAGCTGCACAGGGCATCAAGGGTATGGACCCTGTTCTGACTGGCCAGCTGACCCGCGAAGAGATTGAAAAAGCTCAGAATAACCCGAGCTACCGCATGCAGGTGCAGGAGTCCAAGGTGCGCGTTCCTGAGAACAAGCGCAAGGGCCCTCGTTACACCCCGGTTTCTCGTCGTCAGGATCGTCCAAACGCAATTCTGTGGCTGGTTCGTTACCATCCTGAGCTGCTGGATGCGCAGATCATGCGTCTTGTTGGCACCACTAAGCCAACCATTGAAGCGATCCGCACCAGAACGCACTGGAACTCTGCGAACCTTGAGCCGATGGATCCTGTCACTCTGGGTCTGTGTTCCCAGATTGAGCTGGACATCGAAGTTGAGAAAGCTGCGAAGAACGCTCCGAAGCCTATGGAAGGTGAAGAGCCGCAGACCCTTATGCCTGTTGACGAAACAACAAGCGAAGACGCGATTGCAGCTGCGTTTTCGACCCCAGCACCGAAGACCCGTGAAGAAGAAGAGGAAGTGGATGCAGACGCTGTGTTCGCGAACTTCAAATCCATGGGTGAAGGTGATGAGGACGAAGACGAGCGCTAAGAACGCGCTTTGAAGGGGCATAACTCTCAAAAAACTGCCCCGACTGTGTAGGATAACCTGAAAAGCCGTTGCCCACCCGGGCGCGGCTTTTTTGCTGTTTGCGTCGCTATGCGCAGCTTTGCGTTATTCTGCGTTTTTTTCCGTTTTTGCTGCGTTGCTATGTTTGTTGGTGCTGGACTAGACGGGGCTGAGTATTTGCTGGCTGGACGTTGGCCTGCTCATCAGGGAAGTTACTCCCCTTGTTGAGGTTTGAGGCTATGATGTAGCATCACTTCAATTTCTGGTTGATTGGACTGTTGCTCTGATGTGTAGATTGCTTGGTGCTGTATTTGCATTGCTTGTTGCAAGTGGTGTTTCGTTTGCCTCTGGCCTGAAGGACGAGAACCTTCTGGTGGGGATGCCTGAAGGCTACAAAGTTGCTTTTTCACAAAACAAGAATGGCCTGCTGGTTTCCGAGATGATCCCTCGTGAACAGTCCTTGAAGACCTGGAAGGACATGGTGACCGTTCAGATCCACTTTTCCCGGCGAGTACCTATGAAGGTGCTGGAGACGCAATATACAAAGGTGAAGAGCCCTATCTGCAAGCAGCAAGACGGGCGCTTGCTGAAAAAGGGACGTGAGAACGGCTACGAGTTCGGCCTGTTTCTAACCAGCTGCACCACCACACCTGCTTCCAAAAGTGAGACAGTGTTGACCAAGGCTATCCTGGGCAATGACAGCACCTACTTCGTTATCAAATCCTGGCGCTCAAAAGTGCGTAAGGCGGACATTGCAAAGTGGTCGAGTTATCTGTCCCGCGTGAAGGTGTGTGATAGCCGGATTGAGGGTAGGAAGTGCCTTGAGTGGGTTGAGAGGTGGGATGAGCCCTTTGCGGACTTTGACCGGGGCGCAGGGCTTCGCGAGTGCAGCAAGTCGTTTTTGATCATTTGCAGCCATTTGATCTACTTATGAGCATTTTTAGTCAAAGCTTGTGCTCAACTGCTAGCGGACCTTACCTTGTATAAATCTGGCTCAACTGTCCAAACAAACCGAGTTACCTCTAATGTAATTAATTGGTGACGTGGCAAAGTAGTTAAACATATATACTATAACTACTTTTTGAGATCGGAGCATTTGGTGAACAGACAGAAAAAACGTCAAATACGCCATACATTTGACTATCTTAAGAGTGAGTTGATCCGTCACCAGGAAATTGTAAAAGACAAAGATTCTTTCCGGTTAATGCTGCAAGATGGAGGCTGGCTTTGTAAACTTCCGCTACCGAATGGTCGGGAACTATATACTGGCAAGAGCGCGTATCAAAGATTACTCACCCTCGCAAAAGAGATTATTGTAGACGATGAACGTTTGTCTGGTCGTGTAAGAATAGATCCGTTCTTTAAAATCTTACGAGAAGAGTTTGGGCGCATCATTTGGAAGCAAGAGGAAATTGACGAAGTTTCGCTCATCGAAGCTTGCATTAAGAGAGCAGTCTCAAGTTTATGCGTAACTAAGGAGTACTACATTCCGTGCATTGCACCTTACTTTCAAGGAATGACGCAGTTCAAAATTGGCCCGGTCACGTTCATAAGCAAAGAGAAATTCTCAGCCCACTATTCTGAAAGAATTGCAGCTTATCATTCCATGGAATTTAGTAAGTTTGAGGATTTTTATAAAGTACAGAATTGGATAGCTTGCATAAAAATTTCAGATTTTGATGAAAAACTTGCAGAGGAACGAGCATTCTTGTGCGTACGTTTAGCAATCGCTTCAATCAAAGCGCGTTTAGAGCAAGAACCAGCACAATGGCTCGGCACTGAGAAGCAATCAATGCCCGGTCTCACGAATTACCGGCTAACATCTGAGCCTAGTGGGAAAGAGCCTTCAAAGATAAACCTTGGATGGGGACGCCGCTTTATTCTAAACGGCAATAACGAAGAAGTTGAGCATTTATTAACTGCATCATCTCGATCTTGGTTCATCGTCTTTGGACGATTGATTGAAAAAATAGTTAACCTTAGTCAATGGGACTATCTCGAATCCAAGATCGTTACTGCGATGATATGGTTGGACATCGGAAACAGCCCAATAAGCAGCGCCGAGAGAGTCGTTGCTTTTTCGAATTGCTTGGAGGCACTCTTCGTCACAGAGGAACGCGGTAAGAAAAACCAACTTGTAATACGCTCTCGTTTACTACTCGAATACTCTGGATGGCGGGCTGACCTAAATGGAAAAGTCGATGAGTTTTATTCCAAAAGAGGTGATATTGTGCACGGTGATGAAATGCCTTTGAACGAAGGCCTATCAAATACTGCATTTGTCGGAAAATATCTCTCAGATGTCTGTATTGAGGGCTTTCTCTACTTCTACCACTGGCTACTCACAAAACATCACCAAGCAGACACCCCAAAAAATAAACGTCCTTTTAATGGACATGGTAGTTTTAATCGAGCGATGGAGGAAGAGCTTCCTTTATTCTTAGAGCAACTGAGAAATAAACATTCTAATGAATGTGCGTAGCTCATCTCAAATGCCTATTGTGATCGTGTCTGCTGTTCTGCAGGTGGACGGGGTTATCGTAGTCGATAAGACAAAATCACCGAAGAGTTAAGTTGGGCCTGAACAGTGTGAGGAGAATGTTGAATGGATGATGTAAAGGAGCGAGAGGCCTACATTGCTGGAGACTTGAAACGAGAAGATTGGCATAAGCGAAGAGTAGAACTAAGAGACAAGCCATCACCCGAGCTTTGGGCGGAAACATTTGATAAATTTCTGATGAGGCGACTTAAAGACCGCTATCTTGAACCCATTCAAGCGATCCAAGAAGCTGGAGCCCTTGAAGGTGAGGGCTTTGCAATCGTATCCATTCAATGCGCGCTCATTGAGTTCCTTGCAGCTCTGAAACTGGGAAAAAATTTTAAGTATCTGGTCCGTGGTGAGCGGTTAGGAGAGTTCGAGTATTCTAAGAGCCGTGAGTTATTTCGAGACTTCCTCGTCACCGAAAAGCCTTTTGCGAACTGTTTCAAAACAATAGAGAGTGCCGAGTCCTTCTATTCGAATGTGCGATGCGCACTGCTGCATGAGGCAAGAACGAAAAATGGATGGCTTATATGGGCTTCCGGTAACGTTGCAGTTGATCCGCAAAAGAAACGTGTTTGGCGAAATCAGCTTCAAGAGGCCATAAAAGAATATATTAGGACCTACGGGGAAGATCTGATTGAGCAACGCGATTTGCAGCTAGCATTCATTCGAAAATTCTCCCACCTAGCTGATACCTGAACAGCATCAACTCATAATAAAGCCGCTCGAAAGCCCGCTGTGTGGCCGGTACATGTTGAAACAGCCACATACATTTTCGGTTCTTGCAATGCAGCGAACAACAGCTTTTCGTCAAGAAAAATGGCTGCACTTGCGGAAGCCGGCGCATCGATGAATATCGGCTAAGGGGCTGGAGAAACAAAGCAAATTATCGAAGGCACTCAAGGCATCTTTCAAGAGTGCTGGTCCAACCCTTGATGGAACAGCCCAAATGTCCGCTTGTGTCCCCGCGACGCAAGCGACATCCCATGAAATCATGCTGTGCAGCGAAAGTCCGCTTTGTCCGCATAACGGTTGTCTGGTGCCTTGAAGGTCAGCGGTTTTGTGTCAGTTTAGCCTATCCCATTGAGCACTTTTGATAGCCTTGGACGGATAGTTGAGGTCCACTGCCGTCATGCCGGGCGGAGCGTCGTGGAGATCCGGTATCCAGAAATAAAACAGGCGCTTGAGGGATGCTCGGGCGCCTGTTTTTGTGTTTGGTTTTATCAGCCGTTACCGCTGTGTGAGTTTTAGCTCGATGCGGCGGTTTTTGGCGTAGGCTTCATCGGTGGTGCCTTCTTCTAGGGGTTGGAACTCGCCGAAGCCGGCGGCGACCAGGCGGTCGGGTTCCACGCCCTTGGAGATGAGGTATTTGACCACCGAGATGGCGCGGGCGGCTGAGAGTTCCCAGTTGTCGCGCAGGCGGCCTGTGCCGGAGAGGGGACGGGCATCTGTGTGACCATCCACGCGCAGGACCCAGTTGATTTCATCCGGGATCTGACCTTCCAGCTCCAGAATAGCGCTTGCGAGGATATCCAGCTGGTTTCTGCCTTGCGGGTTGACCTCTTCATCTCCGGAGGAGAACAGCACTTCAGACTGGAACACGAAGCGGTCGCCGACAACCTCAATATCGGAGCGCTGGGCGAGGATTTCGCGCAAGCGGCCAAAGAAGTCTGAGCGGTAGCGAGACAGCTCCTGTACGCGCTGGGCGAGGGCCACGTTGAGCCGTTTGCCAAGGTCGGCAATGCGCGTCTGGCTTTCTCGGTCACGCTTTTCTGAGGCGTCCAGTGCGTCTTCCAGCACGGCAATTTGGCGGCGCAGGGCGCTGATCTGCTGGTTCAGCAGTTCCACCTGTGCCAGAGCCTTGGAGCTGATGTTCTGTTCGCCTTCCAGTTTGGCCTGAAGGGCAGCCAGTGCACCTCCTGCTTCGTCAATCTGGCCGGAACGCTCGTTGAGCAGGCCCTGAAGACGATCCCGTTCTCCAGAGGCTTGTTCCAGACCCAGTTGTAGGGAGGAGATGGTGGATTCCAGATCTCCCACATTCGCCTTTTCCAGCGCCAGCAGCTCTGTGAGCTCTGCGATTTGCTGGTTGAGGCGATTGAGCACCTTATCCCGACCAGACAGCTGCTGGCTGAGAAAGAACTGCGCAATCATGAAGATGGAGAGCAGGAAGATGAACACCAGCAGGAGCGCGGACATGGCATCCACGAAACCCGGCCAGTAATCCTCTGAGCTGCTTTGAGACCTGCGTGTGCGTACTCCTGCCATGCTTTATTCCTTCTCCCGCTCTACCTCTGCGGTGAGCGTTTTCAGGAACCGTTCGATACGGCGCTGCTGCATGGACTGGCCTTCGGCCCATTCGCGCATCATCTTCTGCTCGGAGCGTACATGCTGGACGAGGCCCTGAATGCCTTCTGCCAGTTTGCTCATGGCGGCGTTGGAGCTTCGTCCTGTGTGGTGCCTTTGGCTTCCATGGACTTGCGCAGCTTGTCCAGCGTGATGCGCAGGTCTGCGGCCATATCTGCCGTGGTGCCGTTGCCCAGCTCGTCTGGGTCGATGTCCGTCAGGGTCGAGAGCCAGTCTTCCAGCTCCTGATAGAAGCGGTTCTGTGCCTGTCCTGCCTGCAGATCGAGGAAGCCCAGAACGAGGGAACCGGTCAGACCAAGGAGGGAGGAGGAGAACGCGATGCCGAGGCCGGTCATCTGTGCGGTGATGCCGGAGACCAGATCTTCAAAGAGCACGTTGGCATCGCCGCCTGCCGCGTTCAGCGTGCTGACGGTGGTTGCCACAGCGCCCACGGTTTGCATCAGGCCCCAGAAGGTGCCGACCAGACCGAGGAAGATGAGCAGGCGGGTGAGGTAGCGGGAAATCTCGCGGGATTCATCCAGGCGCATGCCGATGGAATCGAGCATGGAGCGCATGGTGGTTGGCGAGATGGTCATGTCGCCTGCTTTGTTGCCAAGCAGGGTTGCCATGGGTGCCAGAAGGATTGGAGGACGGCGGACCTCAAGGCGCGGATCGCCGAGGCGGAAGCCGTTGACCCAGGAGACTTCCGGGAAAATGCGAAGAACCTGCCGGAATGACAGGAGAATACCCAGTGTCGCGACGCCTACGATCAGGCCGTTCAATGCCGGGTTTGCCATGAAGGCTTCCGTGATTTGTCCAATCAAGACAAAGGCGATGAAGCCTGCCAGGACCAGAAAAATAATCATGCGCCACAGGTAAACCTGCGGGCTCGACAGACTGTAGGGATCGTAGTCGCGTGCCATTATCCTGCGTACATCTAAAGCAAAGCGGCTTCGTTTTGTCTGGTCAGACCAATCAAGCAGAACCCGCCTTAAAGTTAATGATGTCTTTAGATAACGCGATTTCCGGTTAATAGGAAACCGCAAATCGCCGCGATTGGGCAAGAAATGCGTAAGTTTTTAAATAAGTCGCATTTTCGTGCGCGTGCTGCCGTGTTTTAGACGGGATGTGGTCATGGTGGGAGGAGTTGCTGACATTCAACCGGATACGGCGCGTAAGCAGTTGAAGAGTGCGCAGGGCAAGCTGAAGATGAAGGATCAGAAGCAGTTGTTGCGCTCTTACATGCAGTATGCGGCGGCGCATCAGTTTATCGTGCAGATGTAAGGTCTTGCGCTATTTGTGCGTGGGAATGAAGTCGAAGAGTTCCCAGCCGTCCGTCGTGGCGGTGATGTACTGCATTTCGCTGCCTTCCAGCACTGCGCAGGTGAGCTGGCCGGAGGCGTAGGCCTCGGTGTCTACATCCAGCCGGTTGGTGCGGCGGTCGATGTGTTCCACGGGTGTATGACCGTGGACGACGAAGAGGCCGAAACTCTTCTCATAATTGAGGAAAGGGCCGCGGATCCACATGAGCTCATCGTCGCTTTGTTCTTCCAGTGCCAGTTCGGGCCGAATGCCAGCGTGGACGAACAGGTAGTCGCCGCGTTTGTAGTAGAGCTCCAGTGATCTGAAGAAGGTTTCGTGCAGCTTGGAGAAGTTCTCTCTGAAGATGGTCTGCACACTTTCTGCGCCTGCGGAGCCCATCAGATCATGGTGGGAAAGGCCATAGGACAGCAGGGTTTCCATGCCGCCCAGATCTTCCCAGTGGTAGAGCGTGCCCGCGTCTTCCAGAAATTCCAGCAAGGATGCTTCGTGATTGCCTTTCAGGCAGATCTGGCGGGGCGTGCGGTGGTGGTTGTCGACGAGGAAATCGATGACGCCCTGACTGTCCGGGCCTCGGTCGATGTAATCTCCGAGGAAGACAGTTACGGGGTCGGCGATCGGGCGTTTTGTCAGGTCGCTCTCGATGGCTTTGCCCATGGTTTCCAGCAGGTCTAGCCTGCCGTGGATGTCACCAACTGCGTAAATGCGTGTCCCTTCCGGAAGTGTTGGATAGGGTTTTGGCATGGTCGTCCCGTTCCAAATACTGGTCTGTGTCGTGTTCAATGGTGGTGCCAATCTACTTTAAGAAAACAAATGAGGAGCAAACCCACAGCCTCAATTTGTTGGCTTTGCGGCTGTGGGTTGCTGGACGTGTCTTATAGGGGGAGGGAGATCAGGCACAGTCCGGTGAGGTAGAGGCCGAGGCCGAAGGATATGTGGGCGATGAAGCTTCTTATTCTGGCAATCTTCGGGGCAGGCGTTTTGGCGGCAGCAATGCCAAAGCCAAAGGCGGGTTGCATGAGGAAGAAGGGAAAACCCAGGGAGAGGAAGCCGATGACAAGTGGCATCAGGATGGTTGGGTTTTGCAGCCAGTCTGGTCCGGTGACCGCCAGCATCATTAGGGCCAGTATAACGCCGATCGCGTAGTGTGCCACCCAGCCGGTGGAATGCTCAAATGGCTGTGGCGGGCTCTGCATGATGGTTTGGTGATTGTATTGGCCGCGCGGCATGCTGAGCATCCAGCGGCCTACGAGGCGGTAGTCTAAGGCTGGGATGGAGAAGAACCGAAGCCGGACCCAAGCGACCAGATCCATGAAAATTGTTGCGCCAATGCCCAGGAGAAGAGCGTTGACCAGAAGACTTGTTGTGTGCACGTTTTTGCCTTTCCTTCTAGGAATTTAGCTAAAAGTGCCACTTCAAGTCGACTTGAGGTCAAGCAGTTTCTGTTGGGTTTTAATGAATAACTTTGCTCAGGCTAACAGGGCCAGAATGCCTTTTGTTTGAGTGTTGAGAAGCTGGCGCAGCTGATCCTCTGACTGGGCATGATCCGGATGCCGAGGGAGGACAGCACGAGGTATTCGGCGAGTTGCTGCGGGCTTTGCTGGGTAAACGTGTAGTCAGAGAGCATATCCGCGCAGGCTGTGATTTTGGTCTGCTGCGCTCGCAGGGTGGCTGCTTTGCCTTCCTCATTGAAACCGCCGACCATGTCTCTGGCTTCCTCGGAGGCGGTGATGACCTTGAAGGAGGCGATGATGGCGTGCTCATGATAGGCGTTGAGCTTATCCTCCAGTGTTTCCAGCTGTGCCCATTCGCCCTGAATAGCAGTGAGTGACTGCTCCGAGAAGTACGAGATGCAGGCGCACAGGATCTCGGTTTTGTTTTTGTAGTTTGAATAGACTGTCTGGCGCGCCACGCCTGCTTCTGAGGCAATGTCGTGCATGCGGGTGCGGCCGACGCCATAGCGCATGAATGCCTGTATGGCGGCTTCCAGAATCTTCTCTCGCAAATTTTCCATTTTCACATCTTGACAAAAAATGTCATTTTGTCAATAATTACAAAAATACAAAAAATGTCATGTTGTAATTTGAATGAGGCTGATTGCGCTGATGAACAGCATGGCGATTTGCTGGAAATGAAAGGACTGCGGACATGGAACGACGTGTGGTTTTGCAGGCACTGGCTGCGAGCATGGTGACCGGCATGGTGCCGGGACCGGTTTTTGCAGCAGCTCAGAAATTAGACAAGAAGGGAACTGGAATGATTATCGTGACTGTTGAGGTTGAGTTTGAAGACAATCAGATTCAGCAGAAGATTGGTGCTGTACAGGAAATGGATGCGGCGACAGCTGAAGAAACTGGCTGTATCTCCTACAAATCGTCTTTGGATGCGACGAACCCGAATATCCTGAGGATCTATGAGATGTGGGAGAGTATGGATGCGCTTATTCCGCACTTTAAAACCCCGCATATGGCCAAGTTTCAAAAGGAGCTAAGCTCTTTGAAATCAAAGGGAATGACGGCAAAGGTTTATGAGGTCAGCAAGGAATTACCGTTTCCAAATTAATCGACCTGACCTGCCAGATTAGCTTGCGATGAGTATTGATCTACGCAAGCTGGTCTGGAGCTAATGTTCTTCCGTTGGGTTATTATATTTCAACGATTTCATTTTTAGAGAAATAAAATATCAATTTCGTCGTTTGATTGTGCTCTTCGATACACTTGGGGCTTTGTTGCTTCTCTACGCTCGTGATGGTTCGCTTTTTGCTTCATGCAGTTTTGGGGAGAGCATAATGGGGCGATGTCAGGAGACGGAATTACTGGACCTATTTGAACGGCTTGCCGCACTGTTGCACTTGCCAGATCTGGCTCCCAACAGGGCGGGGCAGGTCGCGCTTCATTCAGATGAGCACCATCTGACGACGATGATTTCGGCGCGCTATCAGGAACGGCGTTATGAAGTGCAGCTTGAGGCTGATGTCTTTCCGGAAAATGGTCTTGAACTGCCACAACTGAAAACCCTTTTGGCACGTGTTGGGCAACTTACGTCTTTTGGCCTTATCCTTGATGCGCAGCAGCATTATGCGGTGCGCCAGCAACTCCTCTTACACATGAGCGATCCCGTTGAGCATCTGATGGAAGCTTTGAAGAGCTTTATTGGTGAGGCTTTGCAGCTGCGCCATTCGCTGAGTGATGCCGGAGGAGCAGAAAGCCAGTGGACCTCGGAGCATATATTGGTCTGAGTGGTTTGGGAGGAATGCCACCATGAGGAATACCGGAGTAACATCGCAAGTCAGCACACCCAGCTCTAACGTGACACCGCCTGTCGATCAAGCAGGAGGGCATACGGCTTCAAGGAGCGGGAGCACCCAATCGGCACGGATGCCCTATCGGTTGTCAGTGGTGCCGGTTGCAGACGGGCAGGAAAGACGGGTTCCTCAGCCACAGCGGGCTGTTTCCATGGCGAGTTTTCATCGGCGACCTGTTCCATCCTCTGACCTGTCCGGGCAAACAGCACAGTCAGAACGGAACGGGCCGCCTCTCTCTTCCATGGAGCGAGCGTTGCTGGATGCGCGCCTCAAGCTACAGCCTGTGCAGCGGGATGTTTTGGGCGGGCAGGCCCGGTTTGGTAACAAGACTGCTGGTGTTGGCAGTGAGCATCGGGTGTTTCAGGCTCTGCAGGCATTTGCAAAAGATCCGGGCTTGCTGACGAAAGAGCGAGCGGCAGATCTTCAGAAGCAGTTGGTGTCCGTCTCTTTTGCTGAGCCAGAACAAGAAACAACCAAGACGGCTTTGGTTGAGCATCTGAATGGGGTGGCTGGTGGTTCAGCAGCAGGCCGTGACACGGTTGAGATGCTTCTGCCTGTCCTGGAGGATCTGGAAGGTCATCTGAAAGAGCGTCAGCCAGCACTGGATCGGGCGCTGGGTAGTGGCCGGGCGCAGTCGTTGCTGCGGGCGGGGCAGGAAGAGTGGCATGGGGTCAGCACAGCTAAGCTTACTGAAACGGCTGGTGGGCAAGAGGGTGGCTATCATCCCTCCCGCGTGACAGCGCGAGGTGCGATTGCGGAAGGTGTGCAGACGGAAGGTCTGGTGCGCAATGGACTGGGCAAGTTTCCGCACAATGTGATGCCGCTGATCAATGCTGCGGTGAATGGGCGAGAAGAGATCTTCCGGACCGAAGTGCCGATCACTGATGGTGTTGCTTATGGTCGCTTTGGGTTTACCAGTTTTTATTATGCGCTGGGGGCAATCCAGAGCCTGATTTCTGCGCGATCCGCTTACACAAGCATGAAGGCAGCGGACAACGCGCTTAATACGTATCGCACTGAAGCCAAGCAGTTTCTTGAGGCACAGAAAGACATTGCCGAGCTGGCGGCCCTATCCCGCATGGTCAAGGATGTGCAGAAGGGTGATGATTCTCCGCTGACATTGGTGGACTCCTTGGCGCAAGCGGTTCAGGCCGGCAAGATCACGAAGCAGGGTCTTGGTGTTGCGCTGAATGGTTTGTTCCCTAACTTGTCAGCGTCTGCGAAGTCTGCCTTAGAAGCGTATGTCAGAGTGGAGAAAGGGGCTGCTGATGAGGTGGAGCGGCTGACTGTTCTGCGAAGTCAGGTGGCGCTGACTTATGGAGAAAGTTCTGCCAGTGAGGCTGCGCATCTGGAAGGGGCTTTAGATCATCTGGATGGTGCGCTGAAAGGGCGGATGAAGGCTGCGGACAAGGCTCATAAGGCGCTGACAGGCCTTGTTGCGAATTACGGCAAAAACGCCACTTTGGCGAAGGCCATGCGCAGTGATTACAAGACCCAGATGCATGTCAACATTCTGTCCGCTGAGGTTTGGGGGCTTGCGATGGTCTCTGATGGCTTGGCTATTGCTGAAAGAGCGCTCTCTGCCAACGTTGAGGGCATTTCGCTGGTCACGCAGGGGCTAGGTTATGCTGCTGGCACTGTTGGTGCAGGAGTGGGCGTTCTTGCTGTTGGGCTTTCTGCCTATGATGCCAGTGTCACTGCTATCCGTGCCTTCAAACATCACCAGACAGGCAAGAAAGCTCAGGCCTTACATCGGTTGTTTGCGGAGCGGCAGGAGGTTCCTGTTTCCGGCTTGGATGGATCGCGGAAGGTCTCTCGGGCGCGGGATGCTGAGCTGGCAATGATTACGAAGACGATTGCCGATAATCAGTCCCGTGCGCGAAACACCAAGATCGGGAAGGCTGTGCTTTCTGCCGTTGATGGACTGGGCTTTGCTGCCCTCACGGTTTCCGGTGTGGCTGGTGTTGTGGCAGCTGCGACAGGCGGTGTGGTTGCTGCTGGTGTGGCGGCGGCGGCGTGGCCAGTTGGGGCGGCCATTGGCGGGGCGTTTGTGCTGGGAACCGTCACTATGGCTGGAGCCCGGCTGATCAAGTGGGGCATTCATCACTATAAGAGCAAGCAGTTGCAAAAGGTGATTGCAGGCGATCCGCAGGCTATGCGCAAGTATGCGCGCAAGAATGGCATTGAAGTAGGTCAAGGGAACTCAGTGCGTCGGAGCACTGTGGAAGCTGAGATCAAGAAACACGCCATTGACGCTTTGACTAAGCATAGCACAAAGTTTGCACTCAACCGGTTCCATCAGCGGCTGGTGACGGAGATCGCGCAGGTGGATATGGCGCATTGGATCAATCCCCTGCCATCGCTGTGATGAAATGCTTCTTTGATGATGCTGCGCAGATCCAGGCTATTGCTGGGCTAAGCACGGATGCCGCTGTGAAGGTGCTGGCGAAGAAGTTTCAGGTGCGGGCGTAGAGCATCGCACAACAAAAAAGGCAGCTTGCCGGAGTGGTCCGGGGCAAGCTGCCTTTTGGAATTCTTGGGCTGAAGCGCCGTCTGTCTTATGACTTGGCTTTTGCCAGCAGTTCACGCAGCTGAAGGTGGGTGAACTCGTTGCCTGCGATGATGGTGCGGGATTCGAACATGTTGTCCTTGCCGTTGGCATCGGACACGAAACCACCAGCTTCACGAACCAGCAGAACGCCTGCTGCCATGTCCCAAGGATGCAGACCGTTTTCCCAGAATGCATCGAGACGACCAGAAGCGACCCATGCCAGATCCAGTGCAGCTGCACCAGCGCGGCGAATGCCTGCGACTTCGCCCATCACGTGGCGGATTTCTTTCAGTGCGCGGCCATGGTCGCCAACACCGATGAATGGAATGCCGGTGCCGATCAGACAGTCGGTCATGTCTTTACGAGCTGCAACGCGGAGGCGGCGGTCGTTACAGAATGCGCCAGAGCCTTTTTCAGCGGTGTACAGCTCGTCCATGATCGGGTTGTAGATCACTGCTGCTACGATCTGACCTGCGCGTTCCAGAGCGATGGAAACGCCAAAGATCGGAATACCGTGCAGGAAGTTTGTTGTGCCGTCGAGTGGGTCAATGATCCAGCGGTGCTGGCCATCAGTGCCTTCCACTTCGCCGGATTCTTCCATCAGCAGGCCGTAGGTTGGGCGTGCTTTCTGAAGTTCCTCACGAACGATTTTTTCTGCTCTGTGATCTGCCTGGGAGACAAAGTCACCTGGGCCTTGCGGGATACTTGCAGGTTTTCAATTTCGCCGAAGTCCCGTGCCAGAGAGCGACCAGCTTTTGTCGCAGCCTGGACCATTACGTTGAGAAGGGCCGTACGTGCCATTTTATATTCACCGTTCCTGAATGGGTAATGAGGCAGCCGTATGCTGCCTCATCTTTATTGCTTTTAGATTATTTCTCTGCGCGACGAACGTATTCAACAGTGTCGGTGTCTACAACGATCTTCTCACCGGAGGTGATGAACGGAGGCACCATACAACGAACGCCGTTTTCCAGAACTGCTGGCTTGTAAGAGGAAGACTGGGTCTGGCCTTTTACAACTGCGTCAGCTTCAACGATTTCCAGAGTGACGTGGGTTGGGAGGGAAATGCCGATTGGCTTTTCTTCGTGCAGTTCAACAGTCACGGTCATGCCGTCCTGAAGGAATGCTGCGCGCTCACCAACGAACTCTTTCTGGAGTTCTAGCTGCTCGTAAGTTTCGTTATCCATGAATACCAGCATGTCGCCTTCTTCATAGAGGAACTGGTAGTCTTTCTGCTCAAGGCGAACACGCTCAACGGACTCAGTTGCGCGGAAGCGTTCGTTCAGCTTGCGACCGTCAAGCAGGTTTTTCATTTCTACCTGAGCAAATGCGCCGCCTTTACCTGGCTTCACGTGCTGAACTTTTACAACAGCCCAAAGTGTGTCCTGGTGCATAAGCACGTTGCCTGGCTTAATTTCGTTGCCATTGAGTTTCATAGAACTACCAATCAGTTTGATAATGTTACAGCCGGACGCGGATTGGCGCTGAGCTAGGGTCGCAGCCTGTCTGGAGGTCTGTGCAACATAATTTCACGTGATTTTCAAGGAAAAAGAGCGGATGCTCGCCGTGAACCTGCATTCCAGTGCATATCCACAAGGTGAGTGCGGAAAAGCTCAGGGCTTTCTGTCGCTTCTGCGTCTGGTGGTCTGTGCAACGAAAATGACAGCAAGAACGAAAGTTGCCACCTTGCCGAGTGCCGCAACCTGGGCGGGGACGCTATATCAAGCAGGCCAGTCGCGATCATTTCACCGAATGTCAGAAATGAAATGACACCAATGCCTAAGGCTAAAGCTAAGCGACTGATAAATACACTTATTTGCTTCATCTGATTTCTTTTCGATTAAAAGACCAGAGTAATTTAATCGACTGACGTTGCGCGAAGCTGAGTGTGTTTAAGTTGATGTTGTGTGGGTCAGAGTCTACTTGATTTTTATACTTTATATGATGATAATTTTACGCAAAAACTCATCGGTTTATCATCAAAAACACTATAGTCAGATGTTATTGAGCTGACTGAAGTACTGGTGAGGCCCCGATTTTAATCCCGATTTCGGCTGCGCGCTTGCTGGCTTGCTCCTGCTGCTCCAGAGAGAGTGAGTTGGAGAGAGCTTCCAGATCGCTGTCGAGGATACCCTGACGACCAGCGTGGAACTGCCATGCAGATGCTTCGATCAGATCCACTGGGCGTCCGCGGCCATTGGCGTAGATACGGGCGAGACGGTTCATAGCGATCGGATTGCCTTTGCTGGCAGCGCGTTCGAACCAATCTGCGGCTTCTGCCTCGTTTGGCACGACGCCATCGCCTTTAAACAGCAAGGTTGCGTAGTAGATCTGTGCTGGGACCAAGCCACGGCGGGCGGCGCGGCCCATCCAGAAGGCGGCGCGTAGTGGATCGCGGATCTCTTCCGGGCCGTCCTTCAGGTAGATGCCCAGCTCCAGCATTGCGTCTGCGTCACCGGTTTCAGAGGCGCGCTCCAGCAATGATTTGATTTGCTTGGGATCGTTTGGACGGACTTTGCCTTCCTGATGGAGGAGGGCGAGATTGTAGAGGGCTTCGGGGATGTTGGCAGCAGCAGCTTTTTCCAGCTGTTGGGCGGCCTTGTCCTTGTCAGCCTTGGTGCCAGCACCAGCCAGATAAAGCAGGCCGAGGCGCAGGGCAGCTTGTGGGTCACCATCGTTGGAGGCGAGCTCATACCAGCTGGCGGCCAATGGCAGGTCCTGCGGGATGCCTCTGCCGGATTCATAAAGAACGCCGAGCAGGGTTTTAGAGCTGGTGATTCCAGCTTCGGCCTGACGGGTCGCCAGAGCCAATGCTGTCAGATACCAACCGCGCTGGAAGGCACCGTAGGCCGGATCGCCCTGAATGGTTTCCGGCGTTGGGGTGACCTGCGGGATGTAAGGGGCTCTTGAAACTGGGGAAGGCAGCAGTGGTGATCCGTTTGGATTGTACGGATCAACCGTTCTTGCGCCTTGAGGTGTGGTTCCACCGCTCGGGGTTGTTTGCGCAACAGCCATGCCCTGCCAGCCAAGCAGGCCGGTCATAGCTGCGACAGTTACGAGTTTGATAGAACCAGACAACTTCAAAAGATCAGTCCTCAACTTCCGCCAGTGTGTGTGTTGAGAGGATAGCGTTTGCCTGCTCAACAGCTGCTTTTGGCCCTTCAGGGTGATTCCAGACAGCTTCACGTACTGCTACGAATTCAGCGCCAGTTTGGGCCACGGTGTCAACTGAGGAAACTGAGGTGCCAGCCAAGACAACGCATGGCGTTTCGAACACTTCAGACCACCAGCTGCCATAGTCCAGAGATTTACGGTGTGGCTCTTCTTCCTGTTTCAGAGAAAGCAGACCGAAGAACATGTAATCAACGCCCATGGATGCGATGACCATGGCGTCGTGACGCGTCTTAACACCTGCATGGCCGATGATGCGGTCTTCCGGGAAGGACTGCATAACGTCTTCCAGGTCTTTGTCAGTACCGGAGACGTGCAGGCCATCTGCGCCGGAGCGGCCCATGATCTGGGTGTTGTTTTCAATCAGAACAGCAACTTCGTTTGCCTGTGCCAGAGGAACAAGGCGCTTTGCAGCCGCCTGTAGTTCGCCTTCGTTTGCGTCCGGCATGGAGATCAGCAGGCTCGCAATGTCGCCACCTTCCAAAGCTTGCTTGAGTTGTCCTTCGAACTCGTCGAGGTCAAAGGTAGGTGGTGTGACAAGATACAGACGCGGATGCACTGAGTTTGCTCCTGATAAAATTCCGATAAATAGAGTTCTTGGTGGTAGTGTAGACTACGTCAAGCCTCTGGCCCATTCATTGGGATAAGTTCTAAACAGCGTCTTGCTCTCTTTTTCAAGAGGCTGTGTCAAATTCTAGGCAAAAGCGAGAATAAAACGAAAAGAGGGACCGAAAAGGCCCCTCAATCCAGAAAATTTCATCAATTTTCTTTGTTTTATGCTTCCAGCGCAACAACGCCTGGCAGTTCTTTGCCTTCCAGCCACTCAAGGAACGCGCCGCCAGCAGTGGAGATGTAAGAGAAATCTTCACTCGCTTTTGCGTGGTTCAGAGCTGCAACGGTGTCACCGCCACCAGCAACTGTTTTCAGCTTGCCTTCTTTGGTGCGTGCTGCTGCATGCTGAGCTGCTGCAACGGTTGCCTTGTCGAATGGCTCGATTTCGAACGCGCCGAGAGGGCCGTTCCAGACGAGGGTTTTGGCTTCGTCGATTTTTGCTCTCACAACTTCGATGGAAGCTGCGCCAACGTCGAGCATCATTGCGTCTGCTGGGATCGCGTCGAGAGCAACGGTCTCGTTCTTGGTGTTTGCTGCAAATTCCCATGCAACAACAGCGTCTGCTGGCAGAACGATTTCGCAGTTTGCTTTTTCAGCTGCTGCCATGATGCGGTTTGCTGTGTCAGCCAGATCGTGCTCGCACAGGGACTTACCAACGTTCACGCCTTTAGCCGCGAGGAAGGTGTTTGCCATGCCGCCGCCAATGACCAGGATGTCTACTTTAGACACGAGGTTTTCGAGCAGGTCGATCTTGGAGGAAACCTTTGCGCCGCCTACAACTGCCAGAACTGGACGCTCTGGAGTGGAAAGTGCGGAACCGAGGGCTTCCAGCTCAGCCTGCATGGTGCGGCCTGCGAATGCAGGAAGCAGCTTTGCGATGCCTTCGGTGGAGCCGTGTGCGCGGTGTGCTGCGGAGAATGCGTCGTTTACATAGAGGTCGCCGTTTGCAGCCAGTGCTTTTGCGAACTCTGGATCGTTCTTTTCTTCACCAGCGTAGAAGCGGGTGTTTTCCAGAAGCAGAACGTCGCCGTCAGCCATTGCGTCGACAGCAGCTTTAGCAACATCACCGGTGCAGTCAGCTGCGAAGGCAACTGGTTTGCCGAGCAGATCTGCAACAGGGCCAGCAACAGGAGCAAGGCTCATCTCTGCAACCACTTTGCCTTTTGGACGGCCGAAGTGTGCGAGAAGGATGACTTTGCCGCCAGCCTCGGAGATTTCGCGGATGGTTGGCAGTACACGCTCGATACGGGTGGTATCGGTTACTTTGCCATCCTTCATAGGGACGTTGAGGTCTACGCGGACCAGAACACGTTTGCCGGAAAGATCGGCATCATTGAGGGTTTTGAAAGACATGAAAATCTCCGGAATTTCTGTCTGTGACCTTATGCTGGTCGAAATTCTTACAGAAAGACTTTGCGGAGTTCGTGATCAAATCTATGGGAGACTTCGCACTGAATGGTGCGGCTCAGGGATTGGATCACTCCGCACTGGTATATGAGAAAAAGGGCCGCTTAAAAGCGGCCCCTTCCAAATTAGATGAGCTTTGCCATCGCAACAGCGGTGTCCGCCATGCGGTTGGAGAAGCCCCACTCGTTGTCGTACCAGGTGAGGATACGAACCATTGTGCCTTCCATGACCTTGGTCTGGTCCATGTGGAAGATGGAGGAGTGTGGGTCGTGGTTGAAGTCGATGGAAACGTTTGGCACGTCGGTGTAACCAAGAACGCCTTTCAGCTCGCCTTCAGCCGCTGCTTTGATTGCTGCGTTGATTTCTTCAACGGAAGTTTCTTTCTTCGCGATGAAGGTCAGGTCAACAACAGAAACGTTTGGAGTCGGTACGCGGATTGCAACGCCGTCCAGTTTACCAGCCAGCTCAGGCAGAACCAGGCCAACAGCCTTAGCAGCACCTGTGGAGGTTGGGATCATGGAAAGAGCTGCTGCGCGGCCGCGGTACAGATCCTTGTGCATTGTGTCGAGAGTTGGCTGATCACCGGTGTAAGAGTGAACGGTGGTCATGAAGCCTTTTTCGATGCCAACCAGTTTGTCCAGAACGTAAGCTACTGGAGACAGACAGTTGGTGGTGCAAGATGCGTTGGAAACAACCAGATCTTCAGAAGTCAGGGTGTCGTGGTTTACGCCGTAAACGATTGTTTTGTCAGCGCCTGCTGCAGGAGCAGAAACCAGAACGCGCTTTGCGCCTGCTTCCAGGTGCAGAGCTGCTTTTTCTTTTGCGGTGAAGATGCCGGTGCATTCCATCGCAATGTCCACACCCATTTCACCCCAAGGCAATTCTTTAGGATCACGGATAGCGGTTACTTTGATTGGACCACGGCCACAATCGATGGTGTCGCCATCAACTGTTACTTTAGCTGGGAACTTGCCGTGTACGGAGTCAAACTGCAGCAGGTGTGCGTTAGTTTCAACTGGGCCGAGGTCGTTGATTGCTACAACTTCAATGTCGGTACGACCGGATTCGATGATTGCACGGAGAACATTACGACCAATGCGACCAAAGCCATTGATGGCTACCTTGACTGCCATTTAAGAACCTCTTTCGGTAGGGCGCTCAATAACGCCCGCGTTTTATATATTCTGCCAGCTCTTGCCGGCCGTCTTCTGAGAGGCTTCTGGCTGAGAGGAGCCAGAAGCTTCACTTGTAGTTAGCTTTAGGCGTTATCGCTATCGCCAAGGCGCTTTTCTGCCTCTTGGACCACTGCTCCCGCGGTGATCCCGAAATGCTCATAGAGCTCCTGGTAAGGGGCGGAGGCACCGAAACCAGACATGCCTACAAATCCACCATCAGAACCGACAAAGCGATCCCAACCCATACGAACGCCCGCTTCCACAGCGATCTTCACCGGACTACCACCAATGATGGCATTCTTGTATGCGTCAGATTGTTGCTCAAAGAGTTCGAAGCTAGGAACGGAGACCACGCGGGTCGCAATACCCTTGCCGTCGAGCTCTTTTTTCGCTTCCACTGCGATCTCAACTTCGGAGCCGGTTGCGAACAGAGTAACGGTCGCTTCTTCTTCACAGTCAGCGATGATGTATGCGCCTTTGGCACACAGGTTTTCGCTTTCGTAGTGAGGACGAAGGGAAGGCAGGTTCTGACGGGTCAGAGCCAAAACGCTTGGGTTATCAGTGGCTTTCATTGCCAGCTGCCAGCATTCCAGAGTCTCTGTGATGTCCGCAGGGCGGAAGAACAGCAGATCTGGAATACAACGTAGAGCCGCAAAGTGTTCCACAGGCTGGTGGGTTGGACCATCTTCACCCAGGCCGATGGAATCGTGGGTCATTACGTGAATGACGCGCTGCTTCATCAGAGCTGCCAGACGCAGAGACGGACGGCAGTAATCGGAGAAGATCAGGAAGCCACCAGAGTAGGGGATAACTCCGCCGTGCAGTGCCATACCGTTCATAGCTGCGGCCATTCCGTGCTCACGGATACCCCAGTGGATGAAGCGACCGGAGAAATCGTCCGGCGTAATGGAAGGCGTATGCTCGGTGTTGGTGTTGTTGGAACCGGTCAGGTCAGCAGAGCCGCCGATGGTTTCCGGAACAGCACCAGTGATTACTTTCAGAACTGCCTGAGACGCCTTACGGGTCGCCATCTTTGGCTGGGTGTCTGCAAGTTCTTTCTTGTATGCGTCGATTGCTGCATCGAAGCCGGATGGCAGATCGCCACGGCAACGGCGCTCGAACTCGCCACGCTGCTCAGGATTTGCTTCGTTGAAGCGCTGTTCCCACTCTTTACGAGCGTTTGCGGAACGCAGACCTGCGATGCGCCATGCATCGAGAACGTCGCTTGGTACTTCAAACGGCTCAGCAGACCAGCCAAGTGCTTCGCGGGTTGCTGCGATTTCTTCAGCACCCAGAGGAGCACCGTGCACTTTGTTGGTGCCCGCGCGGTTTGGAGAACCGAAGCCGATTGTGGTCTTCGCAGCGATCATTGTTGGCTTGTCGCTGTTCTGAGCTTCTGTCAGAGCTGCTTCGATCGCCTCTGGATCGTGACCATCAATTGCGATGGTGTTCCAGCCGGATGCCTTGAAGCGTGCGATCTGGTCAGTGCTGTCAGCCAGGTCAACGGAACCATCAATGGTGATGCCGTTGTCGTCCCAGATGAGGATCAGCTTGTTCAGCTTGAGGTGACCCGCCAGAGAGATTGCTTCCTGGGAGATACCTTCCATCAGACAGCCATCACCTGCGAGAACATAGGTGAAGTGGTTGACGAGGTCTTTGCCGAAGCGCTCTTCCTGCAGGCGCTCAGCGATTGCCATGCCTACTGCGTTTGCAAGACCCTGGCCGAGAGGACCAGTTGTGGTCTCGATGCCTGCGCCATGACCGTATTCCGGGTGGCCGCATGTGCGTGCGCCAAGCTGGCGGAACTGCTGAAGCTGTTCAATAGAGAAGTCTTCGTATCCCAGCAGATAGAGAGTGGAATACAGGAGCATAGATCCGTGCCCTGCGGAGAGCACGAAACGATCTCGGTCTGCCCATTTTGGGGAGTTAGGGTCAAATTTCAGAAATTTGGAAAACAGGACCGTTGCGATGTCGGCTGCACCCATTGGAAGTCCAGGGTGGCCTGATTTTGCTTTTTCAACGGCGTCCATTGAAAGAAAGCGTATCGCATTCGCCATGCGAGAGTGCTTTTCGAGATCGGTCATCTTATTCCCGCTGTCGACCCGGCCGGGCAGCCGGTTCTTTACCATTAGCTAGTGTAAATTCGACGACAGTTGCCATAGTCTTTGCCCCAGACTAATGCGAATTGGCAGTTGTCTACGAACGAATAACGGAAGGAGACATAGCAGGTCAGAGAGTTGAGTCAATGAAACTGAGCTATTCGGGCGATGTTTATTGCGTAAGTTGAGCGCTTTTGAATTTTGAATAACATTTGTCAACATAAGTTATGTTGCCAAGGGCTCTTAAATGAGTGAATTTGCTTAGCGTAAAATACGCGTGCATTAGATTTTTATAGAGGCGAAGCTTGTATTTTGTTCACTAATGTTGCGCGGAGTAAATTTCCGAGTCGAAGGCGATTGCAAGTTCTGTAATCACTGATAAATGAGATGGTTCTCGCTTATTCCTCAGATATGATGTGAATAAAGCTCGACGATTCCCTCGAGCTAATGGATAATTGTCTTCCGCTTCCCTAGACGGGAAAGGGTCGAGGTGCCATTTCTCGGGTGATCGATGTTTGGTGAGTACGGATACAGGTAGATGTCAGAGGTGAAGATGGATAGTGGGCAAGATCTGGATCAGGCGCTGGATCGTATTTCTGCCTCCATCACGAAGCTAGAAGGCGCGCTTCATCGCAGGACGTCCCGTGACAAGACCCTTGATGCGTTAGAGAACGACCTGCAAAGAATTGGCGAGGATCGCACGCAGTTGGCTGCAAAGCTGGATCAGGCCGAAGCGCGTGGTTCGCGGCTTGAAGATGTCAACAAAGATGTTTCCCGTCGCCTTGTTGCTGCCATGGAATCCATACGTACTGTTCTCGAAGGACAGGAGAGCTAAGATCAATGGCGCAAATTACAGTAACAATCAATGATCGCAGCTTTCGCATGGCGTGTGATGACGGTGAGGAAGAGCGTCTGCTCGGTCTTGCTCAGCGTTTTGACGACAGCATCAGTGGCCTGAGAGAGAATTTCGGCGAGATTGGCGACCAGCGTCTGACCGTGATGGCAGGCATTATGGTGACTGACCATCTGGCTGAAGTGGAGCGCAAGCTGAAAGCTGCGGAAGCGCGGATTGAAGAGCTCGGCAAGGCAGAGGCGTCTGTCGAAGAGCGTCTGGCTGCGCAGGAGCAGCGTTATCTGAGCCGTATCGAGGCACTTGAAGCGGAACACCGCGAGAAAGAAGCCAAGGTTGTCGCACGCCTGCTGGAAAGCGCAGACAAGATTGAGGAGCTTGGTGCGGATCTGGACAATGAACTGCGCGAAGAAGAAAGCGCTGCGTAATCCGGGCTGTTGATCGGCTAAGGGTAGATTTCACTTACACAGGTTTGAGATGAGAAAGCAGTTCTTGGAAGCGCCCAGGTAAGGTTGGGTCGGGCTTCCATTGAATGTCTTGCCCATCTCCTTTGCTTCTCGGCACGATATGAAAGTGCAGGTGAAATGCGTCTTGCTGTGCCTCAGCACCGTTGCTGCTGATGATCTGGACATTGTTTATGCCAAGTTGCTCTTTGTAGACTAGGCATAACTTCCGAATGGCACGGGTCACCTCAACTAAATCATCTTCTTTGACATCAAAGATGTTGGTGGAGTGCCGTTTCGGCACCACTAAGGTGTGATAGGGCGCGATAGCCCCCCGATCAAAGAAAGCTATGACGCTTTCATTCTCAAAAACAGTTGCATCCGGCTTCAACCGGCCTTCTGCAATTTCGCAAAACGTACATTGTGTCATGATCTCAAGATAACCAATGCGTGCATGCTTATCTACTGGATCTAATTTAGAGCATGGTGTTAGGCTGAGTTTGTGGCCTTAAACCTCTGGTCATATCTGGAATAAATGTGAGAGCAGGGTTTGAAAGGCTGGTAATTCCGGTCGCTCTGGCCTATATGAGCCTTTGCGTTGCTGCGCGGTTCGTCAGGAGACACATATCCCCGGGGCCTTACGCATTCCTTAGGGAGCTGTTCCTTCCCTCGCTCGTGGGCTTGGGGACACGGCGCCCACCTACATTGTAGGTTCTCCGGGATTGCACATTCTCCAACGGCTGTTGTGGCACGCCCTTTCTCTTTTTTGCATTTTCCTCTCTACAGCGTGATAGGCTCTTGCTTTGCGATTTTGCGCGGGCTGCACCATAATGCACTCAAGTGGTTGTAAATGAGGTGCGTATTGACTTCCCAAGACATTGAGAATGATGAGCTCAAACTGGCCAAGCGTGCCGTGCGGAAAGCCGGACTTGCGGCGCGGGCCACCCTTTCTCCCGTTGAGCGGATTGAGCGGTCGCTGGCTCTTGTCGACTTTGTAGAAGAGCTTGGTGTAGAGCCGGGCTCGGTGATTTCTGGGTTCTGGCCTATTCGGGACGAGGTTGATCCGCGTCCATTGATGGATGCATTGGCCAAGGCTGGCAGTTCTCTTTGTCTTCCTGTCGTAACTGGTGATGATCTTGTCTTCCGCCGTCTTGAAAAGGGCGGGCCACTGGAGCCTGCCGGATTTGGTAGCATGGCGCCGGGACCAGAGGCGGAGGTTGTGCACCCGAATGTGGTGCTGGTTCCGCTGTCTGCCTTTGACCGGAACTGCAACCGGATCGGATATGGCAAAGGTTTTTACGACCGTGCATTGAGTGATTTGGAAAAACTTACCGATCTGACTGCGATTGGGGTTGCATTTGCTGTTCAAGAGGTAGAAGAGGTTCCGATGGAACCGCATGATCGTCAGCTGGATGGTATCTTGACAGATCGTGGGCTTCTTAAAGCAGGAGATTAAAGCAAGTTGCCTGTGGCTTCCGGCGTGTTCTTCTTAGGGCGCGCGTGGTGGCCATCAGATCTGCTTTGGTCCAAAAGATGTGCGCGTATTCTTTCATTACATTACCTTAGGTCGGGAATACGCTTGAAAGGGTGTATAGATGCAGCTGCTGTTTCTTGGGGATCTGGTTGGGCGTGCTGGCCGCAATGCCGTGATTGATGAACTGCCCCAACTCGTGGAAGACAACCAACTGGACTTCGTCGTCGTGAATGGCGAGAACTCCGCAGCAGGCTTTGGTATCACCGAAGAAATTCTCCAGAATGTGCTGGATGCGGGCGCTGATGTTGTAACAACCGGCAACCACATCTGGGATCAGCGCGACACGCTTGTTTATATTGAACGTCAAAACCAGTTGTTGCGCCCTGCGAACTATCCGGCAGGTACTCCAGGTAAAGGGGCCAACCTTTACCGCGCGAAGAATGGTGCTGATGTGCTGGTGGTGAACGTGATGGGCCGTGTTTACATGGACGCGCTGGACTGTCCGTTTGCTGCAATCGACAAAATTCTGGCTGACTGCCCGCTGGGCGCTGTGGCTGATGCGATCATCATTGATATGCACGCTGAAGCGACCTCCGAGAAGCAGGCGATGGGTCACTTCTGTGATGGTCGTGCTTCTCTGGTTGTTGGCACGCATACGCACGTTCCAACCGCTGACCATCAGGTTCTCGTTGGCGGTACAGCGTACATGTCTGATGCTGGTATGTGCGGTGATTATGATTCCGTGTTGGGCATGGATAAGGAAGAGCCGGTCAACCGCTTCCTGCGCAAGATGAACGGTGCTCGCTTTACGCCTGCGCTGGGTGAGGCAACTATTTGTGGTGTGGCGGTTGAGACGGATGACCGGACTGGCCTTGCTGTGAATGTTTCGCCGGTTCGTCTGGGTGGGCGTTTGTCGCAGATTATTCCGCCATTCTGGCCGAGTGCTGCAGACAGCTACGCTTAATCACAGGATGAGCTTACACGGTGAATGATGAGGAAGAGTAAGTACGCGGCAAATCTCGCTGTTTCTTGCTCTGGATTTTGTCGTGTAAGCGGCTTATAAGCTTTCATCAAATTTGCTCGACGTGACACGAATGCCGTGTCGGGGAGAGCGCTGTCCAAGCTATCAGCGGCTTGGTGAGCGCTCCTTTGAGCTAACAGTTTTATTCTAAACACAAGCCGGGAAGACCTATGGCCGGACATTCAAAATTCAAAAACATCATGCACCGCAAGGGACGTCAGGATGCTGTACGTTCCAAGCTTTTCTCTCGCCTTTCTAAAGAGATTACCGTTGCTGCGAAGATGGGTGATCCTGATCCGGACAAGAACCCGCGCCTGCGCCTTGCTGTGCAGAACGCGAAGGGTCAGTCCATGCCGAAGGACAACATTGCCCGCGCGATTGCAAAGTCTCAGGGTGGTGAAGGTGCTGATTACACCGAGATCCGTTATGAGGGTTATGGTCCAGGTGGCACCGCGATTATTGTTGAAGTGCTGACTGACAACAAAAACCGCTCTGCTGCAAACGTACGCTCTTATTTCACCAAATACGGTGGTTCCATGGGCGAGACAGGTTCTGTTTCCTTCATGTTCGACCGCGTTGGTGAGCTGGTTTACAAGCCAGAAGCTGGCGATGCGGACACTGTGATGGAAGCTGGTATCGAAGCTGGCGCTGATGACGTTGAGAGCGATGATGAAGCTCACACCATCATTTGCGCATTCGAAGACCTTTCCGAAGTTTCCAAAGCACTGGAAGCTGCGCTGGGCGAAGCTGAGTCTGTAAAGACCATCTGGAAGCCACAGAACCTGGTGGAAGTGAACGAAGAAAAAGCTGGTACCATCATGAAGCTGATGGACGCGCTGGAAGATGACGACGACGTACAGAACGTCTTCTCCAACTTCGACATTCCAGAGGATGTTCTGGCAAAGCTGGGCTAATCCCACTTTCCAATTGAGTTTTCTAAAGGCGGTGCGTTTTGCGTGCCGCCTTTTTTGTGTCTGCTACTGGCAGGCCCCCGATTTCAGTGGAGTTGGCTTCACTGTGCCACTGTGAAACCCTTTCAGGATCTGGGGTGGATTTGAGGCAGGGTGGTGAGTGAGGAAAGTGATAAGGTTCGTGTGATTGAGCATGCCATTGGGTCGGCGTGGCGGTTGCATTTGCTGGCGATTGGGTATGCAGCTCTGCTCGTGATTGGTGCGGTTCTGGAAACGCCCTCCGGTGTTTGGGAGGAGCGGGCGCCATTGGTGGCACGGGTCTATGAGTTCTGCGTTGTCAGCGCGCCTTATGTGCTGGCAGTTGCAGGGGTGCTCACAGCTCTTTATTTGCGGCAGGCGGTGAATATCGCGCGGGGAATGAAAGAGCGGTGCCTGATAGCGACGGCGGCTATCCTGACGATGCCGATCAATGGGTTTCACAAGGGGGAATGGTGGGTGTCGCTATGTTCGGTCACGGTGACCGTGTTCCCACCGTTGCTTTACATTTCCCTTGGTTTGCTCGGGCAGCCCCTTTCCATTCTTGGGCTGGGGCTTTGCATAGGTGCTTATGTGTTTTGTCTTGTCCAAAGGCAGATGCTGCTCATCGCTCAAAACAGCAACTTCCTTCAGGACAGAATTTCCGAGCTTGTCAGCATGGCGCAGATCGTGACCGGTTCCGGCAAAAACGAGGATGCGCCCTGACTGATCAATCGTTGTCGACGATGGATTCCAGATGCTGCAGTGGCAGTGCGCCGTTGGCCTTCAGCGTACGGATCGCGAAGTTGGAGCGCACATCCTCGACACCATCCAGTGACATCAGGAAGTCTGAGAGGAAGACATCGTAGGCTTCCAGTGTCGGGACAACGATTTCAGCAAGAATATCGGACTGACCGGAGACCAGATGGCAGGAGACGACTTCTGGCTGAGAGGTGACGCGCTCAATGATGGACATGATCTGCGCTTTGCTCTGCTTGCCGACACGCATCTCCACAAACACGGTCATGCCGAGGCCAACTGTTTTGCGGTTGACGGAGGCTGATAGCCGTTGATTACACCGCTGTCCTCAAGGTTTTTGACGCGGCGCAGGCACGGGGAGGGTGACAGAGCGACTTTGCCTGCCAGTTCTACGTTGGTCAGGCGTCCGTCTTCCTGAAGGTTTTTCAGGATTTCGAGGTCAATCTTGTCGAGCGATGATTTTGGCATAAATCTGTATTTTTCGTCTGTTTCTAGGGATATTATTGCGGAAACTACGGCCTTTTGCCAAGTTTCGCAAGCTGTGCTGTTTGTTTGACGCTTCTTGCGGCTCTTTTTCAGTGTATGTGAACTAGTGGGTCATCTGAGAATTCCATCCAAAATAGGCATGCTTGTGATGGCGGCTCCCAAGATGAGTGTGTAAGCGAGCAGGCGATAGGACTTGCCGCTGGATTTGGAGAAACCTTTGGCTCCCAGATAGATGCTCAGGCCATAGGCCGGGCAGATCAACAATGAGAGAAGCAGAAGTTCCTGTGTGATCAGGCCGTTCCACCAGAAGGCTGCAAAGGAGCCGAAGCTGGTGAAGAAGAAATAGGTGATCAGGTTGGCTCGTATGACACTGATGGGCAGGGGGCCTGACATCCAGTAGGTGATGACCGGAGGACCAGCCAGCTGTGTCATGCCGCCGAGAAGACCGGAGACAGCACCAACGCCGAATGAAGTGCGTTTGTTTGGTGCCTTGGTGTAGCGCCAGCCAGAGACTAGAACGGCGAGCAGAACAAGGACAACGCAGGACAGCACCCAGCGCAGAACGTAAGGGTCTGCATTGGTGAGCACCCATGCGCCGATGGAAACAGTGACGACGGCTCCGCCTGCTGCGGGTAGAACGGTTCTCCAATCGCAGATTTTGGTGGCGGAGACGACCATGGGCAAAGAGATGGTTGCATCGACCAGAAGGAGTGAAGCTGCGGCCAGTTTCGGGTCCATAATGGAGGAGGCGATGGGCATATAGATCATCGCTGCGCCGAAGCCTGCAAAGCCACGAGTCAACCCGGCGAGCGCTATGGTTGCGCACACCATCAAGAAGGCCGGGGATTCGAGTCCTGCGACGTCTGGGAGCATCTATGCCTCTGCTGAGAAGGTCGGTTTAAGGCTTCCTAGTTGTGCGGACTATAAATTACGAAGGCACCTTCCTCCAATCAGGACGAATGGCCGAATTGTCGAGAATTTCTCAATTACCTTTGTCTGGAGCCTCTTATTCTCGCTTAAGCCTTGGGAAACTGCGGAAAAATAGTTGAGGCGGTTACAGCTACAGATCGTGGAAGAATGGCAGTGAAACGACTGCTGCAAGGAAGATGATGCCCTTGGCTGCCCATTTGAAATAGGTTGGAGGGGCTTTGTTGAAGGCTTTCGCACCAAACATCAGGCAACCTAGATAGATGGGGCCAGTAATAAGCAGGACAGGTATGAGCTCTTTCGTGAACAAGCCGTTGTACGCGTAGGAGGCGTAGGCGGAGGCATCGGCAATCGCGATGAATACGATCATGTTGGCGCGGATGATGTTCTGCGGATGAGGGCCGGTTGCCCAGAGAGTGTAGATGGGAATGGAGGGCATCTGGCTGAAGCCGCCAAGCAGGCCCGACAGAGCCCCAACGCCGAGGTTTTGATTGCGGGTGGGTTCTTCAGAGTAAGTCCAGTTGGACATCAGTACAGCAAGAAGTGCGAAGACAACAATAGAGATGCCCCAATGCAAGACGATGGGCGGTGCGTTGGCGAGGATCCATGCACCGACGGAGACGGCGAGGATTGCACCGATTGCTGCAGGCAGGACGCTTTTCCATCGGCACAGCTTGGTTGCCGGGAAGATAAGAGGCAGGGCAATGAGGGTATCGAGAATGAGAAGTGTGGCTGCAGCGAGCTTTGGTCCGATGACCAGAGCGGCCAGAGGTATCCAGACCATGCCAGACCCAAAGCCTGCGAACCCGCGCATCAAACCTGCCAAAAGGATGGCCCCTGCGACCAGAGACAACTGTAAGGCTGAGTGTGCGTAGAGGGCTTCAATCATTGCGGGTCCTAAATAAGAACTCACGCAGGAACGCGTGGATTACTCCTGAAATTTTGCGGATTAAGCCTCTGGTTTTCGTTAGCGGCTAGCGTCTTCGGAGATTTTTCGTTACCGGTTTGTTCTATGGATCATTCAATTCGAATCATGGGTGTTGACCCTGGTCTCAGGAACACCGGTTGGGGCATTATTGATGCCAAAGGTAATCGCGTCAGCTTTATTGCCAGCGGCACGATACAATCCAACAACAAGTACTCTCTCGCAGAACGACTCAAGCAGTTGTACACTGGCTTGCAAGAAGTGATTGAACGTTATGATCCGGCAGAAGCTGCTGTTGAGAATACGTTCGTGAACAAAGATGCAGGGGCGACCCTAAAACTGGGACAGGCGAGGGGCATCGCTCTGCTCGTGCCATCTCTGCACAATCTCGTGGTTTCAGAATACGCTCCCAACCTGGTGAAAAAGACCGTGGTTGGAACAGGGCATGCAGAAAAAGAACAAATCCGTATGATGGTGAAGGTGTTGATGCCGAAGGCGACGTTTAATTCGGACGACGCGGCAGATGCACTGGCGATTGCGATCTGCCATAGTCATCACAGGGGTAGTGTAACGGGCCGTCTGGCCGCAGCGGAGGCGCTTTTGAAATGATCGGGAAACTCAAGGGTGTCGTCGACAGTTACGGCGATGATTTTGTGCTGCTGGATGTGCAGGGCGTTTGCTATCAGGTGCATTGCCCTTCTCGCGTGTTGCAGCAGTTGCCGCGTGTGGGCGAAGCTGCTGTGCTGGCCATTGAGACCATGGTGCGCGAAGACATGATCAAGCTGTTCGGCTTTGCCGAGGACAGCGAGCGTGAATGGTTCCGCATTCTCATGACCGTTCAGGGTGTTGGTGCCAAGGTTGCGCTGGGCATTTTGGGCATCATGAAAGCCTCTGAAGTGGCGAACGCGATTGCGCTGGGCGATAAGACTGCGATTACGCGCGCACCGGGTGTTGGCAAGCGTGTGGCTGAGCGTATTGTGACCGAGCTGAAGGATAAGGCACCGGCCTTTGCTTCTGTTGAGGATGATACGATTGCGGTCTCCCAAAGCGTTGCAGAGAATGTGGCTTCTCGCCCGGTGGCGGATGCGGTGTCTGCGCTCTCCAACCTTGGGTATCAGCCTGCTCAGGCATCTGCTGCTGTGGCAGCTGCTGTGAAAACAGCGGGTGAAGATGCGAGTGCTGAAAAACTTATTCGCCTTGGCCTTAAGGAACTTGCGTAATGATTGAGGGTGAGGATCGCCTTGTTACTCCGGAAATCCGGGGTGATGAAATTGATAGCGGAATGCGTCCCCAGACGCTGGATGACTTTACTGGTCAGGCGCAGGCACGTGAGAACCTGAAGGTTTTCATTGGTGCTGCCAAGGCTCGCAATGAAGCTTTGGATCACGTGCTGTTTGTTGGGCCTCCAGGGCTTGGTAAGACCACACTGGCGCAGATTATGGCACGTGAGCTTGGGGTGAACTTCCGCGCGACTTCCGGTCCTGTGATTGCGAAAGCCGGCGATCTTGCGGCTCTGTTGACCAATCTGGAAGATCGGGATGTTCTGTTCATCGATGAGATCCACCGCCTCAACCTGCGGTTGAAGAGGTGCTTTATCCAGCGATGGAAGACTATCAGCTCGATCTGATCATCGGTGAGGGGCCTGCAGCTCGCTCAGTGAAGATTGATCTGGCGAAGTTTACGCTTGTTGCTGCAACAACCCGTATCGGTTTGCTGACGACACCGCTGCGTGATCGCTTTGGCATTCCGGTTCGGTTGGAGTTTTATACGCCGCAAGAGCTGGAACTGATTGTGAAACGCGGTGCGCGCCTGCTCGGTATTGGCATGAGTGATGATGGTGCGACTGAGATCGCCAAGCGGTCTCGTGGAACACCACGTATTGCTGGCCGCTTGCTGCGCCGCGTGCGCGACTTTGCGATTGTGGCTGGTGATGCGGATATTGATGCGGGTCTTGCAGATCGTGCGTTGCGTCAGCTGGAAGTGGACAGCGCCGGCTTTGACAGTTTGGACCGTCGCTATCTGAAGCAGATCGCCATGAACTTCGGTGGTGGTCCGGTCGGTATCGAGACGATTGCAGCTGCGCTTTCTGAGCCGCGGGATGCGATTGAGGAGATTGTGGAACCCTATCTGATCCAGAATGGTTATCTTCAGCGTACGCCACGAGGTCGAATTTTGACGCCAATCGCGTTCAAGCACCTTGGTTTGGCGGTGCCGGATAACCCGAATGCACCTCAGATGGCCCTTTTTCAACATGATGAAGACTGACTTGCCGACATGAATGATAAAAAAACTGAGGCAAATTGGCCCGATCTGACAGGCCGTATTGAGGGCAATGAGCATATTTTGCCCGTGCGTGTGTATTACGAGGACACCGACTTTTCAGGGGTCGTCTATCATGCGGCTTATCTGAAATTCATGGAGCGTGGCCGTACTGAGCTGCTGCGCATGCGTGGTGTGCACCATCATGAGCTGGATTCAGGTATGCATGGTGAGCGTCTGGCCTTTGCTGTGCGTCATATGGACATTGATTTTCTCAAACCTGCACGAATCGATGATGTGCTTGAAGTTCATACGGATATCAGTGAGGTGAAGGGTGTCCGCATGTTTATCAGCCAACGGGTTATGCGTGGTGACGAAGTTTTGATCAAAGCCAGCGTGACTGCTGTGGCTATCTCTGCGGATGGCAAACCACGTAGATTGCCCAAGGATCTAGTTGCCCAGATGAACGGCGAATAAGCGCGACAATCATCGTAAAAAATCACCAATATTCATTCAAAGTAAACGGGACTGGAAACCTTTTAATCCTTCAGTAACCTTAAACAGGTCTTTTCAATAATGCCTTCAATGCTGGCTGTAGTCGAAGTTTCGCCAAATTCGACAGGCAGGAAGGCTGCTAAATGTTTAATAGACTGGTTGTGTTCATGGCAGGGGTTCTACCGTGGGCCGGTCGTTGGGTTATCAGGGCAAGAGGTCCTTACTACATGAACTCTAAGGTGATGAAACTCGTTGTGGCCATGAGCGCAGCGCTGGCAAGCACTATGCCATTGGCGGCAATGGCCCAGGACGTGCAATCTGTTGAGCTGGGTGCAGCTCCGGGTTCCGGCTTGTCCTACATTTCGCTCTTCATGGAAGCGGACATCGTCGTCAAGATTGTAATGATCGGTCTGATCGCTGCTTCTGTCTGGAGCTGGGCGATTATCTTTGACAAGGTTGTTCTGTATGGTCGTTCCCGCCGCCAGATGAACCGTTTTGAGAATGTGTTCTGGTCCGGCCAATCTCTCGAAGAGCTTTATAAGTCTCTGTCCTCCCGCGCGAATAACGGAATGTCTGCGTTGTTTGTGGCTGCTATGCGTGAATGGAAGCGCTCCCATGAAGGGGATAAGCCTGCCATTGCCAGCCTGCAACAGCGTATTGATCGCGTGATGGACCTGACGATTTCCCGCGAAGTTGAGCGCCTTGAAAAGCGCCTGTTGTTCCTTGCGACCATCGGCAGTGCGGCCCCGTTTGTGGGCCTGTTTGGCACGGTCTGGGGCATCATGAATGCGTTTACCTCCATCGCGGCTTCCAAGAACACCAACCTTGCTGTTGTGGCTCCGGGTATTGCGGAAGCGCTGTTTGCGACTGGCCTTGGCCTGATTGCAGCTATTCCGGCTGTTATTGCTTACAACAAGCTGCAGAGTGACAGCGGTAAGCTGGCTGCGCGCATGGAAGGTTTTGCAGACGAGTTTTCAGCCATTCTGTCCCGCCGTATTGATGAGCGAGCATAATCCATGGGTATGAGCACTGGAGCAGCTGGTGGTGGTGGACGCGCTGGCGGCAGACGTGGTCGCCGCAGGCATTCCCATGCACCAATGAGCGAGATCAACGTGACGCCGATGGTGGACGTGATGCTGGTGTTGCTGATCATCTTTATGGTGGCAGCTCCGCTGTTGACCGTTGGTGTGCCGATCGACCTGCCTGAAACGCGGGCGAAGGCGATGGAAGGTGATACTGAGCCGATAGCGATCTCCGTTAAGTCTGACGGATCCGTGTTCATTCAGGACACCGAGATCCCGGTTGATGAGCTGATCGCGAAACTCGGCGCGATTGCCGAGAATGGCTACAACGAGCGCATCTATGTGCGTGGAGATCAGGATGCCGATTACGGCGTCATCATGAAGGTTATGGGCCGTATCAATGCTGCTGGTTACAAGCGCATCGGGCTCGTTACTCTAGAGGAGCAGAGTTAACCGGGAATGCGTGCAGGGCTTATCGCATCGCTAGTTGTTCACGTGGTCGTGCTTGTTGCCGGAGCGGTTTCGCTTAACTTCGGCAAAGAGCTTTCGACTGCCCCGGTGGATTCACTGCCCGTGGATCTTGTGCCTGTGAGCGAGCTGACCAAGCTGCAGCTGGGTACAAAGGAAGCGAAGGAAATCAAAGAGGCTGCGTTGCAGCCGACCAAGAAGCCTGCTGAAAAGCCTGAGCCGGAGAAGAAGACCGGTGAGGCCAAGAAAGAGGTGAAGAAGGTTCAGGAAGCGAAGAGGGAAGTGCAGCAGGCTGAAACACCGCCGCCGCCACCGGAACCTGCTGAACCAGAGCCTGCTCCAAAGGAGGTGCCAAAAGAGAAGGCGCCTGCGGAGACTGCAGAACTTGGTCCTGAAATAGAAAAAACAGAAAAGCCGAAGCAGCTTGTAAAAGTCCGTCCACGTTCCAAGCCGAAGCCTCCTGTGCGTCCGAAAGCGCCGAAGAAGGAAAAGCCGAAGAAGAAGGAAGACTTCAACTCCAAGATGGCGGCTTTGCTGAACAAGACGAATGCGAAGTCGAGCGGGACTGCAAAGTCCGCAAAACCGGCTTCTCTTGGATCCGAACTGGGCCAGACCAATGTGAAGATGAGCCAGTCTGAGCTGGATGCGCTTCGCGGACAGGTTGCCCGGTGCTGGAACCCTCCTGTGGGTGCAGCTGGTGCTGAAGATCTGAACGTTCGCCTGCAATTCAACCTGAGCCGTACCGGTGAAGTTGAAGGGCAGATGCAGGTTCTGAATTCCAGCAATAACCCAACATTCAGAGCTGCTGCAAGCAGTGCAGAACGCGCGGTCTATCGCTGCGGTCCGTATTCTCTGCCAGCAGCTAAATATGATGCATGGAAAACCGTCATCTTGAATTTTGATCCTCGCGATATGCTTGGATACTAGGTATTGAGATTGAAAGGAGCTTAGGTCTATGTCCTTTGTGATGGGGCTTAACCCAATGCGTACAACAGGGATTAAGCAGCTGTGGCGTCGTGCATGCCGCTTTGTGGCTGCTGCTGTTGCTGTTGTTACCATCTCTCAACCTGCCTACGCCTTGATTGAACTGGATATTACTCAGGGCAACGTTGAACCTATGCCGATTGCAATTTCTCCCTTTGCAGGTTCCGGCTTGCAGGAAGACGTGGCAGGGCAGATTTCTCAAGTTGTTGCCGCTGACTTGCAGCGCTCGGGCTTGTTCCGCCCGATTGATCCGGCTGCCCATATTCAGCAGGAAATGAATGTAGGAACCATGCCGCGCTTTGGTGACTGGCGGACCATCGGGTCTCAGGCCTTGGTGACTGGTTCTATCGCGCAGCAGGCAAACGGTCAGATCCGTGCTGAGTTTCGTTTGTGGGATGTGTTTGCAGGTCAGCAGTTGATTGGCCAGCAGTTCTTCACCACACCTGAAAACTGGCGCCGTCTGGCGCACATCATCTCCGATGCGATCTACCAGCGTTTGACCGGTGAGAAAGGCTACTTCGATACCCGTGTTGTCTTCATTGACGAGAGCGGACCGAAAGATGCGCGCCGGAAGCGTCTGGCGATCATGGATCAGGATGGCGCGAATGTGCGCTATCTGACACGTGGTGATGATCTGGTTCTGACGCCGCGGTTCTCCCCTGTGTCTCAGGAAGTGACCTACATGTCTTATGTGGGTGGCAACCCACAGGTTTATCTGTTCAACATCGAGACCGGACAGCGTGAGGTTCTTGGTAACTTCCCAGGTATGACGTTTGCGCCGCGCTTTTCTCCTGATGGCCAGAAGGTCATCATGAGCTTGCAGCAGGGCAGCAATGCGAACCTTTATCTGATGGACTTGCGCACTCGTCGGACAACTCGTTTGACCAACACTGCAGCGATCGATACCAGCCCGTCCTTCTCTCCAGACGGACGCCAGGTGGTATTTGAGAGTGACCGTGGTGGTTCACAGCAGCTGTATGTGATGAACTCCAACGGCAGCGGTGCTGAGCGTATTTCCTTTGGTCCGGGTCAGTACTCTACGCCAGTGTGGTCTCCACGCGGTGATCTGATTGCCTTTACCAAGGTGCATCAAGGCCGCTTTATGATCGGTGTTATTCGTCCGGATGGTAAGGGTGAGCGGATCCTGACAGAGGGCTATCACAACGAAGGTCCGGCATGGTCACCAAACGGACGCGTGCTGACGTTCTTCCGAGATACTGTGGGCGAGCAGGGCGGTCCTCAGGTCTGGACTGTTGATCTGACTGGTTACAATGAACAGCTGGTTCAGACACCAAACTTTGCATCAGACCCGGCGTGGTCTCCGCTGCTCGACTAATCGTGAAGCTGAGACCCCAATTTCTTGCGGGAATTTGGGGTCATTAGCACTTCATTAACCAATAAATTCAAGTTACCCTTAACCAAGTTGGTCTAGGGCTTTTTTAACCCTCGGGGTTTGAGGGACAGGAGATTCTATAAATGTCAAAGACGCTGTTCGCGCGCGGAGCGCGTTTCGCCGCTGTGGTGGCTGTGTGTCTCGTCGCAGCAGCTTGTTCGCAGACACGCCCTGAATTGACCAGTGGCAATAGTTCTGTTGCAGCTGGTTCTGGTCAGGACTTTGTTGTGAATGTTGGGGATCGTGTATTCTTCCTCAACAACCAGAGCTCCCTTGATGGTGCAGCTCGCGGAGTTCTGGATAAGCAGGCTCAGTGGCTGCAGCACTACAAGAACTACTCTATTACCATTGAAGGTCACGCTGATGAGCGCGGCACCCGCCAGTACAACATTGCACTGGGTGCGCGTCGTGCGGCTGCGGTTCGAGAATACCTTGTTGCAAAAGGCATTAGCCCATCCCGCATCAAGACAATCTCTTACGGTAAAGAGCGTCCGGTTGCAGTGTGTAACGCGGCTTCTTGCTGGAGCCAGAACCGTCGTGCTGTGACTGTTCTGAATGGTCAGTAATTGAGTTTGACCTGCTGAAATCTAAAAAGGGCTTCCCTGATTTTGGGGAGCCTTTTTTGTTGAAACTCCTGCAAACTTGTAGGAGAACGGAAATTGGCCGGGGAGAAGCCGCAAATAGGGGTGAAACACTGAATGTGTGCCCTATTTTCGTCTTTTCCTCTTGCCAAGAGATGAGAAATTCCGACCCGACCCCTGAAGGGTGTCCCAGGAGATAATTGATGGCTCTTTACCGACGTATTGCAACAAGCTTTGTTGTTCTTGCGCTTGCAACCTCTGTTAGTTTACCTGCGAACGCGCAGCTTTTCGGTTCGTCCAAAAACGACGAAACCGCTCAGAACACTGCCCGCCTTGGTCAACTTGAGGAGCAGGTTCGTCTGCTGACGGGTAAGGTTGAAGAGCTCAATCATAAGCTACGTCTGACTGAAGATGCGCTCCGTCGTTCTCAAGAGGATGTTGAGTATCGTCTCCAACAGTTGGAAAATCCGGGCCAGACACCACGGGTTGTTCAGCCTCCTGTTGTACAGGCGCCAAGCACGACTGCACCGGCAAACCGTACTCAGCAGCTTTCTACACTGAACACTCCTGCTCAAGGCACAAACAGTGGTCCGCTGGATCTTTCTCAGATTGCGCGCGGTAACAATGCAGCACCGACTGGGTCTACGACTGCACCAAGCTCTGGTTCTCTGCAGTTTTCCGGTAGTGTGAATGAGTTGCTGACTGGTGAGCCTCAGTCCGATTACAACGCAATTTACGGCCTGATGGTTGGGGGCAACTACCCGGCTGCGACAGAAGGCTTTGATACGTTTCTTGGTATGTACCAGACCATGAGTTGACTGCGAATGCGCAGCACTGGTTGGGTGAAAGCCTGCTGGCACAGCGCCAGTATGAGAATGCGGCACAAGCCTTCCTGAAAAGCTATACTGATTTTCCAGAGAGTGAACTTGCTCCTGAGAGCTTGCTGAAGTTGGGTACTGCGCTTACAGGTATGGGTAACGCGCCCGCTGCTTGTGAGACCTACGAGCAGCTTCTCGCCAACTTCCAGTTTGCAGCACCAGCTGTTTTGGAGCAGGCCAAGGTTCAACAAAAACGTGACAACTGCCTCTAATCAAGTTGCTCTCTTTTCTACCGAAGAGCTGGATGAGCTTTTCGGAGAGTATAAGTCTTTCCGCCGGATCGCCATTGGTGTGTCCGGCGGTGCTGATTCTATGGCCCTGCTTTATCTTTTGAAGCAGTGGACACAGGAGCTGGGTTTTGCAGCTCCTGAGCTATATGCCTTCACAGTCAACCATGGTTTGCGAGCAGAAGCGGCAAGTGAAGCCGTTGGTGTTGCGCAGTACTGCACCCGTATTGAGGTGCCGCATGAAACACTGCTGTGGGAGGGAGATAAGCCATCTTCCAACATTCAGTCCGCAGCACGGGATGCGCGACACAGGTTGTTGCGGCAGGCTTCTGAGGATCATGGTTGTGATGCCCTGTTCCTTGCGCATCATCTGGAAGATCAGGCAGAAACGTTCCTGACGCGTCTTGCCCGGGGCAGTGGTGTTTATGGTCTTGCGTGCATTCGCAGGGATCGTGAGATGGATGGCTTTCATATCTGCCGTCCTTTGCTCAACATCAGTAAAGCCCGCCTGAAGGCTGTTTTACACTCAGCGCATGTGCCGTGGTTTGAAGATCCATCCAATGAAGATGAGCAGTTCACCCGGATAAAGTTCCGGCAGGCTCAAAGCGAGCTGGATGAGCTTGGGCTGACAGCGACAAAGCTGTTTGATACGGCACGACGTATGGCACGGGCTGCGGATGCGATTGATGTCTGGGTTGATGAAGTGGCCGAGAAGTCCTGCACGTTCCACAGTGCTGGTCCAGTGCGGTTTGACAGTTCCTGTCTTGAATACATTCCCGACGAGATTGGTCTGAGGTTGGTTGGGCGGCTTGTCCGCTATATCTCAGGAGCGCCATACATGCCGCGGCTTGCTAAGCTTGAAGGGCTTTATGAGACGCTGAAATCAGAGGAAGGTGCCAGAGCAGCTACGCTGGGAGGTGTTCGGTTTGCACTGGCTAAGCCTCATGAAGATGGTATTTGGTTTTGCTTCAGAGAAGCGGGTAGGGCGGGCTTGCCCGAGGTTGAGGTAAAACCGGGAGATGAAGGAATTTGGGATGAGCGATGGCGCTATAAGGCAGCGCATTCCTCAGAAGGCTTCAGAATCACTTATGTTCAAAAAGAGCTTTGTGGAGACTTTGAGCTGGAAATTCCCGCAAACTGGCTGAAAACAGCATTTCTGACAGCTCCGCTTATTGTTTTTGCTGACGGGGTATCCTACATGCCTTGGAAGAAGATTGGTCAAACTGCTGCTGATGCAGAGGTGAGATCAAGGACCTACGGGATTTCGATGGTCCCAGTGAGCAGAACATTTTGAATAAATCTTGGTTTTGCTGGCGTTCTGTTAAATCTATGCATTTATGCTTTAGAGGAATGCAACTAGGACGCCGAGGCTGGTAAAGTCGGAATTAACGGATCTTCAATCCTGAATTATCAGGGGTAACCGGTAAAATTCCGTTGGCCTTAAGAAAACTGAGAAAGAATCTGTGTCATTCTCAGGAAAACATAGAAAGCCTGTTAGGGCTCGCTATGATCTTGACAGAGACACGTGCGAGGATCGCCGCCACCTTGCGGTAAAGGGATCGAAATGAACACCAATTTCCGGAATTTTGCCCTCTGGGTGATTATCGGTCTGTTGCTGATAGCGCTGTTCCAGCTCTTTCAGAATCCGACCTCACGAAGCAACACAAATGAAATTGCCTACTCTCAGTTCATTAATCAGGCTGAGCAGGGTGATATCCGTGAGGTTACGATCCAAGAGCAACAGATCACCGGCAAATACAGCAATGGCGGTACATTCCAGACCTATGCGCCTAGCGATGCCAAATATGTTGAAGTGTTGCAGAACAAAGGCGTTCTGATCAACGCGAAGCCTCCTTCTGAAAATTTCTCTTTGCTGGGCGCCCTCATTTCCTGGCTGCCAATGCTGCTGATCCTCGGTATCTGGATCTTCGTGATGCGTCAGATGCAGGGTTCCGGCGGTAAAGCGATGGGCTTTGGTAAGTCTAAAGCCAAGCTGCTGAACGAAGCTTCTGGCCGTGTGACCTTTGAAGATGTTGCAGGCATTGATGAAGCGAAGGAAGACCTTCAGGAGATTGTTGAGTTCCTGCGTGATCCGCAGAAGTTCCAGCGTCTTGGTGGTCGTATTCCTCGCGGTGTGCTTCTCGTTGGCCCTCCAGGTACTGGTAAGACCCTTACCGCTCGCGCGGTGGCTGGTGAAGCGAACGTTCCGTTCTTCACCATTTCCGGTTCTGACTTCGTTGAAATGTTTGTTGGTGTTGGTGCTTCCCGTGTTCGTGACATGTTCGAGCAGGCTAAGAAGAACTCACCTTGCATCATCTTCATCGATGAGATCGACGCCGTTGGCCGTCACCGTGGTGCAGGCCTTGGCGGTGGTAACGATGAACGCGAACAGACCCTCAACCAGCTCCTCGTTGAGATGGATGGCTTTGAAGCCAACGAAGGTGTGATCATCATCGCGGCAACCAACCGTCCTGACGTTCTTGACCCTGCGTTGCTGCGTCCGGGCCGTTTTGACCGCCAGATCGTTGTGCCAAACCCAGATGTGATTGGTCGCGAAAAGATCCTCAAAGTGCACATGCGCAAAGTGCCTCTGGCTCCGGACGTTGATGTGCATACGCTCGCTCGTGGTACTCCGGGCTTCTCCGGTGCTGATCTGATGAACCTTGTGAACGAAGCTGCGCTTCTTGCAGCGCGCCGCTCCAAGCGTCTGGTCACCATGGCTGAGTTTGAAGACGCAAAAGACAAGGTGATGATGGGTGCGGAGCGCCGTACGCTGGTCATGACCGAAGAAGAGAAGAAGCTGACTGCATACCACGAAGCTGGTCACGCGCTGGTCGCGATGCATATGCCTGCTTCTGATCCGGTCCACAAAGCAACGATCATTCCTCGTGGCCGTGCGCTGGGTATGGTGATGCGTCTGCCTGAGAAAGATCAGGTTTCTCTGACCCGTGCGAAGTGTAAAGCTGACCTTGCTGTTGCTATGGGTGGCCGTGTGGCTGAAGAAATGATCTTCGGTTATGAGAAGGTGACCTCCGGTGCTTCTGGCGATATCCAGATGGCAACTAAGCTTGCAAAAGCAATGGCTACCCAGTTTGGTATGTCCGACAAGCTTGGTCCGCTGCTTTACGGCGAGAACCAGGAAGAGGTCTTCCTTGGTCACTCCGTAGCGAAGAACCAGAGCGTTTCTGATGAAACCCAGAAGCTGGTTGATGCGGAAGTGAAGAGCTTTGTTAATCAGGGCTACGAGACCGCAAACAAGCTTCTGCGTGAGCACGAAGATCAGCTTCACCTGATCGCTCAGGGCTTGCTGGAGTATGAAACTCTCTCCGGTGATGAAATCCGCAAGATGCTCGATGGTGAGCAGCCTGTGCGTGATACCGGTGATGACACTCCATCCACTCCTCGCTCTACCGGTGTTCCAACCGCGGGTGCGAAGAAGCATGGTGGTGGTGAGTCTCCAGACGGACTTAACCCACAGCCTCAGAGCTAATACTCCGCCTTACTAAAGGTGTTTAATAAAGTTGAAATGCCCGGCTATTAGGTCGGGCATTTGTTATTCAAGCTCAAGTGCTTGGTCTTGAGTGCGGTGATTATTCTGTGTTGCAGCTGCGTCATTTTGCAAGTGAGCCGTAACAATTGGACATATCATTTGACAGGACCGCACAAGGGCAAGCGTGTATCACCGTTTCAACTAATTTTATCGAAAGCGGTGTGCTCCGCGTTGTGAGTTCAGGGAAACATTAAATGTCGCGAAAATACTTTGGCACTGATGGAATGCGCGGTACAGCGAACAAGTGGCCAATGACCGCCGAAGTTGCGCTGAAGGTTGGTATGGCTGCGGGCGAAGTGTTCCGCCGTGGCAAGTATCGCCATCGCGTGGTTATCGGCAAGGATACGCGTCTTTCCGGTTATATGTTTGAGAATGCTCTTGTCGCAGGTTTCACTGCGATGGGAATGGATGTGTTTGTGCTTGGCCCGATGCCAACACCAGCGGTGGCAATGTTGACGCGCTCTTTGCGTGCAGATATCGGCGTAATGATCTCTGCTAGCCACAATCCGTTTGAAGACAACGGCATCAAGTTCTTTGGTCCAGATGGTTTCAAGCTTTCTGACGAGGTGGAACTGCAGATCGAGCGGCTGATTGACAGTGATATGAGCAGGAACCTGCCAGCGCCAGAAACACTCGGTCGCGCAACTCGTATCGACAGCATGAAAGACCGTTACATCGAGTTCGCAAAGCGCACGTTGCCACGTGACCTCAACCTGAACGGCATGCGCATTGTGATTGATTGCGCGAATGGTGCCGCTTACAAGGTTGCTCCAGAGATTCTATGGGAGTTGGGTGCGGAAGTGTTCCCTCTGGGTGTTGACCCGGATGGCTTCAACATCAACAAAGACTGCGGTTCAACTGCTCCGGAAGCGCTTGCCAAGAAAGTGCATGAGGTTCGTGCGGATATCGGTATCGCGCTGGATGGTGATGCAGACCGCGTGATCATCGTGGATGAGAACAGCAAAGTGGTTGATGGTGATCAGCTGATGGCTGTGATCGCTGAATCTTGGAAAGCTGCTGGCCGTCTTTCTGCACCAGGTATTGTGGCGACCGTGATGTCCAACCTTGGTCTGGAGCGTTACCTGAAAGGTATTGGCCTTTCTCTGGAACGTACCAAAGTTGGCGACCGCTATGTTGTTGAGCGGATGCGTGAAGGCGGCTTTAACGTCGGCGGTGAGCAGTCCGGTCATATCGTCATGTCTGACTTTGGTACGACAGGTGATGGTCTTGTTGCTGCGCTTCAGATTCTTGCTTGCGTGAAGAAGATGAACAAGCCGGTTTCAGAGGTCTGTAACCGATTCGTTCCTGTGCCTCAGATCCTTAAGAATGTACGCTATGGAAGTGGCAAGCCGCTTGAAGACAAGGCTGTGAAAGCGGTTATCAAGGCGGGTGAGGAGAAGCTTGGTAAACAGGGCCGCCTTGTTATCCGTGCTTCCGGTACTGAGCCACTGATCCGTGTGATGGGCGAAGCGGATGATGCCAAGCTGCTGAATGAGGTGGTTGATAGCATTGTCGATGCTGTTAAAAAGGCCGCTGCTAGTTAACTGAAATAATTTAGTTTATCGGATTTCAAAGGCGAGTGCTGTGAGGTGCTCGCCTTTTTCGTTCTCATGTTTGCGTTTTGCATAAGTAAATGGAAGTTAACGAATTGAGATTTGCTTGGTGATGTTCTGTTAGTTGTTTGTTAACGATAAATATTAGGGTTAAGAATACTGGTTAATTTATAGGTAATTCTTTCTCTGTAGAAAGTGCTTAGGTTTTATTCAAGGGCCATCGTCTTGCGTGACGGGTGCCGTTTGAGAGGACATAAGCATGAAGTATTTTAGTAATTTGCTGTCTCTGACCGCAGCTGCAATGGTGTCAACTACAGTTGCTTATGCGGCCGATCTTCCAGCACCTGTTTTCGTGGAAGAGCCAGAGCTCCCGCAAGTTGAGATCGGTGGTGGTTGGTATCTGCGTGGCGACATCGGCTACAAGGTTTATCAGGATCCCAAGGCCAAGTTCTCCCACATCAAGTTTAAGGATGAAGAGCTTGAGCCAACCGGTGTGGTTGGAGTGGGTGTTGGTTACCGCGTAAACGACTACCTTCGTACAGATGTGACATTGGATTACGAATGGGACGCGGATTTCACTGCAAAAGCTGATTGTATCGGTACTTGTGGCTCTGTCAGCGACTCTGATGAGTTTGCGACCCTGGATGTCTGGACTGTTCTTTGGAATGTCTATGCAGATCTAGGCTACTATAACGGCTTCACACCATATGTTGGTGCGGGTATTGGCGCCTCTTATGTGAATGCGAAAAATGTACGCGCAATCAATGCTGATGGCACCCGAGTTAAGTATCCTAAAGGTCATTGGTGGAACTTCTCCTGGGCGCTAATGGCCGGTACTTCCTATGAAATCGATGAGAACTGGAAGATCGATGCTGGCTACCGCTATCTGAACATTGGTGCTGTGAAGACCAAGTCATTCTCCAGCAATGGTAAGACCTCTGGCATCAAGTACGACAACCTGGCCGCACACGAAGTGCGTGTTGGTCTGCGCTATGAGTTTGGTGGTGGATCTGAAGGTGGTTATGACGAGCCGATTGTTACGAAATTCTAGGTCGCAGGCTGGAGCGCCTCCAGCTTGATTGTTGACTGTAGTACTCAGGAGCCTGTCATATGACAGGCTCTTTTTTGTCTAAAATTTAGGAAATGAGCGTTCTTGAAATATTGGTTATCCACTGGGGTGCTGATCAAAATATATCTAATCGTACGCTGCGTTTAGTCGATTGAATGTTGCTCTGCAAAAAAACATTTGTTGACGAGATAAGTCGTTTCGCATAGACCCGTCGGTGGGACACCCCTCCCCAACGAGGGGCGCCTATCTGAAAGGGTAGTCAAAATGACGAATACGACAATGCCGGTCACAAAGCCGGCAAACCCGAACTTTTCTTCGGGTCCATGTGCCAAGCGTCCGGCTGGACACCTGCTGTATTGACAGGTGCGCCTCTTGGCAGATCTCACCGTGCAAAAATTGGTAAGGCGAAGCTGAAAGAAGCTATCGAGCTGACTCGTGAAGTCCTCGAAGTGCCGGCTGATTACAAAATCGGAATTGTTCCTGCTTCTGATACTGGTGCCGTTGAAATGGCACTTTGGTCGCTGCTTGGTGCGCGCCCAGTAGACATGGTTGCCTGGGAAAGCTTTGGTTCCGGTTGGGTTTCCGATGTTATGAAGCAGCTCAAGCTTGCAGATGCGCGCAAGATTGAAGCTGGCTATGGCGAACTGCCAGATCTCACAGAGATTAACTTTGACCACGACGTGGTCTTCACTTGGAACGGCACCACCTCTGGTGTGCGTGTGCCGAATGGTGATTTTATTCCGGCTGACCGCAAGGGTCTGACCATCTGCGATGCGACCTCCGCTGCATTTGCGCAGGAGCTTGAGTTCGACAAGCTGGATGTTGTGACCTACTCTTGGCAGAAGGTTCTGGGTGGTGAAGCAGCTCACGGCATTCTGATCCTGTCACCTCGTGCTGTAGAGCGCCTTGAGAGCTATACGCCTGCATGGCCGATGCCTAAGATCTTCCGCCTGACCAAAGGTGGGAAACTGATCGACGGTATCTTTGAAGGAGCGACCATCAACACGCCGAGCATGCTTTGCGTTGAAGATTATCTGGATGCTTTGGGTTGGGCCAAAGAACTGGGTGGTCTGAAGGCTCTGGTTGCTCGTGCTGATGCGAACACCGCTGCGATCACCAACTGGGCTGAAAAAACCGATTGGGTTGATTTCCTTGCAGTTGAACCGGCAACCCGCTCCAACACTTCTGTTTGCCTGAAGATTGTTGATCCGGAAATCACAAAGCTTGATGACAAAGCACAAGCTGCATTTGCGAAAGCGATTGTGAACCTGCTCGACAAGGAAGAAGTGGCATTTGACATTGGTGCTTACCGTGATGCGCCTTCCGGTCTTCGGATCTGGTGTGGTGCAACGGTTGAAACTGCCAATGTGGAAGCACTGCTGCCATGGTTGGACTACGCCTTCGCTGCTGAAAAAGCGAAGCTGGTTTCCGCTTAAAATCCTAATTTCTGAACGAGATAGTTCCGGTCGCTGATGGTGACCGGTTAACCTGACGCAAGAAGTGTATCTGTTTCCCGAAAAGAAGAGATGGGAAGGTACCTTCGTTGACTTGAAAGGTTAGCCCGATGGCTCCTAAGGTCCTGATTTCCGACAAGCTCTCTGAAAAAGCAGTCCAGATTTTTAAAGATCGTGGTTGTGACGTTGATTTCCTGCCCGACGTTGGCAAGGACAAAGAAAAGCTCGCTGAGATTATCGGTCAATACGATGGTTTGGCGATCCGTTCCGCAACCAAAGCCACCGAGAAGATCATCAAAGCGGCAACTAACCTGAAGGTGATTGGTCGAGCTGGTATCGGTGTCGATAACGTTGATATTCCGGCAGCGACTGCCAAGGGTATCGTTGTCATGAACACCCCGTTCGGCAACGCGATTACGACTGCTGAACACGCTATTGCGATGATGTTTGCGGTAACCCGTCAGATCCCTGCTGCGGATGTTTCCACGCAGGCTGGCAAGTGGGAGAAGTCCCGCTTTATGGGTAACGAAGTCACCTCCAAGACGCTTGGTCTGGTTGGCTGTGGTAACATCGGTTCCATCGTTGCAGACCGTGCTATCGGTTTGAAAATGAAGGTGATTGCGTTCGATCCGTTCCTTTCTCATGAGCGTGCAATTGATCTCGGTGTAGAGAAAGTTGAGCTGGAAGACCTCTTCAAGCGTGCAGACTTCATCACACTGCATACGCCTCTGACTGACCGTACCCGCAACATCATTGATGCGGATGCGATCGACATGATGAAAGAGGGTGTTTACCTCATCAACTGTGCTCGTGGTGGTCTGGTTGATGAAGTTGCTCTGCGTGCTGCGCTGGATAGCGGTAAAGTTGCTGGTGCTGCGGTTGATGTGTTCACAGAAGAACCAGCAAAAGAGAACGTTCTGTTTGGTGCGCCAAATCTGGTTTGTACACCTCACCTTGGTGCATCCACTTCTGAAGCACAGGAAAATGTAGCGCTTCAGGTGGCTGAACAGATGTCTGACTATCTGGTCAATGGTGCTGTTTCCAACGCACTGAACATGCCATCCATCACTGCTGAAGAAGCTCCGCGTCTGGCGCCATTTGTTAAGCTAGCAGAACAACTTGGTTCCTTTGCTGGTCAGGCAACCGAGACAGGCATCAAGGCGGTTCGTATTGAATACGAAGGTGACGTTGCCGAGATGAACGTGAAGGCGATGACCGCTGCAGCGCTCACCGGTGTTCTTCGCCCACTGCTGCAGACCGTGAACATGGTTTCTGCGCCAGAAGTTGCGAAAGAGCGCGGCATCGTAATTGAAGATGTTCGTCGTGAGCAGCATGGTGCTTATGAAAACTACATCCGCCTGACTGTTATCACAGAGCGTCAGGAGCGTTCTGTTGCTGGGACTGTCTTCGGTGATCAGAAGCCACGTATCATCCAGATCAAAGGCATCAACATGGAAGCAGAGCTTGGCGAGAACATGCTCTACGTGACCAACCAGGATAAGCCTGGCTTCATTGGTCAGCTGGGTTCCATCCTTGGTGATGCGAAGATCAACATCGCGACGTTTAACCTTGGCCGTAAGGTTGAGGGTGAGGAAGCGATCTGTCTGGTTGAGATTGATGGTGAAATTGCTGAGGCGACTGTAAATGAGATTGCAGCGATTGAGCAGGTGAACCAAGCGAAGCTGTTGCACTTCCCTCAGCAGGGCTAAGCTATTTAGCTGAAATTGATTAGCAAAAGGCGGTTTTCGGGCCGCCTTTTCTTTTTCCGGTGGTCAGAGGCTCCGTGGAATTGCTTATCTGAGCACTTAGGCTCATGATGCGGGCTGGTTCCATTGTTGAGTTGAAAGCTACCATGAATATTGATCTACTGCGCCGCCTCTGCGAAACCCCGGGTGTTCCTGGGCATGAGCATCGAGTGCGCGACCTTATCCTGAAGGAAATTGAGGGCCTGTTTGATGATGTTCAAACGGATGCAATGGGCTCTCTGATCTGCCGACGTGATGCGCGTAAGCCTGCAAAAAAAGGCGAGAAGCCGAAGAAGGTCATGCTGCTCTGTCATATGGATGAGATCGGCTTCCTTGTTTCTCATATCACGGACAAAGGCTTTATCTATGTGCATCCGGTTGGCGGCTTTGATGCGCGTAACTTGTTCTCGCGCCGTGTGCTGGTTTCAACGGATGAAGGTGATCTGAAAGGGGTGATGAATGCGGCTGGCCGGCCTATTCATATTGCCTCTCCTGAGGAGCGCAAAAAGACACCGGAAGTAACTGACTTTGTTATTGATCTTGGTCTTGGAGAAAAGACTAAAGAGGTGGTCAAAGTGGGTGATATGGTGACCCTCGATGAGCCGCTGATTGAGATTGGTGAGAAGGTGGTTTCCAAGGCGCTGGATAACCGTGTGGCGTGCTGGCTTGGCATTGAAGCTTTGCGTGCGCTCGGCGATGCGAAGCATGCCTGTGAAATCTATGTTGCGTTCACCTGTCAGGAAGAAGTTGGTCTGCGTGGTGCGAAGACAGCTGCTTATGCGATCCAGCCTGATATCGGGCTTGGTGTTGATATTACGCTGGCTTGTGACACACCGGGTGTTTCTGAACAGGATCGGACAACTGTGCAGGGCGCGGGCTTTGGTCTTCATGTGAAAGACAGCTCCTTCATTGCTGATTTGCAGCTTGTGAAGGACATTGAGGAGCTGGCAAAAGAAGAAGAGATCCCATATCAGCGCACTATGTTGAGGATTGGTGGTCAGGATGGAGCAGCTGCTCAGCAAGCTGCAGCTGGTGCGAAAGCTGTCGGTATTGTGGTTGGAACGCGGTATGTACACACTGTTACGGAGATGATCCATAAGAGTGATTTGCTGGCAGCGCGAGATATTCTGGCAGCTTATCTGAAGTGCAACTGATCTACCGCGCTTCGCTATAAAGAGACATTGCCTCCGGTTCGTCAGAGCCGGAGGCGTTTTGTTAGGCGGTGGCTTGTTGTTTGTTGGTCCAGCGGCTGGTGAGGCGGCCATCGATGAGCAGGAGCGCAATGAAGATTGCGGCCATGCCGAGCCAGTGGTTTGGTTCCAGGCGTTCATTCAGGAAGATTGCGCCGAGGATGATCGCGCTGACCGGGATCAGAAGTGTGACGGATGCTGCGTTGGTGGCGCCGGCCAGTTTGAAGAGCTGGAAGTACAGGATGTAAGCGAAGGCTGTGCATGCCAGAGCGAGAACCAGAACGCTTGACCATGTGAGAGCGGAAGCTGCCATAAGCTGCTGTGTTGGGGCCATATAGATGAGGGCCGGGATAAGCAGGATGGTTGAGGCGGTTAACTGGCCTGTTGCCAAGGCTGCCGGGGGCAGCTTTTTAAGGCGCATGATTATAAAAGCGCCGAAGGCATAGGAGAGTGCGGCGCCCAACACTGCGAGCTGCGGTAGAACCTGATTGCTGGCTCCGCTCAACGCATCGCTGCCCACCATGATTGCCACACCGATGATGCCGATGATTGCAGCGATCAGCTTGGTGACGGTCAGCTTCTCCTCATTGCTGAGTATCTGCATGACGATCATCGTGAAGATGGGCGTGAATGCGTTGAGGACAGAGGCCAGTCCAGAGGCAATGTATTGCTGGCCCCAGAAGATGAGAGAGAAGGGGACCACGTTGTTCATGAAGCCGAGCAGAAGGAAGCTGCCGATCCATTTTGCCGTGAGAGGAATAGATTGACGGGTAACAAGAAGAAAGCACCACATGGCGGTCGCTGCGATGGCTACTCTCAGGAAAACCAGTGTAACGGGATCCAGCGCAGCCACTGCGATCTTGGCGAAAAAGAAAGCGCCGCCCCACAAGGTGCCCAATAAGAGATGAATAGACCAGGCGAGCCAGTCAAGTTTTTGTGCGTTCATAAAGCGTATTCAACTTGGTGAAATTTCTTGCAGGAATTGCAAAAAATGTGGAATTGGAATTAGGACTAGTAATATCACTCGGTCTTACGGCTGTACCACCCGATTTGCGAGTAAAACAATCAACAGAGGTTCACTCTGATCGCAAAAATTACAGTCTTCAGCCTCATTTTGAAGGAAAAGGGCTCGTATTTAAGTGAGTGACAGATTATAAGGCGCTGTAACTGCGCCCCGGCTTTTACGCCGGGGTTTCTTATGTTGTCTCTCATGATTTGCATTCTGAGGTGACAAACCACTTTATACAGACAAGCAAATCATATGACGGCGTCTTTGAGACAAGACGCTGGCAGCCGCAGGAGGGCTGAAAAACCATGGCCAACGTTGTCGTAGTTGGGTCACAATGGGGTGACGAAGGTAAGGGTAAACTTGTCGACTGGCTCTCTGAGCAAGCCGATGTTGTTGTACGCTTCCAAGGCGGACACAATGCAGGTCATACGCTTGTTATTGACGGCACGAGCTACAAGCTGGCACTGCTGCCATCTGGTGTTGTTCGTGGCAAACTTTCCGTCATCGGCAATGGCGTTGTGATTGACCCTCATGCACTGGTCGCTGAAATTGAGCGCCTTGAAGCTCAGGGTGTGAAAATCTCTCCGGAAATCCTGCGTGTTGCTGACAATGCTACTCTTATTCTGAGCCTGCACCGCGAGCTTGATGCTCTGCGTGAAGATGCAAGCCCAGCAGGCACCAAAATCGGCACCACCAAACGTGGTATCGGCCCTGCTTATGAAGATAAAGTCGGTCGTCGCGCAATCCGCGTGATGGATCTGGCAAACATGAGCACGCTGCCAGCGAAGATTGACCGTCTGCTGACACACCACAATGCAATTCTGCGTGGTCTGGGTCGCGATGAAATCTCTCCTGAAACCATCTATCAGGAGCTGGAAAGCGTTGCAGACAAGATCCTGCCTTACATGGATAAAGCATGGTACATGCTGGATAAAGCGCGCCGTGAAGGTAAGCGTTTGTTGTTTGAAGGTGCGCAGGGCGCGCTGCTGGACAACGACCACGGCACTTATCCGTTTGTAACTTCATCCAATACAGTTGCAGGTCAGGCTGCTGCTGGTAGTGGTCTTGGTCCAAACTCCATCGATTACGTGCTTGGCATCACCAAAGCTTACACCACCCGCGTTGGTGAAGGTCCGTTCCCGACAGAACAGCAGAACGAAGTTGGTGAGTTCCTCGGTACTCGTGGTCATGAGTTCGGAACAAACACCGGTCGTCGTCGTCGCTGTGGCTGGTTTGATGCAGTGATTGTCCGTCAAACCGTTTGCACCAGCGGAATCAATGGGATTGCATTGACAAAGCTTGACGTTTTGGACGGACTGGATGAAATTAAGATTTGTGTTGGTTATGAGCTAGATGGTGAGCGAATCGATTACCTTCCGGCATCTCAAGGTGCTCAGGCGCGGGTTGTTCCCATTTATGAGACCCTGCCTGGTTGGAAGGAATCAACCAAAGGCGCGCGCACCTGGGCTGAATTACCTGCACAAGCTGTGAAATACGTTCGGCATGTTGAAGAGCTGATTGGTGCTCCGGTCGCTCTGTTATCAACAAGCCCAGAACGTGATGACACAATCCTGGTTCAGAATCCATTCCAGGATTAAGTCGTGAAGTGAAGCTCTGGGGGCAATGGGCAGTTAAATGGCGGACTATAATTCCGTTCTGAAAAAAGCGGTAGCTGGTTTACAAGAGAACACTGGTTCGGCACGGCGGGCAGTTTATCAACGCGCGCGAAATGCAATTGTAAAGCAACTTAAAAGTTACGACCCACCACTGTCTCCCTCCCAGATCACTGAGGAGCAGCTGAAGCTTGAAGAGGCCATTCGTAAGGTCGAGGCGGAAGCTGCTCGCGAGTCTCTCGGGTTGGGGCGGTCCAAAACCACCCCAGCTCCAAGTGCTCCGCAGCCGACAGCTCCTCCTGTTTCTGCGACACCAACACCTCCACCAGCTGACGACAAGCCAAAGGCTGACGCAAAGCCTGAAGAGCCTGCACGCGAAGAGCCAAAAGCTCCTGCTGCCAAAGCGGATGTGTTTAAAGAAGCTGTTCGCGCCGCGCAGGACCTTGGCAATGCTGCTCACCAAGCCAATCAGATGGCGCGTGACCAGCTGCCTGAAGCTTCTAAAGAGCGCAAAGAGCCTGATCTTGGTTCTATGGGCGAGAGCGAGCCGAAAGAGCCTGCTGCTTCCCTGCCAACCAAAGGGGCTGTTGAGACCAGCGCTGAAGAGCGTGCATGGGTTCCGGGTGAAGCTCGTCGCTCCAAGCTGGAGACCAAAGACAAAACCGCTCGCCGCGAGATTGACGAGCCTGCAAAGGTTAAGCCAAAGACAAGCCGTAAACCTGCTTCCTCCCGCAAGCCTGTGGTTGCACAGCGCGTAGGGGACGCGATTGAGCAGGAGGAAGGTCTGAAGCCTTCCAATACATCCGGCATTGTCGGCATGATTGTTATCATCCTGATCATTCTGGGTGTGACTGCAGGCGTTTACAGCCAGCGTGAAGCCATTCTCTCTCTGATCCTGCCAGCTGAAACCAGCGAGACTGGAGAGCCAGAGAGCGCACCAACGGGTGAAGATGAACCACTTCGGGTTCAGCCAGAGCGTGCACCTAAGAAGAACACTGACCGTCTGTTGCCATCTGATGAAGGAGCTAAAGTTTCTCCAGATGCAACACCGGTGACGACAACACGGATTACCCGGAACTCTTCCAGCGCGGCACCAGCAGAAAGTGCACCTGCACCAACTGTTGTTCGCAGTGTTGATCCGGCTCCTTCCGCATCCGCTGATGATAGTGCTGCACCTCAGGTGTTGCCGGCCAAGGAGCCTGAGCAGCAGGCAGCGGGTGTAGAGACAAACTCAGTTCCACCTGCAGAGACCATCGGCACCGAGTCTGAGATTTCTCCAGTGGCACAGCAGAGCATTCTTTATGAAGAGGCTTTGACACCAGGTGCGGCTGGTTCTGCTTCTCGCGGTAATGTGGTCTGGACGCTGGATGAGGTTAATGGAACCTCTGTCATCAAAGCTGTTGCGACGCTTCCATCCCGTAATCTCTCTGTTGAGATGACGCTGAAGCCGAACAGTGACCAGTCTCTGCCTGCAAGCCACCTGCTGGAGCTGAACTTCATCTTCCCGGAAGGGTTTGACGGCAAGGGCGTTGAGAAAGTACCTGGCCTGATCCTGAAGAAGACTGAATCCGAAGCTGGTGATCCGCTTGATGGGGCTGCCGTGAAGGTTTCTGACACGCTGTTCTGGATTGCTCTTTCTGACAGCAATGAAGAGAAGGCAAAGAACCTGCAGCGTCTCGCTGAGCGCGAATGGATTGATGTTCCGCTGCTGTATAACAGCGGTCGCCGCGCAATGTTGACCTTTGAAAAAGGGACAACTGGCAACAAGGTTGTCGCACAGGCAATCAAGAGCTGGAAGTAATCTGATTTCAGCAAGTTAGATTGATTTTATAAGCCTTGGCTCTGTTAGAGCTGAGGCTTTTTTTCATGGCGTTGTCCCCCGGCCTTCGAAAATCTGCTTGCAAACTCCCGTAGAAACGCGCATGGTCCTTGCCATTCCGAGGGGTGCTTTTCTTGACGAAAAGCTGAGATTGCCACGAGCTAAACCCTTTGAACCTGATCCGGGTAATGCCGGCGAAGGGACGGGACCTGAGCCATTCTTCCCGGATCTCCATCTCTGCAGTTTGTAGTTGGAGGTCCTGTGTCGAAAATTCCCAGAGAGCCAATCTGAGCTCCGTTCTTCCGCCTGTTTGTGATGCCCAATACCATTGTTGGGAAATGACATGCTGAAGCGAGCTTTTATACGAATTCTGCGAAGTCTTTTCGGGATTTTGCTGTTTGTCGCCATTTGGGAAATTGTGGTTCGGATTGGAGAGTTTCCTCCGTTTCTATTGCCAGGTCCGGCGGCGGTGTTTACCGCTTTTCTCAATCAGGGTGCCTTCCTGCTGCATCATGCAGGCATTACCGCCTATGAGACCGTTCTCGGCTTTCTCTTTGGCGTGAGTGCCGGGGCCTCGCTTGCAATACTGCTGTCGATGTCTCGCCGGGTGCGCCTATTTCTGCTGCCTCCAATTGCAGCAACTCAATCTCTTCCTGTATTTGCGATTGCGCCGCTTTTGGTGCTGTGGTTCGGCTTTGGGCTTGCTTCCAAGGTGGTGATGGCTGTGATTGTGATCTTCTTTTCCGTGACCTCAACGTTTTTTGACGGGTTACGGAGGACGGATCAGTCGCTGCTCGACCTAGGCAAGCTGCATGGCCTCAACCGCTGGCAAATGCTTCGCTACATCCGCATTCCTGCTGCGCTGCCGTCTTTGGCTTCAGGCATGCGGATTGCTGCAGTGTTCGCTCCAATTGGTGCGGTGGTTGGAGAATGGGTTGGTGCAAAGGGAGGGCTGGCTTTCATCATGTTGCAATCCAACGCACGCATGCAAACGGCGACCATGTTTGCAGCGCTGATCTTGCTTGCGGTGATGGTGTTGAGCCTGAGAGCAGTTGTTGAGTTCGCCACTTCTCGGATGATCTATTGGCAGAAAGAGATCTAGATCTCAGAGTATGAGGACGTAACCTTATGAAAAAACTAGGTATGCTGTTTGGTGCAGCGATGCTTGCAAGCACTCTTCAGGTGCAGGCTGCGGATAAGCTGACTGTGCTGCTCGATTGGTTTGCGAACCCGGACCATGCTCCGATTGTGGTTGCGAAGGCGCGGGGCTTCTTCGAGAAGGAAGGGCTTGATGTTGAGCTGATTGAGCCGGCTGATCCTTCCATGCCGCCAAAGCTGGTTGCAGCCGGGCAGGGGGATATTGCGATCTCCTATCAGCAGACACTGCATCCGCAGATCGATGAGGGCATGCCGCTGATGCGTATCGGCACGCTGGTTTCTACACCGCTGAACACGCTGATTGTGCTGGAAGACGGGCCAATCAAGAAGATTGCAGACCTCAAGGGCAAACGCATCGGCTACTCCACGTCCGGCTTTGAAAGCGCGATGCTGGGTAAGATGCTCTCTAATGCCGGTTTGAGTTCTGATGATGTTGAGCTGATCAATGTGAACTTCTCGCTGTCTCCTTCCTTGATGGCGGGACAGGTTGATGCGGTGATTGGTGGTTACCGTAACTTTGAGCTGAACCAGATGGAAATTGAAGGTGCGAAAGGTCGTGCGTTCTATCCGGAAGAGAATGGTGTGCCGGTTTATGATGAGCTGATCTATGTTGCTCACAAAGACAAGCTGGATGATCCACGCCTGAAGAAGTTCATCAGCGCGATTGAGGCGGCAACTGTTTATCTGCTGAACAATCCTCAGGACTCCTGGAAGAGCTTCCTTGAGGTCTATCCGAACCTTGATGATGAGCTGAACAAGCGCGCCTGGGCAGACACCCTGCCACGCTTTGCGAGCCGTCCAGCTGCTTTGGATATTGGCCGCTACGAGCGCTTTGCGAACTTTCTGATTGAGCAGGGGCTCATTAAAACAGCGCCTCCAGTGGAAACCTACGCGGTTGAACTGCGCTAACCGTTATAGGTCTAAACCAATTATTGAGCCTCCGAGTTTCGGGGGCTCTTTTTATTTGTAGGCCAAATGCTGTTATTGCGCTGCATCCTTCACCGCTTCGTGCTGCGCCAGATCGCTGAGGATGTACTTCTCGAAAGCCGCATAGATGGCGTTGTATTCGCCGTCAGAGAGGGCCTTGCATTCGTCCAGCAGAGTGAGTGCTTTTTTCTTGTCGTTCTCCTCAAAGAGCGCGAAGACCATGTTGCAGTGGGTGTTCTTGAGTTTGAGGAAGTTTTCTGAAAAAGCGAGGGATGGATCACCGAGTAACGCAAACGAACGCATTAAATAACGGCTGGTTTTGACAGGGACCGTCTCCAGCGTTGCCAGCTCTTGCATCTGACCGCGGGTGGTTTCGCAGATGAGGAGACTGTGACCTGCCTCCTTGCAATGGCGGGCCAAATCATCAGCTAAATCAACGGGTTTTCCGAGTGGGGCATATCGGAAGTGGCGTCTGGTGCCGGTCTCTCCCAGCGTTGCCAGGCCCGTTGAGATGCCGATATCGAGCGTGACCGCGTGGTCCGTCATGTTTTTCTGGTTGAAGTTGAAGCGATCTTTGACATTAAAACGCTTCATCTGCTTCTGCATTTCAATCGCCGTCCGACACGCATGTGCTGCATGGAAGGGATCATCCAAAGGGGCGTTCCAGTAGGCACTTAGGCCAGATGTATTCAGCGTATTTAGTGTTCCATCGTGGATATGGACTTCATCCAAATGAGCGGTTTGGAAGCTGTTGGAGAAGCTTGCGAGATCCTGAGGGGAAAGACCCTCATAATATCGATGAAAGTGCCTCAGGCGGGTTGAGAGGCTCGTGATCTCACGTTGTTGACCCTCCAATGGCAGTTGCTCTGATTTTGTGAGCAACTTTTGCATCTGTTTGGGTGCGAGAATATCTGCAAATCGCTCAGTTGTTTTGCTGCGGTGGCTTTTGAAGGTCACTCTTCTGATTGTGCAGGAGATAGCAAAAATCAGCAGAATGATGAGCGATGGGAAGAATGGTTCCAGCGCTATGTTGTTAAGAGCGAACTGGTGAAATGCAACACCATTCATTGCCAGTACGGCGATGACTGCTATGGTCAGGCTAAGCCAGAAGCCTTGTGTTGCTGAAGCGAGTACGACAGCGCTACCGAAAATGATTAGTGCAGTAATCTCAGTGTATTGGCTCCACGTGGGAGTGGTGATGAAATTTTCAGATTGCAGCGTTTGGAGTGCCTGTGCGTGCCGTTCTGACACTCTTGTTTGTGTGCCCAAAACAAAAGTGCTGTTTGGTGCTGGTGGCCAGAGTTTAGAGGAGACCTGGTCACGTAGGATGTCGTTTGCAGCAAAAATATAGGCACCGGATGAACTGGTGTTGTAAATCAGCATCTCACCCTTTGAGGTGACGGGAACTTGGAGTTCTGCACTTTCTAACGAGGTGCCTCGCTCCGTTTGGATCAACCGAAAATCTTCGGTTTTAGCTGAATTTAAGAGCTTCCAAGCTTGCAGTGCGAGTGAGGGCGCCGGGTTGGCTTTGCTTTCAAACTGCAGCTTGTAGAGTAGGGCAGGTGAGCCTTTTGCATAGTGTGCATCGCCTTGGAAACCAACAGCTTCGGAGAACCTTATGTAATTGGAAAGTGGAGGTTTTTCTGCTGTTGCTTGGGTCAAAGGACTGTTGAGCAACACAGGGTAATGGGAGATGATGGTTTGCAGCAGAAGGTCATGGTTTGGGTAGGTGGCCCGCAAGGATGGCTGCAAGGTATCATAGGTTCTACTTCTCAGCGTTGGTGAAGCAGGATCAGCCTTTCTGAAGTCGGCATCGATGATCAGTAACTCAGGATTATACTCCCCCAGCTTTTGAAGGATTTGCGCCAGCTCGAGACGCTGATACACCGGCTCCTGCGTTTGCTGGGCTGATTCTGGTGTCAAATGGATTGTGTAGACTGGCGGCGCCGATGCTGTGTTTGGCCAAGCCAATTGCAGCGCGTTCTGGCTGAGATATCCGACGTTTTCCAATACCTGCGGGTATAGGATGCGGAGCAGTATAGCTATAGCTATGATTAAGCAGGATACAACCGCAGCGAGTGCGCGGTTGGTTTGCGACAGCCAGCCAGAGCCGAACATTGTATTTCCCCCCAAGAGGGGAAGCGACCCAACTCACATAAAATCCCCTCATCATTAACCTTAGGAGAGCACCTGAGGGACGACAAGCTTGGCTGTTTATTTAAAAGGATGTTCCTACAGATGATTTGTATTTTAAGTTAATTCAGCTCAAATTGTGTGCATGTAAGCGTTACAATGCAGACAACATCCATCGTGGCTGTGTAATCAGCGTCCATTTTCATCTGGCTGGGAAACGTACCCCCTGAGCGGGAGTACGTGTTATGCACTTGCGTGTTGGGCAGCCATTGCCATTGCGCTTTCCTGAACGGCCTTCTGGACCTTTTCAAAAGCACGCACTTCAATCTGGCGAACACGTTCGCGGCTGACACCAAACTCGGTGGAAAGCTCTTCCAGAGTGATTGGGTTCTCTGACAGACGGCGTGCTTCGAAAATGCGGGTTTCACGTTCATTGAGAACGCTCATCGCATTTTTCAGCATATCGCGGCGTACGTCATACTCTTCCTGCTCAGCAAGCACAGCTTCCTGGCTTTCAGAGTCGTCAACGAGCCAATCCTGCCATTCGCTGGATTCACCTTCGCTGGAGCGCAGTGGTGCGTTTAGAGAAGAGTCGCCACCCAAACGGCGGTTCATGGAAACAACTTCGTTTTCCGTTACGCCGAGCGTCGTTGCAATCTGCTGAACCTGTTCTGGACGCAGATCACCGTCCTCAAATGCCTGAATTTTGCCTTTGACGCGACGCAGGTTGAAGAACAGGCGTTTCTGGTTTGCGGTGGTGCCCATTTTTACCAGCGACCAAGTGCGCAGGATGTATTCCTGAATGGAGGCTTTGATCCACCACATCGCATAGGTTGCCAGTCGGAAGCCTTTGTCTGGCTCAAAACGTTTTACAGCCTGCATCAGGCCTACGTTACCTTCGGAGATGACTTCGCCCAGTGGCAAGCCATAGCCGCGGTAACCCATTGCAATTTTTGCAACGAGGCGCAGGTGAGAATTTACAAGTTTTTCGGCAGCTTTAGGTTCGTCGTGTTCCCGGTAGCGCTTGGCGAGCATGTACTCTTCCTGCGGCTGAAGCATCGGGAATTTTCTAATCTCATCTAAATAGCGGCTTAAACCGCCTTCGCCACCCGTGAGGGCTGGTAGGTTACGGGCCATAAAGCACCCCTCCTTGCTTAGTGTTCCCGCCTGATCGAGGGATCAGGCTTTTCGGCAAACACACATTGGTGCCTCCAGATGAAGCGCACCTGAAGTTTCTATATGGGAACATTGTGGCCAAAACGCTACCAGATCGGCAATTTTTTTGGCCTAAATTTTTCGTAATGATTGAAGAATACCAGCAAAATCAGCAGGTAACTCCGATTCAAACTTCATGAATTCCTGCGTTCTTGGGTGCGCAAACGCCAAAAGTCCTGCATGAAGAGCTTGTCGTTTGAACTCCGCCAACTGGGTTTTCAGTGGTTCGTGGAATTTATTGTATTTAGTTCTAAAGCCAGAACCGTAATCCATATCACCTATTAGCGGATTTCCGATGTGGGACATGTGTACGCGGATCTGGTGGGTTCGGCCTGTTTCCAGACGACATTCAATGAGACTTGCGACGGCAGCTTCATCCTGCGGGCCAAAACGCTCCTGAACCTGCCAATGGGTAATTGCATGGCGACCACCGGTTTTCAGCACCGAGATCTTCTGGCGGTTGGCGGTAGAGCGGGCGAGATTGGCGTCTACAGTTCCCTTTGCTGCTGTGGGAGCACCCCACACAAGAGCTTTATAGGCTCGTTCCAGTGGACCGGTTCTGCCGTGGTCGGCAAACTGAGCTGCAAGGCCTTGGTGTGCCATGTCGTTTTTAGCGACGACGAGCAGGCCTGTGGTGTCTTTATCAATACGATGAACGATGCCAGGGCGTTTGACGCCGCCGATGCCGGACAGGGAAGAGCCGCAATGGTGGATGAGCGCGTTGACCAGTGTGCCGGTAGGATTGCCAGCGCCCGGATGCACGACAAGGCCTGCTGGTTTATCGATGACGATCAGGTCTTCGTCCTCATAAACGATCGTCAGAGGGATATCTTCCGGCTGTGGTTCAGCTGCTTCTGGTTCCGGGACAATAAGAGTGATTGTATCTCCGGCACAGACTCTATATTTAGGCTCCAACACCGTGCGTTGGCCAATTTGAACCTGACCAGCCCGGATCAAGGCTTGAAGTCGGTTGCGACTGAAGTCATCTATATGCGCAGCGAGCACAGCATCCAGACGGCGACCGGCGTCTTCCGGTTCTGGCGTGATGACTGTTGGTTGCTGCTCATTGGCAATTACAGAGTTTGTGAGTGGCTGGGTGCCCTCAGGAGATTTATCGTTCATGCGTGATCCTAATACTGACAGCGACGAGACTGTACAGGACGAACTTGATCCAGCAGCTTTGAGGCTTCAAGCGAAGCTCCGCCGCCTCTTGATGGGGTCAAGCCTTGTCATGGTGCTCGGCTTATTAGCTGTCTTTGCGGCCATCTTCTATAAGATTAACGCCAATAATTCCAATGTTAGCGCAGATAATGTTGCTGCAACAATTGCTATTGGCGCTGAAGCACAGGTTATCTCCGTGACCCAAATGGATGGAAATCTGGTTGTGCTGGTGAAAGAAGGTGCGTCACAAGCACTTGTCTATATCGACCTGTAACGGGCCGAAAAATTGCACGTACTGATTTTGTTGCGAGATAGGTGGATAAACCCCCTTTTCTTTTGAGGAGGGGGCTTGCCAAGCGGGGAATTAGCCAATATACCCCCGTCCATCGCGAGAGCGAAGCTTAGGCGCCCATCGTCTAGCGGTTAGGACGCCGCCCTTTCACGGCGGAAACAGGGGTTCGATTCCCCTTGGGCGTACCAAAAGCTTTCTCAGCGATACCAAGCAGTTATCTGCTTGAAGACAGAGCTTTGTAAAAGTCTCTCACTATGTGAGCGCCCATCGTCTAGCGGTTAGGACGCCGCCCTTTCACGGCGGAAACAGGGGTTCGATTCCCCTTGGGCGTACCACTCCTTTTCTTCCCAATACATCGTGACTGAGATAGTAAGCAGCACTGAGCTCGCGTGCATCTTTCGCTCAAGGCAAAGCGCATGTCAGCCATGGTATGTGGTGTTTGCTTGGATGTTGTTTGAGGATGGTTCCCCTAGATGGGGGATGCAGCACTTCAAGGATAGACGTGTTTGCAGCAGGAAAGCCCAAAGGTGCGGTTTAGAACCAGCGACCGTTTAATCCTGCGCCGAGGTGGTGGTCTTCTTTATCTCCGTCAACATCATTCCAGAGCTTTTCGTCACTCTGAGTTTCGTTGCTGACGGTTTTTGCCAGACTTTCACTGAGCTGAGCATTCATTTCTTTCAAGTCATCGATGTTGTCGAGAACTTCGATGCGGGCCTCAGCAGTCTGGAGTTTGCTTTTCAGTGCAGCTGGTTTCTTTGCAGAATACCGATTGGCACTGTATTGCCGTTCCATTACGCGGGTCACAGTTCGTCCCTCTTAGATTTTCTAGCTGAACTTTGATAAGACAGTGTATTGATCCGCGTGAGCTTTAACGGACTTCTTTGGGCGGTATCATGACAAAGATGGAAAAAGTTGCAGCTTGTCCCCTTTTTGTGACGTATTAATACTAAGAGTAGGGGAGCAGAGGCAAGAGGACTTTTGTTTTGAACTCATCTAATAGTCGTCTGGATGCTTCTGTGCTTTTGGCTATAGTACTGTGAAACATCGCAGATTATAGACTGGTGGCAATGTACAAAAAAATTATCGGACTTGATTCATGATGCTGGTTTCGCGCCACAACTCTATTCTTGATATTGCCCGAGAGACCGGGAAGGTGGAAGTTGACGAACTCGCCACGCGCTTTTCTGTGTCTCCTCAGACAATCCGCAAAGACCTGAAAGAGTTGAGCGACCAAGGGCTGCTGACCCGCGTACATGGTGGGGCGCTGCTGGCGTTTGGCGTTGAGAACCTGGGCTATTCCGCACGTAAAGATCTGGCAGGCAAAGAGAAGGAAGCCATCGGGCAAGCCGCTGCTGACCTGATCCCAGATCGTGCATCGCTCTTTGTGAACATCGGGACGACCACTGAGGCAGTAGCGCGGGCTTTGATCCAGCGTACAGGCCTTATGATCATCACCAACAACCTCAATGTGGCGAGCACGTTACGACCATTCTCAGAGAATGAAGTGATCATCTCTGGCGGATTGGTGCGTGCAACAGATGGAGGCATTGTGGGTGAGGCTGCTGCGGACTTCATCAGGCAGTTTAAGGTTGACTACGCTGTGATTGGTGTGTCTGCGCTGGATCGTGATGGAGCGCTGTTGGACTACGATTACCGCGAAGTGCGGGTTGCTCAGGCGATTATTGAGAATGCGCGGCATGTTATTCTGGTCGCTGACCAGACCAAGTTCGAGCGGTCTGCTCCTGTACGGATTGGTCATATTGCGCAAGTGGATACGTTTGTGACGGATACGCTGGTCTCGCAGGATTACCGTCAATTGCTGGCGGATAATGAAGTGCGACTGGTGGAAGTGGCCGGTAAATCGCAACAGGATGCAAGTGGAGGCTCTAAGAGCCCGACAGAAGCCTGAACTGGCTAACGCAGCATTCTGATAGTGGATACGAAAAAGGCGCCGTTTGAGGCGCCTTTTGTTTGAGATGTGTGAAGCCGAAGGTTAGCCGCGGGAGCTGCTGGTCTTTCTTGCGTCTGCGATGCGTTCAGCAAGGTTCTTGTCTGGCTCTGGTGCAGGCGTTGCTTTGTCAGCTTTTGCCGCTGGAGCGCTCTTTGCTGCTGCAGGCTTACGGGTGCGTGGCTTTGTGGTTTTAGCCGGAGCACGTCTGGTGCGCGTGGTTTTGGGCTTTGTTGCCTCAGCCTTCGGTGTGCTTGCTGCGATTGTGCTGAGGTCTTTCAGGACCTCATCGTACTTTTCTGCAAGCGGAGGATTTTCTGCAATTGCCTTTGCTGTGATCTGGGCAGCAAGATCTTTCAGTTCATTGCGCAGATCAACGGCTTCCTCGATCTTGGAGGTGCTGTTAGCGCGTTCTTCGAGTTGCTTCGTCAGCTTCTCGATTGTTTTCTTTGCTTCTTCCAGATCGGTTTCGAGAGTTTTCATATGCTCAGGCGTTTTGATATTCGGATTTCTGGTGGTGCGCTTGGCAGCTTTTTCTTTGGCTGCCTTCTCTTGCTGAAGGGCGTGTTTCAGGTCATCACGCTCGCGTTCCAGTGAGCTGTAGCGGCTTTTGAGTTTGGTGAAAGACTGTGAGGCCAGTTCCGCTGCCTCTGCCGGAGAGGTTGGCTGATGCTTGGTTTCGGCTTCCGCCGTCATCTCTGAAACCTGCTGAGAGATCTGAGTTGCCAGTTCTGCAAGCGGGTTGTCCATATCCTGAAGTTCTGAAGTGTCGATTGGACCAACTGGCTTGGTCGCACCTTCTTCGTCCTTCAGTTCAGCATCAAGCTCGCGGGTCTTTTCTGCGGCGGCCTGTTTGTTGAGCTGGATAATCTCAGCGGATGCCTTCTGGTCGGCTGTCTGTTCCGCACCTGCAGTTTCCAGCTCTGCTTCTGGCTCGGTCGTGATGCGGTCATCAGCGGAGAAGGGAATTGGTTCAGATGGATTTCTACGACGCAGGAAGCGTGTTGCCTTCTGTGCCATGTTTTTGCGCTCGCGGGCAGACTTGAGTTGCACGACGCTCAGCTCTTCCTTCAGCTCAGCGAGTTGTGCCTCGGCAGTTGCACGGGCGGACGCATTTTCAGCGAGCTTTTCCGTCATGCCTTCCAGGCGAACTTCCATCTGACGGATCGCGATGGCATGCTGCGCGCGCAGCGCATCTTTTGCCATGGTGGCACGGGCATAGCTTATCGGGTTGGACGTCTCAATCGCTTTGCGCGTGAGGCGTACAGCACGGCCCCAAATAAAGGGGAGGGCAGCGAGCGCTAGAATGCTCGCGAGGAAGAAACCCAGTGCAATGTATAGTGCAATTTCAATCACAAACTATGCCTGATCTGTTTAACGGGTGTGAGGGTCTGCAGCAGACTTAAGCGCATTCTCTCACACACTAACTTGCCAAAATATAACTAACGCAGGGTTAGTTATATCAGAAAGGATTCCATGTTGGCTTCCTAGTAAATTTCAAATAGCCCATGTTGAGGCCAAGGCGGGCACCAACGCCTGCACGAACCGGTACAACGAAGATGTCGTTGTTGGACAGAACCTGCATGCCGAAGCCGCCTACGAGGTAAGCAGAACCCTTTGCACCAACATAGCGGCGATAGATGGCATCGACACTTGGCAGATCGTAGACCAGCATCATTACGCGTGCGCCATCGCCGCCAACGTCAAAGCCCAGAGATGGACCCTGCCAGAAAATCTGGTGGTTGCCTGCGTTGCGGGTGTAGAGCGTGCCTTCACCATACGCAGCGCCTGCGAAGAAGGCAGCAGAGCCTTCCTGGCCCAGAATATAGCCGTTTGGCTCACCGTATTGCTGAACTGCACGTTCCACGACCTGTGCCAGACCGGTGGAGATGGAGCCAAAGAAGTCATGACCTGCGGAGAGGATGTCTTGCTCGTGGTAGCGTGACTGATCAACAGCCGCTTGTGCATATGAATGTGTGTTGAGCGCCAGCAGAGCGAAAATGGCGCAAAGGACGATTGCAGCTTTGTTGCGCAGATTGGCGAACAGGCTCGTCATCATGCCAACGTCTCCTTCCAAGAAACCCGAGAATTTGGATTGTTCAGAGCAAATCCAATGTTAAGGCATAGTGCAACTTTTAGGTACAACAAGTTATAGTGCCTTACATCTACCTAGTGGTTAATCACGGTATAGCTGGGTAAATGATGTGCATCCCGTTGGCCAGGCGTCGCGAATTTTGTATCTCTGTCAAACTTGCTGGTTTAGTTAATGCAGGTGATTCGGACTCTGGATGGACATTCTCATGATTTCTGATGTTTTCTACAGAAAATTTGTGCGTACAGGCCGAATTGCGTGGTGTTCTCTCCTTTTTTTGTGTGCTGCCTCAGCATTCGCCTATGCGCAGGAACGGTTCACCTACACGCTGTCCATGTGCGATCCAGTGTCCTATCAGGTCTCGGAAACTCCGGAAAAGGGGCGTGAAGACCTGTCGCTCTCATGGGGCGGTCGGGTTTGGGCGTTTGCCAATGAAGGTAACCGGGAAGCGTTCAAGCACGATCCAGAGGTCTATGCCCCATTATTTCAGGGATGCGATGCCCTCTCACTTGCGCAAGGCTACCGAGCTGAGGGATTGGCGAAAATCTATCTTGTCTATAACCAGCGGTTATTGCTGTTTCAGAGCCGTGAACACCGCGCTTTGTTTCTGACGGCGCCGGACATTTTGCTTGCAAAGGCACAAAGTCGTGCACGCGATGTAAAATGCGGTCCATATCAATGATGTCCAGCTTGGAATTAAACCAGCAGGCTTGTACCTTTTTCGCCACATCACGAATCAATCATAGGGCCAGTTGGCCAAAGTTCTGGAGCGGTTATGTCAGTATTTAAGGAATTGTCTTCTCTTGATCTTGCCGCACTCGTCGCAAGCCGTGTGTGCCACGACATTATCTCACCTGTCGGGGCAATCACAAACGGTCTGGAAGTGTTGGATGAAGAAGGCAATGAGGACATGGCAGACTTTGCGATGGACCTTATTCGTAAATCAGCCCGCCAAGCTTCTGCGAAACTTCAGTTTGCGCGCCTCGCATTTGGTGCTGCCGGATCTTCCGGCGCTTCCATTGATCTGGGTGATGCGCAGGAAGTTGCTGTTGGATACATGAGCAATGAGAAGGCAAATCTTGAGTGGACCATGCCGCGTCTGCTGCTGCCTAAGAATCAGGTGAAGCTGATCCTGAACCTGCTTTTGCTCATGAATCAGTGTGTTCCACGGGGTGGTACCATTACCATCAGTATGGAAGGGGATGAGAGCGCTCCGAACTTTCTCCTTAAAGCTGAAGGAACGAATGCGCGAATCCCTCAGGTTGTAAGTGAGATTCTTTCCGGTCAGGAGCCGGAACGGGTAGATGCCCACACTGTTCAACCGATCTATGCGGTTTTGTTGGCAGGTGAAGCTGGCTTAAATATTGAGCTGGAGAAAGACGGTGACGCCGTCATATGCAAGGCAAATACTCAGGTTTCTGAGTCTGCCTGATCAACTGTCAAAAACAACCATTTATTGTAGGTTGGATGAATCTTACAATCTTTCAACCTATGTTAACCGTTTGGCTTAACACTCAACCTTAGTGAAATTTAGGAGTCTCGTTTTGAGGCTCCCCTAAGCATTGAGTGGGTGCGGGCCATGGACGATCTTCTCAGAGAGTTTCTCACTGAGACCAATGAAAGCCTGGATGTTGTAGACGTTGAGTTGGTGAAGTTTGAGCAAGAGCCAAACAACGCCACCATTCTGGATAACATTTTCAGGTTAGTGCATACAATCAAAGGCACTTGTGGGTTCTTGGGCCTGCCGCGTCTGGAAGCGATTGCTCATGCTGCTGAAACTCTTATGGGCAAGTTCCGCGATGGTGTTCCTGTAACACACGAAGCGGTTACGCTTGTTCTTGCTTCAATCGATCGCATTAAAGATATTCTTGCTGATCTTGAAGCTGCAAACGGTACTGAGCCTGAAGGTGCAGACCGTGATCTCATTGATGAGTTGGAACGACTTTCCCTAAGTGCTGACAACGATGACATGGCTGACGAAATGGCGGCAGCTATGGCAGAGGAAAAAGCTGCTGAGGAAGAAGTTGGCACCGATATCTATCAGGTTCTGGAGCGGCCATTGCGCCCTGGCGAAGTATCGCTGGATGAGTTGGAGCGCGCCTTCCAGGAAGCTGAAGTCGAAATCGAAATGCCTGATCCTGCGGAAGATGCAGAGGACGAAGCGGAAGCAATGGATGCTGCTCCTGAAGCTGCGCCTCAAGCAGAAGCTCCGGTTGCGAAGAAGGCTGAAGCTAAGCCGAAAAACCCAAGTGCAAAAGGTAAGGCTTCCAGTCAGGGTGTTTCCAATCAGTCCATTCGTGTGAATGTTGAAACGCTTGAACACCTGATGACCATGGTGTCCGAGCTGGTGCTGACACGTAACCAGCTGCTGGAGATCGTTCGTCGTCATGAAGACAGCGAGTTCAAGGTTCCATTACAGCGTCTGTCCAATGTAACCGGTGAGTTGCAGGAAGGGGTCATGAAGACCCGCATGCAGCCAATCGGCAACGCATGGCAGAAGCTTCCACGTATTGTTCGCGATCTTTCTCAGGAACTTGATAAGCCAATCGGCCTTGAGATGATTGGTGCGGAGACAGAACTTGATCGTCAGGTTCTGGAGCTCATCAAAGATCCGCTGACCCACATGATCCGCAACTCTGCAGACCACGGTCTGGAAGAGCCTGCTGACCGTGTTGCTGCTGGTAAGCCAGAGAAGGGCAACATCACCCTTTCCGCTTATCACGAAGGCGGTCACATCATCATCGAAGTGAAGGATGATGGTCGTGGTCTGAACCTTGAGAAGATCAAGGAAAAAGCGCTTAAGAACGGTGTGACCACCGAAGCCGAACTGGAAAAGATGGCAGATCAGCAGATCTACAAGTTCATCTTTGCAGCAGGCTTCTCGACAGCGACCAACGTGACCAGTGTTTCTGGTCGTGGTGTTGGTATGGACGTTGTGCGCAACAACGTTGAGCTGATTGGTGGTTCTATCGACCTTCGCTCTACTCCGGGCAAAGGTTCCAGCTTCATCATCAAGATCCCACTGACGCTGGCGATTGTGTCTACACTGATCGTCGAAGCTGGTGGTGATCGCTACGCTATTCCGCAACTCTCTGTTGTTGAGCTGGTGCGTGTTCAGTCCAACTCAGAGCACCGCATTGAGCGTCTGAAGGATCGCCCGGTTCTGCGTTTGCGTAACAAGTTGCTGCCTCTGGTTCATATGTCTCAGCTGCTTGGTCAGACTGAGGAAGCTGATTTGGATGAAGATAACGGCTTCATTGTTGTTATGCAGGTTGGCAGCCAGACCTTCGGTGTTGTGGTGGACGGCGTGTTCCATACCGAAGAGATTGTTGTGAAGCCAATGTCTTCCATGCTGCGCAACATCAACATGTTCTCTGGCAACACCATTCTGGGTGATGGCTCTGTGATCATGATCATCGATCCGAACGGTGTTGCAAGCGCGATGGCTAGCCATGCTTCCGGTACGCTGACTGATACCTTCGAAGATGAGCAGGACAACGAGGAAGCTCGTGTGATTGATGCGGATGCTCCAATTTCACTGCTGCTGTTCCGTGCCGGTTCTGAAGAGCCGAAGGCTGTTCCGCTGTCACTGGTGACACGTCTTGAAGAGTTTGATGTCTCCAAGATCGAGCATTCCAATGGCCGTGATTTGGTTCAGTACCGTGGCTCTCTGATGCCGCTGGTTTATGTAAACGAAGGTGATCGTCATAAGCCTGAGGGTACTCAGCCAATGCTGGTGTTCTCTGACAACGGTCGTTCCATGGGTCTGGTTGTTGATCAGATTGTCGACATTGTTGAAGACCGGATGACCATTGAAGTGGTGTCTGAGCGTCAGGGTGTTCTTGGTTCTGCGATCATTCGTGAGCGTGCAACTGAAGTTATTGACCTTGGTTATTATCTGCCTCTGGCATTTGATGACTGGTTCATGCGCAAAGAGATCGACACAACCACCAAGGTGAGAAAGCTTCTCTTCCTTGATGATAGTGCGTTCTTCCGCAATATGCTGACACCGGTTCTGAAAGCGGCTGGTTACGATGTCACCGTTTGCTCGAGCGCTCAGAGTGCATACGAGCTGATGGAAAAAGGCACCGACTTTGCTGCGATCGTGACTGACATCGAAATGCCAGATATCAGCGGATACGAGTTCTGTGAGAGCCTGCGTCGTGATACGCGCTTCCGCCATCTGCCGATCATCGCACTGTCTGCTGTTGTGACACCAGCTTCTATCGAAAAAGGCCGTCAGGCTGGCTTTGATGACTATGTCGCCAAGTTTGACCGTCCAGGTCTGCTGGCAGCGCTCAAAGATGTTTTGACCAGTGAAATGGGAGTTGCAGCATGACAACTCATAAACTCTCCGCCGTCGAAGACGAAGACAACCGTCAGGGCAGTGCCGATCACATCCAGTATGTGACTGTGGTGATTGGCAGCCAGCTGTTTGGTCTGCCTATCTCTCAGGTTCATGACGTGTTTGTTCCTGAAAAAGTTACACAGGTTCCGCTGGCACCGCCTGAAGTGGAAGGCGTGCTGAACCTGCGCGGACGCATCGTGACTGCCATCAATATGCGTCGCAAGCTTCATCTCAAGCCAAATGATGCTGATCAGGGCATGATGCTGTTGGTATTGAGTACAAAGGGGAGTCCTATGGCCTTGTTATTGATGCCGTAGGAGAGGTACTCAACTTGCCGAGAAATGAGATGGAAGCAAACCCATCCAACCTTGATTTCCGTTGGGCTGAGATTTCCGGCGGGGTTCATCGTCTGGACGGGCGACTGATGGTGGTACTGGATGTAGACCGTCTGTTGAGCTCCCTTATTGAACCTAAAGCTGCGTAAGCGCACCTTCGAAGCGAGAGAGCCGATTTAATGAAAAAGTGTCTGGTTGTTGACGATTCCAGCGTAATCCGCAAAGTGGCCCGCCGCATTCTGGAGGACATTGGATTTGAGATCACCGAGGCTGAGGACGGACAGAAGGCACTGGATGCTTGTAAAGCTTCAATGCCGGATGCGGTTCTGTTGGACTGGAATATGCCTGTGATGGACGGGCTGGAGTTTTTGGCCAAGCTGCGTGAGGAAGATGGCGGTGAGGAGCCGGTTGTTGTGTTCTGTACAACAGAAAACGACGTGGCTCACATCACAAAAGCGATCCGCGCTGGTGCGAACGAATACATCATGAAACCGTTTGATCGGGAGATTCTTTCAGCGAAATTTCAGGAAGTTGGATTGGTCTAAGTAATGGATATGGGCCGGCTGGGCATGTATGCAAAAGTTGAGGAGCCAAAGACGGAGAGATCCGGTCATGCGGCACCTATCCGGGTCATGGTCGTAGACGATTCCGTTGTCATTCGTGGGTTGTTCAGCAGATGGATTGAGGCAGATCCTGAGCTGGAAGTTGTTGCAACTCACAGAAATGGTGAGCTGGCAGTAAAAGACATTGAACGCAGCAACCCGGACGTTGTTGTGCTCGACGTTGAAATGCCTGTGATGGATGGCCTGACAGCTCTTCCGAAGCTTCTAGAAAAGAAACGCGATCTTATCATCGTGATGGCTTCCACGCTGACGCGCCGGAACGCCGAAGTAAGTTTAAAGGCTCTTTCTCTTGGTGCCACTGATTATGTCGCCAAGCCGGAAACAACTGGCCAGACAGCCAGTGCTACCGAGTTTCAGAGAGAGCTGCTGGAGAAACTGCGCTTGCTTGGACGTGGGGGAAAACGTCTTAAGCGCACGACCATTAAGCCAGCAGCTGAGCCTGTACGCAGAATGCGTGCGGAGATTGTCAATGACCCGCACAAACGACGGACTGAAACCTCTGTTGACCGGGCAGAGACGCGTGCAGCATTGCGCCGTCCACGGACAATGGGGCTTCAATCAGCTGCAAAGCAAGAGATTACGCTACGGCCATATTCTTCGGTCGTGCCGAGAGCTCTTGTGATTGGTAGCTCCACGGGAGGGCCGCAGGCACTTCAGCGTGTGCTGACTGATGCACGCGATGGTTTGCTCAAGGTTCCTGTTGTGATCACGCAGCATATGCCACGGACGTTCACGACAATTCTTGCGGAGCATTTGCATAAGCAACTTCAGCTTCCTTCAAAAGAAGCTGAGCACATGGATGTATTGAAACCTGGGCACGTGTACATCGCGCCAGGCGGAATTCATTTGAAAATCGGCAAGCAGAACGGGCAGGCGGTTTCGCTGCTTGAAGACGGAGCTCCCGTCAACTTCTGTAAGCCATCTGTGGATCCACTTTTTGAAAGTGCAGCCGAAGTATTCGGTACCGCGTGTTTGGCACTCGTTTTGACCGGCATGGGCAGTGATGGCGCAAATGGCGTCAATGTAATTGCCGGTAAGGGCGGAAGCGTCATCGCGCAGGATGAGGCCTCCAGTGTTGTCTGGGGAATGCCAGGAGCTGCTGCCCGTACAGGGAACTGCAGCGGCATCGTGCCTCTTGATCAGATTGGTGCACAAGTCAAGCGTATCTTAAAAGGAGCCGCGCGATGATGACTTCTGAATATGATTTCTTGAAGAAATTTTTGAAATCCCGTAGCGGCCTCGTTCTTTCCGATGAAAAGCAGTATCTGGTCGAAAGCCGACTGATGCCTGTAGCTCGTCGTCATAATCTCAATGGATTGAGTGAGCTTATTCTTGCGATCAGCAAGCCGGGCTCCATGTCCCTGCAGAATGACGTTGTTGAAGCGATGACGACGAACGAGTCATTCTTCTTCCGCGACAAGAGCCCTTTCGAGAACTTCCGGAATGTGATGCTTCCTCACTTGCTTGAGGCACGTAAATCACGCCGGAGTGCGCGCATCTGGTGTGCGGCTGCTTCGACTGGTCAGGAGCCTTATTCCCTCAGCATGTATCTGAAGGAAGACAAGGCGAAGGTTGGTTCGTTTCGCTTTGAGATTCTGGGTACCGACATTTCGACCGAAGTGCTGGAGAAAGCTCGCACTGGCATTTACAGCCAGTTCGAAGTTCAGCGTGGCCTGCCTATTCAGATGCTGCTGAAGTACTTCTCTCAGCAGGGTGAACTTTGGCAGATGGCTCCGGAAATCCGGGCAATGGTGCAGTGGCGCAAGCTGAACCTGCTGGAGAACTTCAGCCATCTGGGTGAGTTTGACATCATCTTCTGTCGTAACGTGCTGATCTACTTCGACCAGCAGACCAAGATTGATGTGCTGAACCGCATCTATCGTCAGCTGCCGGATGATGGCTTCCTGGTGCTTGGTGCTGCGGAAACTGTTGTTGGTTTGACTGATGGCTTTGAGCCTTATCCGAACCTTCGTGGTGTTTACCGCAAGAAGCAGGCTGCAAGTCGTCCGGCTGGCTCGACAAGCTTTACGCGGTCTACGGCAACTTCGCCTAGTACACCGGGTACGACCCGGCCAACTATTCAGGCTTTGGCGGGTGGGTCTCGCTTCTCAGCTTAAGATCAAGAATTGGGCCAGCGTGAAGCTGGCCTTTTTTATTTGCGCATCGCTTCATTCGCTCGCAATTCAAATTCAATATGAGCGAATTCCTCCAAAAGATCCTCAGAGTTTCCCGTTAGTTTGACGCCGCTGAATGCCTGTTATCCGGGCACCGGGCCGAGGGAGTTTGAGTGATGAGTTCTCGTGATTTCTTTAAGCTGAGCAGACGGTCTGCCCTTGCTTTAGGCGCTGGCGGTTTGCTTGCGACAGGGATGAGGAGTACTGAGGTGGCCGCGGAAATTCCGATTGAAAGATCCAATCAACACGCCCCAGCCACCGAGTTTCAGCTCGGTGAGTTCAAAGTCTACGCGTTTTTGGATGGCACCTTTGTTGCGGAGCATCCGCAGGATACGTTTGGTATGGACCAGACGAGTGAGGTGTTTGACAAAGCCAGTCACGACCACTTCATCTCCTCTACCAAGTTCAGAGGCTTTTTCACGCCGGTTCTGGTGAATACCGGTAATGGGCTGGTTCTGTTTGATTCGGGAAGAGGTGTTCTTTCTCAGCCACAAAGCGGGAACTTGCTGAAAGCGCTTGCGACGGCGGGTATTCGTCCCGGTGACATTGATGTCGTGGTGCTGACGCACATGCATGCGGATCATACGGGCGGCCTGATGCAAAACGGCATTCCTACTTTTGCCAACGCGACGTATGTGACGAACCCGATTGAGTTCAACTACTGGGAAAAACTTGGTCCTGCAGCGAACCAGAGTGCGCGGGTGTTTGCGGAGAATGTCCTGCCGCTCAAAGACAAATTCGACTTCATCAATCCGGGTGATCAGGTGGTGCCTGGTATTACGGCAATTGAGGCATACGGCCATACGCCGGGGCATACGGTGTATTCGGTGGAAGCCAATGGGCGAAAGCTCATGCTGACTGCGGACACCGCGAACCACTTTGTTTGGTCCTTAGCCTATCCGGATTGGCGTGTTGTGTTTGATATCGACAAAGCACGGGCTGCAGAAACGCGTCGGCGCATCTTTGGGATGATCGCCGAAGAGCGCATTCCTTTCATCGGCTATCACATGCCATTCCCTGCCTTGGGGTTTGTTGAGGCTGTGGGGGACGGGTTCCGGTTCGTTCCCGCAACTTATCAGTTGCAGCTTGGCAATGAGGATGAGCAGGACCGGCCTGAGTAACCTACCGAGGTTTCCTTTGATAGGCTGAAACGGCGACACCGCAGAGCACCATGGCGGTTGCTATGATGAAACGCAGGTCAATGGCTTCCGCGAGGAACACAATCCCACCAGCAGTGGCGATGATTGGTACGGTGAGCTGAGCAACGGCAGCCGTGCTTGTTTGAAGCTGCGGAATGATTGCATACCAGAGGCATAGCCAAGACCTGAGGTAATTGCGCCAGAGATGACAGCTAAGACCACGCCTGCCAAGGTGATTTCACTGTTATCGGGAAACAACAGAAGTGCCAAAGCAACCAATGGGATGGCATAGAGGAAGTTCATTCCCGTGTCTTTTAGCGGGTTTGCTGCGCCTCTGCCGATGATGGAGTAAATGCCCCAGCCGACAGCAGCAACGGTCATGAGACCTGCTCCGAGTGGGTTTATGCCGGCGTTTGCCGGAGAGAGCAGGTATACGAGGCCGGAGAAGCTAGGCCTGCGCCGATCCATTTCTGCAAACCCAGTTTTTCACGCTGAAGGAATGCACCAGCGAACATGGTAATTTGCACTGCCCCAAAGAGTAGGAGTGCGCCGAAGCCAGCATCCAATGAAATGTAGGCATGTGAGAAGCCGAGAATATATGCGCAGAGTGCGAGCACTGCAGGATAGTTTGGCTTAGAGAACTGAAGCTTTTGGCTTCTGACGAAAATAAGGGCGAGGAGCATAACGGCTCCGGCAATGACCCGGATGGTTGCGAATGCGGATGGTCCAATCTCACCATCTGCGAGTGCCAGTCGGTTCAAAACGGAATTGGCAGCAAAAGCCACCATGACAATAGATGTAAGAATAAAAAGCCTCATGGGCGCACAATGGCAATAAAGCTTTATGATTGGCAAAACACTTAGGCGTTATTGGAGGTGTTTTCTCGATTAGCCTCCACGAGAAACGCAGAGGCTAACCGGTCTCTTATTTATGCGAACTCAGCTGCCCAGTCGAAATCAGCCGATGCTTCATAGGATTGAGGCCAGTGCTTGCACCATTCTGGTCCATGGCATTGTTCTACCCGATCCGAGGCCGGGAAGTAGGGTTTGATATCCAGCAGTGGTGTGCCGGGTTCTGCATCAATGTAAGGGACGGTGATAAGGCCGTGTTCTACATCGACATTCAGCAATGATACCGTTGAAAGGCCGATTGAGTTCGGACGGGCAGGGGATCTTGACGCGAACGTACCGATCTCATGATGTGCCTTGGCGTATGGAGCTGGGAACTGCATCGTGTTCCGGTCCTGCTCTGTTGCCGCCTGATCTGCCCACCACAAGATGAGGGCGTGGCTGAAGTCTGATAGGTGCAGCAGAGCTGGCCTGTAATCTGACTGGATGTTGAGCTGGAACAGCCCGTTGGTTGCTGTGACGGTCCCGATGGCTCTCAGGTCTGCAAAGGATTGCATCTTCGTATCCTCATATGTGTTTCGGAAGTCATCAAGCTTGATGAAGCTACCCTCCGCTTACTTTCACCAAAGTGCAAGCTTTAGCGGTTTTGAGGATGAAGAGCGTTTGATTGCAGATGGTTAGGTGAGAATCAGAAAAGCCCTGCGTGGTGTTGACCAAGCAGGGCTTCTACTGAAACTCTTTGAAAGTTTGCTTTGGAAGAGCGGTGGGCTCTTAAGCTGCTTTCTCTTCTGGTTCGCGCAGCACGTAGCCGCGGCCCCACACTGTTTCGATGTAGTTTTTGCCAGCGGTTGCTGAAGCGAGCTTCTTGCGGAGCTTACAAATAAACACATCGATGATCTTCAGCTCAGGCTCGTCCATGCCACCATAGAGGTGGTTGAGGAACATTTCCTTGGTGAGGGTGGTGCCCTTACGAAGGGAGAGAAGCTCGAGCATCTGGTATTCTTTACCAGTCAGATGTACGCGTTGACCTGCAACTTCAACAGTCTTGGTGTCGAGGTTTACGGTGAGGTCACCGGTAACAATCACGGACTGAGCATGACCTTTTGAACGACGTACAATTGCATGAATACGTGCAATCAGCTCATCCTTGTGGAATGGCTTTGTCATGTAATCGTCAGCGCCGAAACCAAGGCCACGGACCTTGTCTTCAATGCCAGCCAGACCGGACAGAATAAGAATAGGTGTCTTCACCTTGGATACGCGCAGTGTACGCAATACCTCATAACCGGACATGTCCGGCAGGTTCAGATCCAGCATGATAATATCATAATCATACAGTTTGCCGAGGTCGATGCCTTCTTCGCCGAGATCTGTCGTGTAGACATTAAAGTTCTCGGATTTGAGCATCAGTTCAATGCTTTGTGCAGTAGCACTATCGTCCTCGATCAACAATACACGCATGTTAATCCCCTCGTGTTGCCTTTCCTGGGCAGTCGCGCCGGCCCAAAAACACAAACCGTTGCGAAGGAATACTATAAACCCGACTCAATTGAATGAGTTTATGGTTAACAGAACTCGAATCGCTACCGCAAGCGTTTTACTCTGACGTAGAACAGTTCTCTGGGTACAACCTAGAATTCAGGGGTGTAACCTTTCCTGTTCAACATTTTGAGACCGGTTGGCTTTCAATCGAATCAAGTGCTACTGAAAGCCATGTTTAGACGCTTCGTTTCCTTGAAAGGCTATACGCCATTCAAAGTCTCCCCAATAACATTAAGCAGAAGCGTAAACGATCGGTTACCATCGACGAAAATGATTAATAGGGAATCTGTTTTGGACTCGCTTTTTGCAGAAATCGAATCATGCCTCCCAACCGAAATTTACGGTAGAGTAGAAGCAGTTAAGGGACTTCTGATCGAAGTTGCAGGCCCTGTTTACGCCATGAGCGTCGGGGCGCGTCTACTAATAGAAATAGGGGAGAACGCAGCGTCAATTCAAGCTGAAGTCGTCGGATTTCGAGGTGGAAGAGCGCTTTGTATGCCATTTGGCGAGCTTGATGGTGTGCGTCATGGTAGCAAGGCGAAGCTGATTTCTCGTGAGAGTATCGTGCATCCATCGAGCGGTTGGTTGGGGCGTGTTGTTAACGCTTTGGGTGAGCCAATTGATGGAAAAGGACCGCTTCCATTCGGTTCAATTCCGAGAAAATTGCGTGATTCACCACCTCCGGCTGCAGAAAGAGCGCGTGTTGGAGGCCCGATCGATCTGGGTGTGAGATCTCTTAACAGTTTTGTAACGTGTTGTCAGGGGCAGCGCCTTGGTATTTTTGCCGGGTCTGGCGTGGGTAAATCCGTCCTTATGTCTATGCTTGCGCGCAATGCGGAAACTGAGGTGTCTGTCATTGGTCTGATTGGTGAACGTGGGCGTGAGGTTCAGGAGTTCATTGAGGATGATCTAGGCGAAGAAGGATTGGCTAAGTCTGTTGTGGTGGTCGCGACATCTGACGAGAGCGTCCTCATGCGCCGGGAAGCTGCATATCTTACATTGACGCTCTCCGAGTACTTTCGTGATGAAGGCAGGAATGTTCTTTGTATGATGGACTCGGTGACACGCTTTGCAATGGCTCAGCGTGAGATCGGTCTTTCTGTTGGTGAGCCTCCGACTTCTAAAGGTTATACTCCGACCGTCTTTACTGAACTTCCTAAACTGCTGGAGCGTGCTGGGCCAGGTGCAGTTGGCAAAGGCGCAGTGACTGCACTCTTTACTGTGTTGGTTGAAGGCGACAACCATAATGAGCCTGTGGCGGATGCGGTGCGTGGTATCCTTGATGGGCACATAGTCATGGAGCGGCAAATTGCCGAGCGTGGTCGCTACCCTGCAATTAACGTGCTAAAATCTGTAAGTCGAACTATGCCACGGTGCGTACCTGAAGAGGCCTTGCCGATTCTCCGGCGCGCCAAGCAGTTGATGTCTGCTTATGCGGATATGGAGGAACTGATCCGTCTGGGTGCATATAAAGAAGGTGCAGACCCCCTCGTTGATGAGGCTATTGCTAAATATGACATGCTTGAAGCGTACCTTGGGCAAATGAAGGGGGAAAAAACTACAATTGAAGAGGGATATTTCCAACTTGCTCACCTTTTGGAAATGACTCAGGCGTAAGCTCACTCTCCGGTAAAGGGAGTATTGCGTATGAAGAATCGTGAAGGCCTTTTGAAGCTGAAGAAGTTCAATGTTGATGAGAAGCGCCGCCAGGTGACTCAGATTGAAACGATGTTGAGTGATTTTGATCGAATGGCTGAAGATCTGGAGAACCAGATTGTTCAGGAGCAAAAGCGTGTTGGCATTGATGATGTCACGCATTTTGCATATCCGACTTTCGCTCGCGCGGCTGCACAGCGCCGGGATAACCTGAAGCACTCGACAGAAGAGTTGAAGTCTCAGCTTGAAAAAGCACAGGACGAACTGACGGAAGCTGTTTCTGAGTTGAAGAAGATCGAATTGATGGATGAGCGCGACCAGATGCGTCAGCGTGCTGCTATGGATGCGATTGAACAAGACGGAATGGACGACATCGCGGGGCGGATGGCTCGTCGCTAATCCTCCTCGGGGTTGAGAGTTCGCTTATTCTACCTGAATGACCTGACACTCTTGCGACCCCAAACTGGTCTTACCTCTTCAATATCCTTTATTGATCGCACTGCGCCTGCTCGCGGTGCGATTCCCTGTGCTTGCTTTCATTTCACCAATGTTTATCTATAGCTGTTGCGCCGTGATCCGGTTGCCGGGTCAAAGCACTATCCATTTTTCGGGAAGACGCTTCTGGAGCCTATATGCCTGTTTTACTTGGTTTCTTAATTCCAATTGCTGCGTTTTCGTTTGGCCTCGGCCTTACGCTTCCCTTATTGAGCATGGAACGTCTCTATTTTTTACAGGACACGCCAAGTCTGCTGCAGGTGATCAGCGGGCTTTATGAGGATGGTGAGGTTTCCATCGCTGGTCTTGTGTTTGTGTTCTCCGTCTTCCTGCCTGCTCTTAAAATTCTCGTTCTTGGTATTTCTGCTTTGCATCGGTCTTCCAGCAAATGGCTCACGACGCTGAGTTATCTTGGTAAGTGGTCCATGATGGATGTGATGTTGGTGGCGCTGGTGATTTTTGCTGCCAAGACCAGTGGGCTTGCCAGTGCTCAGGTTTTGCCAGGGCTGTGGTTTTATGCAGCGGCTACGCTTTCAACTGCTGTGGCTGCATTTATGGTTGGGCGGCGAGCCAAATAACCTTTGCATGCTTTGATCTGTCAAAAACCCTGTTTGCGCAGGGTTATTTTGTCGGTTTGTCTTCACCGGATCTTCTCGTTTATGTTGTAAAGCGGTAATGTTCGCTTGATTTTTGCACGCTTCCATTCTGGGTGATCTATGCTTTTCCGGTTTTTTCTTGCAGCGTTTGCTGCAATCTTTCTTAGTTTTGCCAGTGTTGCGCAGGCTCAAGATTCCTCAGCTTCGGCAGAGGGAGGGGCAGATGTTCAGCAGGCCAAGCAAGCTCTGATCAAGGTGCTTGAAGACCCGAAAGGTCGTGAAGCGCTCATCAAGATTTTGCAGGAAGAGCAAGCGAAAAGTGCTTCCGGATCCGAGGCGTCTGGCACACCGGTGAACCCGGAAGCTAAAGCAACGATTGCCGCGCAGATCGGGTCTTATGTGCAGGAAGGTGTTACGAGCTTCTATGATTTTGGCGCGCTTATTATCTCAGGTCTTTCAGGTTATGAAGACCTGATTGATGGGCAGTCGCAGGTGGATCATTCGCGGCTGTGGGACGGCATCTTCAGCATCATTCGCGTCCTGTTGCCAGCTTATCTGGTTCTGATCATTTTGCACCGTGCTTCAACGGCTTACATGCGCCGTCATGAGAAAGGACCGGACCGCCATTCAATCTTCTTCCGTGTTGGCTTGCTGGCGATTACCTCGGTGTTTGATGCTGCGTTCGTGGGCATTGCGTCGGGTGTCGGCTATCTGTCTGCCTACATCTTCTCATCTGATCCGACAGTACAGAGCATCAACAATGTTGAGCTGTTCGCTATCAATGCTTTCTTCCTGATTGAGATGTCGCGTGTTGTGATCCGCTTTGTGTTTGCGCCGCACCGCTCTGTTTTCCGCTTGCTGCCTTTCTCCGACAGTGAAGCTGTTTACTGGGCGCGCCATCTGATCCTGATCGTCGGTATTCTTGGGTTCGGTGTCCGTTTGGCTGTACCAATGGTGGGCGTGAACTTCTCAGCTCAGTTGGCTGGCAGCGTTCGTGTCACAGTGGTGCTGCTCTGTATTGTCTATCTGACGACAATCATCCTGCGGTCCCGTTTGCGGGTGCGGGATGCTATTCGCGTTTATGCGGATAGCTTCAAAGGTTCCAACTTCTCGGTTCAGCTGTTTAAGGGACTGGGTTTTGTCTGGCATCTGCTGGCGCTGCTTTATGTGTTTGCGATCATGGTTGCGTGGTTGCGTACGCCGCTCGATGCGATCAACTACATTGCCCAAACTAGCGCGATTTCCTTGCTGGTTATCTTCATCGGGCTGGGCATTATGAAGTTGTTGACACGGGTTATCCGTAAGGGTGTTGATCTTCATGATGCGTTGGACCATGTGCTGCCGACTTTTGAAGACAGGCTGAACTCGTTCCTTCCTGCCGTTTGTGCAGTGCTGCGTGTGATCGTTGGTATCTGCGTGGTTTTTGGTGTTCTGGAGGTCTGGGGTGTCGGTAGTTTCTGGCAGTGGATCTGGACCGGTGATGGTATTGCCTTTGCAAACGCTGTGATGTCTGCGGTCATTGTTATTCTTATCGGCTTTGCTCTCTGGCTGACGATCATGTCCTGGATCGACCTGCGTATTCTGGAGCGGGAAGGCAAGACTGTTTCCAGCCGCACCAAAACGTTGTTCCAGTTGTTCAGCAACGCACTTTCAATCCTGATGATTGTGATGTTTACGCTTCTGGCTTTGTCTGAGCTCGGCATTCAGATTGCGCCATTGATCGCAGGTGCTGGTGTTGTTGGTCTGGCGGTATCGTTCGGCTCGCAGAAGCTGGTGCAGGATGTGATTACTGGCGCCTTCATTCAGCTGGAAAACGCTATGAACGAAGGAGACTTCGTGGAAGTTGGTGGCATCAGTGGTACGGTTGAGCGCTTGAGCATTCGTAGTGTGAGGCTGCGTGATCTGAATGGTACCTCTCACATCATCCCGTTCTCCTCTGTGACCAGCGTTTCCAACTCCACGCGCGACTTTGCTTATGCTGTGTCCGTGATGGGGGTTGGGTATGACACCGACATTGAAGTGGCCAAGGAAGCCATGCACGAAGCGTTCCGCCGGTTGGAGGAAACACCGCACAATGTTGCGATCCTTGGTGAGTTGGAGATGCATGGTGTGACTGCCTTTGGTGATTCAGCCATCAACATCCGCGCACGTATCAAGACACTGCCGGGCAGCCAATGGGCGATTGGCCGTGCTTATAATGAGTATCTGAAGGTCGTGTTTGATGAGCGCGGCATCGATATTCCATTCCCGCAAGTTACCTACCATGTGGCAAGTGATAGCAGCCCGGAGGAGGTTCCTCAGGTTGAGCAGAAAAAGCCTGCTCCGGCCAAGGGACGTAGCTCCAAAGCTGGCGGGAGTGAAGGTGATAACACCTCTGAGGAAGATGGTCAGACCTGATGTAACCCTAGGTGAATCAGTCTCCTGAAACCCGCTAGTTTCAGTTTCGTATGAAAAAAGCGCGCTCGTGTTCGAAACGAGCGCGCTTTTTTTTCTGTTGCCCAGTGTTAAACAAATTGACGAGAGAAATCGGGCAATCGAGCGATTTTTTCTCTTGCTTGTGGGAGTTTCGTTTTAATACATATATATGATAATAGGTTTCGTTGACTTTCGAAAATATTCGAATAGGTTCGGCGTAACGAATATGCGTGCTATCACGGATTCATTGGCGAGAACCGTGGAATTGAGGGGCCAACCATGAGTAAGAGCTATGATCTATTTGTCATAGGGGGCGGAATTAACGGCTGCGGTATTGCACGTGATGCCTCTGGTCGCGGACTTTCAGTTTTTTTGGCGGAGAAAACTGACTTTGCAAGCGCGACCTCCTCGGCCTCGACCAAGCTGATCCACGGTGGATTGCGGTATCTGGAATACTATGAGTTCCGTCTGGTTCGCGAAGCGCTGAAGGAACGTGAAGTTCTGCTGAACATGGCACCGCACATCATCTGGCCTCTGCGCTTTATTCTTCCGCACCACAAGGGCCTGCGTCCGGCATGGTTCTTACGTCTTGGTCTATTCATGTATGACCATCTGGGTGGACGTAAGTTGTTGCCAGCCACGAAGACGGTGCCGCTTGATCGTGCGCCGTTTAACGATGGGCTGAAGTCTCTGTTCACGCGGGGTTTTGAATACTCCGACTGCTGGGTGGATGATGCGCGCATGGTGGTGCTGAACGCACGCGATGCTGCTGCTCGTGGTGCTGAGATCCGCCGTAATACTGAGGTTGTTCGCGCCTCCCGCACTGACAGCGGTTGGGAAGTTGAAATTCGCGATAGCGTGAGTGGTCAGACTGAGTTGGTTCAGGCGAAGGCGTTGGTGAACGCGGCTGGTCCTTGGGTGTCCAACGTTCTGAAAGGTGCGATTGGGCTCAACAGTCAGGCGAATGTGCGTCTGGTGAAGGGCAGCCACATCATCGTGCCGAAGATGTTTGAGCATGATCGCAGCTTCATCTTCCAGAATGCGGATGGTCGTATCGTCTTTGCGATCCCTTATGAGAATGACTTCACGCTGATTGGCACCACGGATGTTGATTATCAGGATGATCCTGCTGGTGTTTCCTGCTCTGATGATGAGATTGCCTATCTGTGCAGCGCTGTGAGCGAGTACTTCTCTAAAGAAGTGACGCCGGACATGGTTGTGCGTACCTACTCAGGTGTCCGCCCGCTTTATGACGATGGCGCAAGTGAAGCGCGCGCAGCGACACGCGACTACGTTCTGGAGATGGATGAAGGTGAGAACAAAGCGCCGCTGCTGAGCGTGTTTGGCGGCAAGATCACCACTTATCGCCGTCTTGCGGAACATGCGCTTGAGAAGCTGGCTGTTTATCTGCCGCAAGCTGCGAAGAAGAATGCATGGACGAAGGACAGCGTTCTGCCTGGTGGTGATTTTGAGCCGGGTGACTTTGGAGCCAAAGTTGCTGCGCTGAAATCAGCTTATCCGTTCCTTGAGCATGACCATGCGTATCGTCTGGTGCGCTCCTATGGCTCTGATGCCATGAGAATCCTTGGATATGCGAAGACCACAGCTGAGCTGGGTGCGCATATTGGTGGCGACCTTTATGCCTGCGAAGTGAACTGGTTGGTTGAGCAGGAGTGGGCTGTGACTGCGGAAGACATTCTGTGGCGGCGCTCCAAGCTGGGTCTGCATCTGCCGAAAGAGGCTGCTGGCGTGCTGGAGCATTATCTGGCGAGCTACTTCGAAGCGAACCGCATGGCGGGTTAGGTTACAGGGCTCTGTTTTTCTTTTTGTGCGTATTCTTATCCGAAAACCGGAACCACTTTTCGGGAATACGCTTTGTCAGAAAGGCAGAGCCTGTTTTATGTCATGGCGCCTTGTATGGGATGGTATACACAAAGACTGACCTTTATCTTGGTGTTTTGACCTTGGTATTTTGGTAAGTGACATTCTAGGTTCATCATCAGATTGTTTCGGCGTCTCAGAAAAGATACTGGCGCCAAATTGGATTTTCGAAGAGGGAAAACCTCTTCCGGGGAGGAATATATGACAGGGTGGGTGCTCTCCATTGATCAGGGGACGACGTCAACGCGTGCGATCGTTTTTAATGACAGCTTCGAAAGTGTGGGTGTTGGGCAGCGTGAGTTTCCGCAGCACTTTCCGCATGAAGGTTGGGTAGAGCACGATCCTGAAGACCTCTGGAATACGACTGTCGAGACATGCCGCGAAGCGCTATCTGAAGCAGGCCTTGCTGCTGAAAAGATCATCGGCGTGGGCATCACCAACCAGCGTGAGACGACGTTGATCTGGGATCGCAAAACCGGTGAGCCGGTTTACAACGCGATTGTCTGGCAGGACCGTCGCACCTCTGCTTTCTGCAGCACGCTGAAAGCGGCTGGTCATGAGGAAATGTTTACCCGCAAGACTGGCCTGCTGCTTGATCCATATTTCTCGGGCACCAAAGTGGCCTGGATTTTGGACAATGTGGAAGGTGTGCGAGAGCGGGCTGAAGCTGGTGAGCTGGCATTTGGTACCGTTGATACCTGGCTGATCTGGCGTTTGACCGGCGGGAAGTCTCATGTGACTGACGCGACCAACGCATCGCGTACGCTTCTTTATAATATTGGTGAGAACCGCTGGGATGAAGAGCTGCTGGCTCTGCTGAACATTCCGATGAGCCTTCTGCCAGACGTGAAAGATTGTGCGGATGAGTTCGGCACGATCACTGCGGATCTGTTGGGTGCTGAGCTGCGATCTACGGTGTGGCTGGCGATCAGCAGGCAGCGACTGTTGGGCAGGCTTGCTTTAAGCAGGGCATGGTGAAGTCCACGTATGGCACCGGTTGCTTTGCACTGCTGAACACCGGCGAGGAGCTGGTTTATTCCAAGAACCGTCTGCTCTCCACGATTGCCTATCGTCTGAATGGCAAGACCACTTATGCGCTGGAAGGTTCCATCTTTATTGCGGGTGCTGCTGTGCAGTGGCTGCGGGATGGGCTGAAGATCATCGACAATGCAGCGCAGACACAGCTGATGGCTGAAAATGCAGATCCGGAAAGCCATGTTTATCTGGTTCCGGCGTTTGTTGGTTTGGGCGCGCCATATTGGGATCCTGAAGCACGCGCGGCTATTTTTGGTATGACCCGTTCCACCGGTCAGGATGAAATTGCGCGGGCAGCACTGGAAAGCGTTGGCTACCAGACTGTTGATCTGATCAACTCCAAGTCCTCAGACATGGGCTCTCCGCTGAATGGTGACACCGTTCTTCGTGTTGATGGCGGCATGGTTGCGTCTGACTGGACCATGCAGTTCCTTGCGGACATTCTTGGCCGTCCGGTGGATCGTCCTGTTGTTCAGGAAACCACTGCGCTTGGCGTTGCATGGCTTGCGGGCATGAAGGCGGGTGTATGGCCAACCATGGAAGAGTTCTCTGAGCGGTGGAATCTGGATCGCCGCTTTGAGCCAAACATGGAAGCGGCAGAGCGTGAGAAGCGACTCTCCGGTTGGCACGATGCGGTCTCCCGCACACGATCTCAGGCTTCCTAAGTCTGTGTGAAATTGGCTGCGGAAGGTGCCGGATTGCCGGTTACACACTTTCCGCAGCGTTATTAACTTGCTGAATTTATTGCTTTTCCACTGTCTCACTGAATTTATTTGCCTTCAGATATATCACAGTATTGACCTTTGAGGGTTTGGGGGTCATATTGCCTGTAATATATCACAGGTGAGGATGATCAAAATGTGGACTGGTGTTTACCCGGCTGTCACAACTAAATTTACAGAGAACGATGAGCTTGATTTTGCAGAGATGGAGCGTTGCTTCCAGCTGCAGATGGATGCGGGCTGCGATGGCATCATCGTATGCGGTTCTCTTGGTGAAGCCATGGCGCTGGAGCCAGAAGAGAAAATCGAAATTCTCAAGATTGCCAAGAAGGTATGTGGTTCCAAGCACGTCATCATGACTGTGTGTGAAAGCTCCACTCGCCGGGCTGAAAAAGCGGCAGCAGATGCAGCCGCAGCTGGTGCAAATGGCCTGATGGTTCTGCCGGGCGTTCCATACCGCTCTGCACCGCATGAGACTGTGGCTCACATTAAAGCTGTTGCCAAAGCTGGTGGCATTCCGGTGATGGTGTACAACAACCCGGTTGCTTACGGTGTTGATGTCACTCTGGATATGTTCGCTGAGCTGGCAGATGAGCCGCTCATCGTTGCGATGAAAGAATCCACCGACGACATTCGCCGCGCGACTGAAGTGATCAACCGTTTTGGTGACCGCTTCAAGGTGCTGACTGGCGTAGACAACCTTGCGCTTGAGAGCCTGATGATGGGCGTTGATGGCTGGGTTGCTGGCCTTGTTGTTGCCTTCCCGCGTGAAACTGTTGCGATCTACCAGCTGACGAAGGCTGGACGCTATCAGGAAGCGCTTGAGATTTACCGTTGGTTCCGTCCGCTTCTCGATCTGGATGTGTCCACCAATCTAGTCCAAAATATCAAGTTGGCAGAGATGGTTGCGATCGGTTCTAATGACCGTGTCCGTGCGCCGCGTCTGGCATTGTCCGGTGCTGAGCGTGCACGCGTCATCAAGGTGGTGGAAGATGCTATTGCATGCCGCCCGGAACTGCCGGAGCTTAAAGAGCTATGCGACACATCCATGTAATCGGAGCCGGGGTTGTTGGATTGGCAACAGCCCTGCGCCTTCAGCAAGAAGGCCATAAGGTTGCTCTGATTGACCGCAATGGTCCGGGTGAAATGGCCAGCCGTGGGAACGCGGCTGGCATTGCATGGACTGATGTTGCGCCTTTGGCTTCTAAAGGAATTTGGCGGAAGATACCCGGTTGGTTGCTTGACCCACTGGGGCCGCTGGCTGTGCGCCCGGCATATGCGCTTAAAATTCTGCCATGGATGCTGCGGTTCTCGCGGGCATCTTTTCCTGACAAACTGAAACACAGTGTTCTTGGCAAAGCGGCCATCAACAAAGCGTCACTCCCGGCTTGGGAGCGGCTGTGGCAGGCGTCCGGCACGCGGCATCATGTGTTCCTGCAGGGCTGTCTTGAGGTTTATACCGAGCAGAGCCAGATTGAAGGCGTTCGCAGCGAATGGCAGGAACAACGGGAACACGGCATTGAAGTGCAGGAACTCACTGGAGATGAGATCCGGGAACTTGAACCTGACTTTGCCGGTAGCGTTGTTGGGGGCGCCTTAGTCCCGGGATGGATGAGTGTGGACGATCCACATGCTCTTTGCCTGAGCCTTGCGGAAGCGTTTGAGCGCAACGGTGGCAAGATCCTGAAGAACTCAGTCTCTCATATTCAGCCGCAAGGGGATCATATCGTTCTGCATGTGGAGGGTGAGGAGCAGATCCTCAGCGATCATGTGGTGATTGCCTGTGGTGCGTGGTCCAAGACATTGGCGGCCCAGTTGGGAGACAAGGTGCCGCTTGAGACGGAGCGCGGTTATAACACCACGTTCTCTGATCCCAATGTGTCTCTGAAAAATGCGGTTATGGTGCCGGGGCTTGGCTTTGCGGTGACGCAGCTTTCTCACGGTTTGCGCGTTGGTGGTGCGGTTGAGTTTGGCGGCCTTGAGCTGGATGCCAACTGGAAGCGTGCGGATGCGATGGCTGAAAAGGCGTCTCGTCTTTTGCCGGGATTGAACCGTGACAACGGCATCCGCTGGATGGGGCATCGGCCTTCCATGCCGGATACTCTGCCGGTTATCGGACATTCGAAACACAGCGAACGCGTGACATATGCGTTTGGGCATGGTCACCATGGCCTTACACAGGCAGCAATTACGGCTGAACTGGTCAGTGACCTGATTTGCGGTGAAACACCAAAAATAGATTGCACACTTTACAGTGCTCAACGATTTTAAACTGGTCCTTCCGCGGAGATTAGAGGGCTCCATCGGTTGACTGTTGGCATCTTGCTGAGATGCCATGGAATGAGGGGAGGGGATCTTGGTCTCCAAGAGTTTTTTCTGTGTTGATGGGCATACCTGCGGCAACCCTGTGCGACTGGTAGCGGGTGGTGCTCCGGCTTTGCGCGGCAATGATATGCTGGAGCGTCGAGCGGATTTTCTTAAGCGCTATGATTGGATCCGTACCGGCCTGATGTTTGAGCCGCGTGGGCATGACATGATGTCCGGCTCCATGCTTTTTCCTCCGACACGGCCTGACTGTGATGTGGCGGTGCTGTTTATCGAGACATCCGGCTGTTTGCCCATGTGCGGGCATGGCACCATTGGCACCATCACCATGGCTTTGGAAGAAGGGCTGATTGAGCCTCGCGAGCCGGGAAAGGTGTATCTGGATACGCCAGCTGGTTTGGTGGTTGCTGAGTATTTTGAGAAGGACGGATACGTTGAGAGTGTTCGCCTGACCAACGTGCCGAGCTATCTGGCAGAGACGGGCATGACCGTTGATCTGCCGGGTGTGGGGGAGATCAGTGTGGATGTGGCCTATGGCGGTAACTTCTACGCCATTGTTGAGGAACAGGAGAACTTTCCGGGTCTTGAGAATGTAGGTGTCTCACAATTACTCGACTGGAGCCCGCGACTGCGTGCTGCGTTGAATGAGAAGTACTCTGTGACCCATGCAGAGGACGAGCGCATTCACGGTATTAGCCACATTCAGTGGACGGGCAAACCGACCTCTGATGCTGCTGATCGGCGCAATGCGGTGTTTTATGGCGACAAGGCACTGGACCGCAGCCCGTGTGGCACTGGTACTTCTGCCCGCCTTGCACACCTCTACGCCAAGGGTGAGCTGAAGGTTGGCGATACCATGCGCCATGAATCCATCATCGGCTCTGTGTTCGTTGGCGGTGTGAAGGAATCGGCAAACGTGGGCGGACATGACGGTATCATCCCAACCATCGAAGGCTGGGCCCGCAAGACCGGTTACAACACCCTCTTCCTCGACGACCGCGACCCCTATATGACGGGCTTCCAACTGGCCGCTGATGGTGTGAAACACTTTCCGGATAAGGGCAGTTACAGCTGAGTGATTGACCACTTGTGAGATAGCAATGCGGCATGCCCGCTGCTATCTTGCTGTGAGCGAGTGGGGAGCTGGTAGATTGAAACAGAGGGTTGCTGAGTTTGTTGAGCTTGTTGCAGTCGGTTTAAGCCTTGTTGCAGTACCGAGTTTCTTGTTTTTTCTTGCTGTGACACACTACCTTGGTGGCGATGCAATTAACGGCGGCGTGCTTGAAGGTCGATACTTTCTAGGTAATCGTAAGGGGTACATTGAGGTGCCAATGTTCACCTATTACTTTTCCTGGGGCCTAGGTTGGTGTACCATTTTCACGTTTTTGCCAATGGTCCTTTTAGGAGGGCTCTCCACCTATCTCGAAAAGTATGCAAATACATCGCATAAGACCGATTAGCATTGCGAGCGCAGCCTCTTGCAGTGGAAGGCTGCGCTTTTGTTTTTGGGCGGCTAGACGTGCCACTCGGCGAGGCCGATGCGTTCTGAGCTGTCCACTCGCAGGGTGATCGGCTGACTGTCTTTGTCATGCATTAAGACAGTATCTGCACCCACACATTCCGTGAGCATGATGACGATGTTGCCTCGTGACAGGCTGTCCGTGTGAATGGTGTCCCCTGGCAGCATTATGGCTTTGCCCTCTGGGACTTTGATGTTTGCCATGGCGAACTGGTTTTCTGCGACCTGCTTGCCGACAGTAATGATGATCTCGTCCTGATCTGAAGACGGCATAAAGATATGAGGGAACTCATGTCTTTCTACGAAGAAACCATTGGCCTCCTGCAAGGAGTATTCATGGTTTGCGGGCGTGATTTTGTATTCGACGACGTTCAGATCACATTTGTCGAACTTGACCATGACGGTCTCACCTTCACCGAACACTTTTACGCCGAATGCGCGGGTCACATCCTCAAATGCCGGTGATAGCTCCGTAACCATCGGAATTTCCAATAGAACCTCCGAGCAGGAAAGACAGCCTGATGCACCGAAGACATTGCCGGGGGCTACAATGTTAATTGTATGGGCATCATGCCAGGTTCCCTCGATGACAGAATATGCACTCTGAGGGATGCTGGACAATGGGACATCGGATTTCGCTACACTGCGATGGGTTCCCTCGGTGGTTTGGGAGGGAGAGGCCGGAGAAATATGGGGTGCGCTGCGCGTGATAACCACATCGCTGCCGGGCGGTACAATGTTGTGAAGCGCATTCGTTGTAACAGCGACTTCGTTGTTGACCACACGGTGTATCGAGACCGCCTTTAATGCGTTTTCTGATTTTTGATTTGCAAGGTCAGTGTTGAACTTGACGTTGATGCCAAGGTTGTTGAGATGCCTTTCGCTATAAGAAGGAAGCTTGGCATCTGCCTTTGCAGCTGCTGGCGTTGTTGTGGTTGGATGAAGGCTTTCCGGCACCTGCGGTGTCGATGTTGCGGATGTTACTGGCATTTAGGTTCCCTCCTGAAAAATGCACAATAAATCAGCTCAGTAGCGGGTAGGCGCTATTGAGTATTCTGGCTTGATTGAGAGCTGGGCTGACTGCGTGGTGCTCTATGAGGCAGGCAGCGGTTGGATCAACTTCGGTTGGTTGTCCGAAGTTGATCCATAATCAGGTCAGGTTGAGAGGGCCTGCAGCTGGGCTTCGAAGTCTGCACGTTCTTCCGGAGTGAAGCCACGCAGGTGATTGCCATCGGTGCGCTGGGCGATCACCTGGGCGACGAACTCGTTGGCCTTGTCTGCCGGGATGTCGGGATAGTTCTGTGCAACGTAGAGCGCGATGGTCTGCTGGTCTTCGTTGAAGTTGATACCGCCCGGTGTGGTGATCTGCTGTGGTTTGAAGCTCTCGGTCTGCGCTGCAATGTTCAGCTGGGCACCGCCGATCAGACGCGGATCCGCCACGGTTGCTGGCTGTGTGCGGCTCAGGCCCTGTGCCAACAGTTCAGACACGCGGACCGGCTTTGCACCAGCTGTCAGATCGTTTGCTGCCTTGGTGCGCAGGTCGAAGGTGTGCAGCAGCTCGTTGACGTCGCTTAAGGACTGGTTGGCGTCATTGGCTTTGAGTGCGGACAGCAAGGCGGCCTTCTGGCTGTCATAGTCGCCCGGTTGTTGCAGGCCGGAGTTTGGCTTCAGCAGTTGCTCGAAAGGTTTATTGTCCAGCAGGGCCGGGAAATGCTGGGTTGCCAGCTCGCGGAACTGAGGGGTGCTTTCCAGAGTGTTGCTCAGCTGCTGAGTGAAGTCGGCATCGAGGTAGTTGTGCTGCACGCCGCGGCTGGACTGCATGGCGGCTGCTCCCACCACTTCCAGACCTTCTGTTTTGGTGGTGCCAGCGACTTCCAGACCAACCACGTGCTGCCATGCACCGCCGGAGGAGAGGTCACTGAAGCGCTGGTTGACGTCGTAGACTGGCTGCAGCTGGGAGGCCAGTTCTTTTTCCAGAATAGGCACTTGCTTGGCCGCCCCATCGACTACTTCCGCTCTGCTGGTGCCACCGCCGCGCTGACCGACGGCGTAGACGAGGAAGTCGGCCTCGAAGTTACCGCCATCGGTGTTGATGGTCAGTGGGCGGTTTTCACCTGCGGAGACACTGTTGATGTTCTGATAGCGGAACACGGTGCCACCATCTGAGCGGTCCTTGCCAGCTTCCGGTGCGGTGAAGGTGGAGTCGATGCCAACGGAACGCACATCCCATGTCAGGGCGACGCCTGGCTTCTGGCTTGGCTTCATCATCCAGAAGATGTTTTCTTTATCTACACCGCGGGTTGCCAGCTCCATGATGGCATCTGTGCCTGCGTTCGGCCCCATGACGGCGACGACTTTTCCGGTCAGGTCACGGGTGCCAGCCTCAAAACGCTGGAACTGGTCCAGATCCAGACAGTTGGCTGCATTCGGGTGGCCTGATTTTCTGAAGTCAGAGACTTCCTGCGGCACGTGGTGGTACTCGTAGTCGGAGCGCTCAATGCCAGCACCTGTTGCGAGGACGACCTTTTTAGCCAGAAGCGGCTCGCTGTTTGCGTCAGTCTTGACTTTGTAAAGGCCAGTTTCGCTGTCGCGGCTGATCTGGCGCACTTCCGCATCAAGGATATTGCCGCCGGACACCTGATTGATGCGCTGGGCGTTGAGCTCGGACCATGCTTTGCGATCTACCGGATCAAGACAGGAGGAGGCGATTGGATCATCGCCCGGGTTTACCAGCTGCTGTGCCTGGTTGATGCACTGGGTGTAGTGGCCTTTTTCGTAACCGCGCGCACCTGCCCATGGATCATCCTTGCCCACGACCAGCACGTTTTGCTGGTTGGCGCTGTCGGCCACGATGGAGCAATCACAGCGCTTGAGGCTGGTGAGGTAAGCGGCGGCGGATGTTCCGCGGCCCACGCAGATGAGGTCATACAGAGCCTTGTCCGCACCGGAGTTGCCCTGCGTGGTCGCGAGCTGGTCTTTCACCGCGCTCTGGGTTTCAGCAGACTTTTGCTGGTGTGCCTGCAAAGCCGGATTGGTGGTGGAGGATGCCTGGGTACCTGTCGTCTCTGCCTGAGAAGGAATGCTGGCTGGCGTGATGACTGGTGCTGTGGATGTGGTGTCTGTGATGGTCATGGGGAGCTCTCTGTGTATGTGGGGATCAGACTTTCAGGGAGTTTTCAGGCAGTTCTGTTGGCAGGTCCTGCATGGTGATCTGGCCGGACTTCAGAAGCTCGCTCCAGCCTTGTGCGCGTTGGGCGAACTCGGTGAGGGCTGTGAAGAGATCACGGCGGTCCAGTCCATTGACCGGGATGTCCCAGAGCAGGGTGAGAGTTTTGTCTGTGTCTGCCAGCATGGCAAAGCGCAGGCTGCCTGTACCAGCCCATGACTGATTGACCTTGAGAAGATACGCCAGCAGCTCGGCTGGATCAGCTTCTGGAAGAGGAGCGAGCTCCGAGCTGATGGCAAGAGCGTGTCTGTCTTCTTCGAGAGTGGCGATCACATCCAGACCCGTTGTGAACTGGAAGAGCCAGCTGTCGCGGTTTGGATCTGCAAAGGTAGATGCGTCCACGAGCAGATCGCTGACTTCCGTGATGAGCTTTGAGACTTCGTTGTGACTGACCATTGTTTCCGCCCTGTGTTTTCCTGAGGGTGTTTGCTCAGGAGCATTGATTGCCGCCGTCCACGGCGTTGTTCCTGCGAAAACAATAGGGGGAGGTGAGCTACGCAATTGTGCTGATCAGCATAGCTCACGGATGTTTGAACCAATGTATGTTGGTTCTTCGGTTTTAGAGGTGTTGTCCTAGGGCTTAGTGCAAGGCGTTTGTGAGTGCCTGTTGAACTGCGCTGATGGTTTCCTGCACGGACTTTGGGGGTAGGTTGTCGTAGGTGTGTACTGCGTAGATTGGGGTTGGTGCGGGATCTGCCAGTCCTGCAAGTGGCATCAGGCTGCCGGACTTGAGATCCTGCGCGATGCCGATATCCGGCAGCAGTGCGATGCCGAGGCCATTACGGGCAAAAGCTGCGATGGCCTCAATGGTGTTGGCCTTGACCGTGGAGCGGAAGCTGAGGTCAACAGGTTTGCTGTTCTGTTGGGTTGGCAGCTTATGCTTTACCACTGCGGGCTCTCTTGTATGGGCGATGTAGGGCAGAGACTGGACCCACTCCCAATAAGCAGGGGTGTCTGCTTTGGGTGCTTTCGCCAGCAGATCCGGTGCAGCGCACAGGATATCGTGCAGCGTGCCAATGCGGCGGGCCTGAAGGGTGCTGTCGGGCAACTGTCCTACGCTGATGGCAACATCGATGCCTTCTGAGATCAGGTTTAACCGTTTGTCCTCCGCAATCACGGAAGGCTGTAGTGCTGGGAATTTTTGCGTCACGCTGGCAAGTGCGGGTGCAACAACTGGTGCGATAAGCGCGTGCGGGGCTGTGATGGTGAGCGGGCCGGATGGTGTGGCGCCAAAGCTTTCCATCTCCGTTTCCGCTTGTTGGGAGAGAGCCAGAATTTCCTTGCAGCGCTGATAGTATCGCTCTCCCGCTGGTGTCAGTGACAGATGGCGTGTGGTGCGGATGGCAAGTTTCACATCAAGCTGCTCTTCCAGTCGCTTCAGGTTCTGGCTGACTGCCGACTTGGCGATGTTCAGCTCCTCCGATGCCCGGGTGATGGAGCCGGTTTCGACAACGGTGACGAATGAAAGCGGAAGGGCCGAGAGCATTACTGTTCTCCAAATGTGAATAGTGATTTCCAGAATAGCCTGTTTTTCGAATAATGAAAATGAACCAAAAGAAGCTCATCAACATCGCATCTACATGGAGACCACGTGATGACCTTCCTTAAATCTATCGCTCTTGCTGCAACCGTCGCAGTTGGATTGAGCGGACAGGCTCTGGCTGATGAAGCTGGTAAACTGGCAGAAGGGGAATACAAGCTCAGCACTGCTGTCGCCACTGCAAGCCGTGCCTGGCGTGATGCGTTCAACGCTGGCGACGCAAAAGCTGCTGCTGCTCTTTATGAAGAAGATGCTGTGATGGTGGTGAAGCCATTTGGCACCTTTAAAGGCCGTGCCCAGATTGAAGCGTTCTGGACCGATATCATCTCCAAGGGCTTTGATGATGTGGTTTACAGCGATACCGTCACCACTGTTCTGGACCAGACGTCTGCGCGTGTTGCAGCAAACTGGAAGATGAACAATGCCCATGGCATCATCACCAATGAGCATTGGGTTCTGCAGCCGGATGGCCGTGCGCTTCTGCGTGAGGACCACTTCGAAATCGCGCAATAAGTGACAGAAGCCCAACACCCTGAAACAAGGACACTTCCCATGGCAAAGCTCGATACTCTTCGTTTGCGTGTTCGTGATGCGGCAGCGCTGAAGCGGTTTTACTGCGATGTTCTGGGCATGTCTGATCAGGGTGATGGGCGTATTGGCTATACGCCGGAGCAAGTAGCGCTCCGGTTTGAAGAGGTGGGCGGAGCGTATCGCCCTCAGCCCACCGATCTTTACTGGAAGATTGCAATCTCAGTGCCCAACATCGAGCTGGCTTGCGCCCAGTTGCGGGCACACGGCGTGCCGGTGACAGAGCCACAGCAGTTTCGGGATGTAGGATACCTTGCCAAGTTCACCGACCCGGAAGGGTTCACTATTGAGCTGATTGATCATCACTTCCAAGGTGAGCGTCCTGAGGAAGAGCATGATCAGACCTTGCTGGGCGGTGGCCCGCACATCTCACTGGTGACCTTGCGCTGTGCGGATATCGCCGCAGTTGAACCAGACCTCCTCAACGCAGGCATGACACCGCTTTCCGTTCAGCCCGTCGAGCCCTACGGCTTTACGCTCTACTTCTACGCCTTCACTTCTGAGCAGCCTCCCAACGCTAACTTCACTGCCGTTGAGAACCGCTACTGGACCTATCAGCGTCCCTACACAGTGCTGGAAATCCAGCATGTCTCAGCGATGCAAGAAGAGATGCAGCCAGACACAGAAGTCTCCGGTTATGAAGGCCTGACGGTTTCTGGCGCTTCCTTGGCTTTAAACCGTCTGCGGATCAGCTCTGAGTAATCTAGCTGACCTTCAACCAGCGGAATGCGCGGTTTAGATAGGCGGCGCCATCTGAAGTTACCGGATTGCCATGGGCGATCACGACAGCTTTTGAAGGCCAGTTGAGCACTTTCTTGAGTGCTTCGCGGGCGGTCGCTTTGTCCCGAAAGGCAACACGGAACTTGCGGGGGACGCTTGGGGTGGTTCTGTCATCAAGTCCAGCCGCGCGATGAGGGCGCGCCAGCCTTTGAACCATCCTTTTGGAAACTGCTGCAGAAGGTCTGTGAACAGAGTGGTTCCGCTGGCTTTGTGAAAGAACACCACCTCAGTGGTGATGGAGTTGCCGCCAACCACGCACTGTTCAATCTCATCCTGCCAATCTGCCGGGGCTTCATCGCTTAACGTTGAAGCAAAAGAGAGATCTGGCCGCTTTTCTGCCAGGCTGGGAGCTGCATGGAGTTTGGCTTCTGGATACGCCTGCGCCCATTCCGTGAGGAAACTGTCGTGCAGGTGGTTGGGGGCGATGATGTGGCGAACAGGGCCAAGGGCATCAATCTCGCCTTTCAGATCTTCCGTCAAAGCGATGGGAGACCAGATGAAGAGCTCTCCACCTTGCAAGCGGATGACCGCCATGCGGGTTGAATACTGAAAGCCGAGAGCAGCTGTGATGACTGGTCCATTTGCCAGCCATAATTCCGGAGCGAATGAGAGCAGTGATGACATGACATTCCCCAGTGTGGATGTCTGGCGTCTGGAGCAAGACGCCGTATGGTCACTACACTAGGGTATCTGGCTGATGTGTGAAACATTCAATTTCCGCCAAATTTGCGGCTGTTTCGGTCAGGCTGGCAGCTTACCAAGCGCGTTTCTGGCTCTTTAGCAAAATTGAATAAAGTATAGGTGGAATGCCCTATAATATATCCACAGTCACAAATACGCGGTTTGGCAGCAAAACGTTTACTTATATCTCACGATAAACTAAGCGAGGCTTTGTAAGGCTTCCTGTCTTATTAGGAATTGTCGCGTATGCCTCTTATACATCGCATGACAATTGCCAGTAGACCACACTGATTTACTTCTTGAAGGACGCTAAGACTATGTCTTGGGAAATGCTCTTCACCTTCTTCGTACTTTTTGCAGCTGTCATTTTGTTTGTCACCGACAAGCTGAGGTTGGATCTTGTTGCGATCATGGTCATGCTGGCCCTTGGGCTTTCTGGTATTCTAACACCTTCTGAGATGCTCTCAGGATTTGGGTCGACGGTGGTCATTCTGATTGCCGGGCTGTTCATCGTGGGGGAAGCGCTGGCGCAGACGGGTATCTCTTACGCGGTTGGCGACAAGATTGTGCAGGTTGCTGGCGATCAGGAATGGAAGCTGATCGTGCTGCTGATGCTGACGGTTGCGGCGCTTGCTTCTGTCATGAGCGTGACCGGGGCAGGGGCGATCTTCATTCCCGTGGCGATCCGGCTTGCGAGCCGCTCCAACCTTTCTCCCTCCCGATTGCTGATGCCGCTGGCTTATGGCGCGTTGATTGGCGGGATGCTGACCCTGATTGGTACCCCGCCCAACTTGATTGCCAATGCGCAGCTGCAAAATGCCGGGATGGAGCCGTTCAACTTCTTCATCTTCACGCCGATCGGGTTGGTGATCCTGATTGTGGCCGTGGTCTATATGCTGGTGTATGGGCGGCTGTTCTTGCGCGGTCAGCAACGGCCTCAGGGCGCGACGGAGCAGGGGCGGCGGACACTGCAGGGTTTCCTGGAAGCCTATGATATTGAAGATAAGATCGTTCGCCTGCGGGTGAACGAGGAATCTGAGCTGGTTGGCCAGACTGTTGTGAGCGCGAAGCTGCGCCGCCGGATTGGGCTGACGCTGTTCGGGCTGGAATATACCTCCTCCACGACCAAGCGGCTGAAGGTGACCTCCACGCAGACAAACCGGGCCTTCAAGGCCGGTGATATTGTGTTTGGTGTGATGCAGGAACCGATCAGTGCAGATGTGTTTGCCTGCATCGGGCTGGAGCTGTTGCCGATGGGAGAGGAGGGGCATCACCTTTCCGCTCGTGAGCTGGGCATGGCTGACTTGATTGTGGCGCCGGATTCCAAACTGATTGGCCGCAAGATCAGCGGTGCGGGGTTCCGGACCAACCACAGCCTGAGTGTTGTGGGGCTTATCCGCAAAGGAGAGGCGCTGCATGGGAACTTCGGGAATATCGAGCTGAAGTTTGGAGACCAGTTGCTTGTGGTTGGGGACTGGGAAAACATCGGCAAGCTGCAAACGGCGCGTGAGAACTTTTTGCTGCTGGCGTTTCCTGAAGAGATCAAGAACTATCTGCCGCGCCGCCGATTGGCGCCGGTTGCGCTGGGTATTTTGATGCTGATGCTTGTGCTGATTATCTTCCGCGTGGTGCCAAGTGTGACGGCGGTGGTTCTGGCGGCGACTGCCATGGTGTGTGCGGGCTGCGTGTCCGTCAATCGGGCGTACTCTTCCATAAACTGGCCCAGTTTGGTGCTGATTGCGGGGATGATCCCGATGGCGACGGCGCTGGAGAAGACGGGTGGGCTGCTGTTGATCGTGGATCAGATCATCGCGCTTTATGGGGACAGCTCTCCGTATATCATGCTGATGTTCGCTGTTTTTGCTGACCTCTGTTTTCAGCCAGTTTACGTCGAACACGGCGACGGCGGTGTTGATTGCGCCGGTTGCGTTTGAGGTGGCCTCGATCATGGGGGTGCAGCCAGAGCCGTTTTTGATGAGTGTGGCGATTGCGGCGTCCACGGCGTTCTGTACGCCGGTGGCCTCGCCGATCAACACGCTGGTTATGGGGCCGGGGAACTATCGGTTTAAGGATTACGTGGTGATTGGGGTGCCGTTGCAGATCATGGCACTGGCGATTGCGACTTTGCTCATTCCGGTGTTCCTGCCGTTTTACTGATCAGCTCAGGTTCAGGATCCAGTCTTCGTATTGCCGGCCCTGCTGGCTCTGCGCGCGTGCGGCGGTGGTGATGTCGTCCAGGCGGGCGCGGACGTCGCGGGGGGAGAAGCCGAAGTTGTGTTTGAACATGCGGCTGAAGCTGCTCTCATTGGTAAAGCCGAAATCCAAAGCCACCTGATAGGTTGCTCTGTGGGTGTTGCGCGGGTCCATCAAGGCGCGCAGTACGGCCTTCATGCGTCTGTCGCGGATGTATTTGCTGACACCGCCGTAGGGCAGAAACAGCTCGTAGAGTTTGCTGCGCGAGACGTTGACGGCGCCGGTGAGAAGGTCTGGCGAGAGGTTGGGGTTGGTGAGGTTGGCTTCTATGATACGGCGGGCTCTGGTCATCAGGGCCAGATTGACGCCATCGCGGCCAGCCTCGCTGTCATGGGGGACGCCGTTCAGGCAGGCGGCGATCAGGCCCATGGTTGCGGGCACCACTTGCTGCGCTTGCTGCATATCCAGTTTGTTGCTTTGGGCGCTGATGGATGAGATGTGCTCGCGCAGGATCTGGTTCAGCGGATGGGCTGCGGGCAGGGTTTTCAGATTGCAGTCGTCCGGGCCTTGCAGCAGAGGGGCGAGCTGTTCGCGGGCGATGAGGATGGAGCGGTTGCTGTAGCTGCGTGAGAAAGAGCCGCCTTCCTGCGAGAAATCCAGAAAGATGGTGTCGCCCTTGCCCAGTGTGACGCTTCTGTCGCCAGCGTAGAACTCGGCCTCGCCTTCATCATGAACCATCAGCAGGTAGTGATCCACGCCGTCTTTGGCCATCGCAGCGTTGGTGCGGTTGGCGATGTGGGCCTGTGCGGTGACTTGTGAAAGCATGATGGAGCCGAACAGGACGGATTTGACTTCGCCGAAGAAGTCGAGCTGATCATCGCCGCTGTGGAGCTCTGCCTCGCACAGGCAGGCTAGACTTTCCCGCCAGACAGCGAACCTGTCTTTTTGTCTGATGGACTCCAGAGAAAATGAGTTCCTCGGAAGACGAGAAATAGTTTCTCCCTGAATGACCTCACTCACCAGCCCCGCTCCTGTCCCCTGAATGCCTCTACCCTACATCTTATGTGATATATTTGACAGTAATACAACTGAGGGATGAGCTGACGTCGCGGGTGTAATTCTCAGTGTTGGGCTTAGAGTACTGGCGCTTCACAGCAGTTGCTGGCGGTTGGGTTTTACCACTTGCGATCGGTGTTGTGTGGGGAGCAGGTTTGCTATCTGCGCGCTCGATATTTTGGAATAGTGCGATGGGTTGGGGAACTCTAGAGTTGCGATGTCAACTCAAACGCACATGAGCAATGCGGTGGTGGGATGCTTTATCTTGGGTTTAAAGGCAGGTTGGGCAGAGCGAAGTTCTGGTTGCTGAGTTTGTCATGGACTGGTTTGCTTTTGTCTACTCTTTTGTATGTGGTCCATCCGCTCGAAATTGGTTCTGACACTGTTAAGTTTTCGCTCGTGGCTCTTTTGTTTGCAGCCTTCTACTACATCCAGCTCTCTTTGTTGGTCAGGCGCTTGCACGATATTGGCAAGTCTGGCTGGTGGTATATTCCTTACTTCTTCATTCCCACAACCTACCTCCGCTTTTTCAATCAAAACCCAGAGTATGAAGCCCCACTTATTGTCACTATTCTGATTGTTTTATTGGCTATCTTTGGCATGCTGAACGCCGGTTTTGCTGCGGGGACCAAGGGGCCGAACAAGTATGATGTGGAGCCGGCCCCGGTCGCTGCGTGAGCTGGGATAACCTTTGTCCAGGAGGTTTGGACGAAAAAAATTATTTCTGGAATGGCTTGATAGCCACATAAAAACGCTTGCAACAACATGCGATCCAGACTGCTGCTTACCAGTTATCTGTTTTAGTAAAAGTAACTAAGCTAACTCAAAGCACGCGACACCTCTGGAGTTGAGGTACTTATGTCTGCGGAGTGACATCTCTAGATAAACGGCCCGCTTGAGCGATGAGATCGGGATACTCAAGGATAACTGATGGCATTTGAGCGCGACCTTGTCTTACTCCACCGTAAAGTATCTGTAACTCTTGGGAGTAGACGCGTGCAATCGCTCCTTGCCATGCTACCTTGGGTGCTCCGTCATTGGCAGACCAGATATCTTCACCGGCTGTGCTAAACAAACTTAGGATTGTCCCAATCGAAGCGTCAGAAGGCTTAATCTTACTATACCCACCTGAAGTCTCGCTAAATTCGCCATTTATTATCAGATTTTGGCCTTGCTTTCTTGGCTCTAAACTTCTTAGTCGTTCATCTTCTAAGTTGTTCTTAGCTAAGTCTTTCAAAGAAATAAGTTTTCTCTCTGAATGGTATTGGATCATCATGGGTACTAATACGTACAGCTGTATTGGTAAGTTTTTTTGGTGATATTGCCAACCTGCTATAAATGCATCGAGTAAATCTAGGCATTGCTCAATATCTCTTGGTTCACAATGCCAATGTTCAAAGCATTTAGATAGAAAAGATATCTTAGCTTCTAAAGCTTCATCTTCTGTGGTCGTCGGAACTCCAAATAATTGGCAGCGGCTTAGGTCAATTGAACGCGAGTTGATTTGAGATCTTACGAACTTGCTGATTGGCGGTTTTGCGAAGGAATAAGTTCGTTCGAAAAAACGACGAAGATATCTATCTGCGTCAAACTCATTTCCATAAATGGCTTTGACTGAACAGGATAGCTGCTCTGTATCAGTTGCTAGTACGAAGATGAAGTTAGGTATATCAAATAAGTGCTTAATTCGCTCGAGCATCTCAATTGCATAAAGCGGGCGGCATCTATCAAGTTCATCGATAAAGATGAAGACTGGTGCTTGGGTGCCTTTCTTGAGGTGCCCTTTGTTCAAAATGTCCGAGATACTTTGTTTGAACTCTGAGATTACATCTTTTTCCTGCTCGTAGTCAGATAGGATTGCGTTCGCAAGTTTTTCGAATCTCTCTTTAAGAACCTCCTTGGTATCTTGTTCCAATCCGCTTTGCTCTTCTTGCGGTATTTGCTTTCCTTCAGTGTCGGCTTCCTCTTCGAAGAATGCGTCAATAGCGGAACCAAAGTGTCGTCGTCCTTGGTGAACTGCTAGCCTTTTGACGAAAGTTCCCGCAAGCCTTCCGCCAGTTGCCAAAGATGACTTCAGGGCAGTTTTCGCTTTTTCACTTTGCGAAATGTTCTGCTTGAATGTCTTGTTGATAGCGGAAAGTACGGTTAGGAGAGGGTCTTCTAAGTAATCGTCTTCCCAAGCATTAACCTCGACGACAAGATGTTTCCTTCGGCGCAACTGTTTTGCGAAATTTTTAAGAAAGAAGCTCTTTCCGTGTCCCCAACGAGCATTAATGTTAAGCACATAAGACTTATCGTGATAGGTTTTCAGAGCGGAGGTATGTAGCAGGTAGTTCTCCAGAAAATTTGCATCTTCTTTGCGGTCTAGTAAGTCGCCTGCCTGTTCCCAGAAATCAGGCGCCACACCTTCTGATGCTTCCGTCACTGAAAATCTCCTTAAAGTTGTAATTACGTTTGTAGACTACCTCATTGAGAATGTGAGTCAAAAGCGTACAGCTTAGAAGCTCTTAATATTTTCTAAGTTCAGTTCTACCTGTTACTCAGTTAATTGCCTCCCCAAACCCCGCCTTTTAATGGTCTGTCTCACTCTCATGTAATGTCTTCCTGTTAGAGGTACGGCGCGTTTGCGTTTGTTGTTGTCTAAAAGGAACCCCTGCTGATGATCGATATGATTATCGTGGCTGGCTATTTGGTTGGCATACTTGTGGTGGGGCTTTGGGGTGGCCGGATACAGCGGGGGCTGAAGGATTATGCGACGGCGGGGCGGGAGTTTGGGTCTCTTGTTATCTTCGCCACCATGTCTGCCTCTTTTATTGGCGGGGGCTTTTCTACCGGCAATGCAGAAAAAGTGTTTCTTTATGGTGTTGCCAACATTGTGGCGCTGTGGGGCTTCAGCTGCAAAGAGATTGCGGTTGCCACGCTGATTGCGCCCAAGATGAAGGCTTTCCCCGATGCGGTTTCGGTTGGCGATGTTATGGGCCAGGCCTATGGCAAGCTGGCCAGAATAACCACGGGCGTCTGCGGTTTGATGCTGTGTTGCGGCATCGTGGGCGCGCAGGTTGGCGCGATTGGCGTCATCTTCAATGTGTTTTTTGGGCTGGATCGGTTCTGGGGGATCGGTATCGGCTGCGGTATCGTTATTCTTTATACGACACTGGGCGGTATGCGGGCGGTGGTTTACACCGATGTGGTGCAGTTTGTTATTCTGGCGATTGGGATGCCGCTGGTTCTAGGCTTTGGTATCTATCAGATAGGCGGTGTTGATGCGCTGTTTGCGGCGGTGCCGCCAGACCATCTTTCTCTGCCCGGGCCGGACTTTGGCTGGATGGGGCTGATCGGGCTCATTCTTGTCTTCATGTTTGGGGAGACGCTTGTGCCGCCTTATATGCAGCGGTTGCTGGCGGGGAAGACGGCGAGTGCTGCGGCGCGGGGCACGCTTTATTCCGGGCTGTTCTCTTTTCTGTTTTTCGCGATCACCGGGGCCATTGGGTTGGTGGCGCTGGCGCTGGACCCGGATCTGAACCCCAACAATGCCATGTCATTCGTGATTGTGAGTGTTATGCCGCCGGTGCTGAAGGGTCTGGTGTTTTCCGGTGTGATTGCGATTGTGATGTCCTCTGCCGACTCTTATCTCAACTCGGCCAGTATTGCGTTTGTGAATGATGTTTGGCGGCCTTTGCAGCGCAAAGAGATGCGCGAAGAGAACCTGCTGTTTGTCGCCAAGCTGGTGACGCTGGTTGTGGGGCTGCTTTCTATTGTGTTTGCTGTCTCTATAGAGAGCATTCTGGATATTCTGATTTACGCCTACAATTATTGGGCGCCGATTGTGCTGGTTCCGCTGGTTGCGGCGATCTATGGCATTCGCGTGGGACGACGGCGTTTCTGGCCGGGGCGCTCACCGGTGTTGTGGCCACTGTGGTTTGGCAGAGCGGGCTGAACTCGCCATTTGATCTGCCCGGACTGGTGATTGGCGTGCTTGCCAATCTGGTGGTGTTCCTCTGCGTGCCGCGCTCACCCATCTATATACATGACTGATTATGGGCTTGCCGGGTGCGGCGGCGCTCAAGACTTTTTGAAGTTTCGTGGCTTGCAGTGTGGCAGGGGGGCGATAGCCTCACCTTCACTTATAAGCGGCCTGCTGTTCTGCTGGGCCGGTTTCATTTTTGGTAGGCGTCGTTCTGGCCGGGGTCGGCTTTGGGAGATGCTGAACAGATGGAGATTTTGATGCGTGCTTTACTCTCAGGTGTTTTTGTCGCGATGCTGGCCACTCAAGCTGTGGCGGGCGATGCCAGTGTGGTGGCCGCAAAGGTGACGCCGCAGTCTGACGGGACCTATCGGTTTGATGTCACCGTGCGCCATGGGGATGAAGGGTGGGATCACTACGCCGATGCGTGGGAAGTGCTTTCTGAAGATGGCAAAGTGCTGGCGGTGCGCACGCTGGCCCATCCGCATGTGAATGAGCAGCCGTTTACACGCTCGCTGAGCGGGGTGCAGGTTCCGGCGGGGATGGACCGCGTTGTCATTCGCGCCAGAGACAGCGTTCATGGGTATGGCGGTGAGACGCTGACGGTGGACCTGCCGGATCGGTGATTTCAGATTGCGGTTGCTTTTGGTGGTGTTGCGGTGCTGGCTGAGCGCCGGACCTGGCGTTGCGGGGATAAGCGGTGTTTGCCGCTGCCTTGCCGCGCGGGGATAGCGGGGGGATGCCTTCGCCTTGTGCCTGAGCAGTGGTTTGGGGTTGAGGCGGCGTTGATGCTGGGTGGTGATGGTGTTGGTTTGGTGCCGGGGAGGTGCTGGATTGGCGGGCCGGGCCACATAGCAACGCAGCTCACACCGAAATAACGGCGAAAAACGCAAAAGAACGCAAAAGAACGCAGACCATGTTTAGGGGCTGACGACTGCGGGTGCTGGTGGGCTCGTTTGCGGGCGTGCTGTGTGGTTGCTGGTGGGTCTAATGGTGAGGCGGAAAACGACTCGCTGAAGTATCAGAGAGCGGAAATGGCGGTTCTGGTGCGGATCGGGCTGGAAATGGCCTCAGGCGGGGTGTGTGTAACCCTGAACAAGGTTGGATATCCCCCTCTGTGCAAATTTTGGATTTGTTAATTATT
>NZ_BAZK01000007.1 GCF_001310815.1 Pseudovibrio denitrificans JCM 12308
GTCACTTGCCTTATCCTTCTTCTCTTGATTTTGGATGTAGCGTCTAACGACCTGTTCTTAATAGCCCGTGGTTGAGACAAAGTATCCCCGCGCCCAAAAATGATAGCCTTTGTAGCGCCGTTTCTTCGCATACTTGTTGGCAACATAAAGCGAAGTCTTCCCCTTCAAAAAGCCAACAATATGGGAGACAGAGTATTTGGGTGGGATTGAGATCAGCATGTGCACATGGTCTGGCATCAGCTCTACCTCTTCAATTAGGCAACTCTTTTGCAACGCTAACGTAACAAACCTATCTTTCAGCTCTCGCCGCAACTCACCATAAAGACGCTTAGTCCGGTACTTACTCGTAAAGACAACGTGATATTTACAGTCCCAAGTACTGTGATTAAGGTGATCGGTATCCATAAAAAACCTCCCTGCTCCATTGTGGAAAGGCCACGCCAATGGCCCAAGCAGGGAGGTCTCTTACTGAAAATGTAGAACTCTTCTAGTCCTCCACCGGAGGTGGGCTTACAACAAAAGAAGCCTGCGCGGGGCGCAGGCTTCTTGTTCAGCGGTGTTATTATTGTTGTTAGCTGACTGCGATACCTGGGAAGATGATCAGCAGGGCTACGGCGACGATCTGGATCATGATGAAAGGCAGCAGGGCCTTGAAGATCTCGCCGAGGCTTATGTCGGGTGGTGCCACGCTCTTTAAGTAGAAGGCGGCGGGACCGAATGGCGGTGACAGGAAGCTCACCTGCATATTCATGGCGAATACAACACCAAACCAGATCGGATCGTAGCCAAGCTGTGAGACGATTGGCACGAAGATCGGCATGGTGAGTAGTGCGATGCCAACCCAATCCAGGAACATGCCGAGCACGAACAAGATCAGCATCATGAACAGGATCACGATGGTTGGGTCATCAGATATCCCGGTGATCAGTGCTTGAACGAAGCGAATGCCGCCCATCAGGTTGAACACGCCGACCAGTGCAGATGCACCAACACCAATCCATACGATCATACCGACGGTAGACAGGGTCTGCTTTGCTGCACCCATGATGAGTTTCAGGGTGAACTCGCGGCGGATGATGGTGGAGATAGTTACGCCCAGAACGCCAATCGCAGAGGCTTCCGTCACACTGGCGATGCCGCCATAGATGGAGCCGAGCACGAAGACCACAACGAGGATCGGCAGGAACAGGCCTTTCAGAAGACGGATCTTTTCGGAAAATGGGATCTCACCTGCTTCCGGAATAGGTGCGACTTCAGGGTTGGAGTAAGCGCGGATCAGAATATAGGCCGCATACATGGCTGCCAGCATCAGGCCCGGGAAGAATGCTGCGGTGAACAGATCGCCAATGGAAACGCTGGCCGTCAGGCCATAGATGATCAGCACGATGGATGGTGGGATCATGGTTCCCAGTGCACCACCCGCGCAGCATACGCCAATGGCGAGTTTGCGATCATAACCAAGGCGTAACATCTGTGGCAGGGCGATCACGCCGAGAAGAACCACCTCACCGCCGATGATGCCGGACATAGCTGCCAAAACAACAGCCACGAGAAGTGTCTGGATGGCGATACCACCGCGCAGGCGCCCGCCGACCAGGCGCATGGCGTCAAACAGATCCCTGGCGATGCCCGACCGATCAAGGATCGCGGCCATGAGCACGAACATGGGAACCGAGACGAAAACAAAGGAGTTCACAAAGCTGAAGATGCGGCTGACGATGAGCGGCACCGCGCCCGGGCCGAACCAGCCCAATGCGAAGATGAGAGCAACCAGCAGTGTGACGAACGCAAGAGGCATGCCCGTCAGCAGCAGGAGAAGCAATGAGCCGAACATCAGAAGCGTAGCCACCTCGATGCCCAGAGCTTTAAAATCCGGGATCAGGAAGAGTAAATCGGTCATTTTTTCTTAGCGTAGTTGACGGCCAGAATTGCAAATTGCAGGCACATAAGAATGAGGATGCCAAGCAGGAATAGCTTCAGCAGCCCTGGTGTTGGCGGGTTCCATGCCGAGCCGGATGTCTCCAGACGAAAATCGCCGGAAGGTGTCCAGATTGCGCGCTTCACAACGAGCCAGCCTGCCCAGGAGAACAAGGCACTGGCGAGCGCACAGGCAACGGAAATGGCAACGTTGAAAACGCGCCGCATTTCGGGAGAAAGTGCATCGTAGATGAGAACCACACGGATGTGCTTGTTCGTGGATGCGCAGTAAAGACCACCAAACAGGAAGGTTGTCGCCGTTAAAAAAATAACGGTTTCATGGGCCCAGGTGGTAGGTGAGTTAAACAGATATCGCATTGCGACTTCCACAATCAGAATTGCCGCAGACAATACGATTGTGAGTGAAAACAGCGTGCCGAGTCTTGCTATTATGCTCCCGAACAGACCTGCTTCAGGTATGGCCTTCTGGCCTTTGTCCTTATCTTCTTGATCTGACATTCACCTTGCCTCCCCCGCTAGGTACCGAACCGTCGGGGAATTTGACGGTCCGGTATGTTTCACGCGATTAAAATCGGCTTACTCAGCAAGCAGACCTTGCTCTTTCAGGTAAGCAGACAGTACCGCGTAAACGCGTTTTGCGTTCTCAGATTTTTCAGCAACTTTTTCCCACTGAGAGCGTGCGATTGTACGGAACTTAGCACGTTCTTCTGCAGACCAGTTGTGAACGGTGATGTTTGGATCTGCAATAGCTTCTGCCACTGCAACAGCGTCACGCATGGAAAGCTGAGCGGTGATGTCACGTGCGTAGTCACGAACGGACATTTCCAGGATTGCCTGAATGTCAGCTGGCATTGTGTCCCATGTTGCTTTGTTCATGGAAACTTCAACCAGTGGCATGGAGTGGAAGCCTGGGTACACTGGGTGGCCAGCGACGCCGTGCATGCCCTGCTGGTGGTTGGTGGAGAACACAGTGTAGTCAGCTGCGTCGATCACGCCTTTATCGAGAGCGGTGAACACTTCAGAACCAGGCAGGTTCACAGGTGCTGCGCCAGCTGCTGCAAATACGTTCTGAACCAGACCTTCAGGTGCGCGCATTTTCAGACCTTTCAGGTCTTCAACGCCGTTCAGTGGAACCTTGGAAATGAATGCTTCAAGACCTGGGGTTGTTGCACCGATGAACTGAAGACCATATGGGTTCAGCAGTTCGTTCATCAGCTGCTTACCGCCACCGTACTCCATGAAGTTCAGCATTTCGGAAGGAGAGCCGTAAGCACCAACTGGGTTAGCGATCAAACCGAAAGCAGCGTCTTTACCGGTGAAGTAAGAGGTGTCGGTGATGTGACCGTCGATGATGCCTGCAGCAACAGCGTCCTGGGTTTCAGTGTGCTGAACGATGGTGCCTACTGGCAGCATTTCGATGTTCACACGGTCATTGGTGAGAACGCCAACGCGCTTCGCCCAAGCCTGCTGCAGTTCAAAGTTTGGGTTACCAGCTGGGTCAGAAGACTGGAAACGCAGCGAAAAATCTGCTGCAAGTGCCGTGGTTGCGGTGGATGCTGCAATCACTGCTGCAGCTGCAAATTTCAAAAGTTTCATACTCACAGTACCTCCCTGAAGAGTATTCAGTATATTGGTGACCTCAGGCCACAGTTTCCGGCATGATTTGGCGCAAAATTTGATTGATGATTTCAGTTTTGGCGCCACTCACATCGATGTTTATGTGCAGCTCGTCAGATGACGGGGGCTGCAGGATTTCCAGTTGGCTGTCGAGCAGCTCAAGCGGCATGAAATGATCCTGCCGATTCACCATTCTTTCGCGAATGAGATCTTTTGATCCTGAAAGGAAGATAAAACAGGCATGAGGCACGTAACTGCGGATGATATCGCGGTACGACCGCTTGAGAGCGGAGCATGCAACAACAACAGCAGGTGTTGCCTCTTGCTTGGACAGGTCAACAATCGCTTGTGAAAGATCGTTCAGCCAAGGCCGGCGCATTTCATCCGTTAACGGATGCCCCCGGCCCATTGCTTCAATATTGTCTTCAGGATGAAAATCATCGGCCTCGACATAGGTCGCCGGTAAACACGTAGCCAAAGCGCGTGCCACTGAAGTTTTTCCGACGCCACAAACACCCATGACGACAAATACTGATTTTTTATAGTCTTCCACGGCCCTAGTTTTCCTCCTAAGAGAATTTGATCATAAATGATTGCGCAATCATTTTGCAAGGGGTATCTGAAATATCTAAAAAGGCGCTCAGGAATAGGGAGTATTTTTTGATGCCAAAACCGACGCTTGTAGATGTTGGACGAGAAGCTGGAGTTAGCGCAATCACAGTTTCCCGCGCTCTTCGCTCACCGGAAAAGGTGTCGGAGGCTTTGCGCGCCAAAGTTGAAATTGCTGTGAAAAAACTTGGCTATGTGCCGAACCAGTCCGCTTCTACTCTAGCGTCAAATAAGTCCAGTTCCATCGTGGTTATGGTCCCTTCCATCTCGAACAACGTGTTCACAGATGTGCTCGGGGGAATCAGCGACTCACTGTATGGATCGCGCTTCAACATGCAGATCGGTTACACCAACTACGACTCGCTGGAGGAAGAGCGTATCCTGCGGTCGTTCCTGAACCCTACTCCCTCAGGTGTGATTATTTCTGGTATCGAGCAAACCCCCGAAACCAAGCAGATGCTCGAAAATGCAGGCGTTCCTGTTGTTCAGATTATGGACATCAGCGAAGATCCGATCGACAAGATCGTGGGGTTTTCTCACGACAAGGCAGCTGAAACGGCAACGCAGCATCTCATCGATTCAGGCTACAAAAACATCGGCTTTATGGGCGCACAGATGGATCCTCGTGCTCAAAAGCGTCTGGCAGGTTTCAAGAAGGCGATCAAAGCCAATGGTGAGCTGCAGGAGAAGAGCATCGCGGTAACCAACAAGCCCTCCAATGTGCAACTTGGGGGTACATTGTTTGGGAAGCTGACTTCGCAATTTCCTGAGTGCGATGCGGTTTTGTGCAACAACGATGACCTGGCGATTGGTGTTTTGTTTGAGTGTCAGCGCCGCGGAATCAAGGTTCCGGAAGAGTTCGGCATCTGCGGCTTTAACGACCTGGGCGTCTCATCGGAAACCGTGCCAAGCGTCACCTCGGTCTCTACAAACCTACGCGAAATCGGCCGACTGGCGGGTGCGATGGTGATTGGCAAAGAAGATGCGCCGACTGATCCGATCGTTGACCTGAGCTATCATATCTGCGTGCGCGAGAGCACCAGAAGGTCTTAGGCCAGAGCGGTCACTCTGGCCCTTTGATCAGTGGTAGTGTTTGCAGCGGGATGTTTTGCCCAGCCCCGGGTTGAAGCTGTTTGTCGGGTCGATTGATTTGTAAAACTCGACCAGATCCGGTTTGGCTTTGTAGATGTGCCCGACATTATGTTCTGCCGGATACTCCGCACCGCGAGTGTCCAGAATCTCAAGCATTTCCTGCTTGAGTGCAGACACATCAACGCCCTTCTTCACGATGTAATCCTGATGAAGCACATGGCACATGAAGTGCCCGTAATAGAGCCGGTGGATCAGCTTGTCTTCGATGTGGTCAGGCAGTTGCTCAAACCAGCTACGATCATCGCGGCGTAGCGCAATATCCAATGCGAGAATATCTTCAGCAGCATCACCATGAACGGCTTTGTAGCGCACGGCCGCACCAGCAGCAGCAAAGCGATGGAGCGCTGCCATTTTGCCTTCGGTGGTATCACACTCAAAATAGTCCCCTGAGCGAGATGCAAAGAAGTCTTTCAGGAAGGCCCCTGCCTCATCAATCCCTTCATCGCTCATCTTCAAGATGAGATGATGCTCGTAGTCTTGACGATACCGGGTCATGCGTTCTGGCAGCACACTTGGCCAGATTTTTGCTAGCACCTGCATGAAGCGATCTGTCAGGTTCTTTGGCAGGAAGCTGATCTTGTTCAGATAAGCATCCATCGCACCTTTCAGTGCAAAGAACATGGGCAGGCGATCTGTCCCGAGATGATTGATCATCACCACGGTGTCTTTGCCGTACTTCTCTGAGATGTCGTAGGCTTCGCGATGCATGTACTCAGCGGAAACCGGCAGGTTCTCGAAATGCGAGAGGATATGGCGGCGCAGTTCAGTCAGTTCAGCCGGATCATTGGTGCCGATGTAGAAAGTCTTTTCTGCGCCAGCTTTGGGGAACGTATCCAGACGAACAGCAAACACACCCAGCTTACCTGCACAGCCGCTGGCCTCATAAAGGCGACGTTTGTCTGCGTTGAAACGGGCGGGGGTTGAGGCATCCACTTGCCGAACGCGGCTGTGATACTCACTGTCGGAAGCTTTCTGGTTGGTGTCCTTCACATCTGCGGATGTGTAGCTACCGTTTTCCAGATTGGTGAGGATCTCTTCAGCGGAGTTACCAAGCTCTATGCCGAGGTGATTGACCAGCACCAGCTCACCATTTGCGTTGAGCTGCGCAAAAAGAGAAAGCTCGGTGTAAGACGGGCCGCGATTGACCAGTGACCCGCCGGAGTTGTTGCAGACGCCACCGATGATAGACGCACCGATACAGGATGATCCAATGACCGAATGGGCCTGACGACCAAGCGGTTCCAACAGTTTCTCTAGCTCGAACAAGGTTGAGCCCGGAAAGCTGATGATCTGCTTACCGCCATCCAGTGGCTGGATCTGAGTCATGCGGTTGGTGTTAATGAGCACTACATCGCGCTCATATACACCCTTCGGTGTTGAGCCTTCTGTGAGACCCGTGTTGGCCGCCTGCATGATGACGATCTTATCTGCAGCAACACAGGCTTCGAGAACTTTCCATTGCTCCAGCAATGTGCCGGGGCGGACAACTGCGATGGCTTCCCCTTCTCCAGAGCGGAACCCTTTACGGAACCGCTCTGTTTTCTTTGGGTCGCTGAGAGTGTGGCGGCTGCCAACGATGCTCTCAAACTGCTTGATCAGTTCTGCGTTGGTCATCACGACATCCTAGTAGGCGACGGATGGCAGCCATGTGGCCAGCGGAGGCATGTAGTACACCAGCATCAGACCCAGCAACTGCAGCAGCACGAATGGAATGATACCGCGGTAGATGTCAGTCAGTTTGATCTCTGGCGGGCATACGCCCTTCAGGTAGAACAAGGCGAAGCCAACGGGCGGTGTCAGGAACGATGTCTGCAGTGTCACCGCCACAAGGATCACGAACCAGATCAGTGCAGGCTCATCAATCACGCCATAGCCGCCAATGTCGAGACCAAGGCCGTTGATGATTGGACGCATCAGAGGCAGCACAATCAGGGTGATCTCGATCCAGTCCAGCACGAAGCCGAGCAGGAAGACGATAAACAGGATGAACAGAACCGTTCCGTTCGCACCAAACCCGGTGGAGGCCACCATTTCTTCGATCAGCGCATCACCGCCCATCTCACGCAGGACGTAAGAGAAGATGGTCGCGCCGAGGAAGATGGCGAAGATGTAAGCTGTGGTGTTGAAGGTAGACTTCAGCACGTTGACCAGCTTGCGGAATGTGAGCTTGCGGTAGCCAAGAGCCAGCAGGGTTGCACCCAGAGCACCGATACCGGAGGCTTCAGTTGGAGTGGTCAGGCCTGCGAAGATGGAACCAAGCACAGCGAGGATCAGCAGCAGGGTTGGTAGCGCTGCAATCAGAACATCTTTGATCGCGTGCCAATCCGGAGCCTTTGCACCTTCTGGCACGGGAGCCGCATCACGCTTCACCAAGGCAATCACGAAGATGTACAGCAAGTACAGCATGCCGATGATGATGCCCGGGAACACAGCTGCCATGAACAGGTCACCCACGGACAGAGCCATCTGATCTGCCATGATCACCAGCATGATGGATGGGGGAATGAGAATGCCAAGCGTACCAGATGCTGACACAACACCTGCTGCGAGCGACTTGGAATACTTCTGCTGCATCATGGATGGCAGGGACAGCACACCGAGCAGCACAACAGACGCACCGATGATGCCAGTGGAGGCTGCAAGGATGATACCGATCAGCGTAACCGTAATTGCAAGACCACCACGCACTGTACCAAACAGCTTCTGCATGGAAGTCATCAGGCGCTCAGCCACACCACTTTCATCCAGCATCAGGCCCATGAAGATGAACATTGGCAATGCGACGAGCACAGCGTTGGACATGGTCGCATAAACGCGGTTTACGGTTGCGCCCAGTGTCAGGTAGTCAAGGCCAGTGAACGTGCTCTCAAGGCCAGTCCACGCCATGTGGTCGTTATCAAACAGATAAGCCAGACCGCAATAGGCAATGCCGACACCTGCCAGCACCCATGCAACTGGATAGCCAGAGAAGAGCAGCGCAATGAAGGTGAGGAACATTGCGATGACGAGCTTCTCTTCGGTTGTCTCCACGAGGAAAGACAGGCCGTAAGCAACCACAGCAAAGCCAAGGAATGCGAGGAGTATGAGGCGGATGCCCTTCCCTTTTCGCTCGCTCTCACTGTTGACCCAGATTGCGTGAACGTCGTGAATAAGGCGGGCGAGCGCTGCAACTCCAAGAAGGACAAAGCTTAAGGGGATGATTGCTTTGAAGGCCCAACGCGCAGGCAAGCCTGTTGGGCTGGAGGAGCGTTCGCCAACGCGGAAACTGTCGTAGAAATAGTCGTAACCCTGATCCACCATCAGATAGATGAATGGAACCAGCAGTGCCAGAATGCCGACAATCTCGATGAAGCGCTGTGTGCGTGGGCTCAGCTGCATGTGCAGCAGATCAACGCGCACGTGACTGTCCGTCACCAGTGCGTAGGAAATACCCACCATGGTCACCAGACCGTAGAGGTGCCATTGAAGTTCATCGAGCTTGGGGAAGTTGTAGTTAAACAGGTAGCGCATTGTTACCTGAGTGACGATTGCGAGGATCAGGAACAGGTTGGCCCACATAACCACATGGCCAACGCCCTTTACAAAGTGATCCAGTGCAACGGCTATGGGTTGTTTGTCAGTGTCTTCGTGCTCGAGAATTTCTTCAAAGAGCTCAATTGGATCTGAAGTGTCCTGAGGATTTTTTATCATAGCATTCACTCTTGCAGGTCAACGCCGCAACTATCTGGGCTGGAAGGCTGAGGCCAATAGCAAAAAAGGGAGCGGCAAAAGGGGGAGCCGCTCCCAAGTTTTTATTATTTACGCGGCAGGAACGCGTTTTCTTTCCAGATTTTGTAGTTGTCGCGGAACTGGTTTAGGTCAGCCAGAACCTTCGCGAAGAACGCATCGTTCGCAGCTTCTTCCTGAGCAACTTCGTCCCAGGTTGAGCGGAATACGTCGAGCATTTCAGGAGACCACTGCTTGATCTGAACGCCATTGTTGTTGACGTTGTCGAGCAGAGCTTCGTGCTGGATTGCTTCACCTTCCGCAAAGCTGTCAGTCACAGATGCCTTACAGGCGTTCTCGATGATTGCTCTGTTGGTGTCGCTGGTTTTGTTCCAGACGTCTTTGTTGATCAGCAGCTCAAAGACAGTTGCCTGCTGGTGCCAACCTGGGAAGTAATTATACTTTACCAGTTTGTGGAAGCCGAGGCGTGCATCGATCGCTGGCATGGAGAACTCAGTCGCGTCGATCGCGCCTTTTTCAAGTGCCGGGAAGATTTCACCGCCTGGCAGCAGAGAAGTCGCAACGCCGAGTTTCTGCATCACCTTACCGCCAAGACCGAAGAAACGCATCTTCAGGCCTTTGAGGTCTTCTGGGGAGTTGATCTCTTTGGAGAACCAGCCGGATGTCTCAGGAGCGATGATCGCACATGGCAGAACTTTTACGTTGTAGCCAGCCTGATCGTACATTTCCTGATAAAGGGACAGGCCGTTACCGTAGTAGAGCCATGCAGCGTATTCACCAGCTTCCGGGCCGAACGGAACGGCAGAAAACAGCGGGGCAGCTGGGATTTTACCTGCCCAGTAACCTGCTGTGGTGTAACCGGAGTTGATCTTGCCGGAAGAAACGGCGTCGAGAATTTCGAATGGTGGAACCAGCTTGCCCGGCTCATACACCTTCATTTTGATAGAGCCGCCAGACATCAGCTTCAGCTGGTCAGCGACGCGAGGAATTGGGCTACCCAGACCTGGCAGAGAGGTTGAGAAAGCGATTGGCGTCTTGAGCAGCAGCTTGTCGGCTGCATTCGCAATTGGAGCTGCGAGCACAGATGCAGCGACAGAGGCGGCGAGAGCAAGGCTTAAGACAGATTTTTTCATGTTTCCTCCAAATGGCATTCGGCTGCTAAACGCGCTTTTGCGCTGTCCTCCCAAGCAGCTGATTGATGGTAAATAATATTGACCTCTAAAATAAATCAAGAAATATATTTTGCGTTTTTAGCCGTTTTTCGGGCTTGACACGCGTGTAAATACTAATGGTGCGGTTGCGTATAATTTGGGGAGTTTCGTGCTTAAGGAATGGAAATTAAGCGGTAAAACAACGTATTAGTGCGTAATACATGCTTTGATATATCAATACTGTGGCTCTCCGGCCTCTTCCTCTTGAATTGGAAAATAAAATCGACCAATATTGGATTTGTGTCCGGCAGGAAGTGTAAAATGGTGTCTGTAGATAATCTTTTTGAGCCGATCGATCACGATACGGTGGTGGATTCTGTAACTGAACAGATCGAGGGTCTCATTCTGGCCGGTGTACTGAAAGAAGGCACGAAGCTGCCTTCTGAAAGGGACATTTCAGAGCGTATGGGTGTGTCTCGTCCCAAGGTTCGTGAAGCTTTAAAGCGACTGGAAGATTCCAATCTCATTACCATTCGTCATGGGGAAGGATCGTTCATCGCGCCTTTGATCAGCGCGGCAATGAGCCCTGCCCTGATCAATCTGATCAGTCGAAACCAGACGGCTTTTTACGATTACCTTGAATATCGCCGAGTTCAGGAGGGTTTTGCAGCTCGTTTGGCTGCGGAGCGTGCAACGAAGTTGGACCTTGAGCGCCTAGAGGCGATCCTTGAAAACCTGCGGGATGCACAGGCTCGGGCGGATGATATCGCCTCAAAAAAGAACGACATCGCCTTCCATCTTGCAATCGTTGATGCCAGTCACAACGCCATGCTCATTCATATGATGTCATCTATTTATGAGCTGACACAAAAAGGCGTCTTCTATAACCGCGAGTTTCTGCGGTCGATCGACGGAACAGGTGAGCAGCTGCTGGAGCAGCATGAGGAGATTGGTCGCGCGATCTTTAGTCGTAATGGCGCTAAAGCAGAAGAAGCTGCGCATCGCCATATTGACTTCGTGGAGACGTCTTTCCGTCTGGGGCAGGATCAGCAACGCCGTGAACTCATCTCTTCAAAACTCTACGCTCTGCAAAGAGGTGAAGAATAATTACCACTGTTACGTATTGGGAAGTTTGGCCGCTTTCCATTCATTGAAGGATCATTCGCAAGTGTGCCTCACGAATGATCTTGAGGATATGGTGCTTAGCGGCTCTCAATCCACGCTTTCAGGTCGGCTACGTTTGGCTCAACAAACTCCGCCATGCCACCTGAGAACTCTTTGAAGGCGTCAATGTTGATGTCATTCGTGCCCACGAGCACTGACGCGCCGCTTTCCAGCGCTTTTACAATCAGATCCCTAAAGCCGCTGCCATTGGCTTCCTGTTCGCCAAACTTGTTCAGGATGAACACATCAAACGGCTGGTCAATGCGCTGAGCCACCTCGCCTGCAGCTTGCGCAAGGGCCGATGTGTCCAGTCGGCAACCGGAAGATTCCTTGCCGAGAGATTGAGTGATCGAGATCTGTGGGCCATCTGGCAGGACGAGCACGTCCATATCGCAGCGGTGACGATCTTCGTTCACTGTTTCTGCCTGCACGATACCGCAAGTCCGTATGCCGTCTTCCCGAAGTTTCTCGGAGAGTTCTGTCAGCACCAGTTTCCCTTTTGGCAGGGTGTAAGCAATTCTCATCTGGGGTCTTCCTTGCGCTTCTGTTTTTTCAGCTATGTGAAAACTCTCATATCAAACTGTAATAATCCTAGTTTGATCTACGCAAGGTTACCCCTGCGGCGAATGCGCACAATCTTCTTTCCAAGACAGACTTTGCACATTCATTGCAGGATGAAAAGTGTGGCTACTGTCTCTGGTTTAGCCTGCATGTGCCAGTTCTGGCGGATGAAAAGCCTCCGCAAGGATATCTGTCAGGCGTGCTGGTGGCTTTGGCGATGTCGCATTGTTGAGTAGTTCCCTTACTTGTGGGGATGAAGTCGGGTCGAAACGAACAATCGCATTCGGTCCGCCAGTCAGCGTGATGGATTGTACCTTTATAGGCGATTGTGCGTAGGTGCCAAGAAGCAGCCGGAGCTCCTTTGCATTCAGTAACTCATAAGGTTTGGGCGTGGTCAGATGGACTCTGTCGGTCTCGATGCGGCGCAGGACAACTGGCGTTTCCATGTTGGTTCTGAGGCGTACAAGACCCGCTATATCCGTGTCCATGAGTGCGGAGGTCACCTCCTGTGCGCCGAAAAGGTGATCGTGCTCATGTGTGGGGTAGTGGCGCCGGAGCAGTTTCAGCTCATCCGGTGTCAGCGAAGCTGCGCCCTGGATTGGGCCATGAAGGAAGTGCTCCAACTCTTTTGCACTCCAGCGATTACCGTCATAAGCTGCCGACACTTTGCTTAGCTTTTGAAAGCTGTCGAACTCATATTCCATGTAGTATTTGAAGAGGTTGCGCTCCTCGGGAGTGTCGCCATAGACCCTCAGGTAATCGGCGTGCATCTCAGTGAAGTTTAGATAAGCTCCGGTTGCTGTTGTGCCGTTCACGTAATCGAACGCATCAATCACTTCGTGCTTAAGCGCCTGAAGAGCAGAAGTGCCTCGTAGAAATCCATGTGCTTTGGAGTGCAGGCCATGACGAGATCGTGGATGCCCAAATCCTCTCTTGCGACCTGAAACATGTACTTCAGCAAGGCGTGGATGAGTGACCCCTCCTGCGAGCGGTAATCCGGGTGAACTGTGAGTGAGGATGCTTCAGCGATGCGCCGGTCCCATTTGGCGATGTGATCGAGAGAGAAAATCTGCTCAACAGGCAGTTCTTCCTGAGACTTCACGATAACCGTTGTGGTTGCGATGACGGTATCGCCCTGCTTTGCGATGAGAGTGTAGCTGGATGGGAGAATGTAGTAGGGCGTGAACCTGTAGCCCGTGCCATCCTCCTTCATGTAACCCACCTGAGTGTAAGAGTTGTAGAGTAACTTGCAGACCTGAGTGAGCTCTTCAGGTGTATCCGCTTGTTTGAAAATGACACCTGCAGGAGGGCTGTTTTGCAGCTTTACTCTTCTCCGGAAAATGGAAAACTTTCGCGATCTGGCTGCTTCGTGATTTGCGCAGTGCTGATTTGTATTGATCATGCTCAATAACCTTTACTTGAACAATCTCGCTTGTTGCAGAATAAAAATCGAAATTACCTAAAGTTATAATTCTGCAATGCTTTGATGAATCTGAATAGAATAAAAATAATATTAACGTTAATATTACAATTAACATTGACAAATACTTGTTGAGTCAAAAATATGCTTAGTTGGGTTGTGTTTTAAATTTAAGCGCAATCGATAAATTATATTACTGAGCGCGATGAGCACTTAGATTGAATTCACGTTTTATTTGTGGAGGAAGGCATTGACTGTTTTAGCTGCATCCCAAGTTCATGAGGTATCACCGGTCGCAAATACCGGATTTTCCTATGAAGCTGCATTTTCCAGAAACATTGGATGGGTCACTGAAGAGGAGCAACAACTGCTTCGAGGCAAGCGGGTTGCCATTGCCGGAATGGGTGGTGTCGGTGGCATCCATGCCGTCACGCTGGCGCGTCTGGGCATTGGTGCGTTCAGTGTCGCAGATTTTGATCACTTCGATATCGTTAACTTCAATCGCCAGATTGGCGCAACCGTCAGCACACTGCAGGAGCCGAAGGTCTCGGTGATGTCAGAGCAAGTACGAAACATCAATCCGGAGGCGGACCTTCGTGTGTTTCCTGATGGCGTAACAGATGAGAACATCGATGCCTTCCTGGAAGGCGTGGACATGTTCGTTGATGGGTTCGATTTCTTCGTGCTTGGCATGCGACGCAAAGTGTTTGCGAAGTGTCGTGAACTTGGCATCCCGGCTGTAACTGCCGCACCTCTTGGTATGGGGACTGCCTATCTATGCTTCACACCGGATGGCATGAGCTTTGAGGACTACTTCCAGTTTGAAGGCGAAGACGAGCTGCATCAGTACTTCAAGTTCCTGCTCGGTCTTGCTCCAAGTGCGTTGCATCGCCATTCATTGGTTGATACCTCTCAGTTGAACTTGAGTGAGGAGCGTGGCCCCTCTACAGCTGCCGGGTGTCAGTTAGCTGCTGGAGTTGTGGGAGCACAGGCTGTGAAGCTGCTGCTTGGGCGTGGGCCTCTGAAGCCTGCCCCATGGTATCATCACTTTGATGCCTACGAGGGAAAGTTCGTTACCAAGCGCCTCCCCTCTGGAAATGGCAACTTCTTTCAAAAAATGAAGCTTAAGAAAACGATGAAGTTGTTTTCTTAGGAGCAATCCTCTGAGTTTTGGTGCGCGCAGGATGAAACCAATCTTGCGCGCAGTCTATTTTTTAAGATTTTGGGTGCTGTGTGATTTAATATGAGTTAAAATCTCATATTATTGACTTTCGTCAAATAAGAGCGCTCGGGAACGTGATCTACAGTTCTTGCAACTCATTCGCATTTGCGAACTGCCCGTTTTCTATCCCGTTTCGATGGAAGCCCCGTAATGATCACACGTCGTTCTTTTTTGAGCCATTCTGCTGCTTTGCTGCCGCCGCCTCAATTGGCGGATCTTTGCCAATCATGCAAATGCAGCTGCGCCAAGCCTATCCCTTTATGGGCCTCCGGTCGGTCCATCTGTTGTGCTGTCTTACATCGCCAACAAAGGTTTGCTGTCTGAGTACACGTCAAAGGTGGATTTCTCCGTCTATAAGTCACCAGATGTTCTGCGTGCAGGCTTTGTTTCTGGAGATTGGAAACTGGCAGGCACTCCATCTTATGTGGCTGCGAACCTTTCCAATAAAGGCCTACCGGTTAAGATGCTCAACATCATGACCTGGGGCATGCTCTACGTGCTCAGCTATGATGGTTCTGTAAAGTCACCGGCTGATCTGGCGGGCGAGAAGATCGGCATGTTCTTCCGGAATGATATGCCGGACCTCGTGTTTGGTCGTGTCATGCAGCAGAACGGCCTGACCGAAGGCAAAGACTACACGCTGCATTATGTCAGCACTCCGTTTGAGGCGCTGCAGCTCCTGCTTTCGGGCCGTATCAAACATTGCGTATTGCCAGAACCAGCAGCAACCGCTGGCATGGTGAAAGGCAAAAAGCTTGGCAAGAAGATCCACCGGTCAATCGATCTGGCAAATGAATGGGCTTCTGTCACCAGCGGCAAAGGCCGTTTCCCGATGGCGGGCATGATGGTGCATGAAGACCTGTTGAATGTACAGCCAGAGCTGATTGAAGGTTTCCATAAGGCCTGCATTGAAGGCACCCAATGGGTTAAGGCAAATCCGAAGGAAGCAGCGGCAGTCGCTGCCGAAAACATTAAGCTTCCCGCACCAGTGATCGCCAAATCGGTGCCGCACACGCACCTGACAGCAGAACGCGCCAAAGACATCCAGGTAGAGCTGGAGCAGTTCTACTCCATTCTGGCAGAGAAAAATCCTTCCATCATTGGCGGGAAGCTTCCAAGCGCGGACTTCTATCTCTAGCTAAGTCGGCTCGGCAGGCCGCTCATAGGTTACGGTCAACTGGTCTGCTGAGCCCTTTAAAGAACAACGAGAAAATGCCTCATGATCCATCACATGCTATCAACGCTGCTCAATAAACTTTGGAGTGGGTGGGGCACACTTGCCGGTGTATTTCTCATATTTGCGTTGTGGCAGATTGGATTTGAGGCATTCGGCTCTCTGGTACTACCCGCGCCTATGGAAGCACTTGGCCGGCTGATTGATCTGGTCGCATTGCCTTCCGGTTTTGAGTACATTCTGATCACCGCAAAGCGCGCTTTCGCTGGCTTCCTGCTGGCCAGCGCTTTCGGCATCTCCTTTGGATTGATTGCCGGTTGGTCCAACACGCTTTCTCTGCTGTGTAAGCCATTTATCACCGTCGCTCTCGGCGTCCCTCCCATCGCGTGGATCGTCCTTGCCTTGCTGTGGTTTGGAGGTGACGACGGAACTCCGATCTTCACCGTGTTCATCTCAACGCTTCCGCTCATTTTCGCGGGTGCCTTACAAGGCGTGCGGATGCGGGAGAAAGAGCTGGATGAAATGGCGAAGAGCTTTCATGTGCCGCTGATACAGCGGTTTTGGCAGGTGCAAGCACCGCAGATCGTCTCCTACCTCTTTCCGGCGTGGGCAACAGCGTTGGGGTTGAGCTGGAAAGTGGTGGTGATGGCTGAACTGCTCTCCAGCACGCGCGGAATAGGTGCTGGTTTGGCAGAAGCGCGCGTAAACATCGACACCGCCTCTACTATGGCATGGATCGTGATTGTTGTAGGCCTGTTGCTGGTGATCGAAGGTATGTTGCTTAACCCTGTCAAAGACTATGTGGAGGGCTGGAAGCATGCCGAATGAAACCGCTCCTTTGCTCTCTGTCGTGCCAAACACGTCAGTTGACCCAAAACCATCAGCCCTGTCCGTTACGGTGAAAGATCACCGATACCATCCGCTGCAGCAGACATTGGCACCATGCACGCTGGAGCTTGCAAAAGGCGAAGTTGTCAGCATCATCGGTCCGTCTGGATGCGGAAAGTCCACTTTCCTTCGCATTGCTGCTGGATTGATTGAAGCCAGTGAAGGCAAAATCTCAAACGCGTCAAAGCGTGCCGCAATCCTATTCCAGGAGCACAGGCTGCTGCCATGGAAGAGCTTGCTCAACAACATCAGTTTCGGATTGCAGGGCCAGAAGCTAACTAAGTTTCAGCGTATGAAAAAGGCGCGTGAAGTGGCGTACGCCATGGGCTTTTCTGAGGATGATCTGATCAAGTATCCCTCAGAGCTCTCTGGCGGTATGCGCCAGCGTGGAGCCTTGGCCCGCGCTTGGCAGTTGAACCTGATCTGCTGTTTCTGGATGAACCATTCAGTGCGCTCGATATTGGTCGCCGTCGTGACCTTTATCGGCAGGTGCTGCACGAGGTGGATCAGAAGCAGTGCTCTGTTTTAATGGTCACTCACGATGTGACAGAAGCACTGGCCTTGAGTGATCGTGTCCTCATCATGGCGCCAGATCCGGGCCATTTTGCCAAAGAGTACGAAGTGCCATTGCCGCGTTCTGAGCGTACACGCCAAAACCTGATGGATCTGGAAGCAGGTCTGCTGGCAGATGATCGCATCGCTAGCCTGTTTAACATGAGCAACTGGGAGAAACTGGTATGACTGATGTCGTGCGCATGCCTGAGCATCAAGCCTCCTTTTTCGATGCTCCTGTTTTTTCGGAGGGGTTTCGGGTTTTCTTCCCTTTAACGGCGCTTTATGCTTTGTTTTCCATCGCTATGTGGGGCCTCGTTCTGGCGGATGTTCTGCCAGTGCCTTTCGATGCTGATCCTCTGTTGTTCCATCAATACGAAATGTTCTTTGGCTTGTTCGCAGGTGCAATGGCAGGCTTTCTGACGACAGCTGTACCTTCCTGGTCGAACACACCAAAGATAGCTGGTGCTGAACTCGCTGGCCTCGGTGCCTTGTGGCTGGCAGGCCGAGTAGCTTTCTGGACGCTCGATATTTTCCCGAGTGCCATTGTCTTCGGCATACAGGCTCTCTTCCCAGCAGCCTTGCTTGTTGTGGTTTTGCCAAGACTCTTGAGAGCAAAGATGCGTCACCTCATGTGGCCCGTTTTGATGCTTTGTGTCGCGCAGCTTGTTTGCTTTTGGGAGTATACCGAGCTTGGCGTGCTTAATCAGGGGCTTGCGATCGCTGAAGGTGCATTCGTACTGATGGTTTTAACCGCTCTGGCACCGGTCTCCATGGTGATTGTGAATGATGCACTCTCAACTCGCGAAGATGGTGCGGTGTTTATTCTTCGCCCGCCAATGAGACGCGCCGCGCTGTTCTGCATCTCTGCTTTCACGCTCGCCAAAGTGCTGGGTGTTTCGGATGCCTTGCAAGGATGGTTGGCACTGGCGTCCGCTTGTGCCGTTTTAAATATACTGCAGGATTGGCATCAGGCCGGATCACTAAGAACCCCATTCGCAAAGACGCTTTATCTGGTCTACTGGTTCTTCGGAGTTGGCTTTGCTTTGGAAGCCGGTGGCCTGCTTGGGGTGTTGTCTGCTGGTTCTTATGTATCCGGGCAACATATGATTTTTATTGGCGGATTGTCTCTAGCGACATTCATGGTTCTGACCATCGCGGGGCTGCGTCACGCAGGCTATTCTTTGCAGCTGCCTAAGGTGTTAGGGCTCGCGATCCTGTCTCTCATTGGAGCGTGTCTGGTTCGCTCTCTCGGACCGCTCCTCGTGCCGGATCTGGATGTTATGCAGATTGCCTGGAGCTTGTTTGCGTTGGCCTTCGGGCTCTACCTGATCCACTTTCTGCCAATTGTCTTTCGAGAAAACGTTGATGCGTAGGAGGTAACTATCGATGCTTTTCCTGACCAAACTGCTTGAACCGAAGAAACACGATGTTTTTGAAAATCCTGTTTTAAATGTCACTTCCCCCCGGCACGATGTCGCTAATGTGTATGGCAAGAACATTAGTATAAATGCCAGGGAACATTTTCATGACACTCGGAGTTTCATCCTCTCAGCACCCGTCGATTACTCCGGCTCAGGGCAACCACAGTTCATCGATACCATCTGGTCAGCAGAACGCTGTTGAGACGGTCTCTCATAAGCAAGCTGAACTTAAAAAAGATGTCGCTCATGTTTTGCACGATGCCAGTAAAGTTTTGAGCGCAGAAGTAATTAAGGAAACCAATCGTACTTCGCCTTCAATTTTTGGTGTGAAAGCGCTCTATAAAGTAGTCTCAACTGTCATAAGTAAGATTGAGCATTTTTTACATGCTGAGAAAGGCTCCATCGAGGGCAAAATATTTAAAACCTCGGAGTACTTTCAGGATCTGCAAGGACTGAAACAAGATCTCGGGAAACTTAATGATGCTCTTCGGGATCTCGACAATCTCACTGCTGACATTAAGCAAGGCATTGTAGATGTTAAGAGCGCGAAAGAGCTGCTCGTTGCAAAACTTCAAGCAATCGAAACAGCTACAGATGCGTGTCAATGCAACATCAGATATGACCATGCGGAGCATGATAATCCGGTGGAGTCTGACAGCAGAGATAAGTTCTTGGGAGAAGTTGTCCGGGTTATTTCTTCAATTAGTGGTACAGCCTTTCAGGAAGCACAAGCTATCTCTGAACAAGAGTTCGCGACTACAGCCGAACTTCTCAGCGCTTTGGGGCGGTCTGATTTCTCAGAAGCTTTAAGTGAAGCTATCTCTCATGAGAATGTGAAACTGTCCGATCTGAACGACTACACACTGCTTGAGAACAAAGCAAAAAGCACTTTGCAGCAGGCCGAAAAGCTGTTTGAGAATGTTCGTGATGTGTCGTTTGAGGATGCTCCCCCAACCTACCAATCTCTGCAGCTTCAGGATTTGCGCGCAGCGGCAAACCAGCTTGACGATGAAATCCAATTACAGAACCAGGATCTTTATCGTCAGAAGCTCTATAGCGAAGATCGGCATGAGCACCTGTCTTTACAAACGAATGAGCTGAATGAACTGATCAGGAAGGTTGAACATAAAATTGAACCGACAATTCCTGAAGAGGTGTCAGCTCCGCCTAAGGAAGATCGTGTGCGTTACGGCTCTGCCCACACAACGGCAACACACAGAAGTAATGTTGATGCACGTGAGAAACCTGCTGGTGTAAATCCAGATTTCTACTGCGAAAAGCAACAGAGCCAATACTGCCTGAAGCATGCTTTGAATGCTTGTCTTGGGTTTGAAGCCGTGACCGTCGATGATCTGGTTGATCAACAAGTGGCAGGCTTCATCGAGGGATACAAGCAGAAGTCTGAAGAGGCTTTCCTCCGGGAAGCTTCGAATTACTTGCGTCGTAAACCTGCAGATCTGCAACGTGAGTTCCATCGTGATCCACTAAAGCTTTATCGGGAAACAGCAGCTGCGGAGTTTGCAATGTTCAACGGACATTCCCCTGCTGATCATATTCGTCGACATGGATCACAGGCTAACTTTGGGGTTGATATTATTAATGCAAAACGTGACACACTTGGCGTCCCTGAGTTTAAATCCACTTGGTTAATTGAGCCAAAGGATGAAGCGAAGTTGAATCAGAATGTTGCAAGCCTGACGAAGATTATTGGTGAGACTGACCGATTGGTCTTTGGTCAAGGTGGCCACTTTGTTGCACTTCGCAAAAATGAACACGGCGATTGGTTCGAAGTTGATAGCCTATCTGATGGTGCGAAACGTGTTGATCCTGTTGAGTACTACAAAACTCGCGTTGCACGAGATGGAACGGTGCCGATCCTCCATTTCTCAGCTGAAGTAACATTTCAAAAAGAGGAAGGGTTATCTTCCAATAGATTCTACGCCTGATCACATCAGAAGCACTGAATGATTTCAGTGCTTTGTGAAGCCGACCATGTTGAAGCGTTGCAGTTGTTGGTGCAGCGCTTCGGCGAGCTCTTCTTTGGTATAAGGTTTGGCGAGGCGGGTGATTTTTTCAAGGCTCTCGCCTTCCGGCTCCAACGCTTTGGGGAACCGGCCTGACGTGACAACCACCTTTTGGTCTGCGCAAGCTTTGATACTGGCCTCGGCCAGATCCCAGCCGGTTTTGCCGTCTTCCAGCTGAACGTCAGTGAACAGAACATCAAAGAATGTTCCGTTATCGATCAGCACCTTCGCCGAACCATAGCTGTTGGCTTCAATGCACACCAAACCCATCTCCTGCAGCATGGTTTTTGCGCGCAGCAGGGTTTGCAGGTCGTCCTCAACCAGCAGAATGCGATAGGGCTTGTCAAAGGTGATTGCTGTGTTGGGTACCAACTCCTCAACTGGCGCCTGCGGGATGACGAGGGTGACTGTTGTGCCCTCCCCTTTTTCACTGGTGATGCCCATTTCACCGCCGGATTGCTTGATGAAGCCGAACACCATACTCAGACCAAGACCTGAGCCTGCTGACGTTCTACGGGTGGTGAAGAACGGCTCGTACACTCGGTCCAGCGTCTCTTGATCCATACCGCAGCCATTGTCTGTTACGCTGATGGAGACGCTCTCCACACCATTGACCTCAACCCGAATGGAGATGGTGCCATCCTCTGCAATCGCGTGCGAACTGTTGATGCAGAGGTTGAGCAGAGCGCTTTCCAGTTGGCCCGGATCGATGCGGACGTAAGTTTCTTCCTCGGGCAGGTCCGTGATCAAAATGATCCGCTCATCAACACTCAGCGAGATGATCTCAGCAACGCTCTCAATGAGATGGTTGATCTCGATAACCTCAGGCTCAAGGTGCTGTTTACGGGCGAAGGCGAGCAGACGCTGCGTGAGGTTGGTTGCCATCTCAACCGCACTATGAATGCGTTGGATATTGCCTTTCAGGTCAATCAGCTTGTCACTCTTACGCTCAATGACGCCCACGCTGCCAGATATGCTGGTGAGGATGTTATTGAAGTCATGGGCCACTTCACCTGTCAGCTGACCAAGGCTCTCCAGCTTCTGCTTTTGCCGCGCCTGCTCCTGTACAAAGCGGCGATCTGTTGCATCCGAGAATGACCAGACAGCACCACCTTCCGGTAAAGGCTCTTACGCACTTCGATCAGGATACCATCATCATGGATCAACTCAGCGAACCGGAAGCGGCTGCCATGGGGGCGTACATTCGCGTCTTTCCATCGAAAGCCGGAATTCTGGATGAGGATACGAATGTCCTTAGCCGCTTTGATGTCGGTTTCTTTGATGCGGAGAGTTTCTGCAAGGCGTGGATTCCAAGCCGTCATATCCAACGAGTCATTGGTCAACACCAGCCCTTCAGCAATGCAGTTGAAGGTGGTCTCAAACAGCTCCGTCTTGCGCTGCAGCTGTCCATAAATGCGTCTCAAGCGAATGGAGTTGGCGCGGAAGATACGGAAGGAGTGCAGCAGACGTGTGATCTCATCGTCCTGTCTGGCCGGACGCGGCAGTACGGTGGAATGATCTCCCTTTGCCAGATTGGACATGGCGCGGGAGATGCGGTTGATGTTCTTGGTAACGTATCCTGCAATGTAGTGCGCTGAGATCAAAGCCAGAGTGATACTGGCTATCCCGGTAACCAGAACGACGAGCTGGGCGCTGGAGATGTAGGAGTAGGTTTCCTGTCGCTGTTTGGCGATCTCCTCACCAGACAAGCGTACAAACTCAGCAACAAGCTGGTTGATCGTCTGAGCGCTGGATTTGATTTTGAAAAGAGCGTTGCGCGCTTCCAGCTGTCCAGCCATGGCCAAATGGCGGGTGGCATAAAGCCCTGTTTCATCTTCGGCGATGGCTTTTAGAGCCTGAATTGCCTGCTGAATTTCTGGCGCTGGCATCCCATCAAGATCCGTCATCTGCACGTGATAGCGGCGGCGCAGTTCACCAAGGCTGAGGAAGTCGGTGACATGGGCTGCGGAGATCAACAGATTGGCGGCTTGTCCAATCCCTTGCCATGCTTTGCGCTCCTCTGCACTCTGGTAGAACGTGGAGGAGTTTTTGACGGCCAGACGTTCCATCTTTGTCAGGTCTACAAGAACGCGGCGCACCTGATCTTCAGACTCGCTGATCTGCTGAGCCGCGTTGACCAGCACGGCCACTTGCGAACGCATAAGGGAGAGGTTCTTCTGCACTTCAGGTAGGAACCGTCCAAGGCTTCCTTCCTGACGAGACAGAGGAAAGTTGTCGCGATACTGCTGTTCTGCCTTGCTCAGCTCCACCAGCAACCGGGAGCCTTCGTTTTCGATCTGATAGACAGAGGAAAGGTTCAGAATGAACGGAGCAGAACTGACCAGACCAGCGGATTTGTTGGCAAGCTGCAGGGAGCTTGCAATGGCTTCGATGGTTTTCTGATAATGCCCAACGAGTTTCACATTGGCCTGATCCAGCCAGTACCACGCGATGGACCCTGCAAACAAAGTTGCGAAGGTCAGCAGAGTGATGGCTGCAAGCAGGCGTGTTTTGATGGAAAGCAGGGCTTTCACACGTTGAGGCAGTAGGGTCATGGCAGATCTATAGCCGCATCTTCCAGCGCGAAGACATAACCTTTGCCACGTCGGGTTTGCAAAAAGACCGGTTTGGAAGGATTAGCCTCAATTTTCCGACGCAAACGCAGGATCAGCACATCAACGGTGCGGTCCATGTAGCGAGAGAGATCGCCGCCCAGATGCTCCAGCAGCTCAACCCGATCTATTGGTCGGTTCGGGTTTTCGATGAGGAACTCTAGCAGGCGTAACTCGGAGTTTGTCAGGTTTACTTCCCGTAGGTTCGTATCCAGCAAACGCCGTTCATCGCAGATGAAGGAGAGCTCGCCGAGTGGAATGATCCCAGCACTTGAAGCTTGTGGAGCCGGTGCTTTAGCAACAGTTGGCTCAGGTTCAGCCGGAACGTTGCGTTTGTAACGACGCAGAACCGCACGAATGCGCGCAATGAGCTCACGCGGATTGAACGGCTTCATCAAGAAATCATCGGCACCGGTTTCCAGTCCTACGATCTTGTCTACCTCATCGCCGGTGCCAGTCAGCAGGATGATTGGAAAGTCATAGGACGTGCGCAGGCGTTGAGCCAGCATCATGCCGCTCTCACCGTCCAGTTTCAGATCGATGATAGCCAGATCAAGGCTTTCCAGCTCCTTCAGCTCAATAAGGTCTTTACTCCCATGGCAAGGCAGTGCCTGAAATCCATACTCGTGCAGCAACTCCTGCAACACCTCACGGATAGCCGGATCATCATCGACGACAGCTACCTTTGAGGGCGACCTATCCCAACTCTCGGTCATTGACGTAACCTTCCTCGCAACCCGTACCATGCTCCCAGACGCATACTCGGAGGTCGTTTTGATTTTTTCAGATTGCGGCGACAATGCACGGGAAAGTGCCTTGTCATCAATAATTCTAATATTTCATATGTAACTCATTTCTGTAATAAATGTAACATTTAAAATATATATCTGCTAAATGAGAACATACTTAACGGTAAATCATAAGCGTTCCTGTGATGTTTCATGTAATTTTCAAATCAAGTTACGTGATGATGTGGGTGTACTTATAAGTTGTTACACTTACATGCGTTTTAACTTGGGAGAAGATAATGAAAAACGCTCTTTTAGGTGGTCTTGCTGCTGTTGGCCTCCTTGCTGCACTTCCTGCAACGGCTTCTGCAGAAGAACTCAACATGGTCTGCGGTGCTGAGCAGGATTGGTGTGAACTGATGGCGCGCGGTTTTGAGGAAGAAACCGGCAATGAAGTTCTGATGGTTCGTAAGAGCACCGGTGAAACCCTCGCTCAGGTGCGTGCAGAAGCAAGCAACCCTAAAATCGACGTTTGGTGGGGCGGCACCGGCGATCCACACCTGATCGCAGCGTTTGAAGGCCTGACACAGGATCCAGGCGTTGACACCAGCGAGCTGCTTGGCTGGGCATCCAACATGCACAAGATCTCCAACGGTGGCACCGTGGGCATCTACGCAGGCGCTCTGGGCATCGCTTACAACTCTGAAGTTCTGGAAGAGCGCGGCCTGCCAGCACCAGCTTGCTGGAAAGACCTGACCAACCCAGCATATGCGGGTGAAATTCAGGTAGCGAACCCGAACAGCTCTGGCACTGCTTACACTGAGCTGGCAACATTCGTTCAGCTGTTTGGTGAAGATGAAGCTTATCGTCTGCTGACTGAAATCGGCAAGAACGTGAACCAGTACACCAAGTCCGGTTCTGCACCAAGTAAAGCTGCGGCTCGCGGCGAAACCACCATCTCCATCGGCTTCATGCACGATATGGTGAAACTGGCAGGTTCCGGCTTCCCGCTGAAGATTGTGGCTCCTTGCGAAGGTACCGGTTACGAAGTGGGTGCTGTGAGTGTGATCAAAGGTGCTAAGCACCCTGAGCTGGCAAAACAGTTCGTTGAATACGCTCTGCGTCCAGATGTTCAGTCCCGCTCTGTTGAAGTGAAATCTTTCCAGGTTCCTTCCAACTCTAAAGCATCTGTTGCTCCTGAGTCCCCAGATCTGGCAAGCATCAAGCTGATCGACTACGACTTTGCAACATACGGTGAGCGTTCTACTCGTGAACGCCTTCTGAAGCGCTGGAACGAAGAAGTTAAAAACGCTTCTCACTAAGTAAATCAAGCGCTGAAGGGCGGACCCGTCCGCCCTTCCCTTACATGCATTGCTTCGTATTCGCGCTTGCGCCAATACAAAACTCTCGGATCAACATCATGCGAAAGACAATTGCGCTCTGGCTCGCCGCCGGAATAGTGGGATTTTGCATATTTCCCTGGTACTCAGTAGATAGCGGCTTTTGGTCTTTTAGCTGGTTGTTCAGCGAATTCCTCAGCGAAGACGCCGCACCTGCCCTCTTCCAAGCTCTGCTTTATGGCCGCTGGTGGTTTGTTCCATTGGCACTGGCATTCGTGGGCATTGCCCTGTCGTTTGCTGTGCTGAAAGATGAACGCACCCGTGCAAAAGCCCTTGTTATTCTGTCCATTACAGGCATCGTTCTGTTGTTTGCGCAGGGCTTTGCAATTGGCAGAACCGGCCCTGAACTGTTCAATGATGCGCTTAACTTCGGTTCAGCTGCGTCTGGACAGATTGGCTTTGGTGCCGGTGCCATGCTCACCGCTGGCGCTCTGCTCTTCATCCTCACCACCAGCATCTCAGGTCTCGGTCAGGGCCGCGGTGATGCGTTCATCGTCGGCAGTATCGGCCTCATCATTGCACTGGTAGTGACCTTCGTCTTCTATCCGGTCTCCCAAATCCTGATCCGCGCTTTTGAAGCATCAGATGGCAGCTTTGATATTACGGCCTTCTTTACCCGCTTCTTCTCCAGCGATATCTGGAGTCTTGCCTGCCTTGCTGGTGGCAAGACCTGTGGTCCGGCATGGAATTCCGTTTTCCTCGCAGTGCTCACCGGTGCTGGTACAACCCTTCTCGGTCTCGCCTTTGCGTTGATCGCGACCAAAACCGCGTTTCCTGCGAAAAAGCTGCTGCGCGTTCTCACCATCATTCCAATCATCACTCCTCCCTTTGTGATTGGTCTTGCGCTGATCCTTATGTTCGGCCGTGCTGGTGTAGTGACAGATGTGCTGCATGAGATGTTCGACATCTCCAAGAGCCGGTGGCTCTACGGCTTCTCCGGCATTTATCTCGCGCAGCTGCTTTCCTTTACGCCGATCGCGTTCCTTGTGCTGATTGGTGTGGTTGAGGGCGTCAGCCCATCCATGGAAGAAGCCTCTCAGACACTGAACGCAACCCAGTGGCAAACCTTCAAGAACGTCACTTGGCCTTTGATGCGCCCAGGTCTGGCAAACGCCTTCCTGCTGGGCTTCATTGAAAGTATCGCTGACTTCGGCAACCCGTTGGTTCTGGGCGGTAACTACAACGTCCTTTCCACTGAGATCTATTTTGCGATTGTGGGTGCTGTGGCTGATCCATCCCGTGCGGCTGTGCTAGCTGTGGTTCTGCTCATGCTCACCCTGTCTGCCTTCATCGCGCAGCGTCTCTGGCTCGGCAAGAAGTCTTACGCAACTGTCACCGGTAAGGCCGACTCTGGTCAGCATTCACCGCTGAACCCGGCTCTGAAGTGGGCTTGCTACGGCTTCGCGCTTCCTTGGGCAGCGTTTACCGCAGTTGTGTACTCCATGATTGTGTTCGGTAGTTTCGTGAAGCTTTGGGGTTACGACAACACTTTCACGCTTGATCACTACATCCGCGCGTTCTCCGTCAGCTTCAACAACGGTATCCGCTGGACCGGTGTGGCATGGGATAGTTACTTCACCACGCTGACCATCTCCACCATGGCAGCTCCGCTGACCGCTGTTGTTGGTCTGCTCACCGCGTATCTGCTGGTGCGCCAGAAGTTTGCTGGCAAGAACATGTTTGAGTTCAGCACAATGCTCAGCTTTGCAATTCCGGGCACTGTGATTGGTGTGGCTTACATCATGGCCTTCAACACACCACCAATCGAGCTGACTGGCACCAGCATCATCCTGATCATCGTGTTTGTGTTCCGCAACATGCCAGTGGGTGTCCGTGGTGGCATTGCGGCTATGTCCCAGCTGGATAAGAGCCTGGATGAAGCGTCCATCACCCTTGGTGCAAATAGCTTTACCACTGTTCGCAAAGTGATCCTGCCTCTGATGGGACCAGCGATCCTTGCGGCTCTGGCTTACAGCTTCGTTCGCGCCATCACTTCTGTGAGTGCGGTGATCTTCCTGGTGAGTGCACGCCACAACATGGCAACCTCGTTCATCGTGGGTCGTGTTGAACATGGTGAGTATGGCATCGCGATTGCGTACTCCTCCGTGCTGATCATCACCATGCTTGTGGCCATCTTGCTGCTGCAGGTCGTCATTGGGCAGCGTAAGTTGCGCCGTCAGAACCGTCTGCAAACCTCTAACAAGAACAAAGAGCTGGCTTCAGCTTAATCCTAGAGTTTCTGGAGTAAATCATGTCTATTATGCAAAAAGCAGGCTCTGTACAGTTCCGGGATGTTGTCAAAAAATACGGTTCTGTCACCGCACTGAAGCCTCTCAATCTGGACATTCAGCAGGGTGAGCTTGTCACTCTGCTAGGACCAAGTGGTTGCGGCAAAACCACCACTCTGCGTCTTATTGCAGGCCTGGAAGCAGCCACTGAAGGCACCATCTACATTGGCGGCAAGGATGTCACTCACCTGACTGCGACCTACCGCAATGTCTCCATGGTGTTCCAGTCCTACGCCTTGTTCCCGCACATGAGTGTTGTCGACAACGTGTCGTACGGTCTGCGCGTCAACAAGGTGCCAGCTAAGGAAGCCAAAGCCAAAGCGGAAGAAGGTTTGGCAATGGTTGGTCTGGCTGGCTACGGCGAACGTCTGCCATCAGAGCTTTCCGGTGGTCAGCAGCAGCGAGTGGCAGTTGCCCGTGCTGTGGTTCTGGAGCCAGAAGTTCTGTTGCTGGATGAGCCGCTCTCCAACCTTGACGCAAAGCTGCGTCGTCACGTGCGTGAAGAGATCCGCGAAATTCAGCAAAAGCTTGGTCTAACCGCTGTCTACGTGACGCACGATCAGGAAGAAGCGATGGCGGTTTCTGACCGCATCATCGTGATGAACAAAGCAGAGATTGCACAGTCCGGCACACCACGTGAGCTCTACAACCAGCCAAACTCAGCGTTTATTGCTGACTTTATTGGTGACGCAAACGTGGTGGACTGTGAAATTGTAGGTTTCGGCGAAGGCACCGTTTCGCTGAATGTTGGTGGGGCAACTGTTGTGCTGCCTTACTCCGGTCCGACATGTCAGCACGGAAAGCTGGCGATCCGTCCGGAAGGAATCTCCGTATCTCAGAGTGCGACCAATGGAATTGCTGCTGGCGTCTCCTATGCAGCTTATCTCGGCAACCAGATCCAGTACTCCCTCAACACTGGAATGGGCAAACTGTTCGCCATTGATCACAACCTGAGTGCAACTGTGGTTCCAACAGGCACAGAAGCCTTCATCCACCTGAAAGAAGAGGGGCTGGCCTTTTTGCCAGAAGCATAAGGGCTAGGACGGCCACCTCCATCCGAACCCTCTCTTCTCAAACAGAAGCCCGGAGATCCCCCTCTCCGGGCTTCTTTACGTCTGGCTCATGAGAATATGCGGGGTGCATGAGGTGTGGATACCCGCATAAGCTGTACTTACCTGCGATTGCTCGTTAGGTTTATGTGGCCCTGCAGTTTTGGGAGGTGGCGATGGCGAAGAATATAGTGGTGTTTTCAGACGGGACCGGTCAGGAGGGTGGCGATGGTCCGGACACGAACGTCTATAAGCTCTTCAAAATCTGCGAAAACAGAACCAAGCGACAGGTGCTGTTCTATGATCGTGGCCTGGGGACCAAAGCCCATCGCTCTCGCCTTACGCGGTTTTTGGGCAATGCCACGGGATTTGGCATCAGCAAGAACCTGAAGGAATGCTACCAGTTCATTTTCGAGAACTATCAGGCGAAGGATAAGATTTATCTGTTTGGCTTTAGCCGTGGCGCCACCACCGTGCGCAGCCTTGCAGGTTTTATTGAGATGTTTGGCATCCTACCGAAATCCCGCCCCGAGCTGATCGACCAAGCCTACAAAATCTATCAGATCAGTGATGGCCACGCGCGTAAAGCTAAGGCGCAGGAGTTTCGTGAAAAGCACCACAACATGTGGGCGGAGATTGAGTTTATCGGCGTGTGGGACACCGTTGCCGCACTCGGCCTGCCATGGAAGCCGCTCTCAGCTGCCATTAACAAGCTCCCCGGCTTCAAACACGAGTTCCACGACCTGACTTTGCCAGCAGCGGTGAAGAATGCCTACCACGCGCTATCCATTGATGACGAGCGTGAGGTGTTTCATCCGGTTTTGTGGAACGAGAGTACAGCTCCCAACCAGATTATGCAGCAGACGTGGTTTGCAGGTGTGCATACGGATGTTGGGGGTGGTTATGAAGATTCCCGTCTCTCCGATATCACTTTCAACTGGATGTTGGAGCACGCGGAGCGCAATGGCCTGCGTATTCACGAAGGTAGCCGCAAAGCAGTGATTGCCAAGATGAAACCAGACGAAACCGGCACCATCCATAACCCGCGTGAGGGTATCTTTGAGTACATCTACAAAGTGAAGCAACGTGTGTGGCCGAGGCTGGATCTGAACGCCAGAGAGCGCGGGCAACCACATGTTCATCCGAGTGTGTTTAAGCGGGTTGATAATCCTGAGATGAACTACAAGCCGTGGATGATGGAAAAGAGCCCGATTGAAGAGCCACCAATCAAACGCACGGCTCAGGCGCGAGAAACAGAGGCGACTTAGTCATGAAAAAGCCGGAGCAGATGATTCCGCTCCGGCTTGAAACTTTGCGTTGATCACTTGGCTTTTCGGTGACCTGTAATCATTGGTGTGACAAGGTCTTCCCTCTTCCAGAAACGGTAGAAGAAGATAGCTGCCACATGCAGGATCACCAGAATAAGCGTTGCGCGGGCCAGAATGCCATGCCACGCCAATGCGGTGCGGGCGCTGTCGATGCCCACCCATGAAGCGAATGGCCCTACATTGATGTAGTCTTCCGGATCCACGAACAATCCAAGCGCCGCCTGTGCTCCGATGACGCCCAGCAATAGGAAAACGAACAGGCCGCCAAGCGGGTTGTGTCCCTTCCAGTTGCTTGCCTGCCGTTTTGGCAGTTTTGCGATGTAACAGAGCAATGCTTTGGGGCTATAAATGAAGCTTGAGAAACGGGCTGTCTCTGACCCGATGAAACCCCAAATCAAGCGGAACGCAATGAGCGCGAGCACTGCATAACCAAACCAGAAGTGCAGCGTCATCACGTCAGGCCCGAACTTGCCTAAACCCCACGCGGCGGCCACACAGCCTGCAAAAAGCCAGTGGAACAGGCGCAGCGGCAGGTCCCAGATACGGGTGCCTATTTTCTCCTGCGTTTCCAAAGGATGATCAGTGCTCGCAGTCGTCATTTCTTAAAAGTCCTTCGCGCGAAATTCTTTGTGGCAGCCTTTGCAAGTGCCGCCCAGTTGGCCGAGCGCTTTGCCCAGTGCAGGACGGCCTTCGCCAGCGACTTCGTTGAGTGCAACAAGTGCTTGATAGAAGTCTTTTCCTTTGGCCTGATAGCCAGCCATGTCTTCCCAGATCACTGGACGAGCACGGGTTTTGCCTGGCAGGTCAGCGTTTGAGGTGCCTGGCATGTAAAGGCCTGCTGCGTTGTAGCTTGCAACTGTCATCATGTTGCCTGCAGCTGCTTTTGCTTTCTCGGCGCTGTATTCAACTTCACCTTTGGCCATCGCTGCCAGTGCACCCATGTCATGTCCAAGCAGAGTGAAGTAAGCGCGGCGTGCATCGACCACGTCTTCCTTGTTGGCATCGGCTGCATAAGCCGTTGTTGCAGTCATGGCGACCAGTGCGGTGATCAATAGTTTACGCATGGATTTCTCCGTGTTTGGTGATTGGAAAGTATTTGATGAGGTTTGGTTGGTTTTGTTTGTCTTATTGGAAATATAGATTTCTCATCTGATTGAAAATCAGATCGGATCTTTTATGTATTCCTGCTGTATCTATGTATATACCCGTATAAGTCGCGTTTGTGCTTGTCTTCGTTGAGAATAGATGAGCAAAACAACGCTTCAATGGGAATGTTGTAATAGTTTGTCGCAAGGTGTAACGGGCATCTGCATGTTTGGGTTGGCGAGATCATGCTGGCACAGCCTCCTCAACCAGATGCCCTTCATCCATGGTCAGAATACGGTCCGCCAGCTGCAGGATACGGTTGTCATGGGTGACCATTACGGTGGTGATGCCACGCTTGCCGCCCAGCTCCTTCAGCAGCTCGACCACCGTCAAACCTGTGTCCTTGTCCAGTGCTGCTGTTGGTTCATCTGCGAACACGATATCCGGTGAGGAAACCAGCGCACGTGCAATAGCAACGCGTTGTTTCTGGCCGCCGGAAAGGTGAGCTGGCAGATAGTCGAGCCGGTCTTCCAGTCCCAGCAAGCTCAGCATGTGCCGCGCTGCTTTTTCCTGCTGCGCTGCATCCACGGTTGCCTTCACTCCGCTCTGGTGAACCTGAAGGCCCATCAGAACGTTTTGTGTTGCTGTCAGGCTTTCATGCAGGTTGTGAGCTTGAAAGATAAACCCAAGACGACGGCGCAGCATGATCTTCATAGTCTCATCTGCGCCGTGTAGCTCATGACCCAGCAAGGAAAGCTGGCCCTTTTGCACATCTCGCAAGCAGCCCATGAGAGTGAGCAATGTGGTTTTGCCAGAACCTGATGGCCCCATCAGCACAGTCAGGCTGCCTTTTTCGATCTCAAAATTGACGTCAAAGATCGCCTGCTTGCGCGCTTCCCCTTCACCAAACCAATGACTGAGGCCAGAAACGCTGATCGGGGCGTGTGGTGTGTATGTCATGCAGCCCCCTAGAACAGATCAGCCGGATCAGCATGTGCCAATCGACGTGTTGCGATGGTTCCGGAAAGGGCGCAGGCCGCGAGTGTGCCAACAAACACGATCAGCGCACGAGCCAGTGTTAATCCGACAGGCAGTCCAGACTTCAGCGCCAGCATTTTGTAAATGCCCGTTGCTGCCAGTGCGCCGGGGAAGAATCCAAGCACGGCAAGGATCATGGCTTCTTCAAAGATGATGCCGAGGAAGAAGCCCTGGCTGAAACCCATGGCTTTGAAGGTGGCGTACTCTTTCAGATGATCAGCTACGTCAGTGCTGAGAACCTGATAAACAATAACGATCCCTACAAGCACGCCAATGATGGTGCCAAAGCCAAAGATGATGCCAACCGGCTTTTCTGAGGTCTGGTAGGCTTGCTCATCTGCCGCCGCCTTGGCAAAGCTTCTGATCTTCAGGGTATCTGTCGGCAGAACCTGCTTCAGCAGCTCCACAGCCCGCTCAATAGAGGCGCCGGGTTGAACTTTCAGCAGGATATGGTCCGGTGCGCCAGAGCTGCGCGAAGGGGACAAACGCAGTACGCTTTGGTCGGACATCACCAGATTACCATCAGCACTAAAACCAGCGCCAATCTGCAAGGTGCCAACCAGTTTGATCTGGCGGTTGTTCATTTCAAAGATTGCGGGCGTTTCCGGCGAGAGTGAGTTGAAAAACTCTTCTGTCCCGCCCCGGGTCTTACGATCAACCAGCGCCGTATCTGGCAAGGCTAATTGCAGGAACTGAGGACGCAGCACTGGCGCCATAAAGTCGATGGCCTCAATGGGAAGACCCACCAATTGCAAACCCGCAATCTGATCTTCCTGCACACGCCAGTCGACTTTGGTGATGTAAACTGGTGCAGCTGAAGCCACCTCAGGCACCGTCAGCGCTTGCAACATATGCACGCGGGCAACGTTACCGCCTTCGGTCAGGGACTTGGCGTCGGAGGCAGAGATGAGAATATCCGCCTCAAACAACTCGTAGGGCTGTAGTGTAGAGCCAGTCAGCGCCCCCATCATACCGAGCTGCACGAACACCAGCACGTTGGCGAAGGCAACACCCGCCAGAGCCGCAGCGAAGCGCCCTTTGTTGTGTGTCAGCTGCAACCAGCCTATGGGCAGGCGGCCCAGCAGCCATGTGAGAAAGCGGGTCACTTGGTGTCCCTCTCAGATGCAGGTTGAAAGTAGCCGAGGATTTCCAGATTGGTCAGGTTTGCCGCCAACTCGGAGGAAGTCTCATCTAATGTAACGACCACCGTTACTACACGTGCATCGGTGTTCGCAGCTGGATCTACGCTAATGATGTTCTGGCGACCTACAATCAGACCGATCTCGGTCAATGTACCACGCAGTTCCTGCGCCAGAGCTTCGGCCCGCAAAACCACGGTATCACCTATGTTTAGGCGTCCGATCTGGTTCTGGTAGATCTCCATCTCAGCGGTCATCTCACGGGTGTTGCCGAACTCGATCAGGCCCGCAGAAGATGGTCGCTCGCCGGGTTGCACCAGTAGGTCCAGAACGGTGCCATCAAAGGGCGCACGAACGATAGATTTCTCCAGATTAACCTCAGCAGTGCGCAGTGCGATTTGAGCGGACTGAAGCTTGCGCTTGGCGAGCTCCACATCTGCCTGAGAGATATCTGCCGTGCTGCTGTATCGCTTGAGCGTTGCTTCTTTGCGGGCCACATCCAGCAGCGCACTCTCTGCTTCCGCCTTTGCACGATCCAGTTGAGCCTCCGTTACAACCTTGCGGGCAAATAGGGACTTCGTGCGTTCCAGTTCGGCGCGTGCCAGATCCGCATTGGTTTTGGCGCGGTTCAGATCTGCTTCGTTCTCAACCTGACTGGCTTTGATGGAAAGCTGAACTTGGCTGAGCGAGGCTTCAGAAACTGCTACCTCAGCTTTTGCTGCTTCAACACTTGCCTCCAAAGACGGGCGATTGTCGAGGGATGCGAGGATGGTGCCCTTCTCAACCCAATCCCCGACTGAAACAGGAAGGTCCGCAATGCGGGCATCCCCTGCTCCAAATGGCAGAGCAATTGTTGACACGCCGTCCCGCGGGATCAACTTGCCAAGCGCGACAACAGCGCCAGCTTCCAGCGCTTTGATGTCTTCTGGTGTAACGGTTGTATTGATGGGAACAGCGATTTTCTGATCACTTCCTCCCCCCGGTTCAAGGCCTGTCATTTCATAGAACAGGCGTAGGCCAGCGGGTTGGAAGTACATGCCCATGACTCCACCAGTGAACATGATGGCGATGAAAACAGGGATGAGCAGAATGATCCGCTTAAACGGTAAGCCCTTGCGTGCTTTACCGGAAATGGAAGAAATGCCAGTGTCTTCCAAAGGCAAATCTTTGTTTGGCGCATTGTGATGGGTCACAGGACCACCTCTGCTGTGACTTGTTAGTTATTACTTTCTAATATTCTAATATGAAGTTCGCGCAACCCAAAAAATGTACAGATTTGTAACACAGGTGGATTTTGGGTTTTGGGTGCCGAAGGGGATGTCTGGAAAGTGCCCGAGCTGTCCCAGTGGACAGCCCGGTTGATCTCAGGTCTCTTAAGCTGAAGCAGCCTGAAGTGCGGTTTCTTCTTCTGCAATGCGGATGAGGAAGCTGTCGACTTCTGCTGAAAGGTCGTTGGTGACCTGTTCCAGCAGAGCGGAGGACTGGTTGGCTGCACCTGCCTCACTGGTGGTCTCGTTGATGGCACCGCTTACGGAAACAACGTTGCTGGCTGCTTTGGCGGTTCCATCAGACGCCGCTTGAACAGCTTCTGCAATTTCAGCAGTTGCCCTCTGCTGCTGTTCCACCGCATCGGAAATGGACGAGGTCAGCTCGCTGATTTCCTTCACCGCTGCGGTGATGGAGCCAATGGCCTCTACCGTGCTGCGGGTTGAACTCTGGATGCCGTTGATCTGTGCTGAGATTTCCTCAGTTGCATGGGCGGTCTGGCTTGCCAGTGTTTTCACCTCGGTCGCCACCACAGCAAAACCCTTTCCTGCATCGCCTGCGCGTGCCGCTTCAATGGTCGCGTTCAAAGCCAGCAGGTTGGTCTGCTCAGCGATGTCACGGATCAGGTTGAGCACAGTGCCGATTTGCTCGGCGGACTTAGCCAGTGCAATGACCTCGTTGTCCGTGTTCTGTGCGATCTGAGAGGTGGATGCCACCAGCGTATTAGCGCGCGTGGACTGGTTGGAGATCTTCTGGATGGAAACAGCCAGTTCTTCTGCCGCTGCAGCCACAGTCTCTACGTTTTGAGAAGCGCTTGCAGAAGCTTCACCAGCGCTATTCGCTTGCTGGGTTGCCTGATTGGCCACGTCAAACAAACGCTCAGAAGAGCTGCGCATTTCCATAGACTGGTTAGAAAGCATGGAGACGTTTCGCTCCAGAACCACACGGAACTGCTCGACAACCTCTTCCTTCTTCTGCTGACGGGTCAACTCGCGGGAGCGCTCTGTTTTTGCTTGTTCTTCCAGATCACGGCGGGCAATGGCGTTTTCGCGAAACACAATCACTGCGTCCTGCATCTTACCGATCTCATCTTTACGGGCCGCCAGATTGAGGTCCACATCTACGGCACCGGAGGCAAGCTCACCCATCTTAGAAGTCAGTGCCACAATCGGCTTGCTGAGACCATTCGCTAACCACAGAGCAAAGCCAAGGCCGGCAAGGCCAACAACCAACGCAAAGCTGAGGGAGATGATGTTCACCCGGCGTGCATCCGCATTGGCCTGTGCCAGAGCGGATTGGCTGGCAGAGACGGTGGAAGACACAATCGCATTGATGGAGCTGCGCAGAGCCTGATTGTGGCGCTCAATCTTCTCCTTGGTTGGGATCATGCGAGATGGTGTGATGCCGAGCAGGATCGCAGCATCCTTGCTCCAGTTTTTAAAGGCCGTTTGCGCAGAGGTCACGGCCTGTCGCATCTCGTCATTGAGCGCCACATCAAGCGTCTGCTCAATATCCATACCCAAAGACGCATTGATATCGTTGAACTCGCGGCGGAACTCTTCCGGCTCAATGAAGGTCGTCATTGCCAGTGCTGTATCAACGACTTCCTTGGCGTGCTCAAAGTCATTCACGATGGTGAAGGAAAGCCGCTGTGCTTCCAGCGCTTTCAGTGTGACGCGGCCAAGGTTCTCGCGGCCTTCTGCGGCCTGCCAGACGAGGAAGGCCATCAAAGCCATTGCAACGATGATGAGGCTGAGGATCGGAATAAAGATTTTGTAGCGAATGGTCATGGATTCCGGCCCTTAGTTTGGCAGCGTTGGCATTGGCGTTTCGGTGCGCTCAGCAGTCAGCGAAACGAGGAAGTTCTTGAGATCTTCCACTTCCTGCTCTGACAGATCCAGCGGACGCACATGCTCTGATCGGGATGGACGCTCAATACCGCCAGCGTTGTAATGGGCGATCATGGTTTCAAGATCAGGAATGCTGCCATTATGGGTAAACGGGGCACGATATGTCAGATTGCGCAGGCCCGGAGTTTTGAAAGCAAACTGGGCTTTCGGATTGTCTTCCTCATAAAGCCCACGGCCGATATCTTCTGTTGGTGTGCCGATGTCGTGGAACTTGTTGTCGGTGAAGTTCCAGCCGGAGTGACACGGCGCGCAGTTGGCTTTGTCGTTGAACAACTCAAACCCGCGCTTGGCAGAGGCAGAGATTGCTCCTTCATCGCCTTCAACCCAGCGATCAAACGGTGCCCAACCGGAAACCACGGTGCGCTCGTAGGTGGCAATAGCGGTGAGCACAGTGTCACGGGTGATCCCTTCATTCGGGAACACGGAGCCGAACCATTTATTGTAGCCCGGAATCTCATCAAGGACCTCGATGATGGTCTCGAACTTTCCGTCCATTTCTTCCGGATTGGTGATTGGGCCTGCGGCCTGCTCTTCTAGCGTTTCTGCGCGGCCATCCCAGAACATAGGCGCAACCCAGGCAGCGTTCAGTACGGTGGGTGCCTGTCGTCCCAGATGCGTGTTGGCGGATCCAACAGCGGTAGGCACCGGAACCTCGTAGCCAAATGACGGGTTATGGCAGCTGACGCAGTTGATGTTTTTGTTGCCAGACAGGCGTGGATCAAAGAACAGCATTTTGCCGAGTGTCGCCATCTGCGGTGAGTAAGGCGCGCTGTCTGGAAAAGGGATTTCCAATGGTCGGCGATACTGTTCTTTGAGTGAATTAATGTCTGCAGCACTCAGAGGAGATCCGGTGAGCCCCAACACAACGGCAGCAGACAGACTGCCTACAACTCTTCCTAGAAACGACACAATGCTCTCCCCTAAGCAAATATAAGGGAGATCCCCTAGCTGAAGAGGCGTTAATGAATGCTTTATCGATTGTTTTGATTGGGCACCCTCACCGATATGTGAAGTAAAGTTTAGCTGGCTTTCCACTGAAACTGGAAAACTCCTTGTTTCTATAGGATGTTATACGCTTAGTCGGTTTTGAAGATCACGCGCTGGATTTGCTTTCCTGATCTTAACTGCGACAATTAAGTGCGTGCTGCATGCGTAAAGCGGCAAGATCGACAACTTGATTCAATGAGAATCTGCTCTTCGCCTCGTCAGTTGAATCCAACTGAACCTGTGCCCTCAATTTTCAAAGATTGCGACCTGCCAGATGCATGGTCAGCATAACTGTTAACTCTTTGTTTTTGGAATCGTTTGGCCTGTGTTCTGTGGTGAGCCAGCCGTTGAACCTGTCTGAGTGATCCAAGCGTAACTGCCCGGCATACATTGCACAAATTGACGGGTGGAGTTTTGTGCTCGGCGTATTTCGAGAAGTTTAAGTGCCTTAGTTCAGTAGTCTGAGGGTTTAAATGCGCGGCACCGTCACATCAGTAAAGTCACAGCGAGTGGTATCTTCCAGCAGGCTATACCAGTCCCTCCTCCTCTCCACCGCGCTTATCGCCTTGCCTGTTGCGGCCACTGTTCCCGCAAGAGCGCAGTCAGTCTCCCCACAGCCACAGTGTCAGATCAGTGGGACGACGGTGACGTGTTCAGGTGATTTGTCCGTTGGAGTGGATGTTCAGGGTGGTGCGGGAGGAGCCTACACCACGCTGATTATTGAAGACGTGACGAGCAATATCACGCCCTCCTTCTTTCTGCCGGGCATTCAGTTTGATTCCAATGGCAACATCACGATCAACAGTGATACCGGTGATTTTTTCATCTCGACAGATGGCCGAAACGCAATTGAGATAGACCCAGATGGCGGGAACGTCTCTCTCACGCACACTGGTGATATTCAGACAATAAGCCAATACGCCTCTGGTGTTGAGGTGAGGGACGCTGATGCAGTGACAATCACCCAGAGCGGCGATATTACAACGGACGGCTATTACAGCCGGGGCATTGAAGTTGTTTTGTCTCAAGAGATTACGATCACCCATACCGGTGATATCACCACTACCGGCAACATGTATGCTCAAGGGATTTACGCCACCACGCAAGGTGGCAGTACTGGTGCCATAACCATCTCTCAGACCGGCAATGTCGATACATTGGATACATCAAGTACAGCCTTGTTTGCACGTTCTGATGGGACGGGAGATGTTAGCATCACGCATGTTGGAACGCTGACCACCGCCGGTAACGACTCGCGCGGTATTTTTGCACGTGCTCGCGGCGTTGGGGCCGTTACGATTGATCAGAGCGGCACAATTACAACGAGCGGCAACTCAGCACACGGCATTATGGTGTATTCAGAAAACACCGCCACTGTAACCCACAGCGGAACGATCAATGCTAATGGGGCGAGCTCGGATGGGATACTTATTTCAGATGGCCTTGCACCTGCGAGTACTTTTCAGGTCAACCTCACCAACAGCACCATCAATGCACAGTCGTTTGGTATCAACATTCAGACAGTCGGTGATACCACCTTTACGCTTACCGGCACCAACGCCATCTCGGGCGTTGTAGACGACATTAAAGGTGGTGCCGGGGATGACACGATCAACAACTCTGGCACGCTGACCTCTACCAATGGCATTGATCTTGATGCCGGAACCAACGCCTTCAATAACCTGAGTGGCGCGCGATTTAACTCCGGGGCTGAAGTCATTCTGGGAGCGGGCAATCTGCTGACAAACGCCGGGATTCTCTCGCCCGGCGGGGATGCCAATATTCAGGAAACGGATATCACTGGCGATTTCCAGAATGAGGCCTCTTCGACTTATATGGTCACCTTCAATGCGGATATGACGACGAGTGACACGCTGGATATCTCCGGCACAGCCACATTGAATGGTGGTGTAGTGCAAACCAGTGGGGCAACATTTGCGCCGGTTGGTGCGTTCACCATTGTGGATGCAGCAGGAGGCGTTACGGGAACGTTTGATAGTGTGGTCGATACCTTGTTTATCGACTGGGAGCTGAACTATGGAGCGACCGCCGTCACGCTGACGGCAACAGCACTGGCCAACAACTTCTGCGGTTTGGCAGGCAATGAAAACCAACGTTCCGTAGCCTGTGTTGGGTTGGACAGTCTGCCGCTTTCAGACCCCTTGCCGCAGGCGGTGCTAGGGCTTTCCAATGGAGCAGAGGCGCAGGCGGCTTATGATGATCTCTCCGGCGAGATTTACGCTTCCATTCAGGGTGCGCTGGTTGAAAACAACTACCGCCGCATGGCGTTGATCAACAACCGCATCCGCAACGCTGATGCTTCTCTCGGTGCGATCTCAGCGTCTCTCGCGCCTGAACAGGATCCGCTTGACCCTGAAAAGGACCGTCGCAACGGTCTTTGGGGCATTGGTTATGGAGCGTGGTCCAACACCTTCAGCACAAGTGATACGGCTTCGCTCGACAACAGTCTGGGCGGCTTGCTCTTCGGGTATGATCGGGAGTTTGATGATAACTTCCTGGCAGGCGTTCTGGGCGGATACGGACGCACCAATGTGAAGCAGGATGCGCGCTCGTCCAGCGGATCAGCGACCACATGGTCCATCGGGATTTATGGTGAGACTGATGTGAAGGACGTTGGCTTCGTTCTGGCAGGTATCTACAACTGGCACTTCCTTGAAGGGGCAAGGACGGTTGATTTCTCTACAATCGATGAGCGGGAGCACAGCAGCTACAACGGACGCGGCTGGCAATTCTATGCGGAGGCGAACTACGAGTTTCCTTTGATTGATGCCTTCGTGTTTGAGCCATTCTTTGGTGTGTCTTACATTGATGTGCGCACAGATGGTTTCACTGAGGACGGCGGCATTGCAGCGCTCACGAAACGAGGTGGTAGTTTTGACAGCACCTTCACCAATCTGGGTGTGAGGGGTGCTTACAACGTTCTTGATTGGGTCAACGTCAATGCATCTCTCAGCTGGCGACATGCCTATGGGGATGTAGATCCGTCAGCGCTGCTGGCCTTCGGTGGCAGCACGGCCTTCGGTGTGGACGGAGCGCCCATCTCACAAGATGCCTTTGAGCTGGAAGCAGGGATTGATGCGCGGGCGACGGAAAACCTCTTCCTGAATGCGGAGTACAACGGCCAGTTTGGTGACAACGCGACGATCCATGTGATCGAGCTGGATTTCACCATCAGGTTCTGATGCTCAAACATGTCTAACCCCAAGATCTGCCTGAAGTTTGGGCAACGCAAAGCCCTTATAGTTGCTTAAGCTCGCAACACATGAGGGGATGAGATGAGCGCTGCATCAGAACAAGCAGGCCAGACAACAGACGCGCCGGTTCGGTTGGGGCCGGGTGATATCGCCTGCTCACGTGGGTTGGCAACATGGCTCAGCACCCATCAGGTATCGTTGGCGCTTTCCTCTTACCAGACCGGACAGTTGTTTCTGGTGGGCGTGAAACCCAGTGGCGGCATTCACTTTCATGCGGTGGGCACAAATCGTGCTATGGGTTTGTGGGCGGAGCCACAGACGTTGATCCTCGCGACCGCCAATCAGGTCATTCGCTTTGAGAATATTCTGGAAGAGAACCAGCGTATTGGAGATGCAGACAAGTACTATGTGCCCCGTGTTGCGCATACGACCGGTGATCTGGACATCCATGACATTGTGAAACTGAAAGATGGCAGTATCGTCTTTGCCAACACTATATACTCCTGCCTTTCCACCTTGCATCCGGTACACTCCTTTGCCGCTTGGTGGACACCGGACTTCATCTCAAAACTTGCGGCGGAAGATCGGTGTCACCTCAATGGCATAGCGCTTCGTGGAGGTAGGCCGGCCTATGTGACCATGGTGAGCCGTGCGGATGTGGTTAATGGCTGGCGGGATCGACGGGATCTTGGTGGCTGCATCATTGATGTGCGCAGTAATGAGGTGGTGACAGAAAACCTCTCCATGCCTCACTCGCCACGCTGGCATCAAGGCAAGTTGTGGGTAGTGAATTCAGGTACTGGCCATCTTGGCTGGGTGGATACGGCGAGCGGGGCATTTCAGGAGGTTTGCTTCCTGCCTGGGTTCGCGCGCGGGCTTTCGTTCCACAATGGCCATGCCATCGTTGGGCTCTCGCTTCCGCGCGATGGATCGTTTAAAGGCCTGCCGCTGGATGATGAGTTGAAGAAACGGGATGCTGATCCGTGGTGTGGTGTGCAGATCGTCAACTTAGACACTGGCAATGTGGTGGAGTGGATCCGTTTCAGCGGTGTGGTGAAGGAAATGCTGGATGTTTGTACGCTGCCAGGTGTTCGTTTGCCTTCCGCAGCCTCGCCCACATCGCCGGAAGTGAGCAACCTGCGGACCATTGCAAGCTCTGCCAAACGCGTGGAGCCTGCTTAAGGCTCGGTGAGCCTATGTGAGCAGAGATTTCCCTGCTCACTTGTTTTGTGGGAGCCCTCAGACTTTCTGCAGGAAGTCGAAGTCGCAGCCCTTTGTCGCTGGCAGAACTGTGTTGTGATACAGCTGCTTGTAGCCGCGGGCTGGTTCCGGGTTTGGTGAGGTGAAGGCCGCGCGGCGGTGCTCCAACTCTTCCTCAGGAACCAACAGATCGATGCTCTTGTTTTGAGCTGAAAGACGGATGCGGTCGCCGTTCTGCACCAGTGCCAGTGGGCCGCCCAGATCCGCTTCCGGTGTCACGTGCAGAACGATGGTGCCGAATGCTGTGCCGCTCATGCGGGCATCGGAAATGCGGACCATGTCCTTCACGCCAGCACGGGCCAGTTTTTTCGGGATTGGAAGATACCCAGCCTCCGGCATGCCCGATGGGCTGCGTGGCCCTGCGTTTTGCAGCACCATTACGTCATCGGCGTTGATGTCCAGATCTGGGTCATCGATGCGATTGGCGAGGTCTTCCAGAGAAGAGAACACAACCGCCCTGCCCTCATGCTCCAGCAGTTCAGGCGTAGCAGCCGCGCGCTTCAGAATAGCACCTTCTGGTGCCAATGAACCTGTTAGTGCAATCAGTCCGCCTTGTGGGTCAACCGGATTGTCAGCAGTGCGGATTACATTGTGGTCGATCGGATCAGCCTTTGGCGCATCCAAACGCTCACCAAGGCTAACGCCCTCAATGTTGATTGGACTACGGTGTACTTTGTCCTTGATCGCTTCCAGAACACCATCCAATCCGCCAGCACTATGGAAGTCTTCCATGTACCTTGGCCAACTGGCTTCAGGTCCACAACAACCGGTGTTTCATCGGAAAGCTGGTTCATGCGGTCCAGCGAGATATCGATGCCGAGGCGACCTGCAACAGCGGTTAGGTGGATGATCGCGTTGGTGGAGCCGGACACAGCAAGCAGAACACGCAGGGCATTCTCGACCGCTTCATGCGTCATGATTTTGTCTGGTGTCAGGGCGTTCTCTGAGAGCGCCATTTGAGCTGCCACAACACCGGTTTCTTCTGCATTGCGAAGGCGGTCAGCGTGGACAGCCGGAATACCAGCGGAGCCGGGCAGGATCATACCGAGGGTTTCGGCAATCACAGCCATGGAACTGGCGGTGCCCATCACGGCGCAGGTGCCCGCAGTGGTCGCAAGGCGGCCTTCGATCTGGTTGATCTCCTGCTCATCCACTGTGCCCGCGCGGTACTGCGCCCAGAAGCGGCGGCAGTCAGTGCAGGCACCGAGGCGCTCGCCCTTGTGGCGGCCTGTCATCATGGGGCCAGCCACAACCATCGTGGCTGGTTTGCCAGCAGATGCCGCGCCCATCAGCAGGGCCGGAACAGTCTTGTCGCAGCCACCCATCAGCACGACGGAGTCCATTGGCTGTGCGGTGATCATCTCTTCCACGGCCATGGCCATCATGTTGCGATAGACCATGGAGGTTGGGCTCAGGAACACCTCGCCCAGAGACATGATCGGGAATGGTACCGGCAGTGCGCCGGAAGCCAGCACCCCGCGCTTGATGGCTTCCAGCATCTCAGGGAAATGCCGGTGGCAGTTGTTAAAACCGCTTTCAGTGTAGCAGATGCCGACGATTGGTTTGTCGAGGCTGGCATCTGTGTAGCCCATGGACTTGGCGAAGGAACGGCGCAGGTAGCGGGCAAAGCCCTTGTCGCCATAGTTTGTCAGGCCGTTTTCCAGCCCCTGTACTTTTTTGCTCATCAGATCTCTCGGGAGATTAGCAGGTGGCGGGTGTATTTCGGCACAAGGTAATCCATGATGCCGAGCGAACCGCCCTCACGGCCAAAGCCACTTTCCTTGTTGCCACCAAACGGTGCTTCCGCGGTTGCCAGTAGTGTTTCGTTGATACCAACCATGCCGGCTTCCAGCCGCTCAGCGGTTTTGATTGCCAATGCGCTGTCATAGGAGAACACATAGGCCGCCAGACCAAATGGTGTGTTGTTGGCGCGTTCGATCACGTCTTCCACGTCGTCGAAGGTGGAGATCGGCGCGACTGGAGCGAAGGGTTCTTCGATCATGATCGCGGCTTCATCTGGCACGTTCATCAAAACCGTCGGCTCAAGGAAACTGCCCTCCGGCAGGTTTTTCGGCTGTTGGCCACCTGCGAGCAACTCAGCACCCTTGGCAATGGCATCTTCAGTCAGGCGCAGTGCATGGTCGACGGCGCGTTGGCGAATGAGCGGGCCAGTGGTGACGCCCTCTTCCAAACCATCGCCAACCACCAGAGACTTGGCGTAGCGAGCGAACTCTTCCGCGAACTCCTTCGCGATGGAAGAATGCACATAGAACCGGCTTGGCGAAATGCAAACCTGCCCGCAGTTGCGGAACTTGGTGGCAGCCAGCTTCTGCGCCGCTGCAATCGGGTCAAAGTCCTTATGGATGACCACGGGGGCATGGCCACCCAGCTCCATGGTGACTTTCTTCATGCCATCTGCGCACTGCCGCATCACGTCTTTGCCCACCGGCACGGAACCAGTCAGGGACACTTTGCGGATTTCAGGCGCGTTGATCAGGGCAGGTGCAAGCGTGCGGCTGTCACCGGTCAGGATTGCCAGTGCACCAGGCATCAGGCCAGCATCCATCAGGGCCTGACCAATGGCAAAGCATGGGCCAGCCGCTTCAGAAGCCGGACGAGCGATAACAGTACATCCAGCGGCCAGTGCTGCCGCGATCTTGCGGGCTGGCAGAAGTGCCGGAAAGTTCCAGGCGGACAGCGCCAGAGACGGGCCAACCGGCTGGTAGTTTACAGTCAGCCGCTCATCTGCGTTGCGGCCCGGAATGGTCTGGCCGTAGATGCGCTTGGCTTCTTCGGCGTACCATTCAAACTGATCCGCCGCTGCTCCGGTTTCGCCAACAGCTTCCGCCAGTGGCTTGCCGGTTTCCGTGCTCATCACGCGGGCAATATCTTGCGTGCGTTCGCGGATCAGGTCTGCGGCTTTGCGCAGAACCTTGGCGCGTTCCCATGCTGGAACGGCAGCCCATTTCGGGAAGGTATCCTTCGACAGCTTCAGTGCAGAGGCAATGTCGTCTGCACTTGCTGCGGCGATGGTGCCGATGGTTTTGCCGGTGACCGGGCTGTGTACATCGCGGGTATCACCGCTGCTGGCAGCCACCCACTCGCCACCAATAAGAAGTTTCGCATCTGTCATGATTAAATGCTCATTTTCAAATATTTGTCCTGAACGTCATCGCACCAGTTACCAACGTTCCAGTTGCCATAAGCGCCCATGCCGCCAATCGGGTTTTCGCCGTGATAAACCGGCACATGAACCACGCTGAGGCCTTTATGCGCTCTGGCTTTCTCAAGAGCTTCGCTCAGATCTTCGGCGCTGTGACCACCAGAAATAGCCAGCACACCCTCGACCGCATTGGCCATGGCGATGTAGTCAACAGCGACACCGTCATTGGTGCGGTAGTCGTTGCCGTATTGGGCGAGCTGAAGGTGGCTAATGGCGGCCATGCGGCGGTTGTCGAAGATGATGATCGTGCCATGCACGCCATGCTCCACGCCATCAATCAGCACCTGCGGGTTCATCATGAAGGAACCGTCCCCGGTGAAGGCGACAGAGTATCTGCCCTCCTCCGCCACGCCGCCTGCAATGAGAGCAGAGACGGCAAAGCCCATGTAAGAGGCGCCGGTTTCGGTGATGGTTTCACCAACACGGTCGTCTTCCACCACCTGAAAGCCGTTGGCCTGCACATCGCCTGCATCAAAGAACTTGATGGCATCGTGCTTCTTGCAGAAATCTGCTGCCGCTTTGATGGCCTGAGGCTGGGTCATCACACCGCGATGCCAAACCTCGTCATTGACTGCGCCTGCTGCATAAAGGTCTGATTTGAAGGCAGTCCAATCGCCCTTCTTGGCAGCACAGTCTTTCAGCCACTCAGCTTTGTTGCTGACACCGCCTTTGGAGAGCTCTGAGAGCAACAGTTTGACTACTTCGCCAATATCGCCGTTCAAAGCCGTGGTTTGGGCATAGTGTTGCACGTCCACCGGGTCGGCGTTGATGTTGATGACGTGTTTAGCTTTGGGCCAGCCCATGCCGGAGCAATCACTCTGACATACCGCGCGGGAACCGATAGCGACCAGAAGATCAGCCTCCTGCATGGCATAGTTGCCGCTGATGGAACCTTTGGAACCCCCTACATGCATGTTCTGGGGGTGGGAATCTGGAAGGATGCCCAGTGACCCCGGAGCTTCCACCACCACTGCACCTGCAGCTTCGGCCAGTGCGCGAACTTGCGAAGCGAACGGGCGAGAACCGCCGCCTGCTTTGATGGCGACTTTACCGGTGGACTTCAGCAGTTCCACGGCTTCTAGCAGGTTATGATCCGCTGCTGGAATGGTTGGCTCATAAGTTGGAATAGTCGGCAGGCTGTCCAGCCGGATATCTAGTTTCTGAGGTTGCGTGTTCAAAGGCAGGTTCAGGTAGAACGGGGCTGCCTTGAACGGATGATAGACGCAGCTGGCTCCCATACGCAGTGCATTGCGCAGGGCTTCTGGCGTGTGCAGCGTGTAGGCTTGTGACATAGCGAGGTGATCTGCTGGAACAGACCCTGCTGCGGCTTTGGCACCTGCTGCATGTTGTAGCCTTCGCCATAGGTCGTTTCATCACCATAGATGTGATAGAGGCCGATGCCATTGGAGGCTGCTGCCAGTGAACCAGCCATGGCCTGCAATGCACCGGGGCCGATGGAGGTCACTACCGCGCACACCTCGCCATACACCCAGCGCAGCGCTGTACCAGCATGGGCCATTTCCACCTCATTGCGGAACTGCCATGTGCGTACAAGACCAGCATCCTCATAGATGCGCAGTACCTCTCCCAGCTCTGTGGAGCCATGGCCGAAGATTGCCAGATACTTGGTGACGCCTTGCCGCATCAGGCCCAGAACCAGCGCTTCAGAGAGCGTCATGGTCACTTGCTCGGCAAAATGACCATTGGCGATGGCGGCATCCAGACCGCCCTGAGCTTGAAGCCAGTTGGCTCGCTCTTGCATGCTGGTGGGAACAGATAAAGACATGTCTGTACTCCCGCTGCTTAAAAGCTGATTGTCTGGCCTGTGCGTGCAGATTCTTCTGCCGCCAGCGCAAAGCTTAAGACATCACGGCCCTGCCGCGCTGTCAGAATGGGGTCGCCGCCCTCGGTGATTGCATCAAGGTAATGGCGTGTGGAGTTGACGAAGCTCTGCTCCCAGCCCGCATAGATATCGCGGTACTCGGTGACGTTGCCTTCGCGGTAATGCACCAGTGGTGCTGGATCTCCAATGGAGCCGTGGCCGCAGTTGATCCAGAGAACGCCTTGCGTTCCGGTGATCTCAACACGGTCATCCTGCGCGTAGTGCTTGGTCGCGATTTCCAGCTCTGGGGAGTAAACCACTTCCAGATTGCCGATTTTGTTGCCCGGAAAGCGGAAAGAGACCATGGATGGAGCATCCAGATAGATGCCTTTGAACACCTCGGTCTGGCCGATGAAGGCATGGACGTCAGACGGCATGCCCATGAAGTGCCAGGCTAGGGCGAACTTGTGGTGACCGTCATCAAACACCAGCGGGCCGCCGCCAGCCATGTCTTTCATCTGCCGCCACGCATTGGCAGCTGCTGGCACCTTCCAGGCGGTTTTACTTTTGCCCGGATTGGATTTGATGCGGATGGAAATCGGGTCTCCAATCGCGCCTGCATCCACCAGCTCTTTGGCTTTTAAGACTGGAGGATGAAAGATGAAGTTTTCGAAGATCTTGAAAGGGCGATCATAGCCGTCAACGGCCTCTACCAGCGTGTTGGCCTCTTCCATGTTCATACACATGGGCTTTTGCAGAGAGACCATTTTGCCAGCGTTGATCGCGTCCAGCGCGGCTTGCAAATGCAAATGGTGTGGCAGCAGAATCTCGACTAGATCGATATCCGGACGAGCCAGAATCTCTTTGTAGTCGTCACTGATGATCGCATCATCAATGCCCCATGCCTCTGCCTGAGACTGGGCCTGCTTTACGTTTCGATCACACAAGGCAACAATATTGCCTTTCGGGTTCTGCTTATACTCAATGGCATGCAAATCCGAAATGCGACCTGTGCCCAGAATGGCAACGCGAACCGGCTGGTTCCCCATCCCTTACTCCCTCATAAAACACATTTTCTCGACAAGCGCACCGAGCTCCTCAAATCGCTTGTCATTAATTCGAACTGTCGGTCCTGACACGCCGATCGCGGCGATCATCACCCCATGCTCATCAAAAACCGGTCCCGCCACGCAGCGGATGCCGGAGGTAAATTCTTCGTCGTCAATCGCGTATCCGCGATCTCTGCTTTTGGAGATCTCAGTAGCCAGTGCCTTATGGTCGGTCAGGGTTGCAGGGGTGAACTGCTTCAGCTCCTGCTCTGCCTCTGCATCACCAAAGGCCAGAAAAGCCTTGCCAAGGGCGGTGCAGTGCAGTGGGCCAAGAGAGCCGATGGGGTGATCGACCTTGAGCGGGAGCTCAGAATCGATTTTATCCACATACCAGACCTGCGAACTGGCCAGAACAGCCATATGCGAGCACTCTCCCGTCTCGCGTGTGAGCTGTTTCAGGACAGGTTGCCACTGCTGCCGTGTTGCGACAATTGCCTCCGCCGTTGGCCCAGATCCTTGGGAACTGGTCATTTTTTCGCTTGCTGCATAGCGTCGGTCAGTCCCTTGCGTAGCGTAACCGCATGCAACCAAAGTACGCAGAATATGCGTCGCATTGGACTTGTCGACACCAAGGTAACTCGCGATATCCGTAAGCCGCAAAGGTTTAGCCTGCTCAACAAGATAGTCGAGCGTCTGAAGTCCACGGGATAGCGATTGTAAAAGGCGCAACGTCAATCTCCACTAACACGCTGGAATAAGTTGAAATATGGACAACTAATTGCACAAAGTTAAACATAGGGCAACAAAATTCCTGCGTCTGGCTTCAGAATTGACACAGGTTTTACAGGAGTGCAAGAGGCCGTATACGTATTTTTGTACAAAATAAGCTTGACATTTTGCGAAATGCGCGGCGAAATGGGACGTATATTCAGTTTTGTTGCACATATGGCAACTTATTGATGAAATGATTTTGTAAAACATATGCAAACTCTTGGGAGGGGATTGAAATATGAATAAGCGCAGAAGGCAACTTTTGCTTGCTGCGGTGCTTGCGCCTGTTATGGCGACAGCATCCATGGTTCCATCATTTGCAGCAGACGAAGTCACCATTTCTCACTACTTCACCGGTGAGCTGGGCCAGAAAGGCCTGAAAGAGATTCTGGATGGCTTCAAAGCCAAGTCCGGCATCACTGTGAAAGACAGCCCAATCGGTCACGAAGACTTCAAAACCGGCATTCTGGTGCGTGCGGCGGGCAACGCATTGCCAGATGTCTTCTCTTATTGGGCTGGTGCGCGCACGCAATTCGTCATTGATGCAGGTGACCTGCGTCCAATCGACGGCATGTGGGACAAGGCTGGTCTGGACAACGTGGTCGCCAAGTCTGTTGCGGACGGTGCAACCAAGTATGACGGCAAGCGTTATCTGGTGCCATTCGGCTACCACTACTCCGGTCTGTTCTTTAACAAAGCTGTTATGGAAAAGGCTGGCATTACCGAAGCTCCTAAAACCTGGGAAGAGTTCCTCGCAGCCTGTGAGAAGCTGAAAGCAAACGGTGTGACCCCTATCGCGCTGGGTTCCAAGAACCGCTGGCCTGCACAGTTCTGGTTTGACTATCTTATCCTTCGCACCGCGGGCCCTGACTACCGCGCGAAGCTCATGAACGGCACAGCCTCTTATGCCGATCCTGAAGTGAAGAAGGCGATGGATCTCTGGAAGAGCATGGTCGACAAAGGCTACTTTGTTGAAAATGCAAACGCAGACAGCTGGACAGATGCGTCTGACAAGGTTGCCCGCGGTGATGCAGCTATGACCCTGATGGGCACATGGATCACCGGTTACTGGAACTCTATCGGCCTGAAGCCGGGTGAAGACTATGACTTCTACCCATTCCCGGAAGTGACAGCTGGCGTGCCTAACGCTGTTGTTGGTCCGGTTGATGGTCTGGTGATCTCCGCAAACGCGAAGAACCCTGAGGGTGCTGAGCAGCTGCTTGAGTATCTGGTGTCAGATCCGGAAGCACAGGCCAAGTGGGCTAACATTCAGGGCGCTCTGTCTGCCAACGTGAATGTTGCGAAGTCCAACTACAACGCTGTGATGCTCAAAGCGCTCGATACCATCGATGCTGCGCAGACCTTCGCGTTCAACTACGACCTGTCCACGCCTCCACCAGTGGCGGAAGTTGGCTTGTCCATGTTCGCTCGCTTCATGGATGACCCATCCAACGTGGATACCATTCTGGATGAAACTCAGGCCAGTGCAGCAAGCGCATTCGCCGAGTAAGCATCGCAATCCAAACAGAGCCGGTCGCAACAGGGTTGCGGTCGGCTTGCCTCTATAACATCAAGCATATCGCTGGTCTTGCAGCAGGATATGCGCACATCTGAGGCAGGCTTTTTCTGAGACGGGTATGAATCAAAGCAACACATTCTGGCGCGTTGCCCTTTTGGCGCTCCCCCTCAGCGTTTTCGCGCTGATCATCATCTGGCCGCTCCTAAGCTCGTTCTATTACGGGTTTACCAACTGGAACGGTTTCAGTGACAATTATGATTTCGTTGGCTTTGAGAATTTCGGGAAGCTGTTTTCCGATCGCCTCTTCATGTCTGCGGCAATAAATACGATTATCTGGATGGCCATCGCGGTGGTTCTTCCAACCGTTCTTGGCCTCTCGCTGGCGCTGCTCATCGACAGTCATGTGCCCGGTGGCCCGATCTTCAAAACCATCTTCTATCTGCCAATTTGTCTGTCTGCCGTGGTGGTTGGTCAGGTCTGGGTCTGGATCTACCAGCCAGACTGGGGCCTTCTGAACACCATCATCGAGTACGTCACCAATGACCGTTTCAACTACGCCTGGCTGGCGAAACCGGACAGTGCGCTTTACTCGGTCATCGTGGCCTGGTCCTGGCAGGCAACCGGCCTGTCCATGGTGATCTACCTTGCGGGCCTGACAGCTATTCCCGGTGACCTGCTGGAAGTGTGTGAGCTGGAAGGCGCAACTACATGGCAGCGCATTCGCCACGTCATCCTTCCCTTGCTGACACCAGCCACGGTGGTTGTTGTTGCACTGAGCGTGATTAACTCGCTGAAGGGCTTTGACATTCTGTACATCATGACAGGCGGCGGGCCGTTCAACAGCTCCGATACGCTGGCCATGCATATGTATAACGAGAGCTTCAAGAAGTACCTGATGGGCTATGGCAGTGCCATTTCCGTCGTGCTGTTCCTCGTCGCGCTGACCATCATTCGCCTCTATTTCAAACAGCTTAAAAAGGTGGACGAGATCTATGGCTGATACGGCTACTCTGGGCAGCACCAGCGGCGATTATGTGGCGCCGAAGCGGTTCAATCCGTGGCCTGTTGTCATCTTCATCTGCCTGTTTACGCTGGCAATCCTGTTTCTTGCGCCAACCTTCGGCGTGCTGCTCTCTTCCGTCAAAACAACGCGGGATATCGCACTCGGGGATCTTTGGGCGATCCCAAGCAGCATGTACTGGGGCAACTATGTTGAGGTGCTGAGCAATCCGGCAGTGCATGGTTACATGCTCAACACATTCCTCGTGGCAGCACCGGCAACGGCGTTTTCCATCGCGCTTGGTGTGCTGGCGGGCTACGTGTTTGCCAAGCTTCCGTTCAAAGGCAGTGATCTGGTTTTTCTGCTGGTGGTGTCGGGTATGTTCTTCCCGCCGCAGGTGATCCTGATCCCGCTGTTTCGTCTGTTCAACCTGATGGGGCTGATTGATACGCTGTGGCCGATGATCATTGTGCACACCGCGCTGGGTATCCCAATCTGTACCCTGCTGATGCGCAATTTCTTCGCCACAGTGCCGAACCCGCTGCGCGAAGCGGCTATTCTGGAAGGCGCCAGTGAATGGCAGGTGCTGACCAAGATTGCACTGCCCATCAGCCTGCCAGCCATTGCGGTGCTGGCGACGCTTCAATTCACCTGGATCTGGAACGATTTCCTCTGGCCGCTGATCTTCACTCAGTCGGATGAGAAACGCACCATCATGCTGGGGCTCGTGTTCATGAAGGGCCAATACTCCGTTGCCTGGGGCATTCAGGGCGCCATGTCGCTGATCGCCAGCCTGCCAACGCTGATCGTATTCCTGTTCTTCCAGCGCTACTTCATCAAAGGCATGACCATGGGTGCCGTGAAAGGATAATCGGGGACATTATGAGTAGTTTGTCACTGAAAAACATCAAGAAGTCATACGGCCAACATGAGGTCATCCATGGGGTGGATCTTGAGGTCGAAAAGGGTGAGTTCATCGTCTTCGTCGGGCCGTCCGGCTGCGGCAAGTCCACCATGCTGCGTATGATCTCCGGTCTGGAGGAAGTCACGTCCGGCCAGATCAGCATCGCGGACAAGGATGTAACCCGCGCCCACCCGTCCAAGCGTGAAATTGCGATGGTGTTCCAGTCCTACGCGCTGTTTCCTCATATGAGCGTTGCGGACAACATCAGCTTTGGTCTGCGCCTTGGTAAAACGCCAAAAGATGAGGTGAAGCGCCGCGTGAATGAAGTGGCCGATACGCTACAAATCACGCACTTGCTGGAGCGCTTCCCGCGTCAGCTTTCTGGTGGTCAGCGTCAGCGCGTGGCTATTGGCCGTGCGATCATCCGTAATCCGCAGGTGTTCCTGTTTGATGAGCCGCTCTCCAATCTGGACGCCGCCCTGCGTGTCCAGATGCGTTTGGAGATCGCCCGCCTTCACAAGCGTCTTGGTGCGACGATCATCTACGTGACCCACGACCAGACAGAGGCGATGACGCTTGCGGACCGGATTGTGGTGTTCAACCACGGTGTAATCGAGCAGGTTGGTCGCCCGATTGATCTTTATGAGCGCCCAGCCAACAAGTTTGTGGCCGGGTTCCTTGGGGCGCCATCCATGAACTTCATCGGTGCAACCGCGCAGCAAGGTGCAATCCAGCTGGATGGCTTCAACATCACCGATGCGCAGAAGGCCCATGCCAATGGGGCGATCACGCTCGGCATTCGTCCGGAGCACATGCGCATCTCTGATACAGAGGCCTGTGATTTCTCCGCAAAGGTGGAACTGGTTGAAGAGCTGGGGTCAGAGTCCCTCGCCTACCTGCAAACCAGCTTCTCCTCTGATCCGTTGACCATGCGGGTGGACCATTCCATCACTGTGCGTGAAGGGGATATGTTGCCGGTTTCAGTCAACCGCGAGTTCCTGCATGTGTTCGAGGAAGGTGGGGCGTCCCTGTAAAGCAGGGCAGCTAACCCCCGCCGATGAGCACGCCTGCGGCAAACACCAGTGAGCCGCCAAGAACAACCTGAAACGTCGCCCGCAAGAGCGGCGTTTCCATGTATTTGCTCTGGATCCACGCAATGGCGCAGAGCTCGACAGCCACAACAAAGAACGCGATAGACGTGGCTATCCAGAACTCGCTGATGAGATAAGGGATAGTGTGCCCCAGCCCACCAATGGCCGTCATCACGCCAGATGCCAGCCCGCGCAGTGTGGGAGAGCCGCGCCCTGAGATCTGCCCGTCATCAGAGACCGCTTCCGTAAAGCCCATGGAAATGCCCGCGCCGATGGAGCTGCAAGGCCGACCAGAAACGTGGTCCATGTGTTGCCCGTAGCGAACGCGGTAGCAAACACAGGGGCCAACGTGGAGACTGAACCATCCATCAACCCGGCCAGACCCGGCTGAATGAGTGTCAGCACCAGCTTGCGGTGCGCCGTTTCATCCTCGCTCTCCGCTTCCGTCTCCATGTGTGATTGAGTCAAGAACCGGGCTTTGTCCTGATGGCTTGCTTCAACAGCTGCCAGATCTCCCAGCAAGCGCCTAGTATCTGCATCCGTACTTCTTTTCTCTGCGTTCTCGTAGAAGGTTCGCGAAGCGGTCTCCATGTTCTCGGAGATGTGGCGGATCTGGTCGAGGGTCAGGTGAGCTGAGAGCCACGTGGGTTTGCGGGCATAGAAGCCGGAGACATGCTCGCGGCGGATCAGCGGAATGGTATCGCCAAAGCGTTTCTGATGCAGTTCGATCAAGGAGATGCGGTGCTGGTCTTCTTCATTCGCCATTTCTGAAAAGATGGCGGCTGTACCCGGATAGTCTTCATGCAATCTGGCTGCAAAGCCGCGGTAGATGCGGGCGTCGTCTTCTTCTGAGGAGATGGCAAGGGCAAGAACCTGCTGCTCACTCAGATCAGAAAATCGCATGCGTGACGTCAGATACAACATCCGTGATGGTCCAGTTGTTCCTGTTCCGGCAGATCCTAAGCAGGTTTCATTGCAAACAGGCAGTTTCAGCCCCTCAAATAAGAGGCAAATTTGAGGGGCTGGCCACTGAGTTCAGGAGAATTGGGCAATGCTTCCGTGATTGCGCTATCAGCGGATGTGATTGATGTTTTTGGGAAAATGTGATCGCCCAATTGGATCTAAATGAAGATCTCGGTCGCATTTGAGCAGAGCGGTTTAATCAGTCTTAACTTATTATACTAAAGTCGATTACGTGCCTTAAAATAAACGGATAGGAGGAGCACAACTTTATTAGCCAATAACAAAACTTAGTTAGCAGGAGACGTGTCATGCCTGTAAATAAGTTGAATGCTGAACAACACGATTGGGCCAAGGCTGTTTACCAAAACATGCATTGGAACTTCCCCGAGGAAGAAGGGGATGAAACCAATCTGACAGCGCAAGCCTCAAACAAGCAGGCCAACGGCGTGAATGGCACTCATGACCAGCGCAATGGCACTGCCGAACCGGATTTGAGCGACTATGTCGTCGTCGACACTCCTCCTCCAGAACGACAAAATGGCTCCAAGCCTAGTCCTGTCCATGCTGTCTTTGAGGAAATTGGCCTCCCACAATCCGAAACTCTTCGCGAGCAACTGGGTCGATTACGTGACTTCCAGCAGAAGAGGGAAGCCTTCTTAAAAGATCCGCTTGCCACAGCTTATGCTGACCCTGCAGCTGCCAAATGGGAACATCATGTGAAAGATGTTCTGGGTATGCCTCAGGAAAAAGCTGATGAAATGGTCAAGCAGCAGTTCACTCGTGATCTGAAGAAAGACCTAAAGGATGAATCCCGGAGTGTCACCAAGGAGATCTTTGACTCTCAGGCTGATGATCCTCGCTTCACAGAGTTCCTGCAAAATGCAGCTAACTCCAATCCTAAGCAACTGACCCCGGCTCACCGCGAAATGCTGGTGTTCATGAGTCAGAACATGGTCAAGCTTGGCAACTCCCTCGTGAAGGACGTCAACGAACTGTATCGCCAGCACGCTTTCGGTAAGGCCATGAGCGATACCATCGACAATGCGAAGGAAAATGCCGTTTCTGATGCTGAGCGGCAAAAGCTGGAAGAAATAGAACAGGAAGTTATTGAATACCGCATGGCTGTTGCACGGCAGCTGGGTATGGCCCTGAACACCACCAATGATGTGCAGTCCGCCATCAGCTTTGGCGAAACCGTCAACTCCGCCGTTGATGAACTTGCAGAACAGAACGACCGTGCGCTAAACGCCGCGTCCGGCCTTGCAAAGATGGCAAGGAACATGGTCAACGACCACCTCGCCCAGACAAACAGTCCTCGCAAGACCATGAAGTGGGTTGAAACCCAGCCATGGGCAAAGCTCGTTGATATCGACATCACTACAAAGGGTGACTACTTCAACATTGAAGCCGAGCTGCGGGACAACAGTCCGCAGAACGAAGACACCGATGGTCTTGATATCGACGAAAACACCGACCTGGCACAGCGGAACCTTTCAAAAGAAAAGCTCATGTACAATCCTGAGCTCATCTTCAACGGTTTGCGCTCACCGGAAATGATGGCCGCCCTGACCAGCAAGGCCACGGGTGAAGCCAGCAATGACGATATCCCATTTGTCGAAAAGCCAAGTGACCTGGCGATGAACTGGGGTGAAACCCTTGCCCGCGCACAGGAAGGTGGCCGGGACATCAGCGATCAGCTGCCAGATTACATGACTTTGAAGCAAGTGCGCTATCACGACATCAAGAAGGGCTTCTTCTCAAACACCGATACCGTGAAGACCGCATGGGTGGTTGAACAGAAACCAACCTCCGACACAGTTGCGGAAGTGAACCTGATCAACAACCTGCCACGAGCCATCGCGGGTGATCTTGGAGATCTGGCATTGAACATGTCCGATCTGCGGGAAGACCAGACGAAGAAGAACGATGAGATTCAGGACAAGCGGAGCCATCTGGATGATTTCCTCAGCTCCAAGGGTGATGGCCTGCTGCAAAGCTATGGTAATGCGCATGATGCAATCAGCAGCTTGCAAGATCACGCAATGCAGGAAGTCATGGCCAAGATGAGCAATGGCACAAGCATCCGTAAGATTCTGAGATGGGCAAAGGAACAACCTTGGTCAGCCATGTTCCGTGTTGAAATCACGCCAATGGAAGGCGGTAAGAAGGATCAGTACAACGTGGTCGTCAAGGAAGTTGAACATGGCACCACAGAAGCAAACAGTGTTGTGCTGAACGAACCAACGGAACGAGACAAGGAAAACGCCGGTAACATCGCAGATGAAGAAGATCAGGCCTTTGGTGAAGACCTGCATGGTTTGAGTGGTGCGCTGAAGGCTCTGCTGAACCCATCAGTTTACAAACAGCTGATCTCCAAACCTACCGGTGAAAGCAGCGACGGAATGCCAGTCGTTGAAGAACCCACCAAGTTGGCACGGGATTGGGCGGAGCTTATTCAAAAGTCTGCCGGCCCCGGTGCAAGCTTGCCGGACTATCTGGAACTTCGCCAAGTGAAGTACCGTGTCCGCTCCTTCCTGCCTTGGAAGAGAAACAAGCTGGAAGCTTGCTGGGTTCTGGAATTCAAGCCTACGGCTTTTAAACAAGCCGCTTAACAGAGCCTCCCATGCTCTGACCTTATAAACCTTCCTTATCTAATGGCTGGGCTCTGCGGTTTACCGCAGGGCCCTTTTACATGCTGGTCTGTAGCGCGATCCAAAGCGGCAGGCTGATGCAGGAAAGTAAAGTGGACTGGGCAATCAGCGTTGCCGGTTGGCGGCAATCAGCACCAAAGGCAGCGGCCAGCACGTGGGCGGCTGAAGCGGTGGGCAAAGCTGCGAACAACACCAGCACGGATGCCTGTTCTTTTGGAATGGCAAAGCTGTGCACCACAAACCAGGCGATGCAGGGCAAGGCCAGCAGTTTGATGGAGTTCAGCCCGCCGGTATAGATATCCAGCTTCATAAGCCCCTGCCAATCAAGTGTCGCTCCAATCGCCAACAATGCTAGGGGGATGGCGGCCAGAGCCAGTTGATTGAGACCTTCCGAAAGGACTGAGGGAAGCGGATAACCACTCAAGCCCACCGCAACACCGCCAAGGGCGGCCAAAAAGAATGGATTGAGAGCCACCTTTCCAACCGCCTTGCGCAGACCAAGACCTTTGCCCATGGAAAGAGCTGTCACAGCCATCAGGTTCGCCATTGGCACCGCAAAGCCAATGGCAATGGCCATCAGAGAAGCGCTGTCCGCGTCCAGCGCGTTGATGGCCACAAACCCGATTGCTGTGTTGAACCGCCATGCCGTTTGCCAGCCAGCGGCGAAATCCAGAAACCGATCCGGACCAAACGGGCGCAGCAACCACCCCAACAACAGCCCGACACCCAAAATACCCCAAACGCCCAATCCGATGATGGCTGCATCATCAAGATTGATGGGCCGGGCCGCCGCTGCTGAAAACATCAGTGCCGGAAACAGCAGCTGAAAGTTCAGCGTATCAATGCCGCGCCACACTGTCTGATCCAGACGTTTGCCAAACACACCGCCCAAAGCCAGCAAGCCCAGACTTGGCAGCAATGCCATCGCGATCCCCATGCGCTTTCTCCTCACGGTTTGGCTGGTCTTTCCTGTTGCTATGTCTTAGGCTAATGAAAATAGATAAGATAATAAGCTGAGCTTATAATGTGTGATGGCAGTCTATGACCAAACCTGATGGATTCAACAATTTCGCAACTCGCCTGCCGGAACTAGCCGTGCGTGCTCTGCCTCTGGTGCAGGCCGTTGGCTCTGTCACCAAAACGGCGCATCGGTTGGGTGTCAGTCAGTCCGCGGTGAGCCAGTCCATCGCGGAACTGGAGAAGCGACTTGGGGTGAAGGTGCTCCGTCGCGGGGCACAGCCGGTGCAGTTGACGGATGAAGGCGATTTGATCGTGCAGTATGCGCTGAGCGTGCAAGCGGCAGAAGAAAACGCATTGGCTCGCATCAATGACCTGCGCCAGAACAAAGGAGGGCGTGTACGGATCGGATCGTCCGGCCCATCTGCCTCCACGCGTCTGCTGCCAGATGTAATGAAACGCTTCTCCCGCCTCTATCCCGGTATCGCGCTGGAACTGCGGGAGGCGCAGGATCAGGAAATCATCGCCGCATTGCGCCGTGGAGAGGTGGATGTGGCCGTCGTGCCAGGTCTGGATGGAGATGAAGAGTTCGAGAGCATTCCGATCGCCTGTGACCGGCTTGTCGGCATTATTGCCCGTGATATGGAGTTGCCATCTCAGATGTCCGCTGAGGACTTTCAGCGCCAGCCCTTTATTATGACCAAGGGCGGCAGTGAACCTCTGGTGCGTAAATGGTTCAGCCGCTCAGATACAGAACCGCGCGTGGATCACTCCATTCAGCAGATCACCTCCATTCTGGCTGTCGTCCGGTCCGGCCTTGCCTGTTCCATCATCGCTGAACTGGCACTGCCTGAGCATCTGGAAGGTGTGATGGCCCTGCCTCTTGATCCCCCTGCCCCGCGCAGTCTCTTCTTAACCCGCCTGCCAACGACTCCCACCAACAGCGCCGTCACTCGCTTCTGGGATTTTGCGGAAAATGAGATCTACCAGGAAGAATAACCTTCCTTCCCTTAACGGAATACGCGGATACCCTTATCTTAGTTAATGAGAATGTGCTCATAAATTACAAAATGGGGGATGAATTTTGCGTTTTTGTACCGGCTGGTCGGTTGAAATCGATATTTTCTTCCCGTTAGGCGGGAATTTTTCACCAAAAATTTTCGTGATTACCATAGGTAACCCACTATCTCACGCAATAAGTCATTGATATATAGTGAAAAACTTTGAAATAGTTCTATTGTACATGTATTCCCTATGCATGCTGAGGATGTAAGCTAAATCATAATAAAAATCATGGTGGGAGGCTAACCATGGAAACAATGACGAATATCCTAGGCGAAATTAATTCTATCGTTTGGGGCCCTGTGATGCTTATAGCCATTCTCGGGGTTGGACTTTTCCTCCAGATCGGACTCAAACTAATGCCCATCTTTAAGTTGGGCACGGGCTTTAGCCTGCTCTGGAAAGGTCGACAAGGCGCAGGTGGTGGCGAAATCAGCCCCTTCAACGCGCTGATGACTTCTCTTTCAGCAACAATCGGGACCGGTAACATCGCAGGCGTAGCGACTGCAGTGTTCCTCGGCGGACCTGGCGCACTCTTCTGGATGTGGATGACCGCTCTTGTGGGTATGGCCACCAAGTATGCAGAAGCTGTTTGTGCGGTGAAATACCGTGAGCGTGACAACGCTGGCAACTATGTCGGCGGTCCGATGTACTACATCAAAAACGGTCTTGGCCGTAAGTGGTACTGGCTTGCTCCAACCTTTGCCGCGTTTGGCGCAGTTGCTGCGTTCGGCATCGGCAACGGTGTACAGGCCAACAGCGTTGCGAACGTACTGAATGAAAACTTCGCTATTCCGGCACAGGCAACCGCAGTTATTCTGATGGTGCTGACCGCTGCAGTTATTCTGGGAGGGGTAACTCGCATTGGTAACGTTGCTGGTAAGCTGGTTCCATTCATGGCTGTTGCTTACATCACTGCTGGTCTGGTTGTTCTGATCCTGAACATCGATTCCATCGGTTCTGCTCTGCAGCTGGTCTTCGCTCAGGCATTCACCTCAACTGCTGCTGAAGGTGGCTTTGCTGGTGCTGCTGTGTGGGCGGCTATCCGCTTTGGTGTTGCGCGCGGCGTATTCTCCAACGAAGCTGGTCTGGGTTCTGCACCAATCGCTCACGCGGTTGCTGAAACCAAGAGCCCTGTAAACCAGGGTTTGATCGCGATGCTCGGCACGTTCATCGACACCATCATCGTATGTACCATCACTGGTCTTGCGATTGTGGCATCCGGCGTGTGGACCTCCGGTTCTTCCGGTGCAGCGCTCACCTCTCTGGCATTTGAGACGTCCCTGCCGGGCGTTGGTGGTTACATCATCGCGATCTCACTCTCCGTGTTCGCGTTCACCACCATCCTGGGCTGGAGCTTCTACGGTGAGAAGTGCATTGGCTTCTTCTTCGGCCCTCGTGCTCTGAAGCCATACCGCATCCTCTGGGTTGCTGCGATCTACTTCGGTGCGACTGCAGAGCTCAGCTTCATCTGGCTGCTGGCTGACACGCTCAACGCAATGATGGCTATTCCAAACCTCATCGCGCTGGCTCTTCTCAGCCCGATTGTCTTCAAGTTGACCAAGGAGTTCTTCTCCGAAGACGGCGAACCAGAAGGCGCAGAAGAAGCACCTGCTGAATAACAGAAAACGCAGTTTTCAAGAAAATGGCCCGGTTTATCGCCGGGCCATTTTTGTGTGTGCAGATGGATGGGGTGCCGTGAACTTGGCAGGACTATTCAGGCAAGGTGAGTATGTTTGCAGCGCAGACGTTTGACAGAAGAGAGACCAGTACACCACAGTTGTGCAATTGTTTCATATCCTTTTGAGACGGTGTCACCTGCGCCATGATCGATACGCTCCAACTCACAGAACTTACCTGCAAAACAGAGTGCGTGAAGCTCTGTGACGAGGTTCTCTCCGATCTGCCGGACTGGTTCGGGCCGTTTGAGGTCTACAAAGACTATCTGGAGGATGTGAAAACACGTCCTGTCTTTGTGGCTGAGATTGGAAGGGAGAAGGTCGGCCTCATGGCCTTAACACAGACCAGCGCGGCCTGCGTTGATATCCATCTGTTGGCGATCCGATCAGAGCACCATGGTGCTGGCATTGGCCGGGCATTTGTTGAACTCGCAAAGCGCTATGCAAAAGAGCGCGGCGCTGGCTTCCTGACGGTCAAAACGCTCGGACCTTCCCGTGAGAATGCTGCTTATGCCAAGACGCGGAAGTTTTACGCGTCTGTCGGATTTGAGCCTCTGGAAGAGTTTATCGACTTCTGGGGCAAAGACGTGCCGATGTTGCTGCAATGTCAACGTGTTGTGTGATCCCTGTCCAGGATTGAAACAGGGATCAAATAGTCTACTGTGATGCTACTTCCACCATGCATCTGGGGACGTGTAGGCGTCGTAGGTGTTGTTGTTCCGCTCCCATTGATACTGGGCGGAATCGTAGGCAGACATGGAGTCCAGCTTGGCGTCCGGATTGGTTTTCTGCGCATCAAACAGGTCTTCATGGGCTTTTGTGAGCAGGCTGACGACCGGGTCATCAGAGAAAAGATCACTTTCCTTGCCATTTGATAGCCGTTTGTAATTGGCCTGAGCGCTCGCCTTGTTGATTGCCCATTCGAAGGTTGCTTTCTCTTCCTCAGAGCTTTCCTTTTCAAGATACTCCAGAAGCGACAAGTAATTGTCAGCTGTTGGCTCCGCATCAGGATCGCTCTTGTTGAGTGCCTTTTCCAGCTGCTCTTCCATCACGAGCTCAGCAGCTTTGATCTCTTCCTTGGAGAAGTAGCCGTTGTCGTTGCTGGCGATTTGAAAGAGCGTAGCGCGATCAAACTTCAGATCGTCAAAGATCTCTTTGCGAAACCCCTCGATGTCGTCCTTGTACTTGGCAGAAGTGGCGTCCAGATCGCCATAGCGCTCGGTCAGTTTCGCCCGGGCATCGACAGCGTTGTCAGGCATGGATGTCACGTCCACATTGGTGGAGTTCTTCTCTGAATCATCATCCTTCGGTTGCGCGATCTGCGTCGCGCGCGCCGCGAACGATGTGGTGCCACTGCTCACAAACTTGGCGACGCTGTAATTGGAAATGCTGTAGGAGGATCCGCCTCCGCCGAAAATGCTCACAATCACTATCCTTTAAAAATCAATTGGCGTGATGCTAGCCGCCGAAACCTGCGCAGCGCTTGCTGTTGAGGTACGTGCTATCACCTGATTTCAGCTATGAGTGTGATGTGTTCTGGCAGGCCTAATCGGCAATCTCAAAGACTTCGCCGGAGTTCAGGTCTTTGATCATATCAATCGCCTCCCCACTCCAGTGGTAACTGAAGTGACGTGCCTGAACAGGGGCTTCAATCACATCCGGATAGAAGGCCGCGATACACATGCCGCCTTCATCGCGTACGCTGGGGTAAAGAATGCCGTCACCGCCATCTTCCAGCAGTTTGCGCGCGAAATTCTGAGAGGCGGAGTAATCATCGGGATGCAGAAGCACATCAAAGCGGGGATCTGTTACGTCTGCCAGTTTTGCATCCACACTGCCAATCAGCTCACGCATCTGCGCAATCCAGCCGGGAGCCTCCTGTGTGGCAGCATAAAAATTGCCGGTGTGGTGGACGGTTTCAAAGAGCGCAGTTTCAAAGGACTTGGCTGCGTAAAACGCGCCATAGGTGCCATCATGAAAGCGCCCTGCTCTGTCTGGAGAAGCATGGGTGAACGGGGCCATCAGATATGAGGCGCCAGTTCCGTTCACGCGACGCTCCACAGGGACAAGATCCAGATTGCCTATGGTCACTGCAAGGCGTGGGTTTGTGCGGCTTTCAGCAGCGGCCAGCAACTCCCAGTCTGCCGGATCAGCGATGTCTTCAAACAAATCTATGGGTGGGTAAGCCGAGTTGACCAGACGATAATATTGGGGCCAGCTGACATGTGTTTCTGGAGCTTTCAGGTCCGTCTCCACCAGAGTTAACGTGGTCACCAGTTGCCTCGCTGCGCATCAAGATATCTGCGCACGCGCATCAAATCTGTCAATTGCCCGCCCAGCATAATCTCAAGAGCAGTCTTACCGCCAAAATCCGTGTTAGGCCGCTTCACCCAGCCATATCCGCGGTTCGGATCGCTGAACAACAAACGCAGGGCTTTATGAATGCCGAGAAGGTTGGAAAGGCGCGCGGCAAGGTCCACACTCACGCGGCCATAATGCTTGGTCTTCCAGCGTTGATAGGTACGCTTGGCAATATCGCCCAGCAACAAAGTGGCTTGCTCATCAGTCAACTGCCAGCGATCAAACAGGTTGATCACGGCCCGCTGCATGGCATGGACCTCTTCCTCCGTGAACTTAGGCCCCCCAGGCGCCAAAGGCTGCTCAATCTTTCGAAGACTAGGCATCGTCCCTCTCATCCAACCAACAAAACACTGAAAGTGCCATATGGCATTATATTATGATTATGATGCCAAATGTCAAGATTTTGGGCGTGTTTTCGCGCGAATGATGATCTGCGACAAAACCCTGAGTGGTAGTTTATTCAAGTACATCCTACTATACGCAATATCTAATATAAACGTGGATGACCAAGCGTCTGCCTTGATGTGTGACGCCTGCAACTATAATTATCGATAAAAATACGAATAATTACAGTTGGGGGGGCCGTGACTTTTAAATCTCGCAGTTTGAGCAGTGTTTCCGTATGCGCGCTCGTTTTAAGCAGTGTTTTGGTCGTACCAGCCGCGGCGCAGACGGTGAATATTACCGTACCCAACAGCGCTCCAAATGATGCATCTCTGGATACTCAGGTCATCACAGGACCTCTTTCTAACTACTCAGGGGAACTGGAGGTCGAAGTCGTTGGCGGTGAAGCCTCTGGTGCAGGAGCGACAGCGGAAGTAACAATACGCGGTGTTCGCTACGATATCACCGGAGACAATACCGGCAATATCTCAGTTGATGTCAGCGGCGGAAGTGCGGATAGCAGTACCAGTGCAAATTCAGGTGCAACCGCTGCGATTACAATTGATGGTGTTGAAGGCACTCTGGAAAAGGACAATCTCGGAGCAATTTCTGTCAAAGGCACCAGTCAAAATGCCGTCACATCGGGTAGTGGTAAAGCCAGTGTAAAGGTGAATGTGAAGGCCATTGATGACCGACTGATAGGCGACAATCTGGGGACACTCTCCAGTTTTGCTCAGGCGGGTACTGCCACAGCTCTTGGCAGCGGCAATGCAGATGCAAGCGTCGAAGGTTTTGGCACCTACCTCAGTATTAAGAGCGACAACGTAGGTACCATCAAAGCAGAAGGCTACGCCGGAACCGCGAAAACTGGCACAGGCATCGCCTACGCAGATGCTGACATCACGGGCATTGACGAAGATCTGGAAGGCGAGAACAAGGCCTAATCGACATTATTTCAAAAGGTGGGCAGGCAACCTCTGAGAGCGCAGGAAATGTTGATGTATATGCCCTGGCCATTGGTGTGAAAGGGTATGCGGACGCGAACAGCGGTTCCATTCTTGTTCTTGCCGACAACAGCAATGCCAGTGCGATCACAGCAAGTGGAGAAGCCAAGGCAGCGGCTGATGCCTATGGTCTTTATGGAGACCTTCAGACAAGCAACACCGGTTTGATTGATGTGGTCGCAAGAGCTGGCCAGTCAAAGACCGATGGCAGTGCCACTGCAAACTCTAAGGCGCTGGCAGTCGGTGTGAATGGTTTCGTTGATGCGAATAACGGTTCTATTCTTGTTGATGCTGATAACCGAACTGCAACAGCAACATCGGCTGGAGGAGAAGCCAACGCCGCAGCTGATGCCTTTGGCGTTCAGGGAAACCTACAGGCTGAGAATACGGGCCGGATAAGTGTGTATTCGAGCGCCGGTCAGTCTGAGACTGTTGGCAACGGAACCGCAAATTCCGCAACACTTGCAGCTGGTGTGAAGGGTTACATTGATGCGAACAGCGGCCTCATTTTTGTGAGGGCTGCCGGAGAAGGTGCAAAAGCAACCTCGGAAAACGGATATGCCAATGCATCTGCGATTGCGTCCGGCACGAAAGCTAACCTGAATGGCGATAATTCGGGTGAGGTTGATGTAATCGCTCGTGCCGGAACCGCTTCTGGTCTTCGTGCGAATGCGAACGCAACTGCGTTTGGCGTTGAAAATACGCTCCAAGGCAACAACTCAGGTGTCATCCGTATTGAAGCACTTGCAGGAACTGCAGAGAGTGATGGAACCACTGGCGACGGGCTGATGCAATTGCCAGTGCTGTGGGCGTCAATAATTACATAAGAGGAAGTAACAGCGGCATTGTATACGCACGCGGTGTTGCCGGAAAAGCAACGGCTGAAGGGGCGCTTTCAGCAGAGGCGACAGCAAACGTGTATGCCGTCAACAATGGGGTGGAAGGAGAGAACTCAGGCTCTCTGATTGCCCTCGGATATGGTGGCACAGCTGAAGCTAAAGGGAGCGGGAACGCATCTTCCTATACCCGTGTTATGGGCCTCTTTGGCCGCCTTGAGGGTTCTAATACAGGAACCGTTTTCGCTGAGACTCGAGGCGGAACCGCAATAGCGCACGGTTCAGGCAGTGCCAGTGCCTCAGCAGAGGCTATCGGTGTCTACCTTGGCATCAGAGATACTGGTGCAGGTGAACAGCCCGATAATCTGGGTGTTGTCAGGGCACTCGGTACTGGTGGCACCGCGAGTTCTGTTGGTGGCCCAGCTTATGGCTACGCAGATGTAACGGGTCTTGATGGCTCGCTTGGCGGTGAGAATAAGGGGCTGATCGAAGCACAAGCGGTTGGAAAGTCAGCAAAAACGCAAGTGAATAAGACCGCCAATGCAGAAGGCCTTGCTGTCGGGATCAAAGGAGATGCCGAAGCGAACAGCGGAACCATTTTTGTGCGTGCCACTGGCGGTAAGGCTGAGAGCGGTGATGCTGCTCAAGCCAATGGTGGCGCACGCGCCTTCGGTATCGGCTATGTTGACGGATCAACGCGTTATGGCATCGAAGGTGATTTTACCAACTCAAACCTCATTGATGTAAAGGCGGTTGCTGGCACTGCAAATGGTGTTCAGGACAAGGCTATTGCATATGGTGTGGTGCTCAAAGATGACGCAACGCTCGACAACAGTGGTTTGATCCTGGCATCGGCGACCGGTAATGCGGGTTCTGAGGCGTATCAGGTGCATGCTGGTCTAATGCGTTGACTGTGATTTCCTACGGTATTCTCTTCCAGGACGATATGGAGGAAAACTTCAGCGGTACCATTCAAGCTGATGACCCGGCCAATGTAACGTTCAACAGTGCCACACTTCACGTCCATCATTCCAACAGCACAAAGGTCAATGAGGCCTATGTAGTGCCGGATCTTGTTGCCGGTAAGGATGTTCAGCAGTTCACCACGCTCAATACGGATGGCATTGTTGGCTATGGTTGGGGCGCAGAGATTGTTGAGAGCAGCTGGAATACCAAGGATCAGCAAATCATCTTCAGATACGCGCCGAAGGTCTCCAGCCCACAGTTGGTTGCGCAGCAGCAGCGCGGCGTGATTGATGCGACGCAGCGCGTTGGGGCGCAGTTGCTGAATGATCTGATGTTTGGGCAGGAAGCTGCCGAGAGTGAAGGTCTGCTGCTTTCCTATGACGGACAGCCGACATCAGATGCGGCGAAGGCTGTTGCGGATATGGCAGGTGTGAAACAGCCGGTTGAGCAGTATGGCGTGTTCTATGCAGCTCCTCTGCACCTCTACCAGAACAACGGTTTTGAGGAACTCGGTTACTCCGCCCACACAACTGGCGTTCTGACAGGCTACAACCGTGTAATCTCTCCTGAACTGATTATCGGTGCCAACGCTTTTTATGGTCACAGCGCGCTGGAGTTTGATGGTGTTTATGATCAGGCCAAAGAGAGCGTGGATACCTTTGGGTTTGGCGTTCAGGGTGCATACCGCATGGATGATGTGCTCTTCAGTGCGCAGAGCACCTTCTATCACACCAGTAACACCTACAAGGACAGCTCTGTTCAAGCCAAAGAAAGCTACACCAGCCAGAACCTACTAACCCGTGTCGCGGCACAATACATCTGGGAGCTTGGCAACAAGACCTTCACACCGGAAGTTGGCCTGAGCCATCTCTGGCATTCCCGTGGCGCGTTCAGCGTCGACAATCAGAATGCACCGGATGTTCGCTATGATGCGGTCAGCAACCACCAGTTCTCCGTGGATGCATCCCTTGGCTGGACGGGTACCTATGAGCTCGAAGAAGGTGAGTTGAAAGCCAATGTTCGCGCTGGCCTGCGTCAGATCCTCGGTGATGGTGGCTTTGAAGATATCCTGCGGTCTGGAGCTAACGGCGTCGCATACGCGACCAATGATGTTGACCAGACACTGGCCCGCGTTTCAGCCTCACTGGACTACACCAAAGGCAACTTCGGAGCATCTGTTGGCGTGCTGGGCGAGTACGGCGAAAATACAACTGACACAGCCTTCTTCGGCCGCATGTCCTACAAGTTCTGATCGCCCACAAACAAAAGCATGCTGGAGCTTGGCTTGGGGCTCCAGCATGCGGCTGGGGAAAGGCTAAACGCGACTGCCCGGGCCTGTTCCGCCAGCGGTATGGTCCGGCTGTGAAAGCCTACTGGATCAGTGGGAATGCTCGGATGGTTTGGTCAGGTGCACGCCGGGGGCTGGGCGTTTCAGGTCGTGGCTGTTCTGACCCTCCGCAGGGAGTTCGACCCATGCGTTCTCGCCATCAGCGCATTCCTGTGTGGTTTTGAAGTAGAGCGTCTGGCCGGGAGCCAGCGTTTTGTGCAGTTTGCCGCGGAAGACGAACTCGTCGTAGTGCTCGTGCTGCAGGGTGCCGGTCCAGGTGATCTGCTTGACGCCTTCCTTGAGGGTTCTGCCGTAATACTCGTAGCTCTTGGCATACGGGCCGGTTTGGGTTTCCAGCTTCCATCCGGCTTTGGGCATTGGCTTGACGGAAACCACGCCCTCTGGAATCTCAACACGCACTTTCAGCGTTGGCTGGCCGTCGCAGCCGTGGCCAATGCGGATCACGCCCTTATAGGTGCTGCCGACCTCCGCCTCTTTCTGTTCCAGCGTTGCGTGCGCAAAAGCGCCGGAGGAAGCTGCGATCATGGTAAGTGAGAGGAGCGATAAACTAAGATTTTTCATAGAGTTACTTTCGGTGTGAATGGTGTGCTCTGACAGAAAAACGGCACAGGAAGGCTCAGGCACGCAGTCCTCAGTCAGACCAACTGCGCGCTGTTTGCTTCTTGCGAAGGGGGAACCGTCAGAAGCTAATCAATTGTTTTTATTGGCTCTCAGCTTCGGCTTATGCCTTTGAGGCGACGTATTTGGCTCCTTTGCGACCAGAGGCGAGGTAGATCGGCAAGGAGGGAGAAAACAGGTACTTGCCGAAGAGCGCCATGAGTTTGCCAGCCTTTTCTGGAGAGCCCACGTTGAACACCGGATTGGGCGCAAATTGCAGCACCTGCTGTTCAATGTGGTGGGCAACATCTTTGCCATAGACATCCTGCACCGCTCTCAAGGCCACCTCATAGGAGCCGATAGCTGGGCCTGCGCTGTAGAACTTGCCGTCATAGGCCACTTCGGTGCCGCTGGATTTGGCGCCCAGCTTATCCAGCAGCGGGGTGTGGTGATAGTTGGAGGTGGCGGTTTTGCCGTTCAACAAGCCAGCAGTGGCATAAACCAATGTGCCCGCGCATACGGAGATCATGCCTTTGGCATTTGGCTCCTGCCGACGGATAAAGTCCAGTAACTGCTTATCTTTCAGTAGAAACGGTTGTGTTGCGCCCATGATGACAAAATCAACTTGCGGGCAGTCTTCAAAGCTGGTGGTTGGCACCACCTTTGGACCAAGAAGACATTGCACCGGAGTTTTATCATGGGAGACCACATGAAGCGTTGAGTTGGGGAACACACTCAACACCTCCACCGCCCCCAGGTAGTCTGGCAAATAACAACCTGAGGGCAGTGCCATTGCGATGGTTGGAGCATCGCAATCTGCCAGGTCCACCAGCCTGCTTGGCGTGTGGGCGGTGTACTGGCAGTGGGGATCGTATTCCAGGGTCAGCTCGGCAAATCTGGCAAAGCGGGTGCCGCGTAGCTTCTCCAGCACCATAAAGGCGGCTTCGATCATGCCTGTGGAGTGGCCTGCGGTGTGGAACTTGCCATCCACCACGGCTCTGCGCTCAAACACCGGCTTTGCACCGTAGTCTGCCAGCAGTGCAGTGCCATGATCATCCGCCGTTGCTGCTTTGCCCTCCAGCACATCCGCCTTGGCAAGGGCAACGACACCGCCGCTTGACGCCACAACGTGCGAAACACGGGCGCATTGATCTGTCAGGAAGGCATGAAGCGCGGGATCATCCTGAGCGGCCTCAGGAATATCGGGAATGACAAGCACATCCAGCGGCGTGCGGTCCTGAAAGTCGGCATTGGGCACAAGGGTCATGCCATGTTGACCGGTTACAGGTGTTTTGGACGGCGCGATGACTGAGCTTCGATTGAGTGGATGAATGCCCAGAACAGCCTGCATTTCGCCAAGTTCGGATTCATTGAACCCGGGCATTGCGATATAACCGACACGGTAGCGTTTCATGGGTACTCTCCTTTTCCCTCAACCGGACGCATCCGACCAAAGATTCTTGTCACTCAATTTTGACAAGTTATATAAAAAATGTAAAAAGAGTCAAATGGCATCGATGATCAACCATATGCCCGTGGTCGAGCTGCTCAGCCACTACGGGATTCAGAAAGCGACCATGGGTAATCTGGCAGAGGCTGTCGGATGCACACGGCAGACGCTGTACAATCGGTTCAAGACCAAGGACCGCGTGCGCGACTGGGCGCTGCTGGAGTTCATGCGGGAGGTCAACGAGACAGCGATTGCTGTTTTGGACAATGCACCGGCAGACGCCGCACTGGATGCAATTCTGGAAGCCTTCGAGCGCTGGGGTGGTGATCACGTGGCCATGGTGCGCAGCTCACCCCATGGTGTCGACATTCTGGAAGGCGGCATGCAGCTGATCGCCTCCAAGACAGAAACGCCCATCGATCGCTTTGAACAACGCTTAGAAAAATTCATCGGAAGCAGACATCTCTCCCCTACTCCGGCGGAGACAACCATGGTGCTGGTGATGGCCGCCAAAGGGGTATTTGTCTCCTGCGCGGACGCGAAAGACTACTCGAAAAAAATGGAGGCGGTGGTCAAAGCTCTGCTCGGAGCAGTGCAGAGCGCGTGATCGGCGTTAGTTTCACATAGGAACGCACGAAAACCCAAAAGAACGCAAAGCAACGCACATTTCAACGCAAACAGAAACGGTGAACTTTATGCCCCTTCTGCAAGCGGCATGAAAAAAGCCGATGCAGAGCATAAGTCTGCACCGGCTTTGTATCTGTGTAGGTCTGCTATGTTAGCGCAGGCGGGCCAGAACGGCGTTGGCAGCAGCTTCTGAGGAAGCTGGGTTTTGACCGGAGATGAGATTGCTATCTTCCAGAATAAAGGAACCCCAGTCCGGGCCTTTTTCGTAGATCGCGCCTTTTTCCTGCAAGGCATCTTCCACCAGCAGCGGCACAACATCAGTCAGCTGAACAGCGTCTTCTTCCGTGTTGGAAAAGCCGGTGACCTTTTTGCCCTTCACCAGAGCGGAGCCATCCGCAGCCTTTGCGTTGACAAGAGCAGCGGACGCATGACAGACGACGCCAACTGGCTTGTCCGCAGAGTTCAGCTGTTCAATCAATGAGATAGAGGCAGCATTGTCCACCAGATCCCAAAGGGGACCATGGCCGCCCGGATAGAACACGGCATCAAATGCATCTGCAGAGATGCTCTCCAACTTCACAGTGTTTGCCAGGGCTTCATTGGCGGCGTTGTCTGCCTTGAAGCGATCGGTGGCAGGTGTTTGGAAGTCCGGCAGGTCGCTTTTCGGGTCCAGCGGAGGCTGCCACCAGCGGGAGATGCCAGAGTGATTGTCGCGCCAGCGTCTTTGAAGACGTAATAAGGTGCCGCGAGTTCTTCCAGCCAGAAGCCGGTCTTCTCGCCTGTGTTGCCCAGCTTGTCGTGGGATGTGAGGACCATTAGCACGTTCATTGTGATCTACCTTTCAGCAGGCATAGGGGGAGTGATCACCAGTGCCCGAAGGCACTGATGTTAATGTTGTTTTTGTTGTTCTCGTTTAGAGGTTAGTCGCCGACTTTTACGACAACTTTGCCGAAGTTTTTCCCTTCGAGGAGGCCCATGAATGCTTCCGGGGCATTCTCCAAACCATCTACCATTTGCTCGCGGTACTTCACTTTACCCTGCGCAATCCACTGCTGCATATCCGCTGCGAACTTAGGGTAAAGATTTGGGAAACTGTCGAAGATGATGAAGCCCTGCATGCGGATCTTTTTGACCAGCAAAGTACCCATCAGCATGCCGATCCGGTCTGGACCATCCGGCAGGCTTGTGGCGTTGTACTGGGAGATCAATCCGCACAGCGGAATGCGTGCATGCGGGTTGAGCAGCGGCAGAACCGCATCAAACACAGCACCGCCAACGTTTTCAAAGTAAACGTCAATTCCGTCCGGGCAGGCGTCTTTCAGGTCCTGCGCAAAGGTTGGGGAATTGCGGTCGAGGCAAACATCAAAGCCGAGATTCTCAACGGCGTGCTTGCACTTTTCAGCGCCACCTGCGATGCCAACAACACGGCAACCCTTGATCTTGCCGATCTGGCCAACGGTTGCACCAACAGGGCCGGTTGCTGCTGCAACAGCAATGGTTTCGCCTGGTTTCGGTTCGCCGATTTCCAGAAGACCTGCATAGGCTGTGAAGCCCGGCATGCCCATAATGCCAAGCGCCCAGGATGGCATTGCTGGCTCTTTGCCGAGGTTGAACACCATCTCGCCATTGGAAATTGAGTAGTCCTGCCAACCACCCAGGCTCACCACCCAGTCACCTTCGGCAAAGCCCTTCAGGTTGGATTTCACCACCACAGACACGGTGCCGCCCACCATTGGAGCGCCAATCTCCACCGGGTCAGCATAGGATTTGGCATCACTCATGCGGCCACGCATGTAAGGATCCAGCGAGAGATAAACCGTCCGCAGCAGCATCTCACCTTCACCCGGCGTTGGGATCGCAGCATCTTCCAGGCGGAAATTCTGAGATGTCGGAGCCCCGACAGGACGTTCCGCCAGCACAATCTGGCGGTTTACTTCTGTATTCTGCGGCATTTCAGGTTCCTCAATTAATGTCAGTAATGCTTTGTTTTTATTGATTTTATGAATTCAATTTGGTGAACACGCGCACATCCACATTGCCACAAATGGCGTTGGAGTACGGGCAAAGCGTATGGGCTGTGTGGATCACATCTTCAGCCTGCTCACGGGTGAGACCGGAGAACTCAAGATGCAGATCAATGTCCAGCACAAAGCCGCCCTCGTCCTTCTCGATGACATTGCCTTCGGCACGCACCTCAACCGCGTTGAGCGGATATTCCTTATGGCCGGAGACCATTTTGAGGGAGTGTTCAAAGCAGGAAGCATAGCCTACGGCAAAGAGCTCCTCCGGCGTTACACCTGGCCCCTCCACTCCTGGCGGGGTCACTCGAATTTTCGCAGCTTCGTCGCTCAACGTCGGGCTACCGGAGCGTCCGTTCTCTGCTTTAGTGTCTGATTCATAGAAGACTTTCATATCTTCACCTTAGATTTTGGACTGGCGTTTGGGTCTTACGGGTTGATGGCGTTATGCAGCAGGCAGCATGATTTCAGTGACCTCCAGTGCTTTCTGGAGTGGTGTTTTTTCTCTTGTGACCTTCCCGATGAGGCTGGCACCCAGCCACATCTGGTAGAGCATCTGTGCTGTCATTCTTGCATTCAGTTTTGGAGCGATGGATCCTTCCTGAACACCCGCTTCGATAACGTCTCCAAGACGCCTCTCGACTTGTGCGGTCATTCGGGCCAGCAGTTCTCTCATATCTTCAGAAATGTCTGCGATCTCGGCGCTCAGCTTCACGATCAAGCAGTGCTTGGATGCATCCTCTGAATGCTGGTAGTTCTCCCAGAGGTGCCAGTACTGGAACAGCTTTTCTCGCATGTTCAGCGCGTCTGTTTCAAACAGCGCGTCCAAGCTCTTCATATACTCATCTAGGTATTGCTGAACCAATACGCAACCGAAGTGCTCTTTGGATTCGAAGTAATGATAAAACGAGCCTTTCGGAACTCCGGCAGTTTTCAGCAGTACGCTCAGGCCCATGCTGGAAAAACCCTGCTCTGCTATCAACTTACGACCGGTTTCCAAGATGTGTTGACGGGTGGCTTCACTCTTCTTCATCTTCATAAGGAGTGTTTTAATTAAAAATAGACCGGTCGTCTAGTGCCCTTCGCATTATCCCTGATGACGTCTCTTCACATTGACTTCATGACGGGAAATGTCAGGCGGGGATAAGCCTCAGGTTGTGCGTGCTGAAGGTTTGGGCCGGGGCGCAGTTATGCCCGCAGCCCCTCTTCCATGATCGCCCACGAGTTGTCGAAGCGCTGCTCAAAGTCAGTAGACTCCTCCAACCGCGAAATGATCAGCGTACCTTCCACAAGCGCAATGATGGCTTCCACCACATCCTGCTCGTTCTTCTTCTTGATGGTTCCCTGCTCAATGCCTTCGCGCACCAGCTTGGCAAGGCGGGCTTTGATCTGCCCGAAGAACCGGCGCAGAACCACCTTGGCCACGTTATGGCGATAGAACTCAAACCAGATCGCGGTGATAACCTTATGAGTTCGCAGGAAAATCAACGATGTCTTGCAGATGTAGTAGATCTGCTCCAGCTGGGTTGCATCAGGGTCTTCATGCCCCTCCAGCTGCATGCGCAGGTCGTCTTCATAAGTGGTGATGTACTCCGCGAGCACTTCATCCTTGGTTGGAAAGATGCTCGTGACGTCCTTAACCTTCAGGCCGGCGTTGGCTGCGATATCTGCGTAAGTGGTTTCAAAATAACCGAATTTTTCAAAGCAGCAGATCGCGGCTTCCAGAATTGCTGACTTGGAGACTGGGGCTGGAGAGTTCTCTGAATACCCTGCATGGGTGCTGTCCGTGTCACTCATAACCTGCCTCTTTTCCACGTCTACGCCTGCTACTTTTGTGTGTGAGCAAGCAGTCTGATTAGAAACCCATGATGGAACAACACTTTGCCAAGATGATGGTAAATCGGCATCTATGAATTCTGATAAAGATCGAGCGCTTGCTGAATTCGGCTGTTTTAATAATGAGTTACGTGGTGCTCAAGTCGGTCTTTTACATATTACGCTACGCGCTTGAACACGCTTGTCTGGAATTTTTGCTGGTTTTTCTTCGGCGTAATATGAGTGTGTTCCTGCGTTGCAATCTGCTCAAAAACACCCGGCGCAAGTGCTTCCAGTTTTTCGTTCAAGGACTGGGAAGAATAGCGCTGCACAGGAAGGCCGGAACACTTCTCCGGTCCATCCTCAGCAAAGGTGGAAATGATGGCGATACCACCAACAGGAACGGACTTAACCAACGCATCTGTATAGGCTTTCTGGTCCTGCTCGTTGGTGAGGAAATGAAACACCGCACGGTCATGCCAAACCTGATAGGTGCTCTCTGGCGTCCACTTGGTAACGTCCGCTGCGATCCACTCCACATCATCAGCCACGCCACCCAGACGCTCTTTCCCGGCTTCCAACACCACTGAGGAGATGTCCAGAACCGAAAGCGGACCATAGCCTGCGGCGTGCAGAATGCTGGTCAGCTTGGAGGCGCCACCGCCTACATCTATGAAGCTCTGACCCAGTTTAAGATAGCTGATAACGAGTTGATAAGACAGCGTTGGCTGGTTTTCATACCATGTCAGCTGCTCTTCCTGGCGGGCATCATAAACCGCGTTCCAATGTGCAACTTTCTCGTTCATCTCGGGCCTCGCCTTTGCAACAGGGCATATATGGGAGTAGCCGGCTAAGAAAGCAACATATAATTTAGATAATTCTAATCTACAATCAATGTATTGCGGTCATTACCCAGCGTCTTCCTTCTGTCCGCTAGGAGTTTAAGCGATTTTGCTCTGTCTCTGCAGTCACGTTTTTACGATGCGGACAAGCCCATGTTGTCTGTTAAAGGCATTTTTCCAGTCAACGGGCGATCTTATGCGGCAATAACGGTGCGCAGAACCAAGGATCGATACATGCCTGAGCGGAAGAAACTTGAGAGCAATCTGGATAAGGTGGAAGTGCGGCAGGTGGAGTTTGAGTGCCACGGCGAGAAGCTGCACGGGGATCTCTATCTTCCTAAAAAACGACCGCCTTTTGGCAAACTTCCCGGCGTTGTGGTAACGGGCGCATGGACCTCCGTGAAGGAGCAGATGTCCGGTCTTTATGCCTCAGAGCTGGCCATGCGCGGGTTCGTGGCGCTTGCGTTTGACTTCCGCGGCTGGGGACTTTCTGCCCATGACGGCAAGACCAAGTATCTGGAGGATCCAGCCCGCAAAACCGACGATATCCGCGCGGCGATCGACTTCATGGGCCGCTGTCCGGATGTGGATCCCGACAGGATTTGCGGCCTCGGCATCTGTGCATCTGCGGGGTATATGAGCGCGGCGACAGGTGGAAACAGGCATGTGCATTCGCTGGCCTTGGTCGCGCCGTGGCTGCATAATTCCGAAATCGTTTCAGAGGTTTATGGCGGTGCAGAAGGCGTCAGCGAACTGCTGAAGGTCGGCCGAGATGCCCTCACCCACGAAGAGCCACGCTACATCGTCGCGGCGAGCAAAGTAGACGATACGGCGCTGATGTTCGATGTGGAGTACTACACCGAGGAAGATCGCGGTCTGATCCCCGAATTCGATAACAAATTCAACCTCGCCTCCTGGGAAGCCTGGCTGACATTTGATGGTGTGCATACCGCTGAAAAGCAGAACCAGCCAACCCTGATCGTGCACAGCGAAGCAGCGGCCATCCCTAAAGGTGCAAGAGAGTTTGCGCGGCGAATGGGCGACAGAGCGACGACGCTCTGGTTTGAAGATGTGACGCAGTTCGACTTCTACGACAAGGCCCAACCCATTGATCGTGCTTTGGAAGCTGTTGCCGAGCACTTCCTTTCAACGATGTGAGCAGGAACTTCTATGAGTGACCCCTCCGAACTTGAACTGGCTAAGGATGTCGCCGCCATAACCTCGGTTATAGAAGGGGTGGTCAACTGTTTTGATCGGGGGGATTATGAAAGCCTTGCCACGCTCTACAGCGATCACGTGGAGATGGATTACAGCTCCTTGTTCGGCGGCACCGCGCACAAGAAGACCCGAGAACAACAGCTGATGGATTGGGCTGGTTTGCTGCCCGGTTTCGATCTTGTTCGTCATTCCCTTGCTGACTTCAACGTGCGCATTGAGGAAGGCATCGCGATCACCACATGTTCAGTCGTGGGACAGCTTTATCTGAGTGAGAAGGTCTGGGAGGTAGAAGGCCTCTACCAGTTCCGCTTGCACAAACGTAGCAACCACTGGCGCATCTTCAAGCAACGCTTTGTTTTGAAATCTGAAAACGGTAATAGAGACATTGTTGAAACCGCGAAAGACCGTGCCAAAGGCCACCCTCCTCCGTTCGTAAAACGCCGCAAAGCACAGGCTGCTGTTGTCCGGTTTTTAAAGGCCTTGGAAAACAAGGATATGGACGCACTGGCAGACGTTTGGTCAGAAAAAGCCGTGCAGGATATGCCTTACTCGCCTGATGGTTTTCCCGATGTGGTGGAAGGCAAGAGTAACCTCATCAAGCACTACAGCGCCTGGCCGGAGAATGCCGGGGAAGCGGATTTCACCTCCAACCTCAAATTCTACCCCATGATGTCGCCGGAATGGGTGTTTGCGGAGTTCACCGGAGAAGTGGAGATTCTGACGACGGGCCGGGAGTACAATCAGATTTATGGCGGATTGTTCCACGTGCCCCATGGCAAGATACAGTATTACCGGGAGTACTTTAATCCTGAACCCTTCCGCTTTGCCTATGACATTGAAGAGGGAAAAGAGCCTGACAGCTTCCCAACCAGTGAACCTTGATGATAATATAAAAATGAATCACTTTCTAAATTGAGTGACGTCAAACAAGAACTGCAACAGAGGTGCCAGATGGCCAGACGTGCGTTGATTACCGGTGGCAACAGAGGCATCGGGTATGCCATCGCAAAAGGATTGAAGAAAGAAGGCCTTGAGGTCATCATCGGCTCGCGCAATGCAGAAGCAGGTGCTGAAGCGGCCAAAGAGATCGGCTGCGGGCATGTACAGCTGGATGTGGCGGACCTGCGCTCTATCGAACAAGCCTATGACGATATTGGGGTTATTGACGTTCTGGTGAACAACGCAGGTGTGCTTTACGAAGAGCCTATGCTGGAAAATCCGCGCCAGTTTGAACAGAGCATGCAGGTGATGGTGCATGGTCCCTATCACATGATACGACGCGCCGCGCCTTCCATGATCGACCGGCAATATGGGCGGATTGTGAACATGAGCTCTGAATGGGGCTCATTTGCTGAAGGATTGGGAGGACCCGGCGCTTACGGTGTCGCCAAAGCCGCGCTGAATGCGTTGACGCTTGCGCTTTCCCGCGAACTGCCATCTTGCGTCAAGATCAATTCCATGTGCCTGGCTGGGTTCAAACTCGCATGGGCGGCAGCGCCGCGACACGTACGCCTGAACAGGGCGCAGAAACGGCGATTTGGTTGGCGACCCTGCCGGAAGCTGGACCAAACGGTGGCTTCTTCAGCGATCACCATCCAATGGACTGGTAACACCTTCTACTCGGCTGGGATCAGCTTCACTGCCTCGGCTTCTCCATGCTTGGAGAGAAGCTGCTCAAAATACTGGATCGTCTTGCCCAGCCCCTCCCGCAGTTCTGTGGTTGGGCGCCATCCCAGATAATCTCTGGCGCGGGTGATATCAGGTTTGCGCTGGAGCGGATCATCCTGAGGAAGTGGTTCTCTGATGATCCGGGACTTGGACCCGGTTAGCTCCAGCACAAGCTCAGCAAGCTGCTTAATGGTGAACTCCTTGGGATTGCCGATGTTGATCGGCATGGAGATATGATCGGGTGCGTTCATCAGTTTGATCATGCCATCCACCAGATCATCGCGATAACAGAACGAACGCGTCTGCATGCCATCGCCGTAAAGCGTAATCGGTTTGTTCATCAGCGCTTGCATGATGAAGTTGGATACCACCCGCCCATCATTGGGGTGCATACGTGGTCCGTAAGTATTGAAGATGCGCATCACCCGGATGTTGATGTTGTTTTGCCGATAGTAATCGTAAAACAGCGTCTCAGCGCAGCGTTTTCCTTCGTCATAACAAGAGCGTACACCGATGGGGTTCACATTCCCCCAGTACTCTTCCGGCTGCGGGTGAACCTGCGGGTCACCGTAAATCTCGGAGGTCGAAGCCTGCAGGATCTTGGCTTTCACCCGCTTTGCAAGCCCCAGCATGTTGATCGCACCAAGCACACTGGTCTTGGTAGTCTGCACAGGGTCAAACTGGTAGTGCACGGGAGAGGCCGGGCAGGCGAGGTTATAGATCTCGTCTACTTCCACAAACAGCGGCTGACACACATCGTGGCGCAGAAGCTCAAAGCGCTTGTGGTCCAGCAGGTGTTCCACATTCATGCGGGTGCCGGTGAAGAAGTTGTCCAGACACAGCACTTCGTGTCCTGCTTCCAAAAGCTTCTCACTGAGATAGGAACCGAGAAAACCGGATCCACCTGTCACAAGAATTCTGCGCCGATCATCAAGTGAGAACATGAGGCCAATCCGCAATATTGTCAGAGTTGGGAAAAGCCTATCAGCCTGCTTTGCGAGGTAAATATTGAAAAACCTCCACCGATAATTGGGAGTGTTTTCAAAGAGATGCCGCTCTGCACGCTTTTGTTGAGCAAATTTCAAATAAATGTGCTGGTTGAAGACTTGCTCACAGCGGCATGGCTGTTAGCATTGTACGTAGATTTCCTCACGCCTCGCGTGACTTCTCTGTTCCCCAATCTTGAGAGGTTCACGCCAACACTATGTTGCAGGGCTCTAATGAATTCCTCCTTTTCGGCTAGTGCCACCAGCGCTGGCATCCTCTCCGCATTCGTTGGTTTTGCCAGTTCTTTTGCTATTGTTTTGCACGGCTTGAGCGGTGTTGGCGCTACTGCTGAACAGGCGACGTCTGGTTTGATGGCGCTCGCAATCGCCATGGGCCTGTGTGGTATCGTCTTCAGCCTTTGGAAGCGCATTCCGATCTCTGTGGCATGGTCCACACCAAGTGCAGCTCTGCTGGCGACCTCAGGATTGCCTGAGGGCGGTTTTGCGGCGGCTGTGGGAGCGTTCGTGTTCGCTGGCTTGCTCGTGGTCATCACAGGGCTTTGGAAGCCTCTGGGGCGTATTGTAGGGCTTATCCCGGTCACGCTTGCACAGGCGATGCTGGCAGGCGTTATCCTGCCACTGTGTCTGGTGCCATTTGAGGCCGTTGCTGAGATCCCTGCTCTTGCCCTACCTGTCGTCATCGCGTGGTTTATCGCCGGGCAGGTCAACAAACTTCTCGCAGTTCCGGCTGCTTTGCTGGCATTCCTCGTGGTGCTGTACTTCCATGCGGACACTTCAGCGCTTGGATCTCTGGAAGTGGTTCAGGCCCCTGTTTTCGTGATGCCGGAGTTCTCCTGGGCAGCGCTGATCGGCATTGGCATCCCGATTTACATCGTGACCATGGCTTCGCAGAATATTCCCGGCGTCTCCATCCTACGGTCCTTTGGCTATCAGCCGGTTCCGGGGCCGTTGTTCAGCTGGACTGGGGTAGGCTCCGTTCTCAGCGCGCCATTTGGCGGGCATGGCATTAGCCTCGCTGCTATTACAGCAGCGATCTGCGCCAATGAGGATGCGCACAAAGATCCGGCCAAACGCTATTGGTCTGCAGTAGTCGCTGGCGTTGTCTATATCGTGTTCGGTGTGTTTTCAGCCGGTTTCGTCGGAGTTGTCGAACTAGCACCGCGCATTCTGATCGGCGGCGTGGCAGGGCTGGCGCTGATTGGTACGTTGACCGTCTCAGTACAAGGCATGTTGAAAGAAGCTGAAGGCAGAGAGCCCGCGATCCTGACATTCCTGATCACCGCGTCCGGCCTGTCGTTCTTCGGCATTGGCGCGGCATTCTGGGGTCTGCTGGTGGGTATGGGCCTGAAGTTCTGGATGGATTGGAAGCAGCGCGGCCTGCAAGTAGAGCAGGCCACGAAGAAAGCCTGAGGTTACTTGGGTAACTCGTCGAACTTGGTCACGTCTTCCAGCTTCTCATCCCAGTTGGCTTTGCTGCCCATGAAGATGTGCGCTGTTGGTTCCGCTAAGACCGGTGTGTCCAAGGATCCTGCCGGAACGACGATAAAACTATTCTCGCGGTCATAGGTTGGGACAGGAGAGCCGCAGCTCTCGCAGAAACTTCTGCGATGGCGGCTGGACGGAACATTGTAGGACTTAATAGCTTCTTCCCCAGTGCTGCAGGTGAAATCAGCATCGAATGCAAAGAGATTGGAACCATGAGCAGACCCGGTTCCCTTCCGGCAATGGCTGCAATGGCAAAAGAAGAACTTTTTGAAAGTGGCTTGAATCTCAAACTGAACGGTCCCGCACAGGCAGGAGCCTTTATGTGTTTCGCGCATAATAATGGCCTTGAGGGGCAGAGAAATGGAATGGAGCCGCACTTTGGCAGCGCGCCTTCTCAATTGCAAAGCATAAAAAAACGGCGGAGCTTTTGCCCCGCCGTCTGTTGTATCATTGATACATAATTGTGTTTTAGGCGTTTGCTTCCGCTGCGCGGCGCTCTGCAATGCGCTTACGCTCCGCAATTGGATCCGGGATCGGAACTGCGTTGATGAGCTCTTTGGTGTAAGGGCTCTGCGGGTTGTGGATCACATCGTGAGCTTCGCCGATTTCTGCGATGTCACCAAACTCCAGAACCATGATGCGGTTACTGATGTGCTTCACCACACTGAGGTCGTGCGCAATGAACAGCAGGGACAGACCCAACTCTTGCTGCAGATCCATCAGCAGGTTCACCACCTGTGCCTGAACAGACACATCAAGCGCAGACACCGGCTCATCACAGATGATCATCTTCGGGTTGGTGATCAACGCACGGGCAATACCAATACGCTGACACTGACCGCCAGAGAACTCGTGCGGATAGCGGTTGATCATGCGGGCAGACAGACCCACCTTTTCCATCAGCTCACGAACGCGTTTTTTAACTTCGTCCTTTGAGGTTTGTGGGAAGTGTGTCTTCAGCGGTTCAGCAATGATCTGGCCGGCTGTCAGACGTGGGTTCAAAGACGCGAGAGGATCCTGGAAGATCATCTGGATTTCCTTACGGATACCCAGCAGTTCCTTCTCGTTCATCTTCATCAGGTCGCGGCCCTGCCAGAACACTTCGCCACCCTGAGACGGGATCATGCGAATGATTGCACGAGCGAGTGTTGACTTACCACAGCCGGATTCACCCACGATACCGAGGGTTTCACCTTCTGCCAGATCAAAGGAAACACCTTTAACCGCGCGCAGAATGTCTGGCTGATGCCAAGGCAGAGCGTTTTGCTTCTTGATTTTGAATTCCACCCGCATGTCGCGAACGGATAAGATTGGCTCTTTCGTGCTCAAAATTAGCCCTCCGCCATTTGGGATTCAAAGCTGCGGTCCAGCGTCATCAAGCGGTCTTCGTCCTGATCCAGACGAGGAACAGCACTCAGCAGACCCTTAGTGTATGGATGGCTTGGCTTGCCGAAGATATCAACTGTAGAGCCCTGCTCCATCACCTCACCCTTGTACATCACCATGGTACGCTCACAGGAGCCAGCCACGATGCCAAGGTTATGGGTGATCAGAACAATCGCCATGTGGAACTCTTCTTGAAGTTCCACCAGAAGGTCCATGATGCGCGCCTGAACAGTTACGTCGAGCGCAGTTGTCGGCTCATCCGCAATCAGTAGCTTTGGACGGCAGAGCAGAGACATCGCGATCATTACACGCTGGCGCATACCACCGGAGAATTCGTGCGGGTAAAGGTGAATGCGGTTCTTCGCATTCGGGATCTTCACCGCTTCCAGCATACGCACACATTCAGCAATCGCATCTTTCTTCTTCATGCGCTTGCCGTCTGGCGAGTTGTAGATCAGCGTCTCAGCCATCTGGTCTGAAATACGCAAGTAAGGGTTCAGGGAGGTCATCGGATCCTGGAAGATCATCGCGATCTCATTGGATCGAAGCTTGTTCATCTCCTCATGAGAAAGGCCGATAACTTCCTGTCCCTGATACTTGATTGATCCGGAAACCTGCGCGTTGTGCGGCAAAAGCCCCATGGTCGCGAAGGCGGTCTGGCTTTTACCAGATCCGGATTCACCCACGATCGCAAGAGTTTCGCCCTTGTCGATCGTCAGGTTTACGTTTCTTACGGCTTCCACCAATCCGTCAGGAGTGTCGTAGGTGATCCGTAGGTTTTGGATATCCAGAAGTGCCACGATTTCACCTCCTACCGGTCTTTAGGGTCAAGCGCATCGCGCAGACCGTCACCGATAAAGAAAAAGCTGAACAGAGTGATGATGAAGAAGAACATTGGGAATGCCAGCTGCCACAAAGTGCCATACTGCATGGTTCCCGCGCCTTCAGCGATCAACGCACCCCAGCTGGTGTTCGGCTCCTGAACACCCAGACCAAGGAAGGAAATGAAGCTCTCGGTCAGGATCATCTGTGGAACCAGAAGGGTCGCGTATACAACAACAACACCCAGCAGGTTCGGCACGATGTGACGAAGAATGATCGTAATTGGCTTTACACCTGTCGCGATTGCAGCTTCCACGAACTCCTTGTTCTTCAGCGTCAGGGTCTGACCGCGTGCAATACGGGACATGTCCAGCCAGGAAATCAGGCCGATACCCACGAAGAGCATGAAGATGGAACGCCCGAACACAACCAGCAGAAGGATCAGAACGAACATGTAAGGGATGGACTGCAGAATATCGACGATACGCATCATCACGTTGTCGACCTTGCCGCCAGTATAGCCAGCGATCGCGCCATAAAGAGTACCAACGACCACTGCGATCAGAGCGCCGATCACGCCAACCATCAGAGAAATCTGGGTACCCTGAACAACACGCGCGAACAAGTCGCGGCCAAGCTCATCAGCACCAAAATAGTGGCCATTTTCAATGCTTGGAGCACCGAGTTCTGCAATCTGGCCCAGAACACCCCAGTCGATCTCTTCGTTAGACCACGCGGCGATCAAATGACCGAAGGTGGAAAATGCGAGAACGCCAATAAGAATGATCAGGCTGACAAGAGCAGCTTTGTTTTTGAGGAAGCGGCGGCGCGCATCTGCGAAGAGCGAACGACCTTGCACTTCATCCTGAGCAGCCAGATTATCTGCCAACTGCTCCATTTTTTGAACATCTACCATCATGTGCTCAGCCCTCAGTATCTAATCTTCGGGTCGACCCATGCATACAGGATGTCGACAATGAGATTGAAGAGAATGGTGAGACCGCCAACGAGGATGGTGATACCCATCATCACTGCATAGTCTCGGTTGAGTGCAGAGTTCACGTAGAACTGACCAATACCACCAGTAGAGAAGTACATGTCGATGATAACGGAACCTGTGATCATGGAGACGAACGCAGGGCCGAGATAGGACATGACTGGCAGCAGAGCAGGCTTAAGAGCGTGCTTGAAGATGATAACCCTGTACGGCAAGCCTTTCGCCATCGCTGTGCGAATGAAGTTTGTATGCAGCACTTCCAGCATGGAAGAGCGGGTCAAACGAGCGACAGATGCCATGTAACTGGTCGAAAGCGCGATCACAGGCAGGATCAAGTGGTTCCACTGGCCGTCGTTCCAGCCACCGCCTGGCAACCAGCCAAGCCACAGGGTGAAGGTGAGAACGAGGATTGGTGCCATAACGAAGTTAGGCAGTACCTGTGCGCCGATAGAAACACCAACTGCAAAGTAGTCAAGCCAGCTGTTCTGTTTGAGCGCTGCTGCGATACCTAGCGCGCCTCCAACAAGGACAGCCACGGCGAATGACAGGAAGCCATAGGTCAGAGTGACCGGGAAGCCATTTGCAATGATGTCGTTAACACTCCGGTCCTTGTACTTAAAGGATGGGCCGAAGTCGAATTCCGTAATGATTCCACCAATATAGTTGATGATCTGAACGTATATTGGATTGTTAAGGCCGTATTTGGCCTCAATGTTTGCAAGAACCGCAGGTGGGAGCGGGCGCTCGGATGTGAATGGGCCGCCGGGTGCCGCATGCATGAGCAAGAATGAGATGACTATGAGCAGCAGCAATGTAGGAATTGCAATCGCCACTCTTCGTAGGATGTAGCTGAGCATTGTTATTAGTGTCTCGTATGAAGAACGGGTGTTTCAGCAACAAAAACATGCAAAAACACCGGTGTCAGAAACACCGGTGTTCTTGATTGCTGAATTACTTCGCAACCTTGTAGAGGTTTTTCGCGTACCAGTTCTGCTCAGCGTTTTTGATTGGCCAGTTTTTCAACTGTGCGTTCATCATGTAAACGTTGGTGTAGTGGTAGATCGGAATGATTGGCATTTCAGCTGCCATGATCTCTTCTACACGGGTGTAGTTTGGCTGAGGATCAGCTGCAGACTTCGCGCCTTCCAGCAGTTCGTCAACTTCTGCGTTAACAAACTTACCATCATTGTAGCCGGACTCGGAGTCCATCAGGTCAAGGAAGGTAGAAGCTTCGTTGTAGTCACCGCACCATGCGCCACGAGCAAGCTCGAAGTTCTGGTTGCCACGCTCATTCAGGAATGTCTTCCATTCCATGTTGTTCATGTTGACTTTAACGCCGAGCTTCTGCTTCCACATCTGGGTCATCGCGATAGCGATTTTCTTGTGACCTTCAGAAGTGTTGTACACCAGATCGAACTCAAGTGGGTTGTCTTTGGTGAAGCCAGCAGCTTCCATCAGTTCTTTAGCTTTTGCATCACGCTCAGCCTGAGACCAACCAGCAAAGTCAACTTTTGGTACGTCGAAGCCAGCGGTTACTGCAGGAGTGAAGGTGTAAGCCTGGAACTGACCACCCTGAAGAACAGCGTCGGTGATTACGCGACGGTCAAGAGCGTATGCCAGAGCCTTACGTACACGAACGTCCTTGAACTCTTCCGGACCGGAATCGGACAGGTTGAAGGTGTAGTAGTAAGAGCAGAGACGTGGGAAGACCACGGCCTGATCTGGATACTCTTTCTGAAGACGTGGGAACTGACCAGCTGGAACTTCAGTACGGTCGGTTTCACCTGCCAGGTAACGGGTCAGAGCGATGTTTTCATCGTTGATCACAAGGGTTTCAACCTTGTCGATGATGGTCGCGTCGTTATCCCAGTAGTTGGTGTTACGTTCCATGATAGCAGTTTCCTGCGGAACGTGCTTCACCAGCTTGTATGCACCGTTAGAAACGATGTTTTCAGGCTTTGTCCATTCAGCACCATGTGCTTCGATCGCCCAGGAAGGGGATGGGAAAGTGCTGGAGTGAGTGGTCATTGCTGCGAAGTAAGGCAGAGGTTTGGTCAGCTTAACTTCGAGAGTGTGATCGTCGATAGCTTTGATGCCTAGCTCTTCAGGCTTCATTTCGCCCTTAACGATTGCATCAGCATTTTCTACAGACATCAGCTCAGCGTACCACTGGTACGGAGAAGCCAGTTCTGGGCTTGCAAGGCGGCGCCATGCGAATACGAAGTCGCCAGCTGTTACAGGCTTACCATCAGACCACTTTGCGTTGTCGCGCAGTTTGAAGGTGTATGTCAGCTTGTCATCAGAAACGGTGTGGCTCAGAGCAACACCTGGTACCAGGTTGCCGAGGTTATCCTGGTTGTACAGACCTTCAAACAGGTTACGTGCGATCTCGGAGCCAGATACGTCTTCGTTGACCTGTGGGTCAAAAGAAGAGTGCTCGTCAAGAATACGGTAAGTGAAAGTCTGGTCGTCAGCGAGTTTCTCGCCTGTTTCTGGATGAACACCCGCAGCAAATGCAGAGGTAGAGAGCAATGCGGTGCCTACTACGCTCGCCAAAAGAGCGCTTTTGCTGAATTTCATCTAGGAATCTCCTCACTACATCGGTCGCCTGTTCCCCAACAGCGCCGACTTGGATACATTTCTCAATAGGATCTGGAGTTCACCTCAATTGAAGGGCAAACCCAAAAAATTGCATATTTTCCTGAGAGCAACGCAAAATAGAAATTATTTCGCCGTTTAGCAGCTCCCCACGAGTGGCTTTATGCTCAGTTCCCCTCGCTGCTGGCAGATACGCATATCCCGGTACGCACTCTAACGTAGTTTTTATCTTATTCAATTGTATTCTTCGCAAGAAATGCCCGCTGCATCATATCCTGGGGGAAATCTAGTTAGAACGATAGGCTAGGAAGCTTGCACATTCCTAGGTTTTTGAAGCTTTTTAGGTAGTTTTGCGACCAATAAAATTTCCAAAGAAAAATATCTGAATCAATCAGAATGACTATTAACCAAAATTGCGAGTAATTAGTTAGGTATTCATAACCCATACTCTTTGCAGGGCAGAGTCTTCGGGTGGGGCATATGGAAGAAATTCAGAGAGTTCACAGGGCAGCGGATCCTGAATTACAACCTCCGCTCATATTAGATCTTGATCACACGCTGATAAGAACAGATTGCTTTTTCGAAGCGCTCATTCTGTTCCTAAAATCAAACCCATTGAATTTATTCATCGTTTTGCAGTGGCTTTTCCATGGGAGAGCCTATGTCAAGCAACAGCTGGCGATCCGGGTAGATTTAAAAATCGATAATCTTCCCTTAAATGAGGATGTTGTTGCCTATGCACGGGCGGAAGCGGCCAAAGGGCGCAAGGTTCACATGGCGACGGCCGCTGATGAACTATTGGCACTCGCAATTGCTGATCGACTCGGCTTTGTTGAAGAAGTTCATGCAAGCAATGGCAAGATCAACCTGAAGGCGGAAAACAAGGCGGATTATCTTAAGACCCGTTTTCCAGAAGGCTTTGCATACGCCGGTGATAGCCTCTCTGATCTTCCCGTGTTCAAGAAGGCGTTGCAGTCGCTGATCGTCCACCCCTCCAGCTCATTCTCTAAAAGGGCTGAGGAGTGTGGTGCAGTTGAAATGACTTTTGCCCGGCCAGATGGTTTCTGGAAGCCCTTTCTGAAAAGCCTGCGCCTTCATCAATGGGCAAAGAATTCGCTGCTCTTTATTCCTCTCATCCTGGGCGGACAGGCTCTGAACCCAGTAGCTTGGGGAAGTGCCTTCCTTGGCTTTGTCGCGCTCGGCATTTTGGCCAGCTCGACTTACTTGCTTAACGATCTTTGGGACCTCGAAGCTGATCGCCAGCACTGGAGCAAGAAGGCCAGACCGTTGGCGTCCGGCAAGCTAAAGATTGCCCACGCCATATTCGCCATCCCAGTCGGATTGCTCCTGAGCTTCAGTATCGCAGCGGTTTTAGGGCCCTTCGTTGTGTTGGGATGCTTTTGTTATCTTGTCTCAACGGTTGCTTACTCATTCTATTTGAAGCGCGTACCTCTTCTCGATACCGCAGTCCTCGCTATGCTCTTCACCATGCGTCTTGGCATTGGTGTTACACTTGTTGATGTACCGCCCTCCCCTTGGCTCTTCGTCTTTTCTATGTATCTGTTCCTCTCGTTGTCATTGGCAAAGAGGCACACAGAGTTGGGTCGCCATGTGGAGGCTGGCACCAATGGGGAGATGTCGGGGCGAGGCTATCAGAACAAAGATCTCCCGTTCTGCTAGCTCTTGGTGCGGCGAGTGGGTTGGCTGCAACGCTGGTGATGGTGCTTTATCTGACCAATGAGGCATTCAGCGCAGACTTCTATTCAACGCCTGCCCTCTTATGGGGTATGCCGCCAATCCTGTTCCTCTGGTTGGGGCGTGTCTGGCTCAAATGCCAGCGATTGGAGCTGAATGACGATCCGGTGGTCTTTGCATTGAAAGATCGGCAAAGCCTGATGCTTGGAGGTGTTCTTGGCTTGATGTTTATAAGTGCTTGGTTTGGAGGCTACTTGCTCTAATGGTTGCTGCACGCCTTGCGGCGCTCAAGTCCTCTTATGAGACGAGCCCCGAGTTTCGTCAGATCGTCCGCTTTTTGTTCGCGGGCGGTTTTGCTGCCTTCGTGAATTGGCTTTTGCGGATTGGCCTTTCGGTCTTCTTGCCGTTCTGGCTCGCAGTCCTGCTGGCTTACTTCATTGGTATGAGCGTTGGGTACACACTCTATAAGCACTTTGTGTTTGTCAGAGCAGAGAAGCCTGAGAGCGTCAGACGGCAGGTTCTCATCTTTCTAGGAGTGAACCTGTTCTCTGCTTTAATCGTGCTTGGGCTATCCGTTGGAGTGAATGAAGTGCTGCGAACAGCACTCCCTCTCTTTATTGCTCAGGCGCTTGCCCATGGTTTTGCGATCGCTGTTGGTGCTGTCACCAACTATCTTGGTCACAAGGTGATTACCTTCCGCTAGGCGTTGGCGACAAAAGCCAACGCCTGCATGGCCACGTTCAGGAACAATGCCTGCACCACCAGAAGTGCAAAGATGCCGAGGTTGTCGCGTTGAATGGTTCTCACCACAAACAGCATCATGAGCGGTAGCCAATCCAACACGTAGCGCTGGACGGAATACTGCGAGAAACCGTTGGAGTGATAGAACAGTGTCACACCAGCGATAAGTGCAATCGTGAGTGTTGCAAAGAGATATTCCCGATCCCATTTGGCCAGAAAGAAGTAGAGTAGGAACGGCGCACCGATAAAGAGTGCGATGCCTTTGTCTCCAAAACCACTCATCTCGGTCAGGTACTTACCTGAGAACTCGATGTCAGGCCCCTGCACGAAGAAATGTATCAGGTTGAAGAGCAGATAGTCTCTATGGAACAGGCCAAGTTCCTGTACCCTATCCTCAATCCATTCCGCAGCAGGATCTCCAAGCGCATCCCACTCCGGCGGGAAAATATAAGCATAGCCCGTCTGCATAGGATCGCCAAAGCGCGCGTAGTTGTAGGCGAAGTAAATGCCGATGGCGATGGCCGGGAAGACAGCTAGTTTGAGCAGCCGTTTGATGCTCTCTGCGTTGATCGCAAAGATTGATCTGTCAGGCGGGGTTATCAGGACAAAGAAGAACGGCATGTAAAGAATGCTCATCTGCCGCGTCAAGAAGGCAAGGCCAATGAACAAGCCAACCAGCCACGCGTTCCGCTTCACCAGCGCAGACCAGATGGCAAGTGACGTCAACATGGCCGCGACCGCTTGAGCGAAGAACCAGACCCCATCAGATCGAAGCACCACATACTGCAGCGGTGTCGCAAACAGGAAGGCAGCAACCAGCAGAAGAACAAGGCGATAATCCGTCTGATATTGCCGAGTAATCTGCCACCAAACCAATCCGGTTATGACGAAACACAGCAAACCCAGTGCAATGAAGTGATGAAAGCTGATACCAAAGATAGCCACAAACGGTAGTGCGATTAGTGCTGGCACAGGCGGAAAAATCACAAAGATCTTTTCTTCAAAGAGTGCGCAATCCAGATCAAAACAACGCGCAGCATCAAAACGGCCCTGTAAGAATGCATCTGCTAACAGCGCATATGAGTTGCTTTCCGGTTGTTCGCCTAGCAACCGAAATGCAATAGCTGCCAGAAGAATAAAGACCAGCCCACCCAACACTGCAGTGAGAAGCGCGCCTCTAAATCGCTCAATCAAAATCATGATGCCCCCAAAATATGGGAGAGTAATAGCATCAAGAATCCTAGTGTCTTCTTAAGGTTTTGCAGAACGTGCCAATGACACTAACCGAAAACTAAGCTGGAACACGTCAAAGCCGTTCATTGGTTTCAACTCATCTCATTTCTTGATTTCACATTTGTTGCCTGATAGGTGAGAGATATTGCTCCCACAGATTATGCCGTGATCACGGTAGGTCCTGCGCTCTGGGTTTTAGACTGAACCTGCAAAACAGCCGGGATGAAACAGGAATATCCAGATGTCGGACTCTCCGAAAACCGCAGGTGCGAGCCTGGGAACGGTTGAATTTGTTGCCCTCATGGCTACGCTGACCAGCCTGACTGCACTCTCTATTGATGCAGTGCTGCCTGCTTTTACGGTCATCGGAGAAGATCTGCAGCTTGAAAACTCAAACAACGTTCAGTTCATTATTTCTGCGCTGTTTCTTGGGCTCAGCGTCGGACAGTTTTTCTTTGGTCCGGTATCAGACCGCTTTGGTCGCAAACCTGCTGTGTATGCAGGCTCAGTGGTGTTTGCGCTTGGTGCTGTTCTTGCGGCCACGGCAACATCTCTTCCCATGATGCTATTTGGAAGGCTGCTGCAAGGTATTGGTGCAAGTGCGCACCGGACGGTGGTGATGGCGATTATCCGCGACAAGTATGTTGGCGCGGAGATGGCACGCATCCTGTCTTTCGTAACAGCTGTGTTTATTATTGTGCCAACATTAGCACCGTTGATCGGTCAGGGCATTCTGTTTGCTGCTGGGTGGCGTGCGATCTTTGTTATCATGCTGATCATGGCTTCTGTTGGATGTATCTGGCTTGCGGTTCGTCAGCCTGAAACGCTTAAGCCGGAGAACCGCCGCACGATCACGCCGAAAGTGCTTTGGCAAGGCCTGGAGGAAGTCGTCAGCCACAAGGCGACCCTGCTTTATACCGCCGCCTCTGGCTTCGTGTTCGGCACCATGATGACCTACCTCAGCACAGCGCAGCCGATGTTTGCTGACATCTACGACGTGCATGAGACCTTCCCGCTGTACTTCTCCGGAATTGCAGTGGTGTTCGGTATGGCATCCATCGTTAATGGCCGCATCGTGCGTCGTATTGGACTACAGAACATGTGCCGCGCTGCACTTGGCATCCAGATTGTCGCCAGCCTCGCCTTTGCACTGTACCTGCTGTTTGTCGACAGTACCCCTGCTTTGTGGCTGTTCATGACCTATCTGTCTTTTGCGTTCTTCTGTCAGCCGATGCTGAATGGTAATCTCAATGCGATGTCTATGGAGCCTCTTGGCCATATTGCTGGCTTGGCTGCCACTCTGATTGGTGCGTCCACCACGTTTATTGCGCTCATTCTTTCTGTGCTGGTTGGTCGTTTTTATGATCAGACCCTGCTGCCGCTGTCCTTCGCATTCTGCGTGTTTGGTGGGATCGCGCTGGTTCTGGTGGTTCTTGGCGCGCGGGTACAGAAAGCCGAAAAGATCGCGTCCTCAAACACGATCTCCGCAGAAGCCAGCGCTTAAGCGCTCAAAAAAGCAAATTTCATCGCCGGCTATTTCTTCTTCGGAAGTGTTCTCACCCAGGAGACAGCCGGCATTTCTACGTTTGAGCCGGGATACCAGTCGTCACGAACTTCTTCGTGGCCTTCTTTGGTACAGACGATCTGTGCGTCTTTGTACTCCTCAGGAATGACCAGTTGACCGGGGCTCTTCACGTGCAGGTTTTCTGCAAAGCCATCCAGAATGCACTGTGCGCCTGAAGGCTTGGTTTCAATAGAGACCACATAGGCGTCAGAAGGTGGTTTGGAAGGATCCGGCCCGAATACGTTGGATTGGCATGCGGCGAGCAAAGCTGCAGATGCAACAAGAACTCCGACAGATGCTCCCTTTAAAACAAGGGAGCTGAAAGAACCAATTTCTGATGATTTGGCGGTCCGCACGCGAATCTCCTGAAAATCTGGATTGCGCTTGGAAGCTACGCTTATTCGCTGAGCAGGGTGAATCCCCAAAATCACCCCCACAAATAATAGAGGTAAGCCTTCAGAGCAGTCTGATGGTTAGCTGGAGAAGGACTTGCCGCGGCCCTGCTTGCTTAATCAATTTATCAACAACTTTTGAGTGTAAATTATCATTAGAATAGTTTTAGTTGAGGGTGCATCATTTCAAGCATAAAGGGTTTTCACTACTTCACCCAAAGCCTGAAGAAAACTACTTCATTCCCACTCTCATAACACACATCTGAATTTATGCATGGGTTTTAAAGCATTTTATTTATTAGAAAATGCTGATTGAAGGTTCTCTCAATATAATTAATAAATCTATTAGAAATTTAACTAATATATCTGAGTGAGGCAGGCGGGAATAAATAAAGCAAATTGCGGTATTTCTGCTGCGTTCATTTCGTTAATTACCAAACAATATCAGAGATGTAATTTCAAATGTGATTATTGATATTGGGCGGAGCTAGCGATGGCCTCTTTCATGCCACGCACCCTTAGGGCGAGAATTTGGGGTGCTCTTGGAATCTTATTTCTATGTTTCTTAATAGGTGCAGCGTTTCAATCCTATGTGCTTTACCAGAGCTTGCTCACGGCGAAGAACCGTGAACTGACCTCGATTATTACTGCAGCAAATTCAATTACTCGGCAGTATTATGAACGCGAGGTGGATGGCACGCTTACCCGTGAGGAGGCTCAGGCCGCAGCATCAGCAGCTCTCAATGCGCTGCGTTACGACGGCAAAGAGTACGTCTTTATTTTCAGCTATGACTATGATGGCGTCATGCACCCGTTCAATTCCTCGTTCCTTGGCGCAAACCAGCGCAACACCAAGGATGGCGACGGAAAGCCGTTTGTTCTGGAGATGGTGGACGCTGCCAAGCAAAATGGCAGCGGTTATGTCACTTACAACTACATTAACGAGCATGGGGAGGCGAACCCAAAGCTCAGCTATGTTGAGAGCTTCCCGGAATGGGAATGGGTAATCGGAACGGGCGTACAGAAAAGCAAGCTGTTCATGAACTTGGAAGAGGCAATTTCGAAACCTCTCCTGATCCTGGGTCCTTTGCTGCTTGGTTCCCTGATCATAGGGCTTTTGCTGGGTAAACGTGTGGCCGCGGCTGTAGAATGGCTGTGTTCCAGCCTGCTGAAGCTTTCCAACGGGAATCTGAATTTTGAGAGTGTCTACAACAATTCTCAGGATGAGCTGGGTGATGTCTCCCGTGCGTTGACAAAGTTTCGGGACCAAGCTGAGCAGCAGCGGCAAATGGAAGCTGAAACGCGCAAGAACTACGAAGCTAATCTTGAACGTGAGAAGCTTGTTATGAACGCCGTGGAGGACTTCCGCAACACATACTCCAGCGCCGTTGGTGTGCTGAACAGCTTGGCTGAAAGAATGCGCGGCACCGCCCTCTCCTTTCGCCAATTTGCGCAGAACTCAGAAGAAGGTGCGATCTCAGCCACCACAGGCGCACAGCAGGCTTCCGCCAGCGTGCAAAGTGTGGCGGCAGCGTCTGAGGAGCTGACGGCCTCCATTCAGGAAATCCGCGATCAGGTCAACCGTACTGTGAGTTTCGTTGGCAATACAAAGGCGACGGCGGCTAACTGCCAGGAAGATGCTGTCGTGCTGCAAAAGCTGAACTTGGATGTCAGTGAGTTTCTGGAGCAAATCAAAGGCATCTCCAATAAAACCAAGTTGCTGGCTCTGAACGCGACCATAGAAGCGGCACGTGCGGGTGCTCATGGAGCGGGCTTTGCTGTGGTGGCCACTGAGGTGAAGGATCTGGCGGAGCAGACGGAAAAAGCTGCTGAGGAACTGGAAGCGCACGTGCTCTCCGCTTCCAGCCGAACAGAGAGCAATGTCGCCTCACTGGAGCGGATTGGTGAGGAAGTTGAGCAAGTTGTCAGCTACATGACGGCGATCAGTTGTTCTGTTGAGCAACAGCAGTCTTCGACTGAAGAGATCAGCCGCAGCTCGCAAGCTTCTGCTCAGGGAACAGAGGCTGCGACAGCGAACTTTGAGATGGTTGCCAATGCGGCGGGCGAAACCCGTACGCAGGCAGAAGAGTTGCAACGCAGCGCTGACGACATCTCAGAGCATATCGATCAACTGAACAAGCAAACTGAGCAGTTTCTGCTCAGAGTGCAGCAAGTGTAATACCTTGGAGGGGAGAGCTGAGTGCTCTCTTCTTACTTGTCAGACCAGACGGCCAGCTCGTTGTTGTTTGGATCAAGAAAATGGAACCGGCGTCCACCTGGGAAGGAAAAGATCTCACGGCAGATCTTGGCGCCGTTTTCTTCAAGCTTTGCCTGCAATCCCTCCAAATCTTCTGCGTAGAGCACAACAAGCGCTGCACCGCTTGCAGCTGAAGATGACATATCGGCCTTGTAGAACCCACCGTCAAAGTCGCCATCGTTGAACGCGGCATATTCCGGTCCGTAGTCCTCAAATTTCCAACCTAGTGCATTGCCATAAAACGCTTTTGCGGCTTCCAGATCAGCAGCTGGAAGCTCGATGTAATTGATTTTACCGGACTTGGTCATACTAAATTCCTTTGGAAAACGGGGAGCGACTACACGAGAACTCTCCTGCAAATCTCCAATATTGCAACAGATTTGGAATGGTGAGATAGATAACTCAGTCCTATCGTTATAGTTGTAAGCAAGATATTGAAATGAAGATTTTCGGTTTTCCCCTTTGTACAATTACAGCTCTTGCGATGGGAGCTGTTGCATTTCTTGAGCCCACGTCAGGCTTTGCTCAAACTGCCGCGAAACCGGAGGCCGCTGTTCAAAGCAGCCCTAAAGTCAGCAGGCAGCAGCATGGGGATTGGATGTTGGAGTGTTATGACCCCGCAGTGAATGGCATGAGTTGCCAGATCCAGCAGCGTGTGGTGCATAACGAAAGCGGCCAGACCATCATGCAGATAACGCTCAGCCATAATCCGAAAGACAATGCCGACATCGTGCAATACGTACTGCCGCTGGACTTTCTGCTTGCGCCGGGCGTTGGCGTAAATGTGGGAGATTATCAGGCCGTAGCCCGTGTCACTCGCTGTACCGCGCAGGGCTGTATTATTGAAGGCAAAACAGAAGATACCTTTATCAAGGCCATGAAAGCGGCAACGGAGCAAGGGCGCTTTATCATGATGTCCCGAGCAGGCAAGAAGGTTGGTATCAACTTCTCCGCCACGGGTTTCACAAAAGCCTACAACGAGATGAAAGAGCAAAATACAAAGTAACGAGCTCTTTCAGCACCTTATTGGGCCGCGCGGCAGTTCCATTCGCCGCGTGAGCCCATTACCGCAATGGCACCTGCCACGCTGCAATGAGAAACCTCTGACTTTGCCAGGTGCAATTTTGAAGTTGGGTTCGGGTTTACAAGATAAGCAAGTCCAATTGCAGCGGTCAGAGCAAGAACACAAGCAGCTACGCAAAAGAGCATGCCCATGTTCCAGTTGGATGCAGGCAGGTGAGCAGAGGTTGTCATCTCAGGTTCAGGTCTTTCATTTCGGGAAACGTTCAACGCGAATGCGCTGATATGCTTTGCTGTAATGTAGATTATTCCTGCAATATGCATGTGAGGGAAATCCCCGTGTTTGCCTCGGTTATTCAAGGGATTTTCACTGTTTTTCATCGAAATGTGTGACGTGAAAACCTCTGTGCTCTCGTAAGTTGAGGTGCCGTTGCTGCATTACACCTGATGTGCTCTTGGAAGCCCTGCGGTTTTTCTCTAATCCCTTTCTGAGTGTTTGTTTGTGTGTTGGGAGGCACGGTCCTGTGGCGAAGTCCAGTGGCAATCCATTGATAACCGGCAGTGGCCTGTGGCAGCAGTTGCCCGAACGTGTGCTGTTTGAGAATCTTTCCTTTGGCTTGAATGCGGGTGATCGCATCGGCCTTGTCGGACATAACGGCTGTGGTAAGTCTACGTTTCTGAACATCCTTGCGGGTCGTGGCGAGTCGAGTGAAGGCAGTATTTCTGTCTCCCGCGCTGCTGTCGTTTCCTGCGTGGAGCAGCATCTTCCCAAGCATCTTTTTGACCTCAGCCTTGCTGAAGCCGTGCGTGATGCCTTGCCGGATGACAAGCGGGACTGGATGGATTGGAAGGTGGAGGTGATCCTGCCGGAGATGGGGTTTGAGCCTCATCAGTCCGAGGTGCTCTGCAAAGATCTCAGTGGTGGGCAGATGACGCGTCTGATGTTGGCTCGTGCGCTGATGACCGAGCCCAACCTGCTGCTTCTTGATGAGCCAAGCAACCATCTGGATCTGCCGACAATCATGTGGCTGGAGAGCTTCCTGAAATCCTGGAAGGGCAGCTTCCTGATGATTTCGCACGACGCCACACTGCTGGATTCTGTTACAAATCGCACATGGATCCTTCAGGATCGAAAGCTTCATGCGTTTGATCTGCCTTGTACAAAAGCCCTTGAAGAACATGAGGTTCTGACAAAAGCGCGGATTGCGCGGCGCGAGGCTGAGGAAAAAGAGATCAAGCGGGTCGAAGCAAGCGCCAAACGCATCGCAGAATGGGGTCGCACCTTCGACAACGAAGATCTGTCGCGCAAGGCAAAGTCCATGGAGAAGATGGTTGACCGCATGAAGGATGACCAGACGGAGGCCGTTGAGGCCTATCCATGGAACTTGTCCATTGCGGGTGAAACTATTCAGGCAGATCGGCTGGTGCAGCTCAAAGATCTGGATGTGACACCGCCTGTAGCGGATGTGTTCCTCTATCGTATCGATGATATCGCCGTTCGACCGGGAGATCGGATTGCGGTGATGGGCGCAAACGGAACCGGTAAGTCCAGCCTGCTGCGCTGCTGTTGGGAGAAGCGACAGAGCGATGACGGCGAGGTTCGCGTTCATCCACGCTGCCGGATTGCGTTTTATGATCAAACGCTTCAGCAGTTGCCGGGTGAGTCTAATCTCGTTGAGGGGATGGTAGCTGTTGGTGAAGCACTCGGTGTTGACCTGCGTGTGCCCGACTGTGAGAAGACCATCATTGCAGCTGGTTTCAAATACAATCAATTGCAGCAGAAGGTCTCAAAACTCAGTGGTGGGGAGCGTGCGCGCTTGTTGCTTGTCTCGCTGTCTCAAGTGCAGGCCAACCTAATGATGCTGGATGAGCCAACCAACCACCTTGATCTTTACGGCCGCAACGAACTTTCCCATCAGCTTCGGTCGTTTGGTGGCTCATTCCTACTCGTCTCGCATGATCGTCATTTGGTGGAGGCGACTTGTAACCGGTTCTGGGTGGTTCAGAATGGTCGATTGCAGGAAGTCAACGATGTGGATGCTGCCTACGCGCTGATTGCGGAAACTCAGGTGAAGCCGATCAAGGTTGCTGCTGAGCAGGAAGCTCCTTTAGAGGTTGAGCGCGAAGAAATGGTTGAGGCTGAGGCCAGTTCCTCTGAAGATGAGCAGCTTGAGCGACTGATTGAGCTGGAAGAGCTGATGGAAGCAGATCTGGCACGGCGCCCAAACAGGCAGTCGCCTCACCTTCAGGTGAAATGGAAAGGTGAAATTGCGCAGATCCACGAACAGCTTGAACTCAACGGTTAGCCTGGTTTTTTCTCTAAATCTGCGAGAGCTGTACGAAGCTGAGCCGAGTGTGTCTCTCGCAGTACGTCGAATGCCTCAGCGCCATACATTCCTTTGAGCGTGACTTGTGAGATCGCGAAGTGCTGGATTGAGCCAATGAGCTGATAGATCCAGCAGAACAGCTCGGCGTCAGAGGCTTGTGACCACCGTTTCGTCTTATGCGCCAAAGCTCCCAATGCATCGAGAAATGGCTTTAGAGGCCAGTTTCCGCTGGAGGCTTGCGCGTCCAACAGTGCGCGAAGGACCAGTTGAGTGTCCGCTGGTTTCTTGAGAGATGTGGTAGAGAGCTGTAGAAAGAAGTTGCGCAAATGTTCTTCCGGTGATGTCCCCTCCACGTTCTGAATGGAAGACAACAAACGGTCTGAAAGAGCTTTCAGCACCTCTTCATAAAGCGCTGCCTTTGAGCCAAAGAAATGCAGCAGTGCTTGTTTTGTTACGTCAAGCTGATTTGCAATGTCTGCTAGGCTTGCTGCGTTGTATCCCTTTTCAGCAAAAACACTGCTGGCTGTTGAGATGTAACGCGTTTTCGGGCTGTCGGCGTGCTGGTCCAAATCACTCTCCCTTTCCTCTTCGTATAACCTGAACTTGACAACTTACCAAGTGGTAAGTCTATATTTACCGATTGGTAAGTGAGGAGAGTGCCATGACGCGGGATGAGGAAATTGGCCTGATTGCAGAGCTGCTTGGGCTGGATGCTGAAAACAGTAAGTTTTTGGATGAGAACGTTACGCGATCTCCAATAGAGCGTTACAGTTGCCCGGATCGGTTTGCAGATGAAATGAAAGGTTTGTTCCGTAGTAAACCAGTAGCGGCTGCACAATCCTTTGAACTTGCTGAGAACAATGCCTTCCTGAGCCGGTTAGTGTCGGGCTTGCCTGTTCTTTTAACGCGTGATGCGGATGGTCTGGCGCACGCATTCCTCAATGTATGCCGTCACAGGGGCGCTAAGCTGGTACGGGATGAAGCTGGCTGCAAAAAGCGCTTCTCCTGCCCCTATCATGCGTGGACATGGTCAAATCAGGGAGAGCTGATCGCCGTTTCTCAAGAAAGCCAAGGCTTCCCGGATCTGGATAGATCCCAACATTCTCTGAAAGAACTGCCGGTTTATGAAGCCTATGGTTTTGTGTGGGTGATCGCCGATAGTTCTTGCTCAGACACTGGAGAAATCAAAAAATCACTCGCTCCTCTCAGTGAAGATCTGAACTGGCTTGGTTTGGCGGATCATAGGATCGCTGTTGAAGAAACCTTTGAGATTGCAGCCAATTGGAAAACACTTATTGAAGGCGGGATCGAGGCATATCACTTCCGCGTCGCACACCGCAAAACAATTGGCCCCTACTTTCCGGATAACCTCTCCACCTATCAGATGTTGGGAGACAACATGCGGTCCGTTCTGCCGCGCATCACTCTGTTTGAGCTGCGCGATCAACCGCGAAAGACATGGAATATCCGCGAGCATGCTAACATCATTTACTCGATCTTCCCGGGAACTCAATTGCTTGTCCAGCAGGACCATGTGGTCTGGGTTCACCTGGAGCCACTTGCGGTGGACCGTACTCGTGTCCGGTTAGCCACATTGGTTCCAAACTCTGCTCCGCAAACAGAAGAAATGCAGAAACACTGGATGCGCAATCAGGCGATCACGACGACCACCTTGGAGGAAGACTTTGAGTTAGGTGAAGAAATACAGCAAGGTTTTGCCAGCGGTGCCAACGAGTATCTGACCTTTGGCCGTTTTGAAGGCGCGCTGCACCGCTTCAATCAGGTGCTGGAGAATGCGATGAAAGTGCCTGAAGACGCTTGAGTTTCGACGTACAGGCAAAAGAAAAGCCCGCTTGAAATTACAGCGGGCTTCTCAAAGTCAGATGTGTCGAAGGATTAACCGACGAATGCGCGCTCAACCACAAAGGTAGAAGGAGACGCGTTGGACCCTTCTTCAAGGCCATGCTTTTCAAGGATAGCCTTGGTGTCGTTGATCATTTCCATGGAACCACAGATCATGCCGCGGTCAACTGCCGGATCAAGACGCGGAACGCCCAGATCTTCAAAGAGCTTGCCATTCTCGATGAGAGTGGTGATGCGCTCCTGACATGGATAAGGCTCACGGGTTGCTGCTGTGTGCAGGCGCAGTTTGCCAGCAGCAAGTTCACCAACGAGCGGATCGTTAATCACTTCTTCAACCAGTTCTTTCGCGTAGGTGAGTTCGTTCACTTCGCGGCAGGTCTGGGTCAGGATAACTTCTTCAAATTTCTCATAGGTTTCCGGGTCACGGATCAGAGAAGCGAAAGGTGCAACACCGGTGCCGGTAGAGAACATGTAAAGACGCTTACCTGGAATCAGGGCATCATTCACAAGAGTGCCGGTTGGCTTTTTGCGCATAAGAACAGTGTCGCCCGACTGAATCTTCTGCAGGTGTTCCGTCAGTGGACCGTTTGGCACTTTAATGGAGAAGAACTCCAGCTCTTCGTCCCAGGAAGGGCTTGCCACGGAGTAAGCGCGGAAAACCGGCTTTTCAGCGTTTGGCAGGCCGATCATGACGAACTCGCCAGAACGGAAACGGAAAGAAGCTGGGCGCGTGATGCGGAATTTGAACAGACGGTCGGTGTAGTGCTGTACGGACACTACTTTCTCAGCAAAAACGTTTGCTGGGATAGGAAATTCGGTCTTGGCTTCCTGATCAAGCACAGGAGCTGGGGCCAACGCTGCGTCGGTCATGTGCAATCCTTAGATTGTTTTGATTAGGCCAGAGCCCGATACTTGGCCAATTGTTGCCTTCGCTTTATCCGAGCCAAGGTCCCAAAAGCAACCGTTTTATAAGTAAAATTTCAGAAATTTGCTCGTGAAAGTGACTAAGTCACCATCCAGGCTCAAAGAACTGTCAGTTTTAAGAAGAAAGCGTGTAAGGTGAGCCGCAGGCCAATTGCAGCAATAGGTGGAAATACTCAAGTTGTCTCGCGGGATATCGATCACGTGGTTTTGCGAGCGAGTCGGAGTTACATGCATGTTTCGGGGATAAAATAGCAAGATATGTTCAGTCCCTCTGTGATGTAAGGGAGTTAACGGCGACTGACGGGGGACGTTAAGAGTGAAACCGGAACAGAACAAAGCAGCCTATGAAAAGCGGATGCTGCGTGTTCTCGAGTACATCTACAACAATCTGGATGGGGATTTGAGTCTGGATGCTCTGGCGGATGTTGCCTGCATGTCGCGGTTTCACTGGCACCGGGTGTTTCAAAGCATGCGGGGCGAAACGCTGGCGACCTCTATTCGTCGGATCAGGCTGAACCGGGCCGCATTGGATCTTATTCAATCAAAACAACCGATTACAGAGATTGCCGAGCAATACGGCTACCCCAGTGCGCAGAGTTTTTCCCGTGCATTCAAAGGCGAGTATGGCATGGCGCCGGGGCAATTTCGTGAAAGCAAGTATGCTGCGCCAACGCTGGAAACGGAGAAGGAAAGCATCTTTTCCATGCATCCCGTTGAAATCAAAGAGGTTCCGGAACGAAGCCTGCAAGCATTGTTTCACCGTGGGTCTTATTTTGAGATGGGCGTGGTGTTCAGCAAGCTGGCAGCGATGTTGTCGTCACGGGGTGTTATCCGCAAGTGTGGGCCTATTGTCGGGATCTATTATGATGATCCCTCCATTGTGCCGCTGGACGAGTTACGCTCCCATGTGGGGGCCGTTGTTCCGCAGAACTTTGCGAATACGGAGGGGCTTGAGCCTCTGGTTATCCCCGGTGGTCGCTGTGCGGTGTTAAAGCACAAAGGTCCGTATGCCGGGCTGAGAGGCGCGTTCCATTATCTTTACGGTGTTTGGCTGCCAACCTCTGGAGAAGAGGCTGCTGACCAGCCGTGTTATGAGGTTTTTCTGAACAGCCCGACGAATACAGCGCCGGAAGACCTCCTCGTCGAGATCTTCCTTCCTTTGCAATAACAATGAGTTAGTTCTGCAGGATGTTGTTTTCTTCTTCCGTTTCCTGCTTCTCGTTGATGTTACCGTCCTTATTGATTTCCTTGATGCAGGCTTCTTGATCAGCGGCGGACATATCACCGAAACCGAAGTTGGGCGGATAACCGAGCGGATCAGCACCAGCGCCGCCGGATTGGTATTTCTCAGCAATGCCGGGGCAATCGGAGACCGGGCTGATAATGTCGGGATATTCTGACTTCAGCGGGTTGGCATCCGCGTTTGCGGTTGGGTCCTCAGCGAAGTTATTAATCTGCGTAAAACCGGCGCTGGATGAAATCACAAGGAAACTCAGTGCAATAAGAGAGACTGTTGTTTTTGACTGCATGACAAATACTCCCACCAATCGGAGAAAATAAAGGCTGCAACCATTAAACAGGAGACCGGCAAAGACTATGTGAGTTCTTATGTTTTAATTGCGTTTAAATGGGTAATACATCGCTTTTTTGTTGCAGCCTCCTCGCTTTACAAGTCTTTAACCCATGCGTAAGCTTGGAGCTCGCTCTGGAGGGTTTAACCTCTCACCGCGATCTTGGGGGGACATCATGTTAAAGAAGATTGGCTGGGGTGTTCTGGCTGTTGTTGTACTGCTTGCCGCTGGCGCATTTTACTTCCGACAGGACATTGCAGAGATCCGTGCCGTGATGGCCTATGCGGATGCATTTAAACCTGAGAACATCGATCAGAAGTTCCGCTCTCTTTACATTGAGTATCCGAGCATCTCCGTTGAAGCGCCGGAAGAGACCTATCAGCTGCCGCGGCAGTATCAGGCCTCTCCAATGCCAGCGACCTTTATGTACAAAGGCGAAGCGGCTTCAACAGCGGATTATATTCTGGATTCCCACACCACCGGCCTTGCTATCATGCACAATGGTAAGCTGATCCATGAGTACTATGATCGCGGCAACTCAGCTGAAACCCATGCGATCCAGATGTCTGTTTCCAAATCCATGGCCTCGATCCTTGTGGGTGTGGCGATGGATGAAGGTTATATCGACAGCGTTGAAGATCAGGTGGTCAAGTATGTGCCGGAGCTGAAGGGTACTGCCTATGATGGCGTGCGTCTGAAAGATGTGCTGGAGATGTCCTCCGGTGTGCGCTGGAATGAGAACTACGCTGATCTGAACTCTGATATCGTGCAGTCCGTCGTTGCGATCCTGCTTGGCTCGCAAGATGAGTTCACCAAGGATGTTCCGCGAGAGCTGGAGCCGGGAACGTACAACCGCTATTCCTCCATCGATACCCATGTGGTCGGCTGGGTGCTGCGCGGGGCGACGGGTAAGCCCTATCAGGAGTGGTTCAACGAAAAACTCTGGTCCAAAATTGGTGCCGAGTCCTCCGCTGAACTCATGGTGGATCAGGCAGGTCAACCGGTGGTCTTTGGCGGGGTGAACATTCGGCTGCGCGATATGCTGCGGGTTGGCATGGTGCTGGCAAGAGGCGGTACCAACCACAAGGGTGAGCGCATTGTTTCAGAAGAGTGGATCAAGACCTCTGTAACACCGGATGAGCCGCGTCTGATGCCGGGCTATGATAATCCGCAGAGCCCTTCCCCGCTCGGCTACAAATACCAGTGGTGGCTGCCGCTCGAATCTGATCATGGTGACTTCACCGCCATCGGCATTCACGGCCAGTTCCTCTACATCAACCCTGCCCGAAACGTGGTGATCGCCAAAACCTCCACCTATCCGTCCTACCAGCGGGATAAGGAGATGGTGAAGATGAAATCAATCGCCCTGTTTCAATCCATCGCACGTCATCTGACGAAGCAGGAAACGGTTGAGTTGGAGAGCCAGTAAGCACCGGTCTCACGACAACACGTTCTTGATACTGTCAAACAGCCATGAAACGGCAGGGCCCATGCGAGAGTGTTTGAGCTTGATGCATTCTACTGGGGGGCTCCAGAGCTTGTGCTCAAACCGCAGGTTCAGCCGGGCCAATTGGCCGGAAGCAATGGCTGTGCTCACCAGATGTTCTGGCAGATACGCCCAGCCAACCCCTTGCATCACCAGTTCGCGAAGAGCGTGGAAGCTGGTTGCGTGCCAGACTTGAGTTGAAAGCTCCGGAAACTGAGCAAGCACGCTGCCTTGCGGACTACGCAGCAGAAGTTGGCGATGAGACAGCAGCTCATTTGCGCCAATCTCGGTCAACTTGGTGAGCGGATGGTTAGGCACGCAAACGGAGACAAACGGCAGATTACCGATGAAAACCTGCTCCACCCCTTTTTGCACGCTGCCGCCAGAGAACATCAGTCCGATATCCGCCTGATCTTGTGCCACTATGCCGGGGATGTCCGGACTGACACCAGAGAGCAGATCGATGCGTGTGGCGGGAAACCTCTCTCCAAACTCGATCAGAAACTGACTGAGCGAGGGCAGCAGCAAAGCATCATCCAGCATGAGGCGAACATTGGTTTCATCGCCGGAAAAAATGCTGTCGGCTGCGGTGGTCATGTTGTCGACCTGCATCAGCACAGCGCGAGCGTAGGTTAGCATACGTTCGCCGTTTTCGGTGAGTTGGGGCTTGCGTGTGGTGCGATCGAAAAGCTCGAACCCCAGATCCACCTCCAGATTCACGATCCCCGTGCTTACGGCTGACTGGCCTTTGCCCAGTGTTCTCCCTGCCGCAGAAAAACTACCGGATTCGGCGGCGGCGATGAACATTTTCAATTGCTCGATGCTTGGCAAGTTGCATCCAATCTATTGATAAAAGCGGTAGTAACTAACTTTGTATCATCAGCAAATGAAATTAATCAATGGGCATGCCTCCATGAAGGGATGGAGCGCTCCTGATTTTTTGAAAGAGACTAAGCACATGAAAACTCTGTTGCAGATCAACACAAGTATGCTGGAAACAGACTCTCAATCCTCGCAGCTTTCCGACAAAATGGCAGAAAACTTGCTCTCCCGTTTTGCCGGCATGCGGCACATCAAACGCGAGCTGAGCAAAGATCCGATCCCGCATCTGGAACACAGCCTTTTTCAATGCTTCTATGACCCAAACGCTGCTGTTACGCCCGCACAACAAGCGGCACTGGCGCTGTCTGATACGCTGGTTTCTGAGTTGAAAGAGGCAGATTTCATTGTGCTTGGCGCGCCAATGTACAATCTGATGATCCCGTCCACGCTCAAGTCATGGATCGACTACGTGACCCGTGCAGGGCAGACCTTTCAGTTTACGGAAACCGGACCGGTTGGCCTGCTGGAAGGCAAAAAGTGTTATGTGGCGATTACGCAAGGAGGAAGCTTCCTTGGCACTGCCCATGATCTGGCAACGGCTTACCTCAAATCTGCCTTGGCCTGATGGGCATCACGGATATCGAGTTCATCTATGCGAAAGGGCTGGCTATGGGGCCACAAGCCGCTGAAGCGGGCCTGAGCAAAGCCAATCAGAAGATTGCTGAACTGGCCTAACAAGTATCGTTATTGCAAAAAAAAAGCCGGCTCTGGAGGATGAGCCGGCTTTCTATTCAAACTGTCTAACTCAGCTTTATGCAGGCTGGCCAGTTGCTGCGAGTAGAACTTCGCGGATGTTGACGTTCTGTGGCTGCTGATAAACGAACAGCACAGTGTCTGCCACGTTCTGTGGGTCCAGTACGCCGCCCATTTCTTTCTTCCACTGCTCATAACCATCAATGATTTCCTGAGAAGTGGTGTGGGACAGCAGTTCAGTCTGCACAGCACCTGGAGCGATGGTCATGACACGCACATTGTCCGCGGCCACTTCTTCACGCAGGTTTTCGCTGATGGCGTGAACCGCGAACTTGGTGCCGCAGTATGCTGCGTGTGCCGGGAAGGTTTTACGGCCAGCGATGGAGCTGACGTTGATGATGGAACCGCCCTTGCGTGCTTTCATGCCTGGCAGAACAGCGTGGATGCCGTTCAGAACGCCCTTCACGTTCAGGTCGATCATGCGATCCCATTCAGAAGGATCCTGCACAGACAGATCACCCAGCAGCATGCAGCCAGCGTTGTTGACGATAGCGTCTGCCGGACCAAACTTGTCTTCAGCTTCTTTAATAGCAGCGATCAGCTGATCACGATCAGTGACGTCAACACCGCGGCACAGAGTGTTTGGAAGACCCAGAGCTTCCATCTGCTCAACGCGACGTGCCAGCAGAAGAAGTGGATGGCCAGCTGCGCTGAAAGACTTCGCAATCGCTGCACCAATGCCGGAACTTGCGCCAGTGATAATGATAAGTGGCTTTGTCATTTTGTTTTCCTGCCTAGTTAGCTTTTTCTTGAGCAAGATGGACTTGCGTTGTGTTGCGGCGATTGTACAAAAATGATCACGCTGATAAATGAGGGTAATTCAAAATGATTGTTAGGCTGAAATGAACAATATCTATTGGAATGGTCTGCGCTCGTTTCTGGCCGTGGCGGAACATGGCAGTTTTACCTTAGCTTCTGATGAAACTGGTCTTTCAAAAGCGAGTTTAAGTCAGCAGGTCAGCCAGTTGGAGGAGCATCTGGACGTTCAGCTGCTTTACCGGACTACCCGCAAACTGCGCCTGACGGAGATCGGTGAGCGTTACTATGAAATGTGCCGCGCAGGCGTGAAGCAGATTGAGGATGCCTCTGACCTAGCGTCCCAGGCGACGGACAGTCTGACTGGCCCTATCCGCATGAATGCCGTTGGCGGGTTGATTGGTGAGGAGCTCATCGCACCGCTGGTAATTGAGTACCAGCAAGCCAATCCAGGGATCGAGGTGAAGCTGGATTTCTCCAGCATCCGCGAGGATTTGTTGGAGACGGATTTTGACCTTGTGCTGCGCATGGGAGATCTGGAAGACAGCACGCTGATCGCCCGCAAACTGCACACCATCACCACTCGCTATGTGGCCTCCCCTTCCTTTGTGGCGGCACACTCCAAAATCCGGCACCCGTCTGATCTGAAAGGCCTGCCGTTTATCTCCGGCAGTGTGCAGGAGTGGATTTTCACGCGAGGCCAGGAACGCATCGTGGTGCAGGCGGAGAAAGGCTTTCAGATCTCCAATGGCCGCGTCATGTGTCAGGCTGCTGTGGCAGGCCTTGGTATTGCGCGGCTTGCGGATGTTTACACCGATGCGCCGATCAAGCGCGGGGAACTGACGGAAATGCTTTCCGGTTGGAAGCAGACAACACCGCTGTGGCTGGTGAGCCCGCCAACGCGGCACCAGCTGCACCGGGTGCGGGAGCTGATGAATTATCTCAGCTCCAACTTCAAAGCCCGGTATGAGGCGGTGTTGGGTTAGCGGCGATAGGTGCCGACGAAGCCATCCGGTATGATGGCACCGGCCGGACTGGAGTTGGGATCATTCACACCCACCGGAATGAACACGCGCTGGATGATGATTTTGTCGCCATCCGGTGGTGGTGGGCCGGGCAACACAGCACCGCGCGTCGTCTTGAAGCCTTTCAGCTCGCAAATGAGGTTTTTGTTTTCAAACCCGGCAGGCACCACCATTGGGCCGGGCGTATGCTTCACGAAAATGGATGACCTATAGCCCTGCAAATAGCAGAAGGCGCCATCTGGTGTGGTGTTGACGGTGATCAGCGTGGCCCCTTGCGGAATCTCCACGGTTGGAGAGTACGCCTGCGGGATGCGCTCTTCATCAGAAACGCAACTGGCCAGAACGGGAAGCGTGAAGGCGAGAACGCACAGGGAGAGCTTGCTGGGCAAATCAGTGTCCTCATCAGATCGGTGTGATGACCCTAACGATCCGCAGTTTGCGAAGACATCCATCAGATTTGCTGAGGCTATTTTGCTGATAGCCTCAGGATTGGTGAGGCGTGATTGTGGTGGGCCAAGTTATCCCAAACGCGATCCACTGAAGATTTTGCAGTCAGACCTGCGGTTTCTTCCAAATATGCTTGATGGAATGAGGCTGCTTGAGAGGGCCTATGTGAGGCCGATGCTCTTGAGATGTGTTCAGCTTAAACTTTGCAAACAGTAGAAGCTGAGTACTGGTTACACGGAAGGATTTAGGCTTCCCCAAAGAACGCACGGCGTTCGAAATATCCGTTAGAGTGTTCAAAATGCACACGAACTTTGTGAGCTGACTGAGCAAATTCTGTATTTTTTATCAGATCACAGCACTGTATTCCGGCCCGCATCTGCTTGTTGTTCGGGCTGAGGTGTCTTCCTATTAAAAGAATAGGCAGGGCTTTTACGGCAAAATCAGCAGTTTAGGTCTGAGTGTTCCGCTAGTCGGATTAAGTATATATTTTTTGATTATTGAAGTGTGCTCAGGAATACATATTGCTGATGTGTTGATCGTCAGGCCGTGAATTTCTTCATTTTCTCAGTTTAATTTTATTCTCGAATTGATCTTGGTTCACGCATTAATGATAGGAGTTGCGCATAAAACACTAAGGAAAATTCGACAGGTTTTGTACTCTTGCATCCATGAAATTACAAAGTATCTATGTCAGAGAGTAAGCCCTGCGGTTTGCTAGGATATTTTGAGCCCATATAACCGTTTTGCGCAGATTAACGGAACGAGAATGACAAAATTAGGTGAAGCCACGCTGAAGCTGTTGGAAAATAGCGCTGTTCGCAAAGGTCTTGCTGAACTCCGCGTGGGGATCGAAAAAGAAGCTCTGCGTGTTGGCAGAGATGACTTTATGTCATTGCGTGACCACCCGGACGCTCTGGGCAAGACGCTAACGCACAAATTCATCACGACCGATTTCTCTGAAGCTCAGCTGGAGTTCATCACCCCTGCTGCGCACTCAGTTAAGGAAAGCCTTGAGTTCCTGAAAGAACTGCAGGCCTTTGCTGCGCGCAAGACGGAAGCAGGCGAGTACCTGTGGAACGCCTCCATGCCGCCGGAAATTACCAGCGACGAAACCATTCGCATCGCTGAGTACGGCAGCTCCAACGCCGCGCAGATCAAGACGCTCTACCGCAAAGGATTGGCGCATCGCTATGGCAAGCGGATGCAGACGATCTCCGGTATTCACTACAACTTCTCCATCTCCGATGGTCTGTGGCATGCATTCCACGAGCAGTGTACCTCCGGCAGCAGCCTTCAGGACTTCCGCAGTGCAGGATATCTGGGTCTGATCCGTAACCTGCAGCGCCATGGCTGGCTGATGCTGTATCTGTTTGGCGCCTCCCCTGCGGTTGACAAGAGCTACCTGCCATCCGCTCACCCAACCCTTTCCATGCTGGGTGACGACACCTATTTCGGTGAATACGCCACCTCGCTGCGCATGAGCGACCTGGGTTATACCAGTGTGGTGCAGAGTGAGCTGGACATTCACTACAACTCCCTTTGCGATTACATCGAAGGCCTGCGCGGCGCTTTGGCCACATCCGTGCGCCAGTACGAGCAGATCGGTGTTGCTGAAGAGGGCGACTACAAGCAGATCAACACACACCAGCTGCAGCTTGAAAACGAGCTGTACGGGTCTGCGCGTCCGAAGCGCAACACGGAAGAAGGCGAACGCCCGATTGCCGCGCTCTGCCGTCGTGGCGTTGAGTACATCGAGCTGCGGTCTCTCGACATTAACCCGTTGAACCCAATTGGTATTTGTGAGCAGCAGGCCCACTTCCTCAATGCGTTCCTCACCCACATGACGCTGGCACCTTCCGCCTGTATCACCTCTGCTGAACAGCAGGCGCTTAACGATCAGCAGCGCATGGTGGCCTGGCAGGGTCGTCTGCCAAATCTGGTGCTGCCAGCTTATGGTGACGGTGGTCTGGAACTTCGCGCTGCGGGTCACAAGGTGCTCGACGAAATGCGCGTGACTGCCGAGATTATGGACGATGTCTATGGCTGTACCGGCCACACAGATGCGGTCAACGCGCAGGCTGAGAAGCTGGATAATCCGGACATGACGCCATCTGCGCAGATCCTGAAAGGTGTGAAGCAGAAAGGCTCTTACACTGGTTTCATCGCGGAGCTGTCTCAGAACCAGACCGATCATCTGAAAGCCATGCCGCTGTCATCAGAGCGCATGAAGTTCCAGGAAGCCATGGTCTCCCAGTCCCGCGCTGCTTATGAGCGGGTTGAGGGCCAACCCGGCGATCACAGCTTTGATCATTTCCTGGATTCTCAGAATAAAACCGACGTTCTGCCGCCAGAGTGCCTCGACGGTCAATAAACGGGTGCCTGTGCTGCAGATTTCGCCCTACACCTCTGAAGAACACAATGAGCTTGCCGCGCTTTATGCAGACGTGGCAAGCCGCACCTTTGCCTACGATCACACGCGCTTCATCCATGCAGATCAGTTTCAGAGCCTGATTGAGGGCGAAGATGTCTGGGTTTTAAGATCTGACGGTGAGATTGTTGGTTCATCGGCTATTTCACGCCGGAACACTTCCTGCATTCCCTTTACATCCGCTACACCCACCACAAACGCGGCTTTGGTCGTCAGGCCCTGCAGTTTCTGCTGGAACACTACGGCTGCGCGCATGAGCTGAAGGTGGACCGGATCAATCAGTCCGCTTTGAAGTTTTATGAAGCGATGGGATATGCGGATGTGACTGCAGAGGCGGATGCACACCAAACCTGGCTGCGTTTGCGCTCACCTGTGAAGATTGCGCTGAAAACCGCTGCAGCTATTGCGGTGGGAGACTAAGCCTCTCACCGGCAATAAATTTTGTAAATCAATGTGTTAAGATGGCATGCACAATGCTGGCAGGCGATCAATATGTGCTTTGATCGTCTGTTCAGCCAGAGCGCCATCTCCGGTCCGCACAGCAGTGATCAGCTGAGTGTGATCGTCCTGCACGCCTTCAGAGATGAAACCGGCACGGCGCATGGCTGCGCGGTAGCGAGTGCACTGGTCATGAAGCATGTGAAGGAAACGGCTTGCCCAACTGGAGCCTGCACCTTCTACCAGCGTCATATGGAACACGCGGTTGGCTTCTTCCCACTCATTCCAGAAATCACGCCGCGACGCCTGCCACGTGCGTTCAATTTCCTGCAATGCATGGTAAGCGTCCAGCACGCGGTCGCGCCATTGTGCGTCGCCCTTTTCAACGGCGGTTCTCACCGTCGCGCTTTCCAAAAGGCGGCGCTGCTCAACAATATCCTGAAACTCTTTTTGAGAAAGTTCTGGAATATAAAATCCCTTGTGCGATTGAGTGGCAACAAGTCCCTGAGAAACCAGACGGGAAAGCGCTTCTCGTACAGGTGTTGGTCCAACATCAAAAGTGCTGCACATCTCGCGAATGCGCAGCTTGCTGCCCGGCTCCAATTGGCCAGACAGGATTGCCGCCCGCAGGTGCGCGTAGGCCCTGTCTATTAGAGAGGCGGATGACGGGACGTTTTGTGCAGTGACCGATGTTACGGCTCTTTCTAAGGTATCCTCTATTTTCAAAGTTATCTGCCTTACAATTATTATCTATGCAATTTGGCGTTTCTCTTCTTAGCTATGGAAACTAGGTCTTCAGCTTTGTTATCCGGCCAAGTTAAATTGCAATATGATCTGGCCAGTTTGTTCCCTCAATTGTAAAACAATATCTGAACTATAAAAGCAATGAAATTGCGTAGGTCTGACATAACTTTCCAATAAAACGAGCTCGTTTGATGGAAAAAGATGCTAGATTATCGATTATTTTTGCAAAATTTTTCATGTGCTTTCTTATTCATGCAGCATATGAATCGGACTTACTTAGAGTTCGTTGCGATGAAGTAGAGTTTATCCGCTATTTTAATAAAATATTCTCAACTATACTCTGCTGGTTTTCTTCCCGCCATATAAACGGGAGAAACTATTAGCCGCAACTCCGCTCAAATCTCACAAATGCTTGCTCAATCCGCCCTGTAAAAGGTGATAGATTGCTCATTTTAGTGCCTCCGGACCGTGTTTCTGCTCTGATGTAAGTTGGCGGAGGCACCTATCAAGTTCAAATCGTGGAATCGCATAGGAGATCAGCTTTTGCATGTATCTGTTTGAGAATTTTGCTCATGAACTGACCTTAGCAGGGCGCTCCATAAAGCAATGAATCTCTGATTGTCCTGTTTTTCTAAATCCATGTCGGCGATAGAGGGAGCCGACAGGGTTCCAATGCAAATGCTCCAGCCTTACTGGTAGTTGCAATTTGTCAGCAACCGCCAGGCAGTGTGCCAGTATTTTTGATCCAATCCCCTGCCTTTGAAAATCAGGAAACAGATAGAACTCACCAAATGTCGCGTGATCAGTCAAAATCTGGAAGGATACTGTTCCAAGGCGGTCACCTTCTTTTCTAATTTCGAAAAAAGGTTTCTCGTCATAGCGTTGTAAGTGCATCTGCCACTGAAAGTCTTCGTCCCAGCCCCAACGCGAAACGATGTAAGGCCCCATGGCAGCCCGCTTTGCTTCAAACGCGTACGCCTTGTCGCTTGCATTGGTTGTTAGCTTGGGAAATGTGTAATGTGGTTTGAGCTCAGGAATATTCATAGGCAATTCAACGTTCTAAAAATTAGCAGTAAATGACTATGGAATTTGGCCTTCTTCCAAAACATTGTCCAGTTGCTGGGACCGTTTTCTTTCAGCTATGAGCTTAGTTTATCACCCCAGCTACGCAAACTTATCCCCGCTGGTGTGAGCGGTGTTATATCTCGTGTTCAGACCAAGAGAATCAACGGGAGGGAGTGTGAGTCGGAGTGATCTGAGGGGCGAATATGTTTCTTCAGAAATAGAATGGTTGTTTCGTCGATTTTATGCACGCATCGTTTTGACGCCTCTGCATAAGTCCATCCTATTGAAATTACTGATGAAATCATCGGTAATCCGGTGGATGGTCACAGGAGTTAACGGGAGTTAACCAAAAAGGGATTGAACTGAACTACAGGTCAGTTACCCTTTCGACGCAAACACGGGCCATATGGGCGCACTTTCCGTTTGTAGATGACTAGAACCGTTTGAGGGCTAAACGAAGTGGAATACGGCAACAACACTCTTTTGCGCGAGGAAACTCCGTCTGAGAAGATCTCCCGTTATTCTCAGCTCCTTTCTGGCCAGCTGCACCGCTTAAGGCAAGAACTTTATCCGCCTGAAGCACACAAAGCTCTGCGCGCCTTTTCGTCCGTCGACGTTGCACGTCTTATCGGGGTTTCTGAAAGCACAATCCGCCAGTTGGATCTGGATGGAGAAGGCCCTACCCCGACCCGCCTTGCCAATGGCCGTCGTAGTTATACGCTGGAGCAGATCAACGCGATCCGCGAAGTGCTGGCTGCACGCAAAAAAGGCGATGAAGCGGTCAATATCCTGCCGCACCGCCGTGAAGGTGAGAAGCTGCAGGTGATTTCCTGTGCCAACTTTAAAGGCGGCTCAGCAAAAACCACCACCAGCACCCACTTGGCGCATTATCTGGCCCTGCGCGGCTATCGCGTTCTCGCGATTGACCTCGATCCGCAGGCCTCTCTTTCTGCCATGTTTGGTGTGCAGCCAGAGTTTGACGTTGAGCCGAACTGCACCTTGTTTGGTGCCCTTCGTTATGATGAAGGCCGCCGTTCTTTGAACGAAGTGGTGCGTCCAACCTATTTTGATAATCTGGATCTGATCCCGGCCAACCTTGAGCTGGCTGAGTTTGAGCACATTGTGCCAACAGCGATCGCATCCGGCGCCTCTACAGGCGAGAACATCTTTTTCCGCCGTATTCGCAATGTCCTAGCTGAAGTTGATGACCGCTATGATGTTGTTGTAATCGACTGCCCGCCGCAACTTGGCTTCCTTACACTGGGTGCTTTGTTTGCGTCGACCGGTCTGCTCATCACGCTGCACCCGCAGATGTTGGATCTTGCGAGCTGTAACCAGTTCCTCGGCATGAGCTCTGACCTGATGGCAGTGATTGAGAACAATGGCGGCGAAATGAACCTGGATTGGATGCGGTTCCTCGTGACACGCCACAATCCAAACGACAGCCCGCAAACCCGCGTTGTTGGCTTGCTCCGCGCCCTGTTTGGTGAGGATGTGCTGACTGCGCCGGCGTTGGAATCCACCGCGGTTGCCAATGCGGGTCTTGAAAAGAAATCGCTTTATGAGCTGGAGCCGGGAGCCATTGGCCGCGAAACGCTGAAGCGTGCGCTTGAATCCATGGATTCCGTGAACCGGGAAATTGAAGATCTCCTCCGTGGCTCTTGGGGACGACCACTATGAACAAAGCTAAGGACCGGAAAAACGCACTCGATACGCTGTTTTCAGGCGGCGGCATGGCAGGCATGGTTGCAGACGCAACAGCTCCGCGCCCACGCTTGTCTTCCGGAGCTATTGGCGCTGCCGAGATCAATCTGATCAAGGACGAACGCGACAGGCTGCGTGAAGAGCTGAAAACGCTGAACACGCAAATGGCGTCTTCTGTGAACGTGGTTGAGCTGGATCCGGAACAGGTTCAGCCTTCTTTCGTGGCAGACCGCATGGAAGTTGCGTTTGACCCTGCCTTTGAAGCGCTTAAAGAATCCATTGCTGAAACCGGACAGCAAGTGCCTATTCTGGTGCGCCCTGCCCCGGGTGAAAGCGGTGTCTATCAGATCGCTTACGGCCACCGTCGTTGGAAGGCCTGCCGCGCATTGGGCAAACCTGTCCGCGGTGTGATCAAAGAGCTTTCCGATGAGGAGCTGTTGGTTGCTCAGGGTCAGGAAAACCATGAGCGTAAGGACCTGAGTTTCATAGAAACCTGTCTCTTCGTTTATCGTCTGGCCCAGGATTATCCGCAGACACTGATTGTGAAAGCGATCGGCAAAGACAAATCACTCGTTTCCAAACTTCGCAAGCTGGCGGCAACCATGCCTGAGGAGTTTTTGCGTGTGATCGGTCCTGCACCGAAGATCGGCCGCCCTCGGTGGGAGGAGATGGCCAGCTTCTTTGAAGATGGAAGACTGGCATCAAACCACGAGAAGGCCGTGACCTCACTGTTTGCTCTGGATTCCTTCACCGAGCTGCACAGTGATGAACGCTTCAGCGAAGTGCTGCAGTTGTTGCAGGAAACACCTGCTGAGACAGAAGCAAGTTCTGCTCAGACTGCCGGTGAGATCCCAGTGGCTGCGCATACGCGCAAAGCAAACAGTTCTGAATGGCTTGGAAACAAGCATGTGCTGGTCAAGCACACAGGCAAAGCAACCGTGTTTTCCGTTGATAGCAAAACGCAAAGCGATTTCAGCGCGTTTTTGCTGAAGGAACTGCCGGGGCTGATTGCCAAGTATGAAGAGACGAAGGGGGAGGATGCCTGATGGTGTAGCCCCTGAATGACGAAAGGCCCTGCTGACGGCAATCAGCAAGGCCCCAAAATCGTCGCCCAAGAGAGTAGTAATACTCGTCGTGGACCATCTTTAGCACGATCATCCTACGACGAACGCACCCTGCGAATCAAGTAAGCAATGCTTTCTTGAAACCCTTTGTGGCGCATTTTTGCTTTTTCGGGCGCTCAATCCCCAATCTTACTTGGATAACACCTTGGGTTTTCCCTCGGTGAATGGGTTTGCTATGCAAAGCACCGGTGTTGCGTCCTTTCGCAAAATGACACCCGGCATGTTGGAAAGCCAGCGACTGGCTATGGCGAATGACATCGTCAAAACAACAAAGGCCGAGGTGGCAATCACTCTCAAAAAGGCAGCCCCAGCCATGGGGATTGACGGAACTGCCTATCATATTCTGGATATCCTGATCGGTCTGACACGGGCTGATGACTGGAAACAAGACCGCCGTCCGCTGGTGGCAATCTCCAACGAGAAGCTGGCCGAGTATGTGTGCCGCTCAACTCGTACGGTAATCCGCGCGCTCAAGCGGTTGGTTGAAGCAGGTATCCTTGCCTATCGTGACAGCTCCACGGGCCGACGCTTCATCTACCGCAATGATGCAAGTGGTGAGATCGACCGCGGGTATGGTTTTGATTTTTCACCGGCACGCCAGCGTGTTGCGGAAATCAAGCAGATTGGAGACGCCTTCCAGGCAAGACTGCGTGCTGAGCAGGAAGCAAAACGGACTGTGAACCGGTTGTCCCGCGCAATTGTTGATGCTTGCCGTACTGGTCAGAGCGATGGAGTTGATTGTGAGGTCTACCTTCAGGAACTGACAGTTCTCATGGACACGCCAATGATGGTTGTGGAGCGCGCTGAAAAGATTTCTGAGCTCTATGAAGTTGTGATTGCTGATCTGGCAGCGGCACAAGAAGGGGAGACACAAACAGCTGATAATTCAGATAAAACTACTGAAATGTCAGGCGACCATGACATTCATGTCACCCCTTATAATATTACAACCCCTCTAGCTCCTATAAATAGTAAACAACGGCAGCCATCTAACGATGGCTACTCAAACACTAACTTCGCTTCTAACGAAGCTCAGAATATTGCTCTTGAAAAAGATCAATCAAGCAAATTCTCTGCCAAATCCAGCGGCACAGCTCAATTGCAATCTCAGCAAGAAACCCAGTTGGATAACGGTTTAAGTGAGCATTTATCGGCTATTTCCATTGGTTTGATCGACAGTGCAACCGCACAAACCCAAGAAATTCTGGGTATGCCCTTCTCCAGTTGGTTCGACTTGCTGCAAAGCGCCGAACAGTTGCGATTGGCCATCGGTTTGTCGGAGGATGGCTGGAAACAGGCGATCCTGACATTGGGTGAGAAAATGGCCGCTGCCGTGCTGGTGGTAACCGTAGAAAAGACCCTGCGCGATCCGGAAGGCATTTCACGACCAGCTGGTTACTTCCGCGCCTGTGTTGACCGGGCAAAAGACGGCAAACTCGCCCTGCACAAATCACTTTACGGGCTGGCTCTCGCGTAAAGATCGGGAGCTTTTGTTTCCTGCGACGTCGACAGATTGATCCGCAGGTGGGGCGTTGGGGTGCGGTTGATGAACTCGTCTTCGATCAGATCTAGTATCTGGCGTTGGCCGGGAAAACTAACAAGCGCTTTTGCATCAGCAAACGAGAACCACTGATAGGCATCGTGTTCTTTGTTGAGCGTGACCGGAGTATTCCGCGAGACATGTGAGACAAAGACCGGAAGAATGGAGAAGCTGTTCTGTTCAGGAACGTAAAAATGGATATCCGCATCAGCAGACCAGAGGTCCTTGAGAGTTATGCCGGTCTCTTCTTGTACTTCGCGGATCATGGCTTGCCAGGCTGTTTCATCTCCTTCAATGCCTCCAGAAATCTGGCTCCAAGTATGAACAGGTGGTTTGGTGCGACGCAATAACAGAACCTGAGGTTCTTCAATAATCTTGTCGATCAGGAAAACAGTTGCGGCACTACAAAAGACAGGTACTTTGGACATAATGGCTCTATCAAAAGTAAAGAGAGTTCGTGAGTAGAATACTTATAATAGTCAAAGGATTCTGGCTTTAGAAAATCGAAAATCAATTTTTGGATAAGCCTTCACGATGGTATCATGTAACTGCCCACTCATAAAAATCTTGGAGCGCAGCAAAGGCTCGATCCAAAGGTCTGCACCTTGCAGCGCATCTGCTGAAACTGCGATATCTTCGTCTTGAGGCTCGATCGCAGCACGCCATCTGTGAAACCCTGTTTCTGGATTTCGAGCAGTTGCCTTTACCCCATTGCTCTCTTCAGGCAAGAAGCAATGTTTTTGTGAGCCCCAGTTGATAAAGAAGAACGGGCCAGGTAACTGCGTGGTCTTGTCAGTTTCATAGATGGGAAACTCAACTAGTTCTCCTCCACCCATATCAAAGCGTTTGAGGATCTCTGCAAACTCTCCTTTCGCGCAGAAATATCCTTCAAGAGCGAAAAGATCTTGAACACGCTTCCAGAACTTAGGGTTAAACACATAAGCAGCTTCAAGGAATTCTTCGCGCTTTAGCTTGTCGCCCAGAATGTAACGATGGAAGCTATCCTCAAATTCCTCTGGACTCGGACCAAATTCAAACTTTGGCGGTGCCCAGTCGTGGCCGTAGTATTTTTCGCGAATGCCAGGCTTGTCAAAAAGAGCTGAATTGCTTCTTACACTACTGACCCAAATTTCATCGGCCATCTAATTATCAACCTTCGTTTACCATCAGCTCGCACATGCTAAGAGTATTTGGGTGATAATGCCCTTGGTGAACTATGAAGTATAGCCTAGTCGTTTAGGTAAGGTGCCAATCCGTATAGAATGTGAGCTGGATTAGCTTTGACAAAGGCAAAAGGCAGGAGATCGCTCCCCTGCCCTTTGAGTTATGTTTTTGAATGATCGGTTGAAGTCGAGACCTGATCATCACTGGCAAACTGACCGCGGGTCCGATTAGCATAAGAAACCAACGCCAACATCACCGGAACTTCAACCAGCACACCGACGATGGTTGCCAGTGCCGCACCTGAAGTCACGCCGAACAAGCTAATTGCAACAGCAACGGCGAGCTCGAAGAAATTGGAGGCGCCGATCATGGCACCTGGCGCTGCAACATTATGCGGCTGGCGCCATTTCTTCATCCAGAAGTAAGTCACGTAGAAAATCAGCACGGTCTGGATCAACAACGGGATCGCGATCAGCACGATGTCTGCTGGTGAGGCGATGATGTTGTTGCTTGAAGGCCAAACAGTATAAACACAGTTCCCACCAGACCAGCGATGGAGAATGGTTTCATGCCAGCGCTGAAAGATGAAAGGTGCTCTTTGTCTTTAAGCGCAATGCGGGTCAACCACCCTGCCCCCAATGGCAGCGCAACAAACAAAGCGGTTGAAACGAGCAGAACATCCCACGGTACAATGATGTTTGACACATCCAGCAAGAATGCGGCGATCGGAGCAAACGCGAAGATCATGATCAAGTCATTGGTTGCGACCTGCGCAACGGTGTAACTTGCATTGCCCTTTGTGAGGTAAGACCAGACAAACACCATCGCGGTACAAGGCGCAACACCGAGTAAGATCATGCCAGCGATGTATTGATCGGCAAGAGCAGCCGGAATGAAGGGGGCAAACAGATGGCGCATGAACAGCACAGCCAATGCCGCATGGTGAACGGCTTGACCAGCCAGTTCATGGCAAGCGTTACGATCAGGCCTTTAGGTTTCACAAAGCAGTTGCGCACTTCAGTGAATTCGACCTGTACCATCATTGGGTAAATCATCAACCAGATGAGAACCGCGATGACCAGGTTGATGCCACCAACTTGCAGATCCCCGATGAACTGAAACAGTCCAGGTTGAAGGAGCCCCGCCCCTACCCCAAGCGCCATCGCGAGACCTACCCAGACTGAGAGGTAGCGTTCGAAAGTACCCATGATTTCTCCTGTCTATCGTCGATAGAGATATGTTCTGGCAAATTTTTAGAGCTTGAAGCTGCTTTCAAAGAGGAAATTGAAGCTTTTCAGTTCAGCTCGATTGACTGAGTAGCAAACACGCGGACGCTGGACCTCTGCCAGTATGAAGCCTGCATCCTTAAGAATTCGAAGATGTTCGGACACGGTCGATTGTGCGAGCCCGATAGAGTTGACGAGATCTCCACCAACGCAGCCCGGTTGAGAAGCCATGATCTTGAGAAGGCGAACCCGCGCAGGATGCGCCAGTGCTTTCGCTTGCAAAGCCAGCTTTTCCTCCTCCTCTTCATTGAGAGAAGTCGGCGCAAATTCGGTTACACAGGTGGTATCTGTCATCATTGATTCCGTATATCGTCGATAAACGATATACTCTTGCATTGGATGCTTGGCAAGAGGTTTGTGTGTTGACAGCTGTCAACTTTTTCTGCGCCAAGTTGACAGCTGTAGAGCCCCTCCCCTACTCGCCTTATCGCGCAGTCGAGTGATATTCAGGATTTGGCTGCATACCCGTTGCAGAGGCCATGCGATTGGACATGGAGAAGAACGCGGCAACCTCACAAATGTCCCAGATGTCTTCCTCGGTGAACCCTGCATCGCGAAGTTGCTGGCGATCCCCCTCCCCTATCTCCGAGGATGACTTTGCCACCTTGGTCGCGAAGTCGAGCATGATCCGTTGCTTCTCGGTTAGATCCGCATAGCGATAGTTCATCACCATCGATTCACCCAGTTCGGGTTTGTTGGAGTACTCGCGAACAGCAGCTCCATGGGCAACCTGGCAGTACCAACAGGAGTTGATGGAAGACACGGTCACCGCAATCATCTCCCTCTCCAGTTTGGAGACGCCGGATTCCCCAAGCATCAGCTCATTGTACATCTGAGAAAAGGCGCGCAGTTTGTCTGGGCGGTGTGCAAAGGCGATCAAAACGTTTGGAATTAGACCGAGCTTGCTTTGGCATTTCCCGAAAAGTTCTTGAATGTCATCGGGTAGTGGGTCTGGCAATGAAAGGTTGAGCGCAGTTGGATGCTTAAGGCTTGCGCTCTCAATCTTTGGAAAATCAGTTTCTGTCATAAATGGTCCCTCCTCCATTGCATTAGAGTACCTCTGAAAGGAGAGGCTGTCCTCACTACAAAAGGAGAGCAAAGAAAACCCACCTTCTGAGGCAAGAAGGTGGGTGAGTTTGGTGCTTGCTTGGGATTAAGCGTGGGCGGTGAGTTTTCTCTCTTTTCTCTTATTGGTGACGTGCACGTATCTGTAAGCCTGAAGCAGGATGAGTGGCGTGAAGTGAACCAGGGCAGGACCGATTTTGAAGTCCAAAAGGATCCAGTGGGCCAGTACCAACGCGGCGGCTGGGTAAGCAAGTTTTTGAAGGCTCTTCCAGCTTCTGCCGAGTTTTGAGATGGACCAGTCATTGCTTGTGATCGTCAAAGGAATGAAAATCAGCGATGCAAGCCATCCCGTCCAGATGCCGATTTTGACGAGGTCCTCAAGGATCGGGCCAAGTGAACCTTTGTCGAGAAGATAGATGGCAAGATGAAGCGCGGCGTAACAGCCAGCAGCCACACCAATGTAACGACGGCGTGCCAGCAGCCAACGCACCCAACGTTGTCCATTTGTCAGGAACATCAGTGGTGTGATCATCAAGCTGACTATGAGAAAACGTGCTGCAAACTCTCCAGAAGGATGGAGCAGGTGCTCCAGTTTTTCGCCTTCACGAAGTAGCCCGCCAATGATGGGAAGTCCTGGCAGAGCTAGAATAAACCAGAATGTATACGGCGAGTTCCAAAATGCGCGAAGGTAAGACATGATAGCCCGAGTGGTTTTGCAGTAAGTGATGGTGCACACTGCTGATTTCGCGGTGTTGGGGTTACGTGGGAGATCAGCAGTGTGCGGTCGATTGCGACTGCGGTGTCCGCTTTCAACCTTGTTCAAACACTGGCCCAGTCCAACATTTTCAGCAAGAAATCAGATGTAACGAAATGTCGTCGAGCCCGGTAAGTGATATTAAACTGTGACTGCGGTAATCATCGGGTGACAGTTCAACCCACTGAAACAACATAGGTTTTCGATGCGCCCACTGATGGAGGTACAACTCCGCCAGATAGTGCCTCCATTTTGGCATTTCTGAGTGATTACACTTTAACAAGAGTTGTGGCGATCTTGATGCAAACGTTGTTGCAAACGCCCCTAACTGGAGTGTGTACTCTGCTGTCTTTGGGGGGAGGTGATAGTGTGGAACCTGCAGACAAGCAGCTTCTGAATGGCTGAGTAGATAGAAACCTGAGGGAGGAATGAGACCGATAAAGATCTCATCTACTGTGGCCAATGATGGTTCTTATAGAGGCTGTTCTATCCGTCAGAGTCTCTCTGGTGGTGTACCTGACCAAGAGTTGTCAGCTGACAACGTGATGCAAAACAGAGAGAACGGCGCTCTGATTTAGCAGCTCCGAGCGCCGATGAACCATCAATCTACAGGTTCAGACGAAGGACCTGAGACCGTTTTTGATACTCCTCTTCATCAATTTCCCCCTTCGCGAAACGTCTGCTCAGGATGTCCAGTGCTTCGGAATTTGACGATTTCGCTTGCTCAGGTTCGGTCGTTTTTGCTGGACTTGAACCGGCAAAGTAGCCATAGGACCGAGCGATCAGAAAACCGATTATGAGCAATAGTATGAGTACGATTGGGAACGGGAAGAAGTGGAATCCGTGCATTCCAGCCTGATGAAACATAGTGATCTCCTTGGAGTATATTAGACATCACTACAATGGGGAGTGCAGCTTTTGGTTTCAAATTTCAATTGTATTCAACTGTCTCAGACCTGACAGACGTGGTGAAACCGTTACACTTTTATAAAAGTGGACAGCTGTCAACTTTTCAGTTGGCAGGTGATTTCCAAATTATCTCGAAACTACGAGGCCTCTGAAACAGGATAGAAGGTGGAGTTCGAGTACTATTCCGGCCAACGAAAGAGGTGCCAGAATGATCAAAAAACTTCCTGAAAGTTCTGAGAATGTGCTCGGGTTTGAGGTCGATGGAAAGGTCGATATCACCGAAGAATTGAACCTGATTTCTCAGGTAGAAGAGGTGCTGGATAAGCATGCCAAGGTCAGCGTTCTGGTGATTTTGAATGAAAAAGCTCACTGGGGTACCGAGGCTGGATACGAAGATTTGAAGTGGGCGATGACCCATGCAAAGAGCTTTCACCGGATTGCAATTGTCTCTGATCGGAAGATTTGGGAGTGGCTTGTGGCGATGGATAGTCCATTCGCAGCGATGCTCGGCATAGGCGAAAAGCACTTCGATATGGCAAATCTGGACAAGGCCTGGGAGTGGGTGAAGGAGTGATTTAGCCGCTCAGTCACCATTGGAAAGTAGCATGATCGAGACCTATCGAGGCGTCGTCTATCCCTATCAGTTGGACCACATGGGGCACATGAATGTGCAGTGGTACACGGAGAAATTTGATGAAGCCAACTGGCATCTGTTCTCACTTGTCGGGCTAACTTCAGCATATTTTCGAGAGTACAATCGAGGTATGGCAGCCGTGCAGCAGACCACGAAATACCACGCCGAAGCGTTGGCTGGAGATCTCCTTTTTTGTAGATCCGGGCTGACGGATATTCATGAGAAGACGCTCTATATCCTGCATGAAATGTATAACGCGGAAACGCAAAAACTACTTGCAACGACGGAGCTGATTTGCGCTCATCTGGATCGGGAGACTCGCCATGCCTGCCCATTTCCTCCTGCCATCAAAGAGACTGCTGTGCCTCTGCTCATCAAGGAATGAGCAGGTCCTTGATGGTGTTTCAGGACGTGTTTTAGGTCCTATTTCAAGATCTAGGTCGCGACCTATCTTCGGAACTTCCATGGTTTCTGCAGGAAATCAAGGAGTTTGCAGATGGCAACCGGCAACGGCACAAAGGTACTTATAGCGATCGCAGTGATAGCAGTCGCGGCATATGCGATGGTCTCAACGGGAAGCGAAAGCACTCAGACGCTCTCGTCTCATCAGGTGGAAAAGGTCAGAATTACGGGTAGCAATTTTGGCCTTCGGATCGTCGGAGCAAATAGCTCAAAGGGGCCGATCCAACTCGAAACCAGTGATGCACGTGGATGCAGTTTGACGGCTGAAGCGACCCATCATGAGGATGGCAGCCTGGACATTCACTTCAAACGAAGAGGCTCCTGGCTCCTCGGTTGGTGTGACCCTTCAGCCGTTTTGAGACTGCCGAGACCTATGGATGTCAGCGTTGAAATGGATAAGTTGGCGGGTGACTTTGTTGGTCGGTTTGGAGAGTTTTCAGTCTCTGCCAATAAGTCTGTAATCTATTTCAAGGGAGATGTTTCCAGCTTCAATTTGGATGGTGAGATGGCAGCTGTCTATCTCAAATTCCCGGCGGATGTTCCTAAAGAGAACATCCGCATCAATGTCGAAAAGCTGATCTCCAACGTAGGTGTCATGCGTGGTTGGAGGCACGCCACAGATATCTTGCGAGAGATCTTTTAGGCTGGCTCAGTGACACCAGAAGTCCTGCTCTCTTTCCGCCAGGTGCTTGGGCTCTTTCCCGTCACACGTTGGAACTCGCGATTGAAGTTGGACTTGGTGGTGAAGCCAACTTCATAAATGATTGCGGTGATCGGAGTGTCTGTCGTCTCCAGAAGATGACAGGCCTCCGTCACACGAAATCCGTTGGTGTATTGAGGCAGGTTGATCTCCCGCACTGTGTTGACAGCTGTCGAAATCTGCCGGGCTGGGACACGCAGTTTCCGAGCCAGCTTGTCGAGAGACAGGTTCTCATCACGATAGAGATTTTCACTCCGCATCAGTTGGTCTAGCGCGTCCACCAGCTCAACTTGCTCCGGTGTAGCCGAGACCTTCTCCGCTTCATTCTGCGCTTCGGGTTGCTGCGAGACGGATGGCTTCCGGCTCATCAGAACCACGAGCGAGATCAGAGCAACCAACATGACGAGGTTCGCGGTGCCAACAATGGTCGCAGCATGGCTGCCTCTATTTAGGGCGAAGTCTGAGGCGACCGCAAGATCAACAAGCGCTGAGGTCGAGAACACAGCACCTGCGATGAGTTGGGCTTGACGTGTCGGGAACATCTGGTCGAGCGGCAGATGACTGGTCCACTCCCATTGCTTCACGGTTGCCGATCGGAAGAAGAGTGCACCGTATCCGAGATAGACAGCAACGCTGGTCAGGTCGATCAGGCTGGGAATGTTGAAGTTTGGTGCTACTACAAGAACGCCAAATGAAGCCGTTGTTGCACCTGCTGTCCAGCCAATGGCCTTTTTAGAAAATCGGTTGGTGAGTTGCAGGAAGGAAAGCCAAGTTGCTGGTGGAAGCAAAAGCGCTAATCCAGCAGTCGACCATGATGGCAATCCACCCATGCCCCACTTGATGCCAAGCAGAACGGATTGCAGAGCATAGAGGCAGATCGTCACCAGAAGCATTGGTGGCAGTTTGCGACCATACCCCGCAACAAGGCGTAGTAGGATGAAGCACAGAAACAGTGCGGTGAAAAAGGGAAGGGGTAAGCTCGGCACGCGCCAACTCCGGTTGCAGACAATGCTCTATATCTAATCTGTCTGCTGGAGGAGCGAAAGAGCACCCCTCACATCTTTTAGCGGCAGAGCTTTCTGGCAACGTTCAGTACGAACATCCAGAGGATCGCCTGCGCCCAGACAATGCCGATCAACTCCCAACTGATAGCTGGAACAAGGAAGCCAGATCGACAGATGACAACTGCGAGCAATTGCGTGGTGATAATTGCCATGAGCAATTTGGCGGAGGGTCGAGGTGCCTGCCAGAACCAGTGATCGTGCCTGCAGACGAACAGGAGCAAATGTCCGGCCACAACCAGCTGCAGGAACATGACGCTCTGCAGTTCTGCGGCTGGCACATCCAGCCAATGTCGTGCGGCCATCATGAGGATGAAGTTCTCGACAACGGATATGAGTCCGAGCACGGTTGCTGTGCGCAGCATGTTTCCGAGTTGCCATTCCATAGGCGCGGGTGCGGCCTCGGTGTTGTCGTAGGCAATGGTGATGATCGGGATATCATCGAGGAGTGCCAACATAACAATCATGATGGCTGTCAAAGGCACCTCTTCCAGCAACAGCACGCTGGCGGAAACGAACACCATCAGGTTGATAGTCATCGCCACGCGGTAGTCTACGTAGCTGATCATGCGCGCGAAGATCTTGCGTGCCTCGATCACTGCATCTGTAATGACGGAAAGACCCGGCAGAGTGAGGATCAGATCTGCTGCTGAACGGGCAGCATCTGTTGCGCCTGAAACGGCAATGCCCACATCCGCCTGCTTCAATGCGGGTGCATCGTTTACGCCGTCTCCTGTCATGGCAACGTAGTCGCCGGATTGTTGGAGCGCTTTCACGATGCCGTATTTGTGTTCTGGGAATACGCGTGCAAAGCCGTCTGCGTTGACGATCTCCTCGCGGATGTTGGCGGGCAGATTGTCCATGTCCTTGTTTTCGGAAAAGACCTGACTTGCGCTTTCCAGTGAAGTGCCCAGACCCAGCTGTCCTGCAATCTCCCTGCCAATAGCAACATCGTCACCTGTCACCATCTTAACGGTGATGCCCGCATTCTGAGTTTCTTCGATCACCGCTTTGGAGTCATCGCGTGGTGGGTCGTAGAGCGAAAGAATTCCCAGCAGCCGCAGCTCGTGTTGTTCGTTGGTTTTGGCGATGCCGAGGGCGCGGAGTCCCTTCGCTGCAAATTCATGCACGGCCTTGCTGGCTGCAGCCTTCTCTTCAGGCGCGTTGGCACAGAGATCGATCACCACCTGCGGAGCGCCCTTGATCACTTTGAATGCCCCGCGTGGACCGGAGACACCCGCTTCAGTTCTCTTGCTGACTGGGTCAAACGGTGTAAAGGTGTTCTGCTTGTAAAGTTCCAGGATGCCCCGTTCTGCCTTGCTGACAATCAGGTGGTCGATAACGTCCTTCTCGATTGTGCTGGAAGCAAGAGCAGCCATAACCACCAGCTCTTTCTCACTCGCAGCATCAAACAGAACTGGTTCGCCCAAAGTGAGTTCGTTTTTGGTGAGTGTCCCTGTTTTGTCCGAGCACAGCACATTCACGCCTGCGAGTTCTTCGATGGCCTGCAGATGAGAGACGATGGCTTTCTTTTTGGAAAGAGTGAGTGCGCCAAGGGCCATGGTGACTGAAAGCACGGCTGGCATGGCGACAGGGATTGAGGCGATGACCAGCACGAGCACCAGCTCGATGATGTCGAGAATGCTTTGTTGAAGATAGAGCTGTTTGACGATGATAAGCGCAGCAAGCAGAGCCGTGCCCAGAATAAGGAACTTGCCGATGCCCAGAACACTTTTCTGGAAATGTGAAATGTTGCCGGCGGACTGAACAAGCTTGGCTGTGTTGCCGAAGAACGTATTTCCCCCGGTCGCCGTCACCAAGGCCTGCATTGTGCCTTGTTTGATGATGGATCCTGAATAAGCCACATCCCCCACTTGTTTATCGACCGGAAGAGACTCGCCTGTGAGTGCTGCTTGATCGACGGCAAGGTACGGCCCACTCTCTAAAATGCAGTCAGCAGGAATGATGTCTCCGTTTTCCAGATTGATGATGTCGCCGGGCACGATGTCGGTTGCGGGAATGTCAGCCCACTTCCCGTCGCGCTTCACGCGGGCTTTCAGTGCATGGAGGATTTCAGCGCTGCCAGTGCATCAGCAGCTTTGCTGCTTTGAACGAACTCGATACCGGAGTTCAGAACCAGCATGAACAGAATGATGGTGAAATCAGCCCAGTGCTCAATGATTGCGGAAAGGATTGCTGCGATTTCGATGAGCCACGGGATTGGCCCCCAGAATGTCAGAAGCAGTTGGACCAGCTTGCTGGTTTTCTTCTCTTCCAGCGCATTGGGGCCGTATTGCTTCAGCCTGTTGGATGCGGTGGAACCAGTCAGCCCTTCGGGTGAGCTTTCCAGGCGTTTGAATTCATCAGCAAGATTGGGCTTATCCTGTTCAGCCATCAGGTCTTTCCATGCTCTGCACGTGCTTAACTAACCTATTCTCACCAGAGCGTGTAAACGGATGATGAGAGAGCGGGGGGCTTCTGCAAACCGTGGTTTCCTGATTACGAAGCTGCTTGCTCAAATTTGGTGCGTCTTGAGTACAGGGGAGGGGAGTTACACCTAGCGTTGTGGTTGCGCTCACTGTGTTTCCGTAACATACTCACGAGTATGTTTTGATTTGGGAGGGAAATCATGCGTGCTGTTGTTTGTTCGGAATACGGCCCACCAGAAGCGTTGCGGGTTGAAGATGTTGAACGCAAAGAGCCAAAGAAAGGACAAGTGCGGATTGCAGTGGAAGCTGCAGGCGTCAACTTTCCGGATACGCTGGTGATTGCAGGTAAGTACCAGATCAAGCCACCAATGCCATTCGTGCCAGGTGGAGAGGTCGCGGGTAGAATTGAAGCGGTTGGTGAAGGTGTGACGGACTTCGCGCCCGGTGACCCCGTTATGGCGCTTCTGCTGCAACAGGGCGGATATGCCGAAGAGGTTGTGGTGGATGCATCCGCCGTTATGAAGCGGCCAGAAACCATGTCAGCGCAAGTGGCAGCTGGTTTTACGATGACATACGGCACATCCATGCACGCTCTGAAGCAACGGGCACAGTTGCAACCGGGAGAGACGCTGCTTGTTCTCGGTGCTGGCGGTGGTGTTGGGCTGACAGCGGTTGAGATTGGCAAGATTATGGGTGCCAAAGTGATTGCGGCAGCCAGCTCTGCTGAAAAGCTGGAAGCGGCGCGCAAAGCTGGGGCGGATGAGCTGATCAACTACTCCACGCAGGATCTGAGGGAGCGCCTGAAAGAGATTGTCGGCAAGGCAGGCGTTGATGTGGTTTATGATCCAGTCGGTGGTGACCTCTTTGAACAGGCGCTGAGATCAACAGCCTGGAACGGTCGCGCATTGGTTGTAGGCTTTGCTGCTGGCGATATTCCCTCCATCCCGACTAACCTGCCCTTGCTCAAAGGATGCTCGGTCATGGGTGTGTTCTGGGGCGCATTCCGTATGAGAGAGCCAAGGAACGACCAGAATAACTTCTCAGAGCTGCTTAAATGGCTGCAGGAGGGCAAACTCAACCCAACTGTTAGTAGGAGCTATTCGCTTGAAGAAGCGCCTCAGGCGCTTCGAGACTTGATAGAAAGGCGCGTGGTTGGCAAAGTTGTTCTGGAAACGGGGAGGACTTGACGATGCAACCCAGATTTGCAGGAGAAACAGCGCTGATCACAGGTGCCGGCAGTGGCATCGGGCGTGCAACCGCCATTCGGCTGGCCGAGGAAGGTGCTGCTGTTGCATTAGTGGACCGCAACGAGGAGGGACTGGATGAAACCGCCTCGCTGCTTCCTGAAGGCTGCCGAGCGCGCATTTACGTCGTGGATGTCGCCGATGAGGAGGCCGTTGAAACCTGCGTGGAGGCCGTTGAAAACACCTTTGGCGGCATCAGTATCCTTTGCAACAATGCTGGCGTTATCTGCGAAGGTTCGTGGGGCGGCAGTCATGAAGACTTCGGCGACTGGCTCAAGGTTTACGAGGTGAATGTATTGGGTGCGATGCTATTTACCAAGTACACCCGCGAACAGCTCAAAGCTTCGGGCCGTGGTTCTATTGTGAATACTGCCTCAGTTGCGGGGATTCGCGCTGGCGCAGGTGGAAATGCCTATAGTGCCTCCAAAGCGGCGCTCATCAATTTCACGATGACATCGGCCTGTGATTTCGGTGAACATGGGGTGCGTGTGAATGCGGTTTGTCCCGGTCTGATTGAAACCGGAATGACAAAACCGGTGTTTGATCACGCCCGCAGTGTGGGCAAAGAGGACAAGCTCGGCTCTCGCGCAGAGCTGCGTCGGCACGGCGATCCTGCTGAAGTTGCAGCTACAATTGCATTTCTTGCCAGTAAGGATGCCAGCTTCATTACGGGGCAGGCATTGGCCGTGGACGGGGGTAACACATCCTCTCTCAACATGCCTGGAATGAAGATCTGATGAGTTGATTTGGTTAGCCAAAAAGAGAGAGCCAGTCTGCAACACCGGGCAATGCTGTTGCGGACTGGCTCTCGCTGATCCAAAGGGGTGGACCAGATAACTGCGATTATGAAGTTACTTTAGAAACAATCACAAGTAGAAATACGGATTATACAGTTAAAGACCCCGTCTTTTTAGCAGAAAGTCTATATGGTGAGCGCTATCACCGAGCATCTCTGTTAACACTCGGTCGCGTTTCATAAACAATCCGACATCAACTTCATCGGTCATACCGATTCCACCATGCATCTGCACCGCTTCTTCTGTCGCCAGTCGTGAAACCTTAGCAACCTTGGCTTTCGCTGCTCGGGTGAGTTCCTCAGCGCTATCTGAGGTTGTATCTATCGATCTCAGCGCGGCAGAGATGAGAGATGCTGTTTCTTCAATCTGGCAATAAAGGTCGGCCATTCTGTGCTGAAGTGCCTGAAACATGCCAATTGGAACACCAAATTGCTTGCGCTCATTCAGATAGGCTGTTGTGCGCTCTGCAACCTCTCTGGCAACTCCAAGTTGTTCTGAGGCAGAGATTGCGCGCCCAGACCGGAGTGTGGCTTCCAGCACCTCGGTACCTTTGTCGAGCGGGCAAAGCAGATCTTTGCCGTCCAGATGCAGATTGGTGATCTGGATGTTCGCCGCATTGCGGCTGTCCAGCATGGCATTGCGTTCAACGTCCACTTCAGCGGCACTTGGATCGACGAGGAAGAGGCAGGTCTCATCCCCACTCTTTGCAGCCACAATCAGGCGATCTGCATTGTATCCGTCAAACACCGCGCGTTTTCTGGCATTGAGGATGAAACCGTTCCCATCTGGTTCAGCAGTTGCCTTGATGCGGGAAGGATTGTGTTTTGCGCCTTCATCAATTGCCAAAGCCATGACAGCTTCGCCAGCTGCGATCTTCGGCCCCCATTCGCTCAGATGCTCGCCTCCTGCCTGACGCAGGGCAATTGCGCTCAAAACAGCGGTTGAGAGGAACGGGGAGGCTGTCAGGTTGCGGCCCATTTCTTCTGCCACAAGGCCTGCAGCGCGGTGGCCGAAATCATAACCGCCAGCCTCTTCCGGCAGAAGCATGCCGAACCAACCCATCTCGGCGAGAGTTTTATGGAGCTCCTGATTGAAGCGAGGGCTTCTTTCTGGTCACGCAGATCACGCAGCGCTTGCACCGGGGCGTTTTCTGACATGAAGCCAGCGGCGGAGTCCTTCAATAGGGTTTCTTCAGAGCTGAAAAGTTCCATGTTTTCTCTCCTTAACCCAGTGATGGCAGACGCAGAACTGCCTTTGAAATGATGGAAAGCATGATCTCGGAGGTACCACCCTCGATGCTGTTGCCCTTGGAGCGTAACCAGGAAGCTGACTGGTTGCCGATGCCGCTGTTCTCTTCTGGCCCAGACAGCGCTTCCAGCCCTCCAGCCTGTACAACGAGGCTCTGGCGGCGTTTGTTTAGTTCTGTGCCAAGATACTTCAGCTCCGCAGAACGGGCACCCAGCTGGTTGCCAGCGCGGTGAAAGTCCTTCGCAGCAGCCAAATGTGCGGTCAGAGCCATCTCATCGACGAGGAAGTCGCCAATATCGGCGCGAAGCAGCGGATCATCCAGCCGACCGGTTTCATCCAGACCAATCGATTCCACGGCGGTTTCATAAAGCCCCGCAGAACCGCCGAAGATCGCATCCAGATTGCTGACCATTTCGCGTTCGTGGGTCAGCAGGTACTTGGCGATTGTCCAGCCGTTGCCGCGCTCGTCGACCACGTTTTCCATGGGCACCTTCACTTCATCAAAGAAGGTTTCGCAGAAGGGAGAACTGCCAGAGATGAGGCGGATTGGCTTGGTGGAAACACCCTCGCTGGTCATATCAAACAGCAGGAAAGAGATGCCCTTGTGCTTCTTCGCGTCTGGCTCAGTACGCACCAGTGCAAAGATCCAGTCAGCTTTGTCGGCATAGGACGTCCAGATCTTTTGGCCGGAGACGAGGAAGTGATCGCCCATGTCCACGCCCTTGGTCTGGACGGAAGCCAGGTCGGAGCCGGACCCCGGTTCGGAGTAGCCCTGACACCAACGGATTTCACCGCGGGCGATCTTGGGCAAGTGCTCCAGTTTCTGCTCGTGGGAGCCGTATTTCAGCAGTGCAGGACCAAGCATCCAGATGCCAAAGCTTTCCAGCGGAGACATGGCGTCGATGCGCTTCATCTCTTCCTTGAGGATCTTGACCTCATCTCCGCTCAGACCGCCGCCGCCGTATTCTTTCGGCCAGCTTGGAACGGTCCAGCCGCGTTCGGCCATCCGCTCCAGCCACTGCTTTTGCGCTTCGGACTTGAACGTCCAGTTGCGGCCACCCCAACAGATGTCCTCTTCGGTGGTTACAGCTTTTCGCATGTCCTGAGGGCAGTTCTCTTCCAGCCAAGCCCTTGTTTCCATGCGGAATTCATCAAGCGATGTCATTGCGTTCTCCCTGTTTTGGAGTGCAGATGCAAAGAAAAGGAGAGCCGTAGCTCTCCTGCCCTATCAGATCTTTTCCTGAGTGTGTTTGCGCAGCTCTGAGCGACCAATGAAATTGCGATGCACGGCGTCCGGTCCATCCGCAAAGCGCAAGGTGCGCAGGTTCATCCAGTTGGTTGCCAATGGTGTGTCCTGCGAGATGCCCTGACCGCCAAACATCTGCATAGCCTCGTCAGTGACCTTCAGAGACATACGCGGCGCGACCACTTTGATCTGGCTGATCCAGAACGCAGCTTCACGGGCTGAGGCATTATCCATCATCCATGCGGCTTTCAGGCAGAGGAGGCGGGCCTGCTCGATCTCCATGCGGCATTCAGCGATGATGTCGAAGTTGGCACCCAGCTTGTAGAGCTGCTTGCCGAAAGCTTCGCGGTTGATAGAGCGCTTACACATCAGCTCTATTGCTTGTTCTGCCTGTCCAATTGCACGCATACAGTGGTGGATGCGGCCCGGCCCAAGGCGGCCTTGTGCAACTTCAAACCCGCGTCCTTCTTCCAGAAGCAGGTTCTCAACCGGCACACGCACATCTTCAAACCGCAAATGTAAGTGACCGTGTGGTGCATGGTCATGGCCAAACACCTGCATCGGGCGCAGCTTGGTGATGCCCGGTGTGTTGGCGTCCACCACGATCATGGAGTGCTGTTGGTGCTTGTTTCCATCTGTTGGGGTGTACACCATGGTGATGTAGACGGCACAGCGTGGATCACCGGCGCCGGAAGACCACCACTTCTCGCCGTTCAGCACATAATGATCGCCGTCACGCACGCAGGACATGCGGATGTTGGTGGCGTCAGAGGAGCCGTGGTCCGGCTCTGTCATCAGATAAGCAGAGCGGATTTCGCCGTTGAGCATGCGTTTCAGCCATGTCTCCTTCATGGCGTCAGAACCATAGCGCTCAAACACTTCCATATTGCCGGTGTCTGGGGCGTTGCAGTTGAATACTTCTGGTGCGAGGGGGGATTTGCCCATCTCCTCTGCCAGATACGCGTATTCAACGGTGCTAAGGCCATAACCACGCTCAGAGTCCGTCAGCCAGAAATTCCAGAGGCTTTTGGCGCGTGCGCTTGCCTTCAGGCTCTCCAGAATCTCTGTCTGCCGCGGAGTATGCTGCCAGCGGTCGCCCACGGGAATCTCATCATGGAACTCATCTTCAAGGGGCATGATTTCATCGCGAACCATGGCGCGCACTTGTTCAATCAGTGGTGCCACACGCGTGCTCACCCCAAGGTCCATAGCTGGACGTTCGGCTAATAAAGTGTCGCTCATCAATGACCCTCCCAAGACATTTGAGCTCTTTTATCCTTTCGCCGATGCGGGAAAAATCCGCTTAATATCAATAGGATGTGTGATTATGAGCTCCCACGCACAATCAGGATCCAAGGCTGGAGAGACAAAAGATATCTGCTAAAAATTTTGCTTTACAACTCTTGATATACGGAAACATACTAGTGAGTATGTTGTCAACTGCACGCGGCGAGGAGCACGCTTGACCATTGGTTTAAGGTTGCATCCCCCTAAATAATGGGTACCGGTTTTCGGTTGAGGATGCGCTACAGTCAGGTCACAGGAGATGCGGTGGCAGCTCGAAGAACACTATGGGAGGTAGGGTGTCTTCATGGGATATCTTGAGGAACTGTTTGGTGTTGCTGGCAAAACGGCGCTGGTAACAGGCGGTGGCACCGGCATTGGCCGCATGGTTGCAACAGCGCTGGCAGAAGGCGGAGCACGCGTTTTCATCTGCTCTCGCAAGCTGGATGTGGTTGAGAAAACTGCAGATGAAATTAATGCCAACCTGAAAGCCAACAATCCGGAAGCTGCCGGATCTGTTGAAGCATTTCAGGGGGATGTAGGCTCTGAGGAGGGTGTGCTTGCACTGGCTGAAGCAGTGCGTGAGCGGAGCCCGAAGCTGGACATTCTGGTCAACAACGCTGGCATCACCTGGGGCGAGCCACTGGGCTCTTTCCCTTACTTCGCGTGGAAGCGTGTGATGGATGTGAACGTGGCGGGCCTGTTCCACCTGACCCAGACCTTGCTGCCAGAACTGAAAGCCAGCGGACGTCCGGAAGATCCGGCTCGTGTGATCAATCTTGGCTCCGTAATGGGCTCTACCCCAATTGGGGACGGCGCATATTCATATTCCGCATCCAAAGCCGCAGTGCACCAGCTGACGCGAATTCTCGCCAAAGAGCTGGCGCATGAACACATCACGTTCAACGGCTTCGCACCGGGGCCGTTCCAATCCAACATGACAGCGTTTGCGACGGATACGGACGAGAAAGCTGCTCGTGTCGGCAAAGGCGTGCCTCTTGGGCGGATCGGCCACCCGGACGATATTGCAGGTGCAACACTGTTCCTGTGTGGCAAGGGCGGATCTTACGTGACGGGTGAGGTGATCCCACTGGATGGCGGCATTCACATTGCCACTGGCACAAACCTGTTTGGATAGGGAGAAGCCCTGTGGAACTGACAGTAGAAGAACTAGAGGCCCGTGTTGGCCAGCAGATTGGCTTGTCTGACTGGGTGGAAGTGGATCAGGAGATGATCTCCACCTTCGGCAAACTGACGTTTGATGAGCAGTTCATCCATATGGATCCCGAGCGTGCTAAGGCGGAAACCCCTTTTGGGGGAACCATCGCCCATGGGTTCCTTACGCTTTCACTCGCCAGCAAGTTCGCTATCGAATCCCTGCCGGATGTGAAAGGGCGGACCATGGGCATCAACTATGGTTTCAATAAAATCCGCTTTTTGCATCCCGTCGCCACTGGTAAACGCATTCGGGGACGTTTCACTCTGGATGGTCTGACCCGCAAGGGAGATGGGCAGATCCTCCAGGAGTTTGGTCTTTCAATAGAGATTGAGGGTGTTGAAAGCCCTGCGTTGGTCGCACAATGGCTGACTATGACGTTTTTTGAGGAGGTAGCTGCATGACGCAGGACACGATGAATTTTGCCGGTCAGGTAGCGATTATCACAGGTGCAGGCGGTGGGCTTGGCCGCCTTTATGCACTGGAGCTTGCTGCGCGCGGTGCTGCCGTGGTGGTGAATGATCTCGGCGGCTCGGTTGACGGCTCCGGCTCTTCCGCAACAGCGGCGGAGACGGTTGTTGAGGAGATCAAGGCAACGGGTGGCAGAGCAATTGCAAATGCTGCAGATGTGACGGATGAAGCTGCGGTCAATGCGATGGTTGCGGAAGCTGTCGAAGCCTTTGGCCGCGTTGATATTCTCATCAACAACGCTGGCATTCTGCGCGATAAGTCCTTTGCCAAGATGGAAATGGCCAACTGGAACAAGGTGGTAGATGTGCACCTCAACGGTGCAGCGCTCTGCACCAAGGCTGTCTGGAACGTGATGAAAGAGCAAGGCTATGGCCGTATCATCATGACCACCTCTCCCTCTGGTATCTATGGCAACTTCGGTCAGGCGAACTACGGCGCGGCAAAAGCAGGCCTGTGGGGCATGATGAATACGCTCGGCCTTGAAGGTGCCAAGAGCAACATTCACGTAAACTGCATCGCACCTTCTGCGGGCACGCGTATGACTGAAACCATCATGGATGCTGGCACGCTGAAGATGCTGGCGCCAGAAAACATCACTCCCGCTGTTGTGTTCCTGTGCTCTCAGGCTGCCCCAACCCGCAAAGTGCTTGTAGCTGCTGCTGGCACCTACACACTGGCTGAAATGGTGGAAACGCAAGGCATTCATCTGGCGGAGGGGGATCGCACGCCAGAGGCAATCGCTGCCAACTGGGGCCGGATTTCTGATCGCACGGATGCGGAACCAGTCAATAGCGCCATGGAGGGTGTCGCCAAGTTGGTTAAGGCAATGGCCAACGCCTGATTTCAGAGCAAAGTGAGAGCCTGACTGTTCACGGGACGGAGGAACTGTCAAGCTAGTGGATGTTTCATGGAGGAGGGAGCCCATGACGAACGCCTTGCATACATTGGAAAAACCAGCGCTTCAGGCTTACCTGCAGCAACACGTGCCGGAATTTGGTGAGCTTCTGGAAATTGAGAAGTTTCCGGGCGGACAATCCAATCCGACCTACAAACTGGTGACTTCCGACAAGACATACGTCATGCGCGCCAAGCCTCCGGGAAACCTGCTGAAGTCCGCACACATGGTGGATCGTGAGTATCAGGTGATGGCCGCGCTGGCAGACAGTGATGTACCGGTGCCTAAGGTCTACCACCTGTCGGAGGACGAATCTCCAATCGGTACCATGTTCTTCGTCATGGAGTACGTTGAGGGGCGTATCTTCTGGGATCCGGCATTGCCGGAATGTTCAAACGAAGAGCGTATGGCGATCTTTGCGGAGATGAACCGCGTGCTTGCAGCGCTGCATGATGTTTCTCCCAATGCTGTTGGTTTGATGGATTACGGCAAGCCGGGCAACTACTTCGCGCGGCAAACAGGGCGCTGGATCAAGCAGTACAAGGCTTCCGAGACCGTCAGCATTCCAGCCATGAACCGACTGATGGAATGGCTGGAAGCAAACATGGTGGAAGATGACGGTTCTTCCTCTCTGGTCCATGGGGATTACCGGCTCGACAACCTGATCTTCCATCCCACAGAACCTCGCATTGTTGCGGTGCTGGATTGGGAGCTCTCCACTCTTGGCCATCCTCTGGCGGACCTTGCCTATCAGTGCATGCAGTGGCGTTTGCCGTCCTTCAAAGGACTGCGGGGTCTTGCGGGACTGGATCGCGTTGCGCTCGGCATTCCGCTTGAAGAGGAGTACGTGCGCCAGTACTGTATGCGTCGAGGGCTCAGCGAAATTGAGAACTGGGAGTTCTATCTGGCGTTCTCCATGTTCCGATTAGCGGCTATTATTCAAGGGGTTGTGGCGCGTGCGGAAGCGGGCAATGCGTCCAATCCTGAAGCCGCAGATATGATGCGCAAAGCCGTTCCTCTCATCGCCACCATGGCCTGCGAGGTGATCGGCGAACTGGTGGAGTAAGCAATGAAACGATCCGGGCGTTGTATGTGTGGGGCGGTGTCTTACCAAATTGACGGCGACCCTGTGGTCACCGCGCAATGCCACTGCGAAGAGTGCCGCAGAACCAGCGGCACCGGTCATTCAGTCGGCGCTATGTTCCGTGTGGACCAGGTAAACATCTCCGGCGACCTGGGAGAATATGTCTACACCTCCGCCAACGGTTCGCAGGTCACCAAAGCGTTCTGCCCAAACTGCGGAAGCCCAATCTATGGCCGCAATACCAACGCGCCAGATCACATGACGTTGCCACTCGGTTCCATGGACAAAGCTGAAGATCTGGAAGTGCAAGTCGTCATCTTCAACCGCGACAAGCAACATTGGGACACTCTGCCAGAAACCACCGCGATTTTCGAAACCCAACCGGACTGGAAGCCTGAAAAGGCGTGAGTTAGTCTCTCAAAACAACAATGCCCGCCTAATTCGGGTTAGGCGGGCATGTTACGCAGAGCTCAATTGAGGTGCTTACTTCTCAAAGTAGAGCTGCTGCGGGTATGCGAGGCCAACGCCGCGTAACGCGTCGTCATGGACAAACCCCGCAGGGAAGTTCTTCAGATTGTTTTTGCGCACATAGATTGCTGGTGTTTCGCCCACCAGTCCAATGTGCCAAACGTTCTTGGTGTGAACGTCAACCATCTGTTTTGCATAGGCATTTGCTTCTTCCAGACTTGTTGCTGTCTGTGCTGAATCCCAAGCTGCCCAAACATCGCGGATCGCGTGATCCTTCGGTGGCTCTTCACCGGACTTGCCGTTGGAGTACCACCAGTTGAAGTAGTTCTGCGCAAAGCCGCCGCGACCGAGGAAACGAACCGGATCAGCGGTGATGACGGAAGAGCGATCGAACGTGTCGAGGATCATGTCGAAATCAGCGGTTTCAACATGCTGCTGGAACAAAGTCCGGTCGATAATGCGGACCAGCACTTCGATGCCCATGTCCTGCCAGTAAGTTCGCACCACTTCCAGCAGCTCACCCTGAATATCCCAGCGAGTCTCAAGTACGAAACTGAGGCGACGACCATCCGGCATCAGACGGAAACCATCGGAATCGTGTTCTGTCAGGCCGATTTCGTCCAGCAGAGCAGCAGCCCGCTCTGGATCATACTCTGTCCAGCGGCTTTCAGCGGTTTCATCATAGAATGGAGAACCGGAAATCGGGGAGGCCTGACGGGCTTCACCAAGGCCGGAGAACGCCAACTCGTTGATAGTTTCGCGATCTACGGAAACGTTAAGCGCTTCGCGGAAGCGAATGTCTTCAAACAAAGCCTGTTTGGTTGCATCTGCCGAATTCAGGTTCGGCATAATGCTCCATGTGAGCGCCTTGGTCCATTTCTCAATGGTGTAGTCGCCCTTGGCCTCGTTCTCCTTCAGGAGCGTGAAGTCAGCTACGTTGATGTGGCGGTTTTGTAGGTCGATCTCGCCTTGAATAGCCATGAAGTTGATGGCTTCCGGGTCCTGGAACAAGCGGTGCTCGATCTGATCGATATAAGGAAGCTGATTTCCTTCTGCATCCACGCCGTAATAGTAAGGGTTGCGCTCCATGACCACGGTGTCGGATGGCGGCGGTGTTTTCACCCGCCATGCAGTCAGGACCGGCATATCCGGATTGAACCACCAGGCCTGGATCTGGCCTTTGGAGTCCCAGAGATCGGTCCATTTCTTCGCACCATGTTTGGCAATAGCTGCGTCCAGCTTGGCCGGATCTGCGTGGGTTGGATGGTAGTCCTTGAGGTAGTGGAATGGTTCGATGAAGCCTGGACGATCAAGGCCCGGACGGCCCGTGCTTTCCTTGGCCAGAACGGTCAGGAACAGCGGGTATGGCTTTTCAAAAGAGACGGTGAAGGTGTAATCGTCGGCAAAAGACAGCTTCATTGGCACACCGTTGGAGGTGTACAGCGCCTTGATGGATGGCATCAGGTCTTCGTTGAGGAACACGTCCTCATACCAGAAGCGTACGTCACGAGTGGTGACAGGCGCGCCATCAGACCAGCGCAGACCTTCGCGGATTGTGAAGGTGAACTCGCGGGCATCTTCACTCACGGAGTATTCGCCGATCCAGCCCGGAACCAGAGACAGGTTCTTGTCGCCATCCATGTAGGTTTCCACCACACGCTCTTCCATGAGCTTGGTTGGTCCCCAGCGGTCACTTGGGCCTTTGAAAGCGCGCTTCAGGACACCGCCATAGGTGCCGATGCTGTCGTAGACCGGGATGACGCGTGGATTTTTCGGCAGGCGCTCTTCAACCGGTGGTAATTGACCGGCTTCGACCAGCTGCTTGAGCATTGGCGCTTCGCTGTAAGCCCAGCCATTGGCGGCCAGAAACGGCAGCGTCAAAGCAGCAATCGATGTGAGTGTAACGCTCTTCATCAAATTCTCCCCCCATCTCACGGCGGCTCACTCCTCAATGATCCAGCCATGAAATATTTATTGCGTGAGATCGGGAATCTCGACGCATTGCAATGTTTACGGGATGAGAATAAGTAGTTCCTCAGTGGTATATCAAAGTATTACTATGAAAATATTTTAATAAATATCCTGTTTTTTACGTGGAATTACGATTCCTTGCTTGGTGAACCTGATCTTGGACTGTTCTTCTTTAAGGAAAGAAGCAATATCAAATTTTTGTGTTGCCCAAACGTAATTTTTACCTGCAGCCAAATGAATGCTGGTGTTGCGCAATTCTTCAGGAAGAAACTTAGACTGCAAAGTAAACTCACCCGTCCTTTTTGCTTTTACAGAGAGGAACGCAAGCACACCGTCACGCAGGACAGCGCTGACCAGATATCCGCCGTGGGCTGGCAGGTTGAAGAATGAGGCATCTTTCCAGCCTTGCGGGATTGCCGGGAACACGCGGATCTTTCCACCCCAGCTTTGCAGCAGCATGTCTATAGCCGCCGTTGCCCCCGTGAGAGGAACTTCCACCGTGGTCGCGTCAACTCCGGCGTGTTCATAATATTGCGTGTTGGTCAGATGCATGCGTCCGCCTGCACCAGTATCGAGAAACGCCCGCAAATACTCATGGGCAAGGTCGCCTTCGCCAATGGCGGCGTAGAGTGAAGCTGCCCCGGTAAAGGAGTAACCAACTAGTTTCTCGTGTGGTTCATGAGGTGATTTTGAGAAACTCTGCCAATGATCGACAGACTTTTGAATACGTTCCTTCTCGCCCTCTTGATCCGCATTGCGCAGGTAAAACGGATAGGCCATCAGCAAGTGGCTGTAATGCCGGTGCGCGTCGGTTAGGCTAACATCCTGACCAATCAGATACCCAGTCTCCTCTGAGTAGGGATAGTCCACCAATCGCCCCAGAATCTCAGCGTATTCCAGCCTTTCTTCAGTGTCAGGCTCAAGGGCCAGATAGGTGGAGATCGCCCACTTCAGCACGGCAAGGTCATAGTTGCAATTGCGGGCGGACTTGTATTCTGGTGAGAACGTTTCTGGCAGATGGATGGAACCATCGGACGCATAGATGAAATGATACCGGTAGAACTGAATTCCCTTTTTCAGGAAGTGTTTAACGACTGTATGAAGCGTATCCTGATCGTCTTCATATGAGGCTGAGAGCCACAGGTTATGGACGAGCCAGAGGAAGTTCCCAAGCGTGGCATCCTGCACGTTTTGTGTGTGGTAGGCCGTACCATCCGCAATGCCAGCACCTTCGGTGAAGGGTGCGATTGGCGTCGGTTTTGGTCCTGGTTGGCAGAAGTCTGCGTTGGTGACGGTGTAAAGATTGTAACCACCTGCCTCTCCACCCATTTTTGCCAGTTGGTGCTCATGTTCCTCTAACTGGCGAATGAGTGGTTTCATCAGATCAGAGCGATTGCCATATGCGCAGATCCAATAGGTAAGCTGGGAGTTGAGATTGTGCCAGACGCCGGGCCACGGGGTTGTGGGATCAAACCAAACGCCTTGCAGATCAATCAGCGCACCATCCGGCCGAGTGAGGCAGCGGAGCTTGTAGAACTGGAAATCAACATAGGACTCAAGCTCCTCATCCGGCAGCGAAATCAGCGTTCTGCTGGCGTACTCCGCCCATTCGTCCTCATGGGATTGCCTTTGTGTTTCATAGGGTTCGTTTAGTGCTGCCTGAAGGTTGGCGCGTGCGGTCTCCGCGAGTTGCCCGTTGTTGTAGCGATCGTACTCTACACGGCAGAAATGCCGGAGGCTTTGGTGATGGCGCTGAGTTGAGGTGGCAACGATCACCTCTCCAGCTTCATACCACGCTCACGATAGGTCGTGCTTGTGTACGCGCCAATATCATCTGCGTAGGACCGAACGTCTGCTAGCTCAAACGGTCCATTGTCGTGCGGGTGTGAGTTTCGGGTGCGGGAGGACTGCGGGTTTTCGATTGGATGATAGGTGAGTGTGGAACTAGTCACGACCTGCTTCACATCAAGTATGATGCTGTCGCTTAAAGCGTGGCAGAAGCAAGTGAGGGTGACGTTCTCCTCTTCCAGCTGCAACGTGCCGGAGAGGATGCCCGCGGCAAGATCAAGCCGTAACTGGACGCCTTTGATTTTGCTGGAGAAGGTGAGTTCACAGTACCCGAGTGGTTTGCGGTGGGCCGTCACTTCGGGGTTCACGTTGTAGACGTCCGCTCGTCCCAGAGCCAGCTGCAGCGTGGTGTCGCTCGTCTGGAACAGCATCACACCGACGAGCCCGGACCCAAGCAGAGTGCTTTCCTGCTGTCGTTGTGGGAGAGCGTTGTAGAGCACCTTGTTCCTTCTGAGTTTGCCAAGCTGGGCGTCTAGGCTGATCTGTTCAATGTCACTCTTTTCCAGAAGGGGCATGCTCAATCCAAAATACAAACTGGCGAAATGGTTTTCGCCAGAGACTATCGGAGTGTTTTGTCGCAGGGCAGCACAGTTTATTGAAAAATTTCAATGCCTAGGCAGCTGGAGCGGAATACCTCGAGATCTCAACAAATCTACGTGACAACTCATGCTCAGGAGCATCGAAGAACTCCTCTGTTGCTTTGTGTTCCACGATCCTGCCGCCATCCATGACGGCGATATCATCTGCTAGTTTTGCCAGGGTTTGCAGGTCGTGGGAGATGATGAGGATGCCCATGTTCATCTCTGCGCGCACCTTGCGCAAGAGGGATGTGATCTGCTCTTGAGTGACCAGATCCAGTGCGGAAAGCGGTTCATCCAACACCAGAAACTTGGGCTTCACGGCCAAAGCGCGTGCCAGTGCAATGCGTTGGCATTGTCCGCCGGAAAGTTGATGTGGGCGTTTTGCGGCGCAGGCATCTTCCAGCCCAACCATTTGGAGTAGCTCACGGGCCTGCCTTTGCCGCGCAGCTTTAGGCAGCTTATGGATGGCTTTCAGTGGCTCGCAGATCAGGTCCAGCGCGCTCAGGAAAGGGCTGAGTGCAGCCAATGGGTCCTGCCACATGTAGTGGATGATATTTCCTGTTTTGCTGAGGTCGGGAAAGAAGATCTGGTTGTTGTGAAACAGGGCATCTTGCGGTGTGGGGATGATCCCTGTCATTGCCTTGGCCAGCGTAGATTTTCCGCAGCCAGAGCGGCCAACAAGGCCTGTGGTGCGCGAGGGATGCAGGGTCAGGCTGACTTGCGAAAGCACCTGATTGTCGCCATAGGCGATGGAGAGATGTCTTGCTTCCATGGTCATAGTTGAAGCCTTTCCATAGCTCTGGTGATTTCAGCAGTGGCGCGGTGGCAGTCTGGCGCGACGGGTTGGTTGAGATCGCACGCGTCGACGATCCTGCCAGCATCCATCACCAGCACGGAGGTGCAGGTCTGGCGGACAATGCGCAGGTCGTGGCTGACAAACAACAGAGCAGAACCGGTTTCCTGCCGAACTACATCGAGCGCCTGCAAGGTTTCATGCTCGGTGATCACATCAAGACCGGTGGTTGGTTCATCGGCTATCAGAATAGTTGGCTTTAAAATCAAGGCCATAGCCATCATTACCCGCTGTTTCATGCCTCCACTGAGAGCATTGGGGTATTGCTTCAGGCAATGCTTGGGGAGAGAGACAGCTTCAAGAGCCTGACAGATTGCATTGTGGGCGTCTTGTCCGAGCAGCGAGACATTGTTAGCGGTTTCCAGCAGTTGTCTCTCAACAGTCAGGCTGGGGTGCAACGCGCTGCTGGGGCTTTGGAAAATGCAGAAGATGCCTGTACCTCTGATCCGCTGCTTTTCTGCATGCTGCATCTGCAACAGGTCTTTGCCCTGAAAGTGGATCGAGCCCCTAGTTGCTTCAAGTGGAGCACGTAAAGCGCCGGTAATTGCATGGCATGTCAGAGACTTACCGCAGCCGGATTTGCCGATGAGGCCTAAGCGTTGCCCCGCGGCAAGTTCAAAACTCACCTCCTCAACCAGTGGCTCGCTGTTCTGGGCTGCATTGGCGATGGTGAGGTCTTGGACCTGAAGAAGCGGTGTTTCTACCATCTGTAGGGTTTCCTCTTGTCCAGCTGAAAACGGATGCCTTCGCCCACCAGATTGAAGCTGAGAACGGCGAGGATGATGACGATGCCTGGTGCTAGCACCACGCTTGGGCGCTCGGCAAAGAAAGGCCGTGCCTCGTTGAGCATGGCACCCCATTCTGCAGCAGGGGGCTGTGCGCCGAGACCGAGGAAGCTGAGGGACGAGAGCACCAGCAGAAGACCCGCCATCTCCAGGGAGAGGACCACGAGCAGAGGTGGTAAGATCTGCGGGAGGATGTGTTTTGTGATTATACTCAAAGGCTTCTGCCGCATTGACGGGAGGCGAGCACGTACTCCTTAGAGGCAGCATCCAGCGTGAGGGTTCGCACCAAACGCGCCAGACTTGGCCACCAAGCCAGAGCAACGCCGATGACGGCGGAGGTCAGGGATGCGCCCAGATAGCCGATGATTGCGAGGGCAAAGACCAGCATGGGAAAGGCGAGGAAGATATCTGCAATCCGCATCAAAATCGCATCAACCCAACCCTTGCAGAGAGCTGAGAGCATGCCGGCAGGCAGTGCGATGGCGAGGATAAGGCCGGCTGTTGTGAGCGCTGTGCCCAGAGAAAGTGCTGTTCCAGCCATCAGACGGGAGAGGATACAGCGGCCCAGATGGTCTGTACCAAGCGGATAGGTCAGGTTAGGTGCGCTGAGGCGGTGAAGCAAGTCGATCTGGTTGGGTGGGTGTGGCGCGAAGGCTTCTCCGCCTAAAGCCAGCGTGATGAAGACGCATAGGAAGAGACCGCCCAGTAGAAACGTGGTTTTGCCTCTGAAGAGGTCTGTAACCCGCGAAAGAGGGAGGGATCTGGCACTCTCAACGTAAGCCATGGTCATCCTCCTTGAGTTGAGGCATGAGCCAGTGATTTGTTAGGTCTGCTAGGAAGTTCGCCAGAAAGAACACCAGTCCCATAAACAGCAGATACGCCTGCAAAATTGCGAAGTCCCGCTCTGCGATGGCCTGCAGAGCCAGTTGACCAAGCCCCGGCAAGTTGAAGATATTTTCGATAATTACCGAGCCGCCAAGCAGCGAGCCGAATGAGATTGCCCAGTTGGTGACAAGGGGTGGCAGAATGGATTTCAACACATGGCGGCCCAAAATAGCGCGGCGGGACAGACCCTTCGTGATGGCCAGACGAATATAATCCTCGCTCATCACGCAATGATCCGCTCTCTCACCAATCGGCTCATCACGGCCGCATTGCCAAGCGCCAGCGTAATCACGGGCAAGATCAGATCTTGCGCATTGCCGAACTGCAGCAGCTTGAACCACCCGAGATCCAACGCAAACACTGCAAGCAGAAACAGCGCCAGCCAGAAGGATGGCACGGAGACCAGAAACATGGTCAGCACGTAAAGGCTGGTGGAGAGCGATGTGCGCTGTGAAACAGCCGTTACGGTGCCGAGCACCAGCGACAGGACCAGCGAGCTGACAAAGGCCAGAACAGACAGCGTTGCTGTGATCGGCAAGTGCTCTTTGAACAGCTCCAGCACGGGCCGGCCCGAGGCGATGGATGTGCCCAGATCCAAACGGAAGAGATCCATCAGCCAGATAAAATAGCGTTGTATCAGAGGCTTATCGAGCCCGTACTCTGCGCGCAAGGCATCCACTTGCTCAGCGGAAAACGCCACGCCCAGACGGCGCAGTTCCATCTCGATGGGATCACCAGGGGTGAGGCCTATGATCAGAAAACCAATCAGGGTCATGCCAAACAGAGTTGGTATTCCCGAAAGCGTGCGCTTGAAAACAAACTGCTTCATTTGCTTATCTTTCGTGAAAAGGCAGCACAGCGCACCGCGTTGCGATGGCCTGTGCTGCGCCTCTCTTATTTGGTCTGAGTAACCTGACCGTAGTCGATCCAGTCAGCGTGCTCGAACATTGGAATCTTCAGGCCCGGACGGGACAGGTTGAAGTTCGGCACCATCAGGATTGGAATAGCAGCCAGTTTGGTCTGCACGATTTCACGGTGCGCTTCACGAACAAGTTCAATGACTTCTTCGCGGCTCTGCGCCTGACGGGCGTTGTCGAGGATGGTGTCCAGCTTGCCACCCGGTGCGGTATACTGGTAGCCCCACGGGGTTTTGGAGTGGAACAGGTTGTACAGCAGGTAGGTTGGGTCTGCGTTGTTGTTGGAGGCAAACTCCATGTACAGATCCGCTTCGCCTGTTGCCAGATAGGTGTCGTCGTAAACGCCTGAATCATCTACCTGAACCAGCTCAATATCGATGCCGATAGTGCGGAACATCTGCTCCAACAGCTCTGGCATAGGGCGCACGCTGGAAACGTTCGGGTAAGCAGCAACAAGGCGCAGTTTCATCGCTTTGCCGTCTTTGCTGCGCATGCCATCGCTGCCTTTGGTCCAGCCCGCTTCATCCAGCAGGGCTTCTGCTTTCTGGATGTTGTAGTCAAAGCCGTCGACGTGATCGTCACCAAGACCAAACATCCAGTTTGGCAAAATGCCTTTCGCAACAACGCCTTTGCCGTTGAACAGCACCTGAGCGAGCTGCTCGCGGTTGATGGCGTACGCCAGCGCTTCACGAACGCGCTTGTCCTTCAGCGTGTCGTAAGGCGCCTTGCCGTGCAGGTTGGTCAGCAGAGCCACGTAACGGATTGGGCGGGATTCGTGCACCACAACAGAGCCATCTTTTGGCAGGCTCAGCAGCATCTGAGGGGTGACCTCGGCTACGATGTCGACTTCCTTGTTCTGCAGTGCCAGCAAACGGACCTGATCATCAGCAATGAAGTGATAGGTGATGTTCTCGACCTTCGGCTTCTCACCCCAGTACGCCTCATTGCGCTTCATGCTGATGGACTGTTTAGGCTGATAGCTGTCCAGCAGGTAAGGGCCTGTTCCGATTGGATTTTCTGCGCGATCACCATGAATGGAGAACAAGGAGGCTCCACGGTGGGTCATGTTTTCAATGACGAGTGAGGAGTTGATCTCGGACTTGAAGGTGAAGGTGTAAGGTCCGGTCTGGTTAAAGCTCTCCTGATCAATCTGCAGGAAGTCAGAGCGGCCCTGATCGTACAGCTTCAACGCGTCGATTGCGGCTTTTGCATCAAAGGTTTGTCCGTCATGGAACTTGATGCCTTCGCGCAGCTTGATGCTGTAGACGCCGTCTTTGTAGTCCCAGGTTTCAAACAGAACGCCTTGCGGAATGAAGTTTTCGTCTGGCTTTACAGCGGTTTCCACGATCTGCCCGGCTGGACGGCGGGTGGTGAAGTTGAACTTCTTCGGATCCACACTGTAGCGGTCTTTTTTCACCGCAATGCGCAGTTGCTGGATGTCTTCCGCGTGCACTGTGGAGACGCCAGAAACCAGAGCAGGAAGCGACGCTGCCAGAATGCCACTGACGCTAAGTAGTTGTTTGAACTTGTTCATTTCAATTCCAATCTTTGTCTGTAATCTTGCGAAAATCAGAGAAAGACCGGAGGGGCTCGCGGGGCATGGCTTCGCCGTGGAATTGCATAGTGCCCCACCTCGTTGGGGGCGAAGACATGCATTGGCTTTGCAGGTTCAAGGACAAAAATGCTCTGAGAAGCAGCTTCTGGTAGCTTCAGCGAAGCAAATGAGAACATACAGAACGCGTTGTTCTGCTTGTCTTTTTGCTCATCGTCTTCATCAGAGGTCTCTATGAAAATCTGCTGAAGGCCCTGCGAAGTGCAGATCGTGATTTCAAAACCATCCGTACCGGCGCGCGGCATCATGCCGGGCGGCGCGATAAGCTGCAGGATCACAAACCATGTTGCGAGCCAGCAGGCCAATACGGTTGTCGGTTTCAAAGCCAAGTGAGTGCACCATGCGCTTGATGAGCCATCAGAGCCAACCTCAGCCATTGCTGAGATTGAGGGGATAAGCGAGTGGCAGGAGCGGCGTCCTGCGGGTCCGATGCATGCAATTGTGGCACTGGCTTTCCTGCAAGCAGCCTGCAGAAAACCTTTGGTTGCCATGGGTTTGCATGACGGAGCCAGAATGTCCTTTGAGAAAATAGCCCTTTTATGTCAGCATATTAGCCAAACTAAAAAAGGCCGGGACAAACCAGTTTATGCTTGGACGGGAGGTGCTCTGGGCGCAGCAATGCGCACGGTCGTTTCCGTAAGTGCAATACTTGTCGGAAGCGTAACCACATCAATAGGAAGGGGAGAAGCGTCGAACTCTGTGTGAGGGGAAGCGCTGAGTGCCTTGGCAACAACATTGCCGAACGCGCAATTGTCGTAGCTTCCTGCTCTTCAGCCTGCTGGATTTCGTTGCCATGTTCATCAAGCAGCACGGTTTGCATACCTTGCGCGGTGCAGATGACAATCTCAAAGCCGTCCTCTCCTCCGGAAACCATCATTCCGGGAGGTGCAACAAGCTGCATCAACACAAACAGTGCAGCTAATACAGTCGCTTTGGCTTTTGTCAGTTTCACAGCAAACTCTAGTGACGCTAAGTGCATTTCCGCCTTAGGCTAGTACAAAATACGTGTCAATGACTTTTACTTATCTCTCTTGTGACTCTATGAAAAAATTTTAGTGGGCTGTGGTGCACTTTTGCTTGGTAGGCACAGGTAAGCGCTCAAGAAAATATCATGTTTTCATAGAGTTATTGCGCGCAAGAGGTGTAGAGACTACGGGAATAAACTGAGTACTGCCCAGATAGCGTTAAACCGCCGCAGCTTGATAAGCCTGGGTTGCGTTGAGGAGCAGGGCAGATGGGTCGGAGGCGGTTTCAGGGTATTCCTGAACCTGCAGCAGAGACTGTAAGCCACTGACTTCGCTGGCTTCCTGCTCTTCACCACCGCCAAGATTCTTCTCGCGAAGCTCGGTGTAGGCTTGTGCCAGGTTGGTTTGAGCCTGAGCTGCAACGGCCTGATCCTGACCGGATGGCTGTGCGGGTGCGAGGGCTGCTGCGATGACGGTGGTCAGCTTTGCGATGCTGGCTTCTGGGTCTCCGGAGATCGGTGCGGAGTCAATTGAGACTTCGCCGCCAATGGCATAGCTGTGGCCGTCGGGGCCGCGGGTTTCGGTGTAACTTGGTGCACCAGCGAATGCGCCGCCGGCTGCTGCATGGGCTTGCTCGTGAGCGCGAACTTCCGCGTCGCGGGTCTTAAGCTCTTGAACTTGCTCCTGTTCTCCTTCGGAAAGCTGTCCGTTTTCATTCTTGGACTTTTCAGAGGAGGACGAGGCTGCAACCGGGTTGGCGGAAAGGTCGCTGGTGATCGTGACCGAATCCTTCGGAACCGCATGCTCAATGGAAAAAGGCGTTGTTTCCTGCTGGTTTACGCGTGCAGGCTGGGCCGCGTTGTAAGACGCGGGGCGAGCAAGTCCAGCAAATGAGGAGCCAATTCCATCTATCATAGGTTGAACTTATACAAGTTACCGGTGCTTTTGGTAAAGGGTTTTCTGGTACACAATTTTGTTAGGTGTGCTACGGTTTTGCTTTGGGCGTATGCTGTAAACCTGTGTATCTAAAGGAAAGATTGCGTGGGGCTTGAGGGAATTCGGGAATGATTGAAGATTTGAGCCGGTCTCAGCAGGAGATATTGGATGCTGCCGCCGAGTGCTTCATGAAGATGGGGCCGGATGTGGCTTCCATTGATGATATCGCCGGTCTTCTGGGGTCCACGAAAGGCCGTGTCTACCACCATTTCCGCTCCAAGGGCGAACTGCTTTATGCGGTGCGCCTGCGCTCAGTTTCCCTGCTGATGGAACGGGTTAGCCCAATCGCCGCGCAGGATATTCCCCCACTGGAGAAGCTGCGCGCCATGTCGTTTGCCCATGTGCTGCGCATTCTCAAATTCCTGAGTTATCACCGTGTTGTCAGCGAAGACACGCGCATGTTCTTCCGTGGGTCGGCGAAACCGCATGAGAAGGAGATGATTGAGCAGATCATTGAAATGCGCCGCTCCTATGAGAACTTGTATCGTGCGGTGCTGACAGAGGGCATAGAAGCTGGCGTGTTCGCCAATCAGTCCGTCTCCATCACCTTGCATTCCATCATTATTTTGATGAACGGCCCATGCTTCTGGTACTCCCCGCGTCCCGAGCAAACCGACAAGGACGTTGAGGAAATTGCCCGCAGCGTGTCTGATCTGGTGCTGCGTGCTGTGGTGGCTGACCCGGCAGTGCTGGAAACGGCTTAGCGCCCGCTCCCAACGGGGATATCTCGTTTGCGTTGAAATGTGCGTTGGTTTGCGCGCTTTTGCGTTTTTCTGCGTTGCTGTGTTTTGGCGAGCCTCGCCAGCCCGTCGCGTCAGTCCGCGTGTAGATTTTCCAGCAGCGGACACTGCACATTGCCGCTTTCGCAATTTCCCATCAGCTCCTCCAGCGCCTTTTCCAGTTGGCGAAGGCTTTCGATTTTTTCACGCACAGATTCCAGATGTGCTTTGCTCATATCATGAGCGATTTTACAGTTTTCGTCCTGCTGCTCGCCGAGACTCAGAAGTGCCTGTGCATCTTTGATGGTGAAGCCCAGATCCCGGCAGCGTTTGATAAAGCGCAGGTGGCCGATTTCCTTCTCAGTGTAGGCGCGGCGCCCATTATCCCCGCGCTGGTTTGGCAACGATGCCTTCGCGCTCGTAGTAGCGGATCGTTTCAATGGCAACGCCGCTGCGCTTTGAGGCTTCTCCAATCGCGAACATGTGAACTCTCCCGCCTTGATCCTGTAGCCACTACAGCATTTATAAGCCTGAGGCAGAACCTTCTCAACCGAACAAACGGACCGGCCAATGAAGACCTTTCTCAAAATGAGCTATGCGGGCTCGTTCACCTCGCTGGGGGTTGCCACTTGCTGTGTGCTGCCCATCGCTTTGATGCTGGCCGGGCTTGGCGGCAGTTGGCTGGCGGTGTTCGGCAAGATCGCGGCTGCAAGCTACGTCGTGCTGGTGGCGTCTTCCGTGTTGTTGATGCTGGCGTGGGGTGTTGCTGTGCACCGGGGCTCTGTGGTCCGCCTGAAAACACATTTGCTGCTGAGCACCATCGTGACGGCACTGGCCTGGGCTATCGTGTTCAACGAAACCGCCATAAACGACCACCTGATCAGCCTGATGTGATGCCATGACCAAAACAGTGATGCTTGAAAGCACCGTGACTTGCCCGGAATGCGGCCACCGCGAAACCGAAGTGATGCCCACCGATGCCTGCCAATGGTTTTATGAGTGCAAAGGCTGCGGCACCCTGCTGAAACCTCTGCCCGGCGACTGCTGCGTCTACTGCTCTTACGGCACCGTCCCTTGCCCACCAATCCAGCTGGATGAGGCGTGCTGCGGCTAGCCCTGACCGCAAAGCTTTCACATCGCGCAGGCTCAACGTAAATCGATGACAGGCCCAAACGGTGTAGCCGACGATACTGCGCGGAAACGGTAGCCTTTCAGGCGCGGTAAAGCATCAAGATCAAACGTGGTTTTCACTTAACTCAATTCGCCAATTTCAACAAATTGACAAAGCCCTTACTACAACCACCCGCAGCGCATAACTCAAGCTGCTGCGTAATCGGGGAGCGGATCCACTTATAAAACGCGCTCACCTGTCCAAACAAACGGGACCACCTCACTTTAATACTGAGAGGCATTAAGGGAGTTAATAGTCAGGCTCCAAAGTTTTACGAGTTTTATGAACTCATCCAGTCTTTCCTCAAACATTTGGAAATCGAGTTCTGAGGCTGAAAATCTTGAGTTTAGAGCGGGTTGGTTATCGCCTTCGGTCATTGCAAGTGCTGCATTGCCGGTGCCTTTGCCGAGTAAATTGGCCTGAAGCAGGAGTTGATACCCAGTCAGGCGCTTATCTGTTTCAATATCAGGCAGATGAGCAAACAAGATCATTTCATCTTGTTTATTAGCGGCAATCGTAAGGATGAACTCCTCTTCAATATCAAGTGAACAAGTTCCGTCCTTATCCAATTTCAGATGTGGTAATCCAATTTTTTTGCCAAGATTGGTTATGAGTGTTTCGATGTTGCTCATGATGCTCCTCATAGCCTTGGGATCTAGAGCGTGTCGCGTTCATTAGCACTCAAGCTACACACTCTGACATATTTATCGGAGCGAATTCTTATCATTTCATTGAATCCCATCATATGGAACGCGCTCTAGGCTTTATCTTTGGCGTTTTCTGCCGCGTAGCTATGTTCATCAAAATAATTTACCGTCGCGTCGAGTGCATGTTCTTTTGCTCTCCCCAGAGCCTGGCCCGTTTCTGTTCCGTCATAAAGGCCAATAAAATCATTGAGGTCTGACACGTAGTCAGTTGGATTAGATGGTTGATCATCTGGAGTAGTTTTTTCTAAACCAAGATTAAGCTCTAACTCTCCATCCAGGTACTGTCCGGTCCATAGTGCCTCATGAATTGCATGTCCGCCGTCATAGGTCAGGAACATGGTGGTGAGGAGCATGTAATCTTTCGGGTCCGGAACTGTATTCTCATTATCGCTGTTCTCCATGAGATGCTTTAAGAAAAACAGATTCAGGTTTGTTGAACCCGAGACACCGCTGGCAACCGGTATCCCATGTTTTAGTGCTTTAAGCTGTGTTTGCGACGGTTTTTCCAGCACCGGGATATTGCGTCGGGATGGATGCGTGCTTGGGATTTTAGTTTGGTCGTCTTCAAAGGTGACAGCACCAGGCTGGTAATCGAGTGTAATTCCAGCCTGTAATTTATCTGATACTTCACTGGTGCCGAAAAGATTTCCTGGCGCTGTTCTGCGATTAGCTTCTCGGTGTACAAGCTGATAAGCTTTGTTCGCTTTATGTATAAAGCTGACCAGATCTTGTTCTCCCTCTTTTACTGGAGGGCGGTCTTCAGGCCATTGATTGGTGAGGATATTATTAAGGTTCACACAGAGTTTAACCGTTAACATTGGGACAGCGATGGCTTCGTAACCATTGGTCGTTGGAGCGCTCAGAAAATCTTGTAAATTCTTAAATGCGTCCTCTGCTGGGCAGTCTGCCAGTTTTTGTAGTTGCGGGCATTCAGTTATCCAAAACCTCTTATCGCGCTGCAGAGCCGACTGAAGATTTTTGGCAAGATCTTGCTGGACACGGGGTGTCTGTTCTGAAACCGTTTGAAGAGTGCCTAGCTTTGCTGTGTGTCCGGCATCTAAAACTGACTGCGGGGGATTGTGAACAAGGTCTGCAACCAGATTGCTGTCAAGTACCCTTGAGTAAACGGCATCGTGTAGTCTTGTAAGGGGTTGCTCGTCTGATTTTCCCATCTGTACGGAAAATTCTATCGCCCGTGCTGCAAGTTCCTCAAGGCCGTTGTCTTTTAGCTCTTTTGCTGACTTGTATAATATAGCCCGTGTTTCCGGCACTGACAGCTGATGGCCAAGAATCTGTTTTCTTACAACTTCATCAACTTTGTCCAATGCGATAGATGCTGTTTGGTCTAGATCCGGATTTTGCTTTTCTTTTTTTAGCAGAGAGAGAAAGTTCGTGGTGACTTCGCCAGGTGTGCGGGGAACTTCGCCCCCTTGTGCTGCGTTTTTTCTTCTCTGATTTTTGGGATACACGATATTGGTATGAACATCTTTTAATGAAAGAGCGACTGCTTCCTTCAGGACGGGATTGTCAGCGTTACTCAGAACATTGAGTGAACGGGTGATACTTGAAATGCCGTCGTCATCTGCATCTTCTGCCAATTTCATAACTTTGGATGTGATTTGCTTGGAAGCCTCTATAGGATCTTCTGGTACTGACTTGCCTTCGAAGAAAACCTCCATGGTTAGTCTGGTTCCAAAGTCCTTGGCATCGTCGAAAAGATCATTTGCTCTTTTTACGGTTTTTTCGGAGATCTCAGTTGGAGATTTAAGCGCCCTTTCAAGTAATTTCAGTGTTCGAATAGTGCTCCTTTTCGCTAAAAAATGATCAGCAACTTTTCCGGCTACATCTTGGGTGAAAACGGCATTAAGTTCATCCTTAAGTGCTGTCACGGTAGATTTGCTTTGAAGTGCCTCTTTTATCTCAAAGTCAAGCAGGCCTTCTGATGCCTGCTCAGTGCCATCAGTTTGGTCCTCGGGGAAATTAAGTTGTAAACAGCTATAAACTTTCTGAGCCCATGTCTGCTCTACCGGAGTTATCTTACGTTTGGGCATATGGGGCTCCAGAGTTCATATTATTAAATATGAGATATATTATCTGGAGGTAATTTTGATACTCAGTTGTGTAGTTTTGGTGTAGTTAAATATCAAAATGAGTATATAGTTTTATTTTGTATTTCTGCTTGGTAGCTTGATTTTTATTGTAACACTACTTTTGAAGGAAAAGAGAAGACCTCGGTCTCTCGTTTTCCATGAGTGACGTTGCTCACTTGGGGTGACTCGCTTAGGCTCTGGCTTGTTTGTCTTTGAGTGGTGTCAGATGCGGAAGTTGATTGTTACTGGTGCCAATGGCGCTGGCAAAAGCTTTGTGGCTGCTCGCCTAAGTGCGGTGAGGCCAGAGATTCCGCTGATTTCTTTTGACAAGATCAAGCTCACTAGCGATTGGCAGCACCGGCCAAGGGCTGAGATTGAGCAAGGTCTGGAGCAGGTTATTTCGAAGGAGGCTTGGATACTTGAGGGCGGCCCAAGTCTGCTGACCCATGCTCTGCCAAAAGCTGATGCCATTATCTGGCTCGACCCGCCTTTGATTTTACGGGCTTGGCGCTTACTGGTTCGGCCTTGGCAGAACCGAGGTAAGACGCGGGCAGAACTTCCAGCTGGGAACTTTGACTAGCCTGTTCAGCAGTATCGGTTCGCGTTCCGCAGCCTTCGGAACAGCTCTACTTTCCAAAGCAAGATCCTGGCTCATCTGGAAACGGCGAAAACTCAACGGATTTGGTACTGCCGTACTCAGGAAGATATTGAAATTGCGCTCAATTCCTGGCGACTTGCAGGAAACTGAGTGGCTCAGTTACCTGTGAAGTTTCGGATACTCCTCTCACAACGGTGAGAGGAGGCCTGTGGTTTTAAGGGGCTCTCTGACAACTTGATGAGGGAGCAAAATCCTATGAAGAGAACTGCTGTGAATCCGTGGGCGTGGTCGTTGAAGCTGGGGTACAATCAGGCGGAGGTGATTGAGGGCACCAAGCGGCAGGTGGTCTGCGCGGGCCAGACCTCCGTGGACGACGAGGGCAATCCGCAGCATCCCGGCGATATGCGCAGCCAGATTGCGCTTGCTCTGGATAATCTGGAGGCTGTTCTCAGCGCTGCGGATATGGGCCTTGCCAACATCACCCAGCTGCGGATTTATGCCACCGACGTGGATGAGGCCATGAAGCATTTCGATTTGCTTGGCGCCCGCTTTGGTCCGGTGCAGGCGGCTCCTCCCATGACGCTGCTTGGCGTTACGCGGCTCGCCATTCCCCCGCTGATGTTTGAGATTGAAGCCACCGCTGCGGATTGATCAACACCATCAGCTGCGCCTCGAAAGTCCATAGTTTCGAGGCGCTTAAGCTGTGCTATGCTCTGCACGACGGAGGCAGAGTAGCCTGCGCTGGAATTTGGGTGTGAGTGAGAGTTATGCGGCGGGCAGAAAGACTTTTCCGGTTGGTGAACGAGATGCGCACTCGTGGTGTCAGCCGGGCTAATGAGCTGGCCGAGCATCTGGAAGTCAGCGTCAGCACCATCTACCGCGATATCGCTCACTTGCAGGCCTCCGGCATGCCCATTGAGGGGGAGGCCGGTGTTGGTTATTTGCTGAGGCCGGGATTTGACCTGCCCAACACCACGTTTACGCATGACCAGATCGACGCGCTGGCCGTTGGCCTCGCCTTTGTTGAAAGCACGGGCGATCCGGCACTGATGAGTGCAGCGCGAGAGGTTCGGGCAAAAATTCAGGCAGGTCTGCCAGCGCCGGAAGAACGCAAACTGGCCGATGCGCCCTATTACAGCCTGCAAAGCAAGAACAGCGCACCCGCTGATGTGGGTATTCTGCGCGAGGCAATCCGCACGCAGCAAGTGGTTGAGATAACCTACACAAATGCGGGTGGTAGCACTTCAACCCGTCGCCTGCGCCCACTCGTGATCTGGAACCTGACCGACGGCTGGATGTTCTCCGCTTGGTGCGAACTGCGCCAGGACTTCCGCACCTTCCGCTTCGACCGCATCGCCGAACTCACCGTCACCGGTGAGCACTTCATCGCCGACGAAGACACCAGCCTGACAGCCTTCATGGAGCGGGAAGGCTGCGAGGAGCAGGTTTAGCTTTTCGCAGATCAAGAGGTCTGTAGCCTACTTCACCATTTTGACATCGCTTGATTTTGTTCGCTTTTTTGTCTCAGCAATAGCCGCGTCACCGATCTTTTTGGCCTGTTTGTTTTCATCGCCTTTCAGCGAGGCATAACTTCGGTCCATTTCGATATCAAAGGTTCCATTTGAAGCAGGAAAACCAACATCTTCATAGCGGAACGTCCAGACTGCCTTTTTACCAGCGCTTGAGGCGTTGTGGTAAAACTTGGGCTTAGATTGTTTAACAACTTTGACCGTGAATGACCCGGTTGGCAGCTTCAGGCCAGCGCTCAGCTTGTGCGCAGCTTCAAACAGTTTCATGACTTTTGGTTTGATGTCATCCGCTTGTTTTTGCTTGTTTGGATCAGCCCTCTTTGCATCAAAAAGTAAGAAGTTTCCGAGCTTTTGTAATGCCAAATCGGCTAGTTTTCGGGCTTGTGAGTCTCCGGCCAGCTTTGCACGGGCCTGAAGGATCTTGATGCTTCTTCTGGCCTCATTCTCACTAGGAATACCACCGCTTGGCCAGCTTTTGGGGAGATCCGGTGCTTTTGTTAGTGTTGGCATCTTCAGCAACCTTTACGCAGACAATCCTCAAACAATCTCGTCTGAGCAATTGTCACTACGTCTCTAAGCGCGATCAAGAGGGCGGTTTTAGTTAAGCTTAAAAGCGGCAATTAGAGGTTTCTTTGAGTGAACCTGCGAGTGAGCTGATGAGTAAATGTCGGTTTCGATCTGGGGTACCGGCGATCAAGAGAATGCAACGGCGGCTTTACTCCTCCTCAACCCGATCCCTCTCATAGGTCTTGGAGACCGGAAATTCTGGCAACCAGTTTTCGCGGCGGGTGGTCCAGAGTTCGTAAGTTGGGGCCATCTGGTTGGGCTCGTCCAGAATGCCCAGATGAACCTCCACCTCGCCTTCGCTGGTGGAATAGACGGATGAGCCGCAGCGCGGGCAGAAGAAGCGGCCCTGATAGCTGTTGGTCTCACCCTCAACGCTTACAGCATCTTCCGGATAAATTGCCGAGGCATGAAACACCGCTCCATGGTGCTTACGGCAATCCATGCAGTGGCAAACACCAACCCTATCCGGCTCCCCGGACGCCACAACCCGAACCGCCCCACACAAACAACTCCCTGTTATGCGTTCCATCTCAAACCTCTCCCACAGTCCGGCGGGCAGGGTACTGCGGAAATGTGCAACAGCCAACTACCCCCGTCTCATCGCCCATCTTACGATGAGGGCGGCTATGATCATTTCTAGCCAGGCGAGGGGTAGGGCGGTGAGGATGACTTGGGTTGGGGCGAGGTTCATGTTCCAGAGGCCGAGCCAAAGGATGACGAAGACCGTAGCCCAGATTGCGCTGCCTGCGTAAAATGCGTTGCGGATGGTTGGGCCGAACCGCTCGAGCAGCACCCAGCTGAGGCCGGTTGCAGCGAGTACAAGCACCGTGTCCCACAGGCCCCACACCATAAACACCGGCAGGTTCATTGGCGCGACATCATGGATTTGCGGCAGCGCGCTGCGCATGAGCGGCATCACAAACGCGAAATAGCGAAACACTTCGGAAGCATTGATCCAGATGAGGTTGAGCAATATGGCAAGCCAAAAGGCTCGCTTGGGGTTTGAGAGAGCGAGTGCGGTCATGGGGCAGTTATCCGTGTTCTGATTGTCTCTAAAAATTGGTCTGCACTGGTGCGCAGAAACTCGCCGTCTTTGGTGAGACGAGAGGTGGACCAGAGGCCGTTGGTGAACACCACCAGCAATCCTGCGAGCATCTCCAGCTCCTCGGGAGGCACATCTGGCTTCTCGTTGTTCAACGCATTGAGGAAGCCCTGCTTCAGGCGGGTGTTGTGTGCGTCCACCTTGGCATGAACCTCAGTGTCGTGCGGGGCGACTTCGGTGGCGGAGTTGGCGACAAGACAACCGGGTCCGGGTAGGCCGATTTCTTCTGCGCGGGTGATCTGAATTTCAAAGTAACTGGCAACTTGCTCCAGTGTCGCGTCGTCCTCTTCCACTTGAGTGAATGCGGGAGAGACGACCAGATCCTGATAGCGCTGAAAGCAGGCTAGAAACATCTGCTTTTTTCCGCCAAATGCGCCGTAAATGGCGTGACGGGTGGCACCGGTTGATTTCACCAGATCATCCATGGAGGAGGCGTGGAAGCCGTTCTTCCAAAAATGCTCCAGTGCGCGGTCGGTCAAATCTTGTGTGCTGATATTGGCTTTTCTTGGCATGAATCAGTTTATATCAGAACGATCATTCTGATTCAAATGAGCCGCATTGATGCTGGTGCCTTTAGCCAACTCTGCCCGATCACTCGGCCTTCATCGCTCCTATGAGAAGCAGGGGGTGAGAAACGAAGGGCGATAAGGAAGAGGAATAGAATGCTGCTCTTGAAGAAGATCGTTGGTTGGCCTGCTGCGGCGCTGCTTGTGCTGGTGGTTGCGGCGTGTGGGTCCGTGGAAGATGACTATGAGATCGCGCGGTTTGATCGGCTGGGGGATGAGCTGGTGATGAATGGGGTGATCAGCACCTCCACACCGGATGACCTGCTGGTGGCGCTGCAAAAGTACCCGAAGACCAAGCGTATCGTGATGCTGGATGTGCCGGGGTCGGATGATGACTATGCCAATCTGGAAGCAGCCCGCATCGTGCATGAGCGCGGTCTGACGACGGTCATTCCTTCCAACGGCATCATCGCCTCTGGTGGAACGGACTTCTTCCTGGCGGGCAAGACACGCGTTGTTGTGAAGGGCGCGCGCATTGGTGTGCATTCGTGGTCCTCTGACGAGTACAGTGCGCTGGATCTGCCCAAGTCACATGAAGAGCACAACAAATACCTCAACTACTACAAGAGCATCGGCATTGATCCGCAGTTCTATTGGTACACGCTGGAAGCGGCCCCGCCAGAAGACGTGCATTGGATGACGGAAGCTGAAATGAAGCGCTACAGAGTTGGCACGCAGTATACGTCTGTGCTGTAAATCTGCATCGGGAGCCACATGTCAGTGGCTCTCGTGTTTTATCTGTCTTGCGTCTCCCCCTGTTGCTTTTTAAGGATACTCCCCTGAGCAGAGGGAGTGTGGGATGACTGGAACAGATCTGCAAACCAAAGGCATGCTGTGTGATCCGGGTGATCACTTCGTTGGAGCCTATGAGGTGGAACGCAAATATGCTGTTGCCGACCTTGAGGTGATCCGCAGCCAGCTGGAAGCGCGCGGGGCGGTGCCCTTCACCCTTGGCAACACCGAGCAGGATATTTTCTACGACCTTGCCGACAGACGCCTTGCTCACAACGATCAGCAACACGTGCTGCGCATTATGCGTCCGTCAGGCCGTGCGCTCTGGATCAGCAAAGGGCCGGGACCGGACAAATGCGTTTCCATGGATCTGCCGGAGGCGGATCAGGCTCACAAGATGATCGTGTCTCTGGGCTTTGAGGAAGTTGAACGGTTTGAGAAGAACCGTGACATCTACTTCCTTGGCAAGTTCCACGTGACCCTTGATGACGTGCCCGGCCTTGGCCGCTTTATTGAGCTGGCGATCATGACGGATGATGCTGACAAGCTTGCTGAGTATGAGCGCGAGATTGCTGATCTGGCGGATACCTTCTCCCTGTCACCCGAAGCCCTGCAAACCCAATCCTACCGCGCTATGCAACAGGCTTTGAAAGCCTAAAATGCTGCAAAATATGACGGTTTTGCCAGAAAATTACACTGCGGTTTCCTGAGTGTTTAAGCAGAAACTGAAGGCATCTGCCTTATGCAACAAAAAAGGTGCATTTGACTATGCAATGAAATTGTTGCATAAGGGCGTATGACTGCATCAGATGATCATCTTAACGCACTGTTCAAAGCACTTGGCGATCCCACACGGCGGCGCATAATTGACGAATTATCCCGGCGCGACAGGCAATCGCTCTTCGAAATCCATACTCGGGTTTTACAGGAATACGGTGTCGACTTAACGAGGCAAGCTTTCTCGCGGCACCTTTCAGCATTAGAGGCAGCGGGCGTACTCACCATCGAGTGGCAGGGAACAACGAAGTTGCATTCGTTGAACACCAAGCCGCTGGCAGAGTTGCGTTCCGGATGGCTCTCTAAGTTTGGAGAGAATGAATGAAGATCTATGTCACAAGCGTCTTTGTCGATGATCAGCAAAAAGCGCTGGAGTTCTACACCGAGAAGCTCGGCTTTGAGACAAAACACGACATCCCTCTGGGCGAAAGCCGCTGGCTGACGGTGGTCAGCAAAGAGGATGAAAACAGCATTGAGCTGCTGCTGGAACCAAGCAGCCATCCGGCGGTTCCTCCCTTCAAGAAAGCGCTCGCGGCGGATGGCATTCCGGCGGCTTCTTTCAGCGTGGAAGATCTGGAGAAAGAGCACCAGCGCCTGCAAGATCTTGGCGTTACCTTTGTTCAGGCCCCAACTTCATTTGGTGAAGTAAAACTTGCAGTATTTGATGATACCTGCGGAAACCTGATCCAGCTGGTTCAGCTCGCCTGATTTCTGGTAATTGCGCGCCTTTGCAAATGGTTATGGTAATCGCAAAACATCAAAGCCGCCAGAGCTTTAAGTAGGATAATGAGAATGGGCATCTGCCGGGCGCAAGGGGCTTTAAGGCTTCTGCGAACCTGTTCGGCTGCCCATTTTTGCCGTTTGACCCCACTTTTCTATGCGTAAAGGCTGAAAATATTCCCAAAGGTAATATTGGGGTTAAGTCAGGTTGTTTAGTTGATACTAAAAATATGCGCTAGGTATAAATGCATAATGAATTTAATTTTGGAATAGTTATGACTGGAATTTTAGATGCAATCAGAAGGGTCCTATTTGAATGACGGACATTTTCGCAAGTATTTTGATGCATCTGCCCCAATATACGTAAATAATGAAAATGTTTCCGCGATAATAAGTAATATAGAGTATAGCCAAGAGCTTCAGGTCAGAATTGCCAAAATACTTCCAAAGCGAGATTTTAGCGCTTGCTATACTTCCTTCAGAAACAAGGCATGTACAATATCAGGAAACTTTCTCCTGCAAGGTTCACTGGTTGCAACTGTAGCGGGTGTAGAGCAGTTCTCACTTAGTGCCGACAGAGCGAATCTAGTCAAATACGGACCGTCTACAACTAAGTTTCAGATTGCCCGTGGAACGGACCTTCAGATGCTCTCCTACTCCATTTCGGAGGAGTATCTGATGCGGGCGCTGGAAAAGGATCTTCCGGCGACTTTTTTGCCCTTTGTGAAAGAGGGGGACGAGGAGTTCAGCCTGCTGGAGTTTCGCCCTACACCCGAGATGCGCCGGTTGGTACGCTCCGTCATTAGCAGTCCGCTGGTTGGGTCCATGCGCAGCCTTTTTATTGAAGGCGCGGTGCTGCAACTGATTGCCTTGAAGGCCAGCTTTCTCAGCAATCAGGTGTCCAGCAGCGGCAACCTGAATGAGTATGAGGTCGCCAGTGTGCAGCGGGCCTACAAACTGCTGATGGGCAGCCTCAGCACGCCGCTGTCTTTGAGTGAGTTGGCGTACAAGGTGAACCTTGGCGAAAAGCGCCTGAACAGCGGATTTAAGCGAATTTTTGGTGGCACCGTGTTTGAGGTCTACCGCAATGAGCGGCTGGAGATTGCGCGCAAAACCATTGAGCAGAGTGATGCCTCGCTCTCCAAAATTGCGCAACACATCGGCTACCGCCACTACAACAATTTCATCAGCGCATTCACGCGTCAGTTTGGCGTGTCTCCTGCAAAATACCGAAGGCACTCGCGGCATAACCAGAAAATGGAGTAGCCGCTCAACGACAAGTATAGGGGGTAGGTACATGGCGGAATTGGACTTTTTGAAAGAGGAAGGCTCCTCATTTTGTCAGGAGTTGGAAAGCCTGCAGCTTGCCTCCTGTCACCTGAACAACCTTGTTGAGGCACTCAACATCGTGCTGACCAACAGGCTGGAGCACACGCGGGAATACGACATGCTGCTGACCATCAATCAGGCCATTCTTGGTCACAATGATGAGCTGCAGCTCCGGTCCAACCGGGTTCTTGAGCTTCTCCAGCATCCCCACGCCGATTGATCTGATCGCAGCAGCACACCCCTGTGCCGGGTGGTGCGGAGAGGCCGTCAGCGGGCATATGGGCATCCCATCCTGCCTGCCCGCTGACACCCGCTTTTGCGAGATGAGGCAAAGCATTTGAAAAAGGATCGAGGCAATGACCCAGAACAACCCTCGGCAACAACAGCAACAGATTGAACCAAGCAGCATTCGTGTGCCCGGGCTGGTGGTGAGAGAGCAACCGCGCATCAACCGCATTCAGTTTATTTTTGATGAGCAGCCAGGCGAGGATATCTGCCGCATTCTGAAGAACCACGCCTTCCGCTGGTCTCGCCATGAGGATGCATGGCAGCGGCAGCTGAGCGTCACCAGCCGCAAGCTGGCGGTGAAGGTGCTGTTGGAAATTCAGGAGCTCACCAAGGCGAAGAGCGGCGCCGGGTGATCCGTGCCGCTTACTTCTGCCCTTCCGTTTCCATCCACCACTTGTGCATGGCGTGGAACATGTCCGTCAGAGCAATGGCGCGCTCGGTTGCGGAGTACTCCACGCGCGGTGGCACCTCTGCGTAGATCTTCCGTGACACCAATCCATCCCGCTCCAAGGCACGAAGCTGGCTGGTCAGCATGGTCTGAGTGACGCCATCAATCATCCGCCGCAGCTCGTTGAAGCGCTTGGTGCCCTTGAAAATCAAAATTTGCAGGACAATCAGTTTCCACTTGCCGCCGATGAGTTGAGCGATATCCGGCATCGGGCAAAGCTCTTCAGTTTCAGTAGGTTGGCATTCTGGTTCAGTTGTTTTCTCTGCGATTGTCATTGGGGACAAGTCCTCAATAGTATTGTTTTCCGTAGTATCTACGAAAAAACTGCCTTCTTGCTCTATAATACCACAGGTCTATCTTTCTCCCCATAGCAAACGGGAGAAATAAGATGGTTTTATCATTGTACACGATCAGTGGAGCTCCTCGTGGCTGGCGGGTTTTATTGGCTCTCGCCTTTAAAGGGCTTTCTGCTGACGTCATTTACTTAAAAGCCTCTGAAAAAGAACATAAGCAGCCGAAGTTCACGGCGCTCAACCCACGCGCAACCGTGCCCGTGCTGACCAGCGACCATGGGGTGCTGCGGGATTCCATCGCGATCCTTGCCTGGCTCGATCACGCTTATCCTGAAAAGCCGCTGTTTGGCCACTCGCCAGAGGCGGCTGCAGAGATTTGGCAGCTGACCATGGAATGCTGCGACTATCTGCGTGAAGCCAACCGGCAGCTGCTTGTGCCCGTGTTTGCCGGAGACGGGAGTCCACCAGAGGCAGGCAGTGACGCGGCGAGGCAGCTGACCGCCGCCACTGAGCTCGCCCACGCAGAGTGTCGCTATCTGGAAGGCATCCTCTCCGACGGCAGGGCGTATCTGTGCGGTGATGAGCCAAGCGCAGCAGATGCCATCGCGTTTCCTGAAGTCAGGCTCATCCAGCGGGCGGTGGAGACTAAATCCAACTTGATGGCCTCACTCGGGTTCGGCCACCCGCCGGATCTCTACCCCTTTGTGGCGGCGTGGAAAGCACGGCTGAACGAGGATCCGCGTGTGGAGGCGACCATGCCAACCCATTGGCAAGCTCCGCAACCAGTGCACCAATAGGAGATGACTGCGATGAAACCGACACAGATTGCATCACGAGAAGACTGGCTTTCTGCCCGCAAAGCCTTGCTGGAGCAGGAAAAAGAACTGACCCGCAAAAAAGATGAGATCACCCGCCTCCGCCAAGCCCTGCCTTGGGTGTCGCTGGAAAAGTCCTATGTGTTCCAGAGCGATAAGGGTGAAGTGTCCCTTGAAGATCTGTTTGAGGGGCGCGAGCAACTCATCATCTATCACTTCATGTTCGGCCCCAAATGGAAGGCGGGTTGCGTCAGTTGCTCGTTCTGGGCCGATGGCTTCAACGGCCTCGATCCGCATCTGGCTGCTCGGGATATCGCCTTTGCCGTGGTCTCCAGTGCGCCCATGTCCATGATCACGCCATTCAAAGAGCGGATGGACTGGGACTTCACCTGGGTCTCGTCGAACGGCACCTCGTTCAACCAAGACTTTAACGTGGGCTTTCCTGAGGATATGCCAGCAGACGAGCCCATCATCTACAACTTCCGCCAGTTGGAGAAAGCACCTCATGATGAAATGCCGGGCGTCAGCGTGTTTGTGAAAGGCGAGGATGGCACGATCTATCACACCTACTCCGCCTATAGCCGCGGTCTCGACAGCACCAATGCTGCCTACACCTTCATGGACCTGACACCGATGGGGCGCAACGAGCCGACCTCCGGCAACCCCATGGCATGGGTCCGCCACCACGACGCCTACTAGGCTCTGCGGGGCATGCAGGCAAAGCCCTCCCTTTGTCTGCGCGCCTCATAAGCTTGACAGCAGCGCATCCACCCCTCCATCATTCCTAAAATTTTAAATATTTGAGGCGGTTTGCTTTTATGAGGCCGCAACCAAACTGCTTTAAGCGATACCTGCGTGTTTAACCCAGTCAGTATTTGAGTTTTGAGCGAGACGCGCGCAAAAAATTGGGGTGAAGATGATTGAGATTCCAACACTTCTGGACGCGCGGACGGTTCAATCGGCTCGTTTGAAAACACGGGTTCTGTTTTCCGGCCCTGAGGACGGCGTGCCGATCATCTTTGTTCATGGCAACCTTTCTGCGGCTACATGGTTTGAGGAAACCATGCTGCGCCTGCCGAACATCTTCCGCGCCATCGCGCCAGACCTGCGCGGGTATGGTGGCGCTGACCCTGCTGCGTCGGTGGACGCCACCCGTGGTACCAAGGATTTCTCGGATGATCTGGCCGCGCTGATGGATGAGCTGGGCGTGAAAGCCGCGCATATGGTTGGACATTCCCTTGGCGGCGGTGTGCTGTGGCAGTTCCTTGCCGATTACCCGCAGCGTGTGCTCTCCCTCACACAGGTGAGCCCGTCCTCTCCCTACGGTTTCGGCTGCTCTCGCGCTGATGGAACGCCGTGCTTTGAAGATGGCGCAGGCAGTGGCGCGGCAGCGGTTAACCCGGAGTTCGTTAAGCTGTTGATGTCGCGGGATACCAGCACAGACAGCGACTTTTCTCCGCGCAACATCCTGAACACGTTTGTCTGGAAGCCACCTTTTCAACCCAAGCGACTCACCGACTATATGGCCACCGTTTTCGCCCAGCATACCGGCGACAAATCCTATCCGGGAGATGTGATCCCCTCCGCCAACTGGCCGGGCGTTGCACCGGGCAACTTCGGCAGCATCAATGCACTCGCCCCCAACCGACAGGCAAACCCACTGGGTTTCTGCAAGGTTCCAGTGAAACCGCCCGTGTTGTGGGTGCATGGTGCAGATGATCTGGTGGTCTCCGATGCCTCCATGTTCGACCTCGGCTCATTGGGCAAACTGGGCTTCCTGCCCAGCTGGCCGGGAGAAGCCATCTTCCCGCCGCAGCCCATGGTCACCCAAACCTCCAACGCGCTCGACCACTACGAGCAAACCGGCGGCACCACCGAGCGCCACACCATCCCCAACTGCAGCCACACCGCCTACATCGAAAAGCCCAAAGAGTTCGACCAACTCTTCCACGCCTTCCTCCAAAAACACGCAAGCGTGGCTGAGGCGGGGTGAGGTGGAATTCTGCAATACTATTGGGTTTCAGAGTTGAAATCTCGCCATTGAGAATAGTCTAGATAAATCATGATGTTGCTGGTCTGTTCCGGTCAGCATACGCTCACCAATACCACCCCTTTGCAAAGCAGCAGCACGCGCCAGTCCGTGCAATCGGAGAGGTTAGGCACTCCGACAGTAGCAAAGCCTGGTCAAAGGAGGTGGTGGTTAGGTGAGGTTTGAATTGAAACTCAAAATAAGGAAGGCCCGAAACAGACTGGTACTCTGGTTCCGGGCCATCATTAAAGTAACCTAACAACTGGGGCGGGGAGTTGAGGCTTCCCGCTCCTAGTCTCTCTAATATACCCTGTCTTCTCTAGTCCTTCAAGAAACCTGCCGGTCTTCCAGCCCCCTGAATGTTGCTGAGACAAGCTAAACACCCTCGGCAAACTCTTCGAATTCAGGGCGGTCCCGCCAGGAGCCGTCGGGCCAGAGGGCTTTGAGGGCTTTGGCGATGGGATCGCTCCAGCCTGTTTGCCTTGGGATTGTGCGTCCAGCAGTTCGTCGCCGATCAAGCCGGGGCAGGCTTGTTCCAGCACCTCAATCAGTGCCTTGGCCTGAGCCAGATCTTTGGTGACCTTGGTGGCCGTATGCGTTCGCTTTTGTGAGAGGATGAGCTTGTGCACGGCGTAGCGGGCTGGACGCGGCACGAACACGGGAATGCCTGCGCCGTAAGGCAGAGCAGCGGGGGAGGCATCGTCGATCAGCCATGCCAGATACTGCAGGCTCATAGCGCCCGCATCTAACCCTTGCAGCTCCAGCGGCTGCTTTTCGCCGCGTTTGCGTGTTGGCGTGAGCAGATCCACAACAAAGCCGATGCCAGAGCGAAAACGCGAGGACTTGGCACGGCCATCCAGTTCCGGAATAGGCTCAAATGTGGGGTCGGCATCCTTCAGGATAGAGAGCATATCAATGCCTTCATCTGCTTTGATCGCCAGTGAGGCGGCCACGAGATCCGCGTCGTCTGTTGCCAGCTGGGTGGAGGGCAGCGTGCAGCCCAACAGCAGCGGGTAGCATTGATAGGCCAGAGTGCCCACTAGAATAGCACCATTGCGGAACAGGCCATGATAGGCCATGGCATCCAGCACACGACCGGCATAACTATGGGTGGAAAGCACACCAACTTTGTTGAGTACGCTCAGGTCTTTACGGCGTGCTCGGGCGCGCTCACTGGCCTGTTTGATCCGCTCCACTTTGGCCTGCGTTTCCGGCTGCAAAGCAGGCCCCACATAAAGGCTCTTGCGTCCGGCACCCACGGGCATTTTGACGAAGACGTTCTCAACATTCCCCTTCGCTTGCTGATAAACTGAGCCCCGAAGAGCCCTGCTATCATCATGCGTTTTCTGAATGTAATCCGCAGCGAGGTTTTGATAAGCGAGAGGAAGATCTGTCATGGGAGTAGTATAGACAGTTTAATTTGAAAATGTCTATACCGAGACTGGATGCTCAGCACAGTATGTATGGAATCGATTTTATCAAGTAACGTATTGCATGGCTTATGAGAATTCATGTGATTAATGCATGTATTGTGATAGAATAGCTGCACCTTTGATTGCGTCGTTTTCTTGGAAATAGATTCCGTTGTCAGGTTTGCTGCAGACTTTCGATGAAAGAGCATGAGGCTATTCTGCAGACTCGGATTAACCGAGATGTCCCGTTGTTTCCAGAAAGGGGCAGAAACATGAATTCTGTTGGTTTAAATAATAGTAGTGTCCAGCTTTTTGAGATTCAAAACCCCAACTCCCCTGCGGTTCAGCAAGATGCGGAGGAGGGCCTCAAGATTCTTCGAGAGAACGCAACAGGGATTGACTTTAAGCCTGTTGCAATGGGTGAAGGAACTTCGGACAGCCTGATTTCTGAAGAAACCAGAAATGTGCTGGCAGAGATGACGCTCAAGTATCATGCTGCGGAACTTCAGTTTGAGCTTGCTCCAGTTCGCGCTGCATTTACCGCGATGAATGCATCAATTGCGGAAAATAATGGAAACTATTCAGAGCTTGCTGATCACCTCGAGAATTTTCAGGAAGGCGTCAACAGCCTGCTTGCGAATGGTATCGAGTTTAATCCAGCCAATCCCTTTCTCAAGGATCAAGAACTTCTCAACGCGCTGGTAGATATTCTGCCAGGTAGCACGGATGGTGAGCCAAACGACTTAACTGGCTTGCAGACTTGGGTTCTTCAAGGGGAAGCTGCTGAAAACGCAGGTTTGGCCGGGGTAAATCTCCTTACCTTTGATTTCTCCGAGGTGCTTGAGGGTGATGATGCTGAGAGCGTTGTAAGTGTTCTGGGAGAAGCCTTTGCTAACTGGCAAGGTGCACTTGATCAGGCTTACAACAAGATTGGTGCGATCCGTGACGAGAAGATTGCTGGGTTGTCTCAGCCAACAGAATCTGTCGTTTCTGAGGCTGCCGCTAACGTTGAAAAAGACATGAACGTGGATCAGGCGCGGGAGAAAGCGCAACTGACGCAGTCTGAGCTCGCTAAGCAGGTCTTCTCTCTGGTCAATGCGACCTCCCCAAGCGCTTTGGCGTCCTTCAGCTTGTAAGATGCGTTGGACTGCGCTTGCCTCAGGTGAGCGCAGTTCTGAAACCGCAGAAGATCCTGTAAAAAGTTGGTATAGACAGATTTATTTGAAAGTGTCTATACCATCTGGATGGCTGCTTCTCCCAGCACTACCCACTGCATCGCATGTCATATCTACCTATGATTGTAATTTCCTCTTTCCTCGCCAAATATTACTTATGCGGTGAAGAGGGGGAGAGCTTTTGGAAAATGAAGGTGGAAAGAAGAGACCGAGTAAAACGCTTATTGTTACAGGTGTGCTTGGTTGGCTCCTCTTTATTGGGGAATGCATCTACGCCCTCACGCGTCTTCCTGTCCTAATAATACTGGCAGCAGGTGCTGGTTTCTTTACTCTTGAGAAGACACTGGATGTCGTGCTCGGGCGCATTTTCCGAAGAAAGCCCAAAGAGCAAATCCCTCACAATCGCCCGAAGGATTAGAACTCCACCTTTGAATGGCTGACGGGGCTTGTGAAGTTCTGCTAGGCTTCCCCGTGCATTTTAGGGGAGGGGATTATGGCGGTTCATTTTGAGGTTGAGGGGACGATGGCGATCATTACGCTGGACCGGCCCGAGCGGCGCAATGCGGTGGATGGGGAGACGGCGCAGCTGCTGGTGGATGCCTTCACCCGTTTTGATCAGGATGACAGCCTTTCCGTTGCCGTGTTCACTGGATCTGAAGGCACATTCTGTGCAGGCGCTGACCTGAAAGCCATTTCCGAAGGCAACCTCAACATATTGAAAGAAGAGGGCGATTTTGCCCCGATGGGTCCCTCCCGCATGCGGCTTTCCAAGCCGGTGATTGCGGCCATTGAAGGCCATGCGGTGGCTGGCGGGCTGGAACTGGCGCTCTGGGCGGATATGCGTGTTGCGGGAAGATCAGCAGTGTTTGGCGTCTATTGTCGCCGGTTTGGTGTGCCACTGATTGATATGGGCACCATTCGTCTTCCTCGCCTAATCGGCCAGTCCCGTGCTGCAGATATGATCCTGACAGGGCGCAGTGTGAGTGGAGAGGAAGCGGTTGCCTTTGGCCTCGTCAACCGGCTCGTGGGAGATGGTGAGGCACTCGCTAAAGCAAAGGAGCTTGCCGCGCACATCGCGCAGTTTCCGCAAATGTGCATGCGCAGCGACCGGCTTTCCATGTTTGAGCAATGGGACATGACAGAGACTGAAGCCATCAAAAACGAAATGCGACGCGGCCTTTCGGTGATCTCCAGCGGAGAGACCGTTTCCGGCGCAACAGCTTTCAGCCACGGCAAAGGGCGCCATGGGGCTGGCGTGGAAAGCTGATGGGTCTTGAGCAAAAGTAAATAAGTACGATGCAATTTTGCGAGATGAGCTAAGCCTGCTTACACCTAAACTCCAACAAGCATTACTTAACGGAAAGCGTTTCTCTTAGCATGACACAATATGTCTCTCAGGACCGATTGTGGGAGGAACGCCGTGCCTGCTCAACCTCAAAACCCCGCTGGAAATCAGGAAAACCTGCCGCCAGAGCAAGAGCAATGGCTGGATGCTGTGGAGCGGGCGCTCAACGTCCGGCTGGGTGAAATTCCGCCTCAGGGTGACAATGACGTCGAGCCTATGATTGTTGATGGGCCTGAGGAAGAGCGCGGCGAGTTCATGGCCATCGTTGAGGATGATGAGCAGGAAAACATCGAGGAAGGGATCGAGCAGCGGGCAACGCATGATCAGCAGGGTCGTGTCATCGAAGAGCGGGGTGAGTTTCTGGCGCTTGGAGATGATGAGGACGAGCGCGACATAGAGCGGGGTGTTGAGCAACGTGGTATGGATCTGCGGCAACCTGAAATCCCGTTTGAGGCCCCGCCTCCATATGATCCTCCGCCACCTTATGAAGCAGGTGAACAGGAGGATATGGAGGACGAAGAGTTTGAGGAACTGGAGCTGCCCGAGCATCGTGAGCTGCATCAGCGTGATCCGCAGCCGGAGGATGGGGAGCATCAACCTCGTGTTTACAACGAGATGCCGCGGGCCGGCAGCCCAATCCGCGTCAACCGTCGCAATGATGGTACCATGGTGATTGACCGCAGGTCCGTGCCCGCAACCATCAAAGCAAGGCGTCAACGCCGGCGTGGGCAGCCTGATAAGGTGACTTATGAGCCCACACAGCATTCGATGAACATCGAAGGGCTGATTACGCCGCCCAATCAGATAGAGAACGATCGCCTGCAAAGTGTGTTTGCCACGGGGGCGACAGGTTACCTGCAGAAGTTTCCGGATATCGAAGACTCCGTGATCAAGCGGTGCCATGCGATGAAAAACGGAGATGGCTCCTTACAGTTTATCGGTGCGGATCAGGTGGTCCATGAGACCAAGATCCTCACGGCCCTCTCGCACTTCAAGGATGCCAAGGGAGCTGAAAACATCATTGAATATCGCGGCTCAGGTATTTCCCAGTTTGGGGAACCGTTCCTGATTATGGAAGAGATGAACGGTGGCACCCTGGCAAATCGCATTCCTGATGATCGCGGTCTGGAAGAGCCTCAACTGAATGATTTCGCAAAAGGAGTGCTCTCCGGCATGGCGTTTTTGCAAAACCGGAACATCATCCATCAGGACCTGAAGGCGGATAACATTCTGTTCCGTGACAATGAGAGCACTGTGCCGGTGATCAGTGATTTTGACACAGCCTCAGCACATGAAGGCATTGCATCTGACAACGAGAATGGCCGGGACTATCGCTATAAAAGAGGTGGTTCTCCAGACATTCAGCCGCCGGAAGTTTATGATGCCAACGGGCAGGCAACTGGCAAAATCGACTCCTGGAATGGCGGCATTCTGCTGTTGCAGGCCGCAATCGGTAACGATGGACGGCAAGCCTTTCTCAATGAAACGGCAGCGTTTCGCGCGCAAGACGGGCAAAGGGATCAGGGTGTCTATGATGCCTTTCTGGAACCCCGCATCGCCAATGTGCCGCCAAACATTCAGGCGGTGATCAAGGGTTTGCTGAAGGTAGACCTGAACGAGCGCATGACTGCGGAGCAGGCACTGGCGTTGATTGAGGACGAGCCGGAAGAGGAGCAGCAGTAGCTGCAATTCTCATGATTTTGGTAGGTCAGCTTACACGCTGTTTTGGCTGTTTGCTTTTCAGCGCATAGGCGAACAACGATACTTCCCTTCACGGCAGGCTGAGAAGAGGAGATCTCGAGTGGTTCGCAAGGCCGGTGAAGTTCCCGGAGGTGACAATGGCTGAATATGACCAGTGGCTCAACGCCGTCGCCAAAGTGCTTAGTATCGACCTTCCGCCGGATCCTTCCGGAGCGGGCGGCAGCGTGCGCGGTGAACCTCGCGAAACCCCTCCTGATGACAGCCCAATCCGAGTGCAGAGCAAGCCAGATGGCAGCATGGTGATTGAGCCAAGCTCTGTGCCCACCGCTTTCCAGCCCGGCAACACCAACGGTGGCAAGCAGCCTTACGGCAACATGTTCAGCATCTCTGAAGAGCATGCCGTGGATGTTACCGGTAAGGTGAGCCCCCCTATTACAGGCGGTGCGGCCAATGCCGAAAACGTGCTGTCCTATGATGCCTCCGGCGTGGTGCAGGACTATCCGCATATGGAAAATGCGGTGATCAAACGCCCCAATGCTTACGCTGCCGGACCGGATTCTCCGCCAACCTTTGTGGGTGCTGAACTGCTGGTGCATGAGGCCAAAATTCTCACTGCGCTTGGTGAGTTTGATGAGGCGCCGGGCAGCGAAAACATCCTGAAGCTGAAAGGCGCTGGCCTCACCGAGTTTGGCGAGCCTTTTGTCATTCGCGAGAAGCTGAATGGTGGCTCGCTGGATGATCGCCTGCCAGAAGACAAAGGCATGGATGAAGAGCCGCTGAATGATTTTGCTGGTGGCTTGCTTGCTGGCGTCGCGTTTCTTCAAAAGCGCAACATCTTCCATCAGGATTTAAGCACTGACACCATCCAGTTCCGTGAAGATGAAGACACCTCGCCGGTGATCACCAGCTTTGACTGTGCAACGGCGCATGAAGGCGTTGCGGCTGATTGTGAGGACGGCCAGCATTTTGAGCTTGAGATTGGTGGCACGCCCAACAACCAACCCCCTGAGCGTTTTGTTGATGGCGCGGAACTCTCCTCCAAAGTAGATTCCTGGGCCGGTGGCCTTGTGTTGGTGGCTGCAGCAGCAGGTAAGAACGCACAGCAAGAGCTGATTGCAGAGCTGCAGGAGTTCCGCAGTGGCAGCAGCACAGACCAGTCCGAACTGGATGAAAAGCTGGAGGCACGGCTGAATGGCACGCCGGAAAACATCAAGGGTGCGATCAAAGGCCTGCTGAAGCTCTCACCAGAGGAGCGCCTTTCTGCAGAAGAAGCGCTTGGAGTTGTTGGCGAGCGTCCCGAATAGGCGGTTTGAAAATTTATTCCTGAAAGTAGTTACCTGAGGTTGGTCGTTAGATTATTCTTCTGCCAAAGGCCCTGATTGCGCTAAACGCTTTTATGCACTATGCCAAAGAAGCACGCATTTTTGAGGGCGTCTCGGGAGGGGATCATGACAACTGCTGCAGCCAACTGGATCGATCGGTTCCAAGGCCTTTCCAAACTGGAAAATCACATCAGAGAAATTCTGGTCAACCGCAGCACCATCGTTTCCGTTCCTGCTGGCACCGTCATCTTTGGCCCCGGTAAGGCCCCGGAAAACCTGCTGCTTTTGCTGTCAGGTTCTGTGCGCGTGCAGCAACTCTCTGAAGGCGGACGTGAGATCATTCTCTACCGTGTGCATGCGGGCGAAAGTTGCGTTCTGACCACGGCATGTCTGCTGGCCTACGAGGATTACTCCGCAGAAGGCATCGCGGAAACGGACACGCAGGCCGTCGCCATTCCGCGCATGGTGTTTGATGATCTCATCGCCCAATCCGAAACCTTCCGCCGCTTCGTGTTCTCCGCGTACTCCAAGCGCATCACGGACCTGTTTCTGGTGATTGAGGAAATCGCCTTCCAGCGCATGGACATCCGGCTTGCCCAGAAACTGCTGGAGCTTGCAGGCAGCGGCACTCAGATCGCCACCACCCATCAGCAAATGGCCGCCGAACTGGGCACCGCCCGCGAAGTCGTCTCCCGCCAACTGCGAGAATTCCAACGCCGCGACTGGATCACCCAATCCCGCGGCACCATCGAAATCACCGATCGCTCCGGACTGGAAGTTCTGGCAAAGGCGTGACTTGACGCTTAGCTCTTGAGAGTAACCCTCGGATCGCGCGCCATCCACTTTTGGATTTCATGGCTCTCGCGATCGTAATCATGATCTGATCGTGCTTTTTCAGGCTCGATGTGATTGGTGTTTGTGGGCGAGGCGAAGAAGTCAAAGCCGTAGATATCTATCTGCTTGTAACCACCCAGTTCCTCCAGCAAACACAGCAGCCGGAAGCCTGTGCTGGGTTTTTTCTCGGTTCGGGCGTGATAGCGCTTCAGTTCCGCTGTCTTCAGCAGGTAGACAATGTCGCTGTGTTTGGCGAGCCAATGAGGCAGAGAAAAGCTGCGTTCTGCCGGTGTCCAAATGACCCGCTGCGCCTGCTGGTTATAGACAAAGCTTTTGGGAATATCGAGGCTGGTTGCCACCCATGACAACTTTTGTCCGTGGCTTTTGATGTGCGGGATTGCACCGCGATTGATCCGGATAACGATGTCATGCTGATCAATCTCCGGCCCGTAATCCTTCGCGCACAATGACTGCGCGTTGCCAACCACAGCTATACGCTTTCCGGCAATGTCATTCTGCAGTTCGTGTTTTGGAACATGGCCTCTCAGCAGCCGCATGCGCAGCATACGCAGGATGTGTTTGCGTTTGGCAACGGAGTGCGCCCGTCTGCGTTGGCGGTACACCATCTTCAGGTTCTGGCGTGCTTCAGCTGAAACATCCCAGGTGACATAGAATTGCTGGTCGTTGTTGATGCTGCGCAAGACCTCAACATAAGGGAAGTGCTGGGCAAGCTTCTCCTGCCACCATACGGACGAGTGCACGGTGCAATGAGCGTTGGAGCCATCTGCCAGCAAGGCTGTGGCGTAGAGTGTTGGGATATGGAAGATCACATTCTCTGATTTAGTGCGAATGTCGGCCAGTACGGCATCCAGTTCCGCCTCCGGCACATGCTCCAGCACATCGGTGTTCAGCACAAGATCAAACGCCCCTTCAGGAGGCGTACTGTATTCGGGAATGCAGGGATCATAACGGTGGGAGGCACAGCCAAGCTGAGCAGCTAGCTCTTCCACCAACGAGCTTTTTCCGCAGCCGTAGTCGAGAATTCTTGCTGGCTTGAGATCAGCGGCCAGTGGCAGGATCACGTCCATCAGGTAGGACGAGGATGTACCATAGCCGGGGTTGGATTTATGAAGCTGCGTGTAAAAGTCTTTGTTCGTGACGGAAACTTCGGTCAACTGGAACCCCAACTGCTTTCTGGCCCACATTCCGGGTCACAGCACGTGCCGCGCATCTACTTTGCCGCCATGCTAGCCAGAAAACGGGTCTCTGAAACCTACGGATTGTTCTGGGATGGGCAGCTGGCATTATGAGCTGCAGGCATTTCGCGTTGATTTTTAAGGTGCTTCTACAAAAAAGGCAGCGATTGGGGCGGAGTTTGGTGACTTCGTCACTGAAGCGATAGAAAAGACTCGTTATCCGTTGAGCCACGTACCTGGAGGACGAGACTATGACGGCTAACGTTGGAACTATTGATCGCATTCTTCGTTTTATCATCGGTGTCGTGCTGATTGCACTGCCGCTGTCAACCACAATTTCTTTGTTTGCGCAGCCACTTTTCTTCTATGGCGCAATCATTGTCGGCATCGTAATGCTGCTGGTTTCCGTTGTGCGGATTTGCCCGCTCTACTCCATTTTCGGAATTAAAACCTGCCGCGTTTAAGCTTGCCCGCGGAGATCGCAAACTGATTTCCGACAAAAAATTATAATAAGAAAAGCTTAGGCGGCTGTGCAGGCGGTCGAACACGAAAACAACTTTGGTGCACGTACCATCGACCGCCACTGCGCACATGTTAACTTATTGAGGAAGTTATGACTAACTACCCCGTAAACATGGCTGTCGAGCCTGAAGTGAAGGCCTTTTTTGACCCGGCCACACACACGATCAGCTATGTTGTGAAAGACCCTGCCTCGTCGTCCGTTGCCATCGTGGATTCCGTCATGGATATCAACTATGCAGCGGGCCGTATCACCTATGATAATGCAGATGAAATCATCAAATACGTGCAGGACAACAACCTCACTGTTGAGTGGTTGATTGAAACCCACGTTCATGCAGATCACCTTTCTGCTGCGCCTTACATTCAGCAAAAGCTGGGCGGTAAGATCGGCATTGGTGAGCACATCACTGTGGTACAGGACACCTTTGGCAAGGTGTTCAATGAAGGAACTGAATTCCAGCGCGATGGAAGCCAGTTTGACAAGCTGTTCAAGGACGGTGACAGCTATCAGATCGGCACCATGACTGCGTTTGCCATTCATACGCCAGGCCACACACCTGCCTGTATGGTGCACGTGATCGGTAACGCTGCTTTTGCAGGTGACACCTTGTTTATGCCGGATGGCGGTTCTGCCCGTGCGGACTTCCCTGGCGGTGATGCTGCAACGCTCTACGACAGCATTCAGAAAGTGCTGACACTGCCAGACGAAATGCGTCTGTTCATGTGCCACGACTACGGCCCCAATGGCCGCGACATCGCATGGGAAACCAGCGTCGGTGATGAGAAAGAGCACAACATCCATGTTGGCAAAGGCCATTCGCGCGAGGACTTCATCAAGTTCCGTACAGAACGTGATGCGCAGCTGGATGTGCCAAAACTGATCATTCCTTCCTTGCAGGTGAACATGCGTGCAGGCGAAGTGCCGACCGATGAGGACGGTGTTCCAATGCTTAAAGTGCCAGTCAACGCACTTTGATCTGATGATGTGAGGAGGGGAAACATCATGGATATCAAAAGTATCAGCTCATCACTTTCTGTCTGTCCGCAGATCACTGCGCAAGACGTTCAGAAAATTGCGGACCTGGGCTTCCGCAGTATCGTTTGTAACCGTCCCGATGGGGAAGGCGCAGACCAGCCGGTGTTTGACGAGATTGAAGCAGCGGCGAAAAAGCTGGGTCTGGAAACCCGCTATCTGCCGGTGATCTCCGGCAAGGTGTCTGATGAAGATGCCGATGCCTTTGGTAAGGCAATGAACGAAATTCCGCGCCCTGTGCTGGCCTACTGCCGCACTGGCACGCGCTGCGCCACCCTTTGGTCTCTCAGTCAGGCTGAGACGATGACCGTAGCCGACATTCTGGCAGCGACCAAATCTGCTGGCTACGACATGGCAGGCGTTGTGCGCCGCATTGCCAATGGCGGCAGAACCCCGACAGATCGCGCTGATGCGTCCTACGACGTTGTGATTGTTGGCGGTGGGGCGGCGGGCATCGCCGTGGCGGCCAGCCTGAAATCCCGAAAGAGCGATCTTGATATCGCTGTGATTGATCCTGCTGATATTCATTATTATCAGCCGGGTTGGACCATGGTTGGCGGTGGCGTCTTTAAAGCTCCCAGACCGCCAAAACCATGGGCTCTCTGATACCGCGAGGCGTGCACTGGCTCAAATCCGCGGTGGCCGCGTTTGAACCGCAGGACAATGCGGTCATTCTGGATGGCTGCCGTGTCGTGAAATACGATCGCCTTGTGGTGTGCCCCGGTCTGAAGCTAGACTGGCACAAGGTGGAAGGTCTTGTGTCCACGCTTGGCAAGCACGGCGTAACCTCCAACTACCGCTATGATCTGGCGCCCTACACCTGGGAACTGGTCAGCGGCATGAAAGAGGGCCGTGCGATCTTCACCCAGCCGCCGATGCCGATCAAATGTGCTGGTGCTCCGCAAAAAGCGCTTTATCTTTCAGGTGACTACTGGCGCAAGCAAGGTGTGTTGAAGAACATCGACATCCAGTTCCACAACGCTGGTGGTGTTCTGTTTGGCGTGAAGGAGTATGTGCCTGCGCTGGAGAAGTACATTGATCTGTACGGCGCAAACCTCAACTTCTTCAACAATCTGGTTGCCATCGACGGGCCAGCGAAGAAAGCGTGGTTTGATGTGGCTAAGCCCGATACGCCGGTTGAGCGGGTGGAAGTGGACTTCGACATGATCCATGTCTGCCCACACAGTCTGCCCCGGATTTTATCCGCGTCTCGCCTCTAGCTGATGCGGCAGGCTGGGTGGATGTGGACCACATCACCCTGCGCCACAAGACCTACACCAACATCTGGTCACTGGGTGATGTGATGAACGCGCCCAACGCGAAGACAGCTGCGGCTGCCCGCATGCAGGCACCGATTGTTGCTGAAAACCTTGTGGCCGATTTGGAAGGCAAGACACCCTCTGCGCAGTACAACGGCTATGGCTCCTGTCCACTGACAGTGGAACGCGGCAAGATCGTTCTGGCTGAGTTCGGGTATGGCGGCACCTTGCTGCCGAGCTTCCCCACATGGCTGCTGGATGGCACCAAGCCGACCCGAGCTGCGTGGATCCTGAAAGAGCAGATCCTGCCACCGGTCTATTGGTGGGCAATGTTGCGCGGCAAGGAATGGATGATCAAGCCCGAGAAAGTTAGCGCAAGCTAAAATACAAGTTGCGGCCTTTGCTGAATCAATATCATGTATCCGGGGGAGCTTCTTCCCCGGATTAATCAAAAGCACTTTGAAGGCAGACCCATGTTTTCCTCGGCCTTTCGGCGATACCTGCCCGTTTTCGATTGGGGCAGAAACTATAATAAAGACAGTTTTTCCAATGACATGATTGCTGCAGTGATTGTGACGATCATGCTGATCCCGCAATCTCTTGCTTACGCCCTGCTTGCCGGTCTGCCGCCGGAAATGGGGCTCTACGCATCTATCCTCCCGATTATTCTTTACGCGATTTTCGGCACCAGCCGCGCTTTGGCCGTTGGCCCTGTGGCTGTTGTTTCCTTGATGACGGCCGCTGCCATTGGCAGATCGCAGAAAGCGGAACAGCTGGCTACGCCATTGCCGCGTTGACGCTTGCCATGCTCTCTGGCGGTATTTTGTTGCTGATGGGCGTGTTCAAGCTCGGCTTCCTCGCCAACTTCCTCTCCCATCCAGTGATCGCAGGTTTCATCACCGCCTCCGGTGTGTTGATTGCCAGCAGTCAGCTCAAGCACATTTTGGGCGTGGATGCCAAAGGGCATACGCTGGTGGAGATTGTGGTGTCCATCTTTGAGCATCTGGGTGAGGTGAACCTAGCCACGCTCCTGATTGGCGTGTCCGCCACGCTGTTCCTGTTCTGGGTGCGCAAGGGCATGAAGCCTATGCTGCTGGAGATGGGCCTGAAGCCACGTCTTGCTGATGTTCTCACCAAAGCTGGTCCCGTAGGTGCTGTTGTGGTGACAACTGCTGTTGTCTGGATTTTCGGGCTCGATCAGTCCGGCGTAAAGATCGTCGGCTCTGTGCCACAAAGCCTGCCACCGCTGACCATGCCAAGCTTTTCCAGTGAGCTGATCGGCGCTTTGTTTGTGCCAGCTCTGCTCATTTCCATCATCGGCTTTGTGGAGTCTGTCTCTGTTGCCCAAACATTGGCCGCCAAAAAGCGTCAGCGCATCGACCCGGATCAGGAGCTGATCGGTCTTGGTGCTGCAAACATCGGTGCGGCCTTCACGGGTGGTTATCCGGTGACCGGTGGGTTTGCCCGTTCTGTGGTGAACTTTGATGCTGGTGCGGAAACGCCTGCAGCTGGTGCTTACACTGCGGTTGGCCTTGCTATCGCCGCTGTTTCCCTCACGCCTCTTATCTTCTTCCTGCCCAAGGCAACATTGGCAGCGACCATCATCGTGGCTGTGCTGTCTCTGGTAGACTTCAGCATCCTCAAGCACAGCTGGAGCTACTCCAAGTCAGACTTCTCAGCTGTGGCTGCAACCATTCTGCTGACGCTTGGTTTTGGTGTTGAAACGGGTGTGTCTGCGGGTGTGATCCTTTCCATTGGGCTCTACCTCTACAAAACCTCGCGGCCTCACATTGCTGAGGTTGGGCTGGTGCCGGGGACTGAGCATTTCCGCAACATCAATCGTCATGAGGTGCTCACCAGCCCACAGCTGCTGACCATCCGCATCGATGAGAGCCTCTACTTCGCCAACGCGCGTTTTCTGGAAGATTACATCTACGACCGTGCGGTGGATGATGACTGCCTCAAGCATGTGGTGCTGCAATGTTCTGCGGTGAATGAGGTGGACTTCAGCGCTCTGGAATCTCTGGAAGCCATCAACCATCGCCTGCAGGATGCAGGTATCCAGCTGCACCTTTCTGAGGTGAAAGGCCCGGTGATGGATCGTCTGCAACGCTCGCATTTTCTGGATGAGCTCTCTGGCCGGGTGTTCCTCTCGCAATATCAAGCGCAAGAGGAACTCGCTTCCGTCTGTACCCGCCAAACAGCTCAAGCTCCTGCCTGATTAACCCCCCTTATCAGGCAGTGCTAAGAGACCCCGTGGATCCCCTCCACGGGGTTTTTGTGTGATAAGGAGTAGATATCTACGAGGAAGATCGATGGCACCTGAAGCAGAATTACTCTCCAGCCTATGTTTTCAAATTGCTCGTGTTTTGAATGAATCTCTCGTTGATCCTCAAGCAAAGGATGGTGCTGAAGATATATACGATTACGGTCAAGCACCTTACACGAGCGCTTGCTGGTTGTTGGTACGTTTTAATGTCCTTCAGGATGTCACCAACAACACGTTCAATGTCATTGTGCCTTTTGAAAAAATCGAAGAGCACCTTAATCTGGTCGATCCAGAAAAGCTCTTAAAAGAGAAAGACGAAATCTTCCGGATCTTTCTGCGCTGTATGTTGGATTATCGAGAGGATCTGTCCTCAGAACTAGATCCATTTGATGTTGCGGCGATAATGGTGCCAACGATGGAGCTGTTAGTACAGTGTGGCTATGCCGAAAAAATGCAGGATTTGTATCGTTGGACGCCGGAAATCACGGATCATATGATTGCGGCACTCGAATGGGTTGAGGATCAAGGGCGTGCCTTTGCGCTTCGAGATGTAGATACGTCTATTCGGTGTGATGAAGTATGGTTTCGTATCACACCGTGGCATCAGCATTTTCTGGCTTTGAAGTGTGCCACAATGAGCGAGGATCAGCTTTGGGATTACATTTACAAACGCCTGAGACCAGACCAGTTATGTTTCTTTGAGATCCCGGATGAAGAGCGATGCACACCACCTCGAAATCAAGATGAACTCGCTGCTGAACTACGAGCGCGTCTGGAAGAGGTAAGGGCACGTCAGCCGTTCTGGACGCGGCTCTAAGTTCAGTTATGGATATTACCCGAATACCTCCCTTCGCCTACTTGCCGATCAGTCCTCCTGATTTATGCTGTGTAGCAAGATGTTAGGTGCGGATGGGCATGGGAAGCGGCTGTGGGGCGTAAGAGCTTAAAGGTAGAGAACACCAACCGGATCCTCGACGCTTTTGAGCAATGCATTGAGGCTTACGGCTTACGCGGAGCGACGCTGGAAGTGGTTGCCAAACAGGCGGAGATGGACCGGCGCATGGTGCTCCACTACGTCGGCAAGCGTGAGGCCCTGGTGGCTGCGCTGGTGGAGCGGATTGTTGCCCGTTTTGAAGAAAACGCACTGGATTTTCTGCGGGATCAGCAAAGTGAAGATCTGCAAAGCGTACTGCTGGAGTATCTGTTCAGCTCAGAGTTCAACACGCACCCAAGCACGCGACTGGTCGCAGCGTTGCTGCCGGAAGCGTTGCATGATGATCAGATCCGACCTGCGGTGAAATCCATCTACGATGCTTTCCACCAAAGCGTTGCGGGCTTCCTTCGTGAAATCGCACCGCAAGCAGACGAAAGCCGTTTGGAGCACACAGCATTCCAGATCATGTCACTTTCATTCGGTGGCGGCTGGATGACCAACATCGGCTTCCAGCCAGCTCTGACCGAGGCAAACAAGGCATTGGCGAAAACGCTGTTAGCCGACCTTGCCGCCTCTTGAGGTGTGATCAGTTCTCTTCCAGCTCTTCTGTTTGCGGGACGATGTTGTTCTCCGCAACCCATTGATCAAACTCTCGCATTGTGTTCTTGAGCTCTTTGCCCACCATCATCACGTGGTCGGAGTCCGGCAGAACCACGAGCTTGCCGTTCTTTTTGTATCGGTTGGCGGTGACGCGGGCTATGCGTGGGGCGACGACGCGGTCTTTGGCGCCGCCGAGGATGAGGACGGGGGCGGTGATTGCATCCACATCAACCCAGGATGATCGCTGCGGATCAAGGAACCAGAAGCCCATATCCATGTAGCGCGGCCAGATTCCAGCTTGAGGGAGTAGAAGAACTCTTTCGCCTTCTCTTCAGTCTGCTCGTTGACCACCGACCAGCGGAATTCCTCCCAATGTGGGTAGAGCGGTTTGCGCCAAAAGCCCCATTGCAGGAAGTGCTTGTAAAACGTGCGCAGCATGGATGGGTAGAACGGGAACATACCCCAGGCAGGTGCCGGGGAAAGCAGCAGAACGCCTTTGTTTTCAATGCGCGCAGCCACAAGCTGAGCCAGCAGGCCGCCCATGGAAACCCCTCCGATTATTGGCGGCTCATCAAGCGTTTTTACGAAGTCCACCAGATCGTTCACATAGTCCAGCAGTCGCACTGTGCCGAGTTTGAGAGCGCCCTCCAAACGGGTAGATCATGATACCGCAAAATAGGTGTGTGCACGGTGTAGCCACGCGCTTCCAACTCTGCGCGCATCTCATCCAGTTGCTGGCATGCCCCATGTGCCATGGATGAGAACAATCTCTTTCTTAGCCATCTCTTCGCCCCTCCCAGTGCAAAGTTTATCCCATCAAGCCTAGCTTATGCCCGTCCCAACAGGCAGAGCGATGCATAATAGATTCCCTATGATGGGAATTTATGCAGAAATGACGAGAAGGGTCAACAATACGTCAACTGATGCTAATGGTGCAGTCCGAGAGAATTGGCGGGTGTCGGGCATCGGTTATGGCGGGGTAAGCTGGTGCTGTTCGGCTGGTTTCAGCGTTTGTGGCGGGCTTCATTCTCTATGAAAGATAGCGAGACTTCACAGCTTCAAAAAGGAGCAGCGGGCTGGTTTTTACTGGCAACGCTTGGGGTTTCCTATGTGATTTCGGGCAGTTTTGCGGGGTGGAACTTCGGGTTCGCGGTGACAAGCTGGTTCGGCATGATGATCGCCGTGGCGTTGATGGGGCTCATGTACTTCTGCCTCGTCCTTTGCCTTGCGGAAATGTCTGCAGCCTTGCCAAGCGCTGCGGGCGGATACCGGATTTCGCGGAAGGTCATGGGTGACACCGGAGGCTTTGCGACGGCGCTAGCGGTTTTGCTGGAATACTCCATTGCACCGGCAGCTATTGTGATCTTCATCGGCCAGTATCTTGAAGCGCTGTTGGGGATCAACGGACCTGTCGTTTATGCCGTGTTCTATCTCCTGTTTATCGGAGTGCATCTGCTGGGTGTTGGAGAAGCCTTGCGTTTTATGCTGGTGGTGACGGCTTTTGCAGTGCTCGCCATAGCGATCACTCTAATCACTCTTGGACCACACTTCAGCCTAGCCAATCTGGTTGTCGCTGACAGCACTGAATCGGCACAACAAAACCTTCTCGCCTTTGATGCAGTGTCCGTTTGGGCGGCATTTCCGTTTGCGATGTGGCTGTTTCTGGCCGTGGAGGGGGTTCCGTTGGCAGCTGAGGAAGCCAATGACCCTGCCGTGGATCTGCCGCGTGGGATTATCGGGGCCATGCTCTTTCTGCTGATAAGCGCGTTTCTGATTGTGGTGTTCGTTCCCGGTGCCGCGACCTCCGAAGAGGTCGGCTACTATGGTGCCCCACTGGTGGATGCAATAAAGCATGTGCTGGGAGAGGACTCCGTTCTGGCAGATTTCGTCAACTTGGTTGGACTTGCCGGGCTGACTGCCTCCTTCTTCTCCATCATCTTTGGCTACAGTCGTCTGGTCTTTGCCATGTCTCGTGAAGGGTATCTGCCACGCTTCATGTCAGCGATCAGCTCGCGAAAAGTGCCTCACTGGGCGCTGATCATTCCCGGCGTAATCGGGTTTATTTGCTCGCTGACGGGGAAGGGCGAACTGATGATCAACATCGCGGTCATTGGTGCGACGCTCTCTTATGCGCTGCAAAGTATCAGCTATATTTTGCTGAAGCGAAATCATGCTGATTTACATCGGCCTTACAACGCACCGGGCGGACAGAGGACGGCCTATGTCACGCTGGCACTCTCACTCTTGGCGCTCACTTCCTGCTTTGCGTATGACGTAGGCGCGGCCTTGATCGCGCTGGGGCTGATGGGGCTGGGTGTCGGCTATTACGTTGTGCTGGGCAGGCGGGCTTAGTGCGGGTTATGCCGTTGGCTTGGAACCGTAGAGCTTGATGGTTTTCACCTTCCCGGAAAGCTCGTTCACGGCCTTGGTCAGCATCGCTTCCTTGGAAAGACCCAGATGCTTGGAGAGTTCATCCAGAGCGATCGGCAACTCTTCCTCAATCAACTGCTTCAACGCAGCATCCTCATAAGTCATGCGGTCGAGTATTTTCAAGTCTGTGAGCCCAGCCTGATGAGCAAGCTCAAGATAATCTGCCTCTGACACGGCGCCCGAAATGCAGGCGGAGAGAAGGTCCTGATGCAAGTGCATCCAGTCAGGCAACGCCTCTGCAATCATGTCGGAAATCATGAGATGCCCACCGGGTTTTAGCACCCGATAAACTTCCGCAAAGACGGCGGCTTTGTCGGCGGACAGGTTGATAACGCAGTTTGAGATGATCCAGTCAATGGAGACGTCTGGGAAGGGAAGGTCCTCGATTACGCCCTGATGCAACTCGATGTTCTGAAGACCATGCTTATCGCAATTGCTTCTGGCCTGCACGATCATATCTTCACTGACATCGATACCGATCACTTTGCCTGATGGCCCGGTTTTCTCTGCTGCGAGGATGAGATCGAGCCCTGCGCCAGACCCTAAATCCAGTACTGTCTCTCCCTCTTTGATTTGAGAAAATGCCAGCGGGTTGCCGCAACCAAAGCTGGAGCCTAGGAGGTCCTCGGAGATTTCTTGAGCATCGTAATCCGGCGCAAGAACCTGCTGAAAGGTGTTCCTGCCTTTCGTGTCTGCAAGCTTCTCAGCGTAAAACGCTTCGATGCTCGCGACATGAGCTGATTTTGCTTTGTGGCCGGTCATTGGCATCACCTTCCTGAAGAGGTGGTAACTCCGCTTTGGTTCGGTGCTCGGGTACTGAGCTAATCTTAGTTTGCGCAATGGGGAGCGGGCAAATGCCAAGCAATGTTAGGCAAAAGGAAGCGTTAAACGCTGATGAGATTGGCCTGGGGAATGCACTAAGCAGTTTGGGCGGGAGAGGATCGGGGGACGCGATGACATCCCCGGCTTGATAGGCTCTCTACAGCCACTTCCTTACGAAGCAGCAGCGCGTGTCAGTCCGCGCAATCGGAGAGTTAGGCACTCCGATCGAAGCAAAGCCTGGTAAGGAGGTGGTAGTTGCGTGAGAGTTGAACTCAAGTTCAGCATGAAAAAGGCTCGGAAAAGATTGACCATCCGCCTCCGAGCCCTCTTCAAAATCACATAACGGGAGTGGGGGGCGAGAGCCTCCCATTCCTATCTTCCTCAATATAAACCTTAAAGCTTAAGGCTTCAACCGTGGGTCTTGGCAGGCAAAATTAGCCAGTTGTCTCATCTGGCAGCAGCACTGCCATGCGTTTGGTGAACTCATCCCAGCTGCGGGTAAAGCCGATCAGGGAGTATTTCAGCGCCAGCTTTTTGCGGTCACTGGATTTTGTGACCACGATAGACATGGCTTTGCCGCGTTTGAGGAAGTTGACGATGGCCTTGTTGGCGTTGAAGGCAGCCTCGCACCCATCCGGCTGACAGGTGATCAGCTTTGCATCGAACAAGGCATCATCATCGATACCAATCTGGATTCCACTGGGAATGTGAATTCCGAGCGGCAGCTTGAGAATGGCGGCGTAAACATCCTTATCAAGTTTGCGAAACATGATGGAGTTAATGAGAGCCCCGTTGTCAAGCCGGATCTCAGCGTAGACTTCGCACAAGTCGCTGCTGCATTTGACAGACCAGTCCTCTTCATTGGAAGGCTCAGTGGTGCTGTACGCGCTTGCACCCTGAAGGAAAAAGAGAAGTGCCGCTGTCAGCAGGGTCCAGATCGGTTTCATGATCTACATCCTCGTTAGAAGGAGAAGCCCAGACCAGCGCCAGCAGTGACGTTGTTGCTGAAGTCTGTTGCCACAGATGCAGTGACAGCCATGTTTTCGGTCGGCAGGAAGGCAACCTTCAGAGCAGAAGCGCCTTTGCCTTTGAAGTGACCAAAACCGCCGGACACGGAGAAGCCATGCTTGCCGCCCTGAAGGACTGGAGCGTTTGCAATCGCAACTGCCATGGCCACACCACTGCGCAGCTCATCAACATCGTTCTCCAGTGACACAATGCGATCGGTGTTGGAGGAGATGTTCGCAGCGTTGGTTGCGATGTTGGTGGTGTTTGTCGCGATGTTCTGCTCGTTCACACCAATACGGGAGGTATTAGACGCGATATTGGTGGCGTTGGTGGCGATGTTGGTGGTGTTTGTTGCGATATGTCCTTCATTCACGCCGATGCGAGTCGTGTTGGAGGCAATGTTGCTCGTGTTTGTTGTGATGTTGGCTTTGTTCTGGTCGATGGAAGCCAGGTTGACTGCAATTGCATTTGCATTGGTTTTGATGTCGTCAACGTTGGTTTGGATGTTAGTTGCATTCAGCTCGTGTGCAGCTTTGTTTGAAGCTATTGCGGTTTTGTTGGTTGCAATATCGCTCAGGTTTGTGCTGATTGCAGACGCATTTGCATTGATACGCAGCTTCTCTGCTTCAAGTGCGCTCTGGTCAGCTTTGCCGTTGATCTTTGTTGTAAGTGCATCGCTCAGATCCGACTCATCAACTTTGGCGTTGATTTTGAGCTGAAGAGCGCTGCTGAGGTCGGATTCATTAATATCACTTATAGTTGCAGTGATGCCGGTTGCTGTGCCGGTCTGGCCAGTAGTTGTTGAACCGCTTGCAGAGCCACTGGTGACGGAGCCACCGGTGGTGGTTACAGTACCGTCAGATACAGTGATATTAGCGGCGTGAGCGGTGCTCATGCCTGCGATGAGGGCCACGGCAGCAGCGGAAAGCTTCAATGCGTTCATCTTCTTATGTCCTTTCAGATGGGTGTAGCTCGCGTGCGCGTCACCCGTTCTAAATTCTGTCAGGCACGGCGTGTCGCTTGCCGGTCTGAACTGAAGACGAGTTTATTAGTTCCGCAAAATCAACGACTTGCAGATAGGGAATGTTCTAATATTCTCGATTTCCCAGAAGCATATGGTGCTAGTATTTTACCGGAGTGTCAAAAAGCACTTGCGTGAAACTGGGGAGATTACCTAGGGATATGGAACGTAACCCTAGGGTGAAATTATCAAGAAAAATTCAGGCGGATCTTGCAAAGGTTAATGTTTGTAAACATTCGCAAAATGGCTGGAAATGAGGTGACTCTGGGGTATTTTTCAGAAAATTCTGAGATGAGTGACTTTCTTATAATTTTAATTGATAAAATATGGGAATAGGTGTGGACAAGAAAAACCCCGCGGTTTCAAACCGCAGGGTTCTTGGATCTGAGCTGGTGACAGGCCCCGGATATCGCCACGTGCACTTGCACTTCACGCTTTGATGTCCAGTTCTGTTGCCAGAGCTGTTTGAGGTGTTTGACCGTAACCAATCAAACAACCGTGCTCTTAGTGACCTTCTTTCAGCAGGCTCAGATCAGGTAGCTTGTGTGCGATGCCTTTGTGGCAGTCGATACAGGTCTTCTCGCCAGTCACGAGGAATTTCTCGTGCTGTTCAGAAGCCCTCACACTCTGACGTGTAAAGTCCATGGACTCTTCACTGTGACAGTTACGGCACTCGAGGGAGTCGTTTGCTTTGAAGCGAGCCCACTCGTGGCTTGCCAGCTCAAGACGCTTGCTCTCGAATTTCTCTGGCGTGCTGATTGTGCCAAAGATTTTGCCGTAAACTTCCTTGGATGCCTGAATCTTACGGGCAACCTTGGATGTCCAGTTGTGAGGCACGTGACAATCAGGGCAAGTCGCACGCACACCAGACCGGTTGGTATAGTGAATGGTGGTCTTGAGTTCCTGATAGACAGTGTTTTCCATCTCGTGACAACCAATACAGAATTCTTCTGTGTTGGTGACCTCCAGGGCGGTGTTGAAACCACCCCAGAAGATGATGCCGGCGACAAACCCGCCAAGTGTCAGAAAGCCAAGGCTGTAATGGACACTAGGTTTGCTGATGATCTGCCAGAACCGTTTGATAATTGAAATCATGCCTGGCGCTCCTACTTCTTAGCTTCGCCTTTGAGCACTTCATCAACGTCAACGAATGTGTTCTCAACCAAAGGCTTGGATTCGGTCTGAGGTACGTGACACTGGGTGCAGAAGAAGCGGCGAGGGGATACAGACGCCAGGAACTGGTTATCACGGTTCATGAAGTGCGTGATAGAGATCATTGGAGCCTGAGACTGCCAATCGCTTTACGGCTGTGGCAGGTCATGCATTTGTTCAGACGCTTATCGATCTGGTAGCCGTCGATCTTGTGCGGGATCAAAGGTGGCTGCTCAGGGTAGTTACGCACCTGACGTTCGTCGCTGTTCACGACTTTCGGGATACGCGGTGCGGCATCCTGAGTCAGGATGTCCGCGTTGCGCAGTTCGTTGATGGAGTCAGCTGCGAAAGAGCTTGCTCCACCGAGGACTGAAAGTGCAAAGAGGCTTGCTACAACAAGTTTCAGAAGTTTCATGGCGTACCTCACACGGCTACGATCTTGACCGCGCACTTCTTGAAGTCGGTCTGTTTAGAAAGTGGATCGGTTGCATCCAGAGTCACCTTGTTGATGAGCTGGCTTGCATCGAAGAACGGTACAAACACGAGGCCTTTTGGCGGCTTGTTACGGCCACGGGTCTCAATGCGGGTGGTGATTTCGCCACGACGGGAGATCACGCGCACTTCAGAACCACGGCGCAGGCCTTTTGCTTTTGCATCATCCGGGTGCATGTAGCACAGAGCGTCTGGAACAGCTTTGTAAAGCTCAGGTACGCGCTGGGTCATGGTGCCGGTGTGCCAGTGTTCGATCACACGACCGGTGCAGAGCCAGAAATCGTACTCTTCATCAGGCATTTCCGGTGGTGCTTCGTAAGGCAGTGCGAAGATGCGAGCCTTACCGTCTTTATGACCGTAGAACTCGTAGCCTTTGCCCTTGCCAACGTACGGGTCAGAACCTTCGCGGAAGCGCCACTGGGTTTCTTTGCCGTTTACGACAGGCCAGCGCAGACCGCGCTCCTGATGGTATGTGTCGAAGTCTGCCAGATCGTGCGCTTTGCCGCGACCGAATGTGGCGTATTCTTCGAACAGGCCTTTCTGAATGTAGAAACCGAAGTCTTTTGCTTCCTGGTTCTCGTAATCAGGGTTCAGCTGAGACACTGGGAACTTGTCAACCTGACCGTTTGCGAACAGGACGTCGAACAGTGTTTTACCGCGGTATTCTGGTGCTTTTTCAAGCAGTTCTTCTGGCCATACGTCTTCAACTTTGAAGCGCTTGGAGAATTCAACGGTCTGCCAAAGGTCAGACTTTGCTTCACCTGGTGCGTTTACCAGCTGGTTCCAGAACTGGGTACGACGCTCAGCGTTACCGTATGCACCTTCTTTTTCCACCCACATAGCGGTTGGGAGGATCAAGTCAGCTGCCATTGCAGAAACGGTTGGGTATGGATCAGAAACCACGACGAAGTTTTCTGGGTTTCTCCAACCTGGGTAGATTTCTTCTACAACGTTCGGGCCAGCCTGCATGTTGTTGGTGACCTGGGTCCAGTAGAAGTTCAGCTTGCCGTCTTTAAGCATACGGGACTGCAGAACAGCGTGGTAACCAGGCTTTGCAGGAATAGTACCTTCTGGCAGTTTCCAGATTTTCTCTGCAATTTCACGATGTTTAGGGTTCTTCACAACCATGTCTGCTGGCAGACGGTGTGCGAAGGTACCAACTTCACGTGCAGTGCCACAAGCGGATGGCTGACCAGTCAGAGAGAATGGACCGCAACCTGGCTTGGAGATTTTTCCGGTGAGCAGGTGGATGTTGTAGAACATCTGGTTGACCCAAACACCGCGTGTGTGCTGGTTCGCACCCATGGTCCAGAGGGACATAACCTTCTTGTTTGGATCAGCGTAAAGCTTCGCCAGTTCCAGCAAGCGGCTTGCAGGAACACCAGACATCTTCTCAGCGTATTCGAGAGTGTATGGCTTAACGAACTCAGCATACTCTTCGAAGGAGATCTCTTTAGAACCGCCTGCTTTGTCTGCGTTTTTCGCAGCTTTCTGCAGCGGGTGCTCTGGGCGCAGACCGTAACCGATGTCCTGATTGCCAAGACGGAAGTTGGTGTGCTTGCTGACGAAGTCCATGTCCACGGCTTCGTTCTCGATGATGTAATTTGCGATGAAGTTCGCAATCACGAGATCGGTCTGTGGAGTGAAGACCATTGGGATGTCAGCAAGGTCGAAGCTGCGGTGTTCGTAGGTGGACAGAACAGCAACTTTAACATCCGGGTTGGACAGACGACGGTCAGTCAGACGGGTCCACAGAACCGGGTGCATTTCTGCCATGTTGGAACCCCAGAGCACGAATGCGTCTGCGTTCTCAAAGTCGTCATAGCAGCCCATTGGCTCATCGATGCCGAAGGTACGCATGAATGCGCCCACAGCAGAAGCCATGCAGTGACGTGCGTTCGGGTCAATGGTGTTGGAGCGGAAGCCGGCTTTCCAGAGCTTTGCAGCTGCGTAGCCTTCCCAAACAGTCCACTGGCCTGAGCCGAACATGCCTACAGAGTAAGGGCCGTTCTTTTTGATCGCTTCTTTGGCTTTGTCAGCATGATGTCGAAAGCTTCATCCCAGGATACTGGTGTGAACTCGCCTTCTTTGTTGTACTTGCCGTCTTTCTTACGCAGCAGTGGCTGCTCAAGACGGTCCTTGCCGTACATGATCTTGGAAAGGAAGTAACCTTTTACGCAGTTCAGACCGCGGTTAACCGGGCTCTTCGCGTCACCATGTGTTGCAACAACGCGGCCGCCTTTGGTTGCCACCATGATGGAACAACCGGTGCCGCAGAAACGACAAGCAGCTTTAGACCATTTCAGGTCGGTTTTGCTGGAGTCGGTAACAAGGTTAGACGCTTGTGCCGGAAGGCTTGCCCCGGCCGCGGCTGCTGCAGCTGCAACGGCCTGCGCTTGATGACAGCGCGTCTTGTTAGTTTAATCATGAGCAAGTCCCCTCGGGTTGAATGTCACCCTGATCAGAAATCACAATTGAATTGAGGTCGGTGGTGTCGGTCTGATGGAAAATGAGTGATGCGGTGATCACGTGATCCATTTTCTGGATCTCGGTCAGCGCATTGGCGATGTCGCGCTCGCTCGTGGTTTCCAACGTCACGATAATCTTTTCGGTGTCAGGCACATCCGCGATCTCAGCAGAAGGCATCTGTTCGATGGCCGCGCAAACCTGGTCCCGCTTTTCCGGGATTGCCTGGATCAGCACACTGGAAATGTGCCAGACCCCGGCAGGTTCTTCGCGCTCAACGGCTGTTGCATTACGCATTTGCTAAGCTTTCCTGGCTCGTGTTGCTTTGGTCGTTCAAACTGATGGCATCCACTGGGCAGGCAACGAGGCAAGCGCCGCAACCGCTGCACTGGTCTGCGTCCAGTTGGATCTGTCCTGCTGGTGGTGTGCGCAGGTCAAACCGGAGAGCTCTTGGGTCACAGCAGTCAGTGCAGGTCCGGCAGGAAACGCCTTTCTGCAGCAAGCAGGCCTCTTGCTTTAAGTCTGCTGTAAGTCTCCAGGGTGCTTCTGAAAGGTCGAAGAGACCGTCTTCAGGGCACGCTTTTGCGCACTCTTCACAAAATGTGCATTCGCCAACACCAGGTTTCAGAAATGGCCGGTTATCATCGCTGAATAGAATGCCTTCCGGGCAGGCTTTGACGCATTCAAAGCAACCGGTGCATTTGTCTTCAATCCGCTGTTCGCTTGTCCATGGCGGACGAAACGGGTTCGCCACTTCTGGTTTAGCGCTTAGACGGGTAAAGAATGCTCTGCGAGAAAGGTTGGCCACTGTCACCTCTTAGAATGATGGTGGGCCAAGCAGGATCTGCGACATCCAGATAAGGAAACCATATCCGGCAACCGCTGCAGTCATCAGAACTGGAGCCAGGACAACCGCCAGCAACAGGAATGCTGTGCGCTCGCGACCTTTGCTCACTTCTGGAGTGGTAGTCTGGGTGTTTTGGCTTATGCCAGCCATTTGCGTACTCCGGTCTAACAGCTGCTTTTGGCAGCTATTGATTGGAGCAGACACCGTTACGTTATACGTGCCCGCTCGTACGCGCAGGAACCTAGAGGAATTAGAAAAAGTACAAATTGAGTGCAATCAATTTTGAATTAGTAGATTTTTTCTCTTTGATATTTCGCAATATATAAGTGCATGATGCATTTCTAATATATAATCTATATTAGCATATTCAAATATAGTGAAGTTTAACCTTTGAGAAATCGCTAATATATACTTAGCGGCGAAATTCTGCGGATTCACAGTGGGTTAAATAGCAGATTTCGCAAGGTAAGTCCTTAACAAAAAACGGCCTCCGCTAGGGGAGGCCGTATCGTAAGGTTCATTTAAGCTTTTTCTAGAGGGAAACCCTCAGGTTTTATATCTCCGTTATTCTTTGGGGATTTTTCTAAAATCGCCTGCTTTTCCTCAGCCTCACGGGCTTCTTTTCGCTCCATTTGCGCATATTCCAATGCGTTATCGCGTTTGCCGAAGAAAAAGACGCGAATATCTTCTGCTATGGCGACAAGTACTGGAATCAGGATCAAAGTAATAAGCGTCCCGAAAATCTCCCCATAAGCAAGGGAGACCGCAGCCGGGATCAGGTACATGGCCTGCTCGGAGGTTTCGCTCATCAGCGGCATCAGACCAGCGACAGTTGTCGCCGTTGTCAGGAAGATTGCCTGGAAGCGATCCATGCCGCTGCGCTCCGTCGCCTCGATGTGCTCGACACCCTCCTCACGCAGATGAAGGTAGTGAGTGACCATGACGAGGGAGTCGTTGACGATCACACCGATCAGTGCCAACAAGCCGAAGATAGACATCATGCTGAACGGGATGCCGATGATGGCGTGGCCCAATATGGCCCCGACAACACCAAATGGTACCACGGACATAATGATCAGCGGCTTGAAGTAGGACTTCAGCGGGATCGCCAACAGCACAAAGATGAGGAAACAGGTGATGATCAGGCGCGGTTCATGTTGCCTTTCACTTCACCCATTTCCTCCAGTTCGCCACCCTGCTTAATTTTCACGCCGGGATACTTCTGTTGTAGTTGGGGCACAACGGAGGTGAAGATATCCTGACCGAGCTCGGCAGGAGCAACGATCTGTTTGTTGATGTCAGCTTCGATAGTGGCGACCTGATCGCCGTTTCTGCGGTACACGAACCCAGGCACGTATCGTGCCTCGATGTTGGCGACAGATTGCAGAGTGACCCAATCCCCGTTTGCACTGCGCAAGCGGGATTGCAGCAGATCCTCAATGGCATCACGTGCATCCAGCGTGTTGCGGACAATGACGCGAACCTCTGAGTTGCCACGCTGGATGCGCTGTGCCTCACCACCGCCAAACTGGTTGGAGACCTGACTGGCGAGCCGCTCAGCGGTAAAGCCGAGATGGCGTGCTTCAGGTTTCACTGTCAGGCGCAGTTCTGGCTGGCCTGCCTTAAAGGTGTCGCGCAGATTGCTGACACCGGCACGTTGGCCAAGCTGTTCCATCAGCTCCGCGCTTGCTAGCTTCAGTTGCTCTGCGTCTTCGCCAAACAGACGGATCTTGAAACCGCCACCGATCTCTTCAAAGCCCGAGAAGGTGAGTTTGGAAACACCTTCCAAAGTACCGGTGCGGTCCTGCCATTCACGCAGAATATCCGCTGTCTTAGCTTCTCCGCGTTCTTCCAGAGGGCGAAGCTCTGCGTAGATGGTCGCATTGGTGCTGTCTGAAACAATGCGGAAGATGTTCTGAATGACGCCACCCACGTCCGGCTGTTTCTCGGCGTACTGCCGATCAACCGCATGGGCCATGTCTTCGATGAGCGTGATGTTGCTCTGTGCCAGGTTGAACGGAGCCCGCGGATCCATCTCCATGTTCACCACGATGTATTGCCCCGGAATTTCCGGAAAGAACACTGAATGGATCTTACCCTTCCACATCAACCCGAACACGAGCGCCGCCACAGCAATGAAGCCGACCAGAACAGCATAACGCTGACGGATCGCCCATTTGAGGGTTGGAAAGTAGATGGTGTCACGGAACCAGAACAAACCACCACGCGCCACGCCTTGCACCTTGCCCCAGGACCGGGAGAAGATGTTCTGCTTCTTCTCATCCAACGAGATGTAAGCAAGGTGTGCTGGCAGAATGAACTTACTCTCAAACAACGAGAACAGCAGCGCCAGAATAACAATGCCGGAGAAGCTGCCAAGGATCTTGCCAAGCTCACTCTTCATCAGCAGCATCGGGAAGAAGGCCGCCGTCGTTGTCAGCACACCGAAGATGGTGGCCACAGCGACTTTATGGACGCCCGCAGCCGTTCCCTTCAACGGGTTCGCATAACGCTTGCGTTGTTCAAAGACACTTTCCCCCACGACCACGGCATCATCCACGAGGATACCGAGGGCAATGATGAGGCCGAACGTGGTGATGTCGTTGAGCGAGTAGTCGATCCATCCCGTGGTGGCCACAGCAAACGCACCAGCCAGCGAGATCGGGATCCCCATCGCAACCCAGAAGGCCAGCTTCATGTTGAGGAACAGCGATAGCATCAGCAGCACAAGCGCCAGACCCTGCAGGGCGTTGGAGCTGAGAAGGCTGAGACGATCCTCAATGTAATCACTGGAGTTGCCCCAGACATCCACCTTTACACCGCTTGGCAGTGTGCTGCGGAAGTCCGCGATGATGCTCTTCACATCCTCAGAGACATTAATAAGGTTGTCTTTGCGGCCAATCAGAACTTCCAGCCCGACAGACTCTTTGCCGTTGAAGCGGGCTTCCATATCAATGTCAGCGAACGCATCTTCTACAGTGGCGATATCGCCCAGAGTTGTCGTCGTGCCATCGTCCCACTCGATGACCGGAATGCGCTCGAAGTCGGCTTTATAATAGGCCTGACTGTCAGCGCGCAAAGAGATGTACCCGCCCTCGGTCTTCAGCGTACCACCTGGGAAATAGAGCGATGAGGCACGGATGCGGTTCATCACCTGCTCAGGCGTCAGGTTCAGGCGCTCAAGCGTGTACGGCTCCAGCCCGATCTTGATCTGCTCGGTCTGCAGGCCCCACTGTTTCAGGCGCGACACTTCCGGGCTGGCCAGCAACTTATTGCGCAGTTGGCGTGCAATGCGCTGCAAGGTTTTGAAATCAGCATCCCCATAGACCTGCACGAACATGGCAGGCATATCCATGCTCTCTTTTTCAATAACAGGCCGCTCTGCTTTCTTCGGCAGATTGTAGATGCCATCTACTTTGAGGCGGATGTCATCCAGAAGCGTGCTGAGTTTGGTGTCACTGGTCTTCTTAACAGAGACAGTTGAGAGCCCCGGCTGCGAGAGTGAGCTGATGTGTTTGACACCCGCCAACCCTTCAAGCGCCTTCTCCACCTTGCGCGTGATCTGCTTATCAACCTGCTCGGTGTAGCCATTTGGTAGAACGGTGGTGATCGTTACTGTGTCCGCTGGTAGCTTGGGGAAGCCCTCGATGCGGATGTTCATAAGAGAGGACACCCCGACAAGTAAGATGAACGCCATTATGAGATTGGCAGCGACCGGATTTCGGATGAACCAGTTTGTGAGCCACGTCATGGGTTAGTGCCCCGCTGGTGTTGGGGCAACATGCTGACCCGGCAGGAATGCGGCCATTGGCAACTGAACAACGCGTTTTTCACCTAAATCGCGCAAAACTTCGGGCATATGAACGATGATGTCTGTGTCATCGCGGAAGATGACGTCGGCCTCAAAACGCTGCAGTTCGTCTTTGTTGTTCAGGAACCAGATGAAGCCTTCCTGTGTCAGCGCCGTTGCTGGCAGCTTCAGGCTGTCTTGAACGGTTCGGCTTTGCAGTTCCACGGTGACGAACTCACCCGGCAGAATGGAGGTTTCAGGCGTGTTGACCACTTCCAGAAACAGCTGATACCTGCGGGATTTTGGGTCAAGGAACCCACCGCCGCGTTGGATTTTAGCGAGGCCAACCATTTCCTTGCTGGAGTTATAGATCTTGGCCGGAAACTCCCTCCACGCTTTCTCCAGCAGGTCCCACTGGTCTTTATCCAGCGAAACGGTGATGTCCAACTGCTCTGCGTCGAGCAGAGTAAAGAGCGTATCACCCACCGAGATACTTTGGCCGATGCTGACATGGCGCTTGGTCACAAAACCGCTAAACGGGGCTTTGATGGTGGTCGCGTTCACATCGTACTGAGCGACTTTCACCTTCTGAACCGCAGCTTCCAGCGCTTTTTCGGCAACGCGCAACTCCGGAATATGCACGGCCATCTCCGGCGGCTCTTCCTGTGGGTTCACAGCGCGCCAGTTTTTCAGCGCAAGAATGTGCTTGTTCTGCTTTTTCTTCAGATTGAACTCAGCGGTGGACTGCTGGTATCTGGCGTCTTCCAGCTGTGCTTCATAAGTGTGCTTTTCCAACTCTGCCATGGCTTCGCCTTTGGCAACCTGCTTGCCCTCCAGTGCTTGGGGAGCAACTGTGAGCAATTTGCCGGAGACCTGCGCTTTCAGATCAGCAGTCCAGCGCGGGCGAACTTCTGCGAAAACAGAGATATGGCCGGTGTTGTCGTTTGCCTGTGCGGTCACATAGCTGACAACCGGCAGCGCAACTTCTTTTTCTTCAATGTCGACATCACTTGTGTCTTCGAGCGAAAGAACATAGGTACCAACAGCTCCCAGCAGCACCAGTGCTGCTGACAACCACACAATCCGCTTGGACATTCAGTGCTCCTGAGCAATAGGTTAAATGAGGCAGATTTCAGAGTTTGTTGAAGGCCTATGAAATGACCGGTTATCGCTGAGTGAACGCCTCGTGATCACACAGATCTTGATTTATGAGACGAGTGTGTATCATAATGTTTGTATGTGAGACAAGTATGTCTCATAAAATGAGGGTAAAAATGTTGTTGCGTGATAAAAGGGCTGTTAAGTCCCGCAGTGCCCTGATTGAAGCCGGACTGGCAGAACTGCCTGTAAATCCAACGGCTTCTCTCACGGAAATAGCGGAGATTGCCGGAATTGGCCGTGCCACGCTTTACAGACACTTTGCTTCTCGTGAAGCGCTGGTTGAGGAAATTCTGGCGGTCAGCTTTGATGATTTGGTCAACGCGTTGATGCCGATGGAGAACGAAAACCTTCGCGGCAAAAAAGCCATGCTGCGTGCTGTGGAACTGATGATGCCGCTGGCCAACAAGCTGCGATTCCTATCAACCTTCTGGGTGGAAGGGGAACGTGTCCTGAGCAAAGATCCCCGTTATGCGATGATGGAAAATGAGACAATCCTGGCCATTGAGCAAGCCAAGCAAGATGGTGACATCCGCAATGACATGCCGACGCGGTGGGTGATGAACACTTACGATATGCTCATCTTTACTGCGTGGGATATGAACGCCAGAGGAGAGGCCAGCATTGAAGAAGTCACGCGGTTGCTGACAACCACGTTCTTTGAAGGGGTGAGCCCCAAGTCCTGACGGTTCAGGCGAGCCGCTTCATGCGCTCACGCATCATCAAGCCGCGCGTCTCTTTGCGGGGCGCGTTTGAATGGGCCGGTCGCAGTGGCAATCAGCTGGTTCTTCTCATCAAACAGTTCTGCCTCAGCAAACAGGGTAGACTTGCCGCCACCAACCACTTTGCCTTTGGCCACCAACCGCTTGCAAATTGCCGGGGCAATGAAGTTGACGGTGAGAGACAGCGTAACAAACGGCTGTTTCCCGGTTGGATCAACAGAGGCACTGCATGAGGCTCCGCAGGCGTTGTCCAGCAACATGGTCACAATTGCGCCGTGAACCACCCCGCTCCGGTTGGCATACTTCGCATCGATATCCAACGCACAAATTGCCTTGCCTTCTTCTGGAAACAACTCCAGCTCATACCCAATAAACCGCTGAAACTCGGTCTCGTCGCGAATGGAAATGGATTTATCGGTATTGAATGAATATGTCACAGCAGCCTAGTTCCCCTCAGGTCCTAGGCATATCAGTAGCTTACTCTCTCTCAGAAATCCATTTGACCATCCGGCTACGGCATCAGGATTTCCATGCGTTTGTGGAACTCGTTCCAGTTGCGGGTGAAACCCATGAGGGAGTAGTTGAGGGCCAACTGCTTTCTGTCGCCTGCCTTGCGTACAAGGATGGACATCTTTTCACCGCGCTTGAGGAAGTCGACGACCGTCTGGTTCGCAGTAAAGGCAGCTTCGCAGCCATCTGGATTGCAGGTGATCAGCTTCGCCTGAATAATGGCAGCCTGATCGATGCCGATGTTGATGCCACTAGGGATGTGAATGCCCAACGGCAGTTTTACAATACCAGCGTAAGTGGTGGCGTTGAGCTTGCGGAAGGCGATGTTGTTAAACAGCGTTCCGTTTTGCAGGCGGATCTCGGCATACATCTGACATTGCTGCCGGCTGCATTGCACGGACCATTCTTCTTTCGCTTGAGCGGAGGAAGGAGCGAGAAGACCCCCGCTATGGAAAACCATGGCGAAGGCGACACAGAGAAATGTGAGAAGTCGGCTCATATGCCTCTCCTGCTAAATTAGAATGAGAAACCCAGACCAGCACCGGCTGCGACGTTGTCATCAAAGTCGGTTGCGACAGAAGCGGTGATTGCCATGTTATCCATCGGCATGAACGCAGCTTTCATAGAACCTGCAGACTTGCCCTTGAAGTGGCCGAAGCCGCCTGAGAGGGAGAGGCCGTTGTAGCCGCCCTGAATGATTGGCGCATTGGCAATTGCGATCGCCATGGCGACACCTGCCTGTAGTTCATCGACATCTTCTTCCAGTGAGACGATGCGTGAGCTGTTGTTGGCGATCGCATCGCTGTTGGCTGTAATCCGCTCCGCATTGCTGTTCACCGCGGCAACAACGTTGTTGCGTGCCGTGCCGGTGAAGGTTGAGTTCAGATCAGCCAGTGAACCGACCTTTTCGTTCAGCTTGGTGACTGCAGATACCACAGTGGTGTCTGCGGGCGTTGGCGCTTGAAGGTCGCTTGGCAGTGTACTGATGTCGCCAATCTTGGCATCAACGGCGTTGAAAGAAGCCAGAATACCGTTCGCCAGGCCTTCGCCATTCGCCAGCGCCTGAGCGGTTGCGCGGCCAGATGCATTTGCACCATTTGCTGTGGTGAATACGCTGTAGTCCTCGTGCGGCTGTTGCTCGGTTGTGTAATCGCCGACAGCAGTCCCAAGTGCAGCCAGATCTGCGGCCATATCAGCCGGCAGAGCGCCACTGGTGAAGTCAGCTGCTACCGGATCTGCTGGGGCATCCATGGTGATCTTTTCACCAGCAGCTGCTTTGGCTTCCACGTGATCCAGATAGGCTTTCCATTCGGTCTTGGCTGTGGTTCCGTCTTTCAGTGCCCCTTCAATCGCACGAACGTCTTCAACTGGCGTTCCAGTTGCATTTTTCAGCGGGTCTTTCACTGCATCAGAGATCGCTGCTGGGGCTGTTGTCTGAACGGTGCCGAACAGTTTTTCAAAATCGCTGATGGTCTGAGCGTTGCTTGCGATATTCGCGGCGTTGCCGTTGATCTCGGTTGCAAAGATGCGGTCTACATTCGCACTTTCGGTAATATCGGTTTCCGTGGTCTCATCATAGGCCGTGGTAGCGTTGTCTGAAGAGCCTGTGTAAGCGGTCACCACATCGCTGCCGTCAGTGGTGATGGTAATTGTGCCCGCGTGTGCCATGCCTGCACTCGCCAATAACGCGATGAATGCACATGAGTATTTAAGATGAGTCATAGTATAAACCCTGTTTTAAACAATAGAAACTGAGTTAAATACTGCCGCCAGAACCTGTTGAGTTGGCATGCAGAAATTGTTCTGTCGCGTCAGGCGAGCAGTTAGTGGTAAGCAATTTATGTTCGTGTGAAAGAAGTCTGTGATCAGCTGACTTCATCATGTGCTTACTTATATTCTTAGGATCTGGCGAAGAATATTAGTGAAACAAAGCCAATATTATTTAGGGCTATTGTATTTAAGGAATAAGAAGCCTGAGATTTCCTGAATCTCAGTGATATCTTCTCGTGGGAAATCGACGCCTTCAAAGACTTTCTATCGTTTATGGTCCGCCTGAATCGAGGGGGTATAGCTGACAGTAGGCGACTTGGGATAACGCTGCTCAGCAAAAGCACGTGCGAGAAAATAAAAACCCCGCCTCATGGAGAGACGGGGCTTTTTGAGTGTGCGAGCGCCACATGAACATGTGCCCGATGTGGGGCCTATTATTGTTTTTGTTCGTTCTTATTGTTTTTATTTGGCTCTAAATGGCTTCACCAATGGCAAAGCCGCTTAGATTAGTCGCCCGCAGGAAAGTTTTTCTGCACGTTGTCCAGATCAAGAACGGTCGGCAGAGAGGCCTCGTTGCCGAGGAACTGAATGGCGTGTGCGGAAGCCGCACGAGCAGTTTGAAATGGTCTTCCCAAGTACCTTGAGGATCTGCCAGGTAGCCGTACACATAAGCGCCGTGGAAGGTATCACCCGCACCGTTGGTGTCGAGGACGCGCTCCTTTGGAACTTTCAGAGCAGGCAAGCGCTTGATTGGGCACTTGTCTTCGTACCACAGCAGACCTTCTTCACCCTGTGTAACACCACCCACCTTCACGCCTTTGGCACGCAGGTATTCAAGGGTGTCTTCTGGTGATTTGCCGAGCTGCTCGCAGAACAGTTCGGAGACGATCGCTACATCAATGTAGTCGAGCAGCTCTTCGGTGTTCTCACGAACGGCACCACCATCCAGAGAGGTGAGGATACCGTGCTTACGGCATAGCTTTGCGTAGTGCAGAGCCGCATGTGGGATGTGACCATCCACGTGCAATGCCTGACAGCCAGCAAGGTTCAGTTCAGGGAACGGATGCAGGAAGTCGTTGTCACGGCAGCGTACGATGGCACGTTTGCCGTCTTTTGGCATGATGAAGGAAAGGGAGCTTTCCTTCACCTTGGCACCGTGGATCGGAATGGAATACTTGGCCGCCATATCGCGGAACATGCGGGACAGCCAATCATCTGCCATGGAGCACAGCAGATCTGGGGCGATGCCCAGTTTTGCGCAGACGAAGGCTGCAGTTACAGCGTTGCCACCAAAGCTGACAGCGTAATCCTGCGCAATTGCCTTTTCATCACCTTCCGGCATGGTTTCTGACAAAAAGGTCACGTCAATATAGGACTGGCCAATAAATAGCGCTTTCATCCTGTACTCCATTAAAGTCCGGGCCACACCCCCAACGTGTGGCCGGAGAGGTCATTCTTACTGCGCCAGAGATTTACCAGCGCTGCGAAGGTCGTCAAAGGCTTCTGTCAAACGAGTGATGATGCCTTGTTCACCTTCCCGCAGCAATTTGCGCGGATCGTAGACCTTCTTATAAGGTGTGCCGGTCTCTGGGTCGATCTGGTGTTTGAACGCATTTGGCGTTTCGAACACATAAGCGCCCGCTTTTTCAGAGAATGCGAACTGAGTGTCGGTGTCGATGTTCATTTTGAACACGCCATAGCCGAGGCTTTCCGCGATTTTCTCTTTTTCAGAGCCGGAACCACCGTGGAACACGAGTGGCAGTGGGTTTTCACCCAGGTTGTGGGTTTCGCGAACCAGTTTCTGGCTTTCACGAAGAATCTCAGGGCGCAGCTTTACATTGCCTGGCTTGTAAACGCCATGCACGTTGCCGAAGGAAGCAGCCACAGAGAAGTGACCCAGTGGGTTGAGGCGGTCGTACGCTTCCAGCACATCTTCTGGCTGGGTGTACAGTTTCGGGTTGTCTGCTCCAATGTCTTCATCAGAACCAACGCCATCTTCTTCACCACCGGTGCAACCCAGTTCAATCTCAAGGCTCATCTGCAGTGGAGCCATGCGCTTCAGCAGGCGCTCACTTTCAGACAGGTTGTGTTCCAGAGTTTCCTCTGAAAGATCCAGCATGTGAGAAGTAAAGAGTGGACGGCCATTTGCACGGAAGTAGTCTTCACCGTGCGAGATAAGCGCTTCCAGCCAAGGCACCAGTTTACGGTTTGCATGGTCTGTGTGCAGAACAACGCAAACACCGTAGTGTTTTGCCAGCAGGTGCACGTGTTGGGCTGCAGATACTGCGCCAAGAACACGGGCCTGGAAGCTATCCGGCATGCCTGCACCAGCATAGAACTGTGCGCCGCCGTTTGAGAGCTGTACGATTACGTCGGATTTGTTGGCTGCCGCAGCTTCGAGCACTGCGTTGATTGAGTTGGTGCCAACTACGTTTACTGCTGGAAGAGCGTACTGCCCTTCGCGTGCTGCCTGAATGAGGGTTTTGTATTCTTCGCCAAAAATGACGCCTGGACGCAGCTTCGTCACCTTAAAGGTCTCCCGATCGCATGTTGAGTGAGTAAAAAGCGAAGCCCGGGAGGAGGGAACGCTGCAATATAACAGCTGGGAACGAGCTTCGCTTTTACTCATGTGGTTCGGTTGTTACGCACCAGCTAAAAGGGGGTATAGCTGCTGTAAGGCCCCGAATGAGGCTTGCCGAGGGTGGCGGCAAACCTTGCAGGTGAAAAACTTTTCACCGGGTGCAAAAAGATTTGAATGGAAAGTGCATCGAAACGCGTTAGAATGAAATAAGTAGGAATACGTATATGATGCAAGCGCATATCTGCGTGATTTGAGGAGATTATAACGATTTAAAATCCGCTCATATGACAAATCACAAAATGACTGAGGGGAATGTGCGGGTTAGTTGCAATATTATTTGTACCAAAGCGCTTTGGCGACACATATATCAGTATTACCTCGAGTAATAGGTATTGAACCCCATGACAGATTGTCGCCGAATATTGTGCGCTTTGGGGGAAAACCCGGGTGATTTTTCAGTTTCTCAGGCATTTTGCCGGAGCACTATAGAAAAACCACCCGAATTGACGATTAGGTCAACTTGGTGAGTCGCTTACTTTACTCGTTTGAACGACTCGTATTCTCCACGTGTTTGCAGAGATAAAGTGACAGGGCTGTTAGTTCTGTTGCGCCAGAACCATCCATGGTTGCCATCAAATGCAGCCGTGAGCTCTCCCTCATCCTGCGGCACACCACGACCTTTCACGTAGGAAATGGAGCGACCGCCGCCATCTCCATGGGTGTCGTAGTTCAAAACACTGCCGTTGGCCGTCCAGCGATACGTTGCTGTCTTGCCTGCCTTCATCACCAGTTTGATCTCAATGCCTGACCCGGCTCCAACTGAACAGTGGCCTGATCGCTTTTGATGGCAGGCGTTGGGGCTGGAGTGGGAGCCTGAACTACGGGAGTTGTTGCAACTGCCTGTACTGGGGCTGTTGGCGCGCTCTCGACGGGACGACGCGTGGTGGAAACACGTTCGCGCAGCTGTTGCTTCAGCATCACCTCAGCCAGCTTGCGCTCAATCTCATCCACGCGGCTCGTCAGCTCAGGAGAAGGTGCTGCTGCAGGTTGATTGGCAGCGGAAGGAGCAGAGGCTGTTGTCGCGGCTGCATCGGCGGCGCTTTCTTCTGCCAGCTGTGTTTTGATCTCACCCATTTCCGTCAGTCCCAGAACACGGCCCATACCCGTGGCATCTACCCCATACTCAGAGGGCAGGATCACCACGACCAGAAGAACCAGCGCGGAAAGAGCGGCGATGATGGTGGAGCGTTTCAGTTGCGCAGAGGATGGCAGCTCAGAACGCTTTGGTGGAGTTGTGTTGTACATGGAGCCTCACATTAAAAAGATAGGATGAGGCCCGTGAGCTGGTATCCAACCAACGCAAAGCCTGCAGTCATCATGGTGGTGTTCAGGGAGTAAGCGTAGCGCCAGAAAGTCTGCGTGCGCCGCCAATAGCCCATAACAATGAGAATACCGCTCAGAGCCAGCAACTGACCCAGTTCGACCCCCACATTGAAGGCCAGAAGGTTTGGCACCAGTCCATCCGGTGAGATCTCATACTCGAGGATCTTGGTGGACAGGCCAAAGCCATGAAAGAACCCGAAGATCAGTGTGGTGAGGCGGGTGTTGGGTTGGTACTTAAACCAGACCCGATAAGCGCCCATGTTGTCGAGCGCCTTATAAACCACCGAGAAGCCGATGATCGCGTCGATGATGTAGGCGTTGATGCCGATGTTGAAATAAACCCCGAGCAGCATCGTGGTGGAGTGGCCGATTGCGAACAGGCTCACATAAACGCCGATGTCCTTGGTCTTGTAGAGGAAGAACACGATCCCGAGCAGGAACAGGATGTGATCGTACCCCGTGACCATATGCTTGGCCCCCAGATACATGAAGGGGATGATGTTGATCCCGGAGATCTCTTGAATGTAGCCCTTGTCACCGGTCGCAATGCCGTGGGCTGCCGCAGGCAATGTGATTGCCAGCAGTAGAATGCAGGAAAGCAGCAGAAGACGCGTTGACGTCCACCGCTCAGCGCCTGCGCGCTGAAGATGTAAGTTCATGGAAAATCCAACTGTAGTTTATGGGATTGGTGCTACAGAAGGAAAAAACGGGGAGGGCGCTCCAGCCGGGAAGCAAGATCAAACCGCAGGCTCTTGATGGGCAAAGCAGAATGCTTGCCAACTTCAGCAGTAATAACCAGGCGTGTGAAGACAGGCTCAGCGGGGGCTTCATGAGAGTGATCAGCGGAGTTATGCCCGTGCAGGTGACCTGAGATTTGTAGGTCATCCTCAAGCATATCGTGGCTATGATCTGCATCTAAATCATGCGCGTCTGCCATCATATGTTGCTGATAGGTCGTCTGTGCCAACGCGTTCATATCATGCGACGGTGTTGAGCGACCCATGACTGAAAACACGAGCATCAAAGTGATGCACGTGAGCAGGGCAGTTCTCAGCAATGACACAAGACGAAACGGCATGCAGCAGTCGTTCAACTCTCAAACAATGAATAGCGCTGATTAGTCAGAGGACTATGGCAATACCATGGACTGAACATGAGAAAAAGACCGGAAAGTTGAGTGGCTTGGAAAACAGAGGGTGTTGCGTTAGCTTGCAGCCATTACCTCATATTTATTGCCAGCACGAAGTTATAGCGCCATGTCGAAGAATAAGAAAAACAACAGTACTGAGATCAGCAAGTTCCTTAGTTTTGTGCTGAGGCACAAACCGCAGGAAATTGGACTGCAGCTGGACCCAGAAGGGTGGGCGAGCGTTGCTGAACTCATAGAAAAGGCCAGGCCTCAGGTTGTCCTGACGCCTGAAGTGATTGAGCAGATCGTGATTGAAAGCGATAAGCAGCGCTTTAAGCTATCCGAGGACAAAACCCGCATTCGCGCCAATCAGGGCCACTCAGTTCAGGTTGATTTGAAGCTGAAACCAGTTACTCCACCAGCAACCCTTTATCACGGCACCAAAGAGCGCAACTGGCTTCTATTTCCGAGCAAGGTTTGAAGCCTCAAGGCCGCCATCACGTACACCTTTCCCAAGATACGGAAACCGCCACCAAGGTTGGTCAACGACATGGTAAGCCTATTGTTCTGATAATCAATGCCGAGCAAATGCACCAAAAAGGTATCGAGTTTTTCCGGTCTGATAATGGCGTGTGGCTGACAGAAGCTGTTTTGCCGGAGTTTATCTCGCGATAGGAGAGCTTACTCCTCTTGGATCCCACCTTGACGAAGCCCTTCCTGATCGGGCCTATTACCTGTTCTCGTCGCGGCTCAAAGAGCGTGTGATGCAATAAGAGCGCATGGTTTAAGTGTGCCGGCAATCTTTCTCAGCAATGCAGCCGGAATCTTATGAGCAAACCGAATATCCTGATCTTTATGGTGGACCAGCTAAATGGAACCCTGTTTCCAGATGGCCCTGCCGAGTGGCTTCACACGCCGAACCTCAGAAAACTGGCGGAGCGCTCGACCCGCTTCAGGAACGCGTATACGGCCTCTCCGCTTTGTGCGCCGGGGCGGGCCTCGTTCATGTCAGGGCAGTTGCCGAGCGCGACCGGCGTTTATGATAATGCTGCTGAGTTTGTCTCATCACTGCCAACCTATGCGCATCACCTCCGCCGTGCCGGATACCAGACGTGCCTGACAGGTAAGATGCATTTTGTCGGGCCGGACCAGTTACATGGGTTTGAGGAGCGGCTGACCACTGATGTCTATCCGCCTGACTTCGGCTGGACGCCGGATTATCGCAAGCCGGGTGAGCGGATTGACTGGTGGTATCACAACATGGGTTCGGTGACGGGCGCCGGTACTGCTGAGATCACCAATCAGCTGGAGTATGATGATGAGGTCGCCTATCACGCCACGCGTAAGGTCTATGATCTGGCACGAGGCAAGGATGAACGGCCCTGGTGTCTGACCGTCTCTTTCACGCATCCGCATGATCCGTATGTAGCTCGCAAGAAGTACTGGGATCTCTATAAGGACTGTGAGCGTCTGTTGCCGCAGGTTCCGGCCATGTCTTTTGAGGAGCATGACAGCCATTCAAAGCGGATATTCGATGCAAATGACTGGCGATCCTATGACATTACCGAGGAAGACATTCGCCGGTCACGCCGGGCTTACTTCGCAAACATCTCTTATATTGATGACAAGATCGGTGAGGTGATGACCGCGCTGGAAAGCACCCGGCAGGAGGCAATCATTCTGTTCGTCTCAGACCATGGAGACATGCTGGGTGAGCGTGGGCTCTGGTTCAAAATGTCCTTCTTTGAAGGCTCTTCCCGTGTCCCCTTGATGATCTGCGCGCCGCAGATGCAACCGGGTCTGATCTCCACGCCTGTAAGTAATATCGATGTATGTCCAACCCTTTGCGATCTGGCAGGGATCAGCATGGAAGAGGTGATGCCGTGGACGACTGGAGAAACTCTGGTTGGGCTCGGCCAGGGGAAACCGCGGACCTCCCCTGTCGCTATGGAGTATGCAGCTGAAGCGTCTTATGCGCCTATGGTTTCTCTGCGCGAAGATCGCTGGAAGTTCAACAAATGCCTGCTGGATGAAGACCAGTTGTTTGATCTGGAGACCGACCCGCACGAACTGCACAATCTAGCACAAGATCCTGAATACCAAGAGATTGCGGAATCGTTCCGGAAGAAGATCGCAGAGCGCTGGGATCTGAAACGCTTCGACGCCGATGTCCGCGCCAGTCAGGCCCGCCGATGGGTGGTCTACGAGGCTCTGCGCGAAGGTGGCTATTACCCGTGGGACTACCAACCCCTCCAAAAAGCCTCCGAACGCTACATGCGCAACCATATGGATCTGAACATACTGGAAGAAACACAACGATTCCCACGTGGGGAGTAGGCGAAGACGTTAGTCTTGTGCAAACATCCCCTTCAGCACCTCACTGACACGTTGGAAGTCCGGGTCCAAATCTGTTTCCAGTGGGGCGATGGTGAAGTAGGTGCCTTTGCGTTTGTGGAAGCCGAAGGGTGTCCAGAGGCGGTTGTTTTTTAGGGCTTCTGTCACAAGAGGGCGCGGGGCAATGGTAGGACCGAGGCCAGCTTCTGCACCTTGAAGGACGAGGTACATCTCGTCGAAGTACGTTGTGTTGGCCGCAGGTGCGAGCGTTGTGCTGCTCTCAGCCACCCAGCTCTCCCAGATGTGGGGACGATCTTTTGGGATCAAGCAGTTGTAGTTGGTGAGTGTTGCGGCTGGGTTCGCGATTTCCGGTGAAAGCAGTAGCGGAGAGATCACCAATCCAAACTCTTCATCGGCCAACTTGAATACTGTATTCGGTACATCCGGCAGCTCTTCAACGCGCAGGCTGAGGGAGTAGGAGGCGTCCACTATGCCGCGGTGGGTGTCATCAGCCACAAACTGTAAGGGTCTGTCTCCGATTACCGCCTGAATGAGATGTGCGTTTGGAATGATCACGCGCAGCAAGCTCGTGGACGGGGCTGCCAGCACGAAGGGCTTGCTTGAAAGGTCGTGAGAAAAGCTCTGCTCTGCCTGGCGTAACAGCGCAAATGCACTACGGGTTTCCTGAAACAGCTTTTCTCCAGCCGGTGTTGGCAAATTTCTGCGAGAGACACGGGTGAACAACTTAGCGCCTAACTCTGTTTCCAGAGTCTTGATATGTTTGCTGATGGCACCCTCCGTCACACACAGCTCATCGGCTGCCGCAGCTATGTTTCCGCACCTGACCGTTGCTTCAAATGCACGGAGAGAGGGCAGGCGTCCAAGTAAATTGACTTTCCTATTGCTCAAGTCAGAATCCCAAAAATTCGATTATCAGGCATATTATAGCAGCCTAATACTCAACTCATAAAGAGTAGGAGGTGAATTTGAATAAGCTCTGGATCGACACGGATACAGCATCTGATGATGCTGTTGCGCTGATGATTGCCCTGTCGCTGGCGCCAGAACGGGTGGCCGGTATCAGTACTGTGGCTGGCAACGTGCCGGTGCATCTGTCTTCTCGCAATGCTGCTTACACGGCCCGGCTTTGTGAGTTTGAGACTCTGATCCACGAGGGCGCTGCAAGCCCGTTGTGCCGCACGCTGGAAACGGCGCAGCATATCCATGGTGAGGATGGCATGGGGGATATCGGGCTGGATTTAGGCAGTGCCGACCTTTCCGGCATCCCAGCAGCCGTCGCTTTGGTGGAAGCTGCGCGCCAACATAAAGGGGAGTTGGAGGTGGTCACTCTTGGCCCGCTTACCAACATTGCTTTGGCGTTGAAACTGGACCCGGACTTTGCCGGTAACATCGCCAAAATGACGATCATGGGCGGCACCAGTGATTGCTATGGCAACGTGACGCCGGTTTCTGAGTTCAACATCTGGGCTGATCCTGAAGCGGCGGATGTCGTGTTCCGTTCTGCTATTCCCAAAGTGATGGTGGGGTGGGACATCTCCCGCAAATACGCTGGGATCTCCAACACTGATGCTGAGGAACTGCTGGCTATCGGAACCTCTAAAGCAAAGGTCGCTGTGAACTCTCAAAAGGTATTGCGCGAGTTCTGTAGTTCAACCTCGGGCGTTGAAGGGTTTGATTTGCCTGACCCGATCACCATGGCAGCGGCATTGAACCCTTCTGTGATTACTGAGGTGAAGCCTTACGCTGTCAGAGTGGTGTGTGGGGAAGGCCCGTCGCGTGGCCTGACGATCCTCAAAGACAGGCATTGCAATGATGAGCCAAAAACGACGCAGGTGGCGTTGACCGCTGACAGAACCATTTTCTGGCAAATGCTGCAGGAAGCTTTGAAATGACAAATATGTTGCGTTCAATGCCGAAGGTGGAGCTGCATACGCATATCGACTGCAGTCTTGACTACAAGACCGCCTCTCTCCTAAAGCCAGGCATGAGACTTGCTGAGTACAAAGAAGCGTTTGTTGCGCCTGAAAAGTGCAAGGATCTGGTGCAGTTTCTGCAGTGTATCGATCCAGCTTTGGCGCTGATGCAAACTAGGTTGGCCTTGCAGGTGAGCGTAGATGGTTTGATCCGCCAACTTGCTGCAGACAACGTGCTTTATGCAGAGATCCGCTTCGCCCCGCACTTGCACACTCGAAATGGTCTGCGGCCTGAAGAGGTGGTGGAAACGGTGCTTGCTCAGATGTTTGAAAGCAGTGAGCGGGAGGGTATCTATTGCCGACTGATCCTGTGCACGCTGCGCCATTTCAGCAAAGAACAGAGCTATGAAGTGGCCGATCTTGTCGCTCGCTATCAAACACAAGGTGTTGTCGCGTTGGATCTGGCAGCTGATGAAGCCAATTTCCCACTGGATGAGCACATTGCTGCGTTCCGCCGAGCCAACACGCTTGGCCTTAACACCATCGCCCATGCTGGTGAAGCGCGCGGGGCTGACAGCGTTTTGGAAACGCTCGAGAACCTCGGTGTCAGCCGCATCGGCCACGGCGTGCGTTCTGTGGAAGACCCACGCGTGCTGGAGAGGGTGGTGAAAGATGGCATACATCTGGAAGTCTGCCCGACTTGTAATATTCAAACGGACGTCTTCCCAAAGCTGAAAGACCACAGTCTGGGGCAATTGAAACAGGCCGGTGTGAAGTTCAGCCTCAACACAGACGCTCGCGCGACGACGGGTGTATCTCTAACGGAAGAATATGAGCGCGTTGCACGTACCTTCGATTGGACTGAACAAGACTTTCTTACAAGTTCGCGAATGGCTCTCGATGCAAGCTTTGCTCTGGAGGATATCAAGCGAAGCATCCAGGAAAAGCTTGCGGCTTATGAAGCTGCATCGGTTGAGTGAGGGGGCAACTCACGCTTCACTCAGCTCCAACTTTCGCGTGGAGGCTAGCACGGCATGCACTTGTAACAGAACCACCCCGAGGCATGCGATCGCGAAGACAAACCAGTAATAGTTTGAGGCTGGGAAACCAACGATCAGCATGGAGAGCAGGAAACCAAACAGGGTGCGCTGGATATACGTCAGGGAGCTGATGACGGAGAGATAGCTGCCAAAAATATCCTTCTCTACCATACTCATCACATAGGTGTTGAAGGCAACGCGGATAGCTGAACCTGCTGCGCCAAGCAGGGCAGCACCAATGAAGATGGTCGTGAAGTTTGGAAGCAAACTGATGGTGAGAAGCGTGGCAGTGAAGACGCCCAAAAACGCTCGCATGATCGTTAAAGCAGACTGAGTTGAAACAAACCGGCTGATGAGAAAGCCGGAGAGGGCAGCTCCCAAGCCATAAGAAATGGAAAGCTGTGCAAGCGATGAAACATCCAGTTTGAGTACGCCGTTCAGATAGATCGGATGCACGACATTAAGCATCATAACCGACACAAACGAGATGTTGGCACAGACACCAAGCAGAATGAGATCTTTCCGCTTCAGGATTGTTCGGAACACACGACGTGAGACACGCGCACGAGCCGGCCTTTCCTGTTTCTTATAGGGAATGAAGCAGAACATCATGGCAGATATCACCATCAGACCGCTGTTCAGTTGCAGCAGAAACTGGAAGTCGCTGTTCTTTACGGCGTAGATCATTAGCAAGCCAACCACGAATGTGGAGGCCTGCATTTCCACCTGCATCCAGCCATTCACCTTGCCGCGTTCCTGTTCGTTGAACACTTCCTGAATGAACGCAGACAGCGCGTTGTAAAAGAACAGGAAGAAGACCTGAGACGCAAAGTAGAACACGCTCAGACTAGCGATCTTCAGAAACGCATTGCCATAGGTGATTGAGGAAATCTGAAGAACCACAGCCATCACCACAATGCACATCATCAACGTGGAGCGACGTGAGAATCTGTCGACTATCCTGCCGGAGATGGGGGCGAGAACGATGAGGATCGCAGTGGCATACGTCGCGGTGAAAGCAAGGACACGCTCACCCCCAAGAGACTCCGAAAGTTCCCAAGGCACAATGGTTAGCGCGATGCCCATCGCTATGGATGCGATGAAGTTCGAGAAGGTCAATACGATCAGTTTCATTACAATATCCCCCGCATTGCAATGGATCATATTTAGAAAGTAAAATCTATCTTTATTTATCTCAGCCTGTGCTAAACACTCAAATGTGATCGGAAAAATTGTTCTATTTTGCTCAATAGAACATGAGTTCGTGAACTGTTCAGCTTCAAGAAACCTATAGAGAGTATAGGCCGGTCTCCTCTATGCTTGGGGAGTGGAGTTGAGGATTTATCAAAATGGAACTTTGGATTCCGATCACGATCGCAGCGGCGTTTAGTCAGAACCTGCGGTCAGCGCTGCAAAAGCACCTGAAAGGCAAAATTGGAACGACCGGTGCGACCTTCATTCGCTTCGGATTCGGGTTTCCGCTTGCCGTGCTTTATCTGGCGGTGATCCTCAAACTCACTAGTGAAGCTGTTCCAGATGTAGGGATGACCTTCTACTGGGCTGCCGCTTTGGGTGGATTGGCGCAAATCTTCGGAACGTTTTTGCTGGTGCACCTGTTCTCCTATCGCAATTTCGCAGTCGGTACGGCTTACTCCAAAACGGAGCCCGTTCAGGCGGCGATGTTTGGGTTCATCTTGCTGGGGGAGCAACTGACACCGCTTGGCATTGGCGCGATTGTGCTTGGCATTATCGGCGTGTTGTTCATCAGCTTTGGCAAAGAGCGCCCGTCAAGTGCTGTGGTTCTGTCTACGTTGATTGGCAAACCGGCCTTGATCGGATTGGCATCTGCTGCATTCTTCGGTGCGTCAGCTGCGTTCTATCGCACCGCTTCGCTCTCCGTTGAAGCTGAGTCTTTCTTGCTGCAGGCAGCGTTTACACTGGTGTGTGTGACGGCGTTTCAAACTGCGGTCATGGGCAGCTGGATGACTGTAAGCTGTCCGGCAGAGTTGCGGGCCGCTATCAGAAATTGGAGGCTCTCCGGGCTCGTGGGACTGGCAGGCATTGCGGGATCCATCGGCTGGTTCACCGCCATGACATTGCAACAGGTGGCTTACGTGCGCGCACTGGCTCAGATTGAACTGGTCTTCACTCTGGCTGCTTCCTGGATGTTCTTCCGTGAAAAGATCACGCCTGTCGAACTTGCAGGCTGTATTCTGGTCTCACTCGGCGGTGTTGGGATTGTTATCGCCGCCAGCTAAGCTCAGCTGCCAATATGCCCAACTGCGTTGCTTGGTTTGCCATTCTGGAAGTTCTCCATATGAGAGACCAGCTGATCCCATAGGGTTTGCATAGCCTCTTCAGAGGCCCATGCCACGTGTGGGGTAACGATCACGTTTGGTCGGTCCAGAATGCTGAGCAACGGGTTGTCGGCTTGAGGCGGTTCTGTGGTCAGAACGTCGAAGCCAGCTGCTGCAATCTGCTGTTTGTCGAGCGCTTGCACCAAAGCGGCTTCATCCACCAAACCACCGCGGGAGGTGTTGATCAGGATCGGCTTTTGCTGCATGGCCTCGAACTCTGCGGCTGAGATCATACCGCGGGTTTCTGGCGTTAATGGTGTGTGCAGAGAGATGACATCGCTGGTGGTGATGACCTCTTGCCAATCAGTATAGCCCGGACGAACTTCAGCAGCGCCTTTGCGGTCTGCGAACACCACGTCCATACCCAGTGCTTCACCGATGCGTGCAGTGCCTTTGCCCAGTGTGCCGGAGCCGATGATGCCGAGGCGGGAGCCAGCCAGATCTTTGATCGGATGATTGAAGAAGCAGAACTTACCGGACTTCTGCCATTCGCCGTTGATCACATCCTGCCGGTAGCCAACCAGTGAGCGGCGTAGAGCGAAGATCAGCGCGAAGGCGTGTTCTGGCACGGTGTTGACCGCGTAGCCGCGCACGTTGGAAACAACGATGCCCAGCTCATCGCAAGTGGCGATGTCCACCTTGTCGTAGCCAGTCGCAGCAATGCAGACCAGTTTGAGGTCTGGCAGCTGTTTTAGTACATCTGCAGAAAGCGGAACCTTGTTGGTGATGCAAATCTGAACCCCTTGCAACCGCACCAGCACCTCATCAGGGGAGGTGTTGTCGTATTCCACCCATTCATGCGCAAATGTTGGTTTGGAGATTTGGACGGTTGGTCCAATGGTGCTGCGGTCCAGAAAAGCAATCTTCATGTAGTTACCCAGAAAATGTTGGAAGCAATGCGTCGAAGATCGAGGACGGCTCTGCGGCTTCATCGCTGTTGCCGTTGCGGGCCTGTCCCCAATCGCTCAGGGCATTGAGCACCGGAATGAGCGACATGCCATCTTTGGTCAGCGAATATTCCACGCGGACCGGTACTTCGGCAAACACCTCACGGCGCACGATGAAGTGCTCTTCCAGCTCTCTCAGGGAGCGGGTGAGCATTCTGTCAGAGGCACCGGGCATCAGCTTCTTCAACTCGGAAAAACGCTTGGAGCCGGTTACGAGATGGTAGAGCAGGATTGGCTTCCACTTGCCACCGATAATAGCCACTGTGGCGGCGACTGCCTCTACTGAGCCGATGTGAGCTGTACTGTCACTTGTCATTTTTGCTTACACGCTTGTTCGTAGTACTCGTCATGCGGGTATGACGCACGCTTTCAGTTGCTATATCAGGTTTTAATCAAAATCAATTGAAGTTTCATAGAGCTAGAGCCTTATGGGTTAAGACTAGCAGTTAGGCTTGCCCAAGGCTTACGCTTACTGGCTTTGTACTGGACACATCCGGCAGTTGCCGTCACTATCCGTGGCTTCCTTTAGATGATTTGAACTGGGTGATCCTTTGACAAACTATCCGGAACTCTTTGTGCTTCGTCACGGCCAGACAGAATGGAACGTGGCGGGCAAATTTCAGGGGCACCAGAATTCACCGCTCACGGATCTGGGTCGGGAGCAGGCTCAGCAGCAAAATAAGCTGCTTTTAGGTGTTGAGGCGTTGCCAACCACGGCGTATGTCAGCCCGCAGACGCGTACGGTGCATACAGCAGAGATCGCGCTGGATTCTGCCATTGAGAAGAAGCTGGATGACCGGCTGATGGAAATCAACCTCGGGGATTGGGAAGGGCTGACCAAGCAGGAAGTGAAGAGCCGGGTAGGCGAGGACTATGAAAGCGGCCTCTGGCATTTCGCAAGCCCGCAAGGGGAGAGTTATGAGGCGATCTCAGGTCGCGTGCAGCATTTTCTGGAGGAGCTGACCAGTCCGGCCATCGTGGTCACGCATGGCATCACATCTATCGTACTTCGTGGGCTTTATCTGGGCCTCACTCAATTGGAGTTGCTTCAACTCCCCCGCAAACAGGGCTGCATCTATCATCTCTCAGAAGGGTCTGAACGGGTGTTGGTCTGAGCGACAGCTGATCAGGCAGAGTTGAGCGTGGCAGCGAAATCAAAACTGTCGCGCTTGCTCTCCCAGTTCAGTACTTGTTTGGCATAGCTGGGGTCGTAGACACGGTCGATTGATTGAGGCAGTGCCCATCCATGAGACTGAAATAGCCGCACAACCTCTGGCGCTCTGCGGGCTATGACAGCTGGTGCGTTGGTTTTCAGCTCCTGCGTATCCTCCGGGCGAAATGGTGTTTTGCCGGAGATGATGAAGCGGTCAAAATTTTTGCCGTCATCACTTAGAGCTGCCACGTGGGCGGTGGCGACATCGCGTTTGTCGATCCCGCGATGCAGCCTGTAAGCCGCCATGAGCGCAGGCTCTTCCGTGAAGCAGCGTGACATGCGCATTGCTCTTATCCTGAAAGCAGAGTTTGCCAATGAAGCTAAACGCTCTTCCGCTTCCAACTTGGTGCGGTGATAGATTGTGCGGGGTTGAGGAACGGTCTGCTCGGTGATCCAGGCTGCTTCGTTTGCGGGCGTACTCGCATATCCATAAAGCGCTGTGGTGCTGGTGAAGATGAACCGCTCAACTCCCTCAGCGCGTGCTGCCTTGGCCAAAGTGACCGTGCTTTCAACATTGATGCGATGAAACTCTTCCTCTGAAAACGCACCTACATGAGGGGCGTGCAGTGCGGCTGAGTGGATCACCGCGACAGCACCTTGGCAGAGGCGTTGCATGGTAGAGCTATCAGAAATGTTGGCGATGCAGTTCGTTGCAGAACCAGCGATACGGTCAACGCCGATAACGTCGTAAGAGGGAGAAAGGGCGGAGACAATAGCGCTCCCTATGCGGCCAGAACTTCCTGTTACGACGACTTTCTGCATTTCTGATGTTCCTTTGTTCAGCGCACCATCAGGTAGGCCCCGGTAATGAGCAGGACAGCGGCGAGTAGGCGGGAGAGATCGATGGAGCGGATGGGCAAGTCAAAAAGGCCGAAGTGGTCGATCACCATGCCAGCGAGCAATTGCCCGACGATGATCAGCAGCACGGCGGAGGTGGCGCCCAGCTTAGGCAGGGTCTGCGTGATAGTGAGGTAGAGGATGAGGCCAAAGACACCGCTGGCCAGCATGTACCACGGATGGTGCGCCACTCGCTGATCTGTTCTCCTTTGCGTGCAAACAGCAACGCGAGCGATGCGATCAGGCCGCCAGCATGAATGATAACGCTGGCTGCAGCACCGCCAATCCGTTGACCCATAACGCCACCCATGGGCGCCTGTACGCCAACGGCGACACCGCCGAGCAGACCGATAAAGCAAATCGCGAGTAATTCCAGCACAGACAGAGATCCGATTCTTCTTGAGATGAGAGCAGTTGCTCTCCTCTGTATCGGTCTCCATCTGCTCTGCCTATGCAGAAATGCTGATCAAACCCTATAGGTTCGCTAAACTGCCGAAGCGGTTTGCTTGCCTGTTTTCCAGTCGGCCTGGTCTTGAAGGCTTGTTCAGATACCGGATGTTGGACTTCCGGCGTTCCTGAGCAGCTTTTATCTTCTTGCTCAGCTGAATGTGTATGATCTCCAACAGCAAGCCAAAGGCCATCGCAAAGTAGACGTAACCCTTGTTGATGTGGATCTCGAAGCCCTCAGCCATAAGAAGACCGCCAAGCAGAACAAGGAACAGCAGGGCCAGAGCTTTCAGGCCGGGGTGCTTTGTCACCAGTCGGTTGATCGCACCCGCCATCAGCACCATGAAGACCGCTGAGGCCAAAATTGCCGCAACCATGATGGGCAGGTCATCCGTCAGGCCAACAGCGGTGATCACCGAGTCCATGGAGAACACGGCGTCCATTGCCACGATCTGCAGCAACACAACCGTCAGGCCGTTTGCCAGGTGAGGGGCATGATCGGTCTCAGTCACCAACAAAAGATGCTTCAGCTCAGACACGCTCTTGGCCAGCAGAAAGGCACCACCGCCGATCAGGATCAGATCTCGACCACTGATATCAACGGTGCTGACTTGAAACAGCGAGTAGGTGAGCGACATCACCCAGCTGATGGAGAACACAAGCCCAACACGGGCAAGCACGGCCAGACCGATACCAAGGTTTCTGGCAATTGCACGTTGATGCACGGGAAGGCGTTCACACAGAACGGAAATGAACACGACGTTGTCGACGCCCAAAATCAGCTCTAGTCCGAACAGGGTGAGAAAGATTAGCCAAACCTCTGGCTCAAGAAGAAGCTCTATCATCGGCAAGGCTCCTGTTGCAGGACCTCACCGGTGCACGGTCGACCACCAGAAGCGTCGTCCATTGTTTTTTGTACCTCGACAAAGGAAGATAGCGATCATGTGCTGGCCCATTGGCTATCACCTATTGCTTCACTCGCCAGCGCCGGACATTTTGACGGAAATCCTATCAGTCATAAATAAGTGTAAATACGTAGTTGGCGACTGTAGAATTTTTGGTAATGAAGACCAGTGGTGAGTCAAACGACTGGCAATCTGCGAGAAGCATCGTTGGAATAGCACTATTCCGATTACGAAAAGACCAATGGAACCAACATGCAAGAGCTGCAGCATAAGTTGATGGAGTACCTGCGCCCGGACGTGACGCGAGTTGAGTTGGGCCGAAAAGCCTCTCTGCTTGATCAGGGGGAGGTGAGCCGGAAACTGCACTTCGTGGAAGCCGGATGTCTGCGTCTCTATTACGTTGATGAGGAAGGCGAAGACGTCACCCTGTTCTTCTTCATGGAAGGGGAAATGGTTGCGTCGTTTGAGAGCTTCCTAAATGCTGAAGCCAGCGAGTTTGGCATTGAAGCCGTGGTGCCGACAGTTGTTCAAGTGGTTGAAAAAGACAGCGTTTTCAAAGCGCTTGATGAAAATCCAGAGTTCCGCAATCTCACCTTTGATATTCTCATCGCTCGTTTGGCATCCTACCAGCGTTTGTTCCTCAACACGATCAGGTTCAGCCCGCAAAAGCGCTATGAGGAGCTGGTGAAGTCCAATCCCAAGCTCTTTGAAACGGTGCCTCAGCACTACATCGCGTCTTATCTGGGTGTCACGCCGGTCTCTCTCAGCCGCATTCGGAAAAAGTATGAAAGGCGTTAACAAAGGATAACGCGGTTTGCTGCTGCTCCAGTCTAGTTTTGCGAAAAAACAAGAGAGGAGCAAAACATGCGCGTCCTAATCGTCTTCAATCACCCTTATGAGGGCAGCTACTGCAACGCAGTGCTCGGTTCTGTCATGAAAGGGCTGCTCAGCAATGATCATGAGGTGGATCTGATCCATCTGGACAAGGATGAGTTTGATCCGGTGATGAGATCGAAAGATCTGAAAGCCTTCGTTTCTGCCAGAACTCAACCGCAACAATCCGCTGAGTTGCTGGACCCGCAAGTGCAGAACTACAAAGAGCGCCTGCAACGGGCTGAGCATATCATCTTCATCTTCCCAATCTGGTGGGAGCTGATGCCTGCGCTCACCAAAGTTCATCGACAAAGTGATCTTTCCCGGCATTGCCTATGACTACAACGAGCACGGCACCCGCATGCTCTGCAAACTCTCTGGCTTGCGTGGTGTCACCATGATTACCACCATGAACACCCCAAGCATCGCCTATCGCCTGATCTTCGGCAATGCGATCAAGAAAGCTCTGCTGACCGGCACTTTCTGGAAGATGGGCGTGAAGAACCGCAACTGGATTAACCTGACTTACGTGAAGTTCTGCAAGGAAAGCAAACGTAAGAAATGGCTCTCTGAGATCCAACGCAGCATGGCCAAGCTTGCGTGATGGTGTTGGGCCTGCCTCACGCGCTTTCGGGGTGCTATGTCGCATTGTGCAACCTGAGGTGAATCTTGGTATGATGGCTCTATAGTTTTGATTTTATTTTACGGAGGTAATTATGACTGCTCAGGAAACAAAGCTGCTTCTGGTGTGCGGAAAGATTGCCTCTGGTAAATCCACTTTGCTGGCTCATCTGGTGAAAGACCACCGTGCAGTGCTGATCAGTGAGGATCACTGGAACGCAACGCTCTTTCCTGATGAGCTGAAAACGCTGGAAGATTACGTCAAATATTCCGCCCGCCTACGGCAGGCAATTGGTCCGCACATTGTCAGCTTGCTTCAGCATGGGGTTTCTGTTGCGCTGGATTTTCCCGCCAACACGATGCGCAATCGCAAATGGCTGAAGAGCTTGTTTGAAGCCGCCAACGTTGCCCACGAGCTGCATTATCTTTCTGTACCCGATGAGGTATGTAAAGCGCGTTTATGGGTGCGCAATGAGGCTGGTGAACATCAGTTCACGGTGAGCGAAGAGCAGTTTGAGCAGTTCACCAAATACTTTGAAGCGCCAATGGTGGACGAAGGCTTCAACGTGATCCTGCACGACTTTCAGGCTGCCTGATGAGAAGGCCCCTCAACGAGTGAGGGGCCAGTTTGCAAAAGCCGTTTTTGGGGTTGATTTTCCCTCCTGCCTCGTGGTGCTGGAGGGGCGACTTTCACGTTGGTGTTGGAGTGCCTAAGCGGTCACTTCCAGTGCTGGCGCAGGTGTAGCTGGTGCTTTGCCCCAACGCATGGAAGCTTCAGCAATACGCTTGCCAAAGGATTCTGCTGTGCGGTGGTCTGCGTTTGGAGGCGCCACCTCTGGTCCTTCATCCACGTTAGCCTGAGCCATCATGCCCTGATACGCGCCGAGGCGGTTGATGGAATCTGCGGTGCTGGTGCTGGAGTTATTGCCCGGCTCATCGTTGGCACCCACCCAGATCATGCCATGCTGCGCGGCAAAAACGGACATCTGGATGATGGTGCTCTGCTTGTCACCTGCTGGGGAGGCGGAAACCGTAAAGCCCGCTGCTAGCTTGTTCTGCCAGCCGCGGTGCATCCAGATTTGACCGGTAGCGTCCATGAACATCTTAAACGGCCCGCTGACAGAGCCCAGATAGGTCGGTGAGCCGAAGATGATGGCGTCTGCATTGTCCAAAATGGTGAAATCATTATTCAGGCCAGTGACATCCACCAGAACGCCATCCGCGCCTTCAATGGTATTGATGCCGTTTACAACGGACTTTGCCAGTGTCTCGGTGTGACCAAAACCGGAGTGATACGCAACAGCGACAGAAACTCTCTTATCCTGCATCATTTGTTCCTTTGAAAGTGAGAGTGCGTGTTCTGCCGAAACATGAGGGGCTGGCTTAATGAATTCAAATGCATTAATTCAATAAGAACTATGCAGAAAATGAATTATTTGGGCCTCGATGGCCGCGCTCTGATGATGTTGAAGTTGATCCATGAAACCGGATCAGTGACGCAGGCTGCCCAGATGATGGGGGTGAACCAATCCACCGTCAGTCATGGTTTGGAGCGGGTGCGCGGTCTTTTGGGAGACCCACTGTTCGTCAAGGCTGGCCGCAATGTGGTGCCAACAGAGCGCATGGATGCGCTCCTGCCCATGGTCGAGGAACTGCTGCAAACGCTGGCGCTGATAGGAGAGCCTTCCAGCTTTGATCCGTCCACTGCGTCCAACCGCTTCGTGATTGACTGCCGTGACGAAGACCATAATCTGCTGATCCCCTCTGTTATCAAGCGGTTGCGCAAAGAAGCGCCCAACGTCACGCTCCGCTGCCGCCTGTCTCATCGTCATGAGGTGGCCTCGCTGGTGGATGGAGAGGCTGACCTGCTGTTCACGCCGCTGCCCCCACCGGACTCCCATGAGTTTGTCGCGCAGACGCTGTTTGAGGATGAGTTCGTGGTGTTCTACGACCCCATCACTCGCGATGCCCCTGATACGCTGGAGAAATATGTTGCCGCTCCACACGCCAACATGCTGGTGACGGCTGATGAGGTGACGTTCATTGACCGTGCTTTGGCTGAGTTGGGCCACAAACGCCAAACGGTTTACTCCGCTCCCAGCTTCAACGCTCTTGCGGCCACATTGCCGGGCACAGATCTGATCGCCACCATGCCCCGCAAGCTGATCTGCGGGGGTATTAAATCTGGCCTTGCCTCCTGCAAGTGCCCGGTGCCCGTCGTTGATGTCGGCATCAGCGCCATCTGGCACATCCGCAACCGCACTTCCCCCGCACACAAATGGTTCCGCGACCTCGTGGTCTCAGAAGCTCAGGCACGGTTTGGAAGTTAAGTTCTCCCACCATTCCTCCGAAATGTTCCCGGCCCTACACCAAAGCGTTTTTTGAAGAGTTTGGAGAAGGAGGGGAGGGAGTTGTAGCCGCAGCGGCTGGCGATTTCTTCGCTGCTGAGGTTGGTATCGGTCAGCAGGCTGCGGGCCCGCATCAGGCGCCAGTCGCGAACGTACTCCATGGGCGGCTTGCCGACGTAGCGGATGAAGTGGCGGGCAAAGCTGGCCCGCGACATGCCCGCGATCTCTGCCAGATGTGTGACTTGCCAGTTCTGCTCCGGCGCACGGTGGATCTCCGTAATGGCGCGGGATAGGGACTTATCTCCCAAGGCTGCAATGAATCCAGCCTGTGCATCTTTGCTGGGACGGGCGCTGAGTGTTCGCGTGCTTTGAATGACGATGGTCTCAATCAACCGGTTCAGGATCGCGCTGGACCCTTGCCCGTTGAAGTTGGCTTCCAGCGCAATGAGTTTGAGCGTTGCGGCCAGCCACGGCTCAGACCCCAGATCCTGCAGGCGAAGCTTAAAGAGGTGGGCAGACTGGAGAGAATAGGGTGATCCAACTCTTCATCAAACTGGCAGAATCCACAGAACAGGGAGGTGGTGTCAGCCCCTTCGCCAACATGCAAGCATCCATCGCGCAAGGCGCCGTTAGTGAGGAGTTCACCCAGCCCAACCGAAGGTAAAACGGGGTCTGATTTGATCATCTGTGCTGCGCCATTGGGGATCAGCGCCACGTCGCCTTCCTCCAGATACACCGGCGGCTCACCCTCCATGCAAAGCCAGCAGGAACCGCGTAGGACAAGGTGAAACCGGATGCGCCGTTGCTCTGTCGGAATAGCGATAGAGAAGTCTCCGGCAAAGTGCGTTCTGAAGTAAGTATCACTTGAGATCCGCAGTCCGGTGAAAATCTCCGAGAGGATGTCGTTTCTATTCATTTCCATGGCAATTGAGCGTTTTGAATAATAAAGAGAGATGCACAGACATTATGTTGGCGGCGCGAACCTGTCAAAGCTTGGGTCACAAAAAGGAGTCTTCCATGAGCTTTGAAAGTGCCCTCGCCTGATGGGCTTTGCTTTTGTTATGTCCATCTCACCTGGTCCGGGCAACTTCCTGCTGCTGGCTTCGGGTGCAAACTTCGGGTTCAGCCGGTCTTTGCCATTGGTGTTTGGCATCAGCCTCGGGTTTCTCTCCATGGTGTTTGGCGTCGGCGTTGGGCTTGGACAAGTGCTTGCTGAGTTCCCGGTTCTCTACACCGCATTGAGGGTTGCCTGCGCTGCTTATGTTTTGTGGCTGGCGCTCAAGATTGGCCGTAGCCGTGCGCTTGGTCCAGGGGAAACGGAAAAAATGGCTGCGCCGATTTCCTTCGTGCAGGCGTCTCTGTTTCAGTTGCTCAACCCCAAAGCATGGGCGGTGGCGCTGATTGTGACTGTTTCCTACACCAGCGCAGAGAGCTACATGACCAGCCTGTTGTTGCTCATTGCCGTCTTTGCGGTGGTGAACATTCCCAGTATCAGCGTATGGGCGCTATCTGGCTCAGCCCTGCGCAACTTGCTCGCTAAAGGCAATAGGATTGCGGTGTTCAACATCGGCATGGCCCTGCTTTTGATCGCCAGCATGGCGCCTATGCTGCTGATGAACTAAACCATACTAAGAACCTTGTGCCCGAGAGACGACCATGAGCAACCTGACCACAATCGGCTTCACCAAAACCACCGCAGAAAACTTCTTTGGCCGCTTGCAAGAAGCGAGCGTGAAGAAGGTGATTGATGTGCGACTGAACAACACCTCTCAACTGGCTGGCTTTGCCAAGTCCAATGATCTCTCCTTCTTTCTAGAGGCCATTGGCGGCATAGGCTATGAGCATCAACCTCTGTTGGCGCCTGATCAGGATATGTTCAAGGCCTTCAAAAAGGAAAAGGGTGACTGGACCATCTTCAAAGACCGGTTCATGGGCCTGCTTTCTGAGCGCAAGGTGGAGAGCAAGTTCAAGGCAGACATGTTTGATGACGCCTGCCTTCTATGCTCTGAAAACCTCCCCCACGAATGCCACCGCTCCCTCGTCGCCGACTACCTCAACAGCCGCTGGGGCGGGGCACTGCAGGTGAAGCATTTGTGAGGTCAGGAATGCGAGCTGATTTGAGATTCTACTTATGCAGTTGTAGATGCCGTGAAATGAGAATCGATTTCCTCGCATTGCAAACGATGAAGAAAATTTATCCAAAACTCCAAAAATAAAACTTGATTATATAACTCATGTTTTATAGGTAGAGGGCAGCCGCAAGCCAATACCTCTTTCTATAAACATCGGTAAAATAATGAAGTTCTCTCCAATGATGGAGCAGGCTTGCAGCACCTTTGTGCTTGTCGCCTGCACCCTCTCTCTATCTGTGCATTCTGCTCAAGCTCAATCCAGCAAAACAAAAGACGGCGAAGATGCAGAAACGCTGGATCCGATTGTGGTGACGGGTGCCGCGGACAACAAAGACACGATTGCTCAGTCTGAAATCAGCAGTGACCTTATTGATCGCACGCAGTCTGCTACGATCCCGGGTTTGCTTTCCAGCCTTCCTGGCATTGAGTTGATTGGTAATAGTCGTGTGCAAGGACAGTCCATCAACATAATGGGTTTTGGTGACTCTGAAGATATTGAAATCACTATTGATGGTGCGCAGAAGTCCTTTGAAAAATACCAGCAGGGTTCCGTCTTTATTGACCCTGAACTGCTGAAGGTCATCGATATCACTAAGGGCACGTTTTCTGCTGAAAAGTATGGTGCGTTTGGTGGTTCGGTTGAAATGACCACGAAAGCTGCTTCGGATATGCTGCGTGATGGTCAGTCTTATGGTGCCTTTGCTAAAGTCGGTTTTGCTTCCAATGGCAATGAACTTGTGAAATCTGCAGCAACCTATGCTCGTTCTGAAGAGCAGGGGTTTGAGGTTCTGATCGCAGGTACCCATCGTTCCAATGATGATTACTCTGTCGCTGGTAATGATGAAGAACTCGCGCTTTCAGCGGGCAACTTGTTGACCGGGCACTTTAAGGCAAGCTTGGAACGGGAAGATCATTTCTTCGAGTTGAGCGGGATCCATTCTTACAGCGATGATTACAAGCCCTGGGCTGCACGGCGTGGTTTGATCACCGCATCAGATTGGTCCTTGAACAAGTACGGTTCTTTTGATGAGTACCTGAAAACGCAGGCCGTTGATCGTGAAATGAAGGACACGTCAATCAGCGGGACCTATGAGTACAATCCTGACAGTGAGCTGATTGATCTGGAGTTCGAGGTGTCATACTCCAAAACCGCGCAGCACGACACACGCCGCGTTCCAGTTACTGACCCGGACTACAGTGCTGGGCTTTATGTTGGCGGTGATGACAGCACGTTGGATTACTCCATCTACAAGCTGGATCTTAAAAACACCTCCGTTTTCAACTGGGGTGATTTTGAAAACACATTGAAATACGGCGTGCAGCTGCGTCATGAAGTTCGTGACAGCATGGCTTTCAAGAAGAGTTATGTTGGACGACCGGAGTATAATGATGGCCGACTACAGCCCTACAACATCCCGAGTGGGACGCAGACAATTTGGTCTGCCTGGGGGGAATACACGCTCGGTTATGGCGCGCTCGAACTAACACCAGGCTTGCGCTACGACTACATTCACTCAAAGGGTGAAGCCAATCTGGCAACGAAGTATAACAACCCGGCGATGAACCATGATTACGGCACTGTAGAGCGTTTCGGGTTCTCTCCAAGCATCAGCGCAGTTTACTCTCTCACGCCTAACATCAAACTCTTCGGGGACTATGCATACAAGCTGCGCGCGCCCCTGATTGATGAGTTTTATGATGTTGGCAGCACCCGCGCCACAGCAACGCAGCTGCAAAATGAGCGTGTTTCTGCCAAGCGTATCGGTGTAGCTTCCACCTTCAAAGATGTTTTGCTCGAAAACGATACGGTTAAGGCGCGTGTGGCAGTTTACCGAAACGATGTCTCTAACAACATCTATCGTCTCCTGAGTGAAAACTCGAAGAAGTATGATGATCCGGTTCCAACCTATGGCAACCTCGCGGGTTATTATACTCAGGGTTTTGAAGCGGAGCTTTATTACGATAGCGAACGTTTCTTCGGCAGCATTGCTTTCTCCCGAATGCAGGGCAAGCATGATGGAACTTTGAAGGACGTTGATGCATCAACTGATCAGTATGTGTCTGAAGTCGCACCGACCAAGCTGGTCCTCAGTCTTGGTTACAAAGTGCCAGAAGCGGATATTGCGTTTGGCTGGAAAGGTCGTTTCGTCGATGAGCAGGTTAAAGTTCCGGACAATTACACCAGCCTTTATAGCCCGAGTAAGGGCTATGCCGTCCACGATGTGTTCCTGACATGGACACCGCAGGAAGGTCGGTTCGCAGGGCTTGAGGCCCGGGCATCTATTGAGAACCTGTTCAATAAGAACTACCGGCCTTACTTCGCTGACGGGGCTGCACCAGATAAAGGCATAAATTTTAAAAGCTCAGTGAGCTACAAATTCTAATTATTTGGAAAGCGGAGGTGTCGAGCCTCCGCTTTCTCGTTTGAGCCTACACCCCCACCGTCTCCCCCAACACCACCTCTCGCGTCACACCAATGTTCTCTAGAAATGTTGCATCGTGGCTGATGACGAGGAGGGCGCCGTTGTAGGTGGTGAGGGCGGATTCTATGGCTTCAACGGTGGTGAGGTCGAGGTGGTTGGTGGGTTCGTCCAGGATGAGCAGTTTTGGTGGTTGGGCGGCGCCCAGAACGCAGGCGAGGCCAGCGCGGAGCATCATGCCGCCGCTGAGGGTTTTAACCTGCTGTGTTGAGGCCTCCCCGCGGAAGAGAAAGCGGGCAAGGATGGCGCGGCAGGTGTTTTCATCTTGCTCCGGGTTCAACAGCCGGAAGTTCTCCAGCACTGAAAGCTCCGGGTCCAGCAGACTTACATGCTGGTCTAGCACGCGGGCAGAGGGATCGAGATGGCAGTTGCCCGAGAGGGGCGGCAGGTTGCACACCAGCGTTTTCAGCAGGGTGGTTTTGCCGGAGCCATTGGCACCTTTGATGGCGACACGTTCTGGCCCGGTGATGACCATCGAAAAGTCTCGCAGCAATGGCCGGTCAGCTGTGTAGCCGATGCTCAGGCTTTCAGCTGTCAGCACCCGTTGGCCATTGGCAATGCCGCAGGAGGCGATGGTGATGCTGAGGGGTTCCAGAACCTCAATCTTTTCCCTGGCAGCTTTGGACTGTTGCTCAGCGTCCTCCCGTAATCGGCTCGCCAGAACGGAGTTTTCGCCGAGGGTGTTTTCCGCTTTGTTGCGCATGGCATTGAGGGCGATCTTGGGCTGGTCGCGCTTGGCACGGGCACGGTGGCCGGCGCCATCCTTGCGGGCTTTGCGTTCTGCCACACTCTGGATCTTGCGGTTCAGCTCCCCGATACGCTTTTCAGCGGACGCCAGATCCTGCTCAGCGGCTGCCAGTTCAAGTGCTTTCTGTGCCTTGTAGAAGCTGTAGTTGCCGCCAAAAGCGGAGGCTCCCAGTGTGGTTAGCTCCACGATGCCATCCATCTGCTCCAGCAAGGCGCGGTCGTGGCTGACGATGATCGCCCCTTTACGCCACTTGGCAAGAAAAGCTCCAAGAGCCTCCCGTCCATCGGCATCCAGATTGTTGGTGGGTTCATCGAGCAGCAGAAAGTCTGCGTCGTGAAACTGGAGGGCTGCTAAGCGGCAACGGGTGATTTGACCACCGGAAAGGGCTGCAAGGGGATGGTCCGCTGCGATTTCCAATCCCATTGAGGCAAGGGCGGTTTCCACCCGGCTTTCCAGCGTCCAGTCTGCGTGTGCCAGTTCTTCCATGCTAGCCGTGCCCGCTTCTGCCTTTTGCAGAATGTGCAGAGCTTCGGAAATGCCAAACAGATCGGCCACTGTTTCCTGCGGTCCGCTTTGCAGCTGCTGCTTAAGCAGGCCTATGGAACCGTTGACGGAAACTGAGCCGGAAGCAGGGGAAAGCGCACCGCTGATAAGGTTCAGCAGCGTTGTTTTGCCCGTGCCGTTACGACCGATCAGGCCGGTGCGGTGCGGAGCAAACTGAAGGTTGAGATCAGAAAAAAGGGCTGTGCCGTCAGGAAGCGCCCAAGACACGTGGTTGAGGGAGATAGATAAAGGCATGGTGATGAACTTTCACAGAAACAGGGCAGGTCGAATGGATTGTCCTGTTCTTGTTCATCGCTTTATCTCCTCACGTCTTGAATGCCGCTGAGACTATGCGGTTTGCACGGGAAGTCAAGACACATGCCGTGCTGCCTCTATCCACCCACATCCGGTGTTGCCTGCGTACCACGGCGTTGAAGGCTGAGGGCGAGCAGTAGGAGGAAGGAGATGAGGAGAACCATGGTGCCGGGGATGGCAGAGGCGGTGGAGAGGGTGAAGGTGGGTATGAGGGCGCCGGTCATCAGGCTGCCGAGAGGTGCGCCGCCTTCATCACCCAGATACATGACGCTGAGCACGCGGGACTTGTGGGTTGAAGGCGCTTGCTCCTGCAAAATGGTGCGGCTCATATTGAGGCAGATGCCGCCGCCAATACCCCAAAAGAAGATGCTGGCGAGGAAAGCCCAGTAAGGTGGAGAGAGAGCCCAAAAGAGTAGAGCAAAGCCGCCAAAGCTGTACCCCACAATGAGCAAAGGTACCGGGTTTCGAATGGCTCCTACTCTCAGCAGCAAACCGCTGGCACAGGCTCCGCCAATCATGAAGGTGGCGAAGGCCAGGGCAAAGTCGAACCCTGTCGCCTGATAGGTATCCCGCAGGATGAGAGGCACCAGCACGGCGTAGGGTCCACCCAGAATAAGGCCCGCCGAGCTCATCAGAAGCACCGGTAATCTTAGCGTCTTAGAGGAGAGCACCAATCCGATCCCCTCCCGGATCTCACGAAAGATGCTGGGCCTGTCTGTTTTGGGCAAAGTCGAAGTATCCGGCAAGCGCAGGCTGGTGATGATGCCGGTGAGAAAGAGCACGCCAGAAGCGGCGAGCAATGGAGCAAGGCCGATCCATTCTACGGTGCTGGCCAGAGCAAAACCGGCAAGCGTAACGAGATAGAGCATGCCGACGGAAAGGGTCACGCTGCGCCCGATGTTGTGGGAGGAGATGTGATTGAGCATGCCGTCCAGCGTTGGCTGGATGAAGGCCAGCATGCTGCCGGAGATCAGGGCAAAGAGGATCAGCTGTTCAAACCCAACCCAGCCAAAGTGCAGCAGCAAAACCAACCCGAATACCGGCAGAGCATTGGCAACGTGCAGCAGAACCAGCAGCCTGCGCTTGTTCAGGCGATCAGCAGCAGCGCCAGCAAACAGCAGCACAAACAGATTGGGCAGCATAGAAGCCGTCATAGCATAGCTGACCCGCTCCGGACTTTCGGCAAGGTAGACGGTGACGAGATAAGGAAACAGCACGCCCAGCATAGCGCGGGGAAACTGAAAGCTGGTGAGGCTGATCTGATAAAGCAAAATAGCGCGTGAAAAAGGCATCGATAAAATCTCTGAAGCAATCTTCGAAGACTATCGGCTGATTTACTCCTTGTCTGCAAAACCCGGCTTTTCAGCGAAATAAAGCAAGCCTGTTGCCCAGGCGTCACGCGTGATGGTGGGCGCTCTGCCGTGTCTTGGGGGGCAGAGCGCTGTAATCCCTCTAGACGCTGGATTCCACGGCGATTGTGAAGTTTGGCGGGATTACGTCTGTGCGGAGGTGTTTGATCTCCTGATATTCAGGAGAGTTCCAGAGTGTCATAAGCGCTACCATGCTTGGGAAGCGGAAGAGCGTCAGCTGTGCGTTGGTGTTCCACACGCCTTCCAGATGTTCAAAGGGTTGATCCGGGCCGCCGAAAACAATGCACTCTCCGCCTGCCGCTTCAAACAACGGAACGGCTTTTGCGCCGTACTCGTCAATTGGGCCATGGCCCTTTGGCATAAAACTGCTGGCAACAAGGTAGGCGGCTTTGGGTTCACTCATGTCGGTACTCCAGTCCTGTTGAGGGGGAGGCAAAAGCGCTGAGTTGCGCCAGATTTGGGGGAACAGCCTCCACCCGCTTGTGATGAGATGACAACTGAGTACTTCCTCAAGTTAAGTTGAGGTCAAGCGCTTTTTTCTGCGAAATGCACAAATTGGCTCAAAGTGTCGCAGCGTCTGCCTGCGACATCAGATTACAGCAGTTTAACTTGATCTTGCCGCAGTGTGTGCCTAGGGTGCGGGCATGTTTCGCGTATTGACCATTTTGCTGCTTGTGTTTGTAACGGCGCCCCATGCTTCCAGCATGCCGACGGCGCTGGCTGCACAGCAAACGGCGGATGCCCTGCAGATGGTGATGGTGCATGCGGAACAGACTTCTCAGATGGCTAATCAGGAAATGCCGTGTTGCTGCTGTGAGGAAGATGGCGAAGCCACTGCCGCAGCTGTCGCCTGTATTGCTGCGATGGTTCTTGCGCCAGATAATGCCGCGCCTTCACCAGCTTATGCTGCCATGTCGATAGACGTGCCCGTACAAAATGGGCTGCTGGCTGCACATCAATCCTCCATAGACCGACCTCCGATCCAATGGGCTGCGTAAGCAGCACTCTTCTGTAACATCCTAAATTAAAAACAGAATCTGGATTGGATAGATAATGATCTCCAAAAAGAACCTGCTGGCTGGCGTTTTCGCAGCCGCTCTCACCACTGGTGCATTCTCCTTCGCGGCCCATGCTGAGGGCGACAAGGACCTGACCATCTACAAATCTCCTTACTGCGGATGCTGCTCCCAGTGGTCTGATGCGCTTGAGGATGCTGGCTTCAACGTAACGGTTCGCGATACGGAAGATCTGGACACCGTGAAGCGTCAGGTGGGTGTTCCGGCAAATATGCAGAGCTGCCACACAGCTGTGGTCGATGGCTATGTGATGGAAGGCCATGTGCCGCTTGAAGCCGTAAAGCGCGTTCTGGCGGAACGCCCTGACATCAAGGGCCTGAGCGTGCCGGGTATGCCAATGGGCTCACTGGGCATGGGCGAGCCGGATGCAGATACCAACTACACCGTTTACACCCTGCCAAAAGCAACGGGTGGCCAGCCGACTGTTTATCAGCAGGTTTCCGGCAAATAACAGTAAGTTTGAGCGGGCAGGAGTGTTGTGCTTCTGCCTGTTTCACTGATTGATCCCCTCCAACAAATCCCAATGGAAATTGGGGAGATTGCGCTTGTCTCTGGCCTGACAGACTCTTCAAAAATCGCCAAATCACAAGGATGCGAATTATGGATGAGAACTGGCTCCCAACACTACAAACCGCAACCCCGGAAGAGGCTATGCTCTCGCCGTAAAACTGTCCCGCATGGCCATCAAATTCATGCAGCCGGACGCCGAAGTCCGCTCTGCCATGCGTCTCATGTACGAGTATGACTCTGAGGCCCTCATCGCCGCCTCGCAAACAGTCGCCGAACACTTCAGCACCATCGCAGCAGCAAACAACTACTGGAAATAAGCGCTGTCTGATGCCGGAAAACATCCCCGATGGCCCACCGCTTTCGGGGAGTGTCTGTGCTATGCGCCCACGAGAGCTGGAGATTTGAGCTCACACAGATTGCCGTCCGGATCGGTGAAGGAAGCGATGGTGCCCCAGTCGAAGACTTGTGCTGTCACATCGAGGCCTTTGGCGCGCAGAACATCGATGGCCGTATTGATATCATCCATGTTGAACCGCAGAACGCATGGGTTTTGAGTGCGTGACTTCTGCCCCTCACTGCCATGCCCGCCACGTTCCACCATCAGGTAGCCGCTGCCAAACTGAAAGCTGACCAGCTCCTGTGTTCGCTCAATTACTGTGAGCCCCAGCGTATGCTCATAAAACGCCACGCAGGCCTCAAACCTCTCCGTAAACAGAATGATGCCAAAGACTGCCGTCAGCTGGGAAAGTCCGGTATCACTCATCTTCAAAATCGCCTTGCTTAAATGGAGTGCTGCTGTTGTGTAGCATTAAAACACGGCAATCATGCTAGGTCAGCATCGGCTCCCGGCAATACGGGCGTGAGCTGGCAGGCCCGAAAGAGGCCGCAGAAAAGCCCGCGCCTATTTGATTTTATCGCCCACGAGCTTGTCGAGGTCTTCGAAGATTTCGTCCCACTGATGCTCGGGCAGGGAGATCAGGCCGATGGACATGAGAGCCAATAGTGCTTCGTTCAGCACGAAGAAGAACCGCTGATTTCGGCTGTCTTCTGCGTCTGTCTCGATAAAACGCATGCGTTCGGCCAGCCAGTCCTGAGAGAAACGGCGATACTCGGCAGAATCGCTCATCAGGATGAGCAGGGCTTTCGTGCGGTCGCTCTTTTCAAGATGAACGTTTCTGGAGCCATGGAGAAAGGCTTTCAGTTCACTGGTGCCTTCCGGCATCTCTTTGCGCGCCTTCTCAATGTACCAGTCGAAGTCTTTGCCCCAGCGCTCAAACAGGCCTTCCAGCAAGGCATCACGAGAGCCGAAGTTGGACTGGATGCCGCCTTTGGAAATCCCCGCCATCTCTGCAACGGAGCGAATGGAAAGCGCATGACCACGCGTTCGCGGATCACTTTTTCAGCCGCGTCAAGTAGTTGGTCTTTATCCAGTTTTTTATATCTAGCCACGTGTACCCATCGCTCAAACAGCCCAAACTTGATTTTGAGAGGATTATTAAGTACACATGTACTCATAAGCAGCTCTGCTGATTAGTATCAAGCGTGACCCTGGACAGCAAGGCTGCAACACATTCCCGAGAAATCCGCATAGGAAAGAACATGAATAAAATCGCGATATGCTTTCTGGGGTTGGCGTCCATCTCAAGCGTTCTTGGTATCGCGCTTGGCGGCATGGTGCTGGAAGGGGACTACGAGTTCATGCCGGTCCATGCTCATTTGCTGCTGCTGGGGTGGCTCAGCAATGGCATCTTTGGTTTGTACTACCGAACCTGCGGTGCCGTGCAGGCGAGATTGAGTGTCTGGGCGCACTTCCTCCTGGCATTGGGAGCAACGGCGCTCATGCCAACCGGCCTGCTTCTGGTCGATTCCGAAGACTACAACTGGGTTATCTGGTTTGGTGCCAGCTTTGCGTCCCTGTCTGCTGTGGCCTTCCTCTTAAACCTCATTCTTCTTGAGAAGAGTGACAAGCTGAACCATCAGGTGAAGCAGTATCTCCGTGCTGATCACGGATAAAACCTAGTCATCACAACAGGATAACAAACTCAGATCTTTGGTGTTTGTCGAAGCATCACAAGACAACGCTTTAAAATGTCACAATAAAGTACGGTCGTAATTAAAAATCTGACCAGACGCCTTTGGGAGTCCGTTGTGGCGGAGAAAGCAAAAAGAAAATGGAGCACATGATAATGAACTCTCGAAAGGTAATCGCACCGCTTGCTTTGGCGACAGCGCTCAGCATCGGTACAGCTGGCAGTCTGCTGGCACAGGACGGCACAGCGCCAAGCCTGATCCTGTCCAACGGCCAGATCTACACCGCCTCACCGGATAATCCGCATGCAGAGGCCGTGGCTATTCAGGATAACCGCATCGTGGCGGTTGGCTCAACAAAAGACATTCTGGCAATGGCTGGGCCGAGCACCCAGCAGATTGATCTGAAAGGCAAGTTCGTGGTGCCGGGCCTGAATGATGCTCACTACCACTCCTTCTCCAACGCGCCGGTTGGTCACCAGATTGAGCTGCCTTGGGAACCAACCTGGGATCAGGTGCTGGAAGCGGTTGAGAAAGCGACCAAAGACGTGCCAGAGGGCACATGGATCCTCGGGCTTGCCGGTGTTGATGTGATTGAGGATTTGAAGGCGGATCGCTTCTCGCTGGATAAAATCGCACCAGATCATCCAGTTTATATCTCCACCTGGTTCAGTCATGGTGAGGTGATGAACACCAATGCTATGAACATCTTTGGCGTTGATGAAAACGCTCCGGACCCGCTGGGGGGCTGGCACATTCGTGAAGCTGGTTCTGACAAGATCACTGGCAAGTTCCACGAGTACGTTCAGTGGCCTTTGCGCCGAAAATTGCTTGATCTGAACCTTTCTGATGAACAGATGATCCAGCTGCTGAAGGAACAAACAGAGCAGCTGCTGAAATGGGGCGTAACCTCCATTCAGGATATGCCGATCGTGACGCCTGAGCGTTACCTGCGTCTGCTCAATGCCTCAGAAACGCCAATCCGCGTGCGCTATATGCGTATGCCGACCACCACGCCGGAAGCGCGCGACATCTCCGAGTCCGCAACAGTCGACAAGCACCCGTTTGGCAATGATCGCATCACCGCCTCCGGCACAAAGTGGTTTTTGGATGGTACGCCGATGGAACGCGTCGCAGCCACTCGCAAAGACTATGCGGACAAACCGGGCTGGAAAGGACGCATCTTCTTTGACGATGCTGAACAGCAGAAGATGCTGAGCAATCCTGAGGAATGGCGCGACCAGTTGCTGCTTCATTGCCATGGTGACCGCTGTGCGGAAAACGTGATGGACAATATGGAAGCTGTCAGCAAAGCCGGCTGGCCTGAAAAGCGCCTGCGCATCGAGCATGGCGATGGCATTGTTGGTGACTTGATCCCACGCGCTGCTGAGTTGGGTATCATCGTTGTTCAGCAACCCCATCATCTGGTGCTCAAAGATATCTTCAACATCCGTTATGGCGAAGATACCGACTTCCTCAGACTGCGTTCTCTGATCGATGCGGGTATCCCGCTTGCTTTCGGCACGGAAGGTCTTGAAACCCCAAATGCCGCGTTCCCTTACTCCATCAACCACCCGCTTGATCCGAATGAGTCCATCACACGGGCTCAGGTGATTGATGCGTTCACCTCAGTCGCTGCGTTTGCTGAGATGGAAGAGGGTGAAAAGGGCCAGATCAAGCCGGGTATGCTGGCGGATATCGCGGTTCTTTCTCAAAACCTTCTGGAGGCTCCGGCTGAGGAGCTGGAGAAAACCGAGAGCCTGCTCACCATCATTGATGGTGAAATCGTCTACGACGCTGGCAAACTCAACTAAACTTTCAATTGCGCGGCAGCCTCCTTCAAAAAGGGGGCTGCAGTTTTTCGAGTTACTTCTATGAAAACCTATCTTTCTCTCGCCGCAGCTCTGTTCGCAACCAGCGCACTGCCTGCCTCCGCCCAAAACCTTGAGACAAATCTCAGTCTGGCTTTCACGGACACGCAGTTCTCCAAGAATGTATCGCCGGATTCCACCTCTTACCGTGTACAGGCTGGTGCGACGTACTATCTGACGCCGTTGGATTACGGACATGGGCCATACGCTCTTGCTGCCTTCTATGGCCGTAACTTAAGTGTCAGTGCCTCTTACAGTTTGGGCGAGTACAAGCCAAAGGGGATGCGTTTGATCTGACTGCGTTCACCTTGCGCGGAAATTACATCCATCAGGAAACAGGCTGGTTTGCTGATGCCCAATATTTGCAAACAGATCTGGACACCAGCTTTGATAGCAAAACCGTGCAGTATGGCGGTTCTGTCGGCAAATACTTTGCGCCGACGTCCATCGTATCTCTTGGCTTCATGCGCACTGAAGATGACATCAATGGTGACAACTCGCGCTACACCCTCTCCAACTTCCACGCTCAGGAGATTGGGGATGATCGGTTCTTCGATGCTGGGTTTGCCGTCAGCTATCTGGATCAGGAACGGGAAGATGACGGCTATCTAGTCGAGCTGGCTTCCACCTACTACCCCACCAAAAAGTTGGGCGTCGGGTTACGTGGGGCTTATGCGCATGTGGGTGAAAAAGATGAGTTTACCTATGGCGCGACTTCTGAGTATTTCGTGAATGAAAACCTCGCGTTCAACGCCAGCTATACCCGTCTGGACAGCAAAGCAGATGGCTTCAGCATCGCGTCAAACGTCTTCCAGTTCGGCACAAAAGTACGCTTCTGAGTAAAAGCGTCCTGTCTCACCCGCTGGCCTCCACTTGGGGAGCAGGGGCCAGCGGGTTGGTATGGCCTCAACGGAGAGGCGCAAACACTGCAGTTAACTCAGCGGCTTGAAGATGAAACCGTCGCCATCCTGAGTCACATGACCCATGCCGGGATAGCTCAGGTGCGTCGCTGCCAGTGGAACGCCATCTGCTGCAAGGCGGGTGAGAAGCTCCTTACGAGTCTTGGCGGCTTGCTGCGGATCGATGTCGAGGCCGTAAGTGATCTCGGGGTTCCTGAACTGTAAAACCTCCGAGATAATGGCATCGCCGATGATCCAGAGTTCCTTCCCACCACCAGCAATGCGCAGACCGCTGTGTCCTGGTGTATGGCCGGGAAGCGGTACAAGTGTTAGGTCATCCCCCAAGTCTGTTTCACCCTGATAAGTCGTCACACGATCTTTGATTGGGGCTGCAACCGCTTGAGCGACTTCGACGAGGGGTTTCATTTCATCCGGAACCCGTTCTGCCAGTGCGGGGTCTGTCCAGAATGTCCATTCAGCCTCTGCTATATGGATTTTTGCATTGCTGAACCCACCTGCATCCGGGCCCAGTAATCCGCCAATATGGTCAGCATGCATGTGGGTGATGACGATGTCTGTGATCTCATCCTGTTTGATGCCCTGCGCGGCGAGCAATGCATCCAGTTTGCCCACATTTGGGTCTGTCTCAGCAAACACAACACCAGATCCCGTATCGACCAAGATCAGCCGTTTTCCTGTGCGGATCAACCACACATTGGCGCCGACCACCACCGGATCACCCGCTGCTGCAAGGGTTTCGGCGTTAGCATTGCCGAACCAGTTGTTGGGCAGGTTGAAGTAACCATCTGAGAAGGTGGAAAGCTCCAGCCCACCCAGCTTCATGGTGGCGAGTTCACCTGCAAAACTGATTGGCGGCAGCATGGTGCTGGCAGCTGTGGCGGCCAAAGTCAGCATCACTCTGCGGCGGGTCATTGTGTACGGGTTCATTTGGGTCTCCTGTTGGTTTCAAATTTCGATTGCAGGAATGATGTCCGGGATCAGGAGGCGCGAGGCAACCTGATCTGGTTCATGCCTCCATCCGCCTGCACATCAGCGCCGCGCATGAATGAGGATTCTGAGGAGGCAAGGAACACGGCGACGGCTGCCATTTCCTCTGGCTGACCAACACGTCCTGCAGGGAGCATGTTGCCGAAGGCCTCATTGGTGGCCTGCACCTGCTCATCTGTGAGCCCGCCATTGGAAAGCGCTGGCGTATCAATAGGGCCGGGGCTGAGCACGTTGATGCGTGCGCCAATCTCATAAAGATCTGGCGTTAACGTGCGAGCCAGAGAGCGGACTGCCGCTTTGGAAGCTGCGTAGGCTGAGTAGCCCGCTGTGCCCATCTCACTGATGCAGGAGCCAACCAGAACTACAGAGGCCTCAGGTGCCAGAAGTGGCAGTGCGTACTGCACGGTGAAGAAGGCGCCTTTGAAGTTGACGTCAAACACCCGGTCCAGCTGTTCTGCGCCAGTTTCAATCAGTGGCGTAGCCGGGGCAACACCAGCATTGGCGAAGACAATATCAAGCCGGCCATAGACGTTTTTGACCTGCTCAAAGGCTTTGCGCAGAGAAGGCAAATCGCTACGTCACCGACAACGCCCATTGCATTTTTACCAATTTGGGCGACGGCCTGGTCTACTTTCGCCTGCGTGCGGGCCAAAATGACGACGTTTGCACCTTCAGCTGCGAAGGCTTTTGCGGTGGCTAGCCCAATTCCACTGTTGCCTCCGGTGATGAAGGCAACCTTGTTAGCCAAACGATTGCTCATAAGAATTCTCCAGTGAGGTTCAGGGAGTATGCGACGCTGCCAAAAGCGCATGCCTTCAGGCTCCGGCGCGACCAGAGTGCGGAGGAACCTCAACTCCGCCACGGCGATGACTTAGGGGCTGCCCCCTAAGTCGCTCATTGGAAGGGAAGGCGCGGTATCAGCTGTCCAGTGGTTGCATGAAGATGGCTTCGCGCAGGACTTGCCAGCGGCCATCTTCGAAGCGCCATTCGATGTTGCAGAGCAGCTTCATTTCCTGATCGTTCATACCGCTATGCTTGCGGGTGAGAACGGACACGCCTGTGTCGCCGAGAATATGAAAATCATGCCACTCGGCCCACGTGTTCAGCTGGTGTTTGCCAGCATCCGCCTGCTTGCGGAAATGCTCGATAAACTCCTGCTTGTTGAAGGTGGTCACGGTGCTGTCCGGTGCAACAAGGGTGGTGTGGAAGTCATCGTGATAGATGCTCTGCAGCGCATCAATGTCGTAGTTGGTGGCGCGGTCGATCAGGTGGTCCATTGCAGCGCGGATTGCTTCCACTGTGTGCGTCGCCTTAGTCATTGCTTTGTCTTTCTTCGTGTTTTCGCGGTCATCAGGGTAAGATCAAGGGTTCTCAGCTCATGTGGTGGCTGAGTTGGATCGTCCTATGGGGCGTTGTGTTACGTGGGTTTTACGAGGTGTGCGGTTACAGAAAGCCGCTCAAAAAGCCTCGGATTTACTTAAACGTGCCGCGGATTGGATAGTTGTTGTCCGGGTTGCGGATGAACCCCAATCCACCAATCAGCGCGGTCAGATCAGGCCGTGTAAACGGCGCGTTGGAAATGTCCATGAGCTGCAGTTCCTGCTTGTCATTCACCACAAACAGACCTGGCTCGGCGAACGGAGAAGGTGCTTCCTGCGCGGACCGTGGCTGGGAGATGTAAAGGCCCAGCTCCTGCATCTGCCCGATGCTCAGATCATACCCAACCGGAAAGTCTGGCTGCACGTCAGCCAGCTGGCGCTGCGCGCGGTCCAGATTATCTGCGGAAACCGCGAGCACTTCGATCTTTAGCTGGTGGAACTCGCTCAGCATATCGTTGAGCTGCTTCAGATAGCGGGTGCAAAGCGGGCAGTGGGCGCCGCGATACACCACAATCATTTGCCAGTCGAAGTCTGGTCCCGGCGTGCCGAGCGTCAGCTCGCCACCCTCAACAGACTTGACGGACAGCTGCGGAAACACCTGTCCTGCGGCCAATGCTGTATGTTTCACAAAAGCCTCCTTGAGTTTTGTAATGAGCGTTATTAAACTCGACTTCAAACAAGAGTCAATCGTTTTGTAATGGATGATACAAAATAAATGGGACGCCCAAGAAACTTCAATCGCGATGAAGCCCTGCAAGCCGCCATCAATGTGTTCTGGAAAAAAGGCTATGATGGAGCGTCCATGAAGGACCTCACCTCCGCCATGGGCATCAACAGCCCCAGCCTGTATGCGGTGTTCGGCGACAAGCACCAGCTTTATCTGGAAGCGATTGACCGCTACTCCAACGATGATGGCTGCGCGCCACTGGTGGCGTTTGAGAGTGAGTCGGATATCGAAAAGGCGGTGATCGCCTTCATGCGCTCCACCATCGATTACGCCAGCAACCACGAAAGCGGCAGTAAAGGCTGCTTCCTCGGCAATTGCGTTTCAACCTCGGTGGGAGAGGTGGAAGGCACCACCGAGCGCCTTCAGGATGCCATCACCGGCGCCGATGAACGCCTCGCCGCACGGTTTGAAAAGGAAAAAGAACAAGGCAACCTGCCCGCCGACTTCCCCTCCCTGGAACGCGCCCGCCTAATGTTCGACCTGCGCCAAGGCCAAGTCCTCCGCGCCCGCGCCGAACTGGATCAGGACACCACGGAGGCAGGACTGGCCTTCCGCGTGAAGATGATATTGGCGATATGAGGAGAGGGCGGCAATCAGCTTGCTGCCCTTGATATTTGGAGCTTTGAAAACACCACTGCATATGGAATTTAAGGAGTTGTGGTGACAGAGTTTTCAGGTGTAACCCAGAGAGAGAAGGACACGCCAAAGCTCCTTCGCATCTGTATCTGTCATATTTAACTTTGGCAATTTCTGAAATTTGAAATAACAAAATAATAACAACGTCTTACCGCATAACCGTGCCGTTACCGTTTTTGTGAAATTCTGCTGCTGATATACCTTTCTCTCCGGGCCAAAGAGTTCTTATGTTATCTGCAAAAAAGCCGTTCACGTTGCTGTTGTTTTTGTCTGTTTCTGCTTGTTCCAGTTATCAGTCAAAGCACGGGTTGTTTGATAGTCCCTCTCACAATCAGGCTGCAACCAATGAGGTTTCGTTAGAGCAAACGGGGCAGATGCCTGCTGCGTTTCGCAAGCTGGAGGAGCCGCCGAAATACTTCGCTGCTGCCGACCTTCTTTCTGTACCGCTGGAAAGCGAGACCTACACCATCAGTGCGGATGCGCCGAGCAATGGGCGGTTTGCGGTCTTCGCGATCAAAACCGAGGATGGTGCTTACACGGTGCAGGGCAGGCAGTTCATGGAGGATCACATCCACGAGCTGAACGCGCTGGCCGTTCTGCGTGAAAGAAACAAGGCGGTTGCCTTTGCCAAGAGTGCAGGCACAGCCGTCATCACGCCAATCAAATCGGTCTATACAACGGTGACAGCCCCCGTCACCGCCGCCAAGAATGTGTATGGCAATGCCAAAGGCATGGTGAAGTCGGTGCGCAAGGGCGTGGGCAAAGCGGCGACCTTTGTCAAAACGCGCGGAAACATGCCGCAGGAAACGGCTGAGCGGGAAGAAGACGGCTTCATCAGCGGCTTCTTTGGCCGTCCTGATGCCATCCGCAAAATTGCCTTTGAAATGAAGGTGGACCCGTACACCCACTTCACCCCACTGCGGGATGAAATGACAGAGCTGGCCAATTATCACGCCGCTGGTCAGTTTGGCGTGGACCAGGGATTGGGCTTTGTGCCGGGCGTGGGCAGCATCATTATCAGCGGTCTGAAGACAGCAGATAGCCTGACGAAGAAGACGCTGCTGAAAGATCCGGAAGCGATGGCCGATATCAACCGGGAGCGACTGGCGAAAGCAGGCATTGCTAAGGAAAGCACAGAACCGTTCTTACTGAACGCGCACTTCACGCCAACAGAGAAAACCATCTTCACCGGCCTCGCCACAGAGGCGAAAGACCTTGAGGGCATTGATACTCTCATGAAGCACGCGTCTGGTGCGAAATCCCGCCCGCAAGCGTTTGCGGCACTGATGCAGGTGGAGATGCTGGGCCGTCTGCATGAAAGCAGCAAGATCAAGAAGGTAGAAGTGCACCATGATGTGGTGGTGGCGTATCAGGCGGATAATACGGCGAATATCGTGCTGCCCTACGATTACCTGAGCTGGACCTCCTACAACGCCAAGACCATCTGGAAAGTGACCCGAAGCCTTGCGGCCAAGGATGTTAAGACCAGAGATGTCCGGTTTGTGTTGGCTGGCGATCTTTCCAAAAACAGCCGCAAAGCACTGGAAAGCCGCAGATGGGGCGTGAAGAGAAATCTGATCGCAGATCTGCTCTGACCTAAGCGGCTAACGCCCCGCGCACAAATCCATCAAACGCGGTGATCCTTGGATTGCCGCGGTTGGAGGGATGGTAGAGCAGCCAGAGATCGGTCTGATAGATGGCAGGCTGCTCACCAACATTTCGCAGGCCATCCAGAAGCGTTGGTATGTCGGGCAAGATGCCGACGCCCAGACCACTGCGGATGCCCCCGGCAAGCATCGCCATGCTGTCATAGCGGAGCATGCTGGCCGGTGAGGGCACCTTTTCACGAAACCACTCGGTGGCCGGATGCGCCTGTAAACTGTCACCGGGGATCAGCCAGGTCAGCTCCTGAAAGTCCGGCAATCCATCTCCCAAAGCATCCAGATAGCGCGGTGCAGCCACCAGCTTGTAATCGATGGTGCCCAGCCTCAGGCCGATCATATCTTCCGGCGGTTGGCTGGTGGGGCGCAGGGCCACATCATAGCGGCGCTCGCTCAGGTTCTCGAAATTGTTGGTGACGTTGAACTCAAGCTGCAGGTTGGGGTGGGCATCACGAAACGCTGCAAGGTGAGGGTGGATCACGCTTTGCAGCAGCAGGTCTGTAGTCGTTACTCGCAGTGGGCCAGATAGCCCAACTTCTTCACTACCCAGCAGAGCATCTGCCGCAGAAAGGCCCGCATGGATCTGCTCGGCCTGCTCACACAGCGCTAGACCCAACGGCAGTGGCTTGAAACCGGCGCGGGAGCGGGTGAACAGCGGCTCGCCCACCTTAGCCTCAATGCGCTTGATACCGCGAAACACAGAGGAGGTGTCTTTGCCAAGCGCGAGGGCTGCGTTCTCCAGCGTTCGTTCGCGTGTCAGGTGCATAATCACCAAAAGATCGTCTGCGCTCAGTTTCATATGCATGTCCGCCCTTGTTCGCTGCAACTATGCATATTTCGCAGGATCAGGGCAATCGCTAGTCTCCGTCTCATATCAAAAGCACATCGCTTTACGCTCATAAAAACAGAGAGTTACGAGGAAGATCCATGTTCAAGTCCGCCCTGAAGGCCATCAGTGCAGCCACCCTCATCGCCCTCTCTACCGCCGCGTTTGCTGGTGGAGATGAAGACCACATGACCCAGTTGAAAGACATTGAGTGGACCCAGTTTGGCAACACACCACTGCACCTTTCTGTGCTTTGGGGCGACCGTGAGACTGGCCCATACGGTATGTATCTGAAGATCCCAGGTGGTTTTCACGTGGGTGAGCATGGCCACACCAACACCTATTATGCGGTCACCATTCAGGGTCAGTGGGAACACACCCGCGCTGGCAAAAAAGAAGTGCTGCCGGTTGGCTCCTTCGTGATGCAGCCGGGCGAAGAGTACCATGATGATGCCTGCGTCGGCCCAAAAGACTGTATTCTGCTGGTCGTCCAAAACGGCAAAGGCGACGTCCTGCTGCCGCAGTAAGGTGGTCAGCCAAGCAAACCTTTGAGTTCCCGGAGAGAAATGGGGCCATTACGGCTCCATTTTTTGCGTTTGGGGGAGGTGTGTAGCTCTCAGGCGAAACTGCCGTAGCGGATTGCTGAAGTTCTAAGGAAATCAGAGGCTTCAGGGCTGTTAGTTTGGTTATCTGTTGTATTCAAAGGGATTATTGTACATCCGCTGATATTTCATGCAGTATGGGTCTACGTAATAATGCGAGTAGGCCACGCTCCAAAAATAATTTTCCAAAAAATCGGCCCGTTTCTTCGCAGATAAATTCCTGCCGTCCTGCGGCAACGCCAGACATTTGTGAGAGTAACCTGATGGTTTCTGAAGAAAAAAGCAGTGAGCCGACCCCGTCAAAACGCCATAACGCGCCGTCGCTGGATGACAAGTACACCCAGACCAGCGGTGTTGTGTTTCTCACCGGCAATCAGGCGCTGGTGCGTTTGCCGTTGCAGCAGCGCATGCGCGATGAGCTGGCGGGGCTGAACACGGGCGCTTTTATCTCCGGTTACCGCGGGTCTCCGCTGGGGCGCTACGATATGGAGCTGTGGCGGGCGCAGTTGCATCTGGATAAGCACAGCATTGTGTTTCAGCCGGGAGTGAATGAGGATCTGGCGGCAACGGCCATCTGGGGCTCACAGCACGTAGGCAACATGAAGATGCGCAACAAGGATGGCGTAGTCGGCTTCTGGTACGGCAAAACGCCGGGCGTGGACCGCTCTGGTGATGCGTTCCGCCATGCCAACTTTGCGGGCACGCACCCCAAGGGCGGTGTGGTGGCGCTGTGTGGAGATGACCACGCAGCCAAATCCTCCACCGTGGCAGGCCAGTCGGATCATATGCTGATCGCCTCTGGCATGCCGGTGCTCTACCCTGCCAACCCGCAGGACATTCTGGACTACGGCATTCTGGCGGTGGAGATGAGCCGCTACAGCGGGTGCTGGGTGGGCATGAAGCTGGTGACCGATGTGGTGGAGAGCGCCTCCAGCGTGGAGGTGGATCTGGACCGCATCGAGGTGGTGAAGCCGGACCTTAAAGACCCGCAGGGCGGTGTCTGGATTCGCGAGATCGATCTGCCGGTGCAGCAGGAAAAACGTCTACTGGAAGAGAAGATTCCGCGTGCATTGGCCTTTGCGCAGGCCAACAACATTAACCAGATCACCCATGATGCACATGAGGCAGAGGTCGGCATCATCGCCTCAGGCAAGTCTTACTCCGATCTGCGCCAAGCCATGAACGAGCTGGGGCTGACGTCCCTTGAAACGGAAAAGCGCCGCATCCGCATTCTGAAGATCGGCATGGTGTGGCCGCTGGATCCGAAGATTATTGAGGAGTTCTCGAAGGGCCTCAAGAAGATCCTCGTGGTTGAAGAAAAACGTCCTGTTGTTGAGGAGCAGCTGAAATCCATCCTGTTTGATGCAGGCCTCTCGTTGATGGTGCAGGGCAAGGGCTTGCTGCCGAACTCTGGCGTGCTGGCGGCCAATCAGGTGGCTTCCGCCATTGCAGAGTTTCTGGAGGATGACGGGCTGAAGGCGAAAGTGCCGGTACCGATCAAGCTGAAGCCGGGGCCGGTGCGCCGTCCCTCGTTCTGCTCCGGTTGCCCGCACAACACCTCCACCAAAGTGCCCGATGGCAGCCGCGCGCTGGCGGGCATCGGTTGCCACACCATTGCGTATTTCAATGACCCGGTGAAGACCAAAGCTCCCTCTCAAATGGGTGGCGAGGGTATGCACTGGGTGGGGCAGGCGCCGTTTACCGATGAGCCGCACGTGTTCGCGAACATGGGCGATGGCACCTACTTCCATTCCGGCTTTCTGGCCATGCGACAGGCCGTGGCCGCTGATGCAACCATGACCTACAAACTGCTGGTCAACGGCTTTGTTTCCATGACAGGCGGACAGCCCGTTGATGGCGAGCAGTCCGTGCCGCAGCTGATCACCGCTGCGCTCAATGAGGGCGTGAAGAAGGTGGTTGTGGTGACAGAGGATGTGGAGCGGGTGGAAGCACAATCCATTCCGGTGGGCGTTGAGGTGCACCACAGACGAGAGCTGGAAGCAGTGCAGCGCGATCTGCGCGAGATACAGGGCGTGACGGTGCTGATTTACGATCAGGCCTGCGCCACAGAACGCCGCCGCCTGCGCAAACGTGGCAAGTGGGAAGATCCGAAGGTCCGCACCTACATCCACCCGGATATTTGTGAAGGCTGCGGTGATTGCGGTGAGAAGTCGGGCTGTCTTTCCATCGAGCCGCTGGAAACGCCTCTGGGCCGCAAACGGCAGATCAACCAGTCCAGCTGCAACAAGGATTTCTCCTGCGTTGAGGGGTTCTGCCCCAGCTTCGTAACCATTCACGGCGCGGAGCCGAAGAAGGCGACCACACCTGCGGAGCGTCAGGTGGAGAGCGTAGGTGATGAGATACTGGCAGAGCCAGACCTGCCTGCGATTGAAGGCTCCACTGGCCTGCTGGTGACGGGCATTGGCGGCACGGGCGTTGTCACCATTGGCGCGATCCTTTCCATGGCCGCGCATCTGGATGGCAGCCGTGTTTCGACGCTGGACCTGACGGGCCTTGCGCAGAAGTACGGCGCGGTGATGACACACATGCGTATCGCCAAATCCGCCGATGGCCTGCAAAGTGCACGATTGGCGGTTGGCGAAGCGGACGTGGTGATCGGCTGCGACTTGGTGGTGACGGCAGGTGACGAGACGCTGACAACCCTGCGCCAGGGATCCGCTCAGGTGGTGGTGAACACGGAAGAAGTGCCGACCATCGACTTTTCCAAGAACCCGGACTGGGACATCAACACCCCCAACCTGCAAACACGGTTGCAAGAGGCGGTTGGCGACCGGCTGGCTTACTTCGACACCACACAGGCCGCGAAGGATCTCTGCGGTGATGCGGTGATGGCCAACATGATGCTGTTTGGTGCCGCTTGGCAACGTGGGCTCATTCCGGTGACGCTCGGCTCCATCCGTCAGGCCATCGAGCTGAACGGCGTTGCTCGCGATAAGAATTTCGAGGCCTTCAACTGGGGCCGCCTGATGGTGCTGGATCCGGAGCGCGTTGCCAAAGCCCGGGCACTGGTTGCACAAGTGGTGAAGCTGGATCGGCCGTTGCCGCTGGAAGAGCTAATTGAAGACCGGGTGAACCGCCTGAAGGATTACCAGAGCGGTAGCCTTGGCAAACTTTACCGTCAGAAGCTGGTTGCACTGAAAAAGGCCGGAGCGGGCGAACGGATACTTCGTACCGCCGCGACGCAATATTTCCGTCTTCTGGCTCATAAGGACGAGTTCGAGGTTGCCCGCCTGTTCACTCAGCCGCAGTTCAGGCAAAACCTGTCGGACAGCTTTGAGGGCGATCTGAATGTGCGCTTCCACATCGGCGGTGGTCCCTTTGCACGAAAGGACCGGGTGACCGGTCTACCCGTAAAGACCGAGTTTGGACCGTGGATGATGAAGTTATTCTCCCTCCTCTCCAGCCTGCGTGGTCTGCGCGGATCGTTCCTTGATCCGTTCCGCAACAATGAGGAGAGGGTTCTCGCAAATGAACTGCGCTCATCATATGAGGCAGACATGGATCTCGTCTGCACTCATCTGGCAGAGGCCGGAGAGAAAGCTTCTCACGATCTTCTGAGCTGGCCGGTGAAAGTTCGCGGGTTTGGACACGTGCGTGCAGGCAATGCTGAAAAAGCGTTGAAGCTGCGCGAGCGACGCAAAACAGCGCTTAGCAACGCACAAAATAACGCAAAACAGGAAAAGGTGCCTGCGTAAGGCTAACCTGCTGGATTAATTGGATAAAACGGGGTGAAGTTTTGGAGCTTTGCCCCGTTTGCCTTTGTGGCGGAACATAGCAACGCAAAACGGGCGGAAAGATTACTCCCCCTTCAATCCCCGTTTGGAAGCCCTCGGCACATGCAGCAGTTATCCCCCCGCCTCAAATGATGCGGATCTGCGTCTTCGTAAGGCTGATGAAAGTTGGTCTCGTGATGAAGATGTAGGTACTATTGCTGCTGTATATTCGACTTTTTCAAAGATTAATTCCAAAATGTGCATTATGCACTTATGGATAACCCCTAATAGTGATTGTAGTTTTATTTTAGTACTGTCGAATAAATGGGTTCTATATCAGAAATAATATCTGACTTAAGCTTATCTATAACATGTATTGTGGGGCAATATCCAGTTAAATATTAACAAAACTATAATAATAGTGATTGTTGTATTTACGCAAGGAGAGCGGTAATCAACCTCAGGTGGTTGGATCCGGCGTCATATGAGTGGAAGATGGCGGAACCCATACTGAATTTTACAGTATGGCGAAGCAAAAAATGAAACTAAGTCATCGCATTGTCAGCGCATCCGCAGCGGTTCTTCTCGTTGCCTCATCCCTCGTAATTTCAATCGGGACATACCTCAGCATGCAAACCGTTGAGGAAGACAGCCGCGCTTTGTTCAACTCGGTTGCCTCCGGTCTGGCCGTCACTGCGCAGGATCTATTAAAAGAGTCGCAGGTTATTTCCACAACACTTGCAAACACTTATGGCGCTGAGATCAGCACCGGAGAAGCATCTCGCAACAACATCGCGCAGATGACCGAAGCAGCTTTGCGCGGCACCACGGACATCCTCGGCATCGCCGTCTTCCTGCAACCGGATGTTGCAGGCAAGGATGCAGATTACATCGGTAAGAAGTACGCTTCTGACACAGGCCAGTTCGTTCCTTACTTCTACATGGAAAACGGCAGTGTGCAGTCCCTGACAGCAGACATTGGCCGCGCGGATGTTCAGCGCCGCATGCGCCGTGCCATGCAGCAGAAAAGCCAATTTGTAACAGAGCCTTACACCTTTGATGTTGAAGGCAAGACTATCCTCTCCGCTTCCGTTCTGGACCCGATCCTGAATGCCCGCGGCGAGCCTGTTGGCGTGGTCGTGATCGACGTGGACTTCGACAAGCTGCAGGAGAAAATGAGCGCCGCGCACTTCTACGAGACAGGTCGTCTGGCCGTGGTCAGTGAAGGCGGTCTCTGGGTCAGCCACAGCGATCGTGACGTTCTGGGCAAGAAAGTGCGTCCGGTGATTGAGACCATCATGAATGGCGTCCGCGAGAAGGCCAACGTGCAGGAAATCGGTGACCGCTTGTTTATTCTGGAGAAATTCCAGCTGGGTACAACGGATCAGTTCTGGTTTGCTGGCATGTCCGTCACCACGGATGAGCTGGGCGCAGGCGCGCGTTACACCCGTGATATGGCGCTGATTGCAGCAGTGAGCTCCGGTCTTATCGGTTGTCTCATCCTGTGGTTCATCGGCAACTCAATCGCCCGCCCAATCGTCAATCTGACGCATAGGATGCAGTCTCTGGCAGATGGCAATGTGAAAGACGAAGTCCAGTATACGGACCGCTCTGATGAAATCGGCCAGATGCTAACGCCTTGAAAGTGTTCGTCACTGCTGTTTCAGAACGCCAGACCTTGCAGTCTGAGGCGGAGAAGGAACATGAGCGTGAAGCCAACCGCCAGAAGGAAGCGGCCAAGCTGATCGAGGAGTTCTCCGGCACCGCAGAAACCGCTCTGGGTGTCATTCACAGCCGCTTTGACGAGCTGGAGCAGACCTCCAAAGAGCTGGCGAATATCGCCGAGAACACCAACGTTCAGACCACCGCGACCTCTGCCGCTTCAGAGGAAGCAACCGCCAACGTGCAGACGGTGGCTTCGGCTTCTGAAGAGCTCTCCACCTCCATTGAGGAGATTGCGCAGCAGATTGCCCGCACCAACAAGGTGATCACACAAACCAACGATGCAGCACAGGCAACCAATGCCAAGGTGATGGATCTGGACGGCACGGCGCAGCGCATTGGTGAGGTGGTGAACCTCATTCAGGACATTGCCGAGCAAACCAATCTGCTGGCGCTTAACGCGACCATTGAAGCGGCTCGGGCCGGTGAGATGGGCAAGGGCTTCGGCCGTTGTGGCAACGGAAGTGAAAGAACTGGCCAGCCAGACCTCCAAGGCGACCGAAGAGATCTCCCAGCAGATTGCCGAGATTCAAGGCTCCTCCAAGGATGCAGTTGAAGCTATTCAGGAAATCACCTCCAGCATCCGGCAGGTGAACGAGTTCGCGTCCAACATCGCAGCCTCTGTTGAGCAGCAGGGCGCAGCTACCGCTGAGATCACCGAAAACGTGCATCAGGCAGCAACAGGAACACAGAACGTTTCTGAAAACATGGTGCTGGTGGCGCAAGCAGCTGAAAAGACCAACCAATCCTCTGATCTGGTCTCTAAAACCGCCTCTTCCGTCCGCGAAGAAGTGATCGGCCTACGCGAACAGATCGACGACTTCCTGTACAAGGTGCAGTCTGTATAAGGCTGTCCACACTGAGAATTCCGGCTGGCGAAGACCTGTGCTTTGCCAGTCTTTTTATGCGGGGAAGCAGCGCTTCATCTGCGGAATAAGATTAGCTCGCGACCTCTTTGGCGAAGTAGCCTGACTTCACAACGCTTTCTGTTTCTGAATGACCCGGAATGACGGTCGCAAACCCCTCGATAACCTGGCTGCTGAACTTTCTGAGTTCCACCATTTCCTCTGAGTTATAGAAGGTCAGAGCGGCCTCAAAACTCTCGAACCTGTACATCACCATGTTCGTATAAGGGGTCGGATCCGCAAGGGCTTTCATCGGGCTCGCGACGATTAGTTCTCCGCCATACTTTTCGAGAATAGGCACGGATCTTGGGCCGAGTTCCTCAATGCGGGACCTGTCGATAATGTTGTAGTGGTGAAGAACATAACCAGCCATTTGAAAATCCTAAAATTATAGAGGGGCAACGCATACCTTACTTCGCCTGCTAAGCAAACCAACTTCCCTTAGATCGTGCTGACAAGCACACTTACCGTTTCTTCCAGCTCATCCAGCGGGGTGCCGCCGCGGACCATGACGCGGAGGCCGAAGTAGCCGGCGGCGAGCAGGTTGGCCTTTTGCTTTCGCAGGGCTGCATTGCCCTTGTAAGGCTCGGAGACGGCGAGGGCGGTGTTGAACAGGTCTTGCGTGCTTTTGATGCCTTCCTGCGCATTCAACTGGATTTGTGGATCATCATGGGCGTGTTCAATGGCAGAGTTGCACAGGAAGCAACCACTGCGGTCGCCATTGCGCACGGGCTCCAGCACAGCCTCAAACAGATCCACAAAGCGCTGCTTCGCGTCCGGGGCCTTGCAGATCACCTGTGCCAGATGGGTGATGTCCCGTTCGTGGTAAAGCTTCAGCGCCCGGGCGTACATGGCGTCTTTATTGCCAAATTCCCGGTAGAGCGACTGCTTTTTCAGCTCGGTTATCCTCTCCAGATCCTGCATGGAGGTGCCATGGTAGCCTTTTTCCCAAAAAGCTCTCTGTATTCTGTCCAACGCAGTTTTAGGGTCAAATTCCCGAGGTCTTGCCATCACTCTATTCCCGCTCACAACAATGTTACCGATCAGTCCGTAATTCATTATGGACACATCGGTCCGTAATACATATACCTAAGCGCACAGGCTGGCAAGACCCGCCACAACATACTGCCAAATTCAACACAGGAGGTTGATATGACTGATCTTACTCACGCGACTGCCACACAATCAGAAGACAATGCCGCCCTGGGTGCTTTGTTCTCAGACATCGCGAAAAACGGAATCTTCGCGGCCCTTATTCTCGTGTTCCTCTGGTTTGGCGGAATGAAGTTTACGGCCTATGAGGCCGGAGCAATTCGCGGACTGGTCGAGAATTCTCCCTTTCTTGGATGGCTTTACACATTCCTGTCCGAAGGAGCTGTGTCCAAACTCATCGGACTTACTGAGCTGACCATCGCTGGGTTACTCGCCACCCGCTTCTTTGCTCCAAAGTTCGCGGTTTATGGCGCACTGGGCGCAATCGCGACATTCCTGGTGACCTTCAGCTTCTTCTTCTCCACGCCGGGCGTGTTCATTCCTGACACTGGCGTGCTGGCGATCTCTGTTATTCCGGGACAGTTCCTGCTGAAAGATATCGTCCTGCTGTTCGCATCCGTGTTCGCCCTGGGCAACGCCCTCAGTGCCACTTCAAAATAAAGATATACTCCTCACTGTGCACTGAAATGGGGGCGCCAATGGCGCCTCCATTGGGCTGTCTGCGGTTTAACTATGAGAAAAGGGGAATTACTTCCCGCCGGTCTTCATTCTGCTGCCCAGCACTTCCAGCGTAACATCAATCAATGCAAAGAGTTTTTCGCGTGGGGTGCCGAATTTTACCAGCTCGTAGAGGCCCTCGAAAACCATAATAAAGTAGGCGGTCAGGATTTCGATGTCCTCGGGGTTCTTCAGCTCATCCTGACACTGAGTCAACTTATCCCTGATCTGATCTTCCCAATCAAATTGCAGGTTCTGAAACTCCGCCCAAAGGCTCTCGTCAACGTAGCCAAGGTCCACAAGTGTCGGCCAGAAAAGGCCTTTTTCGGCTTTCAGGTCATCACAGCACAGCTCGGTAAACTCCATCAGCACCCCTTGCAGCGCCGAGTACGCATCCGAATGCATCGCCATAACCGACTGCATTTGCTGGCTGTATTTGAGGTAGTACCACCGCAGCGCAGAGACCGCCAACTCCCGCTTCGACCCAAAAGCAGCATTGAGCGTTTTCGTAGATACACCAACAGCTTCAGCCACATCGTCCATAGTGGCCGTTACTATTCCATTCCGCAAAAACACCCGGATGCTCGCATCAAACAGATTTTCGAGTTCGGGGATCGGAATGGCAGGATCAAATGGTTCGTCCGAGCTCATTTTGGAAATATAGATAAATCTCTATTCCCCTCAACAACGATGCTCGGCTTTAGAAAAAGAAACGCAAAGCCAATGGGCTAGATAAATTTCAATTTATGTCGATTGTGTTGAGTACCCGCGAGCGCTTTGCTCTTTATGGCGTATGTGTAGTGCCTGCCTTTAAATATTCAAAATGTAATCACCGTGATTTTGTTTTGATGTATTATGTCTACCATAGATTGACTTAAGGTTATAATGCGTACGTAGGGTTATAATAATTCGGTGCGAGCTAAGTATAGCACCCAATTTACTTGTGTTTGTTTGCGTCCAACTATCACAGTATGAGGCGGGAAGGGCATTTCAGGCAACTCGACCGACTGGTGGGAGCTTTTCGCATTCTGCGCTTCATGAAGTGAGTCAATTGGAGGTTCAGATATGTCTATCAAAACAGTCGTCACCCTTACCGACACAACTGGCGATCAGGTCGCAGCCCGCGTTGCTGTTGATCTCTCCAAGCTGACAGATGCCTATCTGATTGGTGTGGTCCCAAACTACGAGACCTCCTACTACCTGTGCACGGCAGGCCCGATGCCACCTGACTATGAGCAGCGCTTGCAGGAACAGTCCGCCGAGTTGCTCAATAAGTCATTGGAAGGCTTTGCAAAACACTTTGATGGCTCCGGCGTGGAAGGTGAAACCCGCACCACCAACATCACTCTGGGTGGCACGTTTGACGAGCTGATGCATCTGGGCCGTTTGAGCGACGTCACCGTGATCCGTCAGGATGATCCCGCCAAGCCGGAACCCATGCGCTCTGCCATGATTGAGGCGATGGTGTTTGATACTGGTGTCGCGACACTTATTGTGCCGCATGCATATGAAAAAGCGTTCGCACCCAAGAACATCGCTGTGGCGTGGGATGGGTCTGGTCCAGCCTCCAACGCGGCGCACGCCTCCATGTCCATGCTGCAGGCAGCAGACACCGTATCCGTTGTGATGATCACCCCGCACGATGAGCCAAGGCACTCAGAACTCACGGATATCCGCAAATACTTCGAGCGCCATGGCGTCAACATTCATCTGGAAGTGATGAGCAATGTCTCCGGTTCCGTGTCAGAGGCGCTGCTGAGCACCGTGGATCGTCTCAATGCCGATATGCTGGTGATGGGCGGCTATGGTCACAGCCGTCTTGCACAATACCTGTTCGGCGGAGCAACGCGCAAGGTTCTGCATGATATGAAGATCCCGGTTTTGATGACCCATTAAAACAAGCGGCAAAAGGGGGCCTCCGGGCTCCCTTTTTTGCAAGTGTATTCCCTCTCCAATTTCTCAATAGTGTTTTCTACAGGCAATCTGGCGTGATTTTCCCAAAAGAATGCGGTTTGATTGCTTGCCTGCAGAAAACAAGTCAGTTTGGCGTCACCTTGTGCGGTCACCCTGCACCCTAACTGACGACATGGACTGCGCGTGCTGCTGCGCGCCCAATATTGGATATTGCACTGATGAAATTGAGAGAAACTGCCGGTTTGACGGGTCTTCTGGCAGTATTGATGTTGATTGCTTTGCCCGCTCAGGCTGCCGCATTTTCTACGGCACAAGCCAAGGCGGATTTCCTTCACGGTCTGTGGCATCCGCTTGGCGGGCTGGACCATATCCTGACCATGGTTGGCGTTGGTGTCTGGGCCGCGCTGGTGTTGCACCAGAAGCGCTTAATCTGGCCACTGGTGTTTACGCTTGTCATGTTCATGGCGTTTTGGGCGCGTTACTTGGGCGTTATTGTGCCATATGTCGAGATGGGCATTCTGGCCTCCGTCATCGTGATTGGTTTGCTCGTGGCGTTCGCTCTGAAGCTGCCTGTGGTCGTGGGCGCGCTGATTGTTGGTGTGTTTGCGGTGTTCCATGGAGCTGCCCATGCTGTTGAGGCCAATGCGAACAGCCTGCTGATTTACGCGCTCGGCTTTTCCGTTTCCACCTTCGCGCTGGGTCTGGCCGGTATCGGGCTTGGTTCATTGACCGAGTGGAACAGTGGCCGCATGTTCCTGCGCGCGCTCGGAGCCATCACGGCGCTCTTCGGCCTCTACCTGATGTTCGTGGCCTAGTGTCTCTTTCGAGCGACAGTTTTTGAGGGAATGCCTCGGTTTTGAGGCTTTCCCTTCGCAAGCTCACTCAGTTCTGCTTAAGTCAAGGTGCGGTCTCGACCGCGCCTTTTTTATTGCTAATTTTTAAGTGTGATTGCGAGTTTCAATGAGTGATGACCGTTTTGTTGTAGCGCCAGAAGTGGTGCGGAAGATGCTTGATGAGCAGTTCCCAGAATGGAAAGACCTGCCTCTAAGGTGCGTTGAGAACGAGGGCTGGGACAACAAAACACTCCGCCTTGGCGATGATTTGAAAGTGCGTCTGCCAAATGCTGCGGGTTATGTTCCGCAGGTTGAGAAGGAGTTTAAGTGGTTGCCAAAGCTGGCAAATCAGCTGCCCGTAGCCATTCCTGAGCCCGTCGCTCTTGGCAAACCCTCAGCAGATTATCCGTGGCCGTGGTCTGTTTATCGCTGGATTGAGGGCCAGACGGTTTCTGCTGCCACCATCAGTGACATGAACGTATTTGCGAAAGATCTGGCAGGCTATCTGCACGCGCTTTGGGCTGCGGACACGACTGGCGGGCCGATCGCGGGCGACCATAACTTCCACCGCGGCGGTGATCTCAGCGTTTATGACGAAGAGACCCGTTTTTTCCTTGCTGGCGTGACGGGTGATATTGATGCCAAAGCCGCGCTGATGATCTGGGCGCGGGCTCTTCAGTCTAAATGGACAAAACCCGCCGTCTGGGTGCAGGGAGACCTCTCAACCGGGAACATCCTCACGCGGAATGGCCGCCTCAGTGCAGTCATCGACTTCGGCTTATGCACCATTGGCGATCCCGCTTGCGACTTAGTTATCACCTGGAAGTTCTTCTCTGGCGCTAATCGGGAGTTTTTCAAAACCATGGTCGATGTGGACCAACCTACCTGGCACTGCGCCATGGGCTGGACCCTCTGGAAAGCCATCCGCACCCTCTACTACGCCAAACAAGACAACATCCCGGAAGAGCAACAGGCGGCCAAAGCCGTGATTGAGGCCGTGCTATCTGACGCCAACCTCACGGGCATAAAGACTTAAGCCAAACCCAAAACGATTTTCTAAGAGCTAGAAGCGCAAAGAAAATCGGCCCTGAACCGAGTTCCGAGATGTATTCTCAGAAAAGCTGCCTGCGTAGTTGAGTGAGGCGGAAAAATTCCCTGATTTGAGAGTGAGCCCTGCTGATGTGTTCAGATACGTCCGGTCTGCACCGAAGACTAATTCTTCTACTGCAGCTGCCTGATAAACTTCGCCGGCAACTTCATTGCTCGTAAGTGCGTGAAGTACCCCAAGTTTTGCATTTGGCTGTACAACCCATTCTCCAAGATTGAAGTCGCGACTCCAACCGAGGTTGGCAGACAAATAGAGGTCACTCTCGTTCAAATCGCTGTAACGAGTATCCAAGTGGCTTGTACCAGAGGTGGTGAAGTCATCTTGCTTGAACCACACATGAGTTAAAGCAACTTCGGGCGTGAAGCAGTTGCCAGCGAACTCACTCTTGTACTTCAATGCCAATCTGGTCGTGAGAGTATCTGCTGTGAAAGAGCCTGTTCTGGATCCTGTACTTGTGGCATTGGCAAAATCATTCTCAGAATGCGTGTAAAGTGAACTCAAGCCCAAAAGAGCCGAGCCATACTGATAGGATGCCTGTACACCTACGGCATAAATTTTGATATCTTCGGAGCCGTTCTCAAAGCCATTCCCGGTAAAATCAAGTTTCCCTTGGCCGTAGTAACCACTTGCTCCAACAAGGATATTTTCTGTGATTGTGCTATTCAGGCCGACAAGCAATCCCTGAGAGTAAACATTGTAACCCACGGGGTCATAGTTGGCAGCTTGCTGGGATAGGACACCCTGCATGTAAACCTGAGTTGTCTGTTCAAAGCCATCGCCATACATCCCAGACGGTGCGGCTTTGTTAATCGCAGCTAGTCCCTCGCTCTTTGGAGCAACTGGCGCATAACTGTTGAGGGACTGTTCTGAATTAATTGAGGAACTCAGGCTGTTAAGCCAAAGGTTATCCAGTTGCCCATCGACCAGATTTTGCAAGTTTAACGCCATTTGCCGGGTTGCCGCAGCAGATACAAGCGCAGCGGAACTCTCTGGAGCGTAATTGAAGATGATTTTCTGTTCACCTGCCGTATCGGCTTGCTCGACAAAACCAACAGTCCAGTCTGTGCCAAGTTGAGAACGAAGCACATCAATATTGGCGAAGTCCTCAAACTGACCTTCTGTCAGTGTCTTGTTCTCGACAAGGCTTGGTAGAGTATACTCACCTTCCCGCAAGTTGACTGGATCAACGTAGACGTAAAGATCTGCATTATCAAAGGTAACGTTGTTGCCGGTGTCCGACTGAATTGTTCCTTCATAATCAGTAAGCTGTAGATCTGAACCCAGTAGCATGCCGTAGTTCTCGATGCTCAGGTCAAAACCATCAGTATAGACTTGGTAGGCTTTACTATCCGCGTCTCCTGACGCGCTGGCAAGGATAAGTCCTTGAGAATCTAGTGTCAGATCGTTCTTAAGATAAATGCCGTAAGCGTTTGCTGTATCATTGTCTCCCCCATGCGAAATGGATTGCGCCCTCGCAGAAATGACACCTGTGTTTGTGAGTGTTCCTGAGGCTTGTGCTACGCCATAGGCAGTTGCCTGGTCTCCATATGAAGTTGCGTCAGCCTTAATGATTGCACTGTTGCTTTCAAGACCTCCACTGACACTGTAGGCATAGACATATTCGGCTGGAGTGCTTGAAGCTGATGTCCCGCTGATTGCTTGAGCAATGATATCTCCGCTGTTTTCTCCAACATCAGCGCGAATACCATATGCATATGAGAAACGGGACTCACTTTCCGCTTTTGCATGAACCTGATGGCTATTCTTTGTGACCTCAGCACCTGCATCCCCCGCAATACCAGTTGCATAGACAAAGTCGTCTTTTGAGGTAGCAAGAGCCGTTACTTTTTCCCGGTTTTCGAGTGAAACCACATCATTGAGGCCGGTGGCATAGACAAAATCTTCTGAGTGGCTCTCAACATGGATCTGGCCCTCGTTTACACCAGTAGCGCCATTGATGCCGTAGGCGTAAGTGCCAGTATTGACTGTACCTACATCGCTTGTTCCAGCACGTGCAAAGACAGTGATGTTTCCGGAGTTTACTCCAACGTCCCCATCAATGCCGTATGCTCTTGTCAACAGATCTCCGTTACTCAGGTTGTTAGCAGAAGTTCCATTGGCTTCTACGTAGATGTGGCCTGTGTTTTCGGTAATATTCGCCTGAACACCATAGGCTTGGACTGTGGCATCTACATTGTGTGTGTTCGATGTACCTGTAACCAAGCCACCGTTTGCAAAAACCGTTATTTTGCCAGTGTTTTTCGCAATAGTTCCATGAATTGGATCATCGGAGTTGAAAGCGGTGAGTTGAATGCCATAAGCTTCTGCAGTGCTATTGATATCACGATCAGATTCAACGATATCGCCGGATTGAGCTAATACCTCAATAATACCAGTGTTTTCAGTAAGGTCGCTTGGCGTAGAGCTCCATCAAAATCGTAGATCCCGTAGGCCCTGCTGTAATCTGCCTGCGCGATTGAGATGGATGTTATGGCTCCGTGGTTGTTGTCCAACGGACCATCGATACCTTTCGCGCGAGTATAATCCTGCTCGGAAACGGCTTTCACATAGATATCGCCAGTGTTTGTGGTCAGGTTACCGTCTGTAAGATCGATACCCGTAGACTGAACATAGCTTTCCTTAGAAAACCCGCGAGCGCTGATCTTACCGCTATTGGTATCAATTGAGCCTTGAAAGATGTCGATACCTGTCGCCTGAACATACCGCTGCTCAGATTGTCCATAAACTTCAATGGCTCCGCTGTTGGTGCCAATATCGCCTTCGTAAATGTCGATACCTGATGCCTGCACGTGGTCGGTACCTGAAATGCCTGTCACATTGATAGAGCCGGAGTTTGCGGTCAAATCGCCTTTGTATGTATCGATGCCGTAAGCGTGAACATAGTCCGCTGCAGATTCACCATGAACAGTTATGTCGCCATTGTTTGTGCCCACCGCTCCTCTGAGGCCAGAGGTTTGTACATATGAACTGACGGTACCGCCATCGTTCGTTCCCGCAACTGCTTTGACCCAGACAGTGCCGGAGTTTGTGGCAATGTTGCCTCTAATGCCATAGGCCTCTACAACCAGGTCCGCTTTGCTGGCCCCCACAATGGAAGAGCCAGTTGCTGCTACCTTAATATCGCCGGTGTTCGTGCCCACATTTGCAAGAACGCCAATTGCGTCTACCCGACCATTCTCCTCATTGATGTCAGAAGAACCTGTGAGTTCTGCGCTGTTTGCGATGATCTCTATATTACCATGGTTTTCAGAGATGGTTCCATAGATTGGGTCGTCTGAATTGTAAGCCTCAAGAAATATTCCATAGGCTTTGGCAGAGGCGTGAATATTGCCGCTCGTATCGTCTGTGTCACCAGCTGCTGCAACTACACTTATGTCACCGCTGTTTCGAGAAATGTTGTCAGGGGTATCTCCACTTTGATAGCTGTGCAGGCCATAAGCTCGTGCAAATGTGCTGTAGTTATCAGTGCCAGCGAAAGCTTCAACTGAGATATCGGCATCGTTTGTGTTGACGGCACCACTGATGCCGAATGCTTGAGCATAATCATTGGTCGAGAGGGCCGAAACAGTGAGTGCCCCCAAGTTAGCGGCTGTATTGCCTTGCACTCCATAAGCGAAAGCTTGTTGAGCTCCACGAGCTGTAACCTGAATATTACCGCTGTTCGTAGTGACTTCGCCCTGAATGCCGTAAGCATACGCGTATGAGTTCTTGCTCACGCTCGTTGTGACCAAATCACCGGTATTGGTATCTGCTCCGCCTTGAATTGAGTAAGCATAGGCCTGTTCTTCCGTGCTTCTGGCCGTTGCGTGAATGTCTCCGATATTTTCGGTTACACCATTTTGAATGCCAAAAGCGTAGGCATAGTCCTCAACTGCAGTTGCTTCCGCTCTTATGTCGCCTTCATTCTTCTGAGTGTTTCCTTGGATGCCGTGAGCGTACGCAAAGCCTTCAGTGGTGGTGCTCTCAACTTTAATTAGTCCAGTGTTAGTGTCCACAACACCTTGAATTCCATAGGAATATGCGTAACTTTCGTCAGAAGTTGCAGAAACGGAGATCGAGCCTTCATTGGTCTCTGTCTGGCCTTTGATACCGTAAGCGGAGACGTCTTTTTTGCTGGATCTGGAGCTAACCTCGAGACTACCAGTGTTCTTTGTCCTTTCAGCCTCAATGGCATAGGCTCGGACGATATCATCTCTGCTAATTGCGGAGATGTGAATATCACCGGAGTTCAGGCCGAGTGTTCCACTGCTTATGCCGTAAGCCTCGACCTTTTCATCTTCTGTTTCACTCAGAACGGTAATATTGCCGGTGTTGGTCCCCACCTGCCCACTGGTTGCGCGTATGCCATAGGTTTCGATGCGTCCGTGTGTTGAAGATGCATCGACAAAAAGTGTGCCCTCATTATTGCTAAGAGACCCACCATGAACATCGATTGCAGCAGCTTGAACCCGGCCATCAACAGCAACGCCAATGACGTTGATATCGCCAGTGTTTGTACCCACTGTTCCGTCATATGCATATATTCCGAAGAGCTGCGCGTTGTCTCCAGCCGTCCCGGAAATTGTAATATCACCGGTGTTTAGGGTTACTGTCTCTTCATACGCGTAGAGGCCACGGGCCTGAACAGTACCTGTTTCGGTAGAGGCAGTAACACTCAGTTCTCCGTGATTGGTAATCAAGTCGCCACGAATGCCGTAAGCGTATGCATCTGCGCTGACAAATCCTGTCGAGGCTTCGCCATTACCTGCAAGAGCTGTAACCGAAATCTTGCCTGAGTTTTCGATATTTGTGGCAATCAGTCCCGTAGCTTCAGCATTTGTAAATGCCTTGCTACCGGCTTTTGCGTTGCCACCGCGGGCCCAAAGAGTGATATCACCGGTGTTTTGAATATTCTCACCCCGGATGCCGGTAGCATCTGCTTTAGAAGACGCATCAGTGCTGGATGTCGTATCGCCAGCGGTCGCATCAATGAGGATGCTGCCAGAGTTGGTGATCTCATCATCCGTCTCAGACCATAAGCCGACTGCATCGATTGACAGGCTCTCTGCGTCTATCGATGTCTGACGTGTCAGATAGAGCGTGACGTCTACGTCAGAAGTAAATGGTGCAGGTGATGAGAGAGCTGCAAGGTATACTTCCTCAGTAAAGGCGTCATAGGCATCGACCCCATTCCAGCTTTGTACTTCAGCAGGATCAGAAGTTGCTCCGGCATCGACACTGCCAGTCAAAGCATCTGTTGAGCTTAAGGTTTCACGGTAAAATATTGCTCTCTTGTCACTGGCTGAGCCATCAAATCCGGCGTAATCGCTTCTGGTCTCTGTAATGTAGTATTGTTTTCAATTGGTTCCGCATAAACGGACTGAACCATAAAATACAACAGACCGCTTAACGCAGTCGTAGAGAACAAACGCTTCACATACATCGGAAAAAATACCCACCCCAACATTTAATATGTAGGTAGCAGATAAATCGATAAATATGAATGCAAATGTATTACCGATTACATTTAAATACATATTTCATGTGCGCTATATCATAGATTGTAGGATTTGGCTTCTTCTTTACTTTTACGTAAGGTGTAACTAATTCTCTGCTTTGAAAATTATTCTCGATTACATGTACCTGTCTGCTTGTGCCTATCGCTACAGAGGGGCCATAAAGACTTAAGCTCCATCCCCTAGACTGGCTTTCATCTTGTTCCCGGTATCAAGGATGAGCGGTGATGGAGAGGGACTTTGAGTTGTTGCTGACCCGCCGGATGTGGGAGGATCCGGCGTTTGCGGAGCTGGCGGAGAGGGATGCTGGGGCTGCTCTGAAACAGTTGGGCGTAGAGGTTGATCCTGCTGTCAAAGTCCGGATCATTCAGCAGCGTGAGGATACTCTGTATCTGACCATTCCACCCGCAAAGCCGGAGGATGAGTTGAACGCGACGCTGGATCTGAACCAGATGGATCTGTGGTTCAGCGGGGATATGTTTGTCTGGCTGTCCTCGGTTTACAACAAGGTCAAGCTGCTTGGCATTCGCTCTTCCATCGCAAAAGGGAAGGGGGAGGCATGACCCAGCAGGACAACAACGCCTTCGCGGAGCGGGATTATCGGCGGATGATCAATGACCCTGACTATCGTCAGCGGTTGATTGAAGATCCGAAAGGAACCCTCTCAGAAACAACAGGTTACGCGTTCCAGCAGGATGTGCGTGTTGAGGTGATTGAGCAGGAGCCGGATACCATTTGCATGATGATCCCCATCAAACCGAAGGGGACAGAGGCGCAGGTTGAGCAGGCGTTGCACAAGTCCACCGAGCGCACGTTTGACCTGCTGTTTTCCTCGGGCATCGGCGGGTATTTTATCCCGAGCGATAAGCTGAAATGGGTACTCCGCGATATGCGCCGCAGTTGGATCAGAAAGCTGGGGCTTAAGCTGTAAACCCCAGCAAATGCCTCAAATCAGTTCTCCAGGTTCGCCTGATAGATTGATCGCAGATGCGGGATGAACTCGGTGCAGAAGATGATGGACGCTTCTTCCGGATCATAAAACGCGTTGGGCTCTCCGCAGCTGTCTACCTTCACGATCACTTCACTCGGCAAGGACATATCCTGCTCAAGGTTTTTGACTTCATCAGAAAGCACCTGATTGATCAGCTCGGCCTCTTTGCCGCTTCCCTCGTGGAAGACCAGCGGAACGCCGGATTCCGGGGACATTTCGTCAAACACAGCCCCCCAACTGTTGGCAGCTTGCTCATACTCCACCGGGCACATCTGCGCGCGATCTTCCGGCAAGCCAAGGTCATAAGCCAGATCCTCGCGCTTTTCTGGATCTGCGCCGTAAAACAGGCAGATGTGGTTGTAGTAGCGCTGCTGGTCTGGGCCATGCAGATCCCACCATGCCACTTCTTCAACGCCATCCGGGTCATTGATGTAGCCAAACGCGCTGTTGAAAGCGAGTTCCTGCGCGGCTTCTTCCTCATAGAGCCAGTCGATCATCATCACGGAGAGCACGTCAGCTGCGTCTTCCTCTTGCCCGAAGATCGGCACCTGCATCTTGTCGATCACAGCATGTCCGATCTCGTGGTAGAAGATGGACAGGATGTTGGCTTCAACAAAGGCGTCCTCTGCTTCATCCGCTTGCGCGCCAAGAGGTGTGAGCAGTGAGACTGCACAGGTGGCAGCAAGAAGAAGTGAACGAAGCATTGGCGAATATCCTCAGTGGCATTTGAAAGTATATCTTACTCAAATGCCATTTATAGGCAAGTTCGCCAAGCCTTTTGTGCTATGTGATACATCTGAGTTCAGCTAGCAGTGGAAGTTGAGCTTGTTGCCATCCAGATCTCGGCAGTAGGCTCCATAAAATGCTTCTCCGCGCGGGCCGGGAGGGCCTTCGTCTTTGCCGCCCAGTTGCAGGGCAAGAGTATGCAGGTTTTCGACTGTTTCGCGGTCTTCTACCCGCAAAGCCACCATGGTGCCATTGCCGATGGAAGCTTCCTGCCCGTCGTAAGGTGTGTTGAGTACGATGAGTGGTTTGCCCTCGCCAAAGCTCCAGGCATAAAGCCGGTTGTTTTCAAAAACCCGCGTGGCGCCCATCTTGCCCAAAATGGCATCGTAGAACGCGCAGGCGCGCTCAAGGTCATTGGTTCCCAATGTAATATAGCCGATCATATGGTGTCTTGATCCTAATCGATTGCGGTGAATTGCAGAGCGTTCGAAATCTGTAGAGGATGAAGTTTCATTCCCCTAAGTAAACTACAGTGCCAGCTCTAAGTAAATGCAGAAGAGCAAGAGGCTGATGCCCTTCGTCGCCCTAGGTGAAATACCTATTGCAATCGAGTGGGATCGCTGGTTCTTTCGGATTATCTAATATACGTTGCACTCGGGATTTCTGTATGGGAGGCTACCTTCAGCGCGCTGTTTATGCAGCGTTTTCCGCGATTGTGCTGCTTGCTCTGCATGTGGTGGCAGAACCTGTACACGCACAGTCTGAGATGGTGCGTGTGGGCATCCTTTCTTATCGCGGCAGTCTGGAAACACAACGCACATGGGCGCCGACCATTGAGCATTTGCAGCGCGAACTGCCTGATGTGGAGTTCTCCTATCTGCCTCTGACCCTTCAGCAAATTGCGGAGCAGGCAGAGCAGCTGGACTTCATCATCACCAATCCCGGCCACTCTTTTCAGCTGGAACGTATTGCGGGCGTCAGCCGCATCGCCAGCGCACGCTCGCACGTCAACAAGAGCGAGATGCAAGATCTCGGCTCCGTCATCTTCACCCGCACCGACAGTGGCATCTCCACCTTGATGGATCTGAGGAGCGTTACTGCTGGAGTAGTCTCAACAGAAGCATTTGGTGGCTATCTGGCAGCCAAGCACAGCCTGCAAATGAGCCTTGGCAAGGAGGCGGAGCTACAGGTGAAACCTCTCGGCTTTCCGCAGCAAACGGTGGTGGATGCGGTGGTGAATAGAAGCGTGCAAGTGGGCATTGTCCGTGCCTGCTTGCTGGAGAGCATGAGTGCCGCTGGCAAGCTGGATAAATCCCAGATCCGCGTCCTTGGTCAGCAGTATGATCCGGAGTTTGCCTGCGCCAGAACTACAGAGCTTTATCCGGGCTGGGCCTTCCTGAAAGTGCCCGGCGTTTCACCGCAGCTCGCAACACGCATCACGCAGGCGCTGCTTTCCATGCCAGATGGTGCCTGCACGGATGAATGGCTGGGCCATGCCAACTGGATTGCACCGGTCTCTTATGCTGCCGTGGAACGGGTCTATCGTGATCTGGCGCTCTACCCCTACAACAAGGACTTGCGCCAGATCCTGAAGGATTGGGTGGAGCGCAACTACTTTTTGCTGGGTGTGGTGATTGTGCTCAGCGGTGCGTTTCTGCTGCATGTGGGGCACGTGGAGTTTCTGGTGCGCCGTCGTTCTCAGCAGCTGGAAGCGGCGAGTGACAAACTGGCCGATGCCTTGCAGCGCAATCTGATGCTGGAGAATGAGCTGGCCCATGCTGGCCGTGTTTCTTCCATGAACATCCTCGCAGGCAGTCTGGCCCATGATCTCAAGCAGCCGCTTGGCGCCATCTCCACCTTCGCCCATAGCTTGCGGAAGCGGCTGGATCGGGGGACGGCAGATGAAGAGACCCTGCAAAAGCAGCTCACCCGCATTTCGGAGCAAGCCAATCGAGCCTCTGACTTCATCAACTCCATGCGCAGCTTCCTCAACAAGCAACCGGAAGCGCGTCGCCGGGTAGACCTGCGCGAGCTGGTGGACGAAACCGTGATGCTCATGCGCACCTTTGCCACCAAGCATGACTGCCAGCTGCATTGGGAACCGCCAAAAGAGCCTGTGTTTGTCTGTTGTGATGATGTGCAATTGCGGCAGGTCATGGTGGTGCTGCTGCAAAACGCGCTTGATGCCACAGTCGAGGCTGGACTTGAAGGCGGAGTGATCTCCATCCTGCTGGAAACCTCCGCTGGCAGCTGCGCGTTGATGGTGTGCGATCAGGGCTCCGGCATTCCAGAAGAGCTAGAAGAGAAGGTGTTTGAGCCGTTCTTTTCCAGCAAAGGCAGTTTGGGTCTGGGGCTGGCCACAGCGCAAAGCATCGTTGACAGCCATGAGTGTGAGTTGACCCTGAGCCCTGCGCCAAACGCTGCACATGCGCAACGGTGATGCTGCCACTGGCAGGCCCACAAACAGAGGGAAACCATGACACAACAACCCGCTAAACCGCTTTATGGACCAGAGGCCGAGCCTGTGATCATCATCATTGATGATGACGATGCCATGCGGGAAGCGCTGGTGTGTCTGGTGGAGTCTGTCGGGCTCAAAGCCGTGGACTTTGAACGGGCCGATGACTTCCTGCAGTCTGACCTGCGCCCTTGTGTTGGTGTCATCATCACCGACATGCGCATCCCCGGCACCAGCGGCCTCGGTTTGCTGGAAAAGCTGCGCGCCTCCGGCCAGCACTTACCGGTCATCGTTATCTCTGCTTTTGCTAATCTGCGTGATGGTGTTCGTGCCATGAGCCTTGGTGCGGTGGATGTTTTAGAAAAACCGTTCGACGAGCAAAGCCTGCTCGACAAGCTGCAGGATCTGATTTCCGAAACGCGGGACCGCGCCAGCCAATGCTGCCTGACAGCACAGGCCAAGATGAAGGTCGATCGCCTCACCAACCGCGAACGTGAGGTGATGGGTTACCTCGCCCAAGGTCTGCAAAACAAAAGCATCGCCAATGCGTTAGGTCTTAGCGTCAAAACCGTGGAGATCCACCGCCACAACGTCCTCACCAAACTGGAAGTCCAGACCCTCGTCGACGTCTACCAACTCACCCAAAGCGCCGACCGCGCCACGGGTTCTGGCCGGTGTTGTGGGGTAAACTCTTAAGCCCATCCCCCAAACTTAACTCAAAATTTCAGGTTACCTTCAGGATCGCGTGGTGTTGTGTCGGCGTTACGAGGCGGCAACCGGGGTGCTGATGGCACTCCTGAAGCACAAGGCAAAGAATGAGTTGCTGCCATAAGAAGAACTGGCAGAAACTATGACTGATCAACAATATGTGCGCTCCGCCCGCATCCTTCACTGGCTGATGGCCCTTGGCTTTCTCTCCATGTGGACGACCGGTTACATCATGAAGATGGACTCTCTGGAAGATACACCGCTGGAAGAGAGCCTGTTTGACATTCACATTTCTTTGGGCGTGACCTTGTTGGGTCTGTTGCTGCTGCGCGTAGCCATTCGCCTGCTCAACAAACCACCGGCACTGCCTGCGGGTCTGAGCTCCTGGGAGAAACTCGGCTCCCATCTGGGGCATCTGGGCCTTTATGTGCTGCCGCTTGTCACCATGCTGGTTGCGTGGGCAGAGGTTGATTTTGGCGGCCACGGCGTGAAGTGGTTCACCATCGCAATGCCAAAGATCTTCCCAACCATGGAAACCTTTGCTGGCATCAAACTGGAAGATGCTACAGCAACTGCACATGAGCTGCTCGCATGGTCTCTGCTGGCGCTGGTCGCGGTGCACGTGGCTGCTGTTCTCAAGCACAAGTATTGGGATGGTCACGACGTGATGGGCCGCATGAGCTTGCTTGGCAAGAAGTAACAAGACGCGGGGGAGGGCTGGTCGCAGCCTATCGCCGAGGGCTTATTGGGGTAGGCCCTCGGTTTCCGCAGTTTCTCTGCCTAAGTCTGTTATGCTTTCCAAAACGGGAGACTATCGATGACATCAGGCTGAGTTGTTCTGCTCAATGGAGCACCAAGGGCGGGAAAGAGTTCCATCGTCTCCGCACTGCAAAGCTCTGCCGAGGAGCTCTGGATGAACCTTGGTGTGGATGTTGTCGTCAAACACATGACACCGGAACGAATGAGACCGGGAATCGGGCTGAGGCCGGGTGGGGAGCGGCCTGATCTGGAAAACTTTGTTTTCCGCTCTTACAGTGCGCTTTACAAAAGCATCGCCGCACACGCCGCGCTTGGCATGAACGTGGTCGCAGACCTCGGCCACCACAACAGCTACGCCACGCCTGATGGCCGTTGGGGACACTACCTGCAGGAGCTTGAAGGGCTGAATGTGTTGATCGTCGGGGTGTTTTGCCCTCTCGATGAAATCATGCGGCGGAGGGCTGTAAGTGAGGGAGACTATCTGACAGCCACTGCCCAAGGGGATGTGCCGCTCCCCGTTCAACGTTGGCAGGACGAGGTTCACAAACCCGGGATTTATGATCTGGAGCTGGACACGTCCACCCTTTCACCAGAGCAATGTGCTGCGGAGATCCAGCGTGCGATTGCTTCTGGCGGCAGGTTTGAGGCCAAAAACAAGCTTATTGCGTTGCTAGACTGAGGTGCTCGGCTTGCTGATCGACGGAGGTAAGCCTTGGGATGATGGTGGCAGGCTTCAGCAGAGTCCCGGGTGCCAGCACTGAGTTTGCGCCGACTTTGCTCCGGTCTCCAATCAGGGACCCGAACTTGATGGCGCCGGTTGGTAGCTCTCGTCTGTCCTGAATGAGTTTAATCTCTTTCTCCGTCCATTCATTGCGATGGTTCGCGACCACAACGCCTGCTTCCAGATTGACGTTCTCGCCCAGAATGGAATCTCCGAGAAACCCAAGATGCGCCAGCTTGGAGCCTTTTAGCATGAAGCTGGATTTGACCTCGCAGAACGGCCCAACTGCACAGCCTTCACTCACGTAAACACCGCCGCGCAGGTAGCTGCGGGAGGAAACAAAGGCGTTCGGCCCAATGATCATCGGGCCTTTCAGCGTTGCCCCATCTTCCACCGTAGCGCTCTCATGAATGGCGACAGTGTTGGTGATGCGGTAGCCATCTGTGAGCTGGGGCAGCAAGTCTTTAATGATATCAGCTGCGTTGCCGGTCAGCTCCCACGGTGCATCGTTGATAGCCGCCAGTTCTGTCTGCTGCCAGTTGGCAAAGTAGCCGCTGAGCTGGATCATCAGGAGGCTCCTTTTGGTTTCATCTTCAGCACCAGCGCGGCGAGGAGCAGGCCGATCATGAGGCCGTTGAGCAGGTGCCACATGAAGTGGGTGCCGAAGCTGATGGAAAAGCAAAGGGCGATGTCGATGGTTCGGAACGCCAGCGAGATCACAAAGGTGGCCACCGCAAACGTAATGTACGTGCGGGCAGGATGTTTGCGCAGCTGCATCAGCACGGTTGCGACGAGCAGTGCGACGACGGCAGGCAGATACTGCATGGAACCGTTGAGAGGATCCGGCCCTGCCTCCAGACCCGTCACCACTGCACTTGAGCTGAACCAGAAGATGACGGCAGTCAGGCCCACAGCAATGGCACTGGCGCGCAGCGTGCGCAGCAGGTTTTCGCCGGTCGCGCGATAGATCACCGTAATGATGTAGAATGCAACAAAGCTCCAGATCGGGATAACATCCGCCAGCTCTGACCATGTGTTCGCAAATGTATGAAACAGGAATGAGCCGACACCGATTGCCGCTGCCAGAGTGATGAGCACAAGTTCTGCCAGATCTGCGTTACCCCGCCTGCGCACCAGATACAGGGCCACCAGCGCTGCAACGATAAAGCTGAGGTTGCTCAATGCGTTCAGTGGTTCATTCCAGAACCCCGGTGCAGTTCGCTCACAGTAAAGGTCGATGTAATCAGCAGGCAGCATGGTGAAACTCAAAGCAGGAGACGGACCGCAAGGTTAGATCAGGTGTTGCGCGGATTGTAGTGCGCAACTTGCGATACTCAAGGCATAATCATGGAAATGCCAGAGCCAGCCAGAACCAGGTCAATCATGCGGTCATGCTGTTTGGAGCTGAGCTTGTTGAGGATCGCCTTGGCGGCATATGTGCCAAGCGTGATGGACCCTCCTACCAAGGCGCCACCAATCAGAATATCGGTGCTCATCACATTCAGATAACTGAAGGTCGCGGCCTTGGAGCCGAACACGAACAGGGAGGCCGCCGCTTCCGTTGCAATCAACGCGCTTTTGATGAGCCCGAAGGACGAAAACACCGCAAGGCTCAACGGGCCGGAAGAGGCCACAAGACCGGTGAGAAACCCGATCAGCGTTCCGCCCAGCACAAGGTGGACTGGCTTGGAGCCGATGTTTTTGGAGCGCAGCAGATAGCGCACGGGGATGAGCACGAGGAAGAACATCCCAAGGATGGTGCTGCCAACGGATTCCGGTATGGCAATCAGCAGGTTCGCCCCAAGTGCTGCCATGGGAATGCTTGGCGCTGCATAATAGAAAACCGCACGCCAGTTGATCTCACTCCACCACACAATCACGCGCCCGCAATTAGCGATCAGGCCGCAATCGCCATGATGGGAATGGCCGCCTTGGTGCCAAACACCGCCACCAGAATAGGCAGCAGAATGATCGACGACCCTGTGCCAACAATGCCGGACAAAACACCAGCAAACATGCCCGAAAGCACGATAATCAATATGCTCAAATGAACCCCCAAATCGAATGGGAGCAACCTACGTGCAAATTGTGGTGAGACCAAACGTCTCTGCTTTTTTGCTGTGAAGAGCGGTTTACGAAATTATCGATTGTTTACTCCCCGCCACATCTAGGGGAACTCCCCTAAACCGGCAGATAACCTCCCCAATATTTTTGTTGCTGGCCTCCCGGTAGCTTGGGAACAACCCAAACCGTGACACTCCGGGGGGAGACATGAATTCAAGACGTGAGTTCCTCAAACTGGCCATGGCAGGCTCAACGGCTGCGGTGGCGGCGCCGACGGCTGCTAGTGCGCAGGCGAAGCCCAAGCGCTGGGGCATGCTGGTGGATCTGCGCAAATGCATCGGTTGCCAGGCCTGCACCGTGGCCTGCACCATTGAAAACGATGTACCGGAAGGCCAGCACCGCACAGCTGTGCCAGTCTATGAGCTGGATGGTCCAGATGGCCCAAGTCAGGCCGTGTTGCCGCGCTTGTGCAACCACTGCGACGAGCCGCCTTGCATTCCGGTGTGTCCAGTCAACGCGACTTTCAAAACCGATGAGGGTGCTGTGGTGGTGGAAGCTGAGCAATGCGTGGCCTGCGGCTACTGCGTGCAGGCGTGCCCTTATGAAGCGCGCTTCATCAACCACAAAACCGGTGTTGCCGATAAGTGCACGTTTTGTGTGCATCGCACTTCTGTCGGTTTGCTGCCGGCCTGCGTTGAAACCTGCGTTGGCAACGCCCGCGTGTTTGGGGATCTGAACGATCCGGAAAGCGATATCCGCAAGCTGATGGCGCAGCATGAAACCAAGGGCCTGCGCCCTGAGTTCAAGACAGGACCAAACGTCTATTACATCGGGCTGGATGACAGGCTTGCCTCAACCGTTGCGGTTGGCGGCGGTGCCCGTGATTTGCGCCAAGGTCTTGAAACGCCTGCACATGGGGAGGTGTGAGTTATGCCTGCTGTTGATCTGATGTCTTTTGATCATGAAGCCGTCTGGCGGCCCTGGGCGGTCGCTTACTTCCTGCTGGTGGGAACGGGCGCAGGGGCTGCCTTGCTGCTGGCTTATGCTCGTCTTGTGCGCGTTGCAGAAGCAAAAGGTGCATTGATTGTCGCCGCCAGTTTTGCGCTCGCCTCTGGTTTGCCACTGCTGGCGGATCTACACCAGCCTGCACGTTTTATGCACTTTTACAGTGGTGCAGCGCCCGGTTCCATCATGTGGTGGGGCAGCTGGTTCCTGCCGCTGTTCATCGGCTCAACACTTCTGCTGGCGTTCATGACAGGCCGCCGTGGCAATGCACCCATGTGCGCAGGTGAACGCACGCTGACCATGATTGTTGGCGTGCTGGCACTCTGCATTCTGGGTTACACCGCCGGTGAAATGAGCGTGGTTTCTGCTCGTCCGGTGTGGAACACACTCGGCTTCCCTGTGGTGCTTATTCTGACTGCCTGATGAGCGGCGCAGGTGCGACCATGGCCATTGATAGTCTCAATGGTGAAAAGGGAGAGGGCCGTTACATGCTGGTGGTGACAGGTGCCGCCACTCTGGTTGCCTTTGGCCTCTGGATGCTGACCGATGCCAGCCTTTCAACACTGGCTGCAGACTATGCTCCTGTTGGCTTACTCGGCGGGTTCATCATCGCAGGTGTTGTGGTTCCGGTGGCCCTGGCCGTGAGTGCAAAGTCCTCTTTGCTGCTGCGCGGAGTGAGTGGAGCACTGGCGGTGTTCGGCGCACTGGCCTTCCGCTGGTCCACGTTCAACGGGGCGCAGCTGATGTCCAAAACCGAGACGGTGTTTTATGGCCATGAAGCCGCGCTTTCTCAGGATGCTCTGCAAGCCTTGGCCGGGTCCGCGGGCCTGCTGATCCTCAGCCTGATCTTCGTCACCCTTCTCATCAACCTGCTGGCCGTGCGCGCCAGCAAGCAAACTCAAGCCTAAGGAGAGCCAGTTATGACTATTTCTCGCCGTGGTGTTCTTCAAGGCGCAACCGCTCTTGGCGCAGCTGGCGCTGCCTTCTGGGGCTTTGCTGAAACGGGCAAAAACTTCTATCAAGGCGTGCTGGGTACTGCGAAAGCCAAAGGCATTGCCGGAGGGGCTTTGCCACCGGAGTACAAGGTGGACCCTTCCAGTGGAGAGGTGATCCTAAACCCCGACCAACGGGTCGGCTACACAATGTGCATGGGCTGCACCAGCGTTTGCGGTATCCGTGTACGGGTGGACAAAGCCTCTGGCGACATTCTACGCGCCACCGGCAACCCATACAGCCCGCTCTCCACCAACCCGCACATTCCGTATGACACGCCCATCAAAGACGCGATCACCGGCCTGTCTGCTTATGGCGAGCAAGGCCTTCCCGGACGCTCCACCGCCTGCGGCCGCGGCAATGCCGCCATCGCCAAGCAGAACAGCAAGGAGCGCATCCTCAAGCCGATGAAACGTGTTGGCGAGCGTGGCAGCGGCCAGTGGAAGGAAATCTCCTGGGACCAGCTGATTGAGGAAACCGTAGAGGGTGGTGATCTGTTTGGTGAAGGCCACGTGGAAGGCCTGCGCGCCATCCGCGACCTGAAGACCCCGCTTGATCCGGAAAATCCAGAGTACGGCCCAAAGGCCAACCAACTGGTGGTGATCCCGGTCTTCAAAAACGGTCGTCTGATGATGGCTGCCCGCTTCGCCAAAATGGCTTACGGCACCCGCAACTTCGTGGGACACCGCTCTTACTGCGGCTTGTCCATGCGTGCCGGTTATGCAGCCATGCTGGACAATCTGAAAAAGCAGCCGCACCTGAAGCCGGATTATCGCCACGCCAAGTACATGCTGTTCATCGGCACAGCCCCCGGCAATGCAGGCAATCCTTACAAGCTGCAAGGTACACTGATGGGTGCTGCCCGTGGGCGTGATGGGGTGAAATACGCGGTGGTGGACCCTGTGCTCACCAACTCTCAAAACCATGCGTTTGGCAAAGACAACACATGGGTTCCGATCAGACCGGGCACCGACGGGGCGCTGGTGATGGGCATGATCCGCTGGATCATGGAAAACGAACGATACGACGCCAAGTTTCTGGCTCAACCGTCCGGCGCAGCAGCAAAGGCGGCAGGGGAGGCCAGTTGGTCCAATGCAACGCATCTGGTCATTGATGATCCCGAGCACCCCAAAGGCGGTTCCTTCCTGCGGCAAGGAATGGTGACTGCTGATCTGGACGAAGATGCTCAAAAGGCACCTATGTGCCTGGATGCGGAAACAGGAGAGCTTTCTCCTGCAAAGGGCCGCCCTGCCACACTGTTCCATCAGGGAACCGTGAGACTTCTGGATGGCTCAACTGTGCCCGTAGCCACCAGCCTTAGCTTGCTGCGCCGGGAGGCACTGCGCAAAACACTCGCCGAGTACTCTGTCGATTGCGGTGTGCCGGAAGAGCGCATCATCTCTTTGGCACGTGACTTCACCAGCGTTGGCAAACAGGCCGCAGCGGACTGCCACGGCGGCACCATGCACACCGCTGGGTTCTACACCGCCTACGCCATCGTCATGCTCAACGCCCTTGTCGGCAACCTCAACGCCAAAGGTGGCACCACTGCCGGCGGCGGTCGCTTCAAGGATGTGCAGAAAGGCCCACGCTATAACCTGCTCGCCTTCCCCGGCAAGGTGAAGGTGAAAGGCGTGGATGCAGGTCGCGGTGGCTTTGCCTATGAGAAAACCAGCGAGTTCAAACGACTGGTCGCAGAGGGCAAGAACCCATACCCTGCACAAGCCCCATGGCATTCCTTCACCCAGCCCATGGGCGCGCAATGGCTCACCTCTGTGCTGGAAGGTTATCCTTACAAGGCTAAAGCTGTGATCACATGGTCCTCCAACCCGGTCTACGGCGTTGCGGGCATGGAAAACGATATTAAGGAGAAGATCAAAGATACCAAGCGCTTGCCGCTGTTCATCGCTATTGACCCCTTCATCAATGAGACATCACGCTTTGCCGATTACATCGTGCCGGACCGTGTGTTCTACGAGGCATGGGGCTGGGCTTCTGCCTGGGGCGGCGTGCCAACCAAAGTCTCCACGGCTCGCTGGCCGGTGGTGGATTGCCAGACAGGCACAACACCGGATGGCCGCCATATGGACATGGACAACTTCTTCATCGACGTGGCCAAACGCATGGGTCTGCCGGGCTTCGGTGACAAAGCGATTCCAGATGCTGACGGCAACCTGCACCCACTTCATCGCTCGGAGGATTTCTGGATGCGCGCCGGTGCCAACGTGGCGTTTGATGGCGGTGCAGTGCCAGAAAGTGATGACACCGACATGGCGATCACAGGCGTGGATCGCATCCGTGCCGATCTGGAAAGCACCCTGAAGCCAGATGAATGGCGCCGGGTGGCCTACGTTTACAACCGTGGTGGCCGTTATGAGGATGCAGCGAAAACCTACAAGGGAGAGACCTTCGCACGCTCCTACAAAAAGGGCATTCAGGTCTGGAACGAGACAGTGGGCACGGCGCGCAACTCCATGACAGGCAAAAAGTTTGTTGGCTGCCCAACATGGCAGGCTCCAAGCTTTGCCGACGGCACCAAGGTGGATAAAGCCTTCCCGCCGGACCTGTGGTCGTTCCGCGTTGTCAGCACTAAATCCCAGCTGCGCTCTTCCAGCACCGGCGGCAATCCGTATCTGGATGATCTGAAGCTCTCCAACGCCATCGCCATCAACACGGTGGATGCTGAGCAGCTTTCCATAAAAACCGGCGACTGGATCAACGTGATCTCCCCGAGCAACCGCATCAGCGGGCAAGCTCTGGTGCGTCAAGGCATTGCACGGGGCGCCATCGGCATCGAGCACGGCTACGGTCACCGCGAGTTGGGCGCTCGCACCCACAAGATCGGCAATGTCATTCTGGAAGGCCACTCCAACCGGGGCCTCGGCACCAACAGCAATGATCTGGGCTACACAGACCCAACCAGCCAACGCCCGGTCCTGCTCGCCGATCCCGTCGTCGGCAGCATAGCCCGCCAAGCCCTCCCAGCCCGTATTGAAAAGATGAGCTAGGGAAGGTTCGCCATCCTGGATCAGCTCCCACCCCTGGAGCTGGTTCAGCCACAAAACTTGGAGCCGACCGCATAACAACAACCAAAGCGCCAGCTCCCCAACCCATCAGACCCCGCCCCCCAGCGGTGCCTGATGCCAACACCAAACAGCCGAAGCCAAGGCCCTCCAAACCGGTATGAGGCCACCACCCACCTAACACAGCTCCCGCGATGATGACGGGGGCTGTTTTTTTGGGGGGATTGAGTTGAAGCGATTCTCCGAACGGCACCAAAGCGGCCAAAACGCTCAAGATTCCACTCTCTTCAACACCGACTTCTCATCACGGTGCCATCCAACTATCCAATGAACCCCAGTCCTCTCAATAGCTTAATTGCAAAGCTCTGCCACCATCACCAACTAAGGCCATCATCAGCTTCAGACAAGACACCTGAGTCAGACTGCCTCTAACTGTTTTGTGTAATCGGATTCAATTCAATGGATACTCATCTTCGATTTAGTGTGCTCAATCGCGACTTGCCGGCTGCGAAAGATCGAACTGCGAAAGATCCAGAAATTGCGCGCGAGATTAAGTACTACGAAGAGAACTTCAAGAACGTTGAGACAGTTGACGATCTTCTGAATGATTATCGCCTCTATAACTTTATGATGAAAACAATGGGCCTTGAAGACATGGCCTACGCAAAGGGCATGGTTCGCAAAGTACTTGTTGAAGGTACATCAGACGAAAAAGCACTCGCGAATACACTGAGTGATGGTCGATTTAAGGAACTGGCTGAAGCATTCCCGTTTAATAAAGATGGAACCATTGAAGGTACGTTTGATTGGAGCGAAAAGAACGAGGCTCTGGACAGGAAAGTCGTTCGATATACAAATGTCCCAGGTGAGAAAGTTGAGGATGTTGATCGACTCGCCGATTACTACCAGCAAAAGATGCAGAGAAACGTCGGACTGACTGTTCAGCTTTTGGCAGACCCAGCCCTATATAAAGTAGTTACGATAGCTTACGACATTCCTCAGGAGATCATTGATGGTCCCAAGGAAGAGCGTATTGAATGGTTTGATAAAAACCTTGATCTCGATGAGATGAAAAAGCCTTCTGAACTTAAAGATGCAGTTGAGAAGTTTAAAGATGGGCTGGAGGCGCAGCGCGTTGAGAGCACTAAAAATATCGTCGAAAAGTACATTCAGGTCAGTTTTGAAGAAGATGAAGGTGAGCAGAACGAAGGCGTTCGACTAGCGCTCAACTTCCAAAGAACGGCAAAAGATATTACGGATGCCTACGAGATCCTTGGTTCGCCTGCGTTGTATCAAGTTGTAAGAACTGTTCTTGGTATGCCCGAGGAGATGGTTGGAACGGATATCGATAACCAAGCCGCGGTGATCAACGAGAAGTTCGACGTCAAGAAATTTAAAGATCCTGCCGAGGTCGATAAGTTCGTCAAGAAGTTCGTCATCCTCTACGATGCACAAAATGGCATTGGCACGGCTCCATCCGTACAATTGTTTGCCAGCAATCCGGGTGTTGGGATTCCTGAGAATGTCCTTACAGCGGTGAATGCGCTTAAATTTGGCGGTTAGTCGAGACTTACCTCCCACCAAGAGGCGTAGTGATCTACGCCTCTTCTATCCGTTTCCTCAATGCGTATCTGACGAGTTTGTCGGGTTTGGTGAGGAGGGACTTTAGGTGGCGGCTTTTTGAGATTTCGCGTTGGAGTTTGTAGAGGACCTCGGCGCTTTCTGAATCCTGGATGCGCATGGCTTGATCGAAGAGGAGCCCGAAAGCCTGACCCAGGTCTTTTTTGTTGAACTTTTCCTTATGGTTGAGCAGGAAGGCTTTGATTTGCTCTATGTCCATGGAGTTCAACGGCTTTCCATCCACGAATGCTTTTTTGTTGCAGTAGTAATCCTGCCGCGCTGACATTAGCCGCTCTCTCACCAGTCGCTCGTCGACAGCTTCCAGATCAAACTCATCGGCCATCTGGTCAACCGGGTCGCGGTGTCCGGCGCGGCGTTGCTGCACGCTGATTTCTGCCAGTCGGGTGATGTAAAAGTGCTTCCAGAAACGGTTGGTCAGATCGCGCTTATCCGGGAACCCGCGATAGGCCACAAGTCGTTCTGGCAGGTTGGCGAAGGAGTATCTGTCTTGCGCGCGCAGCCAGAGGTCATAATCCTGACAGATGCTGAAGATTTCCCGATACCCACCAAGGTCAACTAGAGCTTTGCGGCGGATCATCATGGAGGGATGCACAAAGGTGTTTTGCCCGCGGTCCAGCTGCGCTTTTATCTCGAAATCGTCTTCGGGATATTCAAAGACCCCTGTGGTCTTGCCGCTTTCATTTATGTGGTCTGCGAAAGTCCCGAGGAAGGATATGTCTGGGTTTTCTTTCAGAAATTCAATTTGCTTTTCAAAGCGTTCGGGCATGCACAAGTCGTCGCCATCCATGCGGGCGATGTAAACGCCGCTGGCCTGTGAGATGCCGAAGTTCAAGGCGCCTGCCATGCCAAAATGCGGTGAGTGCAGCAGTTTGAACCGGTCATCGACCGATGCGATATCAGCGCACACATCTTCTGAACCATCCGAGGAATGGTCGTTCACCATGAGCACTTCGAAATGCGGGTAGCTTTGGTACTTTATGCTCTGCAATGCGGGCAGCAGATACTTTCCGCAATTGTGAACCGGAAGAACGACACTGATCTCCACAATACCAACCTCATTGAGTGCTCGGGAATCTGGCAAAAGACATGCCGGGCAAATCTACCAGCTTCCGCAGCGGGTTTATTCTGGCAGATTTGCTTGGTTATTGAGCGAGGTATGATTTGTTCCGAGGGGGATAATGCGCAGCTTTAAACACCGGCAATCTGTGGCTTTTTGCCAAGGCAGGCAGACAGGCTTTGCCAATCTGGAAAGCTCTCTTTAAGAGAGGAAGGAGATTTGCGGCGAATGGAAATGCGCACCTTAAAAGAGATGTTTCTTGATCCGATCCTGAGCGTGAAGGATGCACTGGAGAACCTTTCTCCAGCCAAGCGCATCACGCCGGAAATGATCGAGCTGCGCAACACCTCTGATACGGATCTGCTCTTCAAGGTCTGGAATGGGAATGGCGAAGACCTTTCCATGTTCACCGATGGGTTCCTGTCGCTGGTCGGGAAAGAGGGGCTGCGCCGGTCTTTGGAGGACGCGTTGGCGGCTTACGGATCAACGCAGGAAATCAGCAAAGAAACGCAAAACAACGCATTTCTCGTCAAAACAACGCACTTTAACGTAACGGTGCTGCTGGAAAGGGAAAGATCGGGCAAAATCAAAGGCTTGTTTATCAAGCCAGCGCTGTATCTGGTTGAGAGCCTTGAAGATTGCCTGTCACGCATGCAGGAGGTGGCGTCCTCGTCCAGCTTGCTGATCCGAAAAGATGGCGTAGAATTTTTCAGCAAAGACGCTGACAAGCCGCTCGCGATTGGGCCTGCCTACAAACTGTTTGTGATGCAGGAACTGGTGCGCCGTGTGAAAAGCGGTGAGTTGAAGTGGAACCAGAAAGTTCGGCTGGAAAGAGATCTGGAATCTCATCCGGAGAGCAATCTTTACGCCAAAATGAAAGGCGGGTTGGTTACTTTGCAGGCGGTGGCCCAGCACATGATGGCGGCGTCAGACAACTCGGCTGCAGATGTCATTCTCAATCTCATTGGCACTAAGTCTTTGGAAACGTGTGAGGAACGGACGCCGTTTCTAACCTCGCGCCAATTCTATCAGCTCAAAGCAGACAGCAAACTGGCTGAGAAATACGGGCAGGCGGATGTCGCTCAGCGGCGGAATATTCTGGAGAAAATCGAGGAACGCCCGCTGCCTGCGATTGAGGATGTGGCAGATCCTTATCTGACAGGCGTGGAGTGGTACGCAAGTGCTGAAGAGCTGTGCGATGTGATTGCTGATATTGCAGAGGACAAGGCCATGCAGTTCAATCCGGGCCTTGCGGAAAAGACGGATTGGCAGCGGATTGCTTTCAAGGCAGGAAGTGAGATCGGTGTGCTCAATTTCACATATGATCTCAAAGGGTTGAATGGTACCCACTGGCAGGTGGCACTGACGTGGAACCACGAGGATATCCTGCCGGAAGGCACGCTGCTTGGGCTCACCAACGCGCTGCTTCAGGAGCTCAAAAAGCTATAGTTTGTGCTGCACCATGTCTTCTGGCTGCATCAATTCAATGCGGTTGCCAAAGGGATCATGGGTGGTTTTTCTGATGTAGCCGATGAACGTTGCGTCGTCGGAGACCTCATAGTCGGCGTCACGCAGGCGCTGTGCCAGCTTGATGATATCATCCACCACAAAGGCTGGATGGCCGACCTTGTTGGCCACGAACGGGTCTTGCACGCTCAGGTGCAGATTGATGGAACCCACCGAAAACCAACCACCTGGCCGGTTCCGGATGCTCTCAGGTCGCTCAACTTCTTCAAAGCCCAACAGATCCACGTAAAACTCGCGGGCAAGTTTATCCCCCCCGGGCGCGATGGGAAGGTTGAAGTGTTGCAAACTGAGGATTGTCATGTGCGAAGGCTCCTGTGCCAAGGTGAGCTTGCTTGATAAACTCACCCTCTAACACACACAGGATATCGTGAGGTTTTCGAAAAGCGGAAGATTTTCCGTTTATTTATCAATGTCTAAAGAAGAAAATGGAATTCTCTTTTTAGTGGGTCGTCTCAGGCGTTAGGCCGTCTTCTGCATCAGTTCAATACGGTTGCCGAACGGATCTTCGGTGAACTTGCGAATGTAGCCTGGCAGCGGTTTGTCGTCTTTCAAAACAGCACCAGCAGCGGCGAGACGATCAACGGTTTCCTGCAGGTTGTCCAACAGGAATGCTGGGTGGCCCTTCTTGCTTGGCGTGAACGGTTCTTCCGCGCCCACATGCAGGTTAACGGCACCCGCAGTGAACCAGGCACCGCCACGTCCTTGTAAAGACGCCGGTTTATCCACTTCTGTGAAGCCAAGCAGGTTGATGAAGAAAGCGCGTGCCGCTTCTTCCTGGCCTGCTGGCATGGTCATCTGAACGTGATCGAGAGCAATAATACCCATCAGCAATCTCCTCAATTATGGTTATGGAAAGCGCCACAACCACCCGGGAGGAGGCAGGCGCTATTTGAAAACGGGTGAACGTTTTTCTAGGAATGCGTTCAGACCTTCGGCGTGATTTTCCGAGTTTCCAGCCCGACGCTGCATCTCCGCTTCGCGGACCAACTGGTCTTCCAGCGTGCTATCAGCAGATGCATGAATGAGGTGTTTGGTCATTGCATACGCCGATGTTGGGCCTTTTGCAAGCCCGGTTGCAATATCTAGTACCTCACCCTGAAGTTGGTCATCTTCAATCGCTTCCCAGATCAGCCCCCAATCCGCAGCCCGTTCTGCTGTGAGCGGCATACCGGTGAGCATCAGGCCCTTGGCCCGCACCTCACCAACCATACGCGGTAGGTGAAAAGAGGCGCCAGCTCCGGGTACAAGCCCTAACCGACTGAATGCATGAATGAATTTGGCACTTTTGGCGGCAAAAACCATATCGCAAGCGAAGGCAAGACCCGCACCTGCACCCGTCGCTACACCGTTGACGGCACACAGAACCGGCTTCTCCATTTGGCGGATCGCATGAATGATCGGGCTGTAATGCTGGGTCAGAACATCTCCCAGATCCGGCTTCTCGCCAGTACCGTCCGGCAGGATGTCGTTGAGGTCCTGTCCGGTGCAGAATGCGCGGCCTGAGCCGGTGAGGATAACGGTGCGTACCTCTGACGTATCATGGGCATCTTTCAGTGCGGTGAGAAGTTCCTGACGCATCTCCGGGGTGAGAGCATTGAGTTTATCAGGGCGATTCAGGGTCAGCCTTAAAACACCGTCAAACTGTTCTTTTAAAAGGGTTTCCTGCGCCATTCTCTCTCACCCGTAGTCGTGCAACTGCAAAATCTGCGGGGATACTAGCGAATTGCCGAGGGCGCGCCCATAAGCCATTTGGTCTTACTGACCAGCTTTTGCCGTTTCAATGATGTGTTGGATAAATGCACGCGTCCGTTTGGGCCGATGCTTGCGGGCTGGGGTAACGATGTACAGTGGTACCTGAGGGACTTCCAGCGTGGTTTTGAGGACATGGAGCAGACCTTGCTCGACTTCCTGTTCGCAAAGAGAAAGCGGTAGCACGACAATGCAATCCCTTGATAAAGCGAGCTGTTTTGTCAAACGGAAGTTTGTTGTTTCTATGAGGTGATCTGGTGTTTTGCCCGCTGAGTACTCTGCGAGAAAACCGCCGGGGTCCAAAAGCGCGAAGGTATTGATGTTCTTTGCGGTGATGGTCTTCTGCGGCTTGCGGCAAAAAAGGCCAACGTGATCATAGGTATAGCGCTGTGCTATCAGCGCATCTTCACCCGGTTTGCGGGCGCGGATGGCCAGATCGAAATGCTCGGCGACCAGATCAACCGGATTGTCACTCATATCAACGTAGAACGACACTTTGGGATGCTTCTCAGTAAAGCTGCTGAGCAGGTGTTCCAATGTGTGGGCGGGATAATCTGTTGGAACAGAAATGCGAATGTTTCCAGAGAGTTCATCCTTCTCCAGCAGATCACTTTCTGCCTGCTGCAAAGCCTCCAGAGCCGGTTCACACTGCTGCATAAACCGCTCACCCTCCAGCGTTAATGATACACGCCTTGTCGTGCGATGCAGCAGCTGAACGCCAAGCCGTTCCTCCAAAGCCTGAACACGGGCGGTAACCGTAGAGCGCGGGACATGAAGCTGCTCTGCCGCCTCTGCGAAAGAGTTCAGACGAGCGACTTCCACGAAGGTTTGCAGCTGAGTGATGTTCGTCATTATGCAGCTAAATCGGATAATGTAGGCAATATTATCTGAATACTCCAACCTCACTGACTTTGCTAGGCCTATGCTAATTCTTGAGATAGGTGAGATGATGAACAGACGGAAGTTTCTTGGTTTAAGCGGTACAACAGCGCTGGTTTCTGCGGTTGGTTTGCCTGTATTAGCACACGCAAAGGCGCAATCGAAAGCCTCTGACGAAACGGAGGTAGTGCTTCAAATACAATGGCTTGGTGGGGCGACGATGCTCATCAGCTTTGATGGCGTGACGTTCCTGACTGATCCGGCATTTGGCGTTGGTGAACAGGCGATTGTGATGCCGAACCCTAATGAGATGTTTGATCTTGCCAAGGGGCCAAATCTCAAACCACAGCCCCGGTTCGGGGTGTTGCCTGCATTTGATCTAGCACCGTTACAGCCACTCTGATCAGCCATTCGCATCCAGACCATTTTGATGCAGCCGCAGAAGCACAGATTGCCTCTGACATGCCGATGATTGCGACGAACCGTGATAAGCAAGAGCTTGCCAGCAAGGGATTTTCCAACATATCCGTCCTGCCTTGGGGTGAGCAGATGGTGTTTCCAACGAAATCGGGCCAGATCACTATCACAGCGGTGGAAGCCAAACATTCAGAGAACCCTGAGATCCTGAAAGTGCTTGGTCCGGGCAATGGATACTTCATGGAGTTTGAAGCAGGAGACTACCGCAAGACCCTATACTGGACGGGGGATACTTTCCCGGTGAATGACGTAATGGCTTCCGTGCAAGCCTTTGGAGAGATTGACGTTCTCATCCCGCATGCGGGCGGCGTAGGCAGCACAGGTGCGCTTGGCAAGATCAGCATGGATGCTGAGGATGTGGTGAAGATGGTGGACCGCCTCAAACCGAAGAGCATTCTGCCAATCCATCATTCCACGTTCGGGCTGTTTCTCGAACCTATCTGGAAGCTGGTGCAGGCCATGGATGGACATGCGTCGGATTTGGATCTGATCGCGGAAGGTAGTCATATTCTGTACAAGTAGACGTAGATGTATGTGCGGTGACTATATTGTGTTGCCGCACATTTATATTAGTGATCATGTGTTCATGAGGATGCCTGAAAGCAATTTGAAGATTTTACTCAGTGAAACTGATCTGTGTTCATATATGAATAAATGAGAATCTCTTGTTTCCCTCAGTTTGGTTGCCTAGGATCATCCGGATAATATTATTATTTGGAGGGGGAAATGAATATTATTAAGTCAATCGCGAGTATTGGTTCCATCGTCGGCCTCTCATTGCTGGCAGTCTCTCAGCCGGTTTTCTCGGGTGAGGTGATGGACCGTGTCATGGAAACCAAGGTGATCCGTGTCGCAACCAACTCCGGCTACCCGCCTGCATCCTATCTCAACGCAGATGGCGTGTTTGAAGGCTATGACATTGATGTGTCTAAGGAAGTTGCCAAGCGCATGGGCGCGAAGGCGGAATTTCTGAACCCGGCGTGGGAAGCGATCACCTCCGGCAAGTGGGGCGGGCGCTGGGAGATGTCCATCGGCTCCATGACGCCAACACCAGCACGTGCAAAAGTGCTCGATTTTCCAGCTGTTTACTACTATACGCCAGCAGCGTTTTACGTGCACAAAGACTCGTCCTACGAGACGTTGTCTGAGCTGAACGGCAAGCGCATCGGCGCCAGTACCGGCTCCACCTTTGAGTATTATCTGCAGCATGAACTGGAGCTGGATCAGGCTTACTCGCCAGCCTTCGAGTTTGCCGTGAAACCGGGCGAAGTCCGCACATATGAAGCCGATTCCAACGTTCTGGATGATCTGCGCCTGGGGGATGGCAAACGACTGGATGCCGGGATTACATCGGTTCCGACCATTCTGGAGGCTATCAAAGCGAACTATCCGATCCGGATTTTGGGTGAGGCTGTCTTCTTTGAGCCGCTGGCTGTTGTGACGTCCCGCGATGACCCTGAGTTCTCCAAGAAAGTTGGCGAAATCATTGAGGAAATGCGGCAGATGGCACGCTGGTGGAGCTGTCCAAGAAGTGGTTTGGTGCTGATCTTGTGACCACGTCGCACTGATCGGCTGTCCTATGACATTGCTCGTAAATCTGTTTAGTCATGCGCCTTCCCGGCGCCTGGCTTTCTTCGTGGTTCTGGCCGCTCTGCTTATGGCGTTTGATCTGAGCAGCGTAGGCCAGTACCTGTCGACATTGCTCAATCTGGATGTTGCGCCCGACACCGCCTCTGTGCTCGCTGCCTTTGCCATCTCAGCTGTGATCACGGCAGATGTAGTGTTCGTCTCCAAACTGCCCATGAAGGTACAGGTGCCAATCTACTGGGCGCAGTTGCTGGCACTGTTTCTGGGCTTCTTTTACTCGTTCGATCTGTCGTTTCCGTTCATTATCGAGCGGTTGCCGATCCTGCTTTACAAAGGGCTGTTCTACACACTCTTCGTTTCGTTCGCGTCGATCATTTTCGCAAGCATTCTGGCATTTGCTGGTGCGTTGATGCGGCTTTCCAACTCAGGTCCGGCCTATGCGATTTCAACATTCTACGTCTCGTTTTTTCGAGGCACGCCGTTGTTGTTGCAGGTCTATCTGATTTATCTCGGTCTGCCGCAGCTTGGGATTACGCTGGATGCGATCCCTTCGGGTATCCTCGCGTTATCGCTGAGCTATGGGGCATATATGACGGAGATCTTCCGGGCTGGCATTCAGGCCGTGCCACGGGAGCAATCTGAGGCGGCGGCTGCGCTTGGCTTGCAGCCATGGCAGACCATGTGGAAGGTGGTTCTGCCCCAAGCGATCCGCATCATCATTCCGCCGACTGGCAACAACTTCATCTCCATGCTGAAGGACAGCTCGCTTGTCTCAGCCATGGGCATCATGGAGCTCATGTATCTGGCGCGCACACTTGGCCGTTCGGAGTTCAAGCACTTCGAGATGTTGATCAGCGCGGCTTTGATTTATTGGGCCGTGAGTTTTGTTTTTGAGATGATACAGGCGCGGCTGGAGAAGCGGTTTGCGACCTCGCAGAAGCGTGTTGGTTAGGAGAGGGAGGGAGGCCGCTCAGGCCTTCTTTCTGTCGCGCAGAAGGTCGTGGCATTTGATGGCGCAGTAGTAGCCTATGGTGAAGAAGAGGCTCATGGAGAGCACTTGCAGATAGAACCGGTCAAACGTGTTCTTATGCAGCATCAGGTTAAGCGCATGGCCTACGTAAACGCCGAACATCATCATGGAGATCGCGAAGATGTGGATGAGTATTTTCGCGCTTCTTGATCCTGCATGGCCTTTACAATGGTCAGCAAAGAAACAGGTGACAATGCAGGCGAACACCATGATGAGGGTCATCCAGTTCAGATAAACCGCCGCAAGTGCAAGGCTGTTCATCTGCTGCATGGCAAGATCATGGTCGATGGACAGGTCGATCTGGTGGCCCACCATCATGCCAAACCCGCCATAGACAAACCCACTCCAGAAATAGGTAAAGAGATAGTCGGGCAGTACTGTTTTTTGCAGGCTGACCATGCCAAAGAAGAATATGCTGAGAATAAACGCAACTTCAAAGACATGGAGTGTGTCAGGGCGTGTAATCAGTGATACAATGATCAACTGGAAGACAAGCATCATCCATAGCCGACGGGGCTGGAAAGCAGAAAGTGGCTTAATGAAAAGCTGCGCATTCCTTTGGGCTTCCGCTCGTTGCTTGGGCTGATGCCGTCAATATCAATCATCTGGTCTTATCGGCTCTTTGGCCTGCTACTGATTGTTGTTCCAGTCGTCTTTTTCTTTCAGATCACGAACAACCTTCACATGCTGCATCATGCCGCCATCTTCGTGATAGAGCAGGTGACAGTGTAACGGATACTTGCCGACGAAGTCTTTGAACCGCATTCGGAATTTTACATGCCCATGAGGTGGAACCTGAATGGTGTCAGCCAGAAGGGGAGTTCCAGCGTGTAATCGAGCGGATCATCGCCTTCAATCTCATAGACATACATCGGGTTCACATGGATATGGATCGGATGCGGAAACTCGCTTTCGTTCTCCAGCGTCCATTCTTCCACCGCGTCCAGTTCAACCCAATGGTTCACCACTTCACAGCCACCGAACTGGCCATGGTCGATGGTGACGTTCACCCCTCGATAGTACTTCTCGGGATTATCCAGCGTGTTGGCCTGGAACGTGAGTGTACGTTTGTTGGTCACCTCTTCTGGACGGATCGGCTCAAGCAAACCACCGCGCAGGCTCTCTGGGAACGGAGGCGGTGTTGTGCGTTCGGCGGTTTCGGTTGGCATGTAGATCGCCGCACCAATCTCTTCACCACGCTCCACCTCAATCGCGAAAAGAGGTGGGTTGTTGTGGTATTTGTAGTGCGGAATGAACTGGTACTCGACCGAGTTGTTCTGCACGTAATAGAAGGCGCCCGGAGTGGCTCCCTCGCTGATTTTAAGCAGTACAGACGCGCGATTGGCGGGGGCGAGGCTTACACCGCCCTGCCTGCGATAATTCTCTGTAGGGTTGCCGTCATAGCCGTAGATGAACATCTGCGCGAAGAACGGGCACTCGAAGTTGATGGAGGACCGCGTTGTTGCGTTCAGCAGACGCAGGTTGATCAGCTCACCTGGTTTCACCTTGATGATGGGGCAATACTGGCTGTTGACGGTGATGTTGTATTCACTATTGGGAAACTTAGCGACCTGCTTCTGATCTTCTACCTTGCCTTCCGCATCTACCGCGATGTTCTGGAACACCATGCAGTATTCCTTCACGCCCATCTCTTTCAGCTGATCATCAAACGGACCACGCACGATGATCATTCCTGCCATCCCGCTGCCCACCTGAAGGGCCACAGAGCCATGCTTGTGGGGATGGTACCAGTAGACGCCGGGTGGATGGTCAGCGGGGATGTCGTACTCGTAGTGGTACTCCTCGCCGGGACGAATGGTCATGCAGACGTTGTCGCCGGGGGATTCCGGCGTCACATGCAGGCCGTGAGTGTGGATGTTGTAGTTGTTGAAACCGTAAGGGAAGTTGATGTCATCCGGCTCGGTCTGATCCTGCTCAGGCAGTTTGTTGTGTGTGTGGATCTGCAGCTTGGAGCCGGGACGCACTTCGATCGTCGGACCAGTGAGCGTGTTGCCTGCTTCCTTGGTGATGTCGCTTGTGAAGACCCGTGTATGGGTAGGAACGTTGTGAGGCTTTTCGAAGCTGAAAACATTGTTGGTGTCGTATTCCACATCCAGCGTAACTTCCAGGTGCTTCTTGTCAGGGTCCATTACATAAGCTGGTGGGTTTTTGATAGGGCTCAGGAAGGAAAAGGGCTTCGCCTCACTCATGTAGCGGCTCCTCAGGTCGGGCAGCACTTGGGTGCTTGTTGTGGTTTTGCTTTAAACCTACTGAGGATGGAGGAGGGGTGGAATCTCTGCTTCGTAACGCGGTTAAAGTAACGTTAGGGTATTTGCTCGTTTCCAACGGGAGTTACGTTAAAACCCCAAACGCGCACTCCGTGCAGCTTTCTGAAGGGGGCAACTTGCCGTTGCCGAGAAGTAAATACCTGAATCAGAATCTCTTTCTCGGATTTAGAATGATTATTTGTTGTGGGAAGTCTACGTATTTCTTACCCAAGCGTGACCTATGTCAATTTGCCTAGAATATCACCACATCTGGTTGCAGTTCTGTGAAATTTCTACACACATCAAGTTGTTGATATATATAGCAAAAAATACCTCTTACGAGTGCCTCACAATAACTTGACGATGGTCAATGTGAGAGACGAAAGGGCGAGCTTACATAACGATGCCGGGTAAGGTTCGTCAGCATTGGAGTTTATGGTGTCGTTTAAATCAATTCTCCGTTTTTCGGCTAATGCCGCGCAGCAATGCGCAGCCAACGCCGTTGCTGTAGGTGCTCACAAGAAGTGCGCAGCGATTGATGGCCATAATCTGAATTCTATAAGTGTCATCAAAGACGAACGCCTGATTACTCCTTCGGGCATGTTCTATGTCTCCAACACCTTAAAAGACATCGGTTCGGCAACACTCCAGATCACCAGGGAGCTCCCGTTGCTCCTCTATTTTCGCCAGTTTCGATTTGAGGAATGAGTTATGAGAGGCATTGGTAAGGTCAGTCTGATCGGCGCAGGACCGGGTGATCCGGACCTCCTCACTGTTAAAGCTCTGAAGCGTATTCAAGACGCTGAAGTTGTTGTTTATGATCGTCTGGTTTCTCAAGAAATTATGGATCTGGTTCCTCCTAAGACCGCGCTTTACTCAGTTGGGAAGAAGCCGAAGAGCCATCCAATTCCTCAGGAAGAAATCAACCAGTTGCTTGTTGATCTCGCCAAAGAAGGTAAGCGCGTTGTGCGCTTGAAAGGCGGAGATCCATTTATTTTTGGCCGCGGCAGCGAAGAAGCTGCTGAACTGGTCACAGCCGGTGTCGAGTACGAAGTCATACCGGGCATCACAGCTGCGCAAGGCTGTGCCTCAAGCCTCAACCTGCCACTCACGCATCGCGGTCTAGCAACGGGGCTGCGTTATGTAACCGGGCATTGCCAGAGAGATGTACCCCTCGATCTGGATTGGGCCAGCCTTGCGGACCCTAACACCACCCTTGTGATCTACATGGGTCTGGCCGCGATCGCAGAAATCTCCACCAAGCTGGTGGAGCACGGCATGCCAGCGGATATGCCAGCGGTCGCGATCTCCAAGGGCACCACGTCGGAAGAACAGAAAGTGTTTGGCACACTCACCACAATCGGTGAGCTGGCCAAGGCAGCCAAGCTGCCAGCACCAACCCTGTTCATGATTGGTGATGTCGTGGGTCTGAAAGAAACTCTGGAACTGCCTGAACTTACCGGCAGCGAAGGAAACTGGGGTGAGAAAAGACCTCACCTGGAGGTAATCAATGGCTAGGACAGAGCGGATGGCGCAAAACCCGCTGCGTTCTTTTCTGAAGGCCGGGTTGCTGGCGCTTCCGTTACTGACTGGAGTGCCAGTTGGAGCTCTCGCCGATGAAGAGGCTCTCAAGATCATCGATCGCGAAAAGCTGACAGACTTTGTGCAGCAGGACTGCGGGTCCTGCCACGGTCTGACGCTCGAAGGCGGTCTGGGCGGGCCAATCCTTCCGGAAAATCTGGAACATATGGACGCTGATGTCATTCAGGAAGTGATCCTTGGTGGATTGCCGGGAACGGCGATGCCTCCTTGGCGCGGCTTCCTCAACGAAACTGAAGCAGCCTTCATTGCTGAAGGTCTGAAAACAGGAGCATTCAAGTGAAGACGTTATTTGCTGCCGCAGCTTTAGGTGCGGGTCTTTTATTTGCTTCTGCAGCCAGTTCTGACGACCTGCGCGCCACGGGCGATCTGGGTCTGATCATCGAACGAGCCACAGGAACAGCCCTGATTGTTGAAAGCACAGACCGTACTGTGTTGGCGCAGGTGGAAGGGCTGGGCAACCTCTCGCACGCTTCCGTCGTGTATTCCCGTGATGAGCGCTATGCCTATGTGTTTGGTCGTGATGGCGGCCTGTCCAAAGTGGACATGCTCACTGGCAAGCTCGTCGGTCGCGTCATGCAGGCTGGTAACTCCATCGGAGGTGCTATCTCCGATGATGGCAAACTGATCGCTGTTGCCAACTACAAGCCAGGCGGCGTGAACGTGTTTGACGCAGATACTCTGGAGCTTATCTCCGAAGTGCCTGCAATCTATGACGAAGAAGGCAACCAGTCCAAGACCATCGGTCTTGTTGATTTGCCGGGCCGTCGCTTTGCTTTCTCCCTTTGGGATGGCGAACAGACCTGGATCCTTGATTACTCCAAGGGCCTGAAGCCTGAAGTCACCAAACTCACCGATATCGGCGTCTTCCCATACGATGCGCTGGTGACCGGTGATGGCCGCCACTACATCGTTGGCCTGTTTGGCGAAGATGGTCTGGCGCATGTGGACCTTTGGAAAGAGCCGCTGAAAGTCGAGCGCATTATGGACGGTTACGGCAAGGGTGAAGAACCTCTGCCAGTCTACAAGATGCCTCACCTTGAAGGTTGGGCGAAAGCCAACGGCATGTTTGCACTGCCAGCAATTGGCCGCCACGAGGTGCTGTTCATGGATGAACGTGAGTTCACCGAAGTGGACCGTGTCGCCGTGCATGGCCAGCCAGTGTTTGCGATGGCGCGTCCTGATGGTCGCCAGATCTGGGTAAACTTTGCGCCTCCACATAACGACACCATTCAGGTGATCGACATTATGGACCGCAAGATCATCAAGACCCTGAAGCCAGGACCGGGCGTGCTGCACATGGAGTTTACTCCTCGTGGCGAAGAAGTCTGGATGTCTGTTCGCGACAAAAACGAGATCCACGTCTACGACACAACGGATTTCTCCCTGAAAGAGGTTCTGCCAGCGGAAAAACCAAGCGGCATCTTCTTTACTTCACGTGCACACCAGCTGGGGCTTTAAGTCCCGGCTTTCCCAGGGCGGCGGTGGCCGCCCGAGCGATTGGGGAGTTTGCGATATGAGCGCACAGCTGAGTGATATTGATCTCGTATTGGTGGACAAGTGGCAGCATAATTTCCCACTTGTTCCAAAGCCATTCAATCTCATAGCCCGGGAAACCGGGGTGGACGCCTTGGATGCGATCAGCAGTTACGAACGGTTGGTGGCAAATGGCGTTATCTCGCGCATTGGTGCTGTGCTGGCTCCGAACACAGTCAGCGCGAGTTGTCTGGCTGCGGTTTCTGCGCCTCCACACTTTGTGGAAACCGCGGCACAGATCATCAATGATGAGCCGGGGGTCAACCATAACTACCTGCGTGAAAATGACCTGAACATCTGGTTCGTGGTTGTTGAACGAGACCGGGCGACCCTGGAGGCTACACTTGACCGTATAGAACGGACCACCAATCTCGTGGTTCACGCTTTTCGGATGGAAAAGGCTTTCCACCTGGATCTGGGATTTTCTCTGACAGAGCAGCGGTTGGAAAAGAAAACCCCGGTGCTCCCACCTGTCGACATGTCAGTGCTGGAGCCGGGTGACATTGGACTGCTTGAGAAACTCTCTGACGGCATTCCGCTTTCAGATCGCCCGTTCCTGCGCATTGCGTTGAAGCTGGGTCGTTCGGAAACCTCCGTTCTAGAGCGCCTCAAGATACTGCAGGATGCTGGCATCATTCGCCGCTTCGGTGTTGTCGTGCGGCATCGCTCCATTGGTTACAAGGCCAATGCCATGTCTGTCTGGAACGTGCGCGATGAGCATATCGATGATGTCGGTGCCATGTTCTCTGCCGATCCGATGGTGAGCCTTTGCTATCAGCGCAACAGAGAGATGCCGCTCTGGCCGTACAACCTTTACACCATGACCCACGCAAACAGCCGTGAAGAGGCGCTTGAGGTTATCAATCGGCTTTCCACCATGGCCACGCAGCACGTGATGAGCAGCGATGTGCTGTTCTCCACCAAGTGCTTTAAGCAGCGTGGTGCCCGTCTTGCCTACAACGCTGGAGTAAGCGCATGAGCTCAGACATTGCTCATTTGAACGAACCGGCGCGAGTGCATCTGGATGATTTGGATCGCAAGCTGATCAATCGCCTGCAGGATGGCCTCCCAGTCGTCTCCAAGCCGTACGCAGCCGTCGCCGAAGAGCTGGGCATTGAGGAAGACGTGCTTCTGAAACGCCTGCAATGGCTGCTAGAGACGCGCATCCTGACCCGTTTCGGTCCGATGTTCGATATTGCCCAGATGGGCGGTGCGTTCTGCCTGTGCGCGATGGCTGTGCCAGAAGAGCGCTACGACGAGGTGACCGAGCAAGTGAACTCGCTGAGCGAGGTGGCGCACAACTATGCCCGTGATCATGAACTGAACATGTGGTTCGTTCTGGCCACGGAAACCCCTGAAGAAATTGAGACTTGCGGGAAACGCATTGAAGAGCTGACAGGCATTCCTGTTCGGTTGTTCCCGAAAGAACGCGAGTTTTTCATTGAGTTTAAGGTCCCGGCATGAGCACGCATAATTTTGAAGAATTCTCTGAATTTGATCGTGCTCTGGTCGCAGCGCTGCAAGAAGGGTTGCCGCTGGTCTCCGAGCCTTATGCGCAGATTGCGAGCCAGCTTGGCGTAAGTGAAGAGCTGGTGCTGGAACGCGTTGCATCCATGAAAGAAAACGGTGCAATTCGTCGTATCGCAGCTGTGCCAAATCATCGCGCCCTGGGCATGCGTGCAAATGGAATGTCCGTCTGGAATATCGTTGATGAAGATGTTGAGCGTATTGGCCAAATTATGGGCGCGCTTGACTTCGTTTCCCACTGTTATCAGCGCCCCAGATGGATGCCCACATGGCCTTACAATGTGTTCGCCATGGTGCACGGAAAAACTCGCGAAGAGTGCCTGACTTTAGTCAAGGAAATAGAGGCTCTCGTGGGTTCATCATGCAAGGGACATGACGTCCTGTTTTCGACAAAAACCCTGAAAAAAACAGGACTTAGACTTCGTCGCAGAGGGGAGAGCCCGCGTGTTTCGTCTGACCCATTATCTCAAAGCTCTAGCGGATCCGTATCCACTTCCACCAGCGCGTAAACCTGCTGGACCGGTCGTAATCTGGAACTTGATCCGCCGTTGTAACCTGAAGTGCAAGCACTGTTACACAACCTCAGGCGATGTAGATTTTCCCGGCGAGCTTTCAACAGAGCAGGCCTATGAGGTCATTGATGACCTGAAAGGCTTCCGCGTACCGGTCATCATCTTCTCTGGTGGTGAACCGCTTATGCGCCCGGATATGCTGGAGCTCTCGGCACATGCCAAGCAGCTCGGCTTCTATACCGCCTTGTCCACCAACGGCACGCTCATCGATAAAGAGATGGCGCGCAAGATCGGCACCATCGGTTACGATTATGTTGGCATTTCGCTGGATGGCATCGGCAAGGTGCATGATGACTTCCGTGGCATGGATGGCGCGTTTGACCTATCCTTGCAGGCTGTTCGTCACCTGCGTGAGGAAAACGTGAAAGTTGGCCTGCGCTTTACGCTGACAGAAGACAACGCTGACATTCTGGATGACTATCTGGAGCTGTGTGACCGCGAGAAAGTAGACAAGATCTATCTGTCTCACCTGGTGTACGCAGGCCGCGGTAACAAGAACCGTGGTGAAGATGCGCACCTGAACGTGACCCGCAAAGCCATGACCCGCCTGATTGAAAAGGCCTGGGAGGATGTGCTGGCTGGAAGCTCCAAAGAATACGTGACCGGCAACAACGATGCAGATGGCATTTTCCTGTTGCAGTGGGTGCGTGAGAACATGCCGGAGAAGGCAGGTTATCTGGAAGATATGCTTGAGCGCTGGGGTGGCAACGCTTCTGGTGTAAACATCGGCAACATCGACAACACCGGCAAGGTGCATCCGGACAGCTTCTGGTGGCACTACACCATCGGCAACGTGAAAGAGCGCAAGTTCTCCGAGATCTGGCAGGATGTATCTGATCCTGTGATGGCGGGCCTGAAGCAGACACCGCGCCAGATCAAAGGCCGCTGTGGTTCTTGCCAGTACTTCAACATCTGTAACGGCAACACGCGTGTAAGAGCGCTGCAGCTGACCGGCGATCCTTGGGCGGAAGACCCATCCTGTTACCTGACGGATGAAGAGATCGGCCTGGAGGATACAAACCACCAGCGCGTTGAAACAACACCATTCCGGGGAGCTCGTCATGAAGCCAAACACGTTTATGCCTAAACTCGCCGGTGTTTTATTGGCAACCTGCATGCTGGCAGGTGCTGCTGAAGCGCGTGGTAAAAAACTGGAACTTTATCCGGTTTCCGATGCCACCAAAGGCACCTATCAGGAACTTTGCGCGGAATGCCACGGCGGTGACCGTCTCGGCGGCATTGGCCCGGCACTTCTGCCGGAAAGCCTGAAACGTCTGCGTGCAAGTGCTGCGGCGGCCACCATTAAGGAAGGCCGCGTTCACACCCAGATGCCTGCGTTTGGTGATCAGCTGAACGATCAGCAGATCGCGGATCTGGTGAACATGATCAAAACCCCGCTCGGCGCAATGCCAGTTTGGGGTGAGAAGGAAATCATGGAGACACGGATCTTCAATGAGGATTACAAGCCCGTTGAAAAGCCAGTCTACGAGTCCGACCCGCTCAACCTGTTCGTGGTGGTGGAAACCGGCGATCACTACGCTACTGTCATGGATGGCGATACTTTTGAGCCGCTAACCCGCTTCAAAACCCAGTTTGCACTGCATGGCGGTCCTAAGTTCACACCGGATGGGCACTATGTGTACTTCATGTCCCGTGATGGCTGGATTACGAAGTACGATATGTGGGCGTTGAAGGTGGTTGGCGAAGTGCGCGGCGGTATCAACTCCCGTAACATCGCGCTTTCACGCGATGGCAAGCACATCGCACTGGCAAACTACCTGCCGCACTCTTTAGTGATGCTGTCTGCTGAAGACCTGTCCGTTGAGAAGATCTTTGATGCAGAGTCACTGGGCGGTGAAACCACACGTGTTTCTGCGGTCTATCAGGCTCCTGAACGTGACAGCTTTGTTGTCGCCATGAAGGATACGCCTGAGGTTTGGGAGGTCTCAACCAATCCGAACGCTGAACCGGAGTACGATGCTTACGTTGATGCTGATAACTACGGCAAGGATGGTGCGAAACCAACTTCAGAAGGTCTGTTCGCTCTGCGCCGCATTCAGGTTGATGCGCCGATGGACGACTTCTTCTTTGACCAGTCCTACAAGCACCTGATGGGGTCTTCCCGTGACGGTAAGAGTGGTGTCGTGGTTGATATGGATGAAGGCTCCACCATCGCCAAGATCGATCTGCCTGGCTTCCCGCATCTGGGCTCCGGCATCAGCTGGGAATGGGAAGGCAAGCCAGTGATGGTGACCCCGCACCTGCGTGAGAGCAAGATTTCTGTGATCGATATGTCCAACTGGTCCGTATTGAAGACACTCGATACGGCTGGACCGGGCTTCTTTATGCGATCTCACGAAAATTCCAAGTACGCTTGGGCGGACGTGTTCTTTGGTCCAAACAAGGATCAGATGTACGTGATCGATAAAGAAACGCTTGAGATCGTTAAGACGCTGAAACCGCTCCCGGGTAAAACCGCTGCTCATATCGAGTTTGACCGTGATGGCAGCCACGCCATTCTCTCCATCTGGGAGAATGACGGCATGATCATCATCTACGACGCGAAGACGCTTGAAGAAGTGAAGCGTATTCCAATGAGTAAGCCATCTGGAAAGTACAATGTCTGGAACAAGATCACCTTCTCCGCTGGTACAAGCCACTAGCGATCTGGCACTTGTTCTTGCTGCTCATGGCGATTTGGGCGGCAAGGGCGCCGACAATACACCAGGCCACGTGCGCCTGAAGAATGCTCTGGCGCCTTTACTGCCCGAACTGGATGTGGTGAGTGGGGTGATGAAAGGGACCCCACCGCTGCAGGAAGTGGTCGAAATCCTCCCGCATGAGCGTGTGCTCGTGCTACCTCTCCTCTTAAGTAACGGCTACTTCTGCAAAACTGTCCTGCCTCGCAGATTGGGGCTGGACCGGGACCACCAACAACAGAAAGAAGGTGAATGGCAGAATCTGAACCGAAGTGGGCAGTACATCAAGCTGTTACCCCCGCTTGGTGTATTGCCTTTCCTACCTGATCTGGTTTCCGAGAGCATTCAAAGTACGCTGGCACCAAACAGCAAAAGTACCTTGATCAAACCGGACCTTGACAGGGAAGTAATGATTGTCGCCCACGGCTCCACGGTTGGGCCGGAATCACGGCTATGCGCACTTCAACTCAAGGACCAGCTGGAAAGCCGTTACGGCTATAAAAACCTGCGCGTTGCGTTCCTCTCCGAGGAGCCTTTTGTCGAAAAAGCCGTTCTCACGCTCTCTGAAGACGCGATTGTCGTTCCGCTGTTCGCCAGTGGTGGTCTACATGGCCATGACGATATTGCTGAAATGATGAAGAGCGCGCCTTCTGGCTGCAAACTTGCCCCCGTCATTGGCTGCGAACATGCACTGGCTCAACATATTGAGAGCTATTTGCATGAAACGGTACTGGTATCTGGCGCGAAACAACCCCTTGCAGCCTTAACCGGTAACACACCTCCGAAAGATGGAGCGGATTACGGGCGAAGAGTTTCCTAGAACTCCAAGTACGGCGAAATTTGGGGCTTAGGTTCAGGCAGATAAAACGCCTGAACCTCTCAGCATGTTGCCTGCCTTAAACAGCCATGTCTTTCTTGGAGAAGTACCAGTCTACATAGTCGTAGCCGGCAGACTGGCGGTTTTTTGCTTCTTCAAGAGTTGCTGGGGGAGGCACGATGACCTGATCTCCCGGCTGCCAGTTTTCTGGAGTGGCGACCTTGTGTTCCTCTGAAGTTTGCAGCGCTTTTACCAGACGCAGGAACTCATCTACAGAGCGTCCGTTGGTCATCGGATAATACACCATAGCCCGCAACACACCTTCAGGATCGATGATGAATGTAGCTCTGACAGCAGATGTGTCGGAAGCGCCCGGTTGGATCATGCCATAGGCTTTAGCGACCTCCATGGAGAGATCAGCGATGATCGGAAACGGCACGTGCACGCCAAACTTCTCTTCAATGTTCCGCGCCCATGCGATGTGGGAGTAGTGGCTGTCAATGGAGAGACCCAGCAAGGCTGTGTTGAGTTTTGCAAAGTCATCTGCAGCGTTGGCGAAGGCTATAAATTCGGTGGTACAAACCGGAGTGAAATCAGCTGGGTGGGAGAAGAGGATCAACCATTGCCCTTTGTAATCACTCAATGATTTGACGCCATCGGTTGTTGGCGCGGTAAAATCTGGAGCTGGTCTGTTAAGCTGTGGCAGTGTGATCATGGTTTCTTCAGTCATTTATTTTCCTCAAACTCATTTGATTTGATAAATGCAAGTTAGCGATCTAGAATAATTAGTAAAATTGATTTATTAGAAAACAGTAATCTGGAAAATCTATGAGTCATCTCCCGAGTTTGCGGCAGTTAGAGTTTCTGGTTGCGTTGGTGGAAGAGCAGCATTTTGGTCGTGCAGCTGAGAAATGTAATGTCAGTCAGTCCGCATTGAGCACAGCTTTGAAAGAGCTGGAGCAGAACCTAGGTGTTCATCTGGCAGAACGAACCAAGCGATCCGTCACCATTACGCCTTTGGGCAATGCGCTGGCAGACCGAGCGCGTCGTATTCTGCTTGATACGAGGGCTTTTGTAGATTTTGCCTCAGCAAACTCCAGGTTTCTGGCTGGTGATTTGAAGCTAGGTGTCATCTCAACAGTTGGGCCATACCTTTTGCCCGGTCTCATGCCGCACCTGCGCAAGAAGTTTCCGGAGCTACGCCTCTTTATTAAAGAGGGAATGACCAGCGATCTGCTCTTAGCCCTGCAAAATGGATATCTAGATGCAGTGTTACTGGCCCTACCATTCGAGATTGGCGACCTTGCTTATGAGACATTGTTTGAAGATGGCTACAAGCTGGCCGTTGGCCCAGACCACCCACTTGCAAAACTGAAGCATGCAGACGGGGCGGACCTGGAAGGTACCCGGATGATGCTGTTGGAAAAAGGGCATTGTTTACAACAGCATGCCCTTTCCGCATTTACTCCAATCGGACCTGTACAAGACAGCAGCTTTGAAGCGACCAGCCTTTCCACATTGGTTGGTATGGTGGCAGAAGGGCTTGGAACAACGCTTCTGCCTGACATAGCAATCAAGGCCGGGCTGACCGACAAGTATGATCTTCATCTCGTTGATGTTGACAAGGCACTGCCAAGAAAAATCACGCTTACGTGGCGAAAAAGCTCACCACGTGGAGAGGAGCTAAAACAGCTCGGAGAATTCATAAAGCAAATCTACAAGGGGCAGGAGACCTGACCCGGACACCAAAATCAAAAAGATGACTTCCTGCCTAACCGTGGCTTGAATGCATAACGACTGTGCGTTCCTGTTCTACGAGTGTGCGCAGAGCCTGAACGTTTGAAATGATAGCCCGGTTCTGTTTGACCTCAACGCCGTAGCTTTTCAGCTTCTGGAAGGCGCGGGACAGACTTTCCGGTTTCATCCCTAAACGGCCAGCAATCAGAGCTTTATCGTATGGCAGTACCAGTGTGCAGGAACCGGCAGGTTCGGAGCTAAGGTTCAGAAGGAACTCAGCCACTCGCTGTGCACCGGTGTGTGTTTTCAGGCCTTCGATCTGCAGCACGAGCTGGTGCAAGTGCATGGATAGAGACGACATCATTGCCAGCGCGATGTTTGGATCAGCTGCAATAGATTTGGCCAAATGGGCAACAGGAATACAAAGCACAACACTATCAGTGACTGCTTCCCCGGAAGCTGGATAGTTTGAGTTTGTAAAGGCTGCTCCTTCTGCGAAGGTTTGCCCGCGGGTGAATACCCCTACAACGGCTTCATCGCCGCTGCTTGTCGCGCGAAAAACTTTGACCCATCCTTCCAGAACGATAAAAAACGCGTCTGCTTTATCATCCTGAAAAAATATCATCTCACCGCGCGAGACAGATTTCTTAGTGGCACCCCGAAGCAGCTGTTCTCTTGCCTCGGTACTCAACCGTTTAAGCAAGGGAATTTCAGCGAGCTTCTCCACTTCACTGCTAACTATAGTAGTAGACATTTTTACAGACCTCTCCCACGATCAGCACAATCGTACTGTTGCGTAGATGAAGGACGTTGATCTAACGCAAGTGTTTTTGCGCAATCGGCATCTTGGAGTTGTCCTCTTGAAAACAAATGGACCTAACGAAAATCAAAGGAGCTAGAGAACTCATGGGATTAGGGTCCATTTATGGTAAAGTTTTCGCGTCGTGGCGAAACTTGCCTTTTTGGCTCAAATATATGTTTAAAACTGTCTCCGGGAATATTTTTTGCCCGATGTTGACTGTGAAACAGAGCCTTCTCGATGGTGAAGACGCGTCCGGAATGGGAAACGGGCATCGGTTGCGTCTTCACCATCAAGTCCCTTTAGCACCACAGACTTTCCGGAAATAGAAAGATGCAACGCACACGTGTTATCCGCGCAACAGGTGTGCAGGAGAGGGTGTGATGGGTGATCCTGCTGGCTTGACACTGGGCGCGATGAGCTTAACGTGAAAGCTCCTGAAGTGTCTCAGAGGAGTTTTGATGTCCCGGATCTGAGGGTTCGCAAAAAGAACCCCTATGCATGTTTCTAACCTTAAGACCGCATGATTTCGCGCGGCTGGTTTCGCATGCCTTTAATTCTCCGAACATCATAGGCCGCTCAGCGGCATTCTTCAGGATATTCCAATGATCCGTAAATTTGAAACTCGTGACACCGAGGCCATTGTTGACGTCTGGCTGAAGGCCAGCAAGTACGCGCATACCTTTTTGAGTGATGCGTTCCTCGCAAATGAGACCAACAACATCCGCAATATGTACCTGCCATCCGCTGATACATGGGTGGTGGAAGCAGACGGTTCTGTCGTCGGCTTCATCTCGTTGCTGGGCAATGAAGTGGGCGGACTGTTCGTGCATCCTGACTTTCACGGGCGCAAGCTCGGGAAGGCACTGATGGATCAGGCTGTTTCTCTCCATAGCAGCGTCGAGCTGGAAGTCTTCAAGCATAATCCCATTGGCCGCCGCTTTTATGCGCGCTACGGCTTTGAGGAAATGCATGAAGCCTTTAGCGAAGAAACACAACAGCCCGTAATCCGGCTCAAATACTCGGCTTAACAACAAAAAACGAAGGAGAGGGCGAACAGCTCTCTCCGGTTCTAGCGTTTGGCTTTGCGTTCTCCAAAGAGCACTGAGAACACAAGGGCCATCACGATTGCCATGCCGACGTGGCCGACGAATGAGGACTGGGTATAGGCGCCAAAGTCCATCATGAAGCTTCTGCCGATAAAGGGCGCAAGCATGCCCTGCGCGATGTACCAGAGCAGCACACCCGCCACGACGCCGGCAATCAGGAACTTCAGTCTGGTCATCAGATGCACTGCCAGTATGGCCACAGGGAAGGCGATTGCACCCACTGAAAAGTGGATAGCAAACGCTGCACTGTAGGGAATGGACAGCCCAAAGAGTTTGGATGTGAGTGCGATTACGAGATTGGCAGGTTCCAGTACAGGGCCAAACAGGATTGGCGAGACGAACCACGCATATGCTTCAAAAGCGAGCTCGCCGACAACACCTGCCAGCACGACGGCGGGCAGGAGAACTCTGAGAGAGTGGGAGCTGGCGGCTGACGACTGCAGGGGCATGGGTGATCCTTCGAAGGCTCAAGGGGGAGTGGGGAGCTCTCCTGAAGGTGTGCCCTGAATAGGGCTGCTACAAGGCTGAGGCTTGCATCTCATCATCACAATAATTTCAGCAGTGCGCGAGCATCTGCGAGGTGTGGCAACACACCAATGCCAGAATCGGTGGTTGTGCCATCGTCATGCATCAATGCAAGAAACTCAGGAAAAAAACCAGATTTGGCGCAATCTCAAACAAAATGCACATTGATCTGGACGCTGCGTCATTGTTTGCAACGCACCTGGAGATGTATACAAATGGAATAAGGTTTTAGTAAAAGCACGTATTAAGTGCATGACTTTACGAGGATGCATTTCTTGGGAGAGGTGGATCTCAAAAAAGGAGTTCAGCCAACGGAGATTTCGCAGCCTATTCCTCAGGCTGTGTTTTCTGTCGATGGTGTGGCTCCCGATGAGCGCTTCTCTCTCTGGAAAGAGAGCATTTCCTTCATGTTTCAGGTGGAAGCAGACCATGCCGTCAGGACGGATGATTTCACCGCTGAAGTTGATGCTCACATGTTCGGGCAAATTGTTCTGGCCCGGACAAAAAGCAGAAAACAGTTCTGGGAACGGAGTGAACTGACCATCGCAAGAGATGGGATGGACCATTTCATGATCCAGTTATTTGAAACCGGCGACATGTTCTATGAGCATGACGGCGCACAGCATTCTGTTGCACAAGATGGCCTTATCATTTTTGATTTAGCCAGGACGTCAAAATCCTGGACCAATACATTTTCAAACCTGTCCCTGATTATTCCCAGGGAGTTGCTTGAACCGAAGCTGGTTTATCCAGATGGGCAGCATATGAGGAGATTGCCCGCCTCGCAGCCCATGGTTCAGCTTCTGTACAGTCATATTAAAACGCTGAAAGAGTTGTCGGATCAGCTCAGCCTGTCTCAGGCAGCTGATGTTAATCCGGCAACTCTCTCTCTTGTTGCCGCATGCCTCAACAGCACGGCGGATGGTGTTGTTATTTCAGATGCCAACAGTCATGCCGCGCAGATCATGCTGGCAAAACGCGCAATCAATGAAAACCTGTCGAACCCAGCGCTTACGCCTGAGGTGGTGGCCTCCAAGGCAGGCATTTCGCGGTCCAAACTCTATGAAATGTTCCGCAGCTATGGAGGGGTAAAGAGCTTCGTGCTGGAGCAGCGACTGAAAGGTGCCATGATGGCTCTTATCAGCAACAGCAATGCTCATCGTTCCAATGCCGAAATCGCCTTTTCCTTCGGCTTTGCATACGAGAGCACCTTTAGTCGTGCCTTCAAGAAGCGTTTTTCCATGACACCGACAGAAGCCCGGAACTCCGCAGGCGTTGCATGGACACACGCTGCCGACATGCCGGATATTGACCGGCGCTACGAAGACTGGGTCAAGCGCCTGTAAGAGCAACAAAGGCGCTGCAGATATCGCCAGCGCCTTCCAGTTTGTTAAGCCACAGCCACGTCTTGTGGGCGGACGAACCAGCGCAGTTCCTCCACCTTTTCAGGCTGAACCACATTGTAGCGTTGCTCTGCACCGTGTGTGCGCAGCAGTTCGGTTTCTGCGGCTTCCATCGTCTCAGAAAGTGATGGACGATCTGACTTTGGTGCCGGGGCTGGCATCGCGGTGAAGTCGAGTGTGTCGAGGGATGCTGCGAGCTCGGCTTTGTGGTTTTGATAGCGCCAGACAGCGCCATTTGGATCAAACCGATAGAACGGCAACAGCTTCCAACCGTGTTCAGCAACCAGTTCAATGGCGCGGACAAGATACTCGAAGGTTTCCTCATCAATGAAGTAGTTGAAGTTGAGGCGGATCCAGCCCGGGCGCAGGATCATATGGCCTTCAACCAACTGCTCTTCCAGCGCCTTGCTGTAATGCATATCCATGCCCAGCAGAGCGTGACCATAAGGGCCAGCACAAGAACAGCCGCCACGCGCCTGAATACCGAACAGGTCGTTGAGCAACGCCACGATAAAGCTGTAGTGCAGGTCTTTGCCTTTGTGGGTGATCTTGAGCGAGGTGATAGACAGGCGCGGCGCCTCAGTGTTGCCGAGGATCGCAATGTTCTCGCATTTTGACCAACGCGCCACAGCCCTGGAAACAAAGCTCTCTTCCCGTCGTTCAATCTCGTCCGTTCCAACCGCTTGCTGAAGCTTGAACACGAGGCCGGCGCGTACGGATTCCACGATGGCAGGTGTTCCGCCTTCCTCCCTGCGCTCAGCATCAGCCACATAGCGGTGATCTTCCGGCGTTACGTACATCACGGTGCCACCACCCGGCATGGCTGGAACGCGGTTCTTGAGGATTGCATCACTCACAATCAGCACGCCCGGAGTACCCGGTCCGCCGACAAACTTGTGTGGTGACAGGAAGATAGCGTCTTTGGAGCTGTCTCCCTCTTCCGTTACTTCGCCCGCCATATCGATGCCCACATACGGGCCTGCTGCCGCGTAATCCCAGAAGGACAGAGCGCCGTGTTTGTGGAGCAGGCGCGCAACGGTGTCGACGTCGGTTTTCACGCCAGTCACGTTGGAGCTGCTGAGAAACTGCCGATTTTAAGGGGGCGATCTGCGTACTTGATCAGCTGCTTCTCAAGATCGTCCAGACAGACCTGTCCGCCCTCACAAAGCGGAATGGAAACCACGTCTGCGATACTCTCGCGCCATGGCAGCTCATTGGAATGATGCTCGTAAGGACCGATGAAAACAACGGGGCGTTCTTCTGCTGGAATTTGCTGCTCAAACTTGTAGCGTGCGCTCAGGTCGGCAGGCAGTTTCAGGTTGAGAATGTCGATCAGCTTGTGGATCGCAGAAGTTGCACCGGAACCGCAAAATATCACTGAATGATCGTCGTTCGCGTTCACCGCAGAGCGGATTTGCTGGCGGGCTTGCTCGCGCAGAGCTGTGGTCTGCGCACCGGTGTAGGAGGTCTCTGTGTGAGTGTTGGCATAGTAGGGCAGCACGTGATCGCGGATGTAGTCCTCAATCATGCTCAAGGAACGTCCTGACGCTGTGTAATCCGCATAAACCAATGGCTTACGACCAAACGCTGTGGTGATGGCCGCGTCCTCACCGATCACCGAGTTTCTTATTTTATCGATCAAATTACACATGCTCGTCCCGCTCTTTTCTGCCGCCTCTTCAGTTTTTGGTTCTGATGAACCCTCTCCAAGTTCATCTCGTTTGCTGAAAAGATCTCATATAAGAAACTACATGCTATAGATAATAGTCAAGTTAGAAAATGATACTCCAAATGAGATAATATGTAGAATAAGAATGGATTTGCTCAAGCGGTAAATGAAGACCGTCAAAAACCCACCAAAAAACGTAATTTTGATAATTAAATTTTAATTGTATCTATGGATTCGCAGTGCAGTTTTGCGATATGTGAGTCGCGCAGAGGCCAAACAGGGCTGAAAAGTATCCCAGGTTATGCACAGCACTGGGTAATCTTTCATCGCGACGACATAGATATGCAACGCGAAGTTGAAAAAAATTTCACAAAAGAAAATATTATTCGAAATAATATGCAAAAAGTGAAAAATTGATCAATAGCGCCTTTACGTCACCCCTGACATCGAGAAAACTAGCGATGCATGCTGCAGAAAATTATTCGGGCATATTGCAAAAATAAACGTTCGCCTTGGCTCCTGGCTCAAACTGGGAGGGGAGTGGCGAATACGGATAAGATGAACTGTAACGGGGTTGATACATGTTCAATTTCTTTCCTCGATTTAACTTCTACTCGATCAACGTAAAATTCGGCACGTGGTGGGATGACGTCATCAACGGCACTGATGGCATTGATTGGGTTTGGGGTTTCAACGGTAACGATACCATCTCCACATATGCAGGAAATGACTGGATCCGCGCAGGTAAGGGCAATGACCTTATTTTCGCTGGTGACGGCAATGACCGCATCAGCGCAGCTGGTGGCGACGATGTCATCCATGGTGGTGCTGGCAATGACAGCATCAATGGTGGTCGTGGTTTCGATACAGCCGTTTATGAAGGCTCAATCGACGATTACTCATTCCAGCAACGTGGTGGCTGGTGGAATCCGAAGACCAAAGTCATCGCAAACGACGGCTCTGAAAAAGACACCTTGATGAATGTTGAGGCGGTCTACTTCCAGGCTGACGATTACACCTACTATCTGGATGGTCGTAACAACGAGATCCGCGCTGGTGAGGATGCAGTTGCATCCGGCGATGAAGGTCTGGTTATTGACGCAGCAACACTGCTGGAAAACGACAAGGATTACGACGGCGACACCCTGTCTATCACTGGCGTTTCTGCAACCAGCACATCCGGCGCTACTGTTTCTCTCGAGAACGGTCAGGTCTCTTATAACCCAGGCAACGTGTTTGACAGCCTGCGTGAAGGTGAGACCGCTGAAGATACCTTCACCTACACAGTTACCGACGGCAACGGCAGCACCAAAGACGTCACCGTTACTGTAACCGTGACCGGTTCCAATCAGGCGCCTGTTCTGTCTGTGGCTTCCGAGGTTTCCATTGCAGAAAACACCACTGAAGTGGCAACTGCATCCGCAACCGACGTAGACAACACAGATCTCACTTACTCCGTTTCCGGTACTGATGCAGACCTGTTCGAAATCGATGCTGAAACCGGTCAGCTGAGCTTTAAGACAGCACCTGACTTTGAAGCGCCTGCAGATGCAGATGGCGACAACGTTTACCATGTTGAAGTCACTGTAACCGACGCTGACGGCGGCACCGACACGAAGAGCGTTTCCGTTACTGTTGAAGACGAAAACGAAGTAACCCGTGATGTCATCGCGTTTGACATGGTGGATTCTCAGAGCGAAGGTCTGGTGAGCTTTACCAACAACGCGCCTGACTTCTCCAGCGTTGCTGATGGCTTTGGCAAGTTCACCGCAGACAGCGCACCGTTCTCACTGGTCGACTCTACCAATGGCGGCTTTGAGAATGACGTTCTGGGTATCATTGATGAATCCACCAACTCCGGTGAGTTTTTCGGTGTAACTGACAGCATCAACGGCGATAACGACGGCGAACTGACTGCGTCATGGACCTTCAACATTGCTGGTTACAAAGATCTTGGTCTTTCCCTTGATCTTGGTGCAATGGGCGACTTTGAAGGCACAGACACCTTCGTGATCCGCTATTCCATCGATGGTGGCGAAGAGCAGGTTCTGTACTCCTTCACATCTGACAATGACGGCGCTCAGACCTACACCCTTGCCAGCGGCAAGACTGTTGATCTGGATGATCCGCTCACCGATGCGGACGCAGGCATTGTGCTGACCAACCAGCTGCAGACCCTCGTGTCTGATCTGGAAGGCACCGGCTCTGAGCTAACGATCAGCATTGAAGGTAAGTCTGACGGCGGTTCTGAAGCCTTTGCAATGCAGAACCTGAAGATCCTGGGCAACCCTGCAGTTGTGCGCGAAACCTTCGCGTTTGACATGGTAGACTCTCAGAACGATCGTCTGATCGAGTACACCAGCACTGCGCCAGATTTCTCCAGCGCAGCAGATGGCTTTGGCAAGTACACTGCCGGTGATGCACCGTTCTCCATGGTCGACTCCACCAATGGCAGCTTCGAGAATGACTCAATTGGCGTTATCGATGAAGCGACCAACACTGGCGAGTTCTTCGGCCTGGCTGATACCGTCAACAATGACAACCCAGATGGTGACCCGCTGGTCGCAACCTGGCGCTTCGACATTTCAGACTACAGCAACATCAGCCTGTCTCTGGATGCCGGTGCAATGGGTGACTTTGAGTCCGATGACATTGTGACCATCCGCTACTCCATTGACGGCGGTGAAGAGCAGACCCTGTTCTCCTTCACATCTGACAATGATGGCGCACAGACCTACACTCTTGCCAGCGGTAAGACTGTTGATCTGAACGACCCGATGGTTGAAACCACATCCGGTCTGGTTCTTACCAATGAACTGCAGACGCTGATGGCTGATCTGGAAGGTTCTGGCTCTGAACTGACCATCACCGTTGAAGGCTCTGCAAACGGCAGCGATGAAGCATTCGTGCTGCAGAACCTGAAGCTGGAAGGCGATACAACAGGTGGCGGTGGTACCTCCACAACCTACGCAATTGCGGCTGAAGCTGACTCCAAAGCTGAAGGCGACAGCGGCGTAACCTCCTTCGAGTTCACCGTGACCCGTGATGGTGATCTGTCTGAAGCTGGTACTGTTGACTTTGCTGTTGGCGGCGACGTTGATGCAGCTGACTTCGGTGGTACTCTGCCATCCGGCAGCATCGAGTTTGCAGCTGGCGAAACCACCAAGACCATCACAGTCAACATCACTGGTGATGAAACAACAGAACTGAGCGAAGCTCTGACCGTGACCTTGAGCAACCCAACCGGTGGCAAGATCACAACGAAGAGCGCAACCAGCACCGTTGAGAACGACGACACCGCGCCTACTCTCATCTCCACCATTCAGGGTGAAGGTGCAGAATCCGGCATGGTTGGTGAGTTCGTTTACGTGAGCGCGCTTGTGACCCGCCTCACCAGCAATGGCTTCTACCTTCAGGAAGAAACCACTGACAGTGATGGTAATGCAGCAACCTCTGAAGGTATCTTCGTTTACACCGGCGCGGCTCCAACCGTTGCAGTTGGTGATGCAGTGTCCTTCGGCGGTACAGTTGCTGAGTTCGGCGGCCAGACCCAGCTGACAAACATTGCTGATCTGAACGTTCTGTCATCCGGCAATGAACTTCCAGAATACATGCAGGTGCTTCTGTCTCCGACAAACCAGAACAACCTGGAAGCTCTGGAAGGCATGCGCGTCAGCATTGCTTCTGGCACAGACGATGCTCTGACAGTCATCGAAAACTTCAATTTCGACCGCTACGGTCAGATTACAGTTTCTGCTGGCTCCCAGTATCAGGCAACTCACCTGTATGATCCGCAGGACGAGCTGGACCAGATCATCGAACATCAGGAAATGAACCAGAACAACCGCATCCTCATCGATGATGGTTCTTCTGAGCAGAACCCTGATGAGTTCACGTATGTGCCAGTGACTGCTGAAAACGGCGACAATGGCAACGGTTACCTTGACAAGGACGACGACTTCTCTGCTGGCGCAACTCTGCGTCTCGGTACAGAAATCGATGCTCCGATCGAAGGTGTTCTGACAGAAGGCTTCGACGGTCATACTCTGGTTGTTGATGGTCAGCTGTCCATCGATGAGAGCACCAACTCCGGTGCACGTCCTGAGCAGCCTGCTGATGTTGGCGGTGAGCTGAAAGTGTCCAGCTTCAACGTGCTGAACTACTTCACCACCCTTGGCCAGCGCGGTGCGAGCACCGAAGCAGACCTTGCTCGTCAGACGGACAAGATCGTCAAGGCAATGCTTGATATCGATGCGGATGTCTTTGGTCTTCAGGAGTTGGAGAACAACGGCTTTGATGATGCATCTGCTATCAGCGCTCTTGTTGATGCCCTCAATGCGGAACTGACCGCTCAGGGCCGGACTGATGAGCTGTACACCTTCGTGAACCCGACTGATGGGGCTCCGATTGGGTCAGATGCGATCACTACCGGTATGATCTACCGTCCAAGCAAGCTGACTGTCATCGAGACAGAAACCTACACCTATCAGGAATCAAGTGCAGCTACGACTTACGCAATTGCGGATCGTCTGCAGGAGTTTGCTGATCGTTCATATGTAGGTGACTTCCAGCGTAACCGCCCAACCGTTGCAACCACCTTTGAGGATGCAAACGGTGAACGCTTTACCCTTGCCGTCAACCACTACAAGTCCAAAGGCCCAAGCGGTCTGAGTGATCTGGTGGAAGACATTCAGGGCAAGCTGGATGCAGGTACCATCCCGGCTGCTGATGTTGCTCAGGTACAGGCAGATCTGGATGCTCTGATCGCTGATCCAAACTACGATCAGGGTGACGGACAGGCGTTCTGGGCTCAGGCACGTGAAGACGCAGCAAAAGAGCTGCATGAGTGGCTGAGAACTGATTACGCAGGTGCGGGGCTTGATCCGGATATCCTCGTGATCGGTGACTTGAACACTTACGGTAAAGGCGACTCCGTACAGGAACTGATCGAAGGCGGTGACATGACCGATCTTCTCTCTCAGTACCTGGGCGATGAAGCTACAGCTTCGTGTTTGATGGTCAGCGCGGTTCTCTGGACCACGCTCTGGCATCCGACAGCCTTGCTGAACAGGTGACTGGTCTTGCTGAGTGGCACATCAACGCTGATGAGCCAGACCTGCTCAGCTACAATAGCCGCTTCACCGACGCTGGTTTCTACAACGACGACCAGTACGGCGCTTCTGACCACGACCCACTCATCATCGGTCTGGACCTCAGCAGCCCAAGCGAAATGCTGGTTTAAGTAAAAAAGAAGGCTCTCGCGAGTATGCGAGGGCCTTTTACAAGAACAGAAAAGCGGCTCCCAGAGCCGCTTTTTTATTGGCTAAATGAAAGTCACTCCCAAAATCAGGGAGATAAAGATCGCGATGTTTGGTGGTAAGCTGGGAGCTCTTTGAGGGTGAAAGCAGCTGTGTTGTGCCAGCCAATGCATCGGACAAGATAGGCTTATCCGACTGAGGCAACAGCCTTGCCCTCAAACCGGAGGTGATGGGATGAGGTTATTCCCCATTTCACTCACGCTTAAAATGAAAAAGACTCGGAACAGCTGGCTAATGCAACTCCGAGTCTCTTTTGGTTCTTAAGCAAAAGGGAGGGGACCTACGGTTCCCTTCCTACTCCGGCATTTTAATCCTCACGACCTCAAAAATCAATGAAGCCGCCCTCCGAGGAAGTAAGGGGGCCTTACTTCTCCTTGAGTGCGTGGGCGATTTGGTCTTGCAGAGGTTTTACGAAGTAGGAGAGGACGGTGCGTTCGCCGGTTTGAATGAAGCCTTCGACGGGCATGCCGGGAACGAGGGTCTGGCCGTTCAGCTTTGGCATCTCGCTTTCCAGGATCTTCAGGCGTGCCAGATAGAACGGCTCGCCGGTGACCTCATCACGGGTCAGGTCCGGGGAGACGTTGAGCACGGCAGCGCTCAGCTCCGGTGTGGTGCGCTGGTCAAAGGCGGCGAGGCGTACATAGGCATCCTGTCCAACCTGCAGCTGGTCCACATCGATGGGCTGAACACGGCTTTCGATCACCAGTTCGCTGTCTTCCGGCACCACCAGCATCAAGGTATCTCCCGGCGCAATCACGCCGCCCACGGTGTGAACCGCAAGCTGGTGCACGTAGCCGGACTGTGGTGCACGGATGTCGATGCGCTTGAGGCGATCTTCAGCGGCAACTTCCTGTTCTTCCAACTCAGCAATCTGGGAGCGAATGGTCTGCAGGTCAGAGAGCACCTTTTCAAGGAACTCCTCATCCAGCTGCAGGATCTGCACGCGCTTTTCGCTGATGGCTTCCTTGGTCTGGGCGATCTGGGAGATCAACCCGCCGCGGTCACCGATCAGCTCGGCGCGTTCGCGTTTGATGGCGGTGACCTGAGAAGCGTTGATCAGGCGCTTTTCTAAAAGTGAGGAGAAGTCAGAAAGCTGCTGGGTGACCAGATCGATGCTTTCTGCCTTGGCATCGCGCTGCACCTGCAGGCCTTCAATCTGCTGCTCCAGCTGAGCAATCTGCTCGCCAAGCTGTTTCTTGCGGCCCTTGATGCCTTGCTGGCGGGCGTCAAACAGAGCCTGTTCGCCGTCTAGTGCGGTGGCAGCGATCTCGTCAGTCTTGGCCAGCTCAACAAGAGTTTGCGGGAAGATCACACGCTGTTCGCGGCGCCATTCGGCGGAAAGGCGGGCTTCCTGAGCCTGCATCTGGTGCAAGCGCTTGCGGGTGATGGCAAGGTTGGCTTTGACCACGGTCTCATCAAGACGGAACAGCACGTCACCGGCTTTGACCTCGTCGCCGTCTTTGACGAGGATCTCACCGACAATGCCGCCTTCCTGATGCTGGACCTTCTTGGCCTGACCATCGACCGCGATGGAGCCGGAGGTGATCACCGCGCTGTTGATCTTGGCGACAGAGGCCCAGCCTCCAAGGCCGAGAACCAGAACGCCCACAAGAGCGATACCCCAGCGCAGGTGTTTCTTACGAGAGGACTGAATGGAGGAAAGTGTTGTTTGCTCAGGCATGTGGCACCACGCTCAATGGTCCTGTTTTTGCTGCCGCAGGCGCTGGCTTGGCGCCGGGGGCGGGGGCACCGGCTGGTGCAGGCACGCCGGTTGGGGCGCTGATTTTTGGCAGGACTTCTTCTTTCGGGCCAAAGGCGGCCTGCTGGCCATCCTTCACAACAAGCAGCAGCTCAACGGCTGAGATCGCGCTTGGGCGGTGCGCCACAACAATCACGATGCTGCCGTTCTGGCGCATCAGCTTGATGGCGCGGGTCAGGGCGGCTTCGCCTTCTGCATCCAGATTGGAGTTCGGCTCATCCAGCACGATCAGGAACGGGTTGTCGTAAAGCGCGCGGGCCAGACCAATGCGCTGACGCTGGCCGGCAGACAGCAGAGCACCGCCTTCGCCAACCTGTGTGTCATAGCCATCTGTCAGGCCGGTCACCAGCTCATGCACATTGGCAAGCTGAGCCGCTTCGAGAATTTTCTCGTCATTGCGCTCAGGCGCAAAGCGCGAGATATTTTCAGCAATGGTGCCGTCGAACAGTTCCACATCCTGCGGCAGGTAGCCGATGGCGGTGCCGAGGCGGTCCTCAGACCACTGGCCCAGCTCGGCGCCATCAAGGCGCACGGAGCCGCGATGGATTGGCCAGACGCCCACAAGCGCGCGCACCAGACTGGTCTTGCCGGAACCGGACGGGCCGATGATGCCCATGCCATCTCCGGCCTTGAGCTCAAAGTTGACGCCAGCCAATGTGACGGCGCGGGCACCTGGAGGGGCTGTTGCGATCTGCTGCACATTGAGGGTCTTGCTTGGCAGAGGTAGTTCGGTTTCCGGTGCGCTCTCATCCAGACCTTCCAGCGCTTTTTCCAGACGGGCGCGGGCCTGACGGGCAGCGATGAACACGCGCCACTGGCCAACGGCCTGCTCAACAGGGGACAGAGCGCGGGAGGTGATGATGGAGGCGGCAATCATGACGCCCGGAGAGACTTCCTGCAGGATCGCCAGCCAGGCGCCAACAGCCAGAACGGCGGAGCCGAGCAGGAAGCGGAAGGCCTTGATGGCGGTGGCAAACAGGGAGGCGCGGTCACCGGCTTTGGTCTGGGCG